>NZ_CP160399.1:3660000-4134515 GCF_040730495.1 Methylococcus sp. ANG | reverse complement strand
GTCGGGGCGCCGAGCTGGTCGTCGATGACCCGCACCACCTCGCGCTCGGCCATGAGCCGCAGCATGGTCCTCAAGAAGTTCTGGCCGCGCACGCCGTAGACCCAGGCGGTGCGGAGAACGACATGGGCGGCGCCGGATTCGGCGATGGCCGCTTCGCCGGCCAGCTTGCTGCGGCCGTAAACGTTCCGCGGGCCGACCGGGTCGTCCTCGCGGTACGGCACGCTGCCGTCGCCGGGGAAGACGTAATCGGTCGAATAGTGGATCAGGCCTATACCTAAACGCGCCGCCTCCGCCGCCAGCACGGCGGGCCCTTCGGCGTTCGCCTTCCAGGCCCGCTCCGGCTCCTGCTCGGCCCGATCGACCGCGGTATAGGCGGCCGCGTTGACGATCAGGTCCGGCCGGACGGATCGCACCGCCGCGGCCACGCCCGCCGGTTCGGCCAGATCGAGAACCGGCACGGTATGGCGATCGAGTGCGACGACCTCGCCGAAGCAGGCGAGCGTGCGCCGCAGTTCCCAGGCCAATTGCCCGCCCCTGCCGACGATGAGGATTTTCATGGATAGACCGGCAGCCGGTCCTGCGGAAAATCCCGGAGCAGCAAGGCGTCCTTGTCCTTGGCGGAGAGTTCGGGCGCGTCGTCCTGCGGCCAGTCTATGCCGATGTCCGGATCGTCCCAGCGCAGCGAGAATTCGGAGGAGGGATCGTAATACTCGGTGCACTTGTAGGCGAACATCGCCGTCTCGCTGAGTACGCAGAAGCCGTGAGCGAAGCCTTCCGGCACGTACATCTGCAGATGGTTCTCCGCCGACAGCACGGTGCCGAACCAGCAGCCGAAGTGCGGCGATCCGCGCCGGATGTCCACCGCCACGTCGAACACCTCGCCCTGCAGCACCTGCACCAGCTTGCCCTGGGAGCGGGGATTCTGGAAATGCAGGCCCCGCAGGATGCCCTTGCGCGAATAGGACAGATTGTCCTGTACGAAATCGGCCGGCAGTCCGGCATCCTGGTAACGCTGGCGGCTCCAGGTTTCCTTGAAATAGCCGCGGGCGTCGCCGAACACCTTGGGCGAGATCAGCACCACGCCCGGCAATGACGTCTGTTCGACTCTCAAACCGGCATCCCTCCTTCGATCAGCCGGCGCAGATAAGCGCCGTAGCCGCTCTTGCCCAGATCGCCGGCCAGGCGACCGACCTCTTCCGCGCCGATCCAGCCCTTGTTCATCGCGATTTCCTCCGGACAGCAGATCTTGAGGCCCTGCCGCTCCTCGATGGTCTGGATGAAATTGGATGCCTGCAGCAGCGAGTCGTGGGTCCCGGTGTCCAGCCAGGCGACGCCGCGCCCCATCTTTTGGATGTGCAACTGGCCTTGCTCCAGATAAAGCCGGTTGATGTCGGTGATCTCCAGCTCCCCCCGCGCCGAGGGCTCGAGCGTCGCCGCCATGTCCGCGACCTGTTCGTCGTAGAAATAAAGCCCGGTGACGGCGTAGTTCGACTTAGGTCTGGCGGGCTTTTCCTCGACGCCGATCACCCGCCCGGTCGCGTCGAATTCGGCGACGCCGTAGCGCTCCGGATCGCGCACCCAGTAGCCGAACACCGTGGCCCCTTCTTCGCGTCCCGTGGCGTCGGACAGGAACTCCTGAAAATCGTGGCCGTAAAAGATATTGTCGCCGAGAATCAGGCAACTGCGCCGGCCGTCGATGAAATGGCGGCCGATGAGAAAGGCCTGCGCGAGGCCTTCCGGCTTCGGCTGGGCGGCATAGCTGATATCGATACCCCACTGCGCGCCGTCGCCGAGCAGAGCCTGGAACAGCGCGGCATCATGCGGCGTGGTGATCACCAGGATGTCCCGGATGCCGGCCAGCATCAGTACCGACAAGGGGTAGTAGATCATCGGCTTGTCATAGACCGGCAGCAACTGCTTGCTGACCACATGGGTCAGCGGATACAGCCGGGTGCCGGAACCGCCGGCCAGGATGATGCCGCGGATTCCGCTCATGCCTTCTCCTTGGCGCTCTCGACGCCGAGGCGCTCGCCGCCGTAATTGCCGGCCTTGACGTGCTCCACCCAGTCGCGGTTGTCGAGATACCAGCGCACCGTCTTGCGCAGGCCGGTCTCGAAGGTTTCCTCCGGCTGCCAGCCCAGTTCGCGGCCGATCTTGCCGGCATCGATGGCGTAGCGCAGATCGTGGCCCGGCCGGTCCTGCACGAACTGGATCAGCCGGCGGTGCGGTTTATGGGGGGAATCGGGCAGGAGTTCGTCGAGCAGGGCGCAAATCGTCTCCACCACTTCGATGTTGGTCTTCTCGTTGTTGCCGCCGACGTTGTAGACCTCGCCCGGCCGGCCGCCGGCCAGCACGGTCTCGATCGCCCGGCAATGGTCCTCCACGTAGAGCCAGTCGCGGACGTTGGTGCCCGCGCCGTATACCGGCAGCGGCAGGCCCTGCAAGGCATGGTCGATCATCAAGGGGATCAGCTTCTCCGGGAACTGGTACGGCCCGTAATTGTTCGAGCAGTTGGTGGTCAGCACCGGCAGGCCGTAGGTGTGGAAATAGGCCCGCACCAAGTGGTCGGAACCGGCCTTGGACGCCGAATACGGCGAGTTGGGCCGGTACGGCGTCTCCTCGGTGAACTTGCCGGTCGCACCCAGCGTGCCGTACACCTCATCGGTGGAGACATGCAGGAACCGGAACGCCTTCCGGCGCTCGTCGTCCAGTTGGCGCCAGTACCAGCGCGCGGCCTCCAGCAGTTCGAAAGTGCCGGCGACGTTGGTGTGGACGAAGGCGTCCGGGCCGTCGATCGAGCGGTCGACATGGGTCTCCGCGGCGAAATTGACGATCGCGTCCGGCTGATAGCGCTCCAGCAGGTATTCGACCAGCTCGCGGTCGCCGATCGAGCCCAGCACGAAGTCGTGGTTCGGATCGTCCTCGACTTCGGCGAGGGTGCGCAGATTGCCGGAATAGGTCAGCGCGTCCAGGTTGACGACCTCGACGCCGCCCTGCCGCATCTGCCTGAGCACGAAATTGCCGCCGATGAATCCGGCTCCGCCGGTAACGAGTAAGGTTTTCACTGGGTTCAAGCGCCGCCTTTACGCTGCATCATGCCTTTGGAAGGGTTGTAGCCGACGATCGCCACGCCGAGAAACAGCGCCGTGGCCCCGGCCGTGTAGCCGCATGCCAACCCGTTGAACTGTCCGTACAGCGCGAAGCGGATCAGCTCCACCGCCTGCGAGAAGGGGTTCCATTGGGCCAGCCAGTGCAGCAGCTCGCTGGACTCCTGGATCTTCCAGAGCGGGTACAGCGCCGTGGACATAAAAAACATCGGGAATATTACGAAATTCATCACGCCGGCGAAATTCTCCAACTGGCGGATGAAAGATGATAATAGCAGGCCGAGCGCCCCCAGCATCACGCCGGAGAGCAGCAGCGCCGGCAGCACCGCCAGATAGCCTTGGGCCGGCGCCTCGATGCCGTAGGCCCAGGCGACGCCCAAGAACACGTAGACCTGCAGAATCGACACGGCGACGCCCGCGACCAGCTTGGCGGTCAGCAGGAACCAGCGCGGCAATGGGCTGACCAGGAGCGTCCGCATGCTGCCCATTTCGCGGTCGTACACCATCGACAGCGAACTCTGCATGCCGTTGAACAACTGGATCATCCCCAGAAGCCCCGGCGTGATGTAGACCTCATACAGGATATAGGTCTCGTAGGGCGGACTGATGGCCAGACCTAAGGTCGAACGGAAACCGGCGGCGAACACGAACAGCCAGACCAGCGGCCGCACCAGGGCGGAGACGAAGCGTTCGCGCTGGTGGACGAAGCGGTGGAGCTCGCGGGCGACGATGCCGCGCAGCGCTCGCAGATAATGCATAGGCCTCATCCCTCGCCCTCCGCCGTCAGCCGGTGGAACGCCGCGCTCACCGTTTCCGCGCCCTGCCCGGCCAGCACCTCGCGCACGGTGCCTTGTGCCCGGACCCGCCCCTTGTGCAGCACGATCAGGCTGTCGTCCTCGCCGATCTCGTCGATCAGATGCGTCGCCCACAGCACCGCCAGCTCGCGGCTGCGGCACAGCTCGTGGATGTAGTCGACCAAGGCCTTGCGGCTGGGCACGTCCAGCCCCACGCTGGGCTCGTCCAGGAGCAGCAGGGTCGGGCGGTGCAGGAGGGCGCGGGCGATCTCCACCCGCCGCCGGTGGCCGCCGTTCAGTTGCCGGACCTTCTCGTCGCGCCGGCCGTGCATGCCCTGCCGCTCCAGCTCCTCCCGGATACGAAGCTCGGCCTCCTTGCGGCTCAAGCCATGCAGGGATGCGTGATAGCGCAAGTTCTGAGCGACGCTCAGGTCCAGGTCGAGGGTCGGCTGCTGGAACACGACGCCGAGCCGGGACAGCGCGGCGCAGGAGTCCTGGCGCAAAGAGCGGCCGGCGATGCGGATCTGCCCTGCGGGCGCATCGTAAAGCCGGGTCACCAGCGAGAACAGCGTGCTCTTGCCCGCCCCGTTGGGGCCGAGCAGGATCGCGCACTCGCCCCGGTGGACGCGGAAGCCCACGTCATCCAGCGCCTTGCGCGGCCCGTAGGCGAACGAAAGGTGTTCGACCTCGAGCGCTGGAACCGCAGCGCTCATGGCCTGACCGCGGCTCCCCAGGGATGTGTGCCCACGGCCACCGACTTGGTCACCTTGTGCGATTCCAGGTCGACGATGGACAGGTCATTGCTGAGGCCGTTGGTGGTGTACAGCCGTTTGAAATCGGGCGAGAACTCCAGATTCCACACCCTCTGGCCGACCAGCAGGTAGTCCTTCACTTCCAGCTTCTGCGCGTCGATCACCGCGACGCGGTTGGCCGGCCCCAGCGCCACATAGGCGTAGCGCCGCTCGGGATCGATGCGGATGCCGACCGGCTGGACCTTCTCCTGGGTCACGCCGGCGATCTTGAAAGGAATCGTCTTGATGGGCTGGCGGGTTTCCGTATCGATCACCGTCACCGTGCCGGCGATCTCGGAGCTGACCCAGAGCTGTCTGCTGTCGGCGGTGAAGGCCGCGGCGCGGGGGCGCGGATCGACGAGGGTGTTGTCCACGACTTCCAGTTTGGCCCGGTCGATCCAGTGCGCCATGTTGGTAGTCTCGCTGGTGCTCACCACCCAACGCCCGTCCGGGCTGACGGCGATGCCCTCGGGCTCGACGCCCACCGGAATCTCCTTGACCGCCTTGCGGGCGGCGATGTCGATCACCGTCACCCGGTTGTCGTCCTCGTTGGAGACGTAAAGGAACTTGCCGTCAGGGTCCATGGCGAAGGTTTCCGGGTCTTCGCCGGAAGGCAGCGTGCCGGTGACTTTCAGCGTCTCCGCATCGATCACCTGGATGACGTCGCTGTCGCTGGCGGCGACGTAGAGGCTCTTGCCGTCCTTCGCCAGCAGGATGCCGCGCGGGCGCTTGCCGATCTTGGCCGTCTTGGTCCGGGTGCCGGTGGCGCCGTCGACGACGGCGATGGCGTCGTCCTTTTCCAGCGTGACGTAGACGGTGTCGGCGCCCACTGCGCCGCAGGCCAGGGCGAGGAAGGCGCCGATCAGGCGGAAGTCATTTCTTGGCACGGCACAGAGTTTCCGGTTCATCGTATCCCAAACTGTCCAATTCGTTTTTCGGATGGGCGAAGCCCTCCACCGGCGCCACCGCGACCAGGGAGCGCTCCTGCGCCAGCAGCACCGGCTGCCGCAACTGGCCGTCCCAGCGACGGAACGACAGCGGCACACCCTTGAAGCCGGCCAGCGCGAAATTATCGCCCAGCATATAAGCCCTGACCGCCTCGAACTCCAGCGACCGGGTCCGGGTCGCGGCCTCGCCGATGGCCCGCACCGCCAGCCAGGCGCCGTAGTCGACCTCGGTCATCCGCCGCCCGGCCTGTTCGCGGAAGCGGTTCTGCAACTGGATCGCGCCCCAGGCCTCCAGGGTATGGTGCCAGGCGGCGGCGACCAGTCCCTGGGTGCCGGCGACCAATCGCGGCTGCCAAGTCCGGTACGACAAGGTGTCCCCGAACAGTCCCGCCTCATCGGCCACCATGACCACGTCGTAGTCGCCGCCCTGAGTGAACACCGGCACTTCCGATTCCGGCGTCCGCCGGTCGTCGAAGCTATGCTCCCAGTTCTTCTCGGCGACGATCTTCATCCCGAAACGCTTGGCCGAACGTTTCAGCGCGTCGGCGAACAAGCGGTCCTCCGGCGCCGGCCCCACGGCCAGAAACCAGCGCTTCCACTTCTTCTTCGCCAGGTACTGGGACAACGCGTCCGCCCGCATGGCCCGACTCGGCAGCAGGTGCAGCACGTTGGGCGCGCAGGACTCGCCGCGCAGGGCATCGTCCCGGCTGGAGACGTCCAGCAGCAGGACGTCGCGCGCTTCCGGCAGGGCGGACAGGCGCCGCAATACTTCCGGCTTCAGGTCGGCCAGGACGAAACGGCGGCCCTCCGCGACCAGCCGCTTGAACGCCGCCTCGGCGTCGTCTCCCGGCGCGAGCAGGGTTTCGGCGATGGCGAACTCCTGACGGGTGAAGCGGCCGGTGGTATTGTCGTCCGCCAGCCCCAGCCGGGCGCCCTGGATACCCCGGTCGGTCACCACGGGATCGAAATACGGCGGAATGACGGTCGCTTCCGCCGGCTGGCCCAGATAGGCGAGGGTCAACAGGTCCACGGCCCGTGGCGTCGCCGTCGGCGCCGGGGTCTGCCGCGGGACGGGCGAAGCCCGCTTGGCCGCCTCGGCGCCATCGGCCTGAAGCAGCGCCAATGCGACGATTCCGGACCTGAGCATGGCTCGGCCCGCGCAAGCTCTGAATCGGTTGAAGCGGATCAAAGGGTTCAATTCCGGGTTGAGTTCAAGGCGAAGCGGCGCCCCGAACCGGGGGCGGGTGGAATTCTATGGGATTTGTAAGGAACGCACCATGAGGTAGCGAGATGGTAGATAATCCCTAAAGACACGCAGGCCGAAGCGGCCCGACAGCCAGACCGTTCGGTCACTGGCCGCGCATTCCGATCTCCTCCACTCATGCTGCATGAACAAACCCGCGTTTGCCGCTTTGCTTCTGTCATTGTCCGCTCCGCCCGCCCCCGCCGTCGATCTGCTCGGCGTGTTCGATCTCGCGCTGCAATACGATCCCCGTCTGCATGCGGCGCAGGCCCAGCGCGACGCGGCACTGGAGAACAAGCCCCAGGCCGTGGCCCGGCTGCTGCCGACGGTGTCCGCCACCACCGGCCTGACCCGCCAGA
The DNA here is from genome assembly GCF_040730495.1 of Methylococcus sp. ANG. NCBI lineage: Bacteria > Pseudomonadati > Pseudomonadota > Gammaproteobacteria > Methylococcales > Methylococcaceae > Methylococcus > Methylococcus sp. ANG. The sequence goes on along the minus strand of NZ_CP160399.1, from coordinate 4,127,274 downwards.
TGGTGCAGACCGGCGACTCGCCCATCCTGGTGTTCAACGCCAAGAAGAACGTCGGTTTCTGGCTGGCGACCGGTATCGTGCAACTGGTGCAGCCGATCTACCAACACGACCTGTGGGTGCGGCTGGCCCAGGCCGACAATGCGGTGGCCGAGGCCGAGGCGTTATACGCGGCGGAACTGCAGAACGTGATGCTGCGGGTGACTCAGACCTATTTCGACGTGCTGTACAAAGAGGCATCGCTGGAGTTCGCCAGAGCCGAGCTGGAGTCGATCAACCGGGAGCTGGAGCAGGCCAACGCCCGCTTCGAGGTGGGACTGTCGGCGGTGACCGACGTGAACGAGGCGCAGGCCGCGGCGGACCGGGCGCGGGCGGGCGTCATCATCGCCGAGAACGAGCTGAACAACGCGAGGGAGTATCTGCGCCAGATCGTGGGTGACGATCCGGGTGAGCTGGAACCCCTGAAGCTCGAAGTGCCGTTGGAGGATCCGATGCCGGACGACATCGACCGCTGGAACGACACCGCCCAGCAGAGCGCGCTGGCCATCATCGCGGCGACCAACCGGGCCGACCGGGCCAAACAGGAAATCGAGGTGCAGTTCGCCGGGCATTACCCGTCGATCAACTTGATCGCCGACGCCCAGTTCTACGACAACGACCGCCCACCCCGCCCCAACCGCTACCAGCAGCAGGACGTGGGGATGCAGATCAACGTGCCGCTGTTCGCAGGCGGCAGCGTCAACTCCAAGGTACGCCAGGCACGCTTCGGCTTCGAAGCCGCCACCCAGCAGGTGGACCAGGAACGCCGCGCGGTCCGCACCAAGGTGAAGAACGCCTATCGAGCCATCCGTTCCGCCATCGGCCAGGCCAAAGCCTTCAAGACCGCGATCAAGTCCTCGGAAAGCGCGCTGGAGGCCGCCATCTCCGGCATGGAGGTCGGCACCCGCACCATGACGGACGTGCTGTTCGTACAGCGCCAGTACTACGAAAACAAGCGCGACTTCGCCCTGGCCCTGCGCGACTACATCGTCAACAGCGTGGCGCTCAAGGAGGCCGCCAGCGTGATGCAGCGCGAGGACCTGGACCGGATCAACGGCTGGCTGCAGGCGCAATCCGCCGTACCGCCGAAGGACAAGACCGACGCCCCCGCCACACGGCCAAAACTCAAGACAGGCCGCAAGGCCGGCTAGAGCGCGGCTGCCGGTTCCAAAGCCCGAGCTTAGGAACCAAACCTGGAAACCCGGGCCTCCCATCACCCTAGCCACGCCGCTTCGATTGGGCGTCATGCATCGGCCGCAGCGGGGCTCAGGAGCCGCATAGGCTAGGACAGGACTTGCGCCTCAAAATGTTCCACTTTAGTATCACTACATGCGTACTGAACTCGTGACCACTCTCAAGCGCCAAGCCACCGAGCTGCTATCCCGGCTAGCCCGTGATCGTGAACCGATCCTGATCACGCAACATGGCGTGCCGGCGGCGTATCTGGTGGATGTTGAAACTTTCGAGACTCTTCAACGGCGGATGGTTCTACTCGAGGGCATTGCGCGAGGCGAGAGAGCCATTGAGGAAGGACGTACCCTTACCCAGGCCGAGGCGAAGCAACGCATGGCCAGATGGCTGAAGTAATCTGGACCGAACCAGCTCTCGGTGATCTGGATGCCATTGCCGATTACATTGCCTTAGACAACCCAGAAGCGGCGCGAAGCCTCGTCCAGAGAGTTTTTGAGCATGTTGATCATCTGGAAAGACATCCTCAGCTCGGCTCGAAGCCGCCGGAACTCAAGGGGTGGGGTTGCCGTCAGATCGTGGAACCACCCTGCCGAATCTTCTATCGCGAGGATTCGGGCCATGTGTTCATTCTTCATGTCATGCGGGCCGAGCGCCTTCTGAAGCCCGAACTGCTTGCGACTCGAGATAAGGAAACGGGTGGGACAAACCCGTTTTAGGCGGCGATCCTCCTTCGTGGGTTTGTGCCTAATCCTCAGCGCAAGCCCCCTACACGCCCGAAGCGGCGAAATCTGCCGGCAGACGCTGCACGCGATGTGCGGCGGCCCATAGCACAGCAATGGAACGGCCCGTTACGTCTTCCGAACCGCTGCTCCAGAACTGTTCGGCACCCGGGCCGGTCCGCCGCGCCAGCAGCCGGTCTACTTCGAGGCGGCACCGGAGATGGCGCGCGACGGCAGTGCCGGTTTCGACGATGCGCACTTCGGGCCCGGCGATGTCGGCGATGAGATCGCACAGGAAAGGATAATGCGTACAGCCCAGCACCAGGGTGTCGGCGCCGCGCTCCAGCACCGGCTGCGTATACCTGTAGACCAGCGCACGCGTCGCGGGGCTTGCCAGTTCGCCCCGCTCGACCTGCTCGACCCAGCCGGGGCAGGCCTGGGCGATCACTTCCACCGCCTCGCCGGTCCGGTCCACCAGGTCGCGGAACTTGGCGCTCTTCAACGTGCCCTCGGTCGCCAGCACGCCGACGATGCGTGATTTCGACAGCGCGATCGCAGGCTTGATGCCCGGCTCCATGCCGATGACGGGGACGTTGAATTCGGCCCGTAGCGCTGCGATCGCCGCCGCCGTTGCGGTGTTGCAGGCCACGACGATGGCTTTAGCGCCCCGGCCCAGCAGAAACCTTCCGACCGCCAGCGCCCGCCGTTCGATGTACTCCGCGGGCTTGCTGCCGTACGGCAGGTGCCCCGAATCGGCGACATACAGCAGGTTTTCGTGCGGAAGCGCGGCGCGTATCTCCCGCAGCACCGAGAGTCCGCCCACTCCCGAGTCGAAGACGCCGATGGGACCGTCGCAGCCGGCCAAACCTGGAAGCTCCGCGCCGATCAGTCTTGGGACAGGCGCGCCTCGTCGTTCCAGTCGCGCCACAGCGAAATGAGTATGGCCATCACGGTGGGCCCGATGAAGAGGCCGACGAAGCCCATCGCCTCGACGCCGCCGAAAATGCCCAGCAAGGTGGGCAGGAAGGGAATGTTGGCGGCGCCGCCGATCAAGGCCGGCCGCACGTAGTTGTCCGCGATGAGGGTCACGATGAACCCGTACACCGCGAGTACGATGCCGGCTGCGGCATGCCCCTGGACGATCAGATAGATCGAAGCGGCGCCGAACACCAGCTTGGCGGCGAACGGCACCAGCGCGACGACAGCCGTCAGGGTGCCGAGCAGGACCGGCTGGCTGAGGCCCACGGCCCAGTAGCCGATCCCGAGAATGACCCCCTTGCCGATGCCGACCAGCAGCATGCCGTTGACCGTGCCGCGCACGGCGGTGACGGCATGCCGCGCATAGCGGGCACCGGCTGAGCCGAACAGGCTCACGGAACGGCCGAGAATCTGTTGTCCCAAACCGTGCCCGTCGCGGAAAATGAAAAACAGCGCGAGCAGCGTGATGAAACCGGACATGAAGCGGTGCAGCACCTGGGCCGCGAGATCGCGGGTATAGGTGAACACCGTCCCCATTCCCAGCGCATTGAGCGCATTCTTGATCGTTTCGGGGTTACCGAAAGTCTCGCTCCAGGTTTCCTGTACCCAGTCCCCGACCCAGGGCAACTGGCTCAGCCACTCCGGCGCGCCGATGCCGGAACTCTGCACCTTGACCAGCAGGCGGTGGAGCATCTGCACCTCGTGACCGAGCACCACGACGCCGAAAGTCGCGGGAATCATCAGCAAGACCATCATCAGCAGGGTCATGCCCAGCGGCAGCCAGCCGGCGCGCGCGCCGCGAGGCGCACGTTGATAGAGATGCTCGTACCAGGGCCAGACGGCGAAAGCCAACACCGCCGCCCAGGCGATGGGCATGATGAAACCGTGAAGCACCCAAAGGCCCGCCGCCAACAGCAGCAACACCGCCAGGCCGGCCGGTTTGATAATCGTCAGAAAATGGGAAGAGGTCATCGTGATTAGGTTTCTTATGTGTTCTTATCGGCCGTCCATGATCGTTCGCAGGCCGTGCACCAGGCGGCCTATGCCTTCCTCCGCGGTCGCCGGCAGAAGCGCGCCGTAGGCGATCCGCAGGTAACAGCCGCCGTCGAGGCCGAAGGCGGTGCCGGGGATCACCGCCACGCCGAATTCGCGGATCAGGCGCTCGGCCAGGGCAAAGGCATCGCCGCCGCGCTCGATGCGGACGAGGACGTAGAACGCGCCTTGGGCTTCCGGCACACGGCAGCGCTCCCCCAGTCCGGCCAGTGCATCGAGAACGATGCGCCGCACCCGCGCAGTCGTCGCCAGCTTTTCCCGGCAATACGCCGACCCGGTTTCCATGGCTCCGACTGCCGCGTGCTGGGAAACCAGGGGCGCGCAGATCAGGTTGGTGTCCTGCACCTTGAGCACGGCCGGTTCCAGCGCCCGCGGGATCAGCATGTAGCCGATGCGCCAACTGGCGAAGCCGTAGGCCTTGGACAGAGAATACAGGGAAATCGTGTGGCCGGCGGAATCCGGCAAGGAAGCCGGCGAGAAATGGCGCGCACCATCGTAGACGAAGTACTCGTAAGTTTCGTCGGTAACGTGGAACAATCCCCGCTCCCGGCACAGCGCATTGACCGCCCGCAAGGCGGCCTCCGGGTAGACCGCGCCGGACGGATTGTTGGGCGAGACCGTGACGACGACACGGGTGCGCGGCGTGATGGCGCGTTCCAGGCGGTCCAGATCGAGCTGGAACCGATCGTCGGTCGGCAGCTGGACCGGCGTGCAACCCAGCATGCGGACTGCCATTTCCTGGTTGAAATAGTAAGGGCTCGGCAGGATGATCTCATCGCCCGCATCGGCGATGGCGAACAGCGCGTTCAGAAATCCCATGTTGGCGCCCGCCGTCACCAGCACCGTGCGGCCAGAGAGGGAAATGCCGTTCTCCCGCTCGAGCTTTTCGCGCATCAGCGCCCGCAGCTCCGGCAGCCCTTCCACAGGGCCGTAGCGGTGCTGGCCCGGCCCCTCGCCGAATTCCCGCATCCGCTCCAGCGCCCGCCGCGGCGGCCCGTACCAGGCCACGCCCTGCCCCAGCGAAATGACGCCGGGGTGCTCGCGGATCATCGCGGCGATGACCGGAATGATCGGCGCCTGCACCGCGCGCATCCGCCCGCTCACGGGATTGCTCATCATGGAAAGACCGTCGAACCGAAAAAATCTTCCCATTCTAGCGTCCCGCGGGACATTTACGCTCGCGCCGTGAGCCGCTGAAGTCTCTCCACCCCGAACCGGTACGCCACTCCGCCGGCTATACGGCGTGACAAAGCCAAGCGAAATGGTCAGAATTATCCGATGATTATCGACACTTTGATCACCGCGCGCTGGATCATCCCCGTCGAGCCCGACGGCGTCACGCTCGAACACCATGCCCTGGCCATCGACCGCGGCCGCATCGCCGACCTCCTCCCCACCACCGAAGCGCTGGTCAAATACCAGCCGCGGCGGATCGAACGGCTGGAGCATCACGTCCTGATCCCCGGCCTGGTCAACGCCCACACCCATGCCGCCATGACCCTGCTGCGCGGCGTCGCCGACGACCTGCCGCTGATGCAATGGCTGCAGGAGCACATCTGGCCGCTGGAGCAGAAATGGATCGGCGAAGCCTTCGTCCGCGACGGCGTGCAACTGGCGATGGCGGAGATGATCCGCGGAGGCATTACCTGCTTCAACGACATGTACTTCTTCCCCGAAGTGGTGGCGCGCGAAGCGGTGCGGGCCGGCATGCGGGCGGCGGTGGGCATGATCGTGGTGGATTTCCCCACCGCCTGGGCCGCCGACGCGGACGAATATCTCCGCAAAGGCCTGGCCCTGCGCGACGACTACCGCCACGAACCGCTGATCGCCACGGTGTTCGCGCCGCACGCGCCCTACACCGTGAGCGACGAACCGCTGGCCCGGATCCGTACTTGGTCCGAGGAGCTGGACTGCCCGGTGCACATCCATCTCCACGAGACCGCCGACGAAATCCACCGGAGCGGACAGCAGTACGGCATGCGCCCGCTCAAACGGCTGGATCAGCTCGGCCTGGTCGGGCCGCACCTGATCGGCGTCCACATGACCCAGCTGGAAGACGGCGAGATCGCACGCCTGGCCGAAGCCGGCGCCAGCGTGGTGCACTGCCCCGAATCCAACCTGAAGCTGGCCAGCGGCTTCTGCCCCGCCGCCAAGCTCCTGGCGGCAGGCGTCAACGTCGCGCTCGGCACCGATGGCGCGGCCAGCAACAACGATCTGGACTTGCTCGGCGAAGCCCGCACCGCCGCGCTGCTGGCCAAGGCGGTAGCCAATGACGCCACCGCCCTCCCCGCCCACCAGGCCCTGCGGATGGCGACGCTGAACGGCGCGGCGGCTTTAGGATTGGCGGTGGAAACCGGCTCGCTGACGATCGGCAAATCCGCCGACGTGGTCGCCATCGGGCTGGAGCACATCGAATCGCTGCCGATCTACAACCCGGTGTCCGACCTGGTCTACGCCGCCGGCCGCCAGCAGGTCACCGACGTCTGGGTGGCGGGGCGTCAACTGCTGAAAAAGCGCGATCTGCTGACCCTGGACGCCGCGGAAATCCGCGAGAAGACGCAGATCTGGCACGATAAACTGATCCATCATTCCTGACCGGTCGAGACCCATGGCAACCGACAACGTCCACATCGGCGAAATCGAGAAATTCGGCTCCCACGCCCACCGCTGGTGGGACCCGGACGGCGAGCTGAAGACCCTGCACGCCGTCAATCCCCTGCGGATGCAGTTCATCCAGGCGCACACTTCGCTGACCGGCCGCAAGGCGGTCGATGTGGGCTGCGGCGGCGGCATCCTCACCGAGGCCCTCGCCAAGGCCGGCGCGGATGCCTTGGGAATCGACCTCAGTGAGGACCTGCTGAACACCGCGGAGGAACACGGCCGGGAATCCGGCCTGACCGTGGCCTACCGGCAGATCGGCGCCGAGGCGCTCGCGGACTCGCAGCCCGGTGAATTCGACGTGGTGACCTGCATGGAAATGCTGGAGCACGTGCCGGAACCGGCATCGGTGGTCGCCGCCTGCGCGAGGCTGGCCAAACCCGGCGGGACCGTTTTCTTTTCCACCCTGAACCGCAACCTCAAGGCCTATCTCCTGGCCATCGTCGGCGCGGAATACCTGCTGCGCATGATCCCCAAGGGCACCCACGACTTCAGCAGCTTCATCCGTCCCTCCGAACTGAGCCGCTGGGCGCGCGACCGCGGCCTGGACCTCGCCGGCATGGAAGGCATCGGCTACAACCCCATCACCGGCCAGTTCCACCTGACATCCGACATCGGCGTCAATTACCTGGCCGCATTCCGCAAGCCCGGTGCGGAGAACGCCGGGGGCTGTTGAACGGCTGCCCGCGATGATGACCGCTGACCCCACGCTCGAAGGCCGCATCGTCCTGATCACCGGCGCCGGTGGCGATCTCGGCGCCGTCGCCGCCGAAGCCTGCGCCGGCGCCGGCGCGACGGTGATCCTGCTGGGCCGTACCCTCACCCGGCTGGAAGCCACCTACGACCGCATCGTCCGCCAGGGCGGCCCGGAACCGCTCCTGGCTCCGCTGGACCTGGCCGCCGCCACGCCCGAAGAACTGTCGGCCATCGCCGGCTCGGTCGAATCCCGGCTCGGCGCACTGCACGGGCTGATCCATTGCGCCGCGCACATGGATTACCTGGGCCCCTTGCGCGATGTCGGCGACGCCCAGTGGCGTGACGCGCTCGACGTCAACCTGACCGGCGCGTTCCGCCTGACCCGGACCCTGCTGCCCCTGCTGACGCGATCGGAAGCCGCCGCCGTGGTCTTCGTCACCGACAGCGAAGCCGAGCGCCGGCGCAGCTACTGGGGGCCTTACGCCGTCGCCAAAGCCGGGCTGGAAGCCTTCGCGCTCGTCCTCGCGGACGAATACGACGGCGCCGGCACGCTCAGGGTCAACCTGCTCACGCCCGGCCCGGTCCGCACGCGCCTGCGGCGCAAGGCCTTTCCAGCCGAGACCGCCCCCGGCCCGGCGGCGCTCGCCCCCTGTTTCGTCGACTTGATGCGCAGCGACAGCCCCTACGCCAACGGCGAACGGATTGCCCCCGCCGCGGTCGAACCATCCGTCATCGAGGAGGAAATTCAGCATGTACGGACGTGAAGACATCGTCCTGCGGCGGGATGTCAATGCGGTCCAGATTCCCGACGGCACCCCTTGTGTGCTGCCGCAAGGCCATGTCGTCAGCCTGTTCCAGTCGCTGGGCGGCAACTTCACGGTCACCACCGAGCGCGGCTACATGGCGCGGATCGCCGGCGCCGACGCCGACGCGCTGGGCAAGGAACCGCCCATCATGCCCGGCATCAGCCCCGACGCGGACGCCGAATCGGTGGAAAAGAACGTGTGGGAAGTCCTGCGCACCGTGTACGACCCGGAGATTCCGGTCAACATCGTCGACCTGGGGCTGGTCTATGCCTGCCGGGTCATCCCGGACGGCGCGAGCGGCTTCAAGGTCGAAATCGTCATGACCCTCACCGCTCCCGGCTGCGGCATGGGGCCCGTGTTGCAAAGCGACGTGGAGCACCTGGTGAAGAACCTCCCCGCCGTGACCGCCGTCGAGGTCAGTGTCGTGTTCGACCCGCCGTGGGGCCGCGACATGATGTCGGAAGTCGCGAAGCTGCAGCTCGGGATGCTTTGAGCGTTTGGCGATCCCCACCACCTGCGACAAAACGATCCTGGCGAATTTTTCCGGCGCCTTGTGGGGGTGTTTTCTAAGCGTTTGATTGATCGTTCCCACTCTGGAGCGTGGGAACGATCAACTGTGGGAGCGGCTCCGCCGCGACACAACGATCAATAAGCCCACAGCAGACCCAGCACCACGAGCGCCACCCAGATGCCCACGATCACGAAGCCGGCGGCACGGCTCACCGGCCTGCCGTTCGCCGCCATCTCCATAGCCTTGGCCCGGCATTCCGCCAGCACCGCCGGCGGCACCAGCCTGACCGCCAACAGGATGCCTAAGGGGATCAGCACCAGGTCGTCCAGATAACCGAGGATTGGTACGAAATCCGGGATCAGGTCGATCGGGCTGAAGGCATACGCCACGATGCCCGCGACCAGCAGCTTCGCGTACCAAGGAGTCGCCGGATGGCGCGCGGCCAGATAGAGCGCGAAGGTTTCCGCCTTGAGGCGGCGGGCTTGGGATTTGAGGCTGGCCAACATGGATGACAGCAGGTTTACGAGGCTTTGCGCAGCCCCGGCAATGCGTCGAGCAAGGACCGGGTGTACGGATGCTCTGGCCGCAGCAGCACCTGTTCGGTCGGGCCGGTTTCGACGATTTGGCCGCGGTACATGACGGCGACCCGGTGAGCGATGTCGGCGACCACGCCGAGATCGTGGGTGATGAAGAGATAACTGAGCTTCTCCCTCTCCCGGAGTTCCTTGAGCAGGGCCAAAATCTGCACCTGGACCGAGACGTCCAGCGCGCTGGTCGGCTCGTCGCAAACGATGAGGCGCGGTTCGACCGCCAGCGCTCTGGCAATACAGATGCGCTGGCGCTGGCCGCCGGAGAATTCGTGCGGGTAGCGCAACCGGCTTTCCGGGCTCAGGCCGACCGATTCCAGCAGGGATTCCACCCGCGCCCGGCGCTGCCCGGCGCTCATCTCCGGCTTCACCGCCTTCATCCCTTCTTCGATGATGTCGCCCACGATCATGCGGGGATTCATCGCGGCATAAGGGTCCTGAAACACGATCTGCATGGCCCGGCACAGCGCCCGGCGCTGCTCGCCGCCAGCAGCCGTGATGTCGGTACCGTCGAATTCCACCTTCCCGCCGGAGGTCTCGATCAGGTTGAGGATGCCCTTGCCCAGGGTGGTCTTGCCGCAGCCGGATTCGCCCACCAGCGCCAGCGTTTCGCCCGGCTGGAGCCGGAACGACACGCGGTCCACGGCCCGCACATGGTCGACCACGCGCTGGAACAGGCCCTTGCGGACGGGATAGTGCACCTTGAAGTCGCGGACTTCGAGCAGCGGACGGCCGTCCGCCACCGGTTCACGCCCGATGCAATGGCTCAGCCTGGGCAGGGCTTCGAGCAACTGACGGCTGTAGGGATGCCGGGGCTGCCGGAAGAAATCGTCACGGCCGGCCTCCTCGACGATCAGGCCGTTGCGCATCACCGCGATGCGGTCGGCCAGGTCGTGCACGATGCCGAGATCGTGGGTGATGAGCCACAGCGCCATGCCGGTCTCCCGCTGCAGGCGCTTGAGCAGTTCGAGGATCTGCGCCTGCACGGTCACGTCCAGCGCCGTGGTCGGCTCGTCGGCGATCAGGAGGTCCGGCTCGCCCGCCAAAGCAATGGCGATCATCACGCGCTGGCGCATGCCGCCGGAAAGCTGGTGCGGATATTCGCCGAAATGCCGGTCGGGCCGAGGCAGACCGACCAGACCGAGCAGTTCGATCACCCTGGCTTTCAGCGCGCCGCCGTTGAGCCGTTTGTGCAGCCGCAGCACTTCGCCGACCTGCTGGCCGATGCTCATGACCGGATTGAGCGAGCTCTGCGGGTCCTGGAAGACGATACCGATACGCCTGCCCCGCACCGAGCTCATCGCCATCTCGGGCAGGGCGAACAGGTTGCGGCCCTTGAGGGTCACCTTGCCGTCGAGAATCCGTCCGTTCTGCGGCAACAGGCGCAGCACGGAGAGCGCCGTCACCGACTTACCGGAACCGGATTCGCCGACCAGAGCGAAGGTTTCGCCCCGTTCGATGGCGAAGGACACGCCGCCGACGGCCTTGGTCATCTGCCCGCCCTGGACGAAGCCGGCCTTGAGGTTCTCGACCTGCAGCAGCGGGCCGCTCATCGCGTGTCCTCCAGAAAATCGGCGACGGCGGCCAGGTCGGCGTATTCGATCACCGCGTCGGCGACAGCCCGCAGCGCCGGTTTGGGATGGTAGCCGACGCCCAATCCCGCGACGCCGAGCAGCCGGGCGTCGTTGGCCCCGTCGCCCAGGCCGATGGAGGCCGCCGGGGCAAGCCCCAGCCGCCCGCACAGGCTGAGGAGAAAGCCGGCCTTCTCCGCCCCACCGCAGATCGGCCCTTCGATGCGGCCGGTCAGGAAGCCGCCGCGCGATTCCAGCCGGTTGGCGAGGGCGAAGTCCAGACCGAGCCCGTCCTTCAGCCGGTCGACGAAGAAGTCGAAGCCGCCCGAGACCAGGGCGATGCGGACGCCGCGCCGGCGGCAAGCGGCGACCAGCGCCTCCGCCCCCGGATTCAGCCCGACCTTCTCGTCGTAGACCGCTTCCAGCACCGAGACTGGCAGCCCTTCCAGCAGCGCGACCCGCCGCTGCAAGGACTGGGCGAAGTCCAGCTCGCCGTTCATCGCGGCTTCGGTGATCGCCGCCACCGCCTGGCGCTGGCCGGCGCGGTCGGCGATTTCGTCGATGCATTCGATGGCGATCAGGGTGGAATCCATGTCGGTGACCAGCAAGCCGACGGCGGCGCCGTCGAAGCCCTGCGGCAGCGGATTGACGTCCAGGCGGAGCGATGCCCGCAGCGCCTCGGCGGCTTCACGTTCCGCCGGCCGCTCGTGGCGCAGCAGCCAGTGGGTATCCCGCGGTTCGAGACGGCCGGGGATCGCCGCCAGGATGCTCGCGGCCTCGGCATCGGCAAGGCGGGCGGTATGGATCAGGGTTCGGTACACCAAGACTCCTTTAGTCGGCACGGCGCGGATCGAAAGCATCGCGCACCGCGTCGGCGAACAGATTGGCCGCCAGCACCAGGGCGAACATGAAGGCGAAGGCGGCGGTGAGCGACCACCACACCGGCGGCTCGCGGGCCATTTCCAGGCGGGCGCTGTTGATCATGTTGCCCCAGGAATCGGTGGTCGGGTCGACACCGATGTTGACATAGGACAACACGGCCTCGGCCAGCACCAGCGAGCTGAAATCGAGCGCCACCGAGATCAGCACGATGTGGAACACGTTGGGAAAAACGTGGCGCAGCAGGATCGTCCCCCGCCGCACGCCCAGCGCTTGCGCGGCTTGGACGTATTCCATCTCGCGCAGCTTGAGGGTCTCGCCGCGCAGCAGCCGGCACAGCCCGGTCCAGCTCGTGATCCCGAGGATCAGGCACAGAAACATCAGGCGCAGATCGGCGCGCAGCGCCAGGCTGGCGAATTCCTCCTCGTGCTTGGCCATGTAGACCTGGGTGAGCAGGATCACCGCCGCGATCAGCAATACGCTGGGAATCGAGTTCAGGGTGGTATAGACGTACTGGATCAGGTCGTCGACCCAGCCGCGGAAATAGCCGGCGAGTATGCCGAGCAACAGTGAGAGCGGCAGGGTCACGAAGGTGGTGAGGGTGCCGATCAGGATGCCGGTGCGGATGCTCTTGAGTGCCTGGTAGAGCACGTCCTCGCCCACCTTGTCGGTGCCGAACACGTGGTATTTGAGTGCCAGTTCGCCCAGCACCCCGCCGACGACGCACAGCGCGACGACGGTGCCCAGGATGGCGCGCCAGGGGATCTCGCTCTGGCCCGACAGCACCTCGCCGCCGACCAGGGACAGCGGCAGCTCCCGCGCTCTTGCGATCAGCAGCACTGCCCCGAAGCACAGAATCGCGCCCAGGCCCATTCCCCCGGCCGCTCCCTTGAAACCGGTCCGCAGCACGTCTCCCAACCGACCCCGTGCAGGATCCTTCAAATGGGCGCCGCCGAACTTGAGGCGCGGATAGTCCCAGCGCGTACTGCCGTCGGCCAGGCGCAGGCTTTCCCTGGCATAGCCCCGGACCGCCAGCGGCGCCGAATAGGTCTTCTCGACCCGTGTCCGCAACGGCGTCAAACACCAGTCCAGCACGCTGACCGGCTCGGTTTTGTACTGGGCTCCGCCCCCTCCGTCGCGCGGAAGGAAATGAATCGAATCGAGCACGGCGATGAAGAGATAGGCCACCAGGATCACCGCGGAAATCATCGCGCTGCGGCTGCGGGCGACCTTGCGCCACGGCCGGCGCAGATGCTCATGGTGACGGGTCTGCCAGATCAGCCCACCCAGCATGGCGAGCAGCAGCAGAAATAAGGCGTCGGTCCAGAACAGGGTCAGCATCAGTCGAGGCGCACGCGCGGGTCGGCCAGGGTGTAGGAAATGTCGGTCAGCACCAATCCCAAGATGTACAGCGCCGAGCCCAGGAACACCATGGCGCGGACGATGGCGAAATCCTGCTGGGCGATGGCGTCGATGGTGTAGCTGCCCAGGCCCGGAATGGCGAAGAACGATTCGGTGATGAGGCTGCCGATGAACAGCGAAGGCAGGATGACCACGACGCCGGTGAGGATCGGGATCAGCGCGTTTCGCAGAACGTGGGTGAACAGCACCAGGGTTTCCGAGAGCCCCTTGGCGCGGGCGGTGCGGACATAGTCGCGTTCGACCTCCTCCAGGAACAGCGTGCGATACCAGCGCACGCCGGGACCGATGCCCGCCACCACGCTGATGAGCACCGGCAGGACCAGGAACTTGACGGCGTTCCAGCCGCCGTCATAGCCGGAGATCGGCACCAGCAGCAGGAGCTTGCCCAATACGAACTGGCCACCGATGATGTAGAACAGCGAGGAAATCGAAAGCAGCGCCACGCACACCGCGACGCCCCAGAATTCCAGGTAGGTCAGGCGGAAGAACACGAGCCCCACCGCCAGCGTGATGTGGACCAGGAGTCCGAAGATCAGGGCGGGCACGGCGAAGGCCAGCGAAGGCCAGGCCCGCTGGGCGATGTCCGCGCCGATGTCGCGCCCGTTGTCGGAGCGGCCGAAGCGGAACAGGAACAGCCCCACCGATTTCTGAAAGAAGATGGTTTCGGTCAGTTTGGCCGTACCTTCGGCCCCGCCGTTCCAGAGCTGCGGCAGATCGTAGCCGCGTTCGTGCTTCCATTTTTCGATCGCCTCCTGGGTCACGTGCTTCTGGCCCAGATGCATGCGCGCCATGTCGTCGGGGCTGTTGACCACGAAGAACAGCACGAAGGTGAGGACGTTGACCCCGAGCAGCAAGGGCAGCGCGTACAGCGTGCGGCGGATGAGATACGCCGTCATAGCGCCGAGGCCCTCTGCCGCCGGCGATAACTGCGGTAGGCCGGAATGACAGCGGCCAGCAGCAGCGTAAGCCCCCCCAGCAGCGGCCACCAGACCGGCCGGTTCCACTCGGCGCGGCGGGCCGCGCGCTGCCAGGCGTCGATCTTCATGTACTTGAGCTTGTTGTTGGCCATCAGGTTGGGCTTGAGGTTGCCGTACCAGGCATGATGCAGCGAGAACCCCTTGGGATGCAGCCCGAAGATCCAAGGGGCATCGTGCCGGACCTTTTCCTGCAGGGCCTCGATCAGCGCCAGACGTTCCGGACCGTCGTCCAGGTTGCGCATCCGCTCGAACAGCCGGTCGAATTCCTCGCTGACATAGTTCGAGGCATTTTCGCCGCCGTTCGGCACCTTGGCGTTGCGCCCGTACAGCAGGAAGAAGAAGTTCTCCGGATCGGGGTAATCGGCATTCCAGCCCCACTGGTAGATCTGGGCATTGCCCGCCGCCATCTTCTGCTGGAACTGGTTGTAGTCGGTGGCACGGAACACCAGCTGCACGCCGAGCTTCTCCAGTTGCTTGCGGTACCAGGCCAGCAGCGGCTTGTCGTCCGCCCCATGGGTGGAAAGATCGAGATACAGCACCAGGGGCTTGCCGGTCGCGGCGTCGACGCCGTTGGGATAGCCCGCCTCGGCGAGCAGACGGCGGGCGGTTTCGACGCTTTTGCGCTGGGGCGCCCCGTCCACCCAGTCGTAGACGTAAGGATTGATCCCCTTCTCGCCTTCCTGGTAGCCGTAGATGCCGGGTGGCAGCACGCCCTGAGCCGGCACCCCCCGGCCGTTCATGAAGATCGAGATGAATTCCTCGTAATCCATGGCGATGCTGAGCGCCCGGCGCAGCTTGCAATGCGCCTCGTCCAGCCCGCCGACCACGGGGTCGCGCAGGTTGAATCCCAGGTAGTAATCGGAAGCCGCCACGGAAGTCTCCAGCCGGATGCCCTTCTCCAGCATTTCCGGCGTCAGTTCCGGACCGCCCGAGCTACCGAACTGCACGGCCTGGTCGAAGTTGTCCGAAGCGATGCCGGAATAATCGTAATAGCCCTGCAGGAATTTGTTCCAATAGGGGATCGTTTCCTTCTCCAGGTTCATCACCAGCCGGTCGACCAGCGGCAGCAGCCTGCCCGCATCGGCCAGCAGACCGTTCGGCCCGTCCTCGAGATCGCCCTCCGCCGGATAACGGTCCTCGTGGAAGTACGGATTGCGCTCCAGCACCATGCGGCGGTTGGGGTTGTTCTCCGCCAGCAGATAAGGACCCGACCCCACTGGATACCAGTCCAGGGTGATGTTCTTCTCGATCAGCCCAGGCTGGGCATAGAAGGCGTCGACCTCCCAGGGCATCGGGGCGAAGAAGGTCATCGCCAACCAGAAGCGGAACTGCGGGTACTTGCCGTTCAGACGGATGATCAGCCGGTGCGGGTCGGGAACCTGGACGCCTTCCAGGGCATACCGCCGCAGATCGAAGAAGCGCCCCTTGGCTGCCGCGAAATAGTCGCGCTCCAGGGTATCGCCCAACGTCTTGAAGCCGACGATGTGCTCCTTCATCAACTCGGCGATCGGCGAATGCAGCGCCGGATGCAGCAGACGCCTGATCTGATAGGCGTAGTCATCCGCCGTCAGCTCGCGCGTGCCGGTTTCGGGGAAATCCGCCAAGGTCCGGATGCCGGCGAGCTGCTCGGAGTTCAGATGGTGATAGAGATACTCTCCCCCCGCGCCGCGGGCGAAGGCCGGATGCGGCTGGAAACGGATGCCGCGTTTCAGGCGGAAGTCGTACTCGCTGTAGGCGATGGCCGAATCCGGCGCGCCGGGCGGCAGCACCTTGCCGCTGGCGTCGAGATAGCGGATCTCCGGCAAAGCCTCGGCGGTCGCCGGCTCCAGGGCATAAGGGCGCTTGAGGTAGTGGTACTGCAGCAGCGGCTCGTAAATCTGGCCGATGATGAGACTTTCGTCGGAGCTGTAGGCACGCACCGGGTCGAGGTGCTTGGGGCGCTCCGAAAACGAGGAATACAGGATGTTGCGCTCGGCATCGGCCGCCGGGTATGGGCTGTTGAGCGGCCCCTCGCAGCCCCCCAGCCCCAAGGCCGCGAACAGCGTCAGGTAAAGCCCGAGTTGGTTCGATCCGATACTCACAGTCCGAGCCCATGAAAAAGGTGGGCAATTATACGCGAACCCTGCGGACACGATAGCGCTGGACAGCCCTTGGACCCTTGGCGATACTCTGCGCCTTTCCAAGAACCCCATCCCGAAGGAGCATCCCCATGGGCTTCATGCAAGACAAGCGCGTACTCATCGTCGGCGTCGCCAGCAACCGTTCGATCGCCTGGGGCATCGCCGAAGCGATGAAGGCGCAGGGCGCGGAGATCGCTTTCACCTACCAGAATGAGAAGCTCAAGGAACGCGTGGAAAAGCTGGCCGCCGAATGCGGCTCCTCCATCGTCCTGCCTTGCGACGTTTCCGATGACGCCGAAATCGAGCAGTTGTTCGCCGATCTAGGCAAGCACTGGGACGGCCTCGACTGCATCGTCCACTCGGTGGCCTTCGCCCCCCGCGAAGCCTTGGAAGGCTCCTACATCGACTCCGTCACCCGCGAGAACTTCCGCATCGCCCACGACGTCAGCTCCTACAGCTTCGCCGCCCTGGCCAAGGCCGGCCGGGCGATGATGGCCGGCCGCAACGGCTCGTTACTTACCCTGTCGTACCTGGGCGCCGAACGCGCCGTCCCCAACTACAACGTCATGGGCGTCGCCAAGGCCAGTCTGGAAGCCAACGTCCGCTACCTGGCCTATTCCCTGGGACCGGAAGGCACCCGGGTGAACGCCGTCTCCGCCGGCGCCATCCGGACGCTGGCCGCCTCCGGCATCGCCAACTTCCGGGAAATGCTGGCGAAAGCCGAACAGGCCTCCCCGCTGCGCAGGAACGTCACCATCGAAGAAGTCGGCAACGCCGCCGCCTTCCTCTGCTCGGACCTCGCCTCCGGCATCACCGGCGAGATTCTCTATGTGGATGCCGGCTACAACTTCGTCGGCTTGTCGAGTTTTTGAGCCCACAGGTGGGGCCGTAAATCGGCTCCACCGAATTCACCATCCCTTTGCGTGTCTATTCTTGCCTCGATACAGTCATGTTTCGGGCAGCACTCGCATGGGACAGGACAGACCAAACTCGCCTGCTAACCGACATTCCAAGGGAACCTGGACGAACGTCCCGTCGCGGAAGCTCAGGGCCGGCTCATTTTCCGGCAACCACCACTGCGGTCCCTCTCGTGGGAATCGCCGAATGTTCTCCACCGAACGCTGGCGACTTCCAAGCTCAGCGCTTAGGAGCCTAGCAGAAATAACTTGAACAGTGAGCGGTCTGTGCCTACGCTTTGTGCATGGACGCCACCAAGGTGATTGAGGAAAAATTTCTGGCGCTTTCCGGCCGTCTGGACGAAGCAACGCTGCGGTTGTGGGCAGCGGTTGAGGCGCTTACCCTCGGCCATGGGGGCGTCAGTACCGTAGCGAGCGCGGTGGGTTTGTCGCGCACGACGATCTATGCCGGTCTGCGCGAGCTCGCTATGGCGCCATCCGGTGGCGAGCCAGTCACGGCGAGGATGGGCCGTGTTCGGGCCAAGGGTGGTGGGCGCAAGAAGCTGACGGCCAAAGACCCAACGCTGTTGCGCGACCTGGATGCGTTGGTCGAACCGACGACGCGTGGGGACCCGCAGTCGCCGTTGCGTTGGACCTGCAAGAGTACGCCGCGTTTGGCCAAGGAATTGGTGGCCCAAGGTCATCAGGTGAGCCAGCGCACCGTGTGTGATTTGCTGGCGCAGTTGGACTACAGTCTGCAAGCGACCCGGAAGATTCACGAAGGGGGTCAGCAGGCCGATCGTGATGCGCAGTTCAGCCACATTGCCGCGACGGCGGCGCAGTATCAGGCGGCGGGCGATCCGGTGGTCTCGGTTGATACCAAAAAGAAAGAACTGGTCGGGGACTTCAAGAATGGCGGGCGCGAATGGCAGCCGAAAGGTCGGCCGGAGGGCGTACGCGTCTACGACTTCATCGATCCGCAACTGGGTAAAGTCGCGCCCTATGGCGTGTATGACGTGGGCGCCAACCAGGGCTGGGTCAGTGTTGGGATCACCCACGACACGGCGGCATTTGCGGTTGAGAGTATCCGCCGGTGGTGGCGCGAGATGGGCCAGCCACTCTATCCGGCCGCGCGTCGCCTGCTGATCACCGCCGACTGCGGCGGCAGTAACGGCTATCGTGTGCGGCTCTGGAAGGTTGAGCTGCAGCAACTGGCCGACGAACTGGGGATGGTGATCCAGGTCTGTCACTTTCCGCCCGGCACTAGGAGTCTGTCGGACTATGGATTTACTCGGGTCGGGATTCTTGGAATCGAGAATTTTTCGGGGGCATTGGCGGGGTAGTCACCAGCGTTTCGCGTCGATAACTAGACCAAGATGTGCCCCGCCTCCCCCATGGCGGCGCTATTGGTGTGTAACGCTTGGTTTTTACGTGAAGCCTGTCACGCTGCCGCCAACACGTGCATCCGCCTCAGATTGAACGCCATCGCCACCAGCTTCCATTCTCCGGCCACTGCCTCCAAGCCGCGCAGAGAGAACTGGCGGAATCCCAAGACCTGTTTGATGATGCCGAACACCGGCTCCACCGTGGATTTGCGCTTGGCGTAGCGGGCCTTCCCTGCCTTCGTTTTGAGTTTCCAGGCCATCTTCTCCACGGGATCGGTGGTTTCCGGTTCCGGGGCATCCGGAGCCAGGCGTTCCGCCAGCGGCACGTGATGGCTGTCCCGTCCCATCGCGATCAGCGGTTCGATCTGCTGTTCGCAGCAGGCGTGCACGTTGCCGGCGCTGAAGTAGCCCGTGTCGGCCAGCAGGGCTTCGGGCTTCCCCAGGCTTCCGGCAGCTTCTCGATCTCGGCCAGCATCGGTTCGACCTGCTGCTTGTCGTTGGTCTGCTGACTGACGGTGGTGGCGACGATCAACATCGTCTCCACATCCACCGCAGCCTGGCTGTTATAGCCCTGGAGGAAACCCGCGTGGCTCGGCATGATGCGGGATTCCTCGTCGGTCAGATTGATCTGGTCGCTGGCCTTCGGCCCGGTTTCCGGCGGCTTCGGCTCCTGCCCACGTGGCTTCTTGCCCGCCTGCCGCTGGCCTTCGCGACGGGCTACCTTGGCTTCATAGTCCTGCTGCGCCCGGGCATCGCGCTCCGCGACCCGCTCCACGATCTTGGCCTTCGCCTCCGCCAGGGCCTTCAGCCGATCCTGCCGCCGCGCCAACTCCTCTGGCAGGTCGATGCCGTCCGGCTCCTCCGCCCCGTCGGCCTCCGCCGCCTTCTGCAACAAGGCCTGCACCTCCTCCCGCAACTGCGCTTCCAACTTCTCGATGTGGCCATGAGACAAGGCCTTGTGCTTGGAGGCGTTGGCCTTAATCTTGGTCCCGTCCAGGGAAATCTGCCCGAGCCTCACCAGCTTCATCGCCTGCGCCAGGCTCAAGACCTGAACGAACAGGTCCTCCAGCTCCCCCAGAAAGGTCTTGCGAAAGTGGGCCAGGGTGTCATGATCGGGATGGGTTTCCGCCGACAGAAAGCGGAAGGCCACCGAATCGTAGGTGGCCCGCTCAATCTTGCGGCTGGAGAACACCCCGGTGGCATAACCATAAACCAGCAGGGCCAGTAGTACCGACGGATGGTGCGCCGCCGACCCGCGCCCCGAGTAGCGGCTCGTCAGTCGACTTAAATCCAGCTGATCGATGACCTCGACGAGGAACCGTGCCAGGTGGTTGGCTGGCAGCCATTCGTCAACCGAGGGCGGTAGCAGATACTGCTGGTGGCGATTGACGGGGATGAAGCGGCTCATCGGGTCTCACCTTGTCGCGATCTATCCGGAATAGGCCGCTATGTTAACGGAAACAGCGGACTTCCGCCCCTCCAATCCGGTTCGAACCAGAACCGGAAAGTCCGACAGACTCCTAGCCCGGATGTTTCATAAAAATGCCCCCTGCGCCCGATAGCTTGGCCAGCTGCCTATTTTTTCAGTCCACCGAACTGACCTACGCCCCCCATGAGGCATGGGCAGCCCCTCGACCTGCCTCTTTTCGCGGGGGTGGTGGCCGGAATCCAGACACTGGACGCAATCAACCCTCCGAGTCCTGCCGGATCCTCCTCGGTTGAGGGTGACGGCGCGCTTCAGGCCATGGCCGGTGGTCGGACGAGATAGAGTATCTCGGTGACCCGGTGCAACAGCGCCTTCACCGGACAGGCGCTCGGCAAGTGCAACTTGATCCGGTCCTTGTACTGCACCACCCGCACCGCCAGCTTGAACAGCTTCAGGATGAGGGTCATGGGCTGCGCCTTGGCCAGTTCGGTGTGGCACAGGGTGTGCTCCCGCAGGCTGTGGATCAGGCTGTAGGCGGCACAGGCATAGAACAGGCGCAGGTGGTTGGCGAGGAAGGCATGGTCGGCGGTGCGATCACTGGCCAGATCGTTCTTCACCGCCTTGATGAAGTTCTCGTCCTGGCCGCGTGCGCAGTACAGATCCCGGTACAGCGCCTCCGGCGTCGGGTCGGCGAGCGAGGTCACGACGAAGCGCGGGTTGTCCCCCAGGCCCATGACCTCGGCCTTGAGCACCACCCGATAGGCCTTGGGCCAGGAACCGGCCTGGTAGGCCACCTCGTCATACAAACGGGTCGCCGCCGGCTCGGGCTGTTCGGCGCGGCGAGCGAAATCACAGCGTTGCGCATGCAAGGCGCGCGTCTTGGCAAGCAGCGGCTCGGCCTTGGGCGTCAGCACCTGGTTGCCGGCCAGGCCGAAGAGGAAATCCATCCGTGCATCGGCTTCGCACAGGGCCATCAACTCCGGGTTGGCGAAATGGCCATCCCCGCGCAGGACGAGGTGGGTATCCGGCCAGGCCTGGCGCAGGCGGCGCACGACCCGCTGGAGGATGGCGGCGTTCTCGCGCCCGGTGGGGCGTTTGCCGGGCCGCAGCACGGCGGTGATGAACTTGCCGGAGAGGCCCTCGAACAAGAACAGCGGCAGATAGCAGTGGCTGCCGTAGTGGTGATTGTAGAAGGCCAGTTCCTGCTGCCCGTGGGTGCGGTCTTCGGAGTGGTCCATGTCCAAGACGATGACCGCGGGCGGGGTGGTGTAGCTGGCGATGAAGGCATCGACGAAGGCGCGGGCCAGGCGGTAGATGTCCTTGCGGGAGACTCCGTTCTCCAAGCGCGAGAAGGTGGGGCCGGAAGCCAGGGCGTTGTCGGCATCCAACGGCGCCCGCTCGGCCGCCAGCTTGAACACGGGATCGTGGCGCAGGCTGTTGGCGTCGTTGCCGTCGGCATAGCCGCAGGCGGTCTGGAAGATGCGCTGACGCAGGAGGTCGGCCAAGCTGTGGGCGATGTAGGAAGGGTGCCGGCGATCCTGAATGGCCGAGGCCAGACGGGCGATCAATCCGGTCTGCCGATCCACGCCCTGCAGGAGGAGGGCGCCGAAGTCGCTGGACACCGCGCCGCCTTCGAAGTCGGCACGGACGGTGAAGCCGGCGACGGTGGGAAAACGGAGCTGGGTCGGGATAGAATCACTCATTGGGCGGTCTCGTTTAGGCTTCGTACGAAGCGTTATTGGCGCAACTCCAATTATATCAATTGGTTAAGCGAGATTCGCCCACTTTCTTGAAATATCCGGGCTAGAAAAAGTTCAGGCACATTGGCTTGCTCAAACCTCCAATGATCTGCAGGATCTGGTTCACCTTCGTCCTGTCCGTCGGACTTGCACACGCCGCTCGGCCCGCAACCGCGCAAACCACGTTCACTGCAGACCGCGATTGCCCGGCCTACGTCTCGAAAAACAAGCAGACCAACCCGGACGGCGTCCGCGTCGCTGCGGGAAAGGCTTATCCGGTGATCGAGACCAACAAGCCGGATGGCGCCGGGTGGTACAGGCTCCGCCTGCCCGCGGCCAATCCGCCCGAGCGCTGGGTGAGCCGGGACTGCGGCCGGCTGGAGCCGGACACGACAGCCGAACCGGCCATGGAACGATGCGATCTTGCGGGGCAGGCGGACGCTTACGTGCTGGCGCTGAGCTGGCAGCCGGCCTTCTGCGAGCTCAAGCCCGACAATCCGGAATGCCGCGTCGCCGATCCGGCGGCCTACCCCGCCCGCAATTTCAGCCTCCACGGGCTGTGGCCGAACAAGTCGGGCTGCGGGACGGGCTACGGCTTCTGCGGGGAGGTGAAGCAGTCCAGGCGCGACTTCTGCGACTATCCCCCCGTCGCCCTCGAGCCTGCCGGGAAGGCCGCGCTGGCCGAGGTCATGCCAGGATCCGCATCCTGCCTGGAGCGCCACGAATGGCATAAGCACGGCACCTGTCAGACCGCGATGTCGAGCGATGCCTATTTTGCTCTGGCCGCCGACCTGACCCGACAGTTCAACGGTTCCGGTATCGCCGAGTTTGCCACGGTCCGTATCGGGCGGACGGTGCGCACGGAGGATTTTCTCGCTAGGAGTCTGTCGGACTTTCCGGTTCTGGTTCGAACCGGATTGGAGGGGCGGAAGTCCGCTGTTTCCGTTAACATAGCGGCCTATTCCGGATAGATCGCGACAAGGTGAGACCCGATGAGCCGCTTCATCCCCGTCAATCGCCACCAGCAGTATCTGCTACCGCCCTCGGTTGACGAATGGCTGCCAGCCAACCACCTGGCACGGTTCCTCGTCGAGGTCATCGATCAGCTGGATTTAAGTCGACTGACGAGCCGCTACTCGGGGCGCGGGTCGGCGGCGCACCATCCGTCGGTACTACTGGCCCTGCTGGTTTATGGTTATGCCACCGGGGTGTTCTCCAGCCGCAAGATTGAGCGGGCCACCTACGATTCGGTGGCCTTCCGCTTTCTGTCGGCGGAAACCCATCCCGATCATGACACCCTGGCCCACTTTCGCAAGACCTTTCTGGGGGAGCTGGAGGACCTGTTCGTTCAGGTCTTGAGCCTGGCGCAGGCGATGAAGCTGGTGAGGCTCGGGCAGATTTCCCTGGACGGGACCAAGATTAAGGCCAACGCCTCCAAGCACAAGGCCTTGTCTCATGGCCACATCGAGAAGTTGGAAGCGCAGTTGCGGGAGGAGGTGCAGGCCTTGTTGCAGAAGGCGGCGGAGGCCGACGGGGCGGAGGAGCCGGACGGCATCGACCTGCCAGAGGAGTTGGCGCGGCGGCAGGATCGGCTGAAGGCCCTGGCGGAGGCGAAGGCCAAGATCGTGGAGCGGGTCGCGGAGCGCGATGCCCGGGCGCAGCAGGACTATGAAGCCAAGGTAGCCCGTCGCGAAGGCCAGCGGCAGGCGGGCAAGAAGCCACGTGGGCAGGAGCCGAAGCCGCCGGAAACCGGGCCGAAGGCCAGCGACCAGATCAATCTGACCGACGAGGAATCCCGCATCATGCCGAGCCACGCGGGTTTCCTCCAGGGCTATAACAGCCAGGCTGCGGTGGATGTGGAGACGATGTTGATCGTCGCCACCACCGTCAGTCAGCAGACCAACGACAAGCAGCAGGTCGAACCGATGCTGGCCGAGATCGAGAAGCTGCCGGAAGCCTGGGGAAGCCCGAAGCCCTGCTGGCCGACACGGGCTACTTCAGCGCCGGCAACGTGCACGCCTGCTGCGAACAGCAGATCGAACCGCTGATCGCGATGGGACGGGACAGCCATCACGTGCCGCTGGCGGAACGCCTGGCTCCGGATGCCCCGGAACCGGAAACCACCGATCCCGTGGAGAAGATGGCCTGGAAACTCAAAACGAAGGCAGGGAAGGCCCGCTACGCCAAGCGCAAATCCACGGTGGAGCCGGTGTTCGGCATCATCAAACAGGTCTTGGGATTCCGCCAGTTCTCTCTGCGCGGCTTGGAGGCAGTGGCCGGAGAATGGAAGCTGGTGGCGATGGCGTTCAATCTGAGGCGGATGCACGTGTTGGCGGCAGCGTGACAGGCTTCACGTAAAAACCAAGCGTTACACACCAATAGCGCCGCCATGGGGGAGGCGGGGCACATCTTGGTCTAGTTATCGACGCGAAACGCTGGTGACTACCCCGCCAATGCCCCCGAAAAATTCTCGATTCCAAGAATCCCGACCCGAGTAAATCCATAGTCCGACAGACTCCTAGACTGGATGTATCCTTGGGGACGGGTGCCCGCGACCGGATTTGGCTGAACTGCGAGCGTGGAATGCTGATCGAGGTGCGCGTAAACCTACCTCCCGAGCTCAAACCCGGCGCCAGACTCGGATCCTTGCTTCCACTCGCCGGCAAGAGCGGCGGCTCGAACTGCGGAAGCAGCTTCCGGCTGGGTCCGATGGGACGCCAGCCCCTATCCAGAATCGAAACAGGAGGCTGACATGATGCGCCTGGTCGTTGCGATGTTCGGCATGCTCATCGCCTCATTCGGGGCTTTCGGGCTTATCAGGCCGGCGGATTTCGTCGGGCTCGCCCGGAACTTCTGGGCCACGCCGAAAGGCGTGCATTATGCCGCCGCGCTGCGCCTGGCGCTCGGCATCGCCCTGCTCCTGGCCGCCGCCGATTCGGCCTACCCTCGAACGCTCACCGCGCTCGGCTATCTGTCCCTGGCCGGTGCCGCGATCGTCGCCCTCCTCGGCCACGTCCGGCTCGCGACGATCATCGAATGGTGGGCCCAGCAGCCGGAAACCGCCATCCGCCTCTGGGGGCTCATCGCCCTCGCCTTCGGAATCTTTCTCGTTTCCGCAATACGCTGACGACGCCGATCGGGCTACCATAGCGGCGGCACGGCCCCCAGGCCGCGCTCGATCCCTACGACCATCATTCACCAAGGAGTCCACGAATGGCAGAACTGATCTCGATCGTCTACCCCGACGAATTCCGCGCCGCCGAAGTCATGGCCACGCTCAAGCGCCTGCAGCGCGGCTACCTGGTCGACCTGGAAGACGCATGCGTCGTGGTACGCGACAAGGAATCGGGCAAGATCAAACTCCATCAGGCGGTCGACCTCACCACCATCGGCGCCACTTCCGGCGCGCTTTGGGGCGCGCTGATCGGACTCATCTTCCTGTCACCGCTGGCGGGCATGGCGGTAGGGGCCGCGGCGGGCGCGATCGGCGGTTCGTTGAGCGATTACGGGATCGACGACGGCTTCATCAAGAACGTCAGCGAAAAGATGCGGCCCGGCACCTCCGCCATCTTCATGGCGCTGCGCAACATCACGCGGGACAAGGTCGAGCCCGAGCTGGCCCGGTTCGGTGGCGAGATTCTCTATACCAGCCTGCCGAAGGAAAGCGAGGAAGCACTGCAAAAACTCCTCGCCGAGCACCGCTCGGCCAACCTGTCCGCCTGAGCCGACGGCGGGCGGCCGCAGCCGCGGAACCGCCCGTCGCCCGCATCTGTCCTGTTCATCCCGCGATTTTCGACCCGCCGTGCTGAAACAGCTCCTTCTGTCCGTCCTCGCCGTTCTGGTCCTGTTCGAAGAATGGCTCTGGGACATCCTGACCGTTCTCGGCCAACGGCTCTCCCGCCTTCTGCATCTGGAACGCTTCGATGCCTGGCTTTCACAGGCTTCCCCGAAGCTGGCGCTGACAGCCTTCGCCATCCCCCTGGCGGCCGTCGCGCCGCTCAACGTCGGCGCGGTGATGCTGATGGTTCACGGCGCGATGACCGCCGGTATCCTGCTGGAAATCGCCGCCAAGCTGCTCGGCACGCTGCTGGTCGCCCGGGTCTTCAGGCTGACGCGGCCGGCCCTGATGTCGTTCGCCTGGTTCGCCCGGCTTTACGAATGGATCATGCGACTGGTGCACTGGGCGCACGCACTGGTGCAGGAATCGCAGCTCTACCGCGCGGCGCTTGCCTTGAAGGAAACCATGAAGCGCTGCATTCGGAAGGTACTGGAAGGCTAGCAGAACACCGATGTCCTCATTGCGGCGGTTTCAACGGGCGGAGACGAATCGCGAATATCGCCAGGGACACATTTCCGGCTAAACTGCGGTGGCGCCCATTCGGCAAGCGGTTCATCGAACAGGGAAGATTCGGATTTTTCCGCCGGGCCGCAAAGCCCGGCCTGGCATTTTCCGCCAATCGGAGGATTCGGCAATGCTGAAAACCATCGACATCCTGCTGGGGGTTTCCGTCGTCATGCTCATCGCCAGCATGGCGGTAACCGTACTGACGCAGCTCATCACCGATTTGGCGAATACGCGGGGAAAACATCTCTCACGCGGGCTGGGCGATCTGCTGCGGCAGATCGATCCCAGCCTGAGCCGCGAGATGGCGGAGCAGGTATCCCGCGCCGTGCTGACCCACCCCATGATCAGCCATGTGGGACAGCGGCTCGGCGCCACGATACACCGCGAGGAATTCACCAAGCTGCTGCTGGACATCGCCAGCGGCCAGACGCCGAGAGACAGCAAGAACCGCTTGTCCGACTCCGCCAGGCAAATTCTCGCCAATATGCTGGAAAAGAACGGCATCGAGGACCCGGCAGCCACGCTCGAAAACGTCCGGGCCTATGCCTTGCAGCTCGAATTGAGCCATCCGGAACTCGCGACCAATGTCCGCCACAACGTGGCGCTGTTGCAGGAGGCCAACAGCCGCCTGGTGGCCAAGATCAACGGCTGGTTCGACCAGACCATCGACCGGGTTTCCGAACGATTTACCGCCACCACCCGGCTGATCACGGTGGCCTGTTCGGTCGTCGTGGTCGCCACGGTTCAGCTTGACACCATCGACATCATCAACCGGCTGTCCGTCGACGAAGAACTCAGAAACGCCCTGGTCCAAAAGGCCTTCGAGTTGGACCAACGGCCGCGCGACGCCGGTAAACCCGAAAAGGCGGGCGATGCCTCCAGGCCAAAGATTCCGGCTCCGCCGTCCGTCAATGCCACTCCCCTCCCGAGTCCGCACACGAAAGGCCCCGATGGCACGGCGGCCATTCCGGGCCGGGCGGAGGAGCCCAAAGGCAAACCCGCCTCTGTTCCGACTGCGGTGGCAGGCACGATGGCACCGCAATCTCCAGTTTCCGCCCAGTTCACCACCGGCAGTCCGGCCGGCGTCAGAACCGACCTGGAATATCTGCAAGACCTCGGCCTCATCAACGTCCTGGGCAGCAGCAAGGGATGGATTGGACGATGGCGCGAGGTCAATCCCATCGGCATGATCCTCTCGGTGTTTCTCCTCAGCCTCGGCGCGCCTTTCTGGTACGCCGCGCTGCAGAACCTGCTCAAGCTTCGCGGCGTCCTGGCGGTGAGGGATGACGAGCAACGGCGCGAACGGCAGAGCCCCCAGACGTCTGCGGACCAGACCGCCGGCGGTACGCCGGCCGCACCGCCACTCGCCGGCGAACGCGGCATACTGGGCTAGGAGAGCCTGCCATGCTCAAACAATGGATCGGCTGCCCGCCGGACAACTTCACCCAAGGCCGGCGCGGCCATGAGCCTCAGGCCGTCGTCATCCATGCCTACCCAAGCCTGCAAGCCGCCGACGCCTTGTTCGCCAACCCCAAATCCAGCGAATCCTGCCACTACGTCGTGGCTGCCGGCGGCCTGGTCCACCAGTACGTGGACGAAGCGGACACGGCCTATCACGCCGGCCTGGTCGTCAACCCGAGCTGGGCGCTTTATCGCCGGGGCATCAACCCCAACCTGATGACGATAGGCGTCGCCGCCGCCGTCGGGCCGGGCGAAAACTGGTCCGAGGAAATGTACGGCGCCACGGCGGAGCTGATACGGGAGATAGCGGCGTACTGGGGCTTCCCGGCGGACGCGGAGCAAGTCGTGCTGCACGCCGAGATACGGGCTTCGCGCGACTGCACCGGCCCTGGATTCGACCGCGCCGAGCTGCTGAAACGGATCGCTTCCCAACCCGCCCCGGCCCGGCCGACGCCCGGTTCGGGTCCGCTCGCCGCAAGTTTGGAACAGCGCTTCGTACGGCTCCTCGGTGCCGCAAATCTCCGCGAAGGCGCACCCAACACCCGCGCCCGCATCCTTCGCACCCTGCCGCGAGGAACGGACGTGGCGGTCACGGGCTTCACCGACCGCGGCGAGCGGATCAGAGGGAACGCCGTCTGGTACGAAACGCCGGAAAACGCCTTTCTGTGGGCGGGCGCCACCGACACTCCGCAGCCGCTGGCGCCGGCTCCGCTGCCGACGCCAGCCGCACCGCCGGTCCCGCCCCCGGAAACCGGCATCGAGTGCGGGATTCCCCGGATCGACGCCCTGTTCCGTGGGCAGAGCAGCGCTGCCATCGACAGTCACGAGCCGGCGGGCGATGCCGTCGGCGCCATCCAGGACCTGCTGTCGGGCCACGGCCATACCGGCCTGCCCGGCCTCCTCTCCGCCGCCTACGGGCGGTTCGGCAGCAAGACCGCTACGGCGGTGCAAAACTTCCAGTCCAATCGTGGGCTTCCCGCTTCGGGCGAAGTCGATGCCGCAACCCTGCGGGCTCTGGCAAGAACGCCCGCCAGCAAACCCCGGATTTCCCAGGTCTACCTCAGCCTGGTTCTGGGCTTGCCTTATCGAGGTCTGCACAAGATTCTGAGCATCGTCGCGCAGATGGAAGGCGTCGGAAAATTCGGCGCGCTCAATCTCAACACCGACGCCGCAGGACTGTCCTACGGCATCATCCAATGGGCCCAGCGTCCGGGCCGCCTGCCGGAATTGCTGCGGGCGTTTTCGGCCGCCGACCGGGAACGGTACATCGAAATCTTCGGCGACGGTAACGCCCGCCTGGCCGACGGTCTCATCGCCTATACCAGCAGGGCCAACGGCGGTGTCGACGCCCGAACCGGGCTCACGCTCGACCCGGCATTCGATCTCATTCGCTCTCCCTGGACCGGACGCTTCGAAAAGGCCACTCTTCACCTGCCCTTCCAACTGGCCCAGGTCCAAACCGCCGCCAACGCGTTCCGCCAGTCTCTCAAGAAGATGCAGGGCTACGCACGGAACCTCCGCACGGAACGCGGCATCGCCTTCATGCTGGACGTCGCCAACCAGTTTGGCGACGGCGGCCTGAAGAAGCTCTACCTGGCGGCCCACCGCGAGGGCATGGCCGAAATGGACCTTCTGGAAGCCATCGCCGACGAAAGCGTGGAACGCATGCCGGACAAATTCAAACAAGGTGTCCGGGCCAGGCGCGACGGCTTTCTCCAAACGGCCAGACTGTCCGACGAGGCCGTCGACATGGATGGCATGGGATAGACCGAAAATCCGCCGTTGGGCCTTCGGACGGATTTCGCTAAGGAGGCGGCTCTTGATCTCGAATCCGCCAGATGACGCCGAGGGGGGCGGTTTGTACTGCCTGTGATACAGAACAACCAGTGAATGCCGTTTTGTTTACCGAGAATAAACGTCAAGCATGGACGTCATAAGAAACTCTGATACTAAAACGGATTGGATTCGGTATAATTTATTCAACCTCAACGGAACGATCCGGTGCGGCTTAACCAGTGATGGTTGTTGCTCGGTTTTTGTTCTCCTCCTCCTGGGCGTCTTTTGAGGTCGCCTTATCCCCCTCCCTGGCGGACATAAGAAAGCCCGCCAGGGGCGGGCTTTTTAGCGTTTTTTGTTATTGTTGTTGTTTCAACGCTATCGCCGAGTTTACCTGCGAAGCGCATCGGTAGTTGCATTATTGTTGTAATTATCAACTGCCCCGAAGGGCTCTCCTCCTCATTGACGACTCTCTCTGAGGCCCCATCCCTGACGGCTGGGCAAAGTATAGCGGAAAAGTTCCCGGTGTCCAGGTTTTTTTACAAATTTGAAACAACCTCTTTACTATAAAATTTTACTCTTATAATTCAAGGCGTTGAACTTCGCATCGGCATCAATGAACGCGATTCCACAGTCCGACGCCAGGTAATTGTCCCCTCGCCACACTACCGGTACACCACGTCGACCCGAGAGCTGCCGATGCATTTCCGCAGGCGCCCCAGCAGCTCGTCCCTGGGATGAACCCGCCAGCGCTCACCGAGACGAAGCAGGGTCTGCGCACCTCGTCCGCGGTAAGCGACGTGGACGGGACAGGCGCCCCCTGCGAACTGGTCGAGCAGGGTCTTGAATTCGTCCAGGAATGACGGAGGAACACCATCGGCTGCCGCCGCAGCGGGCCATTCGATCCGGAGACAGCGGGCGAAATGCGCCCTCGCCTCCTCGATGCTGAAAATCCTTTCGGCGGTGATGCGGGTCTGGCCGGCATATTCGTCGTATCCCAAGGTACCTTCGGCAACGATGAGGCCGTCCTTGGCAAGATGGTGGCCGTCGCGCTGGAAGGTTTCCGTATAGACGGCAAGCTCCATGCGCCCGGTGCGATCGTCCAGCGAAATGAAACCCATTTTCTGACCGCTGCGCGTGAGCCGGGTGCGGATGTCGACGATGAGGCCCGCCACCACCACCCGCGTCTCACCCCGGCCGCCCTCGCCCTCTCCCATGAGCGGTCCGAGCCGGGTCGTGACGATCTGCTCGAGTTCGCGTTCGTGCGGCGTGATCGGATGGCCGGTGAGATACAGCCCCAGCGTGGCTTTTTCCTGGGCCAGCCGCTCCGCTTCGGTCCAGGGTTCGACCTCCGCCGAAACGAGGCTTGCGCACGCGGCCAAGGGGCTTTCCGCCGAGAAACCTCCGAACAAATCGTCCTGGCCGGCGGCGCTCATGGCGCCGTGCTGCTCCGCCGCCTTCAGCGCATCCGGCAAAGCGGCGAACAGGGCGGCCCGGTTCCGGTCGAAACAATCGAGCACGCCGGCCCGGATCATCGCCTCCAGCACCCGCCGATTGGCCTTTCGGAGGTCGATGCGCCGGCACAGGTCGAGCAGGTCGGCGAACGGCCCGTTGCTCTTCCGCTCCTGCAGGATGTCTTCGATCGCGGTCTGGCCCACGCCCTTGACCGCACCCAGGCCGTAGAGGATTTCCCGCCGGCCCTGGACGGTGAACCGGTACTCCGAGAGATTGACGTTGGGGGGCAGGATGGACAGCTTCATCCCGCGGCATTCGTCGATCAGCACGACGACCTTGTCGGTGTTGTCCATGTCGGCTGAAAGCACGGCCGACATGAACTCGGCCGGATAGTGCGCCTTGAGCCAGGCGGTCTGGTACGACACCAGGGCATAGGCGGCGGAATGTGATTTGTTGAAGCCGTAGCCGGCAAACTTCTCCATCAAATCGAAGATGTAGGAGGAGATGCCCGGGTCTATGCCTTGTCCGGTGGCGCCGGCGACGAAGATTTCCCGCTGCTTCGCCATCTCCTCCGGCTTCTTCTTGCCCATGGCGCGCCGCAGCAGGTCGGCGCCGCCCAGGGTATAGCCGGCCATGTCGCGGGCGATCTGCATCACCTGCTCCTGGTACAGGATGACGCCGTTGGTGGGTTTCAGGATCGGCTCCAGGACCGGATGGGGATATTCCGCCTTGGTCCGGCCGTGCTTGACGTTGATGTAGTCGTCCACCATGCCCGATTGCAGCGGGCCGGGGCGGAACAGCGCGACCAGGGCGATGATGTCCTCGAAACAGTCCGGCTTGAGCCGCTTGATCAAGTCCTTCATCCCGCGCGATTCGAGCTGGAACACGGCGGTGGTCGCGCACTTCCCCAGCAGCTCGTAGGCCTTGGGATCGTCCAGGGGAATCCGGTTGATGTCGACCGGCTCCTCCCCCGCAGCCTGGCGCTTTCCGTTGATGTCGGCCAGCGCCCAATCGATGATGGTCAGCGTCCTCAGCCCCAGGAAGTCGAACTTGACCAGGCCGACCGCTTCGACGTCGTCCTTGTCGAACTGGGTCACCAGGTTGCCGCCGCCCGGCTCGCAATACAGCGGGCTGAAATCGACCAGGCGCGAGGGCGCGATCACCACGCCGCCCGCATGCTTGCCCGGATTGCGGGTGATGCCTTCGAGCGACTGGGCCAAATCGAGCAGGGCCTTGACCTCCTCGTCCTCCTCGTAGAGCTTGCGCAGGTCTTCGCTGTCCTCCAGCGCCTTGCTCAGGGTGATGCCGAGCTCGAACGGGATCAGCTTGGCGATACGGTCGACGAAGCCGTACGGGTGGCCCAGCACCCGGCCGACGTCGCGCACCACAGCCTTGGCCGCCATGCTGCCGTAGGTGATGATCTGGGACACCTTGTCGCGGCCGTACTTGCGGGCGACGTAGTCGATCACCTCGTCGCGCCGCTCCATGCAGAAATCGACGTCGAAGTCGGGCATGGAGACGCGCTCGGGATTGAGGAAGCGCTCGAACAGCAGCTCGAATTCGATCGGGTCGAGGTCGGTGATCTTGAGCGCATAGGCCACCAGCGAGCCGGCGCCGGAGCCGCGCCCCGGCCCCACCGGAATGCCCTGGCTCTTGGCCCACTGGATGAAGTCGGCGACGATCAGGAAGTAGCCGGGGAAGCCCATCTCGCGGATCACCGACAGCTCCAGTTCGAGCCGGTCCGAGTAGCGTTTCGTCCGTTCTTCCAAAGTTCCCGGTCCGGAAGGCGGTCGCACGGCCAGACGTTCCTTCAGCCCTTCTCGTGACTGCTCCGAGAAAAAATCGTCCGGCGTCATGCCCGCCGGCACCGGGAAATCCGGCAGGAAGTTCTTCCCCAGGGTCAGGCCGATGTTGCAGCGGCGCGCGATCTCCACGCTGTTCTCCAGCGCCTCCGGCAAATCGGCGAACAGCGCCAGCATCTCCTCCTCGCTGCGCAGATACTGCTGCTCGCTGTATTCGCGGGGACGGCGCGGGTCGTCCAGCACCCTGCCCTGGTGGATGCAGACCCGCGCCTCGTGGGCCTCGAACTCCTTCGATGATAGGAAGCGGACGTCGTTGGTGGCCACCACCGGCAAGTCGAAGCGGGCGGCCAGCCCCACCGCCGCATCGATGTAGCGCTCCTCGTTGGCGCGCCCCGTCCGGCACAGTTCGAGGTAGAAGCGGTCCCGGAATATCCCGCCCCAGTATTCGGCCAGACGTGCCGCTTCCGCGCTATTGCCGCCGATCAGGGCATGGCCGATGGCGCCTTCGCGCCCGCCGGAGAGCGCGATCAGGCCGGCATTGCGATCCGCCAGCCATTCCGGCATCAGCATGGGAACGCCCTGGTGCTGGTTTTCCTGGTAGCTGCGCGAAATCAGCTCGGTCAGCGCGAGATACCCCTCCTGGTTCTGGACCAGCAGGGTGAGCCGGTGAGGGGAACTCGCATCCTGCGGGCTCTGCACCCACACGTCGGCGCCGGCGATCGGCTTGATCCCGGCGCCCATGGCCGCCTTGTAGAACTTGACCAGGGCAAACAGGTTGGACTGGTCGGTCACGGCCACGGCCGGCATGCCGAGTTCCGCCAGCTTCTTGACCAGCGGTTTGATCCGGACCACCCCGTCGACGAGGGAATATTCGGTGTGAATCCGGAGATGGACGAACTTAGGCTCCATGAGCGCCCGCTAATGCAAATTCATATTCAAAGGCCGCGCGCAGCGAGGCCGTTTCCGCTCTTGATCTTGAATCCCGTTCAGCCGCGCCGAGCATCGCAGCTTGCCGAGCGGAACAGCCCGCAGGGGCGCCGCAAGGAGGCGGCGCGTCGACAGAGGGGCATGGAAGCCCCTTCTGTCGACCCCGCTCGGCAAGCGACAACTTTGCCAGAAGCAAAGTTGAACAGCCGTAGGCTGGCCCGTAGGGCGAAAACCATGGATGGTTTTCGTAGAAGCGCAAGGGCTTTCGCGGCTGTCGGGCGGCCTTTTCTTTGCATCCTTTCTTTTGGCCGAGCAAAAGAAAGGATGTCGGCCGTGGGTCCGAAAACCCACATTCAAATCAACTGCGCGCAGCGCCTCTTCTTTCTTTCGCGCTTTCGGCACGGTAGCTGAAAATAACTCTCACCGACCGGCAAGATCAGCCAAACAAAGCTCCAGCGCCTGTTGCCAGCCGGGGGGCACGATGCCGAACCGCTCCTCGAGCTTGCTCAAATCCAGCACCGAATAAGCCGGCCGCTTGGCCGGAGTGGGATATTCCGCGGTCGGGATGGCCTCGACCCGGGCCGCGGTGTCGGGGAGCAATCCGGCGGCCACGGACCGCTCGCGGATGGCGCAGGCGAAGCCGTACCAGCTCGTCCGGCCACTGCAGGTGAGATGGTAGACACCGCTAGCTTCCGACAGATCGGCCACACCGGAACGCAGCGAGCGCGCCACCAGAATCGTGGTCGCCTCCGCGATCATCCGCACCCAGGTCGGGGCGCCGAGCTGGTCGTCGATGACCCGCACCACCTCGCGCTCGGCCATGAGCCGCAGCATGGTCCTCAAGAAGTTCTGGCCGCGCACGCCGTAGACCCAGGCGGTGCGGAGAACGACATGGGCGGCGCCGGATTCGGCGATGGCCGCTTCGCCGGCCAGCTTGCTGCGGCCGTAAACGTTCCGCGGGCCGACCGGGTCGTCCTCGCGGTACGGCACGCTGCCGTCGCCGGGGAAGACGTAATCGGTCGAATAGTGGATCAGGCCTATACCTAAACGCGCCGCCTCCGCCGCCAGCACGGCGGGCCCTTCGGCGTTCGCCTTCCAGGCCCGCTCCGGCTCCTGCTCGGCCCGATCGACCGCGGTATAGGCGGCCGCGTTGACGATCAGGTCCGGCCGGACGGATCGCACCGCCGCGGCCACGCCCGCCGGTTCGGCCAGATCGAGAACCGGCACGGTATGGCGATCGAGTGCGACGACCTCGCCGAAGCAGGCGAGCGTGCGCCGCAGTTCCCAGGCCAATTGCCCGCCCCTGCCGACGATGAGGATTTTCATGGATAGACCGGCAGCCGGTCCTGCGGAAAATCCCGGAGCAGCAAGGCGTCCTTGTCCTTGGCGGAGAGTTCGGGCGCGTCGTCCTGCGGCCAGTCTATGCCGATGTCCGGATCGTCCCAGCGCAGCGAGAATTCGGAGGAGGGATCGTAATACTCGGTGCACTTGTAGGCGAACATCGCCGTCTCGCTGAGTACGCAGAAGCCGTGAGCGAAGCCTTCCGGCACGTACATCTGCAGATGGTTCTCCGCCGACAGCACGGTGCCGAACCAGCAGCCGAAGTGCGGCGATCCGCGCCGGATGTCCACCGCCACGTCGAACACCTCGCCCTGCAGCACCTGCACCAGCTTGCCCTGGGAGCGGGGATTCTGGAAATGCAGGCCCCGCAGGATGCCCTTGCGCGAATAGGACAGATTGTCCTGTACGAAATCGGCCGGCAGTCCGGCATCCTGGTAACGCTGGCGGCTCCAGGTTTCCTTGAAATAGCCGCGGGCGTCGCCGAACACCTTGGGCGAGATCAGCACCACGCCCGGCAATGACGTCTGTTCGACTCTCAAACCGGCATCCCTCCTTCGATCAGCCGGCGCAGATAAGCGCCGTAGCCGCTCTTGCCCAGATCGCCGGCCAGGCGACCGACCTCTTCCGCGCCGATCCAGCCCTTGTTCATCGCGATTTCCTCCGGACAGCAGATCTTGAGGCCCTGCCGCTCCTCGATGGTCTGGATGAAATTGGATGCCTGCAGCAGCGAGTCGTGGGTCCCGGTGTCCAGCCAGGCGACGCCGCGCCCCATCTTTTGGATGTGCAACTGGCCTTGCTCCAGATAAAGCCGGTTGATGTCGGTGATCTCCAGCTCCCCCCGCGCCGAGGGCTCGAGCGTCGCCGCCATGTCCGCGACCTGTTCGTCGTAGAAATAAAGCCCGGTGACGGCGTAGTTCGACTTAGGTCTGGCGGGCTTTTCCTCGACGCCGATCACCCGCCCGGTCGCGTCGAATTCGGCGACGCCGTAGCGCTCCGGATCGCGCACCCAGTAGCCGAACACCGTGGCCCCTTCTTCGCGTCCCGTGGCGTCGGACAGGAACTCCTGAAAATCGTGGCCGTAAAAGATATTGTCGCCGAGAATCAGGCAACTGCGCCGGCCGTCGATGAAATGGCGGCCGATGAGAAAGGCCTGCGCGAGGCCTTCCGGCTTCGGCTGGGCGGCATAGCTGATATCGATACCCCACTGCGCGCCGTCGCCGAGCAGAGCCTGGAACAGCGCGGCATCATGCGGCGTGGTGATCACCAGGATGTCCCGGATGCCGGCCAGCATCAGTACCGACAAGGGGTAGTAGATCATCGGCTTGTCATAGACCGGCAGCAACTGCTTGCTGACCACATGGGTCAGCGGATACAGCCGGGTGCCGGAACCGCCGGCCAGGATGATGCCGCGGATTCCGCTCATGCCTTCTCCTTGGCGCTCTCGACGCCGAGGCGCTCGCCGCCGTAATTGCCGGCCTTGACGTGCTCCACCCAGTCGCGGTTGTCGAGATACCAGCGCACCGTCTTGCGCAGGCCGGTCTCGAAGGTTTCCTCCGGCTGCCAGCCCAGTTCGCGGCCGATCTTGCCGGCATCGATGGCGTAGCGCAGATCGTGGCCCGGCCGGTCCTGCACGAACTGGATCAGCCGGCGGTGCGGTTTATGGGGGGAATCGGGCAGGAGTTCGTCGAGCAGGGCGCAAATCGTCTCCACCACTTCGATGTTGGTCTTCTCGTTGTTGCCGCCGACGTTGTAGACCTCGCCCGGCCGGCCGCCGGCCAGCACGGTCTCGATCGCCCGGCAATGGTCCTCCACGTAGAGCCAGTCGCGGACGTTGGTGCCCGCGCCGTATACCGGCAGCGGCAGGCCCTGCAAGGCATGGTCGATCATCAAGGGGATCAGCTTCTCCGGGAACTGGTACGGCCCGTAATTGTTCGAGCAGTTGGTGGTCAGCACCGGCAGGCCGTAGGTGTGGAAATAGGCCCGCACCAAGTGGTCGGAACCGGCCTTGGACGCCGAATACGGCGAGTTGGGCCGGTACGGCGTCTCCTCGGTGAACTTGCCGGTCGCACCCAGCGTGCCGTACACCTCATCGGTGGAGACATGCAGGAACCGGAACGCCTTCCGGCGCTCGTCGTCCAGTTGGCGCCAGTACCAGCGCGCGGCCTCCAGCAGTTCGAAAGTGCCGGCGACGTTGGTGTGGACGAAGGCGTCCGGGCCGTCGATCGAGCGGTCGACATGGGTCTCCGCGGCGAAATTGACGATCGCGTCCGGCTGATAGCGCTCCAGCAGGTATTCGACCAGCTCGCGGTCGCCGATCGAGCCCAGCACGAAGTCGTGGTTCGGATCGTCCTCGACTTCGGCGAGGGTGCGCAGATTGCCGGAATAGGTCAGCGCGTCCAGGTTGACGACCTCGACGCCGCCCTGC
The DNA here is from genome assembly GCF_040730495.1 of Methylococcus sp. ANG. Taxonomy (NCBI): domain Bacteria; kingdom Pseudomonadati; phylum Pseudomonadota; class Gammaproteobacteria; order Methylococcales; family Methylococcaceae; genus Methylococcus; species Methylococcus sp. ANG. Next base: position 4,090,092 of record NZ_CP160399.1, on the reverse strand, counting down.
CGCATCTGCCTGAGCACGAAATTGCCGCCGATGAATCCGGCTCCGCCGGTAACGAGTAAGGTTTTCACTGGGTTCAAGCGCCGCCTTTACGCTGCATCATGCCTTTGGAAGGGTTGTAGCCGACGATCGCCACGCCGAGAAACAGCGCCGTGGCCCCGGCCGTGTAGCCGCATGCCAACCCGTTGAACTGTCCGTACAGCGCGAAGCGGATCAGCTCCACCGCCTGCGAGAAGGGGTTCCATTGGGCCAGCCAGTGCAGCAGCTCGCTGGACTCCTGGATCTTCCAGAGCGGGTACAGCGCCGTGGACATAAAAAACATCGGGAATATTACGAAATTCATCACGCCGGCGAAATTCTCCAACTGGCGGATGAAAGATGATAATAGCAGGCCGAGCGCCCCCAGCATCACGCCGGAGAGCAGCAGCGCCGGCAGCACCGCCAGATAGCCTTGGGCCGGCGCCTCGATGCCGTAGGCCCAGGCGACGCCCAAGAACACGTAGACCTGCAGAATCGACACGGCGACGCCCGCGACCAGCTTGGCGGTCAGCAGGAACCAGCGCGGCAATGGGCTGACCAGGAGCGTCCGCATGCTGCCCATTTCGCGGTCGTACACCATCGACAGCGAACTCTGCATGCCGTTGAACAACTGGATCATCCCCAGAAGCCCCGGCGTGATGTAGACCTCATACAGGATATAGGTCTCGTAGGGCGGACTGATGGCCAGACCTAAGGTCGAACGGAAACCGGCGGCGAACACGAACAGCCAGACCAGCGGCCGCACCAGGGCGGAGACGAAGCGTTCGCGCTGGTGGACGAAGCGGTGGAGCTCGCGGGCGACGATGCCGCGCAGCGCTCGCAGATAATGCATAGGCCTCATCCCTCGCCCTCCGCCGTCAGCCGGTGGAACGCCGCGCTCACCGTTTCCGCGCCCTGCCCGGCCAGCACCTCGCGCACGGTGCCTTGTGCCCGGACCCGCCCCTTGTGCAGCACGATCAGGCTGTCGTCCTCGCCGATCTCGTCGATCAGATGCGTCGCCCACAGCACCGCCAGCTCGCGGCTGCGGCACAGCTCGTGGATGTAGTCGACCAAGGCCTTGCGGCTGGGCACGTCCAGCCCCACGCTGGGCTCGTCCAGGAGCAGCAGGGTCGGGCGGTGCAGGAGGGCGCGGGCGATCTCCACCCGCCGCCGGTGGCCGCCGTTCAGTTGCCGGACCTTCTCGTCGCGCCGGCCGTGCATGCCCTGCCGCTCCAGCTCCTCCCGGATACGAAGCTCGGCCTCCTTGCGGCTCAAGCCATGCAGGGATGCGTGATAGCGCAAGTTCTGAGCGACGCTCAGGTCCAGGTCGAGGGTCGGCTGCTGGAACACGACGCCGAGCCGGGACAGCGCGGCGCAGGAGTCCTGGCGCAAAGAGCGGCCGGCGATGCGGATCTGCCCTGCGGGCGCATCGTAAAGCCGGGTCACCAGCGAGAACAGCGTGCTCTTGCCCGCCCCGTTGGGGCCGAGCAGGATCGCGCACTCGCCCCGGTGGACGCGGAAGCCCACGTCATCCAGCGCCTTGCGCGGCCCGTAGGCGAACGAAAGGTGTTCGACCTCGAGCGCTGGAACCGCAGCGCTCATGGCCTGACCGCGGCTCCCCAGGGATGTGTGCCCACGGCCACCGACTTGGTCACCTTGTGCGATTCCAGGTCGACGATGGACAGGTCATTGCTGAGGCCGTTGGTGGTGTACAGCCGTTTGAAATCGGGCGAGAACTCCAGATTCCACACCCTCTGGCCGACCAGCAGGTAGTCCTTCACTTCCAGCTTCTGCGCGTCGATCACCGCGACGCGGTTGGCCGGCCCCAGCGCCACATAGGCGTAGCGCCGCTCGGGATCGATGCGGATGCCGACCGGCTGGACCTTCTCCTGGGTCACGCCGGCGATCTTGAAAGGAATCGTCTTGATGGGCTGGCGGGTTTCCGTATCGATCACCGTCACCGTGCCGGCGATCTCGGAGCTGACCCAGAGCTGTCTGCTGTCGGCGGTGAAGGCCGCGGCGCGGGGGCGCGGATCGACGAGGGTGTTGTCCACGACTTCCAGTTTGGCCCGGTCGATCCAGTGCGCCATGTTGGTAGTCTCGCTGGTGCTCACCACCCAACGCCCGTCCGGGCTGACGGCGATGCCCTCGGGCTCGACGCCCACCGGAATCTCCTTGACCGCCTTGCGGGCGGCGATGTCGATCACCGTCACCCGGTTGTCGTCCTCGTTGGAGACGTAAAGGAACTTGCCGTCAGGGTCCATGGCGAAGGTTTCCGGGTCTTCGCCGGAAGGCAGCGTGCCGGTGACTTTCAGCGTCTCCGCATCGATCACCTGGATGACGTCGCTGTCGCTGGCGGCGACGTAGAGGCTCTTGCCGTCCTTCGCCAGCAGGATGCCGCGCGGGCGCTTGCCGATCTTGGCCGTCTTGGTCCGGGTGCCGGTGGCGCCGTCGACGACGGCGATGGCGTCGTCCTTTTCCAGCGTGACGTAGACGGTGTCGGCGCCCACTGCGCCGCAGGCCAGGGCGAGGAAGGCGCCGATCAGGCGGAAGTCATTTCTTGGCACGGCACAGAGTTTCCGGTTCATCGTATCCCAAACTGTCCAATTCGTTTTTCGGATGGGCGAAGCCCTCCACCGGCGCCACCGCGACCAGGGAGCGCTCCTGCGCCAGCAGCACCGGCTGCCGCAACTGGCCGTCCCAGCGACGGAACGACAGCGGCACACCCTTGAAGCCGGCCAGCGCGAAATTATCGCCCAGCATATAAGCCCTGACCGCCTCGAACTCCAGCGACCGGGTCCGGGTCGCGGCCTCGCCGATGGCCCGCACCGCCAGCCAGGCGCCGTAGTCGACCTCGGTCATCCGCCGCCCGGCCTGTTCGCGGAAGCGGTTCTGCAACTGGATCGCGCCCCAGGCCTCCAGGGTATGGTGCCAGGCGGCGGCGACCAGTCCCTGGGTGCCGGCGACCAATCGCGGCTGCCAAGTCCGGTACGACAAGGTGTCCCCGAACAGTCCCGCCTCATCGGCCACCATGACCACGTCGTAGTCGCCGCCCTGAGTGAACACCGGCACTTCCGATTCCGGCGTCCGCCGGTCGTCGAAGCTATGCTCCCAGTTCTTCTCGGCGACGATCTTCATCCCGAAACGCTTGGCCGAACGTTTCAGCGCGTCGGCGAACAAGCGGTCCTCCGGCGCCGGCCCCACGGCCAGAAACCAGCGCTTCCACTTCTTCTTCGCCAGGTACTGGGACAACGCGTCCGCCCGCATGGCCCGACTCGGCAGCAGGTGCAGCACGTTGGGCGCGCAGGACTCGCCGCGCAGGGCATCGTCCCGGCTGGAGACGTCCAGCAGCAGGACGTCGCGCGCTTCCGGCAGGGCGGACAGGCGCCGCAATACTTCCGGCTTCAGGTCGGCCAGGACGAAACGGCGGCCCTCCGCGACCAGCCGCTTGAACGCCGCCTCGGCGTCGTCTCCCGGCGCGAGCAGGGTTTCGGCGATGGCGAACTCCTGACGGGTGAAGCGGCCGGTGGTATTGTCGTCCGCCAGCCCCAGCCGGGCGCCCTGGATACCCCGGTCGGTCACCACGGGATCGAAATACGGCGGAATGACGGTCGCTTCCGCCGGCTGGCCCAGATAGGCGAGGGTCAACAGGTCCACGGCCCGTGGCGTCGCCGTCGGCGCCGGGGTCTGCCGCGGGACGGGCGAAGCCCGCTTGGCCGCCTCGGCGCCATCGGCCTGAAGCAGCGCCAATGCGACGATTCCGGACCTGAGCATGGCTCGGCCCGCGCAAGCTCTGAATCGGTTGAAGCGGATCAAAGGGTTCAATTCCGGGTTGAGTTCAAGGCGAAGCGGCGCCCCGAACCGGGGGCGGGTGGAATTCTATGGGATTTGTAAGGAACGCACCATGAGGTAGCGAGATGGTAGATAATCCCTAAAGACACGCAGGCCGAAGCGGCCCGACAGCCAGACCGTTCGGTCACTGGCCGCGCATTCCGATCTCCTCCACTCATGCTGCATGAACAAACCCGCGTTTGCCGCTTTGCTTCTGTCATTGTCCGCTCCGCCCGCCCCCGCCGTCGATCTGCTCGGCGTGTTCGATCTCGCGCTGCAATACGATCCCCGTCTGCATGCGGCGCAGGCCCAGCGCGACGCGGCACTGGAGAACAAGCCCCAGGCCGTGGCCCGGCTGCTGCCGACGGTGTCCGCCACCACCGGCCTGACCCGCCAGATGGTGCAGACCGGCGACTCGCCCATCCTGGTGTTCAACGCCAAGAAGAACGTCGGTTTCTGGCTGGCGACCGGTATCGTGCAACTGGTGCAGCCGATCTACCAACACGACCTGTGGGTGCGGCTGGCCCAGGCCGACAATGCGGTGGCCGAGGCCGAGGCGTTATACGCGGCGGAACTGCAGAACGTGATGCTGCGGGTGACTCAGACCTATTTCGACGTGCTGTACAAAGAGGCATCGCTGGAGTTCGCCAGAGCCGAGCTGGAGTCGATCAACCGGGAGCTGGAGCAGGCCAACGCCCGCTTCGAGGTGGGACTGTCGGCGGTGACCGACGTGAACGAGGCGCAGGCCGCGGCGGACCGGGCGCGGGCGGGCGTCATCATCGCCGAGAACGAGCTGAACAACGCGAGGGAGTATCTGCGCCAGATCGTGGGTGACGATCCGGGTGAGCTGGAACCCCTGAAGCTCGAAGTGCCGTTGGAGGATCCGATGCCGGACGACATCGACCGCTGGAACGACACCGCCCAGCAGAGCGCGCTGGCCATCATCGCGGCGACCAACCGGGCCGACCGGGCCAAACAGGAAATCGAGGTGCAGTTCGCCGGGCATTACCCGTCGATCAACTTGATCGCCGACGCCCAGTTCTACGACAACGACCGCCCACCCCGCCCCAACCGCTACCAGCAGCAGGACGTGGGGATGCAGATCAACGTGCCGCTGTTCGCAGGCGGCAGCGTCAACTCCAAGGTACGCCAGGCACGCTTCGGCTTCGAAGCCGCCACCCAGCAGGTGGACCAGGAACGCCGCGCGGTCCGCACCAAGGTGAAGAACGCCTATCGAGCCATCCGTTCCGCCATCGGCCAGGCCAAAGCCTTCAAGACCGCGATCAAGTCCTCGGAAAGCGCGCTGGAGGCCGCCATCTCCGGCATGGAGGTCGGCACCCGCACCATGACGGACGTGCTGTTCGTACAGCGCCAGTACTACGAAAACAAGCGCGACTTCGCCCTGGCCCTGCGCGACTACATCGTCAACAGCGTGGCGCTCAAGGAGGCCGCCAGCGTGATGCAGCGCGAGGACCTGGACCGGATCAACGGCTGGCTGCAGGCGCAATCCGCCGTACCGCCGAAGGACAAGACCGACGCCCCCGCCACACGGCCAAAACTCAAGACAGGCCGCAAGGCCGGCTAGAGCGCGGCTGCCGGTTCCAAAGCCCGAGCTTAGGAACCAAACCTGGAAACCCGGGCCTCCCATCACCCTAGCCACGCCGCTTCGATTGGGCGTCATGCATCGGCCGCAGCGGGGCTCAGGAGCCGCATAGGCTAGGACAGGACTTGCGCCTCAAAATGTTCCACTTTAGTATCACTACATGCGTACTGAACTCGTGACCACTCTCAAGCGCCAAGCCACCGAGCTGCTATCCCGGCTAGCCCGTGATCGTGAACCGATCCTGATCACGCAACATGGCGTGCCGGCGGCGTATCTGGTGGATGTTGAAACTTTCGAGACTCTTCAACGGCGGATGGTTCTACTCGAGGGCATTGCGCGAGGCGAGAGAGCCATTGAGGAAGGACGTACCCTTACCCAGGCCGAGGCGAAGCAACGCATGGCCAGATGGCTGAAGTAATCTGGACCGAACCAGCTCTCGGTGATCTGGATGCCATTGCCGATTACATTGCCTTAGACAACCCAGAAGCGGCGCGAAGCCTCGTCCAGAGAGTTTTTGAGCATGTTGATCATCTGGAAAGACATCCTCAGCTCGGCTCGAAGCCGCCGGAACTCAAGGGGTGGGGTTGCCGTCAGATCGTGGAACCACCCTGCCGAATCTTCTATCGCGAGGATTCGGGCCATGTGTTCATTCTTCATGTCATGCGGGCCGAGCGCCTTCTGAAGCCCGAACTGCTTGCGACTCGAGATAAGGAAACGGGTGGGACAAACCCGTTTTAGGCGGCGATCCTCCTTCGTGGGTTTGTGCCTAATCCTCAGCGCAAGCCCCCTACACGCCCGAAGCGGCGAAATCTGCCGGCAGACGCTGCACGCGATGTGCGGCGGCCCATAGCACAGCAATGGAACGGCCCGTTACGTCTTCCGAACCGCTGCTCCAGAACTGTTCGGCACCCGGGCCGGTCCGCCGCGCCAGCAGCCGGTCTACTTCGAGGCGGCACCGGAGATGGCGCGCGACGGCAGTGCCGGTTTCGACGATGCGCACTTCGGGCCCGGCGATGTCGGCGATGAGATCGCACAGGAAAGGATAATGCGTACAGCCCAGCACCAGGGTGTCGGCGCCGCGCTCCAGCACCGGCTGCGTATACCTGTAGACCAGCGCACGCGTCGCGGGGCTTGCCAGTTCGCCCCGCTCGACCTGCTCGACCCAGCCGGGGCAGGCCTGGGCGATCACTTCCACCGCCTCGCCGGTCCGGTCCACCAGGTCGCGGAACTTGGCGCTCTTCAACGTGCCCTCGGTCGCCAGCACGCCGACGATGCGTGATTTCGACAGCGCGATCGCAGGCTTGATGCCCGGCTCCATGCCGATGACGGGGACGTTGAATTCGGCCCGTAGCGCTGCGATCGCCGCCGCCGTTGCGGTGTTGCAGGCCACGACGATGGCTTTAGCGCCCCGGCCCAGCAGAAACCTTCCGACCGCCAGCGCCCGCCGTTCGATGTACTCCGCGGGCTTGCTGCCGTACGGCAGGTGCCCCGAATCGGCGACATACAGCAGGTTTTCGTGCGGAAGCGCGGCGCGTATCTCCCGCAGCACCGAGAGTCCGCCCACTCCCGAGTCGAAGACGCCGATGGGACCGTCGCAGCCGGCCAAACCTGGAAGCTCCGCGCCGATCAGTCTTGGGACAGGCGCGCCTCGTCGTTCCAGTCGCGCCACAGCGAAATGAGTATGGCCATCACGGTGGGCCCGATGAAGAGGCCGACGAAGCCCATCGCCTCGACGCCGCCGAAAATGCCCAGCAAGGTGGGCAGGAAGGGAATGTTGGCGGCGCCGCCGATCAAGGCCGGCCGCACGTAGTTGTCCGCGATGAGGGTCACGATGAACCCGTACACCGCGAGTACGATGCCGGCTGCGGCATGCCCCTGGACGATCAGATAGATCGAAGCGGCGCCGAACACCAGCTTGGCGGCGAACGGCACCAGCGCGACGACAGCCGTCAGGGTGCCGAGCAGGACCGGCTGGCTGAGGCCCACGGCCCAGTAGCCGATCCCGAGAATGACCCCCTTGCCGATGCCGACCAGCAGCATGCCGTTGACCGTGCCGCGCACGGCGGTGACGGCATGCCGCGCATAGCGGGCACCGGCTGAGCCGAACAGGCTCACGGAACGGCCGAGAATCTGTTGTCCCAAACCGTGCCCGTCGCGGAAAATGAAAAACAGCGCGAGCAGCGTGATGAAACCGGACATGAAGCGGTGCAGCACCTGGGCCGCGAGATCGCGGGTATAGGTGAACACCGTCCCCATTCCCAGCGCATTGAGCGCATTCTTGATCGTTTCGGGGTTACCGAAAGTCTCGCTCCAGGTTTCCTGTACCCAGTCCCCGACCCAGGGCAACTGGCTCAGCCACTCCGGCGCGCCGATGCCGGAACTCTGCACCTTGACCAGCAGGCGGTGGAGCATCTGCACCTCGTGACCGAGCACCACGACGCCGAAAGTCGCGGGAATCATCAGCAAGACCATCATCAGCAGGGTCATGCCCAGCGGCAGCCAGCCGGCGCGCGCGCCGCGAGGCGCACGTTGATAGAGATGCTCGTACCAGGGCCAGACGGCGAAAGCCAACACCGCCGCCCAGGCGATGGGCATGATGAAACCGTGAAGCACCCAAAGGCCCGCCGCCAACAGCAGCAACACCGCCAGGCCGGCCGGTTTGATAATCGTCAGAAAATGGGAAGAGGTCATCGTGATTAGGTTTCTTATGTGTTCTTATCGGCCGTCCATGATCGTTCGCAGGCCGTGCACCAGGCGGCCTATGCCTTCCTCCGCGGTCGCCGGCAGAAGCGCGCCGTAGGCGATCCGCAGGTAACAGCCGCCGTCGAGGCCGAAGGCGGTGCCGGGGATCACCGCCACGCCGAATTCGCGGATCAGGCGCTCGGCCAGGGCAAAGGCATCGCCGCCGCGCTCGATGCGGACGAGGACGTAGAACGCGCCTTGGGCTTCCGGCACACGGCAGCGCTCCCCCAGTCCGGCCAGTGCATCGAGAACGATGCGCCGCACCCGCGCAGTCGTCGCCAGCTTTTCCCGGCAATACGCCGACCCGGTTTCCATGGCTCCGACTGCCGCGTGCTGGGAAACCAGGGGCGCGCAGATCAGGTTGGTGTCCTGCACCTTGAGCACGGCCGGTTCCAGCGCCCGCGGGATCAGCATGTAGCCGATGCGCCAACTGGCGAAGCCGTAGGCCTTGGACAGAGAATACAGGGAAATCGTGTGGCCGGCGGAATCCGGCAAGGAAGCCGGCGAGAAATGGCGCGCACCATCGTAGACGAAGTACTCGTAAGTTTCGTCGGTAACGTGGAACAATCCCCGCTCCCGGCACAGCGCATTGACCGCCCGCAAGGCGGCCTCCGGGTAGACCGCGCCGGACGGATTGTTGGGCGAGACCGTGACGACGACACGGGTGCGCGGCGTGATGGCGCGTTCCAGGCGGTCCAGATCGAGCTGGAACCGATCGTCGGTCGGCAGCTGGACCGGCGTGCAACCCAGCATGCGGACTGCCATTTCCTGGTTGAAATAGTAAGGGCTCGGCAGGATGATCTCATCGCCCGCATCGGCGATGGCGAACAGCGCGTTCAGAAATCCCATGTTGGCGCCCGCCGTCACCAGCACCGTGCGGCCAGAGAGGGAAATGCCGTTCTCCCGCTCGAGCTTTTCGCGCATCAGCGCCCGCAGCTCCGGCAGCCCTTCCACAGGGCCGTAGCGGTGCTGGCCCGGCCCCTCGCCGAATTCCCGCATCCGCTCCAGCGCCCGCCGCGGCGGCCCGTACCAGGCCACGCCCTGCCCCAGCGAAATGACGCCGGGGTGCTCGCGGATCATCGCGGCGATGACCGGAATGATCGGCGCCTGCACCGCGCGCATCCGCCCGCTCACGGGATTGCTCATCATGGAAAGACCGTCGAACCGAAAAAATCTTCCCATTCTAGCGTCCCGCGGGACATTTACGCTCGCGCCGTGAGCCGCTGAAGTCTCTCCACCCCGAACCGGTACGCCACTCCGCCGGCTATACGGCGTGACAAAGCCAAGCGAAATGGTCAGAATTATCCGATGATTATCGACACTTTGATCACCGCGCGCTGGATCATCCCCGTCGAGCCCGACGGCGTCACGCTCGAACACCATGCCCTGGCCATCGACCGCGGCCGCATCGCCGACCTCCTCCCCACCACCGAAGCGCTGGTCAAATACCAGCCGCGGCGGATCGAACGGCTGGAGCATCACGTCCTGATCCCCGGCCTGGTCAACGCCCACACCCATGCCGCCATGACCCTGCTGCGCGGCGTCGCCGACGACCTGCCGCTGATGCAATGGCTGCAGGAGCACATCTGGCCGCTGGAGCAGAAATGGATCGGCGAAGCCTTCGTCCGCGACGGCGTGCAACTGGCGATGGCGGAGATGATCCGCGGAGGCATTACCTGCTTCAACGACATGTACTTCTTCCCCGAAGTGGTGGCGCGCGAAGCGGTGCGGGCCGGCATGCGGGCGGCGGTGGGCATGATCGTGGTGGATTTCCCCACCGCCTGGGCCGCCGACGCGGACGAATATCTCCGCAAAGGCCTGGCCCTGCGCGACGACTACCGCCACGAACCGCTGATCGCCACGGTGTTCGCGCCGCACGCGCCCTACACCGTGAGCGACGAACCGCTGGCCCGGATCCGTACTTGGTCCGAGGAGCTGGACTGCCCGGTGCACATCCATCTCCACGAGACCGCCGACGAAATCCACCGGAGCGGACAGCAGTACGGCATGCGCCCGCTCAAACGGCTGGATCAGCTCGGCCTGGTCGGGCCGCACCTGATCGGCGTCCACATGACCCAGCTGGAAGACGGCGAGATCGCACGCCTGGCCGAAGCCGGCGCCAGCGTGGTGCACTGCCCCGAATCCAACCTGAAGCTGGCCAGCGGCTTCTGCCCCGCCGCCAAGCTCCTGGCGGCAGGCGTCAACGTCGCGCTCGGCACCGATGGCGCGGCCAGCAACAACGATCTGGACTTGCTCGGCGAAGCCCGCACCGCCGCGCTGCTGGCCAAGGCGGTAGCCAATGACGCCACCGCCCTCCCCGCCCACCAGGCCCTGCGGATGGCGACGCTGAACGGCGCGGCGGCTTTAGGATTGGCGGTGGAAACCGGCTCGCTGACGATCGGCAAATCCGCCGACGTGGTCGCCATCGGGCTGGAGCACATCGAATCGCTGCCGATCTACAACCCGGTGTCCGACCTGGTCTACGCCGCCGGCCGCCAGCAGGTCACCGACGTCTGGGTGGCGGGGCGTCAACTGCTGAAAAAGCGCGATCTGCTGACCCTGGACGCCGCGGAAATCCGCGAGAAGACGCAGATCTGGCACGATAAACTGATCCATCATTCCTGACCGGTCGAGACCCATGGCAACCGACAACGTCCACATCGGCGAAATCGAGAAATTCGGCTCCCACGCCCACCGCTGGTGGGACCCGGACGGCGAGCTGAAGACCCTGCACGCCGTCAATCCCCTGCGGATGCAGTTCATCCAGGCGCACACTTCGCTGACCGGCCGCAAGGCGGTCGATGTGGGCTGCGGCGGCGGCATCCTCACCGAGGCCCTCGCCAAGGCCGGCGCGGATGCCTTGGGAATCGACCTCAGTGAGGACCTGCTGAACACCGCGGAGGAACACGGCCGGGAATCCGGCCTGACCGTGGCCTACCGGCAGATCGGCGCCGAGGCGCTCGCGGACTCGCAGCCCGGTGAATTCGACGTGGTGACCTGCATGGAAATGCTGGAGCACGTGCCGGAACCGGCATCGGTGGTCGCCGCCTGCGCGAGGCTGGCCAAACCCGGCGGGACCGTTTTCTTTTCCACCCTGAACCGCAACCTCAAGGCCTATCTCCTGGCCATCGTCGGCGCGGAATACCTGCTGCGCATGATCCCCAAGGGCACCCACGACTTCAGCAGCTTCATCCGTCCCTCCGAACTGAGCCGCTGGGCGCGCGACCGCGGCCTGGACCTCGCCGGCATGGAAGGCATCGGCTACAACCCCATCACCGGCCAGTTCCACCTGACATCCGACATCGGCGTCAATTACCTGGCCGCATTCCGCAAGCCCGGTGCGGAGAACGCCGGGGGCTGTTGAACGGCTGCCCGCGATGATGACCGCTGACCCCACGCTCGAAGGCCGCATCGTCCTGATCACCGGCGCCGGTGGCGATCTCGGCGCCGTCGCCGCCGAAGCCTGCGCCGGCGCCGGCGCGACGGTGATCCTGCTGGGCCGTACCCTCACCCGGCTGGAAGCCACCTACGACCGCATCGTCCGCCAGGGCGGCCCGGAACCGCTCCTGGCTCCGCTGGACCTGGCCGCCGCCACGCCCGAAGAACTGTCGGCCATCGCCGGCTCGGTCGAATCCCGGCTCGGCGCACTGCACGGGCTGATCCATTGCGCCGCGCACATGGATTACCTGGGCCCCTTGCGCGATGTCGGCGACGCCCAGTGGCGTGACGCGCTCGACGTCAACCTGACCGGCGCGTTCCGCCTGACCCGGACCCTGCTGCCCCTGCTGACGCGATCGGAAGCCGCCGCCGTGGTCTTCGTCACCGACAGCGAAGCCGAGCGCCGGCGCAGCTACTGGGGGCCTTACGCCGTCGCCAAAGCCGGGCTGGAAGCCTTCGCGCTCGTCCTCGCGGACGAATACGACGGCGCCGGCACGCTCAGGGTCAACCTGCTCACGCCCGGCCCGGTCCGCACGCGCCTGCGGCGCAAGGCCTTTCCAGCCGAGACCGCCCCCGGCCCGGCGGCGCTCGCCCCCTGTTTCGTCGACTTGATGCGCAGCGACAGCCCCTACGCCAACGGCGAACGGATTGCCCCCGCCGCGGTCGAACCATCCGTCATCGAGGAGGAAATTCAGCATGTACGGACGTGAAGACATCGTCCTGCGGCGGGATGTCAATGCGGTCCAGATTCCCGACGGCACCCCTTGTGTGCTGCCGCAAGGCCATGTCGTCAGCCTGTTCCAGTCGCTGGGCGGCAACTTCACGGTCACCACCGAGCGCGGCTACATGGCGCGGATCGCCGGCGCCGACGCCGACGCGCTGGGCAAGGAACCGCCCATCATGCCCGGCATCAGCCCCGACGCGGACGCCGAATCGGTGGAAAAGAACGTGTGGGAAGTCCTGCGCACCGTGTACGACCCGGAGATTCCGGTCAACATCGTCGACCTGGGGCTGGTCTATGCCTGCCGGGTCATCCCGGACGGCGCGAGCGGCTTCAAGGTCGAAATCGTCATGACCCTCACCGCTCCCGGCTGCGGCATGGGGCCCGTGTTGCAAAGCGACGTGGAGCACCTGGTGAAGAACCTCCCCGCCGTGACCGCCGTCGAGGTCAGTGTCGTGTTCGACCCGCCGTGGGGCCGCGACATGATGTCGGAAGTCGCGAAGCTGCAGCTCGGGATGCTTTGAGCGTTTGGCGATCCCCACCACCTGCGACAAAACGATCCTGGCGAATTTTTCCGGCGCCTTGTGGGGGTGTTTTCTAAGCGTTTGATTGATCGTTCCCACTCTGGAGCGTGGGAACGATCAACTGTGGGAGCGGCTCCGCCGCGACACAACGATCAATAAGCCCACAGCAGACCCAGCACCACGAGCGCCACCCAGATGCCCACGATCACGAAGCCGGCGGCACGGCTCACCGGCCTGCCGTTCGCCGCCATCTCCATAGCCTTGGCCCGGCATTCCGCCAGCACCGCCGGCGGCACCAGCCTGACCGCCAACAGGATGCCTAAGGGGATCAGCACCAGGTCGTCCAGATAACCGAGGATTGGTACGAAATCCGGGATCAGGTCGATCGGGCTGAAGGCATACGCCACGATGCCCGCGACCAGCAGCTTCGCGTACCAAGGAGTCGCCGGATGGCGCGCGGCCAGATAGAGCGCGAAGGTTTCCGCCTTGAGGCGGCGGGCTTGGGATTTGAGGCTGGCCAACATGGATGACAGCAGGTTTACGAGGCTTTGCGCAGCCCCGGCAATGCGTCGAGCAAGGACCGGGTGTACGGATGCTCTGGCCGCAGCAGCACCTGTTCGGTCGGGCCGGTTTCGACGATTTGGCCGCGGTACATGACGGCGACCCGGTGAGCGATGTCGGCGACCACGCCGAGATCGTGGGTGATGAAGAGATAACTGAGCTTCTCCCTCTCCCGGAGTTCCTTGAGCAGGGCCAAAATCTGCACCTGGACCGAGACGTCCAGCGCGCTGGTCGGCTCGTCGCAAACGATGAGGCGCGGTTCGACCGCCAGCGCTCTGGCAATACAGATGCGCTGGCGCTGGCCGCCGGAGAATTCGTGCGGGTAGCGCAACCGGCTTTCCGGGCTCAGGCCGACCGATTCCAGCAGGGATTCCACCCGCGCCCGGCGCTGCCCGGCGCTCATCTCCGGCTTCACCGCCTTCATCCCTTCTTCGATGATGTCGCCCACGATCATGCGGGGATTCATCGCGGCATAAGGGTCCTGAAACACGATCTGCATGGCCCGGCACAGCGCCCGGCGCTGCTCGCCGCCAGCAGCCGTGATGTCGGTACCGTCGAATTCCACCTTCCCGCCGGAGGTCTCGATCAGGTTGAGGATGCCCTTGCCCAGGGTGGTCTTGCCGCAGCCGGATTCGCCCACCAGCGCCAGCGTTTCGCCCGGCTGGAGCCGGAACGACACGCGGTCCACGGCCCGCACATGGTCGACCACGCGCTGGAACAGGCCCTTGCGGACGGGATAGTGCACCTTGAAGTCGCGGACTTCGAGCAGCGGACGGCCGTCCGCCACCGGTTCACGCCCGATGCAATGGCTCAGCCTGGGCAGGGCTTCGAGCAACTGACGGCTGTAGGGATGCCGGGGCTGCCGGAAGAAATCGTCACGGCCGGCCTCCTCGACGATCAGGCCGTTGCGCATCACCGCGATGCGGTCGGCCAGGTCGTGCACGATGCCGAGATCGTGGGTGATGAGCCACAGCGCCATGCCGGTCTCCCGCTGCAGGCGCTTGAGCAGTTCGAGGATCTGCGCCTGCACGGTCACGTCCAGCGCCGTGGTCGGCTCGTCGGCGATCAGGAGGTCCGGCTCGCCCGCCAAAGCAATGGCGATCATCACGCGCTGGCGCATGCCGCCGGAAAGCTGGTGCGGATATTCGCCGAAATGCCGGTCGGGCCGAGGCAGACCGACCAGACCGAGCAGTTCGATCACCCTGGCTTTCAGCGCGCCGCCGTTGAGCCGTTTGTGCAGCCGCAGCACTTCGCCGACCTGCTGGCCGATGCTCATGACCGGATTGAGCGAGCTCTGCGGGTCCTGGAAGACGATACCGATACGCCTGCCCCGCACCGAGCTCATCGCCATCTCGGGCAGGGCGAACAGGTTGCGGCCCTTGAGGGTCACCTTGCCGTCGAGAATCCGTCCGTTCTGCGGCAACAGGCGCAGCACGGAGAGCGCCGTCACCGACTTACCGGAACCGGATTCGCCGACCAGAGCGAAGGTTTCGCCCCGTTCGATGGCGAAGGACACGCCGCCGACGGCCTTGGTCATCTGCCCGCCCTGGACGAAGCCGGCCTTGAGGTTCTCGACCTGCAGCAGCGGGCCGCTCATCGCGTGTCCTCCAGAAAATCGGCGACGGCGGCCAGGTCGGCGTATTCGATCACCGCGTCGGCGACAGCCCGCAGCGCCGGTTTGGGATGGTAGCCGACGCCCAATCCCGCGACGCCGAGCAGCCGGGCGTCGTTGGCCCCGTCGCCCAGGCCGATGGAGGCCGCCGGGGCAAGCCCCAGCCGCCCGCACAGGCTGAGGAGAAAGCCGGCCTTCTCCGCCCCACCGCAGATCGGCCCTTCGATGCGGCCGGTCAGGAAGCCGCCGCGCGATTCCAGCCGGTTGGCGAGGGCGAAGTCCAGACCGAGCCCGTCCTTCAGCCGGTCGACGAAGAAGTCGAAGCCGCCCGAGACCAGGGCGATGCGGACGCCGCGCCGGCGGCAAGCGGCGACCAGCGCCTCCGCCCCCGGATTCAGCCCGACCTTCTCGTCGTAGACCGCTTCCAGCACCGAGACTGGCAGCCCTTCCAGCAGCGCGACCCGCCGCTGCAAGGACTGGGCGAAGTCCAGCTCGCCGTTCATCGCGGCTTCGGTGATCGCCGCCACCGCCTGGCGCTGGCCGGCGCGGTCGGCGATTTCGTCGATGCATTCGATGGCGATCAGGGTGGAATCCATGTCGGTGACCAGCAAGCCGACGGCGGCGCCGTCGAAGCCCTGCGGCAGCGGATTGACGTCCAGGCGGAGCGATGCCCGCAGCGCCTCGGCGGCTTCACGTTCCGCCGGCCGCTCGTGGCGCAGCAGCCAGTGGGTATCCCGCGGTTCGAGACGGCCGGGGATCGCCGCCAGGATGCTCGCGGCCTCGGCATCGGCAAGGCGGGCGGTATGGATCAGGGTTCGGTACACCAAGACTCCTTTAGTCGGCACGGCGCGGATCGAAAGCATCGCGCACCGCGTCGGCGAACAGATTGGCCGCCAGCACCAGGGCGAACATGAAGGCGAAGGCGGCGGTGAGCGACCACCACACCGGCGGCTCGCGGGCCATTTCCAGGCGGGCGCTGTTGATCATGTTGCCCCAGGAATCGGTGGTCGGGTCGACACCGATGTTGACATAGGACAACACGGCCTCGGCCAGCACCAGCGAGCTGAAATCGAGCGCCACCGAGATCAGCACGATGTGGAACACGTTGGGAAAAACGTGGCGCAGCAGGATCGTCCCCCGCCGCACGCCCAGCGCTTGCGCGGCTTGGACGTATTCCATCTCGCGCAGCTTGAGGGTCTCGCCGCGCAGCAGCCGGCACAGCCCGGTCCAGCTCGTGATCCCGAGGATCAGGCACAGAAACATCAGGCGCAGATCGGCGCGCAGCGCCAGGCTGGCGAATTCCTCCTCGTGCTTGGCCATGTAGACCTGGGTGAGCAGGATCACCGCCGCGATCAGCAATACGCTGGGAATCGAGTTCAGGGTGGTATAGACGTACTGGATCAGGTCGTCGACCCAGCCGCGGAAATAGCCGGCGAGTATGCCGAGCAACAGTGAGAGCGGCAGGGTCACGAAGGTGGTGAGGGTGCCGATCAGGATGCCGGTGCGGATGCTCTTGAGTGCCTGGTAGAGCACGTCCTCGCCCACCTTGTCGGTGCCGAACACGTGGTATTTGAGTGCCAGTTCGCCCAGCACCCCGCCGACGACGCACAGCGCGACGACGGTGCCCAGGATGGCGCGCCAGGGGATCTCGCTCTGGCCCGACAGCACCTCGCCGCCGACCAGGGACAGCGGCAGCTCCCGCGCTCTTGCGATCAGCAGCACTGCCCCGAAGCACAGAATCGCGCCCAGGCCCATTCCCCCGGCCGCTCCCTTGAAACCGGTCCGCAGCACGTCTCCCAACCGACCCCGTGCAGGATCCTTCAAATGGGCGCCGCCGAACTTGAGGCGCGGATAGTCCCAGCGCGTACTGCCGTCGGCCAGGCGCAGGCTTTCCCTGGCATAGCCCCGGACCGCCAGCGGCGCCGAATAGGTCTTCTCGACCCGTGTCCGCAACGGCGTCAAACACCAGTCCAGCACGCTGACCGGCTCGGTTTTGTACTGGGCTCCGCCCCCTCCGTCGCGCGGAAGGAAATGAATCGAATCGAGCACGGCGATGAAGAGATAGGCCACCAGGATCACCGCGGAAATCATCGCGCTGCGGCTGCGGGCGACCTTGCGCCACGGCCGGCGCAGATGCTCATGGTGACGGGTCTGCCAGATCAGCCCACCCAGCATGGCGAGCAGCAGCAGAAATAAGGCGTCGGTCCAGAACAGGGTCAGCATCAGTCGAGGCGCACGCGCGGGTCGGCCAGGGTGTAGGAAATGTCGGTCAGCACCAATCCCAAGATGTACAGCGCCGAGCCCAGGAACACCATGGCGCGGACGATGGCGAAATCCTGCTGGGCGATGGCGTCGATGGTGTAGCTGCCCAGGCCCGGAATGGCGAAGAACGATTCGGTGATGAGGCTGCCGATGAACAGCGAAGGCAGGATGACCACGACGCCGGTGAGGATCGGGATCAGCGCGTTTCGCAGAACGTGGGTGAACAGCACCAGGGTTTCCGAGAGCCCCTTGGCGCGGGCGGTGCGGACATAGTCGCGTTCGACCTCCTCCAGGAACAGCGTGCGATACCAGCGCACGCCGGGACCGATGCCCGCCACCACGCTGATGAGCACCGGCAGGACCAGGAACTTGACGGCGTTCCAGCCGCCGTCATAGCCGGAGATCGGCACCAGCAGCAGGAGCTTGCCCAATACGAACTGGCCACCGATGATGTAGAACAGCGAGGAAATCGAAAGCAGCGCCACGCACACCGCGACGCCCCAGAATTCCAGGTAGGTCAGGCGGAAGAACACGAGCCCCACCGCCAGCGTGATGTGGACCAGGAGTCCGAAGATCAGGGCGGGCACGGCGAAGGCCAGCGAAGGCCAGGCCCGCTGGGCGATGTCCGCGCCGATGTCGCGCCCGTTGTCGGAGCGGCCGAAGCGGAACAGGAACAGCCCCACCGATTTCTGAAAGAAGATGGTTTCGGTCAGTTTGGCCGTACCTTCGGCCCCGCCGTTCCAGAGCTGCGGCAGATCGTAGCCGCGTTCGTGCTTCCATTTTTCGATCGCCTCCTGGGTCACGTGCTTCTGGCCCAGATGCATGCGCGCCATGTCGTCGGGGCTGTTGACCACGAAGAACAGCACGAAGGTGAGGACGTTGACCCCGAGCAGCAAGGGCAGCGCGTACAGCGTGCGGCGGATGAGATACGCCGTCATAGCGCCGAGGCCCTCTGCCGCCGGCGATAACTGCGGTAGGCCGGAATGACAGCGGCCAGCAGCAGCGTAAGCCCCCCCAGCAGCGGCCACCAGACCGGCCGGTTCCACTCGGCGCGGCGGGCCGCGCGCTGCCAGGCGTCGATCTTCATGTACTTGAGCTTGTTGTTGGCCATCAGGTTGGGCTTGAGGTTGCCGTACCAGGCATGATGCAGCGAGAACCCCTTGGGATGCAGCCCGAAGATCCAAGGGGCATCGTGCCGGACCTTTTCCTGCAGGGCCTCGATCAGCGCCAGACGTTCCGGACCGTCGTCCAGGTTGCGCATCCGCTCGAACAGCCGGTCGAA
Organism: Methylococcus sp. ANG; assembly: GCF_040730495.1. Lineage (NCBI taxonomy): Bacteria > Pseudomonadati > Pseudomonadota > Gammaproteobacteria > Methylococcales > Methylococcaceae > Methylococcus > Methylococcus sp. ANG. The sequence continues at coordinate 4,071,501 of NZ_CP160399.1, read as the reverse complement.
TTCCTCGCTGACATAGTTCGAGGCATTTTCGCCGCCGTTCGGCACCTTGGCGTTGCGCCCGTACAGCAGGAAGAAGAAGTTCTCCGGATCGGGGTAATCGGCATTCCAGCCCCACTGGTAGATCTGGGCATTGCCCGCCGCCATCTTCTGCTGGAACTGGTTGTAGTCGGTGGCACGGAACACCAGCTGCACGCCGAGCTTCTCCAGTTGCTTGCGGTACCAGGCCAGCAGCGGCTTGTCGTCCGCCCCATGGGTGGAAAGATCGAGATACAGCACCAGGGGCTTGCCGGTCGCGGCGTCGACGCCGTTGGGATAGCCCGCCTCGGCGAGCAGACGGCGGGCGGTTTCGACGCTTTTGCGCTGGGGCGCCCCGTCCACCCAGTCGTAGACGTAAGGATTGATCCCCTTCTCGCCTTCCTGGTAGCCGTAGATGCCGGGTGGCAGCACGCCCTGAGCCGGCACCCCCCGGCCGTTCATGAAGATCGAGATGAATTCCTCGTAATCCATGGCGATGCTGAGCGCCCGGCGCAGCTTGCAATGCGCCTCGTCCAGCCCGCCGACCACGGGGTCGCGCAGGTTGAATCCCAGGTAGTAATCGGAAGCCGCCACGGAAGTCTCCAGCCGGATGCCCTTCTCCAGCATTTCCGGCGTCAGTTCCGGACCGCCCGAGCTACCGAACTGCACGGCCTGGTCGAAGTTGTCCGAAGCGATGCCGGAATAATCGTAATAGCCCTGCAGGAATTTGTTCCAATAGGGGATCGTTTCCTTCTCCAGGTTCATCACCAGCCGGTCGACCAGCGGCAGCAGCCTGCCCGCATCGGCCAGCAGACCGTTCGGCCCGTCCTCGAGATCGCCCTCCGCCGGATAACGGTCCTCGTGGAAGTACGGATTGCGCTCCAGCACCATGCGGCGGTTGGGGTTGTTCTCCGCCAGCAGATAAGGACCCGACCCCACTGGATACCAGTCCAGGGTGATGTTCTTCTCGATCAGCCCAGGCTGGGCATAGAAGGCGTCGACCTCCCAGGGCATCGGGGCGAAGAAGGTCATCGCCAACCAGAAGCGGAACTGCGGGTACTTGCCGTTCAGACGGATGATCAGCCGGTGCGGGTCGGGAACCTGGACGCCTTCCAGGGCATACCGCCGCAGATCGAAGAAGCGCCCCTTGGCTGCCGCGAAATAGTCGCGCTCCAGGGTATCGCCCAACGTCTTGAAGCCGACGATGTGCTCCTTCATCAACTCGGCGATCGGCGAATGCAGCGCCGGATGCAGCAGACGCCTGATCTGATAGGCGTAGTCATCCGCCGTCAGCTCGCGCGTGCCGGTTTCGGGGAAATCCGCCAAGGTCCGGATGCCGGCGAGCTGCTCGGAGTTCAGATGGTGATAGAGATACTCTCCCCCCGCGCCGCGGGCGAAGGCCGGATGCGGCTGGAAACGGATGCCGCGTTTCAGGCGGAAGTCGTACTCGCTGTAGGCGATGGCCGAATCCGGCGCGCCGGGCGGCAGCACCTTGCCGCTGGCGTCGAGATAGCGGATCTCCGGCAAAGCCTCGGCGGTCGCCGGCTCCAGGGCATAAGGGCGCTTGAGGTAGTGGTACTGCAGCAGCGGCTCGTAAATCTGGCCGATGATGAGACTTTCGTCGGAGCTGTAGGCACGCACCGGGTCGAGGTGCTTGGGGCGCTCCGAAAACGAGGAATACAGGATGTTGCGCTCGGCATCGGCCGCCGGGTATGGGCTGTTGAGCGGCCCCTCGCAGCCCCCCAGCCCCAAGGCCGCGAACAGCGTCAGGTAAAGCCCGAGTTGGTTCGATCCGATACTCACAGTCCGAGCCCATGAAAAAGGTGGGCAATTATACGCGAACCCTGCGGACACGATAGCGCTGGACAGCCCTTGGACCCTTGGCGATACTCTGCGCCTTTCCAAGAACCCCATCCCGAAGGAGCATCCCCATGGGCTTCATGCAAGACAAGCGCGTACTCATCGTCGGCGTCGCCAGCAACCGTTCGATCGCCTGGGGCATCGCCGAAGCGATGAAGGCGCAGGGCGCGGAGATCGCTTTCACCTACCAGAATGAGAAGCTCAAGGAACGCGTGGAAAAGCTGGCCGCCGAATGCGGCTCCTCCATCGTCCTGCCTTGCGACGTTTCCGATGACGCCGAAATCGAGCAGTTGTTCGCCGATCTAGGCAAGCACTGGGACGGCCTCGACTGCATCGTCCACTCGGTGGCCTTCGCCCCCCGCGAAGCCTTGGAAGGCTCCTACATCGACTCCGTCACCCGCGAGAACTTCCGCATCGCCCACGACGTCAGCTCCTACAGCTTCGCCGCCCTGGCCAAGGCCGGCCGGGCGATGATGGCCGGCCGCAACGGCTCGTTACTTACCCTGTCGTACCTGGGCGCCGAACGCGCCGTCCCCAACTACAACGTCATGGGCGTCGCCAAGGCCAGTCTGGAAGCCAACGTCCGCTACCTGGCCTATTCCCTGGGACCGGAAGGCACCCGGGTGAACGCCGTCTCCGCCGGCGCCATCCGGACGCTGGCCGCCTCCGGCATCGCCAACTTCCGGGAAATGCTGGCGAAAGCCGAACAGGCCTCCCCGCTGCGCAGGAACGTCACCATCGAAGAAGTCGGCAACGCCGCCGCCTTCCTCTGCTCGGACCTCGCCTCCGGCATCACCGGCGAGATTCTCTATGTGGATGCCGGCTACAACTTCGTCGGCTTGTCGAGTTTTTGAGCCCACAGGTGGGGCCGTAAATCGGCTCCACCGAATTCACCATCCCTTTGCGTGTCTATTCTTGCCTCGATACAGTCATGTTTCGGGCAGCACTCGCATGGGACAGGACAGACCAAACTCGCCTGCTAACCGACATTCCAAGGGAACCTGGACGAACGTCCCGTCGCGGAAGCTCAGGGCCGGCTCATTTTCCGGCAACCACCACTGCGGTCCCTCTCGTGGGAATCGCCGAATGTTCTCCACCGAACGCTGGCGACTTCCAAGCTCAGCGCTTAGGAGCCTAGCAGAAATAACTTGAACAGTGAGCGGTCTGTGCCTACGCTTTGTGCATGGACGCCACCAAGGTGATTGAGGAAAAATTTCTGGCGCTTTCCGGCCGTCTGGACGAAGCAACGCTGCGGTTGTGGGCAGCGGTTGAGGCGCTTACCCTCGGCCATGGGGGCGTCAGTACCGTAGCGAGCGCGGTGGGTTTGTCGCGCACGACGATCTATGCCGGTCTGCGCGAGCTCGCTATGGCGCCATCCGGTGGCGAGCCAGTCACGGCGAGGATGGGCCGTGTTCGGGCCAAGGGTGGTGGGCGCAAGAAGCTGACGGCCAAAGACCCAACGCTGTTGCGCGACCTGGATGCGTTGGTCGAACCGACGACGCGTGGGGACCCGCAGTCGCCGTTGCGTTGGACCTGCAAGAGTACGCCGCGTTTGGCCAAGGAATTGGTGGCCCAAGGTCATCAGGTGAGCCAGCGCACCGTGTGTGATTTGCTGGCGCAGTTGGACTACAGTCTGCAAGCGACCCGGAAGATTCACGAAGGGGGTCAGCAGGCCGATCGTGATGCGCAGTTCAGCCACATTGCCGCGACGGCGGCGCAGTATCAGGCGGCGGGCGATCCGGTGGTCTCGGTTGATACCAAAAAGAAAGAACTGGTCGGGGACTTCAAGAATGGCGGGCGCGAATGGCAGCCGAAAGGTCGGCCGGAGGGCGTACGCGTCTACGACTTCATCGATCCGCAACTGGGTAAAGTCGCGCCCTATGGCGTGTATGACGTGGGCGCCAACCAGGGCTGGGTCAGTGTTGGGATCACCCACGACACGGCGGCATTTGCGGTTGAGAGTATCCGCCGGTGGTGGCGCGAGATGGGCCAGCCACTCTATCCGGCCGCGCGTCGCCTGCTGATCACCGCCGACTGCGGCGGCAGTAACGGCTATCGTGTGCGGCTCTGGAAGGTTGAGCTGCAGCAACTGGCCGACGAACTGGGGATGGTGATCCAGGTCTGTCACTTTCCGCCCGGCACTAGGAGTCTGTCGGACTATGGATTTACTCGGGTCGGGATTCTTGGAATCGAGAATTTTTCGGGGGCATTGGCGGGGTAGTCACCAGCGTTTCGCGTCGATAACTAGACCAAGATGTGCCCCGCCTCCCCCATGGCGGCGCTATTGGTGTGTAACGCTTGGTTTTTACGTGAAGCCTGTCACGCTGCCGCCAACACGTGCATCCGCCTCAGATTGAACGCCATCGCCACCAGCTTCCATTCTCCGGCCACTGCCTCCAAGCCGCGCAGAGAGAACTGGCGGAATCCCAAGACCTGTTTGATGATGCCGAACACCGGCTCCACCGTGGATTTGCGCTTGGCGTAGCGGGCCTTCCCTGCCTTCGTTTTGAGTTTCCAGGCCATCTTCTCCACGGGATCGGTGGTTTCCGGTTCCGGGGCATCCGGAGCCAGGCGTTCCGCCAGCGGCACGTGATGGCTGTCCCGTCCCATCGCGATCAGCGGTTCGATCTGCTGTTCGCAGCAGGCGTGCACGTTGCCGGCGCTGAAGTAGCCCGTGTCGGCCAGCAGGGCTTCGGGCTTCCCCAGGCTTCCGGCAGCTTCTCGATCTCGGCCAGCATCGGTTCGACCTGCTGCTTGTCGTTGGTCTGCTGACTGACGGTGGTGGCGACGATCAACATCGTCTCCACATCCACCGCAGCCTGGCTGTTATAGCCCTGGAGGAAACCCGCGTGGCTCGGCATGATGCGGGATTCCTCGTCGGTCAGATTGATCTGGTCGCTGGCCTTCGGCCCGGTTTCCGGCGGCTTCGGCTCCTGCCCACGTGGCTTCTTGCCCGCCTGCCGCTGGCCTTCGCGACGGGCTACCTTGGCTTCATAGTCCTGCTGCGCCCGGGCATCGCGCTCCGCGACCCGCTCCACGATCTTGGCCTTCGCCTCCGCCAGGGCCTTCAGCCGATCCTGCCGCCGCGCCAACTCCTCTGGCAGGTCGATGCCGTCCGGCTCCTCCGCCCCGTCGGCCTCCGCCGCCTTCTGCAACAAGGCCTGCACCTCCTCCCGCAACTGCGCTTCCAACTTCTCGATGTGGCCATGAGACAAGGCCTTGTGCTTGGAGGCGTTGGCCTTAATCTTGGTCCCGTCCAGGGAAATCTGCCCGAGCCTCACCAGCTTCATCGCCTGCGCCAGGCTCAAGACCTGAACGAACAGGTCCTCCAGCTCCCCCAGAAAGGTCTTGCGAAAGTGGGCCAGGGTGTCATGATCGGGATGGGTTTCCGCCGACAGAAAGCGGAAGGCCACCGAATCGTAGGTGGCCCGCTCAATCTTGCGGCTGGAGAACACCCCGGTGGCATAACCATAAACCAGCAGGGCCAGTAGTACCGACGGATGGTGCGCCGCCGACCCGCGCCCCGAGTAGCGGCTCGTCAGTCGACTTAGAACCTGTCTGGTAAAAGTTTAAGCACATTTAGCAAGAGTCAGCTTGAGCATGGCGATGCGAATCATGTTTTCGGCAGTGGCGGTGAGGATTTCGACATCCTTGGCGAGTCGGCGGAACGACCCGAGCCAAGCGAAGGTGCGCTCGACCACCCAGCGCTTGGGCAGGACTGCGAAGCCATCTTTGATCTTCTCGGAAATATGCAGCGTCAACCCCAAGGTCTCGTCGACAAACCGAACGGCGGTGCCGCGATACCCGGCGTCGCCGGAAAAGGCCTGTAGACCGGGATGCTTTTCCGCGGCTCGACGCAGCACCTCGCAAGCCCCCACCGTATCGTGAAGGTTGGCGGCATGAACCTGGACGTGCAACAGATTGCCCAAGACATCGACCACGATATGGCGTTTGCGGCCTTTCACTTTTTTGCCGCCGTCGATGCCACGCTCTTCGCTGTCGTACTGGGTTTTGACGCTTTGCGAATCAATGATGCCGTAGCGGGGACAGGGCGCTCTGCCGTTTTTTTTCGCCGTTGCCGATTCAAGTCGTCCAGCGCGCGTTCCCAAACGCCGTTTTTGTTCCAGCGGCTGAAATGGTCGTACACCGTTTTCCACGGAGGAAAGTCGTTGGGCAACTGCCGCCACTGGGCACCCGTTTTCACCAAGTACAGAATGGCATCGACGATGCGTTTTCGCGAATGCTTACACCCGCTGCCTCGCCGATCATTGGGCTGAAAGTAGCGCTCTATCCGCGCCCATTCGTGCTCTTTCAAATCACTCGGATAACTCAATGGCTTCGCTCGTCAGGTCCAGGGACCATTGACTTTACTACGTTTTGTTTTTCAAGACAGGTTCTTACATTGTTGCAAAAACCGGAAACGCTGAAATAAGGGCTGGACTTATCGATGCAATATTGCAGGTCCTTTGCATTCAGGTCAGAAGTCACCGGGGGAGCGCCGGTATGCTTCTTTCCGGTCCGGAAACCCCACAGCGTGGTCCAGTCCGTCACCTTCGACCCGGTGTAAATATCGACGACACCGGTCTTCTTTTCGGGTGCCATGCTCAGCTTCAGTTCGTCGCCGAATTTATCCTTTGCCAGGATTTCGCACGGCAAATAGCCTTTTGTCGCATCGAACTTCAAGGGAAGCGTCTGAGCTCCGGGACCTCGGATCGGGACCTGATGACCGCAGGTCGTCAGGCTTACCCAGTTGTTGGCTTGCGGAACATCGGCTTTCTTCAGTGCGATCTGATCGTACAACCTGGCTTCACCGGCGGGCCAACCCGTATCCACATCGAAGTTCAGCACACCGATCGCCTGTTCAACGACAGCATCGACGTTCAGCGCCTGCGCGGGGAAGACGTCCGCCGGCTTTTTGAGGAAGACGCGATCGATCAGATCCTGAAACGTGTGGCTCTTGCCCCTGCTGTTCTCCATTTCCTGGGCCGCCAGGGCTTCCAGATCGGATTTCGTGGTCAGCGGATTGGTCAGATGCCAGGCGCCGCTGCTGTCGTGCCCCAGCACGGCCAGCTTGTCGCCCTGCCTGAGCAGGAACGGTCGTTTGCCGTGATTTTCGGCGATCTGCTCCAGCTTGGCCTTTATGCCCTCGATGCTGGTTCCGGTATCCAGCCAAGCCAGGCTGAACTGATCCCGGTTATACCCCCAGGTCACGGTGTACTGCTGGTAAGGGTCGTAAGGCCGCTTGTTCTCCAGTGCGGTGACTCCGCCAGCATCGACGGTGAATCCCGACGCCGCGTCACGGAAGTTGCCGTATTTGTCGTCGATCGAGAACGAATAGGACACCGATCCTAAGCCGTCCTTTCCGCTGTCGTGCACCAGCCGGGTATAGGGATTGAGGTTGAACTGGCTATCGTACGGCGCGGCGAAGGTGAGGAACGGATCGAACTGCCACTGCTGTACGTCCGCCTTGGGCACGCTGGGATGGTTAGGATCGTACGGATCATTTCCTTCAAAGGCGACGCCGCGCAGAAGCGCCTGCACGCGCCCCGGCAGGTCTCCTCCCAACACTTTCGAATCATAGCCTACGATTTGCTGGATGATACAAAAGTTCTTGGTATTCTCATCCGTAGGGTATGGCGCTTTTGGAAACCCACACTTCTCCCAGACCTTCGCTTGATTTGGATTAAATCCATCGACGGGGTCATTGGTGAAATGATCCCAAACGACTTTCACGCTTTCCTGGAATTTCTCGCAGAAATACTGATGTTTGAAAGTGCAGCTCTGAATGGCCTTCTTGCTGTCGTATTTGCAGACATGATCAGGCCATTTCAATTTGTCCAACCGTGCCTTGTCCGCGCAAAATGCGGGGTTGTCCTTGTCTTTTACCCAGAACATCCAACGGTCGATATAGGGCTGCACCAGCGCATTGCTCGGCTTTTGCGTTTTCTCGTCGTACTGCACGCCAGTAATCAGTGGCCCTTTATCGGTAACATAGTTAGTCCCCGTGTAGTAATTCGTCGAAGGGCCTCGTGTCAACGTCATGTCGATACTATTATAACCCCCAGGAAAGTGCGGGATGATGGTGTTACCACCGCTCTTTCCCAATTCCTTCGGCAACAGGTCGCTGAAGGTATTTATTTCCTTATTCTGAGAATTAAAATACTGGCTCGTATAAGCTGCGAATACGGGCCATACCTTTTTCCTTCCACCACGGCCGTCCGGATCGGTCAGGAAGCCGTCGATCCGCTTCTTGAATTGAGTCAGGTCGTTGACTCCATTTGGGTTGACGGTCGAGGCGGAGCCACCCATGTAGCCCGTAGCGCCATGATTGGCGACGGAGCCGGCCACAGGAATGTACAATTCGTCGACCATGGACACGTCGATATCCGCCATCGGATCGCCGGTATCCATGTTTTGATCCGTGGCATTGTCCGCGTCGAAGGTGAATTCGGCCAGTTGCGCGGGCGCATCGACGGAATAGCTGGCACCGGACACACCGGTTTTACAGTCGCCCTTGACGGCGTCGCCTTCGGCGTTATTGTCGCCCTTATAACAGTCGACGGCTTCTGACGGATGCGTCGGGTCGTCATATTTCGTGATGACTTTAGTCTGTAAGGGGTCCAATTTTACTATATTGTCCTCGTACGTTTTTAGAGCCACTGGGAAAATATAGACACGCCCGCTCTGATACCAGCAGTTCTTGTCGACCGTCTTCCCGTCGACAATCACCTGTTTTTGGTCGCGCGGAATCCAGACGGTGATTTTCTTGCCGGTTGGCAGCCCTTCCATCTTCGCATCATAATTAATGATGATCCGCCTATCTCCCGTGGCTTCCTTCCCATCACAGATGTCGGCGGGGACTTGAATGACAGGATAGACCGTGAATGGAAAATCGTTCTGGAACGTAATATAGCGGTTGTACTTGTCGTCCGTCTTCTTGGCTTCCGCCGGCGGAACCGCCAGCGACAGCAGGCACAAGGCGGGGACCGCCAAGCGCATATAGCGTATTAGCTTCTTCATTTTTGTCATCTCCTCAATTGGACAACGAGCTGCAAATCTGACCAACTCAACTTCTTTCTTGTCTTCCGTATTTTGACCCATCCAGGATGCCATTTCCCCATTTGGCGCACCCCATGACATCTTTTTGGCACCAGGACTTGACGATTAGTTCCATTCTCCGCGCTTACGGCCGCGAAAACCAAATTTCCCCAAGGGTAAAAATCAGCTAAAAGATATACCGTATGAATAAGCGGTGAATAGTCTCTGAACAGAGACTGTGACGAAACGCCGTTCCGGGAGTCAACGCCCCAGCCACAAGGCCGCGAGGCCGGTCCGCCCCTTGACGCCGAATTTTCGGTAGATGCGGGTGGCATAGGTATGCACTGTGGTGGGCGTGAGGCCGAGCCGTTCGGCGATCTCGGCCTCGGAGGCGCCGCAGAGCAGTGCGTTCAGCAGCCGTCGCTCGGCGGGGGTGAGGGGCTTGGAAGCGATCGTAAGACCATGATGCAGAGCGACCTGCCGGTGGAACCATTTCAGTGCCCGGCCGGCCCGCTCCAGCAGTTCCCGCTCGACTTCTCCGAACAGCGGTGCTTCCGAACCGACGCGCTCGAAGCCGAACCAGGATTCCATATCGCTGTTGACCGGCGTCGCCATGTAGCAGACATCGCGGATGCCGAAAGGCTCGAACAGATTGCGATAGAACTCGCTGTCGTACCAGCCGGGCGGCACGATCTCGTGCTGGATGCTGACGCGGAAACGGCCAGCATGACGCAGATTGGCGATGATGCTGGGGTCGATGTCACCCCGGTCGAGACGGCGGCAATGCTCCGCATAGGCCGCATCCCGCTCGGGGTGAGGGTGAAGATAGCGAATGGCGCAAGCCCGCCAGCCATCTATCGGATCGTCCCGGCAGTCCAGCCGCACTGCACCGAACCAGCACGCCTGCCGCGCGCCGATAATCTCGCACAATGAGGCCATGGCATGGTCGAGCGCCTCATTGACACGGGTCGGCCCGAATTCAGCGAGTCGGTCCCACAGGTCGTGAATCTGCTGTTGTTTCGACGCCATGCGGACCGGAGAGAGAAATCCCCCCGACACCGTCCCGCCTCGGGACCCGCCAGAGGACGGACTCGAACGGAATCAGTGCTTGCAGCCGCAGCCGCCCATGCCGCAGCCGTGGCCGGCTGCAGGCGGCGAGGTATGGCTCGATCCGCCATGGACGGCGGGTGCCGAGAGCTTCTTGGTCACCGACTCGGAACCGCAGTGCGGACAGACGGGTGGCGGATCGCTGATTTTCTGCATCACGGTGAAATCCCGGGCGCAGGATTGGCAGGCATAGTCGTAGGTAGGCATTCGATGCTTCTCGTCAGAAGGGTTTCAAACTTGCGAGCAGGACGATGGCGAAAAGAAACAGCACCGGGACTTCATTGACCCAGCGGTAGAACAAGTGGCTGCGGGTATTGCGGTCCTCGGCGAAATCCCGAAGCCATTGCCAGCAGAGGAAATGGTAGCCGACGAGAAGCGCCACGAGCGTCAGCTTGACATGCAGCCACCCGCTGCCGCCGTAAAGCGCCCAGGCATAGTCGACCAGCATCCAGATGCCGAACAGGAGAGTCAGGAGCATCGCCGGCGTCATGATTCCCCAGAACAGCTTTCTTTCCATGATCTTGAACCGGACGATGCCCACCGCGTCGGAAGTCATGGTGTGATAGACGAACAGCCGCGGCAGATAGAACAGACCGGCGAACCACGTCACCATGAAGATCAGGTGAAAAGCTTTCAGCCACATGCGCTCATCCCTCCCGGAGCAGCTTGTCTATCGTTTCCCGCAGTTCGCGGAAATCGGGTTTGCCGAGGCGCGTTGCGACGACCGCGCCGTCGCCGTTCAGCAGATAGCAGTTCGGCACCAGTTCGACCCTGAGTGCACCGGCCAGTTCGCCCAGCGGATCGAGCGCAACGGGAAACGGCCAGCGTTCCTTCCCGGCCAGGGACAATACGCGATTCGGCAGATCGTAAGGCATCGCCACCGCCGCCATCCGCAGGCCGCGCCCTTCGTAATCCCGGAACAGCGCGGCGAGCTCCGGCATTTCTTCCAGGCAACTGCGGCAATTGCTGGCCCAGAAAGCCAACAGGACGGGACGCCCGCGCCACTCCCCCAGACTCACCCTTTGTCCCTGGATGGTGGTGAAGCCGAGATCCGGAGAAAGGCTTCTTCCCTCGAGATATCCGTGGCCGAGCCAGAGCGTCGGCACGAGCAAGCTTGCGGCGGCGAGGAGCCGGGCGAACCGCCCCCACCCGCGCCCGCCGAAGCGGACTGGGGCGGCTTTCAGGCCTCGACCTGTTGGATGCCGTCCAGGAACCAAGTGGGCTGGCGGCTCGAACGCGATCTCACGAAATGCCAGACCTCGTGAACCACGACCGCTTCTTCGGCCGGCACCTCGCGCAGCGTGACGTCGAACAGGACGGCGACCTCACGTTCGTCGCCGCGGTCGCTGACCTCCAGGATTTCCGCATCGACCCGCAGTAACTCCGTGCTGTGACGCTCGGCGGATGCCCGTAACTGGTCCTGCAGTTCGGCAAACACCTTGTCGGTCGTGAGCGCCCGCAGGGTCCCGAGGTCGCGCTCGTCCCAAGCCACCTGAAGCTGCCGGTAGGCGGCCTTGGCGCCGTTCAGAAAACCGGCAGCGTCGAAATCGGCCGGCTGGGTCCGCCCCGGCTGCGCTCCTCCGCGACGGGACAGCAGATCGGTATCGAACGATGGGCGTCCCGAAGCAGGCTTCCCGCCCGCGGCGGTTTCCGAATGCGGGTAATAGCCGGCACCTGTCGCGGGCTGCGGCTGGCTCCTGCGCGCGGCCAGCAGCCGGTAGAGGAAATAGCCGACCCCCGCGAACAGCAGGATGTCGAGAAAATTCAGATGCTCGAAAGCGCCGCCGAACAGCATGGCACCCAGCAGGCCGCCCAGCGCCAGACCGCCGAGCATGCCCATCAAGCCGCCACGGCGGGCAAAGGCATCGCGCGCCGCCTGGTTGTGCTGGCTCGCGGCACTGGCCGGCTGACTGGGCTGGTAAGCCGGCCGCTGCGTTTGCGAGGAGGAACTTCCGTCGGTCGAACGCCGATACGGCTCGCTGTACGACGGCCTGCTCCCGAAGGACTTGCCTCCGCCCAGGCGTTTGGCGAACGCGTCGTTCATACCGGAGAACAGCAGCGCCGTGACGAGCGCGGTACTCAGTGCGAATCCAAAAATCTTTTTCATATAGCCCTCAAGCCTCAACGTCATCGTGGGTGTTATAGGGGAAGCACCGGCCGATTACAACTCCCCTGTCATGGCTCCGGACTTTCCCACGCGCGTAACGTGCGGCGATTAGTCTGTCCGCTGCCGCGTCGAAAGCGACCGGCAAGCCGCCGCTAGCGGCCGACACATCCACACACGCACAGGAGCCGATGTTCATGCGAGTCGCATATAAGCTGTCCCTGGCTGCCGCCTTCCTCGCAGCCGGGTCCGCCGCCGTTCCGGCCGACGCCCGTTCCGACAACGAAATCAGAAAAATCAAACGGTTCGTCGTCATCTACCAGGAAAATCACAGCTTCGACAACCTGTACGGCGACTGGGAAGGCGTGAACGGACGCACGCCGGCCAACTATATTCCGCAGGTCAACCAGGCCGGCTCTCCGTACGGCTGCCTGCTGCAGAACGACCCCAGCCTGACTTCCCCATCGCCGCTGCCGGTGAGCTGCACCGATGCCGAGAACGACATCGCCAGCGCATTCACCAACGCGGAGTTTTCGATCGATACCTATATTCCGGCTACGGCTCCGACCTGCACCGGCGGCTATGACCAGGGCGACAGCTACAACGGCGGCTGCACCGAGGACATCGTACACCGCTACTATCAGCAGATTTACCAGTTGAACGGCGGCAAGCTGAACCGCTACGTCACCGGCAGCGACGCCGTCGGCCTGACCATGGGCTATTACGACACCAGGCAGCTCCCCATCTACCGCTACTTGCACCAGGACGGCCATCCCAACTACGCGATCCTGGACAACTTCTTCCATGCGGCCTTCGGCGGCTCGTTCCTGAACCATCAATGGCTGATCGCGGCAAACACGCCGACATGGCCCAATGCGGTGAATGACGGCAGCAAAAAGGATTTGCACTCGGTGGTGGACGGCAACGGCATGCCCACAAACTACCCGCTCTATACCTCGCCGGCGAGCTATGCGCTCAATGATGCTCAGTTGACCGCGTCATGCGATCCGCCGCCGGACCGCGGCCCCACGCCCCCTGGCGTCGTGTGCGGGGATTACGCCGTGAACACCACCCAGCCCACGAATCAGCCCTTCCAGCCGGGGACCAAGGACTACAAACTGCTGCCGCTGCAGACGGCGCCGACGGTCGGCGACCGGCTCACGGCGGCCGGCGTGAGCTGGGCCTGGTATTCGGGCGGCTGGTCCAACGCCGCCGGCAACATTGGGGCGCCAGGCTGGACCAACGGACTCGGGCCGAACTGCGCGGACCCGCGTACCATCCAGGGTTCGACCTTCCCGAACTGCCCGGACACCTGGTTCCAGTTCCACCACCAGCCGTTCAACTACTTTGCCAACTTCAGCACCCGGACCAAGAGCGGCCTGAAACACCGTAAACAACACCTGCGGGATGAAATCGAGTTCATCAATCTGGCGCAGACTTCGAAGAAGAAGTGCAAGCTGAAATCGGTGAGCTTCGTGAAACCCCTCGGCCAAGGCAACGAACATCCGGGCTATTCCAGCGAACCCATCGGCAGCGACCATCTGGTCGTCCTGCTCTCGGCGATCGAAAACAGCGCCTGTGCGAAGGACACGATGGTCATCGTGACTTACGACGAATTCGGCGGCCAGTACGACCACGTCCAGCCGCCTGGCCAGGGCAACGACAAAGGACCGCACGACAAGTGGGGACCGGGCAATCGAATCCCGGCCTTGATCGTGTCGCCGCTGCTGCCGCATGCCTTTTCGGTCGACGGCACGCAATACGACACCACTTCGATTCTGGCGACTTTGGAAAAACGCTACGGACTGGCGCCGGTCGCCGACCGGGACGCCCAGGTCAATAATCTCTTTTCGGTCTTCGACGCCGCACCGGCGAATGCCGCCCGCTGATGTCCATGAATTCCGCCGGCCGTGCGGCCGGCGGATAGGGTTTTCTGCTCAATCCAGCAGCTCGAAGAAGCTCTTGTCCACGCCGCACTCCGGACAACCCCAGCCTTCGGGGATGTCCTCGAAAACGGTGCCGGGAGCAAGGCCCGCGTCCGGATCGCCCTCGGTTTCATCGTAGATGTAACCGCAGGCGGAACATTGATACTTGTGGTATTCGACCATTTTCGTCTCCTTGGCGATCGTGAAACACAAAAAGACCTAGCCGGCGGGCACGAGCATCCCGCTATGACGCAGCAAGGCCTCGATTTCCGGCTCGCGGCCGCGGAAGGCGACGAAGGACTCCAGCGCGCTGCGACGTCCGCCCTGTTCCAGCACGTTACTCAGGAAGGCATGGCCGGTATCCGGATCGAAGATGCCGCGCTCCTCGAACAACGAAAAGGCATCGCTCGACAGGACTTCCGCCCACTTGTAGCTGTAATAACCGGCCGCATAGCCGCCGCCGAAGATGTGCTGGAAACTGTGGGGGAAGCGATTATAAGCCGGAGGCGGCATCACCGAGACCTGCCGCCTCACGTCGTCGAGGATTTCATAGACACGCCCGCCTCGGGCCGGATCGTATTCATGATGGATACGGAAATCCAGCAAGGCGAACTCCAGTTGGCGGACCGTCTGCATACCGGCCTGGAAGTTCTTCGCCGCCAGCATCCTGGCCAGCAGTTCGTCCGGCAGCGGCTCGCCGCTCCGGTGATGGCCGGAGATCAGGGCCAGCGCCTCGCGCTCCCAGCAGAAGTTCTCCATGAACTGACTCGGCAGCTCCACCGCATCCCATTCCACGCCGCGGATTCCCGACACGCCGAGATGTTCGACCCTGGTGAGCAGATGGTGCAGGCCGTGGCCAAATTCATGGAGCAGCGTCACCACGTCGTCGTGACGCAGCAGCGCCGGCTCCTCGCCCGCGGGCGGGGTGAAGTTGCAGGTCAGGTAGGCGACCGGTGTCTGAATCGCACCGCCGACGCGGCGCCGGCTGACGCATTCGTCCATCCAGGCGCCGCTGCGCTTGCTGGGCCGGGCGTAGAGGTCGAGATAGAACCCGCCCCGCAGTTCGCCGGCCCGGTCGAATATCTCGTAATAGCGGACGTCCGGATGCCAGACGTCGACGCCTTCGCGCCGCTTGATTTCCAGGCCGTACAGCCGCTGTACCACCGCAAACAGACCGGAAACCGCGCGTTCGGCCGGAAAATAGGCCTTTACCTCCTCCTCCGAAAACGCGTACTTGTGCTCGCGGAGCTTTTCGGAATAGTACGCCACGTCCCAGGCCTGCAGCTCGTCGAGGCCGTGGTTCTCGCGCGCGAATGCCTTCAACTCCTCCAGGTCGCGCCGGGCCACGGCGAGAGCCTTCCCGGCCAGATCGTTCAGGAAACCCAGCACCTGTTCGGGACTCTCCGCCATCTTGGTGGCCAGGGACAGCTCGGCGTAGTTGGCGAATCCCAGGAGCCTGGCCTCTTCGTGGCGCAGGGCCAGGATCTTCTCCATCACTTCGCCGTTGTCCCAGCGCCCGCCGTGCGGCCCGGTTTCCGACGCGCGGGTCGCGTAGGCTCGGTAGAACTCCTCCCGAAGCGCCCGGTCGTCGGCATAGGTCATGATCGCGATATAGGACGGAAAGGCGAGGCCGAACACCCAGCCGGTCTTGCCTTCGGCTTCCGCGGCCTGGCGGGCCACCGCCAGGTCGGTTTCCGGCAATCCCCCCAGCAGCGCCTCGTCGTCGATATGCCGCGTCCAGCCCTTGGTGGCATCGAGCACGTTGTCGGAAAACCGGCTGCCCAGGCGCGACAATTCCTGGGCGATTTCCTTGAAACGCGCCTTCTGTTCCCCTTCCAGGGCCACACCGGACAGGCGGAAGTCGCGCAGGGCGTTGTCGAGAACCTTGCGTTGGGCGGTGTCCAGCCGGGCATATTCCACGCCTTCGGCGATTTCGCGGAAAGCGGCGTACAGCGCCGCATTCTGGCCCATCTCGGTGGCATATTCGCTCAAGAGCGGCAGACTGGCGTTATAGGCCTCCCGCAACGCCTCGCTGTTCATCACGGCGTTCAGATGCCCCACCGGCGACCAGGCCTTGTTCAGACGGTCGTCGAGATCGTCCAAGGGCTCCACCAGGCCGGACCAGGTGAACGGCCCGCCGCGTTGGAGCAAGGCCTCCACCGCGGCCCGGTTTTCGGCCAGGATTTGTTGAACCGCCGGCAACACGTGGCTCGCTTCGATGCGCGAGAACGGCGGCAGCTCGTAGTCTTCCAGCAAAGGGTTGGTCATCGCGTTACCTCGAATCCGGTTTGAATCCCGCAAACCGCACGGAAGGCGGCCTGGCTTGCCGCC
Organism: Methylococcus sp. ANG; assembly: GCF_040730495.1. NCBI lineage: Bacteria > Pseudomonadati > Pseudomonadota > Gammaproteobacteria > Methylococcales > Methylococcaceae > Methylococcus > Methylococcus sp. ANG. Next base: position 4,055,121 of record NZ_CP160399.1, on the reverse strand, counting down.
GGAAACCGCTGACGGGTTTGTCGAAAGGAGGGAGAATAGAGTTGTTTCCGATGATAACCGCATGATTACAAAGAAATTTTTAGATTCCAAAGGCCAGCGCCAAGCCCGAAAAAGCTATCTATGAATAGACTGAGTCGGTTTCTAATGCGATGCATCAAGCAATGAAAGGTCTTCATTCCTCCAATGGAGTGTTCGACGGAGATGCGAGTTCGCGCTTGCTTTTTGTTCTCGCGCCTTTGTTGATCTGCCAACGCGGGATGAGGATTGTTCTTGGAGGCTCTGGGTTTCTTATGAGGCAGGTGAATTCTGGCTTTATTCCCATAATCGGAAGCGGCCCCCAAGAACCCCAAATCCAACCAGACATCGGCACCGTCAAACCATGATAAGGCAGGATCGAACCATCGCTTCATCAGCGCATAATCATGAACACTGCCGGCCACGATACTTCCAACGAACAAAATTTGCCGTGCCAGGGTCGAAATGACTAGGGTTTTAACCGTATGGCGTTTTTTTTACCGCTATAGTGGGCTTTCTGCTGATCGTCATCCTGCGGCCTGACGCAACTGCATTCCACCCCGTCAATGATGATATCTCCATGTTTTTCAATCAGCTTCATCATCTCTCCCGGGGTCGTCAGCTCCCGCTCGGGCAGCAGATCAAGTTTCGCCAGGCTGCGCCGTAACACGGGCAGAAGTTGCGCCACATGGCGATGCGCGTGTCCCGAGCTGAAGCCAAAATGAAAGCCCAGGACATCGAAGGTACAGTAGGTCTTGAGGTAATGCAAAATGAAGAACAGCTTCTTATCTATCCGATCGAGATAGCCCACATGGCCACCTTTGGGTACCCGTTTTATTTCGCCTTGCTGAACGCGTTCTTGCTGAATCTCCGCATGAGCCTCCTCAAAGATAGGGCAAAGCTTGGCGAATTGCGCCTTACTCATTCCGATCAGGGCTCTGACGGTACGCTCACTGGTTTCTTCCATGAACTTTTCAAAAATCATTGGCTGACATCATTCGATTGTTGTTAATTGTTTTATACCACAACAAATCCATTTATTTCAACGGAAGCAACTCTAATATACAGGAAACTGGAACAGACCCTCACCCCCGGCCCCACTGTTTCCAGGCGGGCCAAGCCCGGCCAAATCCGCTCCCGGCGGATTTGGCCCAGAGGGGGAGACAGGCGGGTTTAGAGCAGGGGCACGATCAGGAGGGCGACGATGTTGATGATCTTGATCATCGGATTCACGGCGGGGCCCGCGGTATCCTTGTAAGGATCGCCGACGGTGTCGCCGGTGACCGCCGCCTTGTGCGCTTCCGATCCCTTGCCGCCGAAGTTGCCGTCCTCGATGTACTTCTTGGCGTTGTCCCAGGCGCCGCCGCCGGTCGTCATCGAGATGGCGACGAACAAGCCGGTGACGATGGTGCCGATCAGCACGCCGCCCAGCGCCTCCTTGCCGAGCAGCAGCCCCACGACGACGGGGATCGCCACCGGCAACAATGAGGGCAGGATCATCTCCCTGATCGCCGCCTGGGTCAGCATGTCGACAGCGCGGGAATAATCGGGCTTAGCGGTGTAATCCATGATGCCCGGGATTTCCCGGAACTGCCGGCGCACTTCGTTGACGATGCCGCCGGCGGCCCGTCCCACGGCCTCCATGGCCAGCGCGCCGAACAGGTAGGGCACCATCCCGCCGATGAACAGGCCGATGATGACCATGTGGTTCGACAGGTCGAAATTGACGTTGCCGCCCAGGTTATGCGTGTAGTCGGCGAACAGCACCAGCGCGGCCAGCCCCGCCGAGCCGATCGCATAGCCCTTGGTCACGGCCTTGGTGGTGTTGCCCACGGCATCCAGCGGGTCGGTGATGGCGCGGACCGAATCCGGCAGTTCCGCCATCTCGGCGATGCCGCCGGCGTTGTCGGTGATCGGACCGTAGGCATCCAGCGCGACGATCATCCCGGTCAGCGACAGCATCGAGGTGGCCGCCACCGCGATGCCGTAAAGCCCCGCCAGCTCATAGGCGCCCCAGATGCTGGCGCACACCGCCAGCACCGGCGCCGCCGTCGATTTCATCGACACCCCGAGGCCGGCGATGATGTTGGTGCCGTGGCCGGTGGTGGAGGCTTCGGCGATGTGGCGCACAGGAGCGAATTCCGTCGCGGTGTAATACTCGGTGATCACCACCATCAGCCCGGTCAGGCCCAGCCCGATCAAGGCGGCGAAGAACAGGCCGAACCAGGACACGTCGGTACCGCCGAGACTGACGCCGCCGCCGAACATGAAGCCGGTGATCGGCAGGAACGCCGCGGCCGCCAGGCCGCCCGACACGATCACGCCCTTGTACAGCCCGCTCATGATCTTCTTGCCCGGCGTGATCCGGACGAAGAAGGTCCCGATGATCGAGGCGACGATGGAAATGCCGCCCAGCACCAGGGGGTACACGATGGCCGCCTCGCTGCCCCCGGTCAGGAGCCCTCCCAGCAGCATGGTGGCGACGATGGTCACCGCATAGGTTTCGAACAGGTCGGCCGCCATGCCCGCGCAGTCGCCGACGTTATCGCCCACGTTGTCGGCGATCACGGCCGGATTGCGCGGATCGTCCTCGGGAATCCCCGCCTCCACCTTACCGACCAGGTCGGCGCCCACGTCGGCGCCCTTGGTGAAGATGCCGCCGCCCAACCGGGCGAAGATCGAGATCAGCGAGCCGCCGAACGCCAGCCCCACCAGGGCATGGAGCGGATCGTCGGCGCCGGCCGATTTGAGGAGGGTATAGTAGCCGGCGACCCCGAGCAGCCCCAGACCCACCACCAGCATTCCCGTGATGGCGCCGCCGCGGAACGCCATGGAAAAAGCCTCATCCATGCCGGTCATGGCCGCCTGCGCGGTCCGGGAATTGGCGCGCACCGAGATGTTCATGCCGATGTAGCCCGCGGCACCGGAAAGGGCGGCGCCGATCACGAAGCCGAAGGCGATCGACCACCCCAGGAAGGCACCGATGACGAAGAACAGCAGCCCGCCGACGATAGCGATGGTGCGGTACTGGCGATTGAGATAAGCCTGGGCGCCCTGCTGGATCGCCGTGGCGATGTCCACCATCCGCTCGTTGCCGGCGGGCTGGGCATTGATCCAGCCGATGGAAAGGATGCCGTAGAGCAGCGCGGACAGCGCAGCGGTAAAAGCAAATGCCGTTCCCCAGTCGACCAGCAGGCCGATCGCGATGAATTCCGCAAGCCCGGCCAAGGCGATGACCTTGGTCCGGGGATTACGCATCAGACAACACAGCCCCTCCCGGGCGCAGGACAGAACCGAGCAAGCCATAGCGATACTCCTCGAACGTTGTTGTTGGTGTAACGGAATTAAGGAGGAACTCAGACGCTGAACGACGCGGCCAGTTTTTTGGGGACGGCGACATTCCGCAATGTCACATAGTCCGGCAATCCTCCGGCATAGGGAGGGTAATCCTCGCCCTCGATCAGCGGCTGCAGGTACCGGCGGCACTCTTCGGTGATGCCGAAGCCGTCCGCGCTGATGAATTCGAGGGGCATTTTCTTTTCGACGTTGGCCACTTCCGCCAGATTGGCGGCGGTGATTTCCCAACGGTAAGGCGAATCCGAGGTGCGCACGATGGCCGGCATCACGGCATTGAGCCCTTTCAGGGCCATTTCGACGCCGGCCTTCCCTAAGGCGTATGCCTGTTCGACATCCGTGCGCGAAGCGATGTGGCGGGCGGCGCGCTGCAGGTAATCGGCGACGGCCCAGTGGTACTTGTAGCCCAGGCGCTCCTTGATCAGGCCGGCGACGACCGGCGCCACCCCGCCGAGCTGGGCATGCCCGAACACGTCCCGGCTGCCGGATTCGGCGACGAACCTGCCGTCGGCGTCCTTGATGCCCTCCGACACCACGATCGAACAATGGCCCCTCGTCCGGACCTTTTCGTCCACCGCCCGGAGAAACCGCTCCGGGTCGAACACCTGTTCGGGAAACAGGATGACCAGCGGCAGCTCATGCCTCTCGTCGCTCGCAAGCCCGCCGGCGGCGGCGATCCAGCCGGCGTGGCGACCCATGACCTCGAGCACGAAGATGCAGGTGGAAGTGGCGGCCATGGAACGCACGTCGAAAGTCGCCTCGCGCACCGATACGGCGATGTACTTGGCGACCGAACCGAACCCCGGACAGCAGTCGGTGATCGGCAGGTCGTTGTCCACCGTTTTCGGGATATGCACGGCCTGCAACGGATAGCCCAGCTTTTCGGAGAGCTGGGAGACCTTCAGGCAGGTATCGGCGGAATCCCCACCGCCGTTGTAGAAGAAATAGCCGATGTCGTGGGCGCGGAAGACCTCGATCAGCCTTTCGTACTGGGCCCGGTTCTCCTCCAGCCCCTTGAGCTTGTAGCGGCAGGAACCGAAAGCCCCGGAGGGTGTGTGGCGCAGTGCGGCTATGGCTTCGGCACTTTCCTGGCCGGTATCGATCAGGTCCTCGGTGAGTGCGCCGACGATGCCGTTGCGCCCGGCGTAGACGGTGCCGATACGGTCGGGAAACAGCCTGGCGGTTTCCAGCACTCCGCAGGCCGATGCGTTGATAACGGCGGTCACACCGCCGGACTGGGCGTAAAAAGCATTCCGCGCCACCATGAACCGCCTCCCCTTCAGTATTGTTGGCTGGCGCCTAACTTAGAACAAACGCCCCCTCCGTTACAACAAGTTTCGGCCCGCCAGCTTCGCCCGCATGCGATCAAAAACAGTTGAATCGAACCCACGACCCCGCTACGCTAACGACCGGGGCATACCAGCCTCTTGCCGATAATCATGCTCGAATCCTCAACCTATCCCAACCGTCGGTTTTACCGGACGGCTGACTGACGGACTGCCTCGTGTCCGACGAATATCCCAGTTCATGCCCATGGCATGAACTTTTTCCGACTCCCGAGCCTCCCAGCCACTTCGCACTTCTCCCACCGGTCTTCCGGGGATCGCGAACATCCGTGCTCCACCCAGGCGCCCCGTCCCGCCTTGCTCTGAAGTCTCTGCCGTTTTTCCACTACCCGCTCCCGATAAAGTGATCCAGATCGGATTGGTCCTATTCCTCATCTTCGTCAACGGCCTGTTCGCCATGTCCGAATTGGCCATCGTCTCCGCCCGGCGGTCCCGGCTGCAGCAACGGGCCGGCAAAGGCGGTGCCGGCGAACTGCGCGCCCTCGAACTGGCGGCGCAGCCCTCGCGGTTCCTTTCCACGGTGCAGGTCGGCATCACCACGATCGGGGTGCTGAACGGCGCGCTGGGCGAGGCTTCGGTGTCCAGCCAGATCGAGCCGCTCTTGCTGACGATGCCGGAACTGGCGCCCTACGCCCATGAGATCAGCCTGACCATCACCGTTTTCGCGATCACCTATCTGTCTCTGATCATCGGCGAACTGGTGCCCAAGCGCCTGGCTCTGCTCCACGCCGAATCCATCGCGGCCGCCGTGGCGCGGCCCATGCATTACCTGTCCCTGATCGCCCTCCCCCTGGTCAAGTTCCTGAGCATTTCCACCGACATCGTGCTGCGGATCGTGGGCGCCCGCCCGGTTCGCCAGCCTTCGGTCACCGAGGAAGAGATCAAGCTGCTGCTGCAGCAAGGCATCCTGGAAGGCGTGTTCGAGGAGGTCGAGCAGGAGCTGGTGGAAAACATCCTGCGGCTGGACAGCCGCAAAGTGGGCGCGATCATGACGCCGCGCAAGGACGTGGTCTACCTGGACGTCACCAAGTCCTACGAGGCGAACCGCGGCATCCTCACCGACCACCCGCACTGGATCATCCCGCTGTGCCGGGGCGGCGTGGACAACGTCCTCGGCTTCGTGAAAACCAAGGACGTGCTGAACCGCCTGCTAGCCGGCGAAAAGCCCGAGCTGGCGGAACTGGTGACCCGCGCGCTGTTCGTCCCCAACTCGCTCTCGCTCATGCAGCTGCTGGAGCATTTCAAGCGGTCGCATTTGCAGACGGCGCTGGTGGTGGACGAGTACGGCGAACTGACCGGCCTGGTGACGCTGACCGACGTCCTGGAAGCGATCGTCGGCGCCATCGCCTCCGAAACCGCCGAGGAAGAACCCCAGGTCTCGCAGCGCGAAGACGGCTCCTGGCTGGTCGACGGCATGCTCGACATCGACCGCTTCAAACAGCTTTTCGACCTCGACGCCCTGCCGGAGGAGGAGAGCGGCAATTTCCACACCATGGCCGGTTTCGTCATGCTGAGGCTGGGTAACGTGCCGAAGGTGACCGACAGCTTCGAATTCCAGGATCTGCGGTTCGAGGTCGTCGACATGGACCGCAACCGGGTCGACAAGATCCTGGTCACACGGCTTACGCCGGCGGCCGGATGATCCGGTCCGGGCCGCGCTTCAGGCGGCCGGCGTACCGCCGTGGAACACAAGCTGGGACAGGAACTCGTCGCCCTGTTCGATGCACTCGATGCGGGTGATACCCGCGTTGGCCACCTTGATGTGGAACAGATTGGCGAGCGGCACGTCGAGCACGTGCGCGATCACCATACGGATGGTGCCGGCATGACAGACGACCAGGATGTGCTTGCCGAGGTGCCGCTCCAGCATCTCCTTCCAGGCCGAGATGACGCGGCTGCGGAAATCCCCCAGACCTTCGGCGTTTTCCGGACGGTGGTTCAGAGGATCGCGATAAAAGCGTTGGAGCACACCGGGGTCGTATTCGGTGGTGATTTCTTCCCGGGTCTTGCCCTGCCACGCGCCGAAACCGAGTTCCTTGAAGCGCGGCTCGATTTCCAGCGGACGGTCATGGCGTTCGCTGAAAGCCTCCGCAAAAGCCTGGCAGCGCAGCAGCGGTGAGGTGACGATCACGTCCCACGGGCAATGCCGGCCGACCGCCCGCCACATCTGCTCCCAGCCCACGGCGCTCAAGGGGTCGTCGATCTGCCCGCGGTAGCGGCTGCCGCCGGCGGGCTCGCCGTGGCGCATCAGATCGACCAGGGTATTGCAGCTTTCGCCGGCCATCAGCTCTCCTGCAGGGCGGCCAGGCGAACCCGCGCATCGGCCACGGCCCGTCTCACGCGGTCCGGCGCGGTGCCGCCCAGGTGCGAACGCGCCGCCACCGAACCCTCCAGCGTCAGCACCTCGTAAACGTCCGGTCCGATGGCGGCGGACAGGGATTGAAGCTCCTCCAGCGAGATATCCGCCAGGTCGCGGCCGGTGTCCAGACCCAGGCGGACCGCCTTGCCCACGATCTCATGGGCGTCGCGGAAAGGCGTCCCGCGCCGGACCAGGTAGTCGGCCAGGTCGGTGGCGGTCGCATAGCCCTTTCGGGCCGAGGCATACATGGCGGGCCGGTTCGGCCGCACGTGCGGCATCATGTCGGCGAAGGCACGGAGACAGCCGGACAGGGTGTCGACCGTATCGAATAGCGGCTCCTTGTCCTCCTGGTTGTCCTTGTTGTAGGCGAGCGGCTGACTCTTCATCAGGGTCAGCAGCGCGAACAAGTGGCCGAATACCCGCGCGCTCTTGCCGCGGATGAGTTCGGGCACGTCGGGGTTCTTCTTCTGCGGCATGATCGAGGAGCCGGTGCAGAAAGCATCGGGCAGTTCGACGAACCCGAACTGGGCCGAGGTCCACAGGATCAGCTCCTCCGAAAACCGTGAGAGATGCATCAGCACCAGACTGGCGCAGGCGGCGAACTCGATGGCGAAATCGCGATCGCTGACGGCGTCCAGCGAATTCGCCGCCGGCCCGGAGAAGTCGAGCAGCGCCGCCGTGTAATCGCGGTCCAGCGGGAAACTGGAGCCGGCCAGGGCCGCGGCGCCCAGCGGCATGACGTTGACCCGTTTGCGGCAATCGCGCAGCCGGTCGTAATCGCGCGACAGCATTTCGTACCATGCCATCATGTGATGGCCGAAAGTGACCGGCTGCGCCACCTGGAGATGAGTGAAACCCGGCATGATGGTGCCGGCCTCGCGCTCGGCCAGATCCACCAGCGCGGTCTGCAGCCGCAGGATCAGTCCGCAGATGCGGTCGATCTCGGCGCGCAGGTACAGGCGCACGTCGGTGGCGACCTGGTCGTTGCGGGAACGCCCGGTATGCAGCTTCTTTCCGGCCTCGCCGATCCGCTGGGTCAGGCGGGCCTCGATGTTCATGTGCACGTCCTCGAGGCGCACCGACCAGGGGAATTCCCCGGCCTCGATTTCCGCGCCGATGGCTTCGAGGCCGCCGACGATCGCCCGAAGTTCCTCGCCGGTCAGAAGCCCCAGCCGCTCCAGCATCGTGGCATGCGCGATCGAGCCCCGGATGTCGTGGGACGCCAGTCGCTTGTCGAAATCCACCGAGCCGGTGAAGGCCTCGACGAAGGCGTCCGTCGCCTCCTCGAACCGCCCTCCCCAGGGTTTTTGCTGGATACTCATTACGTCTTTCCGCTGCGAGGATCAAAGCGGCTCATTATAAACCCAACGCTGCCGGAGCTTCGCCCATCCCCGCTGCTTGTAGTAGCATTTATATTATGAGCGGCAGTCACGAGCCCGCGCGACACCATAATAAGGAAACCATGCCACAATCGACCGACCTTCCCGCCTGGCGGACTCTTTCCGAACACTTCAAGACCATCGCCCCCCGCCACATGCGCGACATGTTCGCCGACGATCCAAGGCGTTTCGACGCTTTTTCCGTCCGGCTGGGCGATCTGCTGTTCGATTACTCGAAGAACCGGATCACCCGGGAAACCGTCGATGCGCTGGTTCGGCTCGCCGAGGAGGCCGGCCTGCGTGAAAAGATCGAGGCCATGTTCGGAGGCGAACGGATCAACGTCACGGAGAACCGCGCGGTGCTTCATGTCGCCCTGCGTAACCGCTCCAGCCGTCCGATTCTCGTCGACGGCAAGGACGTCATGCCCGCGGTCAACCGCGTTCTCGAGCGCATGCGCCGCTTCTCGCAGGCCGTGCGCACGGGAGAATGGCGCGGCGCGACCGGCAAGGCCATCACCGATGTGGTCAACATCGGCATCGGGGGGTCCGACCTCGGCCCCAAGACGGTGGTCAAAGCCTTGCTGCCTTACGCGGACCCACGACTGCGCGCGCACTTCGTCTCCAACATCGACGAAGCCGACCTGATCGAGATCCTGCGGCCGCTGAACCCGGAGACCACGCTGTTCGTCGTCGCCTCCAAGACTTTCACGACCCAGGAGACCATGACCAATGGCCGCTCGGCCCGCGCCTGGTTCCTGGAGCGCATTCCGGAGGAAACCGCCATCGCCCGCCACTTCGTCGCCATTTCGACCAACCGGAACAAGGTCGCCGAGTTCGGCATCGATCCCCGCAACATGTTCGAATTCTGGGACTGGGTGGGCGGACGCTATTCGCTGTGGTCGGCCATCGGCCTGCCGATCGCGCTGAGCATCGGCATGGACCGCTTCGAGGAAATGCTCGAAGGCGCCCATTTCGTCGACGAGCATTTCCGCACCGCCCCCTTCGAACGCAACATCCCGGTGCTGATGGGCCTCCTGGGCATCTGGTACATCAATTTCTTCGGCGCCCAGAGCCACGCCGTGCTGCCGTACGACCAATACCTCGAAGACTTGCCGGCCTATTTGCAACAGGCCGACATGGAAAGCAACGGCAAGACCGTCGACGTGGAAGGCCGGCCGGTGGCCTACCCCACCGGTCCCGTCATCTTCGGCCAGCCCGGCACCAACGGCCAGCACGCTTTCTACCAGTTGCTCCATCAGGGCAGCATGCTGGTTCCCTGCGACTTCCTCGCGGCCGCGGAAAGCCATCACCCCCTGGCCGAGCACCACGATATCCTGATCTCCAATTTCCTGGCCCAGACCGAAGCGCTGATGCGCGGACGCACCACGGACCAGGCGCGGCAAGAGATCGCCTCGGAAAATCTGACCGCCGAGCGCATCGAAGCGCTGGCGGCCGCCAAGACTTTCCCCGGCAACAAACCGACCAATAGCTTCCTGTATCGGCGCCTCGACCCCCATACCCTCGGCATGCTGATCGCCTTGTACGAACACAAGATATTCACCCAGGGCGTGATCTGGTACATCAACTCCTTCGACCAGATGGGCGTGGAACTCGGCAAGCAGCTGGCGAAGACCATTCTGGCCGAGCTTCCCGGCGATGCCCCGGTCGCTTCGCATGACGCTTCCACCAACGGCCTGATCCGGTACTTCAAGTCGCTGCGTTGAAGAATTTTTCCGGATGGTCGAGGACGCCGGCAGCATGGACAGTGAAAAGTCCGACGAAGGCCCCGCCGCCGTTCGCCTGATCGTCGTTTCGTGGGATGAGCCGGATTCGGCAAAAGCGTTTCTCAAGGCGCTTCCCCCAAACTGCGGCGCCGCGTGCTTCCTCCCCGCTCTGCCGGAAGAGGCCCTGGCCAAACTGGCGCAGACGCCTGTGCCCCTGGCGGTCAAGATCGCCGAAACCGGCGCCCCCGTTCTGCCGTCACACGCGTACCTCCCGCCTTCCGGGAAATATCTGTCCATCGACAACGGACGGATGAGGCTGGACAGTCCGGCTGCGTCCGGCCATCCGGTCGACCATTTCCTGCGATCTCTCCCACCCGGTCGCCACGGCCAGACGGCCGTCGTATTCCGCGCCGGCGCCTCAGGCCAGGAACGCGCGCTCGCAGGCGTCGTCGAACGCGCCGGCGGCCTGGTATTCGCGGTGCCACCGTTCGAACCCGGCACGGAAAACGCGGATTTCGCGCCGGAGGCCATCGCGTGGACCATCGGAAACTGGGTGCGCGGCGAGGCGAGGACCGGCTCCGGGACCCTGGAGGCGATCCTCGACCTGGTTCGCAGCCATGCCGGGGCCGATCTCCGCGCCTATAAGAACCTGTCTTGAAAAACAAAACGTAGTAAAGTCAATGGTCCCTGGACCTGACGAGCGAAGCCATTGAGTTATCCGAGTGATTTGAAAGAGCACGAATGGGCGCGGATAGAGCGCTACTTTCAGCCCAATGATCGGCGAGGCAGCGGGTGTAAGCATTCGCGAAAACGCATCGTCGATGCCATTCTGTACTTGGTGAAAACGGGTGCCCAGTGGCGGCAGTTGCCCAACGACTTTCCTCCGTGGAAAACGGTGTACGACCATTTCAGCCGCTGGAACAAAAACGGCGTTTGGGAACGCGCGCTGGACGACTTGAATCGGCAACGGCGAAAAAAAACGGCAGAGCGCCCTGTCCCCGCTACGGCATCATTGATTCGCAAAGCGTCAAAACCCAGTACGACAGCGAAGAGCGTGGCATCGACGGCGGCAAAAAAGTGAAAGGCCGCAAACGCCATATCGTGGTCGATGTCTTGGGCAATCTGTTGCACGTCCAGGTTCATGCCGCCAACCTTCACGATACGGTGGGGGCTTGCGAGGTGCTGCGTCGAGCCGCGGAAAAGCATCCCGGTCTACAGGCCTTTTCCGGCGACGCCGGGTATCGCGGCACCGCCGTTCGGTTTGTCGACGAGACCTTGGGGTTGACGCTGCATATTTCCGAGAAGATCAAAGATGGCTTCGCAGTCCTGCCCAAGCGCTGGGTGGTCGAGCGCACCTTCGCTTGGCTCGGGTCGTTCCGCCGACTCGCCAAGGATGTCGAAATCCTCACCGCCACTGCCGAAAACATGATTCGCATCGCCATGCTCAAGCTGACTCTTGCTAAATGTGCTTAAACTTTTACCAGACAGGTTCTAAGCCCCCGCCGCTGCTGCGCCGCATCGAACGCCGCATGGGCATCGCCCGCATCGAGGAGATGGGCGACTACCTGAAACTGCTCGAGACCGACGTGAACGAACTCGACCGCCTGGCCGAAGATCTGCTGATCGGGGTCACCGCCTTCTTTCGCGACGCCGAGGCCTTCGCTTTGGTGGAAACCGCCGTTGTCCCGGCAATTTGCGACGGAGCCGACCGGCCGGTCCGCTGCTGGATCGCCGGCTGCTCCACCGGCGAGGAAGCCTATTCGATCGCCATCCTTCTGACGGAAGGATTCGAGCGTATCGAGCGGCCAACGCGCCTGCAGATCTTCGCGACCGACGTCGACGCCGAGGCACTGGAAATCGCCCGTCACGGCCTCTATTCCGAAGCGGCGCTGGCGGGCGTTTCCGAAACGCGGCTCAAGCGTTACTTCGTCCGGGAGGGGACGGGATACCGCATCGCCAAACAGATAAGGGAATCCATCGTCTTCGCGCCCCACAACCTGATCAGCGACCCGCCGTTTTCCAAGCTCGACCTGGTGGTATGCCGTAACGTCCTGATCTACCTGAACCCGAAGACCCAGGAAAAGCTGCTCGAAATCTTCCACTTCATTCTCAATCCCGGCGGCCACCTGTTCCTGGGCAGTTCGGAAAGCCTCGGCGACGCCGCCCACCTGTTCGACGAGATTTCGAAACCCTGGCGGATATTCCGGCGCAACGACGCGGCCGTGGCCGTACGGCCGAGCCTGCCGCTGTTTGCTCCGGCCACCACGGCCCGGATCGCGGAAGGAAGGATTCTGACCGCGGACCCGGACGGCCATGAAATCCAGGAAAGGCTGTACCGCGGACTGCTCGATCGCCACGCCCCCACCCTGATCGTGGCGAACGAAAGGCATGAAGTCGTCTACATCAGCGGAAACACTCAATCCTACCTGGAGCTGCCGCCCGGCGAACCCACCCTCGACCTGTTCAAGCTCGTCAAGCCCCCATTGCGCGCCATGCTGCGCTCTTCGCTGGACCTTTGCCTGCGGGAGGGCAGAAAGGTCGCCACCGTGGCGGCGGGGGGCGGCCCCGCTTCCCCGATGCCGGAAGCGGTCCGTCTCACCGTCACGCCGATCGCCGATGGCCAGGTCTCCGACCTGTTTCTGATCGGGCTGGAAGCGGAAGCGCTGGCCGGTCCGGTCTCGACGGCGGCAGCCAAGAGCGGAGACGACGACTGGCTGCTGCAGCAGCTCGAGCGGGAACTCGCGGCGACCCGGGAGGACCTCCGGCGCACCATCGAGAAAACCCGCCATACCAACGATGAACTGCGGGCTTCGAACGAAGAAATCATGGCCATGAACGAGGAGCTCCAGTCGGCCAACGAAGAGCTGGAAAGCTCGCGGGAAGAACTGCAATCGCTCAATGCCGAACTCACCGCCACCAACGCCATGCTTGACGCCAAGGTCGGCGAACTGGAAGCCACCAGCAACGACCTCAACAATCTCCTGATCGGTACCGACCTGGCGACCCTGTTCCTCGACCGCAACCTCAACATCCGCCGCTATACTCCCGCCTGCAACCGGCTGATGCACCTCATCCCCAGCGACATCGGCCGGCCTTTCGCCGACATCGTCCACCACTTCCAAGACGGCGAACTGTTCGGCGACGCGGCCGGCGTGCTCAGGGGCGACGGCCCCAAGAGCCGGGAGATTCTCGACCACCAGGGCGCCTGGTATCTTCGCAAGATCCTGCCCTACCGGTCGCGGGACAACTGCTGCGTGGAAGGACTGGTGATCACCTTCGGCGAAGTGACGTCGCTGAAACAGGCGGAGCAGGAACTGATCGCGCAAGCGGCGGAACTTCGCCAGCAGGCCGAGCTGCTGAAACACGCCCATGTCCTGGCGCGCGATCTGGACGACCGCATCGTCTTCTGGAATGCCTACGCCGAAAAGTTCTACGGCTGGAGCAAGGATGAAGCGCTCGGCCGTACCTCCCACGAATTGCTGAACAGCCGCTTCCCCCTGCCCTTGGCCACGATACGCCAGCAGATACTCGCGGACGGTCATTGGAAAGGCGAACTCACCCATGTCGACCGGCAAGGCAGGGAAAGAGCCGTGGCCACCCACTGGGAGCTTTACCGGGATGCCGAAGGCACGCCTCGCGCCATCGTCGAAGTCAACAACGACATCACCGAACGCAACAGCTTCGAGGCCCAATTGCTGCAAAGCCGCCACTACCTCGATTATCTGGCATATTACGATCCCCTGACCCAGTTGCCGAACCGGCTCCGCTTCCAGCAGCGGCTGGAACAGGCCGTCGCCCAGGCGCTGTCGGGCGGCAAGCGGCTGGGGCTCCTGTTCCTCGACGTCGACCGCTTCAAACTCATCAACGACAGCCTGGGCCACGACGTGGGCGACAGCCTCCTGTTGGAGGTCAGCCGGCGCCTTGAAGAGCGGCTGGGGCCCCTGGACACCCTGGCGCGCATCGGCGGCGACGAATTCGCCGTCCTGATGGAAGACCTCGACGACATCGGCTATGCCTCGCGCTTCGCCCTGGCGGCCATCGAGACCGTCAAGACACCGGTAGTACTGGACCGCCACGAGCTGTTCGTCAGTCTCAGCGGTGGGATCAGCCTGTTTCCCGAAGACTCCCGCGACGCCGACGGGCTGCTCCGCAGCGCCGACGCCGCCATGTTCCTGGCCAAGGAGAAAGGCCGTGGCAACTACGAATTCTTTACCCCGGATCTCAACCGCAGGGCAAACCGGCTACTGTCGATCGAAACCCGTTTGCGGAAAGCCTTGGAGAATGGCGAGCTGGAGCTCGCCTTCCAGCCCCAGATGAACCTGCAAAGCGGCGCCATCACCGGCGCCGAAGCGCTGGCGCGCTGGAACAGCCAGGAACTCGGCCGGGTGCCCGCGGACGAATTCATCCAGGTGGCCGAGGACAGCGGCCTGATCGTCCCGCTGGGCGAATGGGCCATCCGAACGGCCTGCCGCAAGATCGCCGAATGGCAGCGGTCCGGCCTGACACCGGTCCGCATCGCGGTGAACATCTCCGCCCGCCAGTTCGGCGAACCGAATTTCGTCCGGCTGATCGCGGATTCTCTCGCTGAAACCGGCGTGGATCCGGCCCTCCTGGAACTCGAATTGACCGAGCGGCTGCTCCTGCAGGACGTGGATACGGTCGTCAGGACACTGCTGGAACTCAAGCGCACCGGCGTCCATTTCTCCATGGACGATTTCGGCACCGGCTACTCTTCGTTGAGCTACCTGCGCCGGCTGCCCCTGAGCCATCTCAAGGTGGCGCGGGAATTCGTCCCCTGGGGCGCCGACGACTGCAACAACCTGTCGATTTCCCGAGCCATCGTCTCCCTGGCCAAGAGCCTGGAACTGACCTGCACCGTCGAAGGCATAGAAACCCAGGCGCAATTGGATTGCTTCAAGACCCTGGGCTGCGACCAGGCGCAGGGCTATCTGATCAGCCCGCCGTTGCCGCCCGGAGAGTTCGAAGATTTTCTGCGCCGCCCCCTGCCGTTCGAACTTTAACCGGCGACAGACCGGCGCGGCGGCTTTGCTATACTTCCTTTCCCTCGCCCCCATCCCGGATATTCCCTCACCCACCCATGGCGGAACACATCCTGTTCCTCACCGGCAAGCTGGCTGAAAAGCAGTTGCACCGGATTCTCGAGGAAATGGCGCCGGAGTTCGAGTACACGGTGCACCAGCTCGGCCTCAGCGTGGCCGCGCTGATGACTGCGGACATGATCCGCCGGCGGCTGAAGGATACCTATGGCGCCGACCGCATCCTGGTGCCGGGCCGCTGCCGCGGCGACCTGGAGACCCTGTCCCAGGACCTGGGACTGCCGGTGGAACGGGGGCCGGAGGAATTGCGCGACCTGCCGGAATTTTTCGGCCGGGCGGCGAGGAAGCCGGACCTCAGCCACTACGATCTTAGAATCTTCGCCGAAATCGTCGACGCCCCCAACCTGGACGTCGACGGCATCCTCCGCCAAGCCGCCGACTACCGCAACCACGGCGCGGACGTGATCGACATCGGCTGCCTGCCCGCCACGCCGTTTCCCCATCTCGAAGCAGCGATCGCCGCTCTCAAGGAGGGGGGATTCCAGGTCAGCGTGGATTCGCTGGAAACCGCCGATCTGGTGCGGGGCGGCGGAGCCGGCGCCGATTATCTGCTCAGCCTCCACGAAGACTCGCTGTGGGTCGCCGACCAGGTGGCCTCCACCCCCGTCCTGATCCCCGCCCGGCATGGCGATCTGGATTCGCTCGACCGCGCCGTCGCCGGCATGCGGACGCGCGGCAAACCGTTCCTGGTCGATCCCATCCTCGACCCCATCCATTTCGGCTTCGCCGATTCCCTGGTGCGCTACCACGAAACCCGCCGCCGCCACCCGGATGTCGAGATCATGATGGGCGTCGGCAACCTCACCGAACTGACCCACGCCGACACCGCCGGCATCAACGCCATGCTGCTCGGCGTGTGCTCGGAGCTGGGCATACGCGCCATCCTGGCGACCCAGGTCAGCAAACATGCGCGGCGGGCCGTGGCCGAAGCCGATCTGGCGCGGCGGATCATGCACGCCGCCCGGGAACTCGACGCGCTGCCCAAGCACATGGGGGACGGCCTGATGGCCCTGCACGAACGCGCCCCCTTCCCATACTCGGAAGCGGAGATCCGGGAGCTGGCCCAAGCCATCCGCGACCCCAGCTACCGGATACAGATCAGCGCCGAGGGCGTCCACATCTTCAACCGGGACGGCTTCCACAGCGCCACCGATCCGTTCCAGCTCTATCCCTCGCTGGGCGTGGAACACGACGGCGGACACGCCTTCTATCTCGGGGTGGAACTGGCCCGCGCCCAGATCGCCTGGCAGCTCGGCAAACGCTATGCCCAGGACGAAGCTCTGGATTGGGGCTGCGCCGTCGATCCGCAGGACTCGAAGAGCAGCGAAGCTGACTCCGCGGCCGACCCGCACACCTACAAACCGGCCGGCACCACGCTGGCCAAACCTACCGGTGATTGAACCATGATCCGCGAAACCCTGGTGACCACGGCCGCCGCCGGAGAGGCCGCGCACATCGCCCCCATGGGCATCCACGTGCTGGACACCGACTCGAAGAGCAGCGAAGCTGACTCGAAGAGCAGCGAAGCTGACTCGAAGAGCAGCGGAGCTGACTACCTCATCATGCCGTTCCGGCCCTCCCGGACCCTGGACAACGTCCTGGCTTCCGGCTGCGCCGTGGTCAATTACAGCGACGACGTCCGCATCTTCGCCGGCTGCCTGACCGGCCGCCTCGACTGGCCGCTGGTTCCGGCCGAGCGCGTTGCCGGCTGGCGTCTGGACGGTGTCCTGGCGCATGCCGAGCTCGAACTGAGCCGGGTGGAGGACGATCCGGAACGGCCGCGCCTTTACTTCCGCGTGGTGCACGAGGCCAACCACGCGCCGTTCCGCGGCTTCAACCGCGCCCAGTTCGCCGTGCTGGAAGCCGCCATCCTCGTCAGCCGCCTGCACTTCCTGCCCTGGAGCAAGATCGAGCGGGAGCTGGATTATCTGCGCATCGGACTGGACAAGGCCGCCGGCCCGCGTGAACTGGAAGCCTGGAGCTGGCTGATGGAGGCCATCGAAGCACATCAGACCGGCCGGGAGGAAATCGAATGACCGGCATGCTCGCCAGCGTCCGCAACCTGGCCGAGGCGCGCATCGCCCTGGAGGCTGGCGTCGACATCGTCGATCTCAAGGCCCCCGAGCACGGCAGCCTGGGTGCCCTGCCGGCGGAAGAAGTGGGCCGGATCGTCGCGGCGGCGGGCGGCGCGGTGCCGGTCAGCGCCACCATCGGGGACCTGCCGCTGGACCCGGACCCGATTTGCCGCGCGGTGCTGGAAATGGCCGACACCGGTGTGGATTACGTCAAGATCGGCCTGTTCCGCGGCGGCGACTGGGGCTCCACCCTGGTGACCCTCACGCACCTGGCCAACCGCAACATCCGGCTGGTCGCCGTACTGTTCGCGGACGACCTGCCGGACTTCGACTGGATCGCCCGGCTGAAGAAGGCCGGCTTCGCCGGCGCCATGCTGGACACCCAGGACAAGGCCCGAGGATCGCTGACCGGGCTGCTCGATCGTCCAACCCTGGAACGCTTCGTGGACGAAACACGGGAGCAGGGTCTGCTGTGCGGCTTGGCCGGCTCGCTCCGGAAAGAGGACATACCGGCGCTGCTGAGCCTTGAGCCCGATTACCTCGGTTTCCGCGGCACGCTCTGCCACAGCGCCCGGCGCACCGCCGAACTCGACCCCGAAGCCCTGGCGACCGTGCGCCGCCTGATCCCGCCCCCTCATCCCCGGCCCTTCTCATGCCAGGCGTCGTGCCCTGGCACCCTTCGGGTAAATGCGAATCTGCTCCCGGCAGATTTGTCCCAGAGGGAGAAGGGAGCGAGGCCCCCCTCTCTCTGGGAGAGGGATTCAGGGTGAGGGCCTGCAGCCTACAATCCTCAACCCTCCTCATGTACGAAAACCTGCTCCGTTCCCTGCTGTTCCGCCTGGACCCTGAAACCGCCCACGACCTGAGCCTGTCGGCTTTGCAACTGGCGTCGAAGCTGGGCCCAGCCAATCCGTTGAGACAAACGCTGCCCGCCAGCCCGCGCACCGTCATGGGGCTGGACTTCCCCAACCCGGTCGGCCTCGCCGCCGGCCTGGACAAGAACGGCGACTGTATCGACGGGCTGGCCGCGCTCGGCTTCGGCTTCCTCGAAATCGGCACGGTCACGCCGCGCCCCCAGCCCGGCAACCCCAGGCCCCGATTGTTCCGGCTGCCCGAGGCCGGCGCCATCGTCAACCGCATGGGCTTCAACAACGCCGGCGTCGAACACCTCATCGCCCGGGTCCGGCAAACCCGCTACCGCGGCATCCTGGGAATCAACATCGGCAAGAACCTGACGACTCCGGTGGAGCGGGCGCTGGAGGATTACCGCGCAGGGCTCAGGGCGGTCTATCCGTACGCCCACTACGTCACCCTCAACGTCTCCTCCCCCAACACGCCGGGCCTGCGCAGCCTGCAATTCGGCGCCCAGCTCGACGAATTGCTGGCCGGGCTGATGCAGGAACGCGAGAAACTGAACGGAGAACACGGCAAGCGGGTGCCGCTGGCGCTGAAGGTCGCCCCCGACATGGATCCGGAAGAGATTCAGGCGCTGGCCGGCGCCCTGGTCCGCCACGGGGTGGACGCGATCATCGCCACCAACACCACGGCGTCGCGGGACGGCGTGGAGGGACTGAAACACGCCGACGAGGCCGGTGGCCTGAGCGGCAAGCCGCTGTTCACGCGTTCGACCGACGTCGTCGCCCGGCTCGCCGATGCCTTGCAAAACCGGGTGCCCATCATCGCTTGCGGCGGCATCTTTTCCGGCGCGGATGCCGTGACGAAGCTCGAGGCCGGCGCCAGCCTGGTGCAGGTCTATACCGGCTTCATCTACCGCGGCCCGGCCCTGCTCGCCGAGATAGGCCGCGCCGTCGCGGGGCGGCCGTGAGCTATGTCGCCCTGGCGACCCGGCGGTTCGAGGCCATGGCGGCGTTCTATGGCGACCGGCTGGGATTTCCGGTGCTGCAGCAATGGGACAGGCCGAATGGCCGCGGCCGGATGTTCGACCTGAATGGATTGAAACTGGAAATCCTGGATGCGGCCCGCGAAAAGGCGGCCTTGGAACTCGGTCCGGTCGGCGACCGAATCCATCTGGTGATCGAAGTCGCCGACGTGGACGTCGCCTACAGGAATCTCGCGCCCGGCACCGCGCCGCCGATCACGACGAGTTGGGGCGCCCGAATGTTCAGTCTGCGCGATCCGGACGGCACCGCGGTGTGCTACCTGCAATGGGTCGAAGGCTGAGCCGGCTCAGGCCGTTGTAGAACCCGTATCGATATCCTCCCCCCAGCGCTTGGCCCGGCCCACGTCGATGTCGAACAGGTCCAGCACCCGGCATACGGTGTCGGTGACCATGTCGTCGATGGTCTGCGGCCGGGTGTAGAAGGCCGGCACCGGCGGCATGACGATGGCGCCGCATTCGGTCACGGTGAGCATGTTGCGCAGGTGGATGGCGTGCAGCGGCGTCTCCCGCACCAGCAATACCAGCCGCCGCCGCTCCTTCAGCACCACGTCGGCGGCGCGGGTCAGCAAGGTACTGGTAACGCCGGTGGCGATCTCGGCCAGCGTCCGCATGGAACACGGCAGGATCACCATGCCGGCGGTCCGGAACGAGCCGCTGGAGAGCGCCGCGCCGACGTCGTTGGCGCCGTAGCTCACGCTGGCGAGCCCCCGCAGCGCCGCGGCGCTCAGCGCCAGCTCGTGCGCCCGGGTCAGGTCGGCGGCCCGAGACACTACCAGGTGCGTCTCGATCCCGGTCTCCTTCAGCAGCTCCAGCAGCCGCGCGCCATAGATGATTCCGGTGGCACCGCTGATGCCGACGATGAGACGCTTGGATGGGGTCATGGCAGTCTCCTTGGATCTCAGTTCGGCGCGATCAGCTGTAAATCCGGGAAATAGGTTCGATAACGCGCCGCGTCCCGGGTCAGCAGCCTGAGCCCGGCGACCTGAGCGTGGGCGCCGATATAGAAATCGGGCAAGGGCGCGGTACGGGTTCCACCGCGACGGCGGTAGGCGACGAATGCCCGGCCGGTGAGGAACGCGGCCTGCCAGGGCAATTGCGCCTTTTCCAACAGGAAATCCTCGATCAGCGCGGCCAGCGCGGATTCGTCGTTCACATACCCCGCCAGTTCCGCGTAAATGATCGGATTGACGCATCCGCCGAAGTCGTCGACCACCCGGCAGAGTTGCCGGGCGGACCATTCGTGCCATTCGGTTCCAGGGCTCGCGGCATCGATGATGACATTGGTGTCGATGAGGACGGCAGTCATCACTCCTCGCCGCGGGTCTGGCGCATGATTTCGTCGGTGCTCAAGCCGCAGTCGCTGAACATGCCGGCAAGACGCGAGACCAGTTCCTCGCCGCGGGTTTTGCCACCCGCCCGCCGCAGGATGACCACGCCGTCGCGGTACTCGAACTCCACTTCGGATTCGGGCAGCAAGCCGGCTTGCCTCCGAATCTCGGCGGGAATGGTGACTTGGCCTTTGCTGGTGATGCGCATGGGACCCCCCGAAGTATTACCGTCGGGGTAATACTACGCCCATCATTACCTCCCCGCCATGCTAGACTGCTGCGACGCCAGCTCTCCATCGCCTTCCTCCATGATCGAATCCCTCATCCGCGCGGCCCTGCGGCAGCGTCTCGTCGTCGTGATCCTCACCTTGTGTCTGCTGGGCTTCGGCGTCGCCGCGATGCGGGAACTGTCGGTGGACGCCTTCCCGGACGTGACCAACGTGCAGGTCCAGGTCGCGGCGGAGGCGCCGGGGCGCTCGCCGGAGGAAGTCGAGCGCTTCGTGACGGTGCCGCTGGAAATCGCGATGACCGGCCTGCCGGGCCTGGCCGAGATGCGTTCGGTCAACCGCAACGCCCTGTCCCAGATCAATCTGGTGTTCAGCGACGACACCGACGTCTACTTCGCCCGCCAACTGGTGCTGGAGCGGCTGATCGAAGCGGCTGCCCAGCTGCCGGAAGGCATCACGCCGGTGCTGGGGCCGGTGTCGACCGGCCTGGGGGAAGTCTACCAGTTCACCCTGGAGCGCCCGGACGACGGCGACCGCGCCCTGACCGAGCAGGAGCTGACCGAGCGCCGCACCATCCAGGACTGGGTCGTCCGCCCTCTGCTGCGGGGTGTACCGGGCGTCGCCGAGATCAACTCGATCGGCGGCTTCGAGCGGCAGTACCAAGTGCTCGCCAACCCGGACCGGCTGCGCCACTACGGCATCTCGCTCAAGGACATCTACACCGCCCTCGCACTCAACAACGCCAACAGCGGCGGCGGCAAGCTGCCCCGCTATGCGGAACAGTACTTGATCCGCGGGCTGGGGCTGATCGAGAACGTCGAGGACATTCGCAACATCGTGCTCAAGGAAAGCGGCGGCACACCCGTGTTCATCCGCGACGTGGCCGAGGTGAAGATCGGCCACGCGGTGCGCTACGGGGCCGTCATCAAGAACGGGCAGACCGAAGCCGTGGGCGGCATCGTGATGATGATCCGCGGCGGCAACGCCAAGCGCATCGTCACGGAACTGAAGGAACGGATCCGCGAAATCAACGACAAGGGCATGCTGCCCGGCGGGCTCAAAATCGTACCCTACTACGACCGCACCACTCTGGTGGACGCGGCGATCCACACCGTGACCAAGGTGCTGGTCGAAGGCATCGCGCTGGTCGTCGTCATTCTGCTTCTTTACCTGGGCGACGTCCGCTCCAGCCTGATCGTGGTGGCGACCCTGGTGGTCACGCCGCTGGCGACCTTCGTGGTCATGAACCGGTATGGCATCTCGGCCAACCTGATGTCGCTGGGCGGGCTGGCGATTGCCATTGGCATCATGGTCGATGGCTCGGTGGTGGTCGTGGAAAACACCTTCCGCCACTTGGGCGAAATGAAGGACACCGGCGAAACCAAGCTGCAGGTGGTGCTGCGCGCCGCCGCCGAGGTCGGCACGCCGGTGCTGTTCGGGGTCGGCATCATCTGCCTGGTGTTCCTGCCGCTGATGACCATGACGGGACTGGAGGGCAAGCTGTTCTCCCCGCTGGCCTACACCATCGCCATCGCGCTGTTCATTTCGCTCATCGTATCTCTGACGCTGTCTCCGGTGCTCTGCGCCTATCTGCTCAAAGGCGGGGCCGAGCACGACACCCGTATCATCGCGGCGATGAAGCGCCCCTACCTCGCCCTGCTGTCTGTCGCGCTCGGCCGGCCACGGACGGTGGTCGCCACGGCACTGGTCTTGCTAGCCTCGAGCCTCGCGCTGTTCCCCCTGCTCGGCACCTCGTTCATTCCCGAGATGAAGGAGGGTTCGATCGTCACCGGCATCAACCGTGCCCCCAGCATGTCGCTGGACGAATCGATCGAGATGGAGACCGAGGCGATGGGACTGGTCATGCAGGTGCCGGGCATCGAACGCGCCGTATCCCAGCTCGGCCGCAGCCAGAATCCGACCGACACCCAGCCGGAGAACGAATCCACCCCCATCCTCACCCTCAAGCCGAAGAACGAGCTGCCGCCCGGCTGGGACCAGGACGACGTGATGGATGCCCTGGCCGAGAAGCTCAAGGTGCTGCCCGGCGTTCAGGTCGTGATGGCCCAGCCGATCTCGGACCGGGTCGACGAGATGGTCACCGGCGTACGCTCGGACGTCGCCATCAAGATCTTCGGCGATGAACTCGAGACGTTGAAGCGCAAGGGCGATGAAATCATCCGGGTGCTCAATTCGGTCCGGGGTTCGGCGGACATCCGGATGGAGCGGGTCAGCGGCCAGCAATACCTCACCATCGACATCGACCGCTGGGCCATCGCCCGCCACGGCATCAATGTGCAGGACATCAACGACATCATCGAAACCGCGATCGGCGGGCGCGACTCGACCCAGATCTACGAGGGCGAGCGGCGCTTCCAGGCGGTGGTGCGGTTCCCCGAATCCTTCCGCAGCAGCCCCGAAGCCATCGGCAAGATCATGCTGCGTTCCCATCACGGCGCGCTGGTGCCGCTGGAGCACCTGGCCGAGATCCGGCTGACCGACGGCCCGGCCCAGATCAGCCGGGAAATGGCCAAGCGCCGCCTGGTGATCGGCGCCAATGTGCGCGGCCGCGACCTGGGCGGTTTCGTGGCCGAACTGCAGAAAGCCGTCGGCGAAAAGGTCAAGCTGCCCGAGGGCTATTACCTCAAGTGGGGCGGCCAGTTCGAGAACCTGGAGCGCGCCATGGATCGCCTCCTCGTCATCATTCCGATCACCATCGCGGCGATCTTTTTCCTGCTGTTCCTGCTGTTCAATTCGCTGCGATTCGCCGGCCTCATCATTCTGGTCCTGCCGTTCGCCTCCATGGGCGGGATTTTTTCCCTGTTCGCCTCCGGCGAATACCTGTCGGTGCCGGCCTCGGTCGGCTTCATCACTCTTTGGGGTATTGCGGTGCTGAACGGCGTCGTCCTGGTTTCCTACATACGGAGCCTGCGCGAAACCGGCATCGACCGCGAAACCGCCATCGTCGAAGGCTGCAAGCAGCGTTTCCGTCCGGTCATGATGACGGCGACGGTCGCCATGCTGGGCCTCGTGCCGTTCCTGTTCGCCACCGGCCCCGGCTCGGAAGTCCAGCGGCCGCTGGCCATCGTCGTCATCGGCGGTCTCATCACCTCGACTCTGCTGACCCTGGTGGTTCTGCCGACCTTGTACCAGTGGTTCGAAGACCGCGCCTCACCATAGCCCGCGGCGATAACCCTGCCGGAGAAACCTCGACCTTCTCCGGCAATTCTTTTGTAACTCCCTTTATTCTCCATAACTTCCCTTCCCATACGGGGACTATCGGCTCCTTTGCCGTATATCCCTTGAATTCCTCCGCATTCTTGTTACGTTGAACTTCGAGGCAGCTCTTCTCGCTGCATTCACGTCTCGACGTTCGACCGTAAGGCGGCGTCATGTCAATTGCCCAATCCTGGGCAGTTCTTTTTTTCAGGAGGAAATACCCAATGCGTACCCAAACCGCTCAACCGATCGCCGTTATCGGCATGGCCTGCCGCTACCCCGGTGCCGGAAACCTGTTGCAACTGTGGGAAAACATACTCAGCCGCCGCCAGCAGTTCCGCGAAATTCCCGATGTCCGGCTGCCGCTGGGCGACTATTACGACCCGGACCCCGCGGTCCCCGACAAAACCTATGGACGCAAAGCCGCTGTCCTCGACGGCTTCGAGTTCGATCCGGGCACCTACCGCATCCCCAAGTCGACGTTCGACACCACGGACATCGTCCATTGGCTTTCGCTGGCCACGTCCCTGGAGGCGCTGAGCCATGCTCGCATCAGCCCCGACTCCCTCCCGAAGGATACCGCCGGCGCGATCATCGGCAACACCTTGACGGGCGAGGAAACCCGCGCCGGCACGATGCGGCTGCGCTGGCCCTTCGTACGCAAGGTGCTGCGGAAGACGGCGGAAGCGCGCGGACTCCCCGAAGACCTGATGCAGGAATTCGAAACCGCGATGGAGGAGGTCTACAAGTCGGTGTTCCCGGCAGTGAACGAAGACACGTTGGCCGGCGGCCTGGCCAACACCATCGCCGGCCGCATCTGCAACTACCTCGACTGGCACGGCGGCGGCTACATCGTTGACGGGGCCTGCTCCTCCTCGCTGCTGGCGGTGGCCACCGCCGCCGATTACCTGCAGCAGGGCAAGATGGATCTGGCGATCGCCGGCGGCGTCGACGTGAGCCTCGATACGCTCGAACTGATCGGCTTCGCCAAGGCCACCGCCCTCACCCGCGACGAAATGCGGGTCTACGACCGGCGCGGCAAGGGATTCATTCCCGGCGAGGGCTGCGGCATGGTGGTGCTGAAACGGCTGGAGGATGCCCGCCGGGACGGCGACACGGTATATGCGGTATTGCGCGGCTGGGGCGTGTCGTCCGACGGCCGCGGCGGCATCACGGCGCCCAGCGCGAAGGGCCAGACCCAGGCGCTGCTGCGCGCCTACAGGGCAGCGGGCTACGCCCCCCAGACGCTGGCGTTCGTAGAGGGCCACGGCACCGGGACCGCCGTGGGCGACCGCACCGAACTCGAGGGCGTGGCCGGCGCGCTGGCCGCTCACGGTCCGGTCGAGGATCACTCGGTCGGCATGACCTCCTTCAAGTCCATCGTCGGCCATACCAAGGCGGCGGCCGGAATCGGCGGATTCATCAAGGCGGTGTTGGCGGTCAACCGGCGCGTGGTGCCGCCCACTGCGGGCTGTGCCGAACCGCACGCCAGCTTCGCCGATTCGGCGCGGGGGCTTTACCCGGTACTGGACGGGCAGATCAAGGCGCCGGGCGAGTCCCTGCGCGCCGGCGTTTCGGCCATGGGGTTCGGCGGCATCAACTGCCACGTGACTCTGGAAAGCGGCGACCCGCCGGCGCCGGAACTCGCCCCGTCCCTGCCGGAGCGGATCCTGCTGGCCAGCCGCCAGCATACGGAAATTTTTCCATTCTCGGCCTCCGACCCACACTCGCTGCTCCGAGCCGTGCGCGTATTCCGTCAGCAGGTTAGGGGGATGGCGGCCGGAGAGCTGGTGGACGCGGCGGCCCATGCGGCGGCCCAGGCCGATGAGCGGCCCTGGCGGGCGGCGGCGGTCGCCGGTTCGGTCGAGGAACTCGAAGCGCGGCTCGAACTGCTGGAGCAGCGGCTGGAGCAAGAGCTCCCGGCAACGGGCACCTTGTGGCAAGGGGACCAAGTCTGGATCGGCCACGCCGTCGCGCCGCAGCGTGTCGGTTTCCTGTTTCCGGGCCAAGGCTCCCAGCAGATCGGGATGGGCCGCTGCCTGGTGGAGCGTTTCGAATGGGCGCGCGACACCGTCGAACGCTCGGACTCCGAATCGGCGGCATTGCGCCCCAACGGCCAGGACGGCCCCCTGAGCCGTTTGTACCTGCGCCCCAGCGAGCGCGATCCGGCGAAAAAGCTCGAACCGGCCTGGATGGCGGAGCTGACCGCCACCGAAAACGCCCAGCCTGCGATCTGCACCGCCTCCCTGCTGTGGCAACAACGGCTGGAATCGCTCGGCATCCTTCCCGCCGTGGTCGGAGGACACAGCCTGGGCGAACTCACCGCGCTGGCCGCGGCCGGTGCTTATGACACGTCCACCCTCATCCGTCTGGCAACCTTGCGGGGGCTCGCCATGGCGGCGCCGGAAGGCGAGGCGGGTGCCATGGGTGTGCTGGCCTGCGACGCCGCGGCCGCGGAGGCGATCATCGCCCGCGCGGCCAGCGGCTATTGCGCGATCGCCAACATCAACTCGCCATCGCAGACCGTGATTTCGGGCGAGCGGGCGGCCGTATCCCGCGCCGTCGAGCTGGCGAACGCCGACGGCATCCGCGCCAGCCTGTTGCCGGTATCCAATGCCTTCCATTCGAAGCTGGTCGAAAGCGCGGCGGAAAACTTCCGGAGCGGCGCGGACCTGCCCGGCTGCGCCGGTGACTTGGCCGTCCGGGTGTTCTCCAGCATCGACGGCAGCGAAATCGCGTCCGGCGCGGACCTGCGCGCGCACCTGTCCCGCCAGATCGTATCGCCGGTGAATTTCACCCGCCTGCTGGAAGCGATGTCGGAACATTGCGACTGGCTGGTGGAAGTCGGTCCAGGCCGGGTGCTTTCAGGACTGGCGCAAAGCCACGCCGCCGCCCGCGTGCGTCCCTGCCTGCCGGTCGAAGGTCGGCCGGGACGCGACGCCGATTTCAATGCGGTGGTGGCCGAAGCCCATGTTCGCGGACTCGCCCTGCGCTGGGAACGCCTGTACGAAAACCGGCTGGTGCGGCCCTTCGTGCCGGCGTCGGCGCGCAACTTCTACGTTGCGCCGTGCGAACGCGAACTCGCCGCCGTCCCCGCCGCCGCAGGGTCCCGGCCCCTCCGGACGGCCGGCCCGCTCCGCCGGATCGAGGGACAGGCAAGCTCCGATCTCGCCCAGTTGTCGGAAACGCTGACGGCAGCCTTCCGCGATGCCGTTCACGCCGAGCACGCCACCGTGCTGCTGTTCGAACAGGCCGAGGATGCCTTGCGGGTCGTCCTGCCTTTCGACGCCTTCGCCAATCGGCTGAGCGCCGCCGACGGCATCTTCGCCGACGTACTCCGCTCCGGGGCGCCGGAGGCCATTGAAGTGCTCGGGGAAGATCCCCGTTTCCGGGCCGAAGTCGAAGCCCTCGGCGTCCCGCTGGAATGGACCGCGCTTTACGTGCCTTTCCCCAGCGGAGCCGGCCACCCGCTCGGCCTGGTCCGCGTAGCCCGACGGCCAGGCGAGCCTTTTACGCCCATGGACGCGGAAATCCTGGCCGAGCTGGCGGCGATTGCCGCACCCGGCCTGATCCAGGCCTACCTGGCCGAACGCGCCCGCGAACTGCACGGAATCGAGACGCTGCTGCACGGCGCGGTGGCGAGGGGAACCGCGGACCGGCACCCTGAGGCGATCATCGGCAACCTGGTGGAATCGGCCAAGGACAGCCTGGGAGCCGAATACGGCACGCTCCTCCTGCACGACCGCGACACCGCCACGCTGTCTCCCGCCTTCGGCGCTACGGCCGAAAACCTGGGCCTGAGCGCGGAGCACGGCATTCCGGGCGAAGTCTTCGCAACCCGGCGCTCCCTGCATCTGGCCAATGCCCACGCCGACCCGCGTTTCGAGCCGGAGCTCGACCGTCTGGCCGGCACCCGCACCCGCGCGGTGGATTGCGTACCTGTCCTGACGATGCAGCATCTGCCCCTGGGCGTGCTGCTGCTGGTGAACCGCCGGTTTCCGGGCAACCGCGACTACCTGACAGAGCTGGGCTTGAGAATCGGGGCACTGCTCGCCAACCGTCCGTTGCTCGACCGTATGCGGGCCGTCTCGCAGAGCCTCAAGGGCGAATTCGCCGCCGATGTTCCGCCTGCCATCGTGGAACACCGGTCTGAACCGGCGGCCGCCGCTCCGGAACCCGCGGACGCCGCCGCCGCTTCGGCGCGCGACGTCGTGCTGGCACTGCTGGCCGAACGGACCGGCTTCGCGATCGACACGTTGAAAGACGATGCCCGCCTGATCGACGACCTGAACCTGGACTCGATCAAGATCGGCACCTTGCTCGGCGATGCCGCGATCCGTCTGGGGGTGCAGGGAAAGATCGATACGATGCGCATGAACGTCGACACCGTCGGCAACGTCATCGCGGCCTTCGACGCCATTGCTCCCACGCCCGCCGTGGCCGCTCCCGCGCCGGCTCCGGTCCAGGCGATGGACCTGGTGCTCGACCTGGTCGCCGAGCGCACCGGCTTCAGCCGCGACTGTCTGGAACCGGACCAGCGCCTGCTGGACGACCTCAACATCGATTCGATCAAAGCCGGCGCTCTATTAGGCGACCTGATCCTGAGCACCGGCGCCCAGGACCGGATCGAAGCCGCGCCGCTGGCCAACGCGACCCTGGGAGAAATCGCCGCCGCGCTCCAGGCCGCGATCGGCGGAGAGGCCGCACGTTCCGAACCGGCTGCGACTGCCGCCCCGGAATCCGCCAGACGCCTGCATTGGGTGAGGGCATTCACACAGTCGAGAGTGCCCACTCCGCTCTTTTCGGCTCCTCGGGCGACGGAACCGCCGAGCGGCGAATGTCTCGTCCTGCTTTCCCAAGCCGGTGTTCCATTCGGGGAAAATCTGGGACGGCGCCTTGCAGCCCGCGTGCTGAACTCGAGGGACCTGGACGAGATCCATCTCCCGGACGGCACCCAACGGCTGGTGATCGTGCTGTCGGATGCCCATGCGCCGCGCACCGGTTCGGTCGCCGCCGCGGGTATCGACGAGCTCGCCGTGATTCATGGCCTGGCCCGACGGGCTCCCGCCGCCTGGCGAAACTTGAGCAGCGTCCTCTTCCTCCAGCGCAGCGCCGGTAGAGCACTCCCTGCCGGCGGGGCACCCAGCGCCTGGTCGTTCGCAGCCAGCCTTTCGCTGGAGCGGCCGGAACTCGAAGTCGGCGTGATTGATTTCGATCCCGCCCTGGCGGCGGATTTCGTCGCGGACCGGGTGGCGACGGAGCTGTCCGGCCAGCCCGGCTACAAGGCGGTGGAATACGACGCCGAGGGCATACGCTGGAGCCGCTGCATCCAGCCGGTCGAACCCGAGGCCTGCACGCCTCGCTCGATCGACTGGTCGGCCCAGGACGTGGTGCTGGTCACCGGCGGCGGCAAAGGCATCACCGCGGAATGCGCGCTCGCCTTCGCCCTTGAAACCGGCGTCAGGCTCGCCCTGGTCGGACGCTCGCCGGCACCGCAGCCCGGCGAAACCGGCGAACTGGCGGCGACCCTGCGGCGGTTCGCGGAAGCGGGCATCGACTGCCGCTACTACGCCGCCGACGTCGCCGACTTCCAGGCGATGGAACGGGCAGTCGCAATCATCTTCAGCGAAATGGGGCCGGTGACCGGCGTGATTCATGGCGCCGGCACCAATACGCCGCGGCCCGTGGCCGAGGTCTCCGCCGAACAGGCCCGGCGTGAAATCGCGCCCAAGCTGCAAGGCGCCGAGAACCTGCTGGCCCTGTTCGAGAGCCAGCCGCCCAAGCTGTTCGCGGCGCTGACGTCGATCATCGGCGTCACCGGCATGAAGAACAATGCCTGGTATGCCTATTCGAACGAAGCGGTGGCGCGGCTGCTCGACGGATTCGCGGAAGCCCACCCGGAAACGGCGGTGGTCTGCCACGCCTTCAGCGTTTGGGACGAGGTCGGCATGGGCGTGAAGCTCGGCAGCGTCCGCCATCTGGGCCAGTTGGGCATCGACGCCATTCCGGTCTCCGAGGGCGTGCGCCAGTTCCTGCGCTGGATGCGCACCGCGCCAACGACGCGGGAGGTGATCGTGGCCGCCAGCGCCGACGGCCTTGCCACCTGGGTTCGTCCACCGATGGCCGAGGCGACCACCCCGGCCGGCCGGTTCCGCGGCGAGGTGCAACGCTTCGAGGCGGGGATAGAACTCATCACCCAGGTCAGTCTAGACACCCGGGACGATCTCTATCTGGCCGACCACGACTACCGCGGTTCCCTGCTCCTGCCCACCGTCATGGGGCTCGAAGCCATGGCCCAGGCGGCACTGCGGGTCGCCGGCAATGCCGAGGCGGAGGTCGTACGGATCGAGGACATCCGGCTGGAACGGCCGATCGTGGTGAGCCGGGAACGGCCGCAGCGCATCGAGATCCGGGCGCTGGCGCTGGAACGCACGGAGATCTCAGATCCCGTCGTGGTGGAAGCATCGATCCACGCCGAACAGACCGGCATGGAACCGGCGCATTTCGCCGCCCGCTTCGTGCTGGGCCGGCGTCGAGGCGCCGAGGCGGGAGAAACCGCTCTGCCGCCGCGCCAGTTGCTGGGCATCGTGCCGAAGATCGATCTCTACGGCGGCGTGCTGTTCCAGGGGCCGCTGTTCCAACGTATCAGCGGCGTGGAATCACTGGACGACAGCCATGTCGTTTTCGTGACCGAAGCGAGAGCTGAGACGATTCGCGACCCCGAGGGGTTCTCGGATACGGTGCGCGCTCCACTGGTGCTGGGCGATCCGTTCTACCGCGACACCCTGCTGCAAGCCGCCCAGATCTCGCTCACACCGGAAGTCTGCCTGCCGGTCCGTATCGGACGGATCGACCTCTATGGCAGCGATGCGGCCGGTGCCAGCTATCGGGCCGAAGCCAAGGTCGTCGGACGCAACGGCAACCGGATACTGGGAGAAGTCACGGTGTTCGACGGCCAGAACCGGGTCATCGAGCGCATCACTGGCTACGAAGTGCAGATGCTGGATCGGCGCGCCGATCTGCCGACCCCCGCCCAGCTGCTGGCGCGGGCAAATCTGTCGGACGATCCGGCGCTGCAAAGCGAAGTGGACCAAAGGGCCCGTGAATTCGGTCTGTCGGCCCCTTCCGTGATCGTCCGCAACATTCCCGATCTCCATGCCAGCAAGCGCGACAGACGACGCGTCATATGCCGTCCGGTCTTTCACGCTGCGGTTCGCGAGGCCGGGCTCCGCTTCGCCGTCGATACCTCGCACCTCGAGGTACGCTGGCTGGAAACCGGCAAACCGGTACTTTTCCGCTCGCACAGCCGGTCGGGAACGGACGCGGCGGCCGGACTCATGGAGCCGGAAGCGGCTTTCGCACCGCTGGAAGTATCGCTGAGCCATGACGACGAGGTACTGCTTTGCGTTGCCGGCATGGGGCTCCAGGGCTGCGATCTGGTGGGTCCGATCCAGCGCAGCCGGGACCAATGGCGTGCGATGCTGAACGCCGGGCTGTTCGCACTCGTCAGCCGCCTGGAACGCGAAGGAGACGCACTGGATGAGGCCGGAACGAGGGTTTGGTCTGCGCTGGAGGCAGCAATGAAGGCTCTCGATACCCGCGACATCACGCTGGACATCGAGGCCCGGCATGCCGATACCGTCCTGTTCCGCGCCACCTGGGAAGATGTCCGGGTGCGGGTCGTGAGCTTCCCGGCAACGGTCGCCGGACGGAAACGCCGCATGGTAGCCATGGTCGTAAACGGCGCGTCGAATCCGGGCGGAAAGGATACGCTCGATCGGGAGCTGCGTGACGAGAGCTCACCGGAAACGGCGGAGGGCGGACCGGCCCGGGACGTTGTGGCAGCGACTCAACCCGAGACCGTGGCTGGACGCGACGGATCTTGGACCCGATGGCTGGCGGCGGGCGGAAATCCCTCGGATTTTCTCCGGGTCGAAACCCATATCGCCGACCCGGATTGCGACCACCATATCGCGTTCCGTTTCCCTCTGGCCTTCAAAGATGGCGCCAACGCCGACGGTACGCTTTATTTCTCCCGCTTCTTCGAATGGATGGGACGGCTCAGGGAAATGGCGCTAAGGCCTGTTTTGGCGCGGCTCACCGACGAATTCACGTCGGGCGAGCATGCCTGGGTGACCAACCGTTCCTGGGCATCCATCGAAAGGCCGGTGCACGCGGGGGAGATCATGGAAGTGTCATGCCGTTTCCTTGGCCGCAATGGTCCCGGGAATGCGACGGTCGCCGTCGGATTCGAATGGCACCGGGTACTGCCTGATGGGACGTCGGAGCGCGTGGCAACCAGCCAGATCCAGATGACCTGGGCCAGGGTCGTATCTCATGGCATAGTCACGCCCGAACCGTACCCGCCGTATCTCGACGGCTTCTTCCGGGAGCTCGGATCTGCGGCCGAAGGGTTCGGACAAAATGACCAGCCCAGCCATATCCCCGCGTTGGACCGCATCGGCGCCGCCTTGTGGCGCGAAAAACCGGGGCCCGTCGCCGGCATGGTTCTTTCCGAGCAGAATGTCGCCACCTCGCCGAACGACGCGAATCTGGTGGGCAATATCTACTATTCGAAGTACTATGAGCTGCAAGGGGTACTCCGGGATGGCTATTTTTACGGCATCGTTCCGGACGCCTATCGGATCGGAGAAGCGCAAGGAGGCTTTCGGTGCATCTTCACCGAAGTCCGGCACCTCCGGGACGCGATGCCGTTCGATACCATCAAAGCCCGTATGTATTTGGCAGGGATCTACCAAAAAGGCGTCGTACTGGCATTCGACTTTTTCCGGCTCATGCCCGGCGGTCGATTGGAAAAACTTGCCACCGGCACGCATGTCGCGGCCTGGAGAGCGACGGCGGAGGCCGGCAGCATCGCTGACCTGCCAGCAGCGCTGCGTGACCATTTGCTCGGCAGGGTCAGGAAAGACATACTGGAGATGAAGAGCAGATCGGCTGCTTGACGGAAACGTCGCTTGAAATACCTCGCCCGCCCTCTCCCTCCGGGAGAGGGCGGAAACGAGGGCTATGGCGAATGGGTACAATGGTTGGCATCCGGAGCGTCCATTCCCCATGGCTACGATACGCAGAGCCGCCTCAAAATCCAGGAAATTCGTCCCGCAACCCAACACGGACCGAACGGTGGCGGACTGCCCCGGCGAAGGCGCTACAATATCTCTGCCACGTCATGGAGGACGGGGCCACGAGAACAAGAACGAATCAACTCCGGATCCCCGCAGTTTCCTTACACCGGAAGCCAGGGGACAAAGCGAGAACAGGAATAAGCGGGTGACACTCATCATCATCTTGGGGAAGTACCTGTGGATAGCCGGCATTCTGGCGTCCGTAGTGATGTCCGAAGTCGTTACCGCAGCGATGGGTTTGCTCCTCAAAGGAGAAGTCACCTACGACTATCTGGCCACGGGGATGGTGGCCGCCCTCCTGGTTTCCGGGATTGTCGTTGCAGGCACCATGAAAATGGAGGAGCTGGAACGGCGCCGCCAGGAGGAAGTGGCCAAGAATCGCGCGCTCCGCGCCAGCGAGCGGCGCTACCGCACCTTGATCGAAGTCGCCAACGACGCCATCCTCGTCACCGATTCCGAGACCGGAACCCTGGTCGACTGCAACCGGCAGGCCGAAACCCTGCTGGGAATGTCCCGCAACGAAATCATCGGCCAGCACCTGAGCAATCTCCATGAAACCGGCAAAGATGCCGATGAGGCGGAAGCCGATTTTCTCGGCCGCATGCTGCGCGGCAAAACCGGAACCATCGAGCTGTCGCTGATCAGGGCCGACGGCACCACCATTCCGGTGGAAGTCAGCGGCAGCACCTTCGAAATGGATGGACGGCGCTACGTCCACGGCGCGTTCCGCGACATTACCCAACGAAGGGAAGCGGAGGACCGGATCAAGCATCTCGCCCATCACGACCCGCTCACCAACCTGCCCAATCGTATCTTCCTGCACGGACGCCTCGAACAAGCGATCGAATTCGCCCGGCGGGAGCAGAAGCAGGTCGCGGTGATGTTCATCGACCTGGACAATTTCAAGAGAATCAACGACACCCTGGGCCACCGGATCGGCGATGCGCTGCTGGAACAGGTTGCGGGGCGGCTGACCGAAAACGTGCACGGCAGCCAAGTGGTCGGACGGCTGGGCGGCGACGAGTTCATCGTCGTGATCACCGGCAACAATGTCTCGACGACCGCAACGTCCATGGCGGAGCGAATCCTGGAAAGCGTCTGCCGCCCCTATACGGTCGAGGACTATCAGTTGCACTCCGGCGCAAGCATAGGCATCGCCATTTACCCCGCCGACGGAAACAGCGCGGAGACCCTGATGAAGCACGCGGACGCCGCGATGTACCATGCCAAATCCCGGGGACGCAACACCTTCGAATTCTTCAGCCAGGCCATAAATCGCGGCGTCAGGGAACGGCTCGAAATCGAAAACGGCCTGCGCGACGCGCTGAAGCATGGAGGCTTCAAACTCCATTACCAACCCCAGATCGATCTGGCCACCGGCTCCATCTGCAGCGTCGAAGCGCTGCTGCGGTGGCGCCATCCGGTGCTCGGCGTCATCACCCCCGACCGGTTCATACCCATCGCCGAAGAGACCAAACTCATCCTGCCCTTGGGACTGTGGGTCATCGACCGGGCATGCCATCAGTTGCGAAGCTGGCGGAACGACGGCATCGCGGGAATACGCATGGCCATCAACGTTTCGGTGAAACAGTTGCAGGATGAATCGTTTTTCGAAGCCCTGGGCTCGATCGTCGAACGCCATGGCCTATCCGGCTCCGATATCGAACTCGAAATCACCGAATCCGCCATCATGGAGAATCTCGGCCGCGTTCAGGCAATATTGAAATCGCTTCAGGATTACGGAATCACGCTCTCCATCGACGATTTCGGCACCGGCTATTCCTCCTTGGGGCGACTCAAACTACTGCCCATCCAAAGCCTCAAAATCGACCGCTCCTTCGTTCAGGACATCGAAACCGATCACGGCAACGCCAAGATTTGCGACGGCATCATCGCGCTCGGCCACAGCCTTGGACTGAAAATCATCGCCGAAGGCGTGGAAACGGAAGCCCAAAAAGGCCTGCTGCAAAACTCGGGCTGCGATGCGATTCAAGGTTTCCTGATCGCCAAGCCGCTGCCCGCGGACGATGTCGCGAAACTCATTGCACAAGTAAACGGAATCAATTGAATCGACATGTTTTTGAGAGTCAGTGGCGCCGCATCCTGAAAGGAGTGCACACTCGCCATTTCGGCTGTCATGAAGTCGATCATGACGCGGTTTTCACCCCAAATTCGATGATGTGAAGTTCTTCGGCCCACCAGTTCCCACTGGCCGCGCAGGACCTTCGCGACATGCTCAGGATGCAGTGCCGCGAAGGCTCGATGACGAATCACCTCGTCCTGTCTCCGCGATTTCGCCCAGACCTCCGGACCAGCACGGCGGGAAGGCCGACCGTGCTCTTCGTCATTTCGAGGATCGCCGCTTGGATGGCTCGAAATAGCCGTATTGTGTCTCCTGGTCAAATCGATCCCAGACATACGTGGGATCGCTCAGCGGAGCCGTGGGGATGAGAAAAGTCACCAGATCGAAGGCACCGGACAACGTCCGGCCGAGGGTGTGGCCAAGACCTTTCACGAATCCAAAGGGAATGAATGCCGGACCATCATGGCTTGCCGCAATACCTACTCCTTTTACCATTTCGACCCATCCGAGGGAGGCATTGGCCAGACCTCGTCCGAATTTGTCTCCGACATCGCCGGCATAACCGGCCCATTCGTCGCCATAAGACTCGATCGACGTCGATCCGAGAGCCAGAACGAGTATTGCGGCACGCACAGCGTCATAGAGTTTCATGATTTCGATCCTCATGTTGGCTTGGTTAGGCGCCCCATTGTGGAGCGAAGCCCGATGACTGCTCAAGCACTTTCCCGCGCCGCGCTGCTTTCGTACGACGATGGGGGATGGGCAGGGTATTTCACGAGGAGGACTGCCGGGATCGCAACGACAGCCGACCATGATGCCGGCCGATCAGCAGATTTTGGAGTCTTGAAGAGGTGTTGTCGCGGCTACTCCGTTTGCGGGCCGGGCACGCCCCTTGCGGAACGACCGGGTTCGAGGTGGCTTCCCCGTAGTCCGGCTGAAGCAAGCTCACAGGGCTTTTTCATTTCCGTTATCCCGCCGACATCATTTTGTAAACGAGGCGCGGTAAACTGTGCGATCGCCACGCCTAGGTCATCGGCAACCGAAAACGGTGGCCCTTCCTCATTTCGTCCACCGCTGGCGTGGCGCCTCGAGGATACGTGAAGTGAAAACGCCTCCTTCGCAGGAAGGGAATCCGGAGAGAGGCGTAAGATTTCGACTCAATATCACTTGGCTACGCCGACGAGCTATCGAATAGCTGTCGCGCCGGAGGAACTTCCCCCTGCCCCCTTTTGGCAGAGCCGTGGCGTCCTGCCTCGACAAGGGTCTTAGCGCACCACACGGTGTCACGCCAGCACCGTTCAAGCCGGTCCACGAGCAAATAAGTTGGCGGATGAAGAGAGGGAGACGGGAGGGGATGCACACCAAAAATCATGCCGCAGGCGTGATTTCCGTACCATCGCTGCCGCGAATCGCAAGCCATTGATTTCATGGCGTCCCCAGGGGGATTCGAACCCCCGTCGCCGCCGTGAAAGGGCGGTGTCCTGGGCCTCTAGACGATGGGGACAGGACTGACTTCTAACTTTGAGTTGGTGGAGCCAGGGAGGATCGAACTCCCGACCTCAACAATGCCATTGTTGCGCTCTCCCAGCTGAGCTATGGCCCCAACCGAAGTTGAGCGACCATTATACGGTTGTTCCAAACACCTGTCTAGTCTTTTTTCGCTTCGATATATTGCAAAGCCCGGTCGATCCGGGCCAGGGTACGCAACTGGCCCAGCAAATGAAGGGTCACGTCCATGGGCGGCGATACCGCAGTGCCGGCCACGGCGACCCGCAGGGGCTGGGCAACGGCCCCGAGCTTCAGCCCCAGATCCTCCGCCGTGGACACAAGCACTGCGTGCAGGGGCTCCTTCTCCCATGCAGGGACACCGGCCAGCCGGCGCCGCAGTTCTTCCAGCGCCGGTACGCTGGCTGCGGTCAGGTTCTTCTGGGCGGATTTGGGGTCGTAATCGTCGAAGTCCCGGTAAAGGAACCGGCTGGCCTGAGCCATCTCCACCAGGGTCTTGCAGCGTTCGCGCTGGGCCAGCACCACATCGACGGGATCCGGCCCCTCGGTCGGATCGATATCCAGCCGCCCCAGATGCCATCGCAGATGGTGGGCGACGTGGGCGGGATCGGAATGCATCAGGTAATGGTGGTTCAGCCAGAGCAGCTTGTCCGGGTTGAAGGTGGATGCCGAGTGGTTGATGTCGGTTGCCTCGAAGTACTCGATCATCTCGTCGATCGAGAAAATTTCCTGGTCGCCGTAGGACCAGCCCAGACGGACCAGGTAATTGAGCAAGGCTTCCGGCAGATAGCCTTCGTCGCGGTATTGCATCACGCTGACCGCACCGTGGCGCTTCGACAACCGCGCACCGTCGGCGCCGAGGATCATCGGCACATGGCCGTAGTGAGGCAGTTCGGCACCCAGAGCCTTGAGGATGTTGATCTGGCGTGGGGTGTTGTTGACATGATCGTCCCCGCGGATGACGTGGGACACCTTCATGTCGAGGTCATCCACCACCACGGTGAAATTGTAGGTCGGGGTGCCGTCCGAGCGGGCGATGATCAGGTCGTCGAGTTCGCCGTTCTGGAAGGCGATGCGCCCCCGCACCAGATCGTCCCAGGCCACCTCCCCTTCGGTCGGATTTCTGAAGCGGATCACCGGAGACACGCCCGGCCTGGGCTCGGTACGATGGCGGCAGCGGCCGTCGTAACGCGGCTTTTCCTTGCGCTCCATCTGCCCTGCCCTCAGTTCGTCCAGCTCCTCCTTGGTGCAGTAGCAGCGGTAGGCATGCCCCTCCTCCAGCAACTGTTCCATCACCTCCCGATAGCGGTCGAAGCGATGGGTCTGGTAAAACGGCCCCTCGTCGTATTCCAACCCCAGCCAGGTCATGCCTTCGAGGATGGCGTTCACCGATTCGACCGTGGAACGCTCCAGGTCGGTGTCCTCGATGCGCAGGATGAAGGTGCCGCCGTGCTTGCGGGCGTACAGCCAGGAAAATAGCGCGGTGCGGACGCCGCCGATATGCAGGTGGCCGGTCGGACTGGGTGCGAAACGTGTGCGGTGGGTCATCCCTAGAACCTGATGGGTGAGCGGTAAATCGACAAAAGCGCCAATGATACCAGGGCGGGCGGCCTCAAGGGCGATAACGGGTCGGATCGGCAAGGCCGGCCTGCTCGAACCCTTGGCGACGCAGACGGCAGGAGTCGCAGACGCCACAGGCGCGGCCGTCGGCATCGGCCGCATAACAGGAGACGGTCTGGGCGTAATCGACGCCGAGCGCGGTGCCGGTGCGGATGATGTCGGCCTTGGATAGATCGATCAGCGGCGTGTGAATCCGGAACCGCCCGCCGTCGACACCGGCCTTGGTCGCCAGATTGGCGAGTCGCTCGAAGGCCCGGATGAATTCCGGCCGGCAATCCGGGTAGCCGGAATAGTCCACGGCATTGACGCCGATGAAGATGTCCAGCGCGCCCAGCACCTCGGCCCAGCCCAGCGCGAAGGAAAGGAACACGGTATTGCGGGCGGGAACGTAAGTGACCGGGATCCCGTTCTGCGGATGATCGGGTACGGCGATGCTCAAGTCCGTCAGCGCCGATCCGCCGATGGCGTCGAGGCCGATGTGTACGGTCTTGTGCTCGACGGCCCCCAGGGCTTGGGCGACGCGCCGTGCGGCCTGCAGTTCGGCGCCGTGCCGCTGGCCGTAATCGAAGCTCATGGCATGGCAGGCGAAACCCTCGCGCCGGGCGATCGCCAGCGTGGTGGCGGAATCGAGTCCGCCCGACAACAAGACTACGGCGGGTTTCATCATCGCCCCGGACCGTCGCCCCAAAGCAGCTTGTGCAACTGGAGCTGGAATCGAACCGGCAGCCGGTCCCGCAGGATCCATTCGGCGAGCCGCGCCGGATCGAGCGCGCCGGCCACCGGGGAAAAAAGAATTTCGCAACGCTCCGCGAGCCGGTATTCGTCAAGCTTGGCCAAGGCCCAATCGTAATCGGACCGGTCGGTGATCACGAACTTGATCTGGTCGCCTTTGCGGAGCGCGTCGACGTTTGCATAAAGGTTGCGGGAAACTTCGCCCGAGCCCGGCGTCTTCAGGTCGACCACCCGCACCACGCGCGGGTCCACCGCCGAGACGTCATGCGCGCCGCCGGTCTCCAGCGACACCTCGTAGCCTTCGTCGCACAGGGCGGCAAGCAGCGGCAGACAGGCCTTCTGGGCCAGCGGCTCGCCGCCCGTCACCGTCACATGGCGTGCGCCGTAGCCGCCGACCCGTTCGACGATTTCGGCGATACTCATGCGCTCACCGCCGCTGAAGGCATAAGCCGTGTCGCAGTAGGAGCAGCGGAGGGGACAGCCGGTGAGGCGGACGAACACGGTCGGCAGGCCGACCGTGCGGGTTTCGCCCTGGAGCGAAAAGAAGATTTCGGTGATGCGGACGAGGGTTTCTGTCACGAGGTTCAGCGCTTCTCCTGCTGCATCTTCTGAAGCCGTTTCTCGGCCTGCTTCGCCGCGCTAGACCCTGGATAGCGCTTGATGACGTCGTTCAGCATCTGCTTGGCGCTGGCCGCCTGGCCGGTATCGGATTCGATGTAGGCCAGCTTCAGCGCCGCGTCCGAAACCTTGGCGCTTTGCGGAAAATTCCTGATCAGCTTCTGAAAGGCGTCCTTCGCGCTGTTGAAGTCGCGGTTGACGTAATATGCCTCGCCCAGCCAGTACTGGCCGTTGTCGGCGTAGTCGCCGCTGGGATAGCGGGCGGTGAAGCTCTTGAACTCCTTGATCGCTTCGGCGTATCTGCCGTCCTTGAGCGTCCCGAAGGCCTTCTGATACGCGGCTTCCCGGGCCGCGCCATCGGCCGCGGGGGGAGGCGCGACTGGCCTGCTCGGCGGCGCGGGGGCCGGTGTCGCGACCGCGGTTCGGGTTTCGCCGCCACTCCCGGCATCCTCGGCTCCGGCACCCTGGGCATCCGCCGCGGCGCCGTCAGGCGACGCGGCCGGCGGGACGCCGCCGCTTTGCCGAAGCCGCTGGTCCAGATCCGTGTACATGGCCTGCTGCTGGTTCTTCAGCGTCTCCAGCTTGTGGTTGACCTCTTCGAGTTGGCCGCGGGTCTTGGCCAACTCCCGCTGCAGGCGCTCGATCTGTGCGTTAAGGTCCATCAACACTTGGCCGGAGAGCTTCTTTTCCAGCTTCGCGACGCGCTCGTCCAAGGTCTCCGCGCCGTAACCGCCGGCATCATAGCCGCCGTAGCCCTGCTCCGCCCGAACCGGAACGGCCAGCGACAGTCCGCAAAGAATGAACAGAACGGGTATGGGCTTCATCGGATCAGTTTCCCGGGTAGACGATTTCGACACGGCGATTCTTGGCCCAGGCCGACTCTCCGTAGCCGAGGTCCGCGGGCTTCTCCTCGCCGAAACTCACGATCTGCATCTGGCCGTCGCTCGCACCCTGGAAGCGCATGGTGTTGGCAATGGAGCGCGCCCGCTGTTCGCCCAGGGCGATGTTGTACTCGGGCGATCCGCGTTCGTCGCAATGCCCCTCCAGCGTCACCGTGGCGTTGGGATGCGAGGCCAGATAAGCGGCATGGGCGTTGACGACCGGCACGTACTCGGGCAGAACCTCGCTGCTGTCGTAGCCGAAATAAATCACCCGCTTATATAGCGGGCTGGAAGGATCGTTCAACGCGGGATCGGCCGCGCCGCCGCTGCCGTATGCACCGCTGCCTCCATAGGCGCCGCCGGTTCCGCCGTACGCCTTGCCGGTCCCGCCGCCCGCGCCGTACTTGCCGATCTGGGGTCCGCCCGGACCGCCGCCCTCCAGGCCCACGCCGGCCGTATCGTCCGGCTTGACCTCTTCCGTCTTGGAGCATCCCACCATCAGCAGCGATGCCGCAACCATAGTCACCAAACCCGTTCTAATGCACTTCATATTGCCTACCTTTCCAAATCTCGAGATTTAAGGCCGCATCCGCCGCGATCAAGGCGACCACGCCGGCTCCCGCACGGCGCCGCCCTCGATCCGGAGGCTCTGGCGGACCTTGCCGTCGATCGAAACCGCCGCCAGTTGGCCCCGACGCGCCGCATACAGAATCATGCTGCCATTGGGAGCGAAGCCGGGGGATTCGTCCAGAGGACCGCTGGTCAAAACCCGGACCGCACGGCTGGCCAGGTCCATGACCGCGATCCGGTAATCGCCGCCTTTGCCGTGCACCATGGCGAGGCTGCGCCCGTCCGGCGAGAACACGCCGCGGGCGTTGTAATCCCCGTCGTAGGTCAGCCGCTCGGCCGCTCCGCCGCTTGCCGACACCAGATACAGTTGGGGCTTGCCGCCGCGGTCGGAGGTGAACACGATGGAGCGGCCGTCCCGGGACCAGTTCGGCTCGGTGTCGATCCCGCTGTAGTCGGTGATCTTGTTGAGCCCGCCCGATCCCAGGTTCATGACGTAGATATCGGGATTGCCGCCCTTCGACAGGGTCAGCGCCAGCCGCGATCCGTCCGGAGAGAACGCCGGGGCGCCGTTGATGCCCGGAGCGTCCGACACCTTGCGGCGCTCGCCGGTCGCCAGCGTCTGGACGTAGATCGCAGAAGTCCGGCTTTCGAACGAAACGTAAGCGATCTTCGTGCCGTCGGGCGACCATGCCGGCGACATGATCGGCTCGTTGGAGGCGATGACGCTCTGCGGGTTGTAGCCGTCCGTGTCGGCCACCTGCAAGTTGTAGCGCCGGTTGGCGCCTTCTCCCGACACCGTGACGTAAGCGACGCGAGTGGCGAACGCGCCGGGCTCGCCGGTGATCGCCTTGTAGATCACGTCGGCAATCCGATGGGCCGCCTGGCGGGTTTCGGTCCGGCCGAAGGGCAGCCTGTAGCTGATTACCAGCGTGCCGCGGATGACGTCGACGACATGGAAATCGGCTTCGTAGCCACCGCCGGCCGGCTGGACCTGCCCCACCACGACGAAATCCTGGCCCAAAGCCTGCCATGCCGCCTGTTGAATCTGGTCCGGCGCAGTCGGCCGCTCCCGCATGGCGCTTTCCGCCAGCGTCCTGAATCGCCCGCTGCGCTGCAGGTCGGCGGAGACGATCTGGCTGAGGGAGTCACTCAAGCTTCCCTGGTTGGCGAACGGAACGATGGCTACCGGAATCGCCCCCTCCACGCCTTGGCTGATCTGAACCTGGAGTTCCGCCAGGACCGGCCCCGCGGCGAAAAGCAACAGGAACGAAATCCAACGGGCGATCGCACGCGCCTTGTTCATGCTTTGTACCTTGACTCGACTAGCCGGAAGGATCGAATTTGAACGTGAAAGACCGGAGTTCCGCGGCGACCTTGGGATCGGACGGCATGGGCAGGGGGGACGCCTTTTTCACCGCGCTTTCCGCGGAACGGTCGAAAGCGGCTTCGCCGCTGCTCTTGACCACTCGGGCCTCGACGACCGTTCCATCCCCAAGCGTTCGTACCTGGATTATACAGGACAGGCCGGCTCTGGCGGCAGGCGGCTTGAGCCACAAGCCCTCCACGCGGGGCTTGATGTAACGGTTCGCCCATTTGTTCGCTTCCCGCTCGGCCATTTCCTTGCGTTCGTTGTTCATCCGCTCGTCGAGTTCGGCCTTGCGCCGGGCATCTTCCGCCGCCTTTTTCCGCGCCTCGACCGCCGCCATGGCTTTGGCTTCTTCTTCCATTTCCCTTCTGGCTTCTGCCACGGCTCTGGCCTTGGCCTCTTCCGCCGCCTTGCGCCTTGCTTCCGCCTCGGCCTGTTTGCGCGCTTCATCAGCCGCCTTTTTCTTGGCTTCCGCCGCGGCCTTGGCTTTCGCCTCCTCCACCGCTTTGCGCCGGGCCTCGGCTTGCGCCCTTGCCTCCTCCTCCGCCTTTTTCTTGGCTGCGGCCTGCGCGGCCGCCCTGGCTTCCTCGGCAGCCTTCTCTTTCGCTTGGGCTTCGGCCTTCTCCCGCGCGGCTTCGGCGGCTTTCCGCTTCGCCTCGGCTTCCGCCGCGGCCTTGGCTTTCGCCTCCTCCGCCGCTTTGCGCCGGGCCTCGGCCTCGGCTTGCGCCCTCGCCTCCTCCTCCGCCTTCTTCTTGGCTGCGGCCTGCGCGGCCGCCCTGGCCCTGGCTTCCTCGGCAGCCTTCTCTTTCACTTGGGCTTCGGCCTTCTCCCGCGCGGCTTCGGCGGCTTTCCGCTTCGCCTCGGCTTCCGCCGCGGCCTTGGCTTTCGCTTCCTCCGCCGCTTTGCGCCGGGCCTCGGCCTCGGCTTGCGCTCTCGCCTCCTCCTCCGCCTTCTTCTTGGCTGCGGCCTGCGCGGCCGCCCTGGCCCTGGCTTCCTCGGCAGCCTTCTCTTTCGCTTGGGCTTCGGCCTTCTCCCGCGCGGCTTCGGCGGCTTTCCGCTTCGCCTCGGCTTCCGCCGCGGCCTTGGCTTTCGCTTCCTCCGCCGCTTTGCGCCGGGCCTCGGCCTCGGCTTGCGCCCTCGCCTCCTCCTCCGCCTTCTTCTTGGCTGCGGCCTGCGCGGCCGCCCTGGCCCTGGCTTCCTCGGCAGCCTTCTCTTTCGCTTGGGCTTCGGCCTTCTCCCGCGCGGCTTCGGCGGCTTTCCGCTTCGCCTCGGCTTCCGCCGCGGCCTTGGCTTTCGCTTCCTCCGCCGCTTTGCGCCGGGCCTCGGCCTCGGCTTGCGCCCTCGCCTCCTCCTCCGCCTTCTTCTTGGCTGCGGCCTGCGCGGCCGCCCTGGCCCTGGCTTCCTCGGCAGCCTTCTCTTTCGCTTGGGCTTCGGCCTTCTCCCGCGCGGCTTCGGCGGCTTTCCGCTTCGCCTCGGCTTCCGCCGCGGCCTTGGCTTTCGCTTCCTCCGCCGCTTTGCGCCGGGCCTCGGCCTCGGCCGCCGCCTTGGCTCTCGATTCCGCCGCGGCTTTCTCCCGCGCTTCGGTCTCCGCTTTCTCGCGAGCTTCAGCGGCTTTGCGGCGCGTTTCCGCCTCGGCCTTTTCGCGAGCTGCCTCCGCTGCCCTTTCCTTCGCCGCCGCCTCCGCTTTCTTTCTCTGTTCGTCCTTCCGCGTCTGCTCGGCAAGCTTCTTGGCTTCCATCTGCCGCCGGCTCTCTTCGGCGGCTTTCTCGGCCTCGCGCCGTTCCGCGTCGAGCCGCTTCTGTTCGGCAATGCGCTGGCGCTCGGCCTCCCCGCGTTCGGCCTCGATTTGCTGAGCGTGCCGGGACTCTTCCGGATTCGGGGTTGGAACGGGCCCGGGCGGCTCAGGT
Organism: Methylococcus sp. ANG; assembly: GCF_040730495.1. Classification (NCBI taxonomy): domain Bacteria; kingdom Pseudomonadati; phylum Pseudomonadota; class Gammaproteobacteria; order Methylococcales; family Methylococcaceae; genus Methylococcus; species Methylococcus sp. ANG. The sequence goes on along the minus strand of NZ_CP160399.1, from coordinate 4,010,652 downwards.
TCGGGTTCCGGCCCCGTTTCGGCCGGCGGAGCCGTTTCGGCCTTCAGCCGTTCCGCCTCGGCGGCGATACGGGGATCGTCGAGGACCACCGCCTCGATGATTTCGGGCTGGGGCGCCTCGGCCGATCGTTGCGACGATTCGAACTTCAGCGCGAACAGGACCAGCAGAACGATGTGGAGCACCAGCGCCAGCGCGAACGGCCCGCGCAGGCTGCGGAGACGGGGATCGGCCATCAATCTTCGACGGGACTCGTCATCAGTCCGACCTGAGATACGCCGGAATTCTTGAGCGCGGCCATCACGGTGATCACCCGCCCGTAATCCACGGCTTGGTCGCCCCGGATCAGGACGGCGGTGCGGTCCTTATCGCTCTTCTCAGCCAGGGCGCGCGTCACCTTCTCGATCAAGCCGGGCACATCGACCGGAACGTCCTCCTGGTTGGTCGCATCCAGGTAGAGCTGGCCGTCCTTGTCGATGGTGACGATGATCGGCTTGTCCTGATTCGGGTCGATCGCCCTCGCCTCGGCCTTGGGCAGGTCGACGTCGACGCCGGATTGGAGCATCGGTGCGGTCACCATGAAGATGATGAGCAGCACCAGCGAGACGTCGATGTAGGGTACGACGTTGATTTCGGCCATGGGACGGCGGCGGCTGCCGCGTCCGGCTCCGGTCGAGACGTTCATTTGGTGTGTGCCTGCCGGTGCAGCAGGCTCAGGAATTCCTCGGTGAAGGACTCGTAGCGGTTCGCCAGCCGGGAGATGTTGGTGGAATACCGGTTGTATGCGATCACCGCCGGGATCGCCGCGAACAGGCCCATCGCCGTCGCGACGAGCGCCTCGGAGATGCCCGGCGCCACCATCGCCAGGGTCGCCTGCTTGACCGAGCCCAGCGAACGGAAGGAGTTCATGATGCCCCAGACGGTGCCGAACAGGCCGATGTACGGGCTGGTCGATCCCACGGTGGCAAGGAACGGCAGCCTTTCGTCCAGCTTGTCCAGCTCCCGGTTGAGCGCCACGCGCATGGCCCGCTGGGTGCCCTCCATCACCGCCTCCGGCATGATGCCGCTCTGCTGCCGCAGGCGGCCGAACTCCTTGAAACCCGCCAGAAAGATGAGTTCCATGCCGCCGCAGTCGTCGCTTTCCGTGGCCAGCTGGCGGTACAGATCGGCCAGGTCGATGCCGGACCAGAAACGGTCTTCGAAAGCCAGGGAGGTCTGTTCGGCGCGCCGGATCTCGCGGTACTTGCCGAAAATGAACGTCCAGGAGATCACGGATGCCGCGATCAGAATGAACATGACGATCTGGACGACCGCGCTGGCTTCCTTGATCAGGGTAATAATCGACAGCTCAGAATTCATTTTTGCTCTGAGAGTTAAGGTAGATGAACGGCTGAAAATCGAGGGACCGGCATGCGGCTCAAGAAGGTGACCGGCGGATTTTGCATTCCGGATGCCGGGTAGTTTATGAAATACCGGCCAAGCCTATCAAGCCGCGGGAACCACGGCGGGGGAAGCCGGCGAACCGGCCGGATTGGTTCACTAGCCTTAGATGTTAAAATGCGGCAGCCCGATATTCATCAATTCGTCACCCGGCCCGCCCGTCAGCCGCCTGCCACGAGGACCCTCTTTGGAAACCCATGCAATGAAAGAGCCGGACTACAGCCTTTACGTCAAGGCGTTCACCCGCTTGTTCGAAGCTTACGACGCCGCCGCACCTTACCTCGGCCTCACCGACGACTTCAAATACTACGTCAACCGCAAGCGGACCTGGCTGGAACGGCTGAAGTCGCCGGAGTTCCCGGTCGCATTCCTGGGGGCGTTCTCGGCCGGCAAGAGCACGATCATCAACGCCGTGCTCGGCAACGACATCCTGCCGCAGGCCACCAAGTCCTTCACAGCCATCCCCACCCTCATCCGCAAAGGCAAGAGCGCCAAGGCCGTCATCCATTATCTGGACGAGAACGAGCGGGAAGAACTGAAGAACCTGTATGTCGAGGAGATTTCCAAGGAGCTCCGCAAGAGCTGCGACGCCTACCGCAGCCTGAGCCGGGGCGAGCTGCTGAGCCAGCTCGGCCGGGACATCGAGCAGCACAAGGGGCAGTTCGGGTCGTTCAACAAGCAGAAGTTCTTCGACGAGTTGAAAGCCCTCGTCCACGGCTGGAGCAAGCTCAGCGGCGCGGAAAAGGAAATCGCCCTGGAGGAGCTGCCGAGCTACGTCACCGAAGACTACGAGGACGTGCTTTTCGTCAATCAGGCGGAAATCTTCCTCACGGACGTCAGCATCCCTGAAAACGTGGTGCTGGTGGACCTGCCGGGGCTGGGGGTGGTCAATCCGCGCCACCGCAAGGTGACCAAATCCTACGTGGAAAACGACGCCAAGGCTTTCGTCATCGCCATGAAGGTGTTCCACCTGCTGGAGGGCGAGGAAATCGAGCTGCTGGCCGAGATCCACAGCCAGCGCAAGCGCGTGCTGCAGCGGGCGTTCTGGGTGATCAACCAGTGGGACGTGCTGAGCGCTCAGCAAAAGAAGGAAGAGCAGGTCAACTTCGGCCAGAAGATCGACCGCTACGGTTTCCACATCGCCAAGGATCGCGTGTTCCGGGTCTCGGCGCTCAACTACCTGCTGCTGAAACTGATTCAGGACGGCCGCCTGGAGCAGAGCGTCAGCCTCCGCGAACATGCGGACGCCCTCCAGAAAGCGCTCGGCAAGATTCCCGAACGCCACGAAGCCGAGCGCCACCTCAAGTCGCTCGAAGAAGCCAAGAGTTTCGCCGCTTTCCGCAGCAGCCTGTTCGACTACCTCGCACATACGGCCCGCGCCGAATTCCTCGACGAAGCCCGCAGCGAGTACATGGATCTGGCGAAAAGGCTGCGCGAACACCTGGAACCCCTCCACCAGACTTACCTCAACACGAGCGACGACAGCATGAAAAACACCTTCATCGCCAGTGAGTTGTCGCGCCGCCAGGACGAAGTCCTGCGGCGCCTGCGTTCCACGGTCGAAGAGCACGTCAAGGCGTTGCGGACCGAGGTGCTGCCCGAGTTCGTGTTCTGGCGCGACGAGGACCAGGAACAACTGGGCCAGCAGATCACCCATGCGATCGACACCCTGGACCGCAAGGCGCTCAAGAACGAGCTGCTGAAGGGACTGGACCTGCACAGCGTGGTCAGCCGCCTGCCGCACAAAATCGAGGAAAAGCTGCACATCCAGCACACCTTCCGCTGCCAACTGCAACAATTGCTGGAGGAGCAGATGGTGCGCCGCCATCTGGCGCAATTGCTCGAAGACATCGCCGCCACCGACGCCCTGCCGCCCGAAGTGCTGACGGTGCTGCAGGACCGGCTGAACGGCCGCGACATGCTCAACCGGCTGAAGGGGATGTGCGACGTGTTTCTGTTCGAATACGGCGAGGTCATCGACGATCTCGGCCGCGACATCATGGCCCAAGCGGCCGGCGATGCCGGCCGCAGAAGGGACGACATCCTGGAACAGGTGCAGAAAAACGCCGACCGCGCGTTGGAAATCGCCAGAAACCTGCATCTGATCGGCCCCGGCGAGGGAGCGCAGCAAATGCTAGCCCTCGGTCTGGACAAGCTGCGTCGAATTCAGGACAGCCTGGCCGACTCGAAGAGCAGCGAAGCTGCAAGCGCGCCTGTGCAGCTCGCGGCCGCAACGATCCGGGGAGACGAGATCGACCGCGCCCTGGACTGCTACAAGGCCGGCCTGCTCGAATATACCCGCCGGCAGCAGGTACAGATCAACAAGTTCGCGCGGCGGGGCATCAAGAACTATTTCGAAGAGCTGGAAGGCGAACTGCTGGGCTATTTCGACTCCATCAAGGGCGAAATCGCCAAGACCATCATGAAACAGCTCACTCGCGACCTCGACGCCGAACTCAAGGCCGAACTGGACAAGCAGCGGACCGTCCGCGACGCCTACGCGATCGTGACGTCCGCCGTCGGACCGGAGCGGCGCTCGGTCGAGGGCCCCTGAAAAGACATCCCCGCCGCATGAGAAAGTGGGCCTGGGCCGGGGTGCTCGCGGCCGCCTGCGCCGGCTGCGGAACCGAACGGGCCTGGATCTACCGACCCGAGCCGGCTGCGGCACGCAGCCCCCTGCTGGTTCTGACGGTTGCGGTGCCGCCCTTCCGGGATCTCCGCGCCAACGCCAACACGGACGAACTGATGAATTACGCCATGCCCATCTTCCCGTTCGGCTGGCAGAACCTCTCCCACCCGGAGTACGCGCAAAGGCACGCGAGCACGGGCGCATGGCGGTGGAAACCGGACGAGGACCTGGCCCGGGCCGCCGTGGCGGAAATCGACCGGGCCCGGATATTCAAACGGGTGGCTTTCAGCCGGAACGGCGGCGAAGCCGACCTCAGGCTCGAAGGCACGGTGAAATCGACCCAGTACCATTCGAAGACCTTCAGCTACGGGCTGTCGGTCTTCGGTCCGCTGTTCTGGGTCTTGGGCACGCCATCGGACAGCTTCGACAACGAACTCGTCCTCGGCTTCAGGCTCGTCGAAAGCGGCAACGGCAAGGTCCTGTGGGAAAAGGAATACGCCCGGCAGACCGGCGAGACGAGCTGGATCTACGATGTGCGGGACGACTTCAGGTATCCCGAACTCGCCAAGGCCATCCTCCGGCAACTTTCGGACGACCTGGCGGACCTCAGCGGACGCGGGTTGCCGGCGGCTGAAAAATAACTCAACCGAAATTTCAGCCTTCGTCCCGCAACCGTTTCATGACGACATCCGGCACGGCTTGCGGCCGGAAACTGTCGGCGGCCAGACAGACGATCCGCACCCGCCCCTCGCACAGCGTGGCATCCTCCCGCATCACCCGCTGCACGAAACCGAAGCTCGCCGGCCGCGCTTCGACCAGCTCCGCGCTGACCAGCAAGGCATCGTTGAACCGGGCCGGCTTCAGGTATTCGGCCTGCACCGAGCGTACGGCGAAAACCACCCCCAGCTCCTCGCGCAACCTGTCCTGCTCGAAGCCCAAGGCCCGTAGCCATTCGGTACGGGCACGCTCCATGAATTTCAGATAGTTGGCGTAATACACCACGCCGCCGGCGTCGGTGTCCTCGTAGTAGACCCGCACCGGCCAGACGAACGGTTCGACTACGCTCACCGCGAGCGGATCGACTGTGCTCACCGCAAGCGCTTCACTCATCGCCGAACAGCTCTTCGTTGAGGCTCGCCCGCTGCGGCGGCTTCAGTCCGAAATGGAGGTAGGCGTTGCGCGTGGCGATGCGGCCGCGGGGGGTGCGCATGATGAAGCCCTGCTGGATCAGGTAGGGCTCCAGCACGTCCTCGATGGTGCCGCGCTCCTCACCGATCGCCGCGGCCAGGTTGTCCAGGCCGACGGGCCCCCCATCGAATTTTTCCATCATCGTCAGCAGCAGACGGCGGTCCGACTGGTCGAAGCCGTTCGGGTCCACGTCGAGCATTTCCAGCGCCTTCCCCGCCACCTCACCGGTGATCCGCCCGTCCGCCATGACCTGGGCGAAGTCGCGGACCCGCCGCAGCAGGCGGTTGGCGATACGCGGGGTGCCGCGGGAACGGCGCGCCACCTCCACCGCGCCTTCCGGCGTGATCTCGCTGCCCAGGATGCGGGCCGAGCGGGCGACGATCCTGCCCAACTCCTCGACGCTGTAGAACTCCAGCCGGTGCACGATGCCGAAACGGTCGCGCAGGGGCGAGGTCAGGAGCCCGGCGCGGGTGGTGGCGCCGACCAGGGTGAACGGCGGCAGATCGAGCTTGATCGAACGGGCGGCGGGGCCTTCGCCGATCATGATGTCGATCTGGTAGTCCTCCATCGCGGGATACAGCACCTCTTCCACCACCGCGCCGAGACGATGGATTTCGTCGATGAACAGCACGTCGCGCGGTTCGAGATTGGTCAACAGCGCCGCCAGGTCGCCGGCCTTCTCCAACACCGGGCCGGAGGTGTGACGCACGTTGACGCCCAGCTCGTTGGCGATGATGTTGGCCAGGGTGGTCTTGCCCAGCCCCGGCGGGCCGAAGATCAGCACATGATCCAGCGCCTCGCCGCGCCCCAGCGCCGCCTGGATGAAGATGGACATCTGCTCGCGCATGGCGCGCTGGCCGACGTAATCCTCCAGCCGCTTGGGCCGGATGGCGCGGTCGATGGCCTCCTCGTCCCACTGTCCCGCCGCACTCACCAGCCGCTGCGTCATCGATCGGGCTCCTTCAGCGCACCGCCGACTGCAGCGCCAGCCGGATCAAGTCCTCCGCGCTGCGGCCTTCGGTCGACTGTTTGGCCACCAGCGTACTCGCCTCCTGCGGCTTGAAGCCCAGCGCGATCAGGGCGCTGACGGCCTCGTCGGCCGGATCGGCGGACAGCACGGGCGCCGCGCCGCCGGCGAAGGCGGCCGGGACCAGGGACGGCGCACCGAGGTCCAGCCGGTCCCGCAGCTCGATGATGAGGCGCTCGGCGGTCTTCTTGCCGATGCCGGGGAGTCGGACCAGGCGCGCCGAGTCCTGCCGCTCCACACAGGCCCGGAAATCGTCGACCGAGATGCCGGAAAGGATGGTCAGCGCCAGTTTGGCGCCGATGCCGCTGACCCGGATCAGGCTGCGGAACAGGCTGCGCTCGGCCTCGGTACCGAAGCCGAACAGGCTGTGGGCGTCCTCGCGGACCTGAAGATGGGTATAGAGCCGCACCTCGGTGCCGATCTCGGGCAAGTTATAAAAGGTTGACATGGGCGCATCGACCTCGTAGCCCAGGCCCTGCACGTCGATCAGCAAGGAAGGCGCACGCTTGGCGACCAGGATTCCGCGAACGAAGCCGATCATCGTTGCGCCATCCGGTTCATGCGGCTCAAGGTCTGCTGATGATGCAGATGACAGAGGGCCACACCCAGCGCATCGCTGGCATCCATCGCCAAGGGAGTCTTATGACCTAACAGGAAGCAAACCATGTGCTGCACCTGGACCTTGTCCGCACTGCCCTTGCCAACCAGGGCCAGCTTCACCTGGCGCGCGGCGTATTCGTGTACCGCCAGTCCGCGCGACACGCCGGCACAGATTGCCGCGCCCCGGGCATGCCCCAGCTTGAGAGCCGAATCCGCATTCTTGTGCATGAACACCTGCTCCACCGCCATTTCCTCCGGCTTGAATTCCTCCACGATCAGGCTGATCCCCTCGAAGATTCGGCGCAGGCGCTCGGGAAAATCGTTGGTCTCGGTGCGTATGCAGCCCGCCGTCACCAGCACCGGCTTGCCGGCCCAGTCGAGGATGCCGTAGCCGGTGACGCGGGAACCCGGATCGATGCCGAGCACCCGTGTCATCGCGCCGGCTCAGCCCAGTTCGGCAAGAATGTCCTCGCTGATGTCCGCGTTGGAATAGACGTTCTGTACGTCATCCAGGTCCTCCAGGCGTTCGAGCAGGCGGATCATCTTCTCCGCGTCTTCCTTGTCCAGCTTGACGCTGGTGCTGGCGCGCATGGTGACTTCGGCCGATTCCGGCGTGAGTCCCGCGGACTGCAGCGCATCGCGCACCGCTTCGAACCGGTCGGGCGCCGTGAGCACGTCCACCGAGCCGTCCTCGTTGACCACCACGTCCTCGGCACCGGCATCCAGCGCCGGCTCCATCACCCTGTCCTCGCCCAGATCGGCGCCGAAGCTGACGACCCCAGCCTTGCTGAACAGGTATGCGACCGACCCGTCGGTCCCCAGATTGCCGCCGGCCTTGGAGAAGGCATGGCGCACCTCCGCCACGGTACGGTTGCGGTTGTCGGTCAGGCAGTCGACCAGCACGGCGATGCCGCCGGGACCGTAGCCTTCGTAGCGGACTTCCTCGTAGTTGTCGCCGTCCGCGGCCCCCGAGCCTTTCTTGATGGCGCGCTCGATGGTGTCCTTCGACATATTGGCGACGAGCGCCTTGTCCATGGCCGTGCGCAGACGGGGATTGTTGCCGGGATCGGGGCCACCGGCGCGCGAAGCTACGGTGATTTCACGAATGAGCTTGGTGAACAACTTGCCGCGCTTGGCATCCTGGGCCCCCTTGCGGTGCTGAATGTTGGCCCATTTGCTATGACCCGCCATAGTACTTCTCAAGACCTCCGGACTGATGGAATCGGGCAAGTCTAACATTGTGAGCCGGCCCGAATCGACCGGACGGATCCCCCCCGTGCGCTGTCGGCGCAAGGAACGTCCGCAGGCGCCGGGAGACACACGGGGCACCGCTTCCAGACGACGGCGTCGCGGCCACCCCACAAATCCGCCGATGTCACGCCTTACCAGCGAAAAGCTGTCGATTACCCCTACGAATCGCGATTCGGATACAAGTCGCAATAGCAAAAAGCTAAATTACAATACATGTCCGAACGACCCGAATCACCCCGGAAGAAATCCGTGACGAAGCCCGGCATTTCTTCTCTTCAGCGAGTGGCCATCCATCGTAAAAGAATATAAACATTTATATAATTCAATGAATAAGCTCCCTCCCACTCCGGTTACCCACGCACGTCGATGAAGATCGGGAGCGACGGCCATGCTCTTGTGCGGCCAGGCGGGACGCGAGCAAAATTGCCATTACAGATCAGCAGGATGGATCAATTCAATATAAGGCCATGAGGTTTCGATGCCAGGCTCATGAATTCGTTATTGATTAATAATATCGACATGGCCGCCAAATATCAGAAGCACATGATATTCCTTCAGGGACGGACTATGGACTCACATTTTCCTTGTTCCCGACTAAGGAGTTCGCTATCGTTAAATTTGCATCCCGCCCTGCGCCTACCCTCGTCCCGGCAAAACCCCGATGCGGTTTATCTCGTGGTCGGGGTCCCGCATGTCAGGGGGTAACTATGAAGCGCCAAGGGAGGTCGTCATGGAAAACATCATAGCCGTTACCCCGCCCAACCGAGTCGACCCCACCATCGCCATCGCGGCCTGCCGGGCTGAAGGGATCGGAATCCTGGATTTGGGTTATCGCGATCCACCCAGCCGGCTGGCGCCTCTGGTAAAGCGCCTCGCAGCCAGCGTGGACCGCGACAGCCGCTGGGGTCTGCGCTGGGACACTCTCGGCTCTCCGGAGCGGGATCCGCAGCATTTGGCCAGTATTCTGTCCCGCCCGGTCCCTGTTCTCGTTCTCGCCGGACAACGCCCTGCCGAGTTGAAGCGGTACCGGGATGCGAGCCGGAGGATCGCCCGGAAGGTCCTGCTCGAAGTCCACGATCTGGAATCGGCTCAGCAGGCCGCGGCCGCCGGCTACGACGGACTGATCGTCAAGGGCCACGAGGCCGGCGGCTCGGTCAGTTCGCACTCCACCTTCATCCTGCTGCAGGAACTGCACTCCAAGCTCGGCATTCCGTACTGGGCGCAGGGCGGGATCGGCCCGCGCAGCGCCGGAGCCGCCATCGTGGCCGGAGCGCGGGGCGTGGTCCTGTGCGAACAACTCTGGCTGAGCGATGAAAGCCCCTTCGCCGATTCCGAGATGCATCGGGTGTGGGGGATGCTCGACGGAAGCGAAACGGTCGTGCTGGCACCGGAACGGGCCCCCTTTCGGATCTTCTCGCGCAGCGGCCGGAACGGCATTCGCGAACTGGAACAACGGATTCTGCAGGACCAACCCTGGGCCGAACCCCTGCGCCAGTATCTGAAGGATCGGAACGACCCTCTCGTCCCTCTGGGACAGGACATCGCCTTCGCCGCGCCGCTCGCCAGACGCTACGGCACCGTCGGCCGCATCATGACGGCAATCCGCGAGGGCATGGAAACCCTTCCGGCGCTTGCCGGAACGCAGCGGGCCCTTGCCCCGGAGGCGCCACTGGCGTCCTGCCACGGCACACGATACCCGATCGTCCAGGGCCCGATGACGCGGGTCAGCGACACGCCGGAGTTCGCGAAGGCGGTCGCCGAAGGAGGGGCGCTCCCGTTTCTCGCGCTCTCCGTGATGCGCAAGCCGCAGGCTCGGGAATTGCTGGCGGCGACCCGGTCCTTGCTGGGCAGCCAGGGTTGGGGAGTCGGCTTGTTGGGTTTCATGCCGCTCGAACTGCGGCAGGAGCAGATGGAAGTCATCGAAGAAATCAGGCCGCCGTTCGCGATCATCGCCGGCGGCCGCCCCAGCCAGGCACGGGAACTGGAGGCCCTCTCGATCACCACCTATCTGCATGTGCCTTCGCCGGGACTCTTGCACGGATTCCTCAAGGACGGAGCCCGGAAGTTCATCTTCGAAGGGAACGAGTGCGGAGGGCATACCGGTCCCCGCAGCAGCTTCGTCCTGTGGGAATCCGCGATCGAAGTCCTGCTGGCGGCCGGGATAGCCGATCCCGAATCGGTGCACATCCTGTTCGCCGGGGGCATTCACGACGATCTTTCCGTGGCCATGCTGTCCGTGCTCGCCGCGCCGGCCGTCGCCCGCGGCATGAAAATCGGCGTATTGATGGGCACGGCATATCTCTTCACGCAGGAAATCGTCGGTACCGGCGCGATCGTGAAGGAGTTCCAGGCGCAGGCCGTCTCCTGCAAGGACACCAACCTGCTCCAGTCGGGCGTCGGCGTTTACACCCGCTGCGCCAAGACCGACTTCTGCGGCGAATTCAATCGCAAGCGCCGCGAACTGGTCCTGGCCGGAAAGAGCGACGACGAGATCCTGAGATCCCTGGAAATGCTCAACATCGGCCGCCTGAGAATCGCTTCGAAGGGCATCACGCGGAACGACCCGGACAAGGAAAACGATGCCGGGCCCTACGTGAAAGTCAACGTGGAAGCCCAGCGGCGGGAAGGCATGTACATGCTCGGCGAGGTGGCGAGGCTCCACCACGAGACACTGACCGTGGCCGAGCTTCACCGGTCGGTATCGGAGGAAAGCCAGCAAGTCCTCCTCCGCCACGGCGAGCGCACTCCGAAGCGGCGACCGGGCCGGGAGGTGCGGAAATCCGACATCGCCATCATTGGCATGGCATGCCTCTTGCCCAAGGCGCCTGACTTGCGCACCTATTGGCAGAACATCATCAACCGGGTGGACGCCGTCCGGGAAGTGACCGACGACCGCTGGCGGCCCGCGGATTTTTATGACCCCAAGCGCGGCGTCAAGGACAAGATTTATTCCAAGTGGGGCGGATTCCTCGACGACCTCAGGTTCGATCCGACCGAGTGGGGAATCCCGCCCGCCGCCGTCAAATCCATCGAACCGATGCAGCTTCTTGCATTGGTCGTGGCAAGGAAGGCGTTGGAGGACGCCGGGCTGGACCGCAGACCCTTCGCAAGAGAGCGGACGGCAACGATTTTCGGCGCCGGTGGATTGCACGACCTGGGCATCGCCTACGCCTTCCGAGCCTTGCTCCCTCATTACTTGTCCAATGTCCCCGGACTATCTGAATCGGGCCGGCAGCAGATCATCTCGTCGCTTCACGGCCAAGCGCTCCCGCAATGGACCGAGGACTCCTTCCCCGGCTTTCTCGGCAATGTGGTGGCTGGCCGGGTCGCCAACCGGCTCGATCTGGGCGGAACGAATTTCACGGTCGACGCGGCCTGCGCCTCGTCCCTCGCCGCGCTGGACACCGGCATCCGGCAACTCCGGGGCGGTGACGCCGAGGTGGCGCTGGTCGGAGCCATCGACGGCACCAACAACGTCGCGTCCTTCATGGCGTTCGCCCAAACCCATGCGTTGTCGCCGCGAGGCCGTTGCCGGCCGTTCGACGACGGCGCGGACGGCATCGCGATCGGAGAAGGGGTCGTCGCCCTGGTGCTCAAGCGCCTGGCCGACGCCGAACGCGATGGGGACCGCATACGGGCCGTAATCAAGGGCATCGGAAGCTCCAGCGACGGCCGCAACCGCAGCCTCACCGCCCCCCATCCGGAAGGCCAGGCCCGGGCCGTGCGCCGCGCCTACGAGGACGCACGGGTCGAGCCCTCGACGGTGAGCCTGATCGAAGCGCACGGCACCGGCACGGCGCTGGGAGACAAATCCGAGATCGAAACGCTGAACAGCGTTTTCGGCGGTTCCGGAACCGAACCGCAGGCCTGCGGGGTCGGCTCGGTGAAGTCGATGATCGGCCACACCAAGGTAGCGGCCGGCTTGGCGGCGATCGCCAAGGCGACACTCGCCCTCGAGCACCGGGTGCTGCCGCCCACCCTGGGGGTCGAAAAGCCGAATTCCGGCGTGGATTTCGGCCGCAGCCCGTTCTACATCAACACCGAGGTCCGTCCCTGGTTCAACTCCAGGAAAGACGCCCCACGCCGCTGCGGCGTGAGCGCCTTCGGGTTCGGCGGCACCAATTTTCATGCGGTGCTCGAGGAATACACCGGCACCTACCGGGAAGGCGACACGGTCGATTTGACCCCCCGCGGCGCCGAACCTTTCGCGTTTTGGGGCCCCGACCGCGGACACATCGTCGAGACTCTGCAAAGCCTGGCCCAGGGCATCGAACATCCGGAGCAGCTGGATCTGGGCCAGCTCGCGTATGCGGTCCATGCGGAGCAGCAGCGCATCGCCCCGCCCCAGCGCGTTTGCCGGCTGGCGCTGGTGGCGACCTCCGTAACCGATCTAAAAGCCAAACTCGAACTGGCCCTGCACGAACTGGCGGATTCGAACAAGGCCGATTTCAAACATCCGCAGGGGATCCATTTCCGCCAGTCCATCGCCCCCGGCCAGGTCTGTTTCCTCTTCCCGGGCCAGGGTTCGCAAAAGATCAACATGCTTCGCGACCTGACGGCGACCGTTCCGTCGTTGCATGACATTTTCGAGCAGGCGGACGGCTTGCTCGAGGATCGCCTGCCGCGGCCGCTTTCCGGCTTCATCTATCCGGTTCCGGTGTTCAGCGAGGAAGACCGGAAACGCCAGCAGGCGGCTCTGAGCGCCACTCAGGTCGCACAACCGGCACTGGGCGTGGTGGAACTGGCCGCAGCGCGGCTTCTGGATTCGTTCGGCATAAAACCCGACTACCTTGCCGGCCACAGCTATGGCGAATACGTGGCCCTGTGCGCAGCCGGTGCGCTCGCGGCCGAGGATCTGATCCGGCTGTCGGAAATCCGGGGCCGTATCGCCGCCGCCGCGGGCCGCGACTCCGGCGGCGCCATGGCGGCGGTGGGCGCCGGGGGGCCGGCGGTAGAAGCGCTCATCGCCAAGCACCGCCTGCCCGTCTATGTCGCGAATTTCAACACTCCCGATCAAACCATCATCGCCGGCCCCGGTGCCGCGATCGACGAGGCGGTCGCCGTCCTGGGCGGCGAGTCGCTGCGGGTGACCAAGCTGCAGGTCAGCGGCGCTTTCCATTGCCCCGTCATGGCCAAGGCGCGCGAGGCATTGGCGGAGGAACTTTCCAGGATAAAGTTCACGGCGCCGGCCCTCCCCGTCTATAGCAACACCACCGCCGACGGCTATCCCGGCAAGCCGGCCGAAATCCAGGCGCTTCTGGCACGGCATCTGGTGGAACCGGTACGTTTCGTGGACGAAGTGAACGGCCTCTATGGGGCCGGAGCGCGCATCTTCATCGAAGTCGGGCCCGGCACGGTACTGAGCGGGCTCGTGGACCGGATTCTGGCGGAGGTTCCGCACACCACTCTGGCGATCGACATGCCGGGACGTCCCGGCTGGCTAAACCTGGCCCATGTATTGGCCCACACGTTCGCGCTGGGACTACCGGTCGACCTCCAGACCTGGTTCAAAGGGCGCGGCTTCCGGCAAAGCGCTCCGGCCGACTTGTTTACAGAGGCCGAACGGAAATCCCGGGGCGGGCCGCTGGTCTGGCGAATCAACGGCGGCAGGGCGGAACCTTGGGACTCCAAACCCGGAGCGATACCCGCCGCCGGCCCATTGCCCGAACCTGAAGCCACCCGCACCGACTCGCCCGCGATCGAAAGCACCGCAACTACACAAAGGAGCAACCCAATGAACAACCCGGAACTACCCCACGTCGGGGGGCCGGCCGGAGAGACGGGCGCCGCGCCGATACCGGCCGATCCTCGTCTCGCGTTCGTTCAGCAAAGCCTCATCCAATTCATCGAGCTGCAAAAGGAACAACAGCGGACGTTCACCCACCTGCTCAATTTCCTTCACGCCAGCGTCACCGGCGCCGAGGCTGCGCTGCCGGGAGGGAGCACGGAATCCAGCCCCCTGCCGCCGCGCGGCGCGGTTCTCGCCGCGGTCCCCCCCGCTCCCGTTCTGCCGAGCCGGATCGCCGCGTCGAGCGGACTCGCGGCCCGCACGGCTCAGCCCGCACGGACCGCGCCGGAAACGCCGGCGCCTCCGACCGCCGGCCCGGCTCCCGTCCCCACCGCCCCTGCCGCTGCGGCGATCGCCAAATCCGGCGGCCTTGCCCCGACCGACGAGTTCAAAGCCGATTTGCTGCATGCGATTTCGGAGAGGACAGGCTATCCGGAGAACATGCTCGATCTGGACGCCCAGATGGAGGCCGACCTCGGCATCGATTCCATCAAGCGCATCGAAGTCTTCGGCGCGCTGAAGGACCAGTACAACCTCCTGGAAGGGAGGGACGAGGAAACCGTCATCGAAGAGCTTTCCGGCCAGAAGACTCTGAATGAAATCATCGCCTGGTACGACCGGCTGCGTGAATCCGGACCGCAGGAAGCGGAAGGAGGGGCCGTTTCGCCAAAAAAATCCCCGGCTCCGCTGCCATCCTCGCCGGTTGAGGCAGCGGAGTCCGGTCCGATGGTCTACCAGCCGGCCGATCCCGTGGAATGCTATACCCTGAGGCCGGTCCCTGCGGCCTGGAACGGAACGGTGGCCGGACCCTGCGACCAGCCCGTTCTCCTCCTCGGACCGGCGTCGGAAATCAGCGAAACCTTCCGGGCGACGCTGGCCCAGGGTGGCTATACGACTTGGCTGATCGTGCCGGGGAAGGATACGGCCCGCCTGGACAGCGGGACGTTCGAGGTGGACTTCTCCGCAGCGGACGCAGCGGGCCGATTGAAAACCTTGCTGGAATCCGCGGGATCGCCCCCGGGCGGGCTGATCAATCTTCTCGGCGCGACCGCAGCCGGCGAGACGCTGGGCAACGCCGCCGATCCGGCCCGGATCCTGTTCCTCACCCTGAAGGCTTTGGGAAGCCGCCTGGCTGAAGGCGCAGGCGCCGGTGGAGGGTGGCTGGTCAACTTGACGGCGCTGAACGGGCAGTTCGGTTTGGGCGATGCCGGGGCTTCCTCGGTGGCGGGCGCCGGCACGCTCGGCGTCGCCAAATCCGCCGCGCGGGAATGGCCGCAGTTGCGGCTGAAATGCATCGACTTGCAGCCTGCCCAGACCGGCACCCAATGGGCGGAACACGTCTTGATGGAGATGCAATCCGCCGATCCCACGCCGGAAATAGGCTTCACGGACTCCGGCCGTTGGCGGCTGGAGCTGGTGCCCGTCCAGGGCAAGGCTGCCTCGGAGGAGACCGGCCTCGAGCCGGGCGCCGTCGTTCTGGTGACCGGCGGCGGCCAGGGGATCACGAGCTCCGTCGCGAAATCGCTGGCGGAGCAAGCCGGAGTGAAGCTCGTCCTGGTGGGACGCAGCCCTCTGCCGGAGGATGAGCCCGAGGCTACCCGGCACATCGCCGGGGCGGCCGAACTGCGGCAGTTCCTCATCGCCGAATCGAAAGCCAAGGGAGACAGGGTGAGCCCGGCGGAGATCGAACGGACGTTGAAGCAGATGCTCAGGGACCGCGCCCTCAGGGAGAATCTGGAAGCGATGAAGGCCAAGGGGGCCGAAATCTATTATCAGACCCTGGACATCCGCGATACCGACGCTTTTGCGGAGCTGATCGACGAACTGTACGTCCAGTTCGGCCGCATCGACGGGGTCATCCATGGCGCAGGCATCATCGACGACAAGCTGATCCGGGACAAATCGGAAGAGTCGTTCGACTCGGTCTATTCCACCAAAGTCGTCCCGGCCCTGACCCTGGCCGAAAAGCTGAAACCGGAAAGCTTGAAATTCATGGTTTTTTTCTCGTCGGTGGCGGGCCGCTTCGGCAACATCGGCCAGTGCGACTACGCCGCCGCCAATGAGGTGCTGAACAAGCTGGCGGACCGTCTCGGCAAGGAATGGCCGAACGTCCATACGGTTTCCATCAACTGGGGGCCTTGGGATTCCGGCATGGTGAACGCCGAGTTGCGGCGGCTCTACGCCTCCCGCAACATCGGCCTGATCCCTCTCGACGCCGGCGTCCGCTACTGCCTGGAAGCCTTGCGTAAACGCCCGGGGGTCGGGCCCGAACTGGTCGTGACGGCCAGCCTGGAAAGGATCGCATCGCTCCGCCGGACCGAAGCGGGCAGCGTCCCCCAACGCGGCAACGTTGAAACGCCTCGTGCACGGCCGCAGACAGAGATCGTATGAGAAAAACGGCTCGCCCGGCCGATCTGGACGCGGTGGAACACGAAACGAATACGGAGATTCCGGCGTGATGGCGAGGCTCGATAGAAACGACGAGATGAACGAAACCCGCGACGACGCGGCTTTGGAGGGCGACACGGCGCTTCCGTTCATTGGGGAAATACTCGAATTCATTCCCAATGAATCGCTTCTCGCCGAACGCTGGCTGACGCTGGAAGAGGACCTGCATCTGGCCGATCATGCCTTCGTCAGTGCCGCCGGGGTCAAACCGGTTTCCGCATGCCTGCCGGTGGTGCCCATGACCCTCAGCCTGGAGATGCTGGCGGAAGCGGCGGCCTGCCTCGCGCCGGACTTGGGTCTCATCGGTTTCGAAGACGTGAAAGCCACGAGCTGGATCGAGCTGGCCGACACGGACGTGCTACGCCTGTCGATCTCGGCCAGGATGCTGGAATCCGACCCGCAGGATCGATACTGCCGGATCGGAGCCGCCATCCAGGCGGAAGGCCAGCGTGGTCCGGCCATCCAGGCCAAGGTCTTGTTCGCCTCCCATTACCGTCTCGAGCTGTCTCCGGACTTCACGGAGCTCGTCAATCCGCGCGTCCATCCCCGCGATGCGCACGAAATCTACGCGGATCGCTATCTTTTCCACGGCCCCGTCTATCAGCGCCTGACGGGGAGGATCGTCCTGGGCGACCGCGGGGTCTTGGGTGAACTGGCGGTCAAGGCGCCGGCGGATTTTTTCCGGTCCACCGACCGCCCCCAGTTTCTGACCGACCCCGCATTGCTGGATGCCATAGGCCAGTTGATCGGCATTTGGGCGATGGACCAGGAGCGTTACGTTTTCCCCATCGGCATCGGCAAAATGGAGTTCTACCGCCCGCCACCGCCTGCCGGCACGAACGTCCCGGTGCGGGTCGAAATCACCCGGAACGAAGGCAAGACGCTGGATTGCGACGTCGAAATTCAAGACGGCGCCGGCGCCGTCTGGATGCGGATCAAGGACTGGAAGGACTGGAAATTTCGCTGGGACCGGCGGCTGGTCGACTTCCGCCGGATGCCGACCCGCTATCTCCTGAGCCGGCCGCTGCCGCTGCCGGAGCTTGGCCCGGACGCGGTCTGCTGCACGATATCGCCCGCCGAGATATCGGATTTCGATCCTCGCCTGCTGGCCTGCTTTTACCTTCACATGGAAGAGATGCCGGCATTCTCCGAGAAGAAGGGCCAAGCCCGCCGCCAGTTGCACTGGCTGCTCGGGCGCATCGCCGCAAAGGACGCCGTGCGTTCCTGGTGGGCGCGGAAGCAGGGGGTGCCCGACATGCTGCATCCCGCGGCGTTCGCCCTGCGGAACAGCGAGGAAGGTCGGCCGGAAGTGAGGTATTGGCCCACGGGTCCCGGCGCCGTTCCCGGCGTCAGTATTTCGCATTGCGAGGCCGGCGCGATCGCCATGGCGCTGGACGAACCGGTGGGCGTGGACATGGAAACGATCGAGGTTCGCGATCCGGACTTTCTCCAAACCATAGCCGTCGGCGCCGAAACCGCGTTGCTGGAAGCCTTGGACGGCGAATTCGCCAATAGGCCCGACGAATGGACGACGCGCCTGTGGTGTGCCAAAGAAGCAGCGGGAAAGCTGCTCGGCCTGGGACTGAACGGTTCGCCCCGGAACTACCAACTGAAAGCCGTCAGCCCCGGCGGGGAGATGCAGATCCTGCATGGTGAAAGCGGCCGGCTCATCGGGGTGCGCACGCTCAGGCTCGAGGGCTGCGTCGTTGCCTACTCGACCGCCGAGCCGCAACATGCCTCCTCGTCCAGCCGGCACGAATCCCACCCGTAGGAAGCCCTTTCGATGAAGCAGCAGCACACCGTGCCCGTGGTAGAACTCGACAAGGTCGGGAAGATCTACAGCCTCGGCGAAAGGACCATCACCGCGCTTCAAGCCGTCAGCCTCTGCATCCTTCCCGGCGAGTTCGTCGCTGTCTGGGGACCGTCCGGGTCGGGCAAATCGACGTTGTGCAACCTCATCGGGATGCTCGACGTGCCGTCCTCCGGCACCGTGCAGATTCTGGGGCAGGACGTGACCACGCTTCCCGACGGAAAACGCAGCGACATCCGTAACAAGACCATGGGATTCGTATTCCAGAGCTTCAACCTGATTCCGGTCCTGTCGGCCCTGGAGAACGTCATGCTGCCGCTGCAGATCGCCAAAGTCCCCGCGGCCCAAGCGAAACGGCTTGCCAGGGAACGTCTCGCCGAAGTGGGTTTGTCCGACCACGAGTCGCAGCGGCCGGCCAAGCTGTCCGGTGGACAGCAGCAGCGGGTCGCCATCGCCCGGGCGCTCGTCGCCAATCCGTCCCTGGTGATCGCGGACGAGCCCACCGCCAATCTGGACTCCGAAAACGCCATCAAGATTATCGAAACGATGCGGGAACTCAGCCGCCGGAACGGCACCACTTTCGTCTTTTCCACCCACGACCATCGCCTGCTGGAACGCGTGGAACGCCAGTTGCAGATGTGCGACGGAAAAATCATCGACGACCGGCTATCCGGACAGGCGGAATTCCTCCAACGAATCCAGGTGGCGCCATGATGACATGGCTCAAGCTAGCGATCAGGAATCTTTTCCGCAACCAGCGCAGGTCGCTCTTCACCATCCTTGCCATCGCCCTCGGCTTTGCCGCGGTCAACGTTCTGGGAGGGTTCACCGACTACATATTCAGTAATCTGGAAAATTCGTACATCCATGTTCAGGCCAACGGCCACCTCACGATTTTCAAGCCCGGGTTCCTGAAGGAAGGAAAGCTCGACCCGACCCGTTATCTGTTGGACGAAGAGTCCACCCGGAACGTCCAAGAAATCCTGCGTCATTACCCCGAGGTCCTGGTCGTGACCCCCCAACTGCATATTTCCGGCCTGCTCAGCAACGGCAAGGTTTCCACCATATTCCTGGCGTCGGGACGCGTTCCTTCCGATATCCGCGTCATCAACAGCCACAGCCGCGGGCTGGCGAGCAAATTCCAACAGTTCACCGGCAAGCCGCTCGAAGACGACGTGATTTATGGCGTCGGATTGAGCCGAGGCCTGGCGGAGCAGCTCAACCTGGACCTGGACGTCACCGCCGTAGCCATGGCACCGACCGTATCGGGACAGGTCAACGCGCTCGATGCCCAGGTATTCCAACTGTTTTCGGCGCCGATCGAGGCCCTGGACGACAAACTCATGCTGGTCCCGCTCAAGTTCGCCCAAAGCCTTTACGACACCGGCAGCGTCGACCGTCTCATCGTGCTGCTGCAAAACACCGCGCAGACGGAACCGGTGAGAAAACGGCTGGCACGGGATTTCGAAGCTCGCGGCCTGAATCTGGAAATCAAGACGTGGAACGAGCTTTCCACCTTTTACGTGAAGGTGAAGCAAATGTTCGACATCATATTCCTGTTCACATTTTTGATCGTATTCACGATCGTAGTGATGAGTGTCATCAATACCGTGAGCATGGCGATCATGGAGCGGACCCGGGAAATCGGAACGCTTCGCGCTCTGGGGCTCAAGCGCGGCGGCATCGTCGTACTGTTTGCCGCGGAAAGCCTGATGCTCGGCCTGTTCGGCTCCGCCCTGGGCATGGTCCTCACCCTCTTGACGTGGTCGGGCATTGCCCTGTTCAAACCAACCTGGGTCCCTCCCATGATTAGCGGGCGGGTACCTCTCGAAATCTACCTGGTGCCTGAATACCTGGCGTTCAGTATGGTCCTGCTCGGCGTACTGTCCCTCATGGCAGCGACGCTTCCGGCCAGGAAAGCCGCGCGGATGGAAATTGTCAGTGCCCTGGGACATACCTGAAAGGTCAGCAAAATGAATAAGCTGTATATATCCATTATGAGTGTCGCCTCCCTCTTATTGGTAACGGAAGTCCATGCGACCCAGAGCATCCACGACATCCTCAAGAGAGCCGATGAGTCCCGGGGCAACGTCGTAGGCATTTCCTGGGAAGTGGTCATAGAATCGGTGGAAGCACAGCGCACGACGGACACCATGGTGTACAACATCAAGGCCCGCGGATTCGACATATCCGGCCTGAGCCTGGAGCCGCCAAAATATAAAGGCAACAAAGTCCTCATGACAAATAACAACATGTGGTTCTACAAGCCGGGATTGAGCAAGCCCATCCCCATTGCCCAGAGACAAAAGCTTCTGGGTAATGCAGCCTACGGCGACATTGCCTCCACCAATTATGCCGAGGACTACGAACCCACCGTCTTGCCCGATGAAGCCGTCGAGGGGGAGGACTGCCACGTCTTCGACCTCAAGAGCAAGAACGATAAGACCACCTATGACAGAATCAAGTACTGGGTGTCCAAGAAACGTCTCGTCGGCGTCAAGGCAGACTACTACACGGTTTCCGGCAAGAAATTCAAGACCGCCGACATGGAATTCAAGAATACGGTCAAAGTCGATGGAAAGACACGGCCGTTCATTTCAAAGATCACCATGCACGACACGCTACTAAATGAAAACATAACCTATATGAATATGAACAAGCCGCGACTGGAAGCGCTACCGGATTACATATTCAATCTTAATCTTTTCATGAAATGAAACATCGTTGCTGGACTGTCTTTTCGTGCGCTGCCGCGATTTCGCTCGGCGCGGCAAATGCGAGTGACGAGCCGGTTTCGGCGTCCAGCTCTCCCGACGAAGAGTCTTTTTACGAAGAAATCGAGCGCGGATTCTACTCCCGAATAAACGTGCTGGCCTTCGGCATCACGCAGCAGCCCGCCAACCCTTCCGCCCTGAATCCGGACAACGTCCTCGGCATCTCCCGTTATCAGGCGGTGCTCAACCCGCGCATCGACCTCAATCTCGATTTCCGGCGCTTGGAGTTATCCGTAAAGGAGCGGTTCCTTTATGTTTGGGAACGCTGGGAAGATGGTCTTCCTTCGGGCCGGGAAGACAGCACGGCGCAGTTTTACCTCAACGAAGGATTTGCGCGTTATCGCCTTCTGGACGACCTGTTCGTTTCCTTCGGCCGGGAAAACCTCCAGTGGGGACCTTCGGTACTCCTCTCCTCTTCCAATCCGTTCAACCCCCAGAACGGCCGAAACAATCCGCGCGTGGAAGTCCCCGGCCTCGACTACGCCCGCGCGGTGTGGGTACCGGACTCGAACTGGTCGGTATCGTTTGTCGCCAACACCAGTCCGGGACGGCTCTTCAGCGCGAACGTCTTCGGTCTCGATCAAACCTCGTTCATCGGCCCAGCGACCAACGTCGAAGGCAGGCGCTTCGAACAGAGTTATGCCCTCAAGGCGGATTTTACGGGAGATGGAAAGTACTTCTCGCTAATTCCGACCTACCGGAACCAAAACGGGTATCAGGTCGGGTTCTTCGGCGGCTGGAACGTGTCGGACGCGCTTCTTCTTTACTCCGAAGGTTCAGCAGGCGAACAGAGAGACTTCGAGGTGCAAGTCGGCACGTCGTATACCTTCGAGGAGGGAGAGACTATAAATATGGAATATTATCATAACGAAAACGGCTGTCTGCTCGATAACATCCGTGACTGCTTCACCACACGCCAGATCACCTATCGAGATGTTTATTACAGACAGGATTACATGATGGGACAATTCACGGACAACAAGATAATCGGCGACTTGAACCTGAACCTCCGCTGGATCCATGACATCAACGACCAGTCGAATCAGATTATTGGAATATTCGAATATGAAGCAAACAGCAACACGCTGCTATACGTGATAGCAAACGGCTATACGGGCGGTTCGAAAAGCGAGTTCGGGAGCCTGCTCAACTACTCCCTGTTCGTAGGTGCCGGGTACACGTTCTAGGGCCCGGTTTCGGCATTTTTTGACCCCTATAGCCTTAACAGCGCTGAATATAACATTTTTTACAAGTGCTCATCCAATTTCCGATAATATAGTTTGCCTAACTAAATAACTTATGGTACTCATGTCGCATTAGAACGACCGAGTAAACAGTAGAGTTGTTTCCGATGATAACCGCATGATTACAAAGAAATTTTTAGATTCCAAAGGCCAGCGCCAAGCCCGAAAAAGCTATCTATGAATAGACTGAGTCGGTTTCTAATGCGATGCATCAAGCAATGAAAGGTCTTCATTCCTCCAATGGAGTGTTCGACGGAGATGCGAGTTCGCGCTTGCTTTTTGTTCTCGCGCCTTTGTTGATCTGCCAACGCGGGATGAGGATTGTTCTTGGAGGCTCTGGGTTTCTTATGAGGCAGGTGAATTCTGGCTTTATTCCCATAATCGGAAGCGGCCCCCAAGAACCCCAAATCCAACCAGACATCGGCACCGTCAAACCATGATAAGGCAGGATCGAACCATCGCTTCATCAGCGCATAATCATGAACACTGCCGGCCACGATACTTCCAACGAACAAAATTTGCCGTGCCAGGGTCGAAATGACTAGGGTTTTAACCGTATGGCGTTTTTTTTACCGCTATAGTGGGCTTTCTGCTGATCGTCATCCTGCGGCCTGACGCAACTGCATTCCACCCCGTCAATGATGATATCTCCATGTTTTTCAATCAGCTTCATCATCTCTCCCGGGGTCGTCAGCTCCCGCTCGGGCAGCAGATCAAGTTTCGCCAGGCTGCGCCGTAACACGGGCAGAAGTTGCGCCACATGGCGATGCGCGTGTCCCGAGCTGAAGCCAAAATGAAAGCCCAGGACATCGAAGGTACAGTAGGTCTTGAGGTAATGCAAAATGAAGAACAGCTTCTTATCTATCCGATCGAGATAGCCCACATGGCCACCTTTGGGTACCCGTTTTATTTCGCCTTGCTGAACGCGTTCTTGCTGAATCTCCGCATGAGCCTCCTCAAAGATAGGGCAAAGCTTGGCGAATTGCGCCTTACTCATTCCGATCAGGGCTCTGACGGTACGCTCACTGGTTTCTTCCATGAACTTTTCAAAAATCATTGGCTGACATCATTCGATTGTTGTTAATTGTTTTATACCACAACAAATCCATTTATTTCAACGGAAGCAACTCTAATAACTATGAATTGAAATCTGATGATGCCGACAGCCACTGAATATGTAATGCACCAGCAGCGATCCCAACCCCAAAACCGCCATAGTCAACCTGACTTGCAACAACACCGTTTTCCGTGACATACGTACACGCAGAATGACGGTTCACTGTCGACGCATAGTGGAGTGCCATCAATTGAGGACAGCCAATTCAATATTGGTCACAGGAGCAACTGGAATCCTTGGAGCCAGAATCGTCAAGGAGTTGCTGGACAAGACCACCTGCAAGATATATTGCCTGGTCCGCGCCGCCTCCGAACATGAAGGCATGGCAAGGATACGCGCCGCAATCGGCATATATGGAGAAGAATGCCTGGATGAGCGCATGCGGGGCCGCGTCACCGCGATTCCAGGCGACACACAGCTCCCTGGATTAGGCATAGCTCCCTCCACGTCCCGCATGCTGTCAGTGGACCGTGTCATACACTCCGCGGCCTCCGTCAATCTGATTGCGCTATACCACGCCCTTCGAAAGCCGAACGTAGTGGCGACCGAGAATGTGGCGAAATTCAGTGCGCAGCTTCAGGCCCCGATCATCCATGTTTCCACCCATGGAATATTTGGAACGAAGGCGTTTGAGCGCGATGCCATATTCAAGGAAACCGATCTTGACATAGGTCAGGAATTCCGGTTCTTCTATTATGCGAAGTCCAAATTCGACGCCGAACGAATCGTTCGAGGCCATGCCGACGCGGGACTGCCAACGATCATCGTTCGCCCCGGAGACATTTTTGGGGACAGCCAAACCGGTGCTTATCCATTACGGACACGGCGGGATGCGGATGTTTTCTATGACATATTCAAAACAGCAATCGACCTGGGCGTTGCACCTTTTAACGATGACTACTTCGATCTAACGCCCGTCGACTATGTCGCACAGGCCATCGTTGCGTTGATGCTGGACCCTGAATGTTATGGAAAGACATTCCATCTCACCAACCCTGACCGCAAGAAATATTATCAAGTCATTAACTATCTCGTCGAATACGGCTATAGAATCCGATTCGTACCGTTTTCAGAATATCTGGGGCTAGTAAAGAAAGGAGCCTTCACGAACAATGGCAAGAAATACACTTCGAAGTTTATATCCCTCACCGAATATTTCTCCAGCCTTTTCGACGGGAAGTCGCTCTGCGGAACCTTCGATACCACTTATACGCGGTCGGTCCTTAGCCGGAAAGGAATTCAATGCCCACAAGCGAACTTTGAACTAATCAAGACTTATCTGGATTACGCCGTCGCGGACGGATTCATTCCACCGCCATCGAGCCAGGTCCTCCTGAGCTATGAGGCGCGGACGACTCCAAACATACGAATCCCTGCCCTGTCCAGGTTGAGAAGGATATGATCCGGACATCTCCCGTCCAAGCTCTGTGCTTATGAGATCCAAGTCGAAACCTCCTGATAGCTCGAAAAATACGCTCGCATGGTATACGCCTCCCATATGGTTGGGTATGACCCTGTCGGGTTGGCTTCGAATGCTGGCCTATAATCGCTTCTCAGTGGACCCCCGCCATATTCCATGGGCGGTATTGATTACGCTGACCGCATTCCTGGGCGTTCCGTTCAACATCCTGCACGACCTGCGCTGGGGAGGGCGAATACGCCGCACCGAAATCGAACAGCCGCCTTTGTTCGTCATCGGACATTGGCGGTCGGGGACGACATGGCTGCATGAGCTGCTCACACTCGATGAGTCCCATACCTATCCCAATACCTATCAATGTTTTCTGCCCAGCCGCTTTCTACTTACCGAGCATTTCGATACCCACAGCCTCGGATTTATTTTCGACGCCATGCTGCCGAAAAAACGGCCTTTCGACAATGTCGAAGTCGGATGGACACGGCCCCAGGAGGACGAGTTTGCATTGTGCAACCTGGGAATCCCCTCGCCTTATCAAAAAATCGCTTTCCCGAGATGGGACCCCTACCCCGAATATTTCGACCTGAGCGGGATCGAGCCCGAACGACTCCGGAAATGGGAGGACGCTTTCGTCCGATTCCTCAAGCAGCTCACGCTTCGAGATCCCAGGCGCATCGTACTGAAATCGCCCACCCATACCTTTCGGATCAAAACGTTGCTCAATCTGTTTCCCGATGCGAAGTTCGTGCATATCGTTCGTGACCCTTATGTCACCTTTTATTCCACGTTGCGCATGTGGAAATCCTTGTACGAGGCCACCGGACTGCAGCGAGCGGGGGATACGGACGATCTTGAGCCTTACGTATTCCGGAATTTCATTCACATGCACGAACGGCTCGACGAAGCCCGCCCCCTGCTCGGCGCTTCCCGCTTCCATGAGCTGCGTTATGAGGATCTGGTGCGCGATCCCGTGGGGCAGATGGGGGCGCTCTATGGGCAATTGCAGTTGGGCGATATGGAACGCGTCATCCCAAATTTGGAACGATATCTGTCGGGATCGGCGGACTACAAGACGAACAGTTATGAGATTGCGCCCGCCTCGCGCGAGAAAATCAGGCAGCAATGGGGCCATATCATTGACAGGTATGGTTATTGACTTTGCACACTATGGCGGTTCTGGCCGGACATAGCCCACACCCTAAAGCGCGGCTTGACAATAACTCGGGGGCGGCGCACTGTTCAGCCTCACCCTATCGCCAATCCGTGTATCCTGGGAGAGTGCCGTGAGTAATGATTCGGCCCCCTATAATATCCTGATGATCTATCCGCGATTCAATGCGGAATCATTCTGGAATTACCCGGAAGCCTGCGAGCTCGTGGGTGCGCGCTATCCGGCCGCCCCCCTCGGCCTGATCACCGTCGCGGCCCTCCTGCCGGCCGATTGGGCGATCCGTCTGGTCGACCGAAATACCGAGGAGCTGAGGGACGAGGACATCGCCTGGGCGGACCTCGTCATGACAGGAGGCATGATCACCCAGCAGCCCGACACCCTCGATCTGATTCGGCGTGCTCACGGCATGGGCAAACCCGTGGTCGTCGGCGGCCCCGATCCGACCTCGAGCCCGCACGTCTACGACTCGGCGGATTTCAAGGTGCTCGGAGAAGCCGAAGGGGTCATGGGCGAGTTCGTCGAGGCCTGGACCGGTGGACGGCGGTCGGGAGTATTCACCGCTCCCAAGTTCCAGATCGATGTGACGACGACGCCGGTCCCGCGCTTCGATTTACTCAGGCGCGAGAACTATCTGTACGTGGGCCTGCAGTTTTCCCGGGGCTGTCCTTTCACCTGCGAATTCTGCGACATCATCGAGCTGTACGGCCGGGTCCCGCGGGCCAAGACGACCGCCCAGGTGCTGGCGGAGCTCGAAGCACTCTACGCGCTCGGGTACCGCGGTCACGTCGATTTCGTGGACGACAACCTCATCGGCAACAAGAAGCGGGTGAAAGCCTTCCTCGCGGAACTCAGGGCCTGGCAGGAATCCCATGGCTTTCCCTTTGAGTTTTCGACGGAAGCCTCGATCAATCTCGCCGAAGATGCCGAGCTTCTCGCCCTGTTGAAGCAGGCGAATTTCTTCCTCATTTTCATCGGCATCGAGAGCCCGGACCCGGACACCCTCATTGCGACCAAGAAAAGGCAGAACACCCGGCGGGACATGGTCGACAGCGTCCACAAGATCTATTCCTACGGCATGGCGGTTACGGCCGGCTTCATCGTCGGATTCGACAGCGAAAAGAGTTCGGTCGCCGATGCCATGGCGGATTTCATCGAAGCCGCCGCGATTCCCGTATGCATGGTCGGCCTCTTGTACGCCCTGCCGAACACCCAGCTCACCCGCCGGCTGGAACGCGAGGGGCGCCTGCATCCGGGCCATGACATCATGTCGACCGGCGATCAGTGCAGCGGCGGTTTGAACTTCGACACCCTGCGGCCTTTGCGCGACGTCCTCGGCGATTACCGGCGCATCCTGCTCCGGATCTACGATCCCGCAGCCTATGCCGACAGGATAAACCGGCTGGTCGCCATGCTGGACAGATCCGGCCGCCCGCCGGATTTGCCCGAAGGCGACAACCGGCGAAAAGCGGCCAGTGTAGAAACCGTACGGAAGACGTTCGGGGATGTGCCGGAACTGCGCGACGTGTTCTGGCCGACCTTCCTGAACTGCGCGAAAGTGAATCCGGCGGCGTTACGGTACGTCGTCATGCTCATGGCGATGTACCTCCATCTCGGCCCCTATTCGCGCTATGTCATCGGGACGATCGATCGGCGGCTCGAGGAGCTCGATCGGGAGGCCCAGGCCGAGAGACGGCTTCGTTACAAATCGAGCCTGCTGACCCGGGTTTGAATCCACGCCGGCGGGTCCGCGGTCAAACGTCCTCGCCCAGAAAACCCCCGCTCTGATGCCCCCAAAGGCGGGCGTACAGACCGCCCTCGGCCAGCAGATGCCGGTGGCCGCCCTCCTCCGCGATCCTTCCCTGATCCAGGACGACGATCCGGTCCATGGCGGCGAGCGTGGACAGGCGGTGCGCGATCGCCACGACGGTCTTGCCCTCCATCAGGCGGTACAGGCTGGACTGGATAGCGACCTCCACTTCCGAATCGAGGGCACTGGTGGCTTCGTCCAGAATCAGGATCGGCGCGTCCTTGAGCATCACCCGTGCGATGGCGATACGCTGGCGCTGGCCGCCGGAGAGTTTGACGCCGCGTTCGCCGACGTGGGCGTCATAGCCCCTGCGCCCTTGGGGATCGGCAAGGCCGAGGATGAAGCCGTGGGCTTCGGCCTTTTCCGCGGCGGCGACCATGGCGGCATCGTCGGCGCCCGGTCTGCCGTAGGCGAGGTTGTCCCGCACCGACCGGTGCAGCAGCGAAGTGTCCTGGGTCACCATACCGATCTGCGCCCGCAGGCTGTCCTGCGTGACCCGCGCGATGTCCTGCCCGTCGATCAGGATGCGGCCACCCTCGGCGTCGTAGAACCGCAGCAACAGGTTGACCAGGGTGGACTTCCCCGCACCGGAGCGGCCGACCAGGCCGATCTTTTCGCCGGGGCGGATGTGCAGCGAGAAGTTCCGGAACACCGGCGCGCCGCCGCCGTAGGCGAAATCGACGGATTCGAAGCGGATCTCGCCCCGGCTCACCCGGAGCGGCTTCGCGTCGGCCCAGTCCGTCACGGCGTGTCCCTTCGACAAGGTGTTCATGCCGTCCTGCACGGTCCCGACGTGCTCGAACAGGGCAGCCATCTCCCACATCACCCAATGGGAAATGCCGTTGAGGCGCAAGGCCATCGCCGTGGCCGCAGCGACCGCGCCGATTCCCACCATGCCCTGGGTCCAAAGCCACAGCGCCGCACCGGCCGTGCTGGCGATCAGCAGCATGCTGAGGGAATGGTTGACGATCTCGAAACCGCTGATCAGGCGGCTCTGCCGATACACCGTCGCCAGGAATTCCTTCATCGCTCCGCGGGCATACTCGGCCTCGCGCCGCGCGTGGGAAAACAGTTTGACCGTGGCGATATTGGTATAGGCGTCGGTGATGCGCCCGGTCATCAGCGAGCGCGCATCCGCCTGCCTGGCGGCCACCCGCCCCAGCCGAGGCACGAAGAACCTGAGCATCGCGAGATACAGCAGCACCCAGCCCAGGAACGGGACGAGCAGCAGACGGTCGAACCCGGCGGCCACCCGGCTCATGGTCGTGAAGTAGATGACGACGAAGACCAGCATGTCGGTGACGATGAGCACGGTGTCGCGCACGGCAAGCGCGGTCTGCATCACCTTGGCGGCCACCCGTCCGGCGAACTCGTCCTGATAGAAGCTCATGCTCTGGCCCAACATCAGCCGATGAAAATTCCAGCGCAGCCGCATCGGGAAGTTCCCGGCCAGCGTCTGGTGCTTGATCATCGTCTGCAAAGCGATGACCAGGGGACTGGCCAGCAGCACCCCCGCCAGCAGAGCCAAGCGGTCCCGTTCGTCGGTCCAGAACCGGTCCGGCGGGATTTGGCTGAGCCAGTCGACGATGTTCCCCAGCATGCTGAACAGCATCGCTTCGAACACGCCGATGCCGGCCGTCAGCAGCATCATGCCCGCGATGAAACCGCGCAGCCCGGCCGTACAGGCCCAGATGAAAGCCAACAGACCTTGCGGCGGGTGCGGAGGGACGGTCTCGGGAAAGGGATGGAGCAGTTTTTCGAAGAAGCGCAGCAAAGGATTTCTCTTGAGATAAAGATTTTCGGGAACGGCTCAAGCGGCTTGGAATGAGCTTTGGCAGAATTTGCGCCATCCATGGCCGGTTCAGTGCCGGAGGTTGCCGCTCTACGGAAGTTTCACGCCAAGCGCCACCCGCGGGCCGGGAGGAAAAACCGGCCCGAAAGACCGGCCGACACCGGAACCGTCGCACAAGCGTACCCTGGATGGCTTGCGGTATTTCGACTCGGCACCGGCGGACCTGAACCGATCAATTCAGCGGCAACTCCGTCCGCAGACGCTCCCCCATCATATCGACGAACGAACGGACTTTCGCCGACGAATGGCGACCTTCGCGATGCAGGATGTGGACCGGCACCGGCGGACTCTCGAACTCGCCGAGCACGATCTTCAGTTTGCCGGTCCGCAGCGGTTCGGCGATCTGGTAGGACAGCAAGCGGGTAATGCCCAGGCCCGCCATGGCGGC
This sequence comes from Methylococcus sp. ANG, assembly GCF_040730495.1. Classification (NCBI taxonomy): domain Bacteria; kingdom Pseudomonadati; phylum Pseudomonadota; class Gammaproteobacteria; order Methylococcales; family Methylococcaceae; genus Methylococcus; species Methylococcus sp. ANG. Next base: position 3,980,704 of record NZ_CP160399.1, on the reverse strand, counting down.
GCTGGCGGCCGCGTCGTTGTCGCTGACGCTCAATACCGGTTGCAGCTTGACCGTCTGCGGCGAACCGTCGCGCAGGAAGCGCATTTCGTTGTTCGGATTCAGGCCGCGCGCCAGGATGATGCGATGCTTGAGCAAATCGTCCGGCGTTTGCGGAATGCCGTGCGTGTCCAGATATTCCGGCGATGCGCACAGTACCTTTCTGACCGAGCCGACCCGCAGCGCCCGGTACGACGAATCGGGCAATTCGGCGATGCGGATCGCCACGTCCACGCCTTCCTCCAGTATGTTGACCACCCGGTCGACGAACAAGGCGTTCACTTCCACCGCCGGATGGCGGCGCAAATACTCGACGATGCCCGGCATCACGTACATGCGGCCGAACAACACCGAGGCGGTGACGGTGAGCTGGCCGCGCGGTTCGGCGTGGATGCCCAGCACGGCATCGTCGGCTTCATCGGCCAGGGCGATGATGCGTTTGGCGTCCTCGTAGTATTTCTGGCCGGCCTCGGTCATCCGCACGTAGCGGGTGGTGCGGTTCAGCAATTTGACGCCCAGGCGTTCTTCCAACGCCGCAACCGCGCGCGTCACGGCCGGCGGCGACATGTGCAGCTTGCGCGCGCCACCGGCAAAGCCTTCCGCCTCGACCACCGCGACATAGACGCTCATCAAATGCAGACGATCCACTGATAATTCCAGTTATCGGAAGAGTTAATTGATATTTTTAGTTATTCTTTAGTTTAGTGCAATATGAAACACTGCAACCGCCTGCTGAATTTCACACAGGCGTTTGACAAACCCTTTCATGAGCAGGAGAACGATCATGAGCCGTATCACCACCGTCAGTAACGAAAGTGCCAACACCGAACAACGCAGCCTGTTGGAAGCCATCCAGAGCCAATTGGGCATGGTGCCGAATTTCCTTCGGGTGTTCGCCCACTCGCCGGATGCCTTGAAGGCCTTTCTCGGCCTGCATCACATCGCGGGCCACGGTTCGCTGGACGCCGCCACACGGGAGCGCATCGCGCTGGCACTGGCCCAGAAAAACGAATGCGAATACTGCCTGGAAGGAGCACAAGGAAGTCGAGCGAAGCGAGCGAGTGCGACGACCCCCGCGAAGCCGTAGGCCCGGATGTTTTGTCGGAGTCCGCGGCTTCATCGCGGGCGGAGACAAAACATAAGGGAACCGACACGGCGTCGAGTCATTGTGGGAGCCTTGGCGGAGTGCGTCGCTTAAGAGACGGACGAAGCCGAGGCGGACGCAGGACGGCGCGGGCCGCCGAAGGCAAAGACGTCGCCAATTTTTTGCTCCCGAGGGTGACTGGGATGTCCCGTCGGGTTTCGCAAAAAATGGCGACGCTCCAGTCCGCCCACACCGCCATCGGCCGCAAGGCCGGTTTGAACGGGGCGGAAATCGAAGCCAACCGGGCCGGCTCCAGCCGGGACGCCAAGGCGGCGGTGGCGGTCGGATTCGCCCGCGCCCTGGCCGAGCACAAGGGCGAGGTCACCAACGCCGAGTTGCAGGCCATGCGCGATGCCGGTTACAGCGAGGCCGACATCGTCGAGGTGATCACTCATGTCGGCATGAACGTGCTGACCAACATCCTGGGCAAGGCCAGCCGGGTCGAGATCGACTTTCCGCGGGTGGCGCTGAAACAGGCGGCCTGACAGTGAACCGGGCCAAGTCCAAGGACAGACTTGCGCCCGGATTCCCGCGCCGATCGACGCGGCTGGCGGATGCACGACAGCAACCGCCAACCTGATTGGTAACATTTGTCAGCCGCCATGCTACGGCACCCACTTTTCCCGTCATTCCTGCAGGGAATGCCGGAATCCAGGTCACACGGATGTGTCCGAGTTACCATCCCTGGCACCTGGATGCCGGCCATCCATGCCGGCATGACGACGGTTGATATAGGTTTCCAATCAGGACCACCGATGTTTCAAACCCGATCAGGAGCAAGGTCATGGCCCGCGCTTTTGCCAAAATCAGTTTCACGCCCGACGTGCAGGCGGTACAAACCGAGATGGGCAGCCGCACGGCCTATCGGGCGGCCGAGCTCGGGGAGACCGAGGAAGCTTTGCTGGGCGACGCCGAGCAAACCTTCATTGCGGAACGCGACAGCTTTTATCAAGCCACGGTGAGTCAGACCGGGTGGCCCTATGTGCAGCATCGCGGGGGACCTGTGGGATTCCTGAAAGTGCTGGATGAACGGACGATCGGCTACGCCGATTTCAGCGGCAATCGCCAATACATTTCGGTGGGTAATCTGCGCGGCGACGGCCGGGTGAGTCTGCTGCTGATGGACTATCCAAAGCGGCGGCGCCTGAAAATCTGGGGCCGGGCGCGGGCGGTGGACGAACGCAGCGACCCGGAACTGCTGGTGAAGCTGGAGCTGCCCGACTTTCGCGCCCCGGTCGAGCGCGGCATCGTGATCCGGGTCGAAGCCTTCGACTGGAATTGCCCGAAATACATCACGCCACGCTACAGCCAACGCGAAGTCGAAGCGCTGCTCGAACAAGCCCGCCGCCAACCCGTAACGGCGGATAAACCGATCCCTCGCGCATTGGGCACCGGCGCCTTGCCGTTGACCATCAGCGGGATTCGGCAACTGACGCCGCGCATTCGCGCTTACGAACTGCGCCATGCCCATGGCGAACCGCTGCCCGACTACCGGGCCGGGGCGCATCTGCGCGTGCCGATCGAACTGCCCGACGGCAGCGTCACCTCGCGCGCCTATTCCCTGACCGACGCGCCGGACGATGCGGAGTGCTATCGCATCGCGGTGCTGCGGCTGGACGACGGCGAAGGCGGCTCGTCGGCATTGCACGCGGGCTGGCGACTGGGCACCCGCCTCAACGTCGATGCGCCGGACAATTATTTCCCCCTACACGACGACGACCGCCTGGCCTTGTTGATCGCAGGCGGCATCGGCATTACACCCATCAAAGCCATGGCCGAAGCCTTGGCCGCAAGAGGTGCGGATTTTCAACTGCATTACACCGGCCGAGCGCCGCAGGAAATGGCCTTTGTCAAAGAATTACAACGGCGGTTTGCCGATCGATGCCGGTTCTATTTCAGCCAAGTACAAAGCCCGACTCGGCTGGACGTATCGGCGCTGCTCGCTAGCGTCTCCGCCGATGCCGTCATTTACGTCTGCGGCCCGACCCGATTGATCGACGCCGTGCGCCAAACCGCCCACCGGCTCGGCATCGCCGACGAACGGGTGCAATCCGAAAGTTTCGTTTGACCAGGAGACCAGCATGATCACGCTTTATGACATGCCCCTATCCGGCAACTGCCACAAGATCCGCCTGTTGCTGAGTTTTTTGGCATTGCCCCATCAAACCCGGCCGGTCGATTTGGTCGGGGGCGAACAGCGCAGCCCGGACCATTTGCAACGCAACCCGTTCGGGCAAGTGCCGGTGCTGGATGACGACGGCCTGGTCATCCGCGACAGCCAGGCCATTCTGGTGTATCTGGCCAAACGCTACGGCGGCCCGCAATGGTGGCCCGACGATGCCTACCAACTGGCGCAGATCGCCGCCTGGCTTTCGACCGCCGCCAATGAAATCTTCCACGGGCCGGCCATGCTGCGCATACACCACAAATTCGGCCGCGCCGTCGATACGGCAAGAGCCCAGCAAACCGCCGAAAAGGTACTGGGCATTGTCGACCGCCACCTGGAAAGCCGCGATTGGTTGGCCGGCGATAAAGTGTCCGTCGCCGACATTGCCGTCTATCCCTACCTGGCGCTGGCGCCGGAAGGCGGCATCGACATCGGTGCTTATCGAAATATCGTCCTCTGGTTTCAGCGCATTCGTGCCTTGCCCGGTTATGTTCCGATGGCGGGCATGTGGCAGGCTTGACTCAATCACCATTCCATAATGGAGAAACGCCATGACCCAAGAGATCGAGGCTCCCGTCCCACCCTTTACCGCGGAGACCGCGTCGCCTTGGTTTAGGAGGAAGATGCCGGGCAGCGCAATCGCGCCGAATTTCCCGTGGGCCGCGAAGCGGACGTTTCTGCAACCCTGACACGCGCCGGTCCTGGCTGGCGGGTCGGGCGGGATGCCGCCGAAGCCGCCGGAAAGACCAAGGATTTCGACAACGCCGACGTCCGCAAGCTGGCGCACCGGACCACCGCCGGCTCGAGCGGCTCCTCCGGGCCAGAGCGGCGACGCGCAGGAATCGCGGTCTACATCGTCCTCTTCAGCAGCGGCTTCAGCGCATCGAGCGAACGGGTATTCAGCACGTCACCCTTCTCCAGCCAGCCGCGCCGCGCCTGGCCGACGCCGAAGCGGAGGTGGTCGAAATCCAGCACGCTATGGGCATCGGAGTTGATGCTGACCAGCACCCCTTCGGCCTTGGCCGCCTGGCAATAGGTGTCGAGCAGATCGAGCCGTTCGGGATGAGCATTCAGCTCCAGGTAACAGCCCCGTTCCTTCGCCTTGCGGATGATGCGCGGCATGTCCACGTCGTAAGGCTCGCGCCGCTCGATGAGCCTGCCGCTGGGATGGGCCAGCAGGGTGAAATGCGGGTGATCCATGGCCTTCAGGATGCGCTCGGTCTGCCTGGCGCGCGACAGCTCGAAGCGGCTGTGGACCGCCCCGACCACCAGATCCAGCCGCCCCAGCAGTTCGTCGGGCAAGTCCAGCCGGCCGTCTTCCAGTATGTCGACTTCGATTCCCTTCAGCAGGGTGATGCCCCGCAGCTCGCCGTTGAGCCGGTCGATCTCGTCGATCTGCTGCGCCAGTCGCAGCGGGTCGAGACCGTGGGCGACGGTCAGCCGGCGCGAATGCTCGGTGATGGCCAGGTATTCGAAGCCCCGCTGCCGGGCGGCTTCGGCCATTTCCCGCAAAGTGTTGTGGCCGTCCGTGGCCCGGGTGTGGACGTGGAGATCGCCTCTCAGGTCGCCCAGTTCCACCAGTTTCGGCAAGCGCCCTGCCCTGGCCGCCTCGATCTCGCCCCGGTCCTCCCGCAGCTCCGGCGGGATGAATGGCAGCCCGACCGCCCGGAACACCGATTCCTCGGTCTCGCCGGCTATGCGTTCCTTACCCTCGAACACCCCATATTCGTTGATCTTCAGCCCCCGCTCCTGCCCCAGCCGGCGGACGGCGATGTTGTGCGCCTTGCTGCCGGTGAAGTAGTGCAGCGCCGCGCCGTAACTGTCCGGTTCGACCACCCGGAGGTCGACCTGCAGCTTGCAGCCGAGCACGACGCTGCCGCGGGTCGGGCCGTGCGAGAGCACCTCCGCCACCTCGTCGGAGGCGGTGAAGCGTTCCATCACCGGACTGTCCGGCCCGGCGGTGACCAGGATGTCGATATCGCCCACGGTTTCCCGCGCCCGGCGGTAGCTGCCCGCCACCACCGCTTGGTGCACGCCGGGCACGGCGCGCAGCCAGGCGGCCAGCGGCTCGGCGTACTGGGCGGCGGTGGCCAGCTTGAACCGTCCCGCCCCGCCGGCCTGAGCGGCCAGGGATTCGGCGATGCGGCTTTCCGTCTTCTCGCCGAAGCCGGCCAGGGACCGGATGCGGTGATCGCGGACCGCGCGCTGCAACTGCTCGACGGTATGGATGTCGAGTTCGTGGTAAAGGGCCTTCACGCGTTTCGGCCCCAATCCGGGGATCTTGAGCAGTTCGGTGATGGCCGGCGGCAGCTTCTTGTGGAGTTTGTCCAGCGCCGCACAGCGGCCGGTCTCGGCGATCTCCCGTATCTTGCCGGCGAGATCGTCGCCGATGCCGGGCAGCTCGGTCAGATCCTCGCCCTTGTGCAGCATGGCCCGCACATCCCTGCCCAGCTCCTGCAGGATGCGCGCGGCATTGCGGTAGGCCCGCACCCGGAACACGTTGGCGCCCTCGATCTCCAGCAGGTCGGCGATTTCCTCGAAGATGGCGGCGATATCGGCATTATGGACGGGCATGGCACACTCCCACGGGATTTCCACGGATTCTGACGAGGCCGGTCCCGTTCTCCGCCGACCGGACATCCACCCGCGCCAGCCCGAAGCGCTCCACGACCCAGGCATTGGTGGTCAGATGCGGACTGATACGCTCGACGCTGAACAAAGACTCTTCCGGGCACAAGGCGGCGGGCAGGACGATCTGGTCGGCCAGATGCTGCTCCAGGGCCGCGCCGGAACGATAGTGGGCCAGCAGCGCCACACAGGCCTCCTCGGCAACCCGTTCGGCAGGCTTGCCTCTCTGTCCCAGCGCACTGAAGCCGGCCAGGCAATGATCGTAGCGGGCGGTCAGGAACAAGCCCGCACCGGCACAGGCCGCTTGCAGTACGGCCGGCTCGATGGCGGCGGCAATGCCCGCTTCCGCCAGGACCGCCTGGGCCCGGGCGGCCATCCGTTCCGGAATGTGGGCCGGCAGGTTCGCCGCCAGGGCACGCCCCGTGACCGCCTGCAAGGCGCCGCGATTCTGGACATGCAAAGCTCGCAAAGTTCGCCGGCCTCCTTTCACCGTCAGCGTTACCTCCCCCTTGCCGACGGGGTACCAGCCGGACCGGATCAGCGACAGCTCGGCCCGCAGGCCCATGCGGGCCAGAGTCGGCAGCCAGACGTCGAGGACGTAGTCGAAGGCTGGGCTCATCGGCACGTGGGTGCCGCCGCTCAGCGAGACCGTCGAAGTGCCCTCGGCCAGGGCCAGCGGCGGCAGAACCGTCTGCAGCACCAGCATCACTGCGCCCGCGCTGCCGCCCTCGCGGGCTTCCCCCACGTCCAGCGTGTAATCGCCCGCCCGGACGGGTCTGCACGGGATGAACTCCAGTGTCTGCGAGCCGAGCTCGGCGCCTTCGCTCCGGGCGTCGCAGAGCATGGCCGCCGCCCTCACCGCGGTGAGATGCTGCGCCGCCAGCCCTGGCTTCCGGCGGCGGGCACGGATGTTCTCCAGGCGCACCGCTCTGCCGGTCAACGCGGCCAGGCTCAAGGCGCTGCGAAGAATCTGCCCGCCGCCTTCGCCGTGAGAACCGTCGATGCGGAGCGATGCCATGTCATTCCCGTTCCGGCCCCGGCCGGTATTCACCTTCGCCGGTCAGCGGCACGAAAGCCACGGGCAGCACGCTGCAGGTCTCGATTTCGCCCTGGGCGTTCTTGTCCACCGTCATCAGCTCCTGGTGGTGGTAAGGCAGGCCGACCGGGATCACCATGCGCCCCCCCAGCTTGAGCTGCTCGATCAAGGGATCGGGGAAATACGGCGCGGCCGCGGTGACGATGATGCCGTCGTAGGGCGCGTGCTCGGGCCAGCCGAAGTAGCCGTCACCGACCCGGAGCTCCACGTTGTGGTAGCCGAGGCTCGATAGCCTTGCGGCCGCCTGCTCGCCCAGTTCCGGAATGATCTCGACAGTGTAGACCCGCTTCACCAGGCGCGACAGGATCGCCGCCTGATAGCCGGAGCCCGCGCCGATTTCGAGGATGACCGAATCTTCCTTCGGATTCAGCAGATCCGTCATCAGCGCGACGATGAATGGCTGGGAGATGGTCTGGCCGCAGCCGATGGGAACCGGACCGTTGTCGAAAGCGAACTGCGCCCGGTCGGCAGGCACGAAGCGATTCCGCGGAACCTTGCGCATCGCCTTCATCACGCCGGGCGACAGCCTGCTGCGGCCGGTGAGATGGCGCGTCAGCGCGACCTCGGCCTCGAGGTCCCGCATCATTTGGGACAGATTCATCGCCCATACCTCGCTTCAGGCGGAATAGGTAGACAATCTTACGCCTCTCCCGACGGTCTGGAACGCCGCTGCCGCCGCGATAGGCGAAACCCGCCCGAAGGCTTACAATCGCCGCACGATAACCTTGCTCCGTTGTCAGACTTTTTCCGCAGGAGGACGTCATGCAAGTCACCCGGCGCCAGTTCTTCAGACTGAGTGCCGCAACGCTCGGGGGTTCCTCGCTGGCCGTCATGGGGTTTTCGCCCCGGGAGACGCTGGCGGAAGTGCGCACGTTCAAGCTGGCGCGCACGACGGAAACCCGCAATACCTGCCCGTATTGCTCGGTAGCCTGCGGCCTCATCCTATACAGCCTCGGTGACGGCGCCAAGAACGCCAAGGCCGAGATCATCCACATCGAGGGCGACCCGGACCATCCGGTCAGCCGCGGCAGCCTCTGCCCCAAGGGCGCCGGCCTGCTCGACTTCGTCCACAGCCCGACCCGAACCAGGTTCCCCGAGTACCGCGCGCCGGGCGCCAAGGCGTGGACCCGCGTCAGTTGGGACTTCGCGCTGGAGCGCATCGCGAAACTGGTCAAGGAAGACCGCGACCGGCACTTCGTGGCCAAGAACGGCCAGGGGCAGACGGTCAACCGCTGGCCGACGGTCGGCTTCCTGGCGGCTTCCGCTTCGTCCAACGAAGCCGGTTACCTCACCCACAAGGTTCTCCGCAGCTTAGGAGTGGTCGCACTCGACAACCAGGCACGGGTCTGACACGCACCGACGGTGGCAAGTCTTGCTCCGACATTCGGTCGCGGCGCCATGACCAATACCTGGATGGACATCAAGAATGCGAACGTCATTCTGGTGATGGGCGGCAATGCCGCCGAGGCACATCCGGTCGGCTTCAAATGGGTGGTGGAAGCCAAGGCGCACAACAAGGCCAGGCTGATCGTGGTCGATCCGCGCTTCAACCGCACGGCTTCGGTGGCGGACTTGTACGCGCCGATCCGGGTGGGCACCGACATCGCCTTCCTGAGCGGCGTGATCCGCTACCTGTTCGAGCACGATGCGATCCAGCACGAGTACGTGAAGGCATACACCAACGCCACCTTCATCGTGCGTGAGGATTTCGGCTTCGACGACGGCCTGTTCTCCGGCTACGACGAGAGCGCCCGCAAGTACGACAAGGCGAGCTGGCAATACGAGCTGGACGGCCAGGGCTATGCCCGGGTCGACGAGACCCTGCAGCATCCCCGCTGCGTGCTGAACCTGCTGAAGCAGCACGTCTCCCGCTACACCGTGGACATGGTCTGCGACATCACGGGCACACCCAGGGACCTGTACCTGAAGGTGTGCGAGGCGATCGCCTCCACCGCGGTCCCGACCCGCACACTGACCAGCCTGTACGCCCTGGGCTGGACCCAGCACAGCATCGGCGCCCAGAACATCCGGACGCTGGCGATCCTGCAACTGCTGCTGGGCAACATCGGGATGCCGGGGGGCGGCGTCAATGCCCTGCGCGGCCATTCCAACATCCAGGGCCTGACCGACCTGGGGCTGCTGTCCGACCAGCTGCCGGGCTATATGACGCTCGCCCATGACGAGGAGACGACCCGCGCCGCCTATCTGGAAAAGCACACGCCCAAGCCCCTGCGGCCGGGACAGGTCAACTATTGGTCGAACTATCCCAAGTTCCACACCAGCCTCATGAAGGCCTGGTACGGCGAGGCGGCGACGGCGGACAACGACTTCTGCTTCGACTGGCTGCCGAAGCTCGATCAGGTTTACGACGGCCTGCGGGTGTTCGACCAGATGGAACAGGGCAAACTGACCGGCTATTTCTGCCAGGGCTTCAATCCGCTGGCCTCCTTCCCCAACAAGGCGAAGATCACCTCCGCACTGTCCAAGCTGAAGTTCCTGGTGGTGATGGACCCGCTGGCGACGGAGACTTCGGAGTTCTGGCAGGACCACGGCGAATACCACGAGGTGAAGCCGGAGGCCATCCAGACCGAGGTGTTCCGCCTGCCCACCACCTGCTTCGCCGAGGAGGACGGTTCACTGGTCAACAGTTCGCGCTGGCTGCAATGGCATTGGAAAGGCGCCGAGCCGCCGGGGGAATGCCGGACCGACATCGACATCATGGCCGAGCTGTTCGTCAAGGTTCGCGACCTGTACCGGCAGGAAGGCGGCGCCTTCCCCGATCCGATCCTGAGCCTGCACTGGCCTTACCGGATTCCGGAAGCGCCGGGACCGGACGAACTGGCGAAGGAGTTCAACGGCCAGGCCCTGGCCGATCTTACCGATCCCAAGGATCCGGCCAAGGTGCTGGTCAAGGCGGGGCAGCAGCTCTCGAGCTTCGCCCAACTCCACGACGACGGCAGCACCGCCAGCGGCACCTGGATCTTCTGCGGCGCCTGGACCGAGGCCGGCAACCAGATGGCCCGGCGCGACACCTCCGACCCCACCGGGCTCGGCATCGCGCCCAACTGGGCCTGGGCCTGGCCGCTGAACCGGCGGATCCTGTACAACCGCGCCTCCTGCGATCCCGCCGGCAAGCCCTGGGACGAGAAGCGCAAGCTGATCGAATGGGACGGCAGCAAGTGGAGCGGGCTGGACGTGCCGGACTTCAAGGCCGATGCCGGCCCCGACAGCGGCGTGTCGCCCTTCATCATGACCGACGAAGGGGTGGCCCGGCTGTTCGCGCGGCACCTGATGGCCGAAGGCCCCTTCCCCGAGCATTACGAGCCGTTCGAAACGCCGCTGGCGGCCAATCCCCTGCACAGCAGGGTGGTCAGCAACCCGGCGGCGCGTGTGTTCGCCAACGACCGGGCCATGCTCGGCGGCCGTGAGGAATTCCCTTACGTCGCCACCACCTACCGCCTCACCGAGCACTTCCACTTCTGGACCAAGCACGCACGGATCAACGCCTCGCTCCAGCCGGAACAGTTCGTGGAAATCGGCGAGGCGCTGGCGGCGGAACTCGGCATCGCCAACGGCGAGACGGTGGTCGTGCGCTCCAGGCGCGGCCGCATCAGGGCCGTGGCCTTGGTGACCCGGCGCATCGAGGCGCTGAAGGTCGCGGGCCAGACCGTGCACCAGATCGGCATCCCGATCCACTGGGGCTTCACCGGCGCAACCCGCAAGGGCTACATCGCCAACACCCTGACGCCGTTCCTGGGCGATGCCAATACCCAGACGCCCGAGTTCAAGGCCTTCCTGGTCAATGTGGAAAAGGACCTGTCCGAACTCATGCCGCACACCCACAAACCGGGCGAGGGGCACGAGGAACGCAAGCGGCCTGGCGGAAACGGAACTGCGGGTGCGACAGAGAAGTCATCCTGGCTGGCGCGCGTCCTCAAAGGCCGGACGGAGGTTTAACCATGGCACTGCAATCCCTGGACATCGTCCGGCGCTCCGCCACCACCACGCCCAGCCCCCAGCAGCGGCAGACGACGGAGGTGGCCAAGCTCATCGACGTCACCAAGTGCATCGGCTGCAAGGCCTGCCAGTCGGCGTGCCAGGAGTGGAACGATCTGCGCGAGGAGGTCGGCATCAACGAGGGCTCTTACCAGAATCCGCACGACCTGACCGCCAACAGCTGGACCCTGATGCGCTTCGCCGAGACCGAGGAAAACGGCACCCTCGAATGGCTGATCCGCAAGGACGGCTGCATGCACTGCGCCGACCCCGGCTGCCTCAAGGCCTGCCCCTCGCCGGGCGCCATCATCCAGTACAGCAACGGCATCGTCGATTTCCACGAGGAGAACTGCATCGGCTGCGGCTACTGCATCGCCGGCTGCCCCTTCGACATCCCCCGCCTGTCCAACAAGGACAGCAAGGTCTACAAGTGCACCCTGTGCTCGGACCGCGTGGCGGTGGGGCTGGAGCCGGCCTGCATCAAGGCCTGCCCGACCCAGGCGCTGGTGTTCGGCAGCAAGGAGGACATGATCGAGCACGCCAACGAGCGTATCGCCGACCTCAAGGAGCGCGGCTTCGGGAACGCCGGGCTCTACGACCCGGCCGGCGTGGGCGGCACCCATGTCATGTACGTGCTGCATCACGCCGACAAGCCGCAGCTCTACAACGACCTGCCGAAAGACCCGGCCATTTCCCCCACGGTCGGCCTGTGGAAAGGGATTTTCAAGCCCCTGGCCACGGCCGCCCTGGCCTTCACCGCGCTGGCCGGTTTTTTCCACTATGTCACGGTCGGCCCCAACGAGACCGAGGAAGACGAAGAGGAGGAAAAGGCATGAACACCGACCGCAATCCGCCGCCCGTCGAGCGGTACAGCCCGGCGGAACGCTTCAACCACTGGGTCACCGCCCTCACCTTCCTGCTGCTGAGCTTCTCCGGCCTGGCGCTGTTCCACCCTTCCATGTTCTGGTTCACCCAGTTCTTCGGCGGGCCCACCTGGACCCGCATCCTGCATCCTTACATCGGCATCGTGCTGTTCATCTCGTTCTCGGGCCTGGCGCTCAAATTCTGGCATCACAACCTGCTGACCCGGAACGACATCGTCTGGCTCAGCCGGATCGCCGACGTGGTGAGGAATCGCGAAGACCGGCTGCCGGAGGTGGACCGCTACAACGCCGGCCAGAAGATGCTGTTCTGGACCATGATCGCCACCATTCCGGCCCTGCTCCTCACCGGCATCGCGATCTGGCGGCCCTGGTTCGCTCCCTATTTCGGCATCGACGTCGTCCGCCTGGCGCTGCTGCTCCACGCGGTCTGCGCTTTCGTCATGATCGCCGGCATCATCGTCCACATCTACGCCGCCTTGTGGATCAAGGGCACCATCGGCGCGATGGTCCGCGGCACCGTGAGCCGGGCCTGGGCGCGCAAGCATCATCCGGGCTGGTACCGGCGGGTGATCGGCGGGGAGTAGGTACTGCCGTACGCCGCCGCCCGGTCTATAATGCCCGGCCTTTTTGCAGACCAGGACTTCACTCATGAGCCAGTTCGACAACGTCAGCGTCGTCAAGCAAGCCAATGTCTATTTCGACGGCAAATGCGTCAGCCACACCGTGCTGCTCCCGGATGGCAGCCGCAAAACCTTAGGGGTGATCCTGCCCTCCGCTCTGCACTTCGAAACCGGCGCCCCGGAGATCATGGAGATCGTCGCCGGCGGCTGCCGCGTGCAACTCGCCGGCCAGACGGAGTGGCAAAACTATCAGGCTGGCGATTCGTTCAGCGTTCCGGGAAACAGCAGCTTCCGGATCGAGGTGAGCGATACGCTCCATTACGTGTGCCATTTCGGATGAGGCCTCGGCAGCGCAAGGGGAACGTGAAGAGCGGGATGAGACAGAACTCCCCCTACCTGCGCAAGCTGATCGAGATCGCCCTCGGCATTGCCGCGCTGGAACTCCTGTTTTACCTGTTCCGGATCGGGGCCGCGGTTTACGCGCCGTAAACCCCACGGCGTCAGATCCTTGTCCGGCACCGGTGATATCATCGCGGCGGAACCGGATGCGCGGCGCCGCCCGGAGCGCGCAACGGCTATTGGCAACCTGATTTGAGGAATGAATCCATGAAATTCTTGTTCAAGCATCCACTGGTAGTTTTCGGTCTGGGCATCGCCGCCGGCTATCTCGTGCACAAGTACCGGCGGGAAATCCTCGCGACCACCGCGGGGTTCACGGAAAAAGGTAGAGAATTCGTGCTGGGTTCCCAGCAACACGACGTCGCCGGCAGCTGTGAGGAGTGCGAAGACTAACGATCATCCCCGGCCCTTCTCCCAGCGGGAGAAGGGAGTAAAGGTGCTGCGACTTTCACGTTAAAGAAAGAGGCGGCCGACCGGGGAATGGAGAGGGCCTTCTACGCATGGACCCCGGACGACCACTGCGAATGACTCAAGCAAATCCCGGTCCATAGAGCAAAAACGGACTGAGCGGGGCGCCGGCGGTTTTGCTGGCAGCGGAATCGCGTGAGCTCGCGATGGCACTGCGGGATTTCACGCACACCACACGCCCCCCGTCAGGCCAACCCGTAACGGGACACCTTCTTGTACAGCGTCGAGCGCGCGATGCCGAGAACACGGGCGGCTTGGCTCATGTTGCCGCGGCATCTGCAGATGGCCGCGGCGATGCTTTCCGATTCCACTTTCGACAGGCAGAGTCCGTCGGCGAAGCGGGAAGCTTCCCATCCCTCCGGGCCGGACGAGGCGCCGCCCTGCCCCGCCTCTTCGAGAAAATCCGCCGGCAGATCGTCCACCGTCAACACGCCACCGGAACAGGCGAACAGGGCATTCCTGATCACGTTGCGCAGTTCCCGCAAGTTTCCCGGCCAGGGGTGGCGCTCGAACAATGCCATGACTTCTTCGCTCAAACGAATCCGCCGGCCTCCCGCCGCCGCGGCTTCCTGTTCGAAAACCGCCTGCACGATCCGGGACCGGTCGGGCCGCTGCCGCAGCGGCGGCAGGTGCAGACGTGCCCCATTGAGCCGGTAATACAGATCGCGCCGGAAACGCCCCTGGCGGATCGCTTCCTGCAAGTCGACGTTGGTCGCCGCCACGACCTGGACGTCGACACGCAAGGGCTTGGCGCCACCGACCGGCACGAACTCGCCGGTCTCCAGCACGCGCAGCAGCGTCGCCTGGAGATCGAAGCTCATGTCGCCGATTTCGTCGAGGAACAGCACGCCGCCATCGGCCAGGAGAAATTTTCCCGGCTTTCCGCGGCTGCGGGCCCCGGTGAAACTGCCGGCCTCGTAGCCGAAAAGTTCGCTCTCGATGAGGTCCTTGGGAATCGAAGCGCAGTTGACGGCCACCAGCGGTCCTTTCCGCCGCGGCCCGAGGCGGTGGGCGAATCGAACCAGGTATTCCTTTCCCGTGCCCGATTCGCCGCTGACGAGAAGGGGAATCCCTCGCTCCTGCAACCGCAAGGCCTTGTCGAGGAGGCCCTCGACCGCCGCGTCGCTGATCAGGCTCTGTTCGCCGGGCGGAGTAGCCGGCGGCACTTCGAGCGTGTTTTCAGCCCTTCGGCATCGCTCGAGGCAAGGCCCGGCCGCCTGACCCTCCCGGTCCGATCGCGGTGCGGCCAGCCCGTCGCAAGCCATGCGCAGGAAGGCGAGCAACGCGCCCGCGGAGCCGCGCCGGTCGCTTATCAGGCCGACCAGGGCGGTCGTTTCGCCGGCCGCGTTCCGCAGCGGACAGCCGGCGGTCACGAGGGCGTGCAATCTCGCGCCATAGTGCTCCTTGCCTTCGAAGGCGATGGCCGTACCCAGCGCCGCCGCGCTGCCGATGCCGTTGTTGCCGAGCACTTCTTCCCGCCAGTCGGCACCGACCTTGAGCACTTCGCGGGCGACGGGCGCCATCCGCAGTCCGTCATCCAGCACCCGGAAAATCCGGCACCGGGCGTCCGCGACGACCAGGGCGGCCTGGGCGCCCTTCAGAAAATCGAAAACGCAGCGCACCCTTTCCCACACGGATGCAAGTTCCAAAGAAACGGACGGGCCGGGTTCGTCCGCGCCGTCCGCCTTGCGGGGCCAGTCGTCGGTGCCCGGCGGAAGCCGGTAATCCTCGAAGCAGCGGCACCATGCCTCCGCCACTTCCGGGCGGACCCAATCCAGGGCGGCCGGCAGAACCCCCGTCTGGCGCATCCATTCCCACGCCTGATCGGGCCGGTCCACGTACAAGCTGCTGAAACGGTTCCAATCGGGAAATTCGACGGGTCTGGAAACGGAAGACAGGTACTGTTCGCTCAACATCGGTGGCTATCTCCTTGGCATGAAGCTACGATCGACCATTCGTACGGCGGCCACCCTTCCAGGCGGAGCCGGCCATGCATAACCACATCTTGATTTCTTGTTTTGCCGGACCTTCCAAAGGCAAGTCTTGCCGGGTCCGAATGCCGCCCCTGTGCGGGACCGATTTCTGTCCATCGGCAACGGGGCGTGTGGGCGACACGGTAGCAACTCGGTCACGCGCCTTCAATGCGGCCGATTGTCGCAGAGAATCAGCGGCATGACCCAGCCTGACGCGGGCAGGACGCGCCGCCGGGCCGGCTTTTCCTACCGCGGAACCCTGTTGAAGCCGCAAACGATTTCACATTAGACTGCGCCGCAGTCCGAGCAAGGGTGGCCGCCGCCTCATCAACCGTTCGCGCCGCGGACCCCATCCCTGCCCACAACGCGTAAGGAAACCATGTCCGAAGATCTCACTTCCCCCCCTGCCATGCGGCAGCGCTTCCTGCGCTCCCTGGGCAGCATCTGCCTCATCGTCATCCTGACCGAAGTCGTCGTGATGGCGCTCTTGGAGGCGATCCGGCGCACCGGGCTGGAGCTGCCGCCGTGGCAGGAAAGCGCACTGGACGGGATGCTGCTTGCCGTTCTCAGCACCCCTTTGCTGTGGATCATGGCGCTGCGGCCCCTCGCGCGCCAGATCGCCATGGAAAGCCAGCGCAACAAGGAACTCTTGGAAGCGCTGGATGCGCATGCGCTGGTCAGCATCACCGACCTGCAGGGCAAGATACTGTACGCCAACGACAACTTCTGCGCGGTATCGCGCTACGGCCGCGACGAACTCGTGGGCCAGGACCACCGCATCGTCAATTCCGGCTACCACCGCAAGGCCTACATCCGCGACATGTGGCGCACCATCGCCCGTGGAAATATCTGGCAGGGCGAATTCTGCAACCGCCGCAAGGACGGAACCCGCTACTGGGTCGACAGCACCATCGTCCCGCTGATGGACAATACGGGCAAGCCACGCCAGTACATATCCATCCGCCGCGACGTCACGGCGCAAAAGGAAACCGAGGCCCAGCTCGCCCGCCTCAAGCAGGCGATGGACGCGAACAGCGAGATGATCCTGATCACCGACCACGCCGGCCGCATCATCTATGCGAATCCGGCGCTGTGCCGTTTCAGCGGAATGGCGGAACCGGAACTACTCGGCCAAAGCCCCAGTGTCCTGGACAGCCCGCTCGCCGATCCGCAGACCCTGGCCGCCATGCAGGCGGCGCTCCGGACCGGCCAACCCTGGTCCGGCCGGCTCCTGAACCGGCGTCGGACCGGACCCGACACCCGCGATGCCCAGGATTACTGGGCGGAGATCAGTACCACCCCGATCCATACCGAAGGCAACGGCCTGGTGGGCTATGTCCAGATCCAGCACGACGTGAGCGTCAAGGTCGAACGGGAACGCGCGCTCGCGATGGAGCAGGAGGACACCACCGCCCGCCTCCGCATCACCGAAACCCTGCAGCAAAGCGGCCCGCTGAGCGAACGGTGCCGGCGCGTGCTCGACATCCTGTTCGGGCTCGCTACTTTCGACCTGCAACGCAAGGGTGGGATATTCCTGAAGGCGGAGGACGAGGACCGCCTGAATCTGTTCGTCCTGGAAGGAAAATTCTGCGACGAATTCATCCGGCGCGAACAGACCATTCCCCTGGGCGCCTGCCTGTGCGGCCGAAGCGCGGTTTCCGGCGAAATCCTGGTATCCGACGACTGCTTCAAGGACGCCCGGCACGAACACCGCTTCGAGGGCATGGAAGCCCACGGCCATTACATCGTGCCCATCGCGTCCGGCGGCGACGTACTGGGCGTCATGTTTCTCTACACCGACCCCAACCCCGCTCGCAACGAGGCGCGGATGGCGATGCTCCGGCAGGTCGGCGAAATGCTGGCGCTGGCGATACTCGAGGACCGCGCCGAGGCCTCCCTGAAAGCCGCCCATGATGCCGCCGTGGAGGCCACCCAGGCCAAGAGCGCGTTCCTGGCCAACATGAGCCATGAGATCCGCACCCCGATGAACGGCGTGCTCGGCATGCTGGAGCTGCTGAAGGATACCGACATGTCCCGCGAGCAATGGGATCTGGTGGAAACCGCATCGAATTCCGCCGAATCCCTGCTCGAAATCATCAACTCGATTCTCGACTTCTCCAAGCTCGAAGCGGGGAAGGTCGAGATCGAGCGGACCGAATTCAACCTGCCCGACCTGGTCGAAGAGGTCTGCGCCCTGCTGGCCGGCCGCGCCCACGACAAAGGCTTGGAGCTGAACTGCTTCCTGCCCGCGGACATGCCCAGGATGTGGACCGGCGATCCGACGCGCATCCGCCAGGTGCTCACCAACCTGCTCGGCAACTCCGTCAAGTTCACCGAAAACGGCGAGGTTTCGGTCAAGGTGATGCAGGCGGACGCGGGCGAGGGGCGGACGAACCTGAGCTTCGAGATTCGGGACACCGGCATCGGCATCGCGCCGGAGGTTCAGGAGCGGCTGTTCCAGCCGTTCACCCAGGCCGACGGCTCCACCTCCCGCCGCTTCGGCGGCACCGGCCTCGGCCTGTCCATCTGCCGGAACCTGGTCGAACTCATGGGGGGAAACATCGGCCTGGAAAGCGCTCCCGGCCAAGGCAGCCGCTTCTGGTTCACGCTCCCCCTGGAACACATCGCCGGTGCGTCCGCACCGGCCCTGCCGGACTTCTCCCACCGGCGGGTGCTGGTGGTGGACGACAACGCCACCAACCGCGTCATCTTGACCCACTATCTGACCCACCGGGGCCTGGAGGTCGACGAAGCCGACCGGGGCGACACGGCCCTGGCCGAGCTGGAAGCCGCCCAGCGCGAATCGAGACCCTACGACCTCGTCTTGCTCGATCTCCACATGCCGCACATGGACGGCTACGGACTCGCCCGGGCCATGAATGCCGACCCGGGTCTCAAGGACATTCCGCGCCTGCTGCTGTCCTCCGGCGGCTTGGCCAGCGAAGCCGAGCTTCGGGCGCTCGGGATCGCACGCAGCCTGCTGAAACCGGTGCGGCAGTCGCTGCTGTTCAACGCCATCGCGGAAGTGCTCGCCACCAAGGCCAAGGAGAAGTCCCGGACACCCGACAAGTCGGAGGCCGTCCTGCCGGCTTATGAAGGCCGCAGGGTGCTGGTGGTGGAGGACAACCGGGTCAACCAGAAAGTGATCGTCGCCATGCTCGGCAAGTTCGGAATCGCTCCCGCCGTCGCCGACAACGGCCAGGCCGCGCTGGAGCTGCTGGCCCGCTCCCGCTACGACCTGGTTCTGATGGACTGCCAGATGCCGGTGCTGGGAGGCTACGAAGCCACGGAGGAACTGCGCGCAAGGGAGCTGTCCGCGGGGTCGGGACGCACGCCGGTCGTCGCGCTCACCGCCCATGCCGCGACGGGCGAGCGGGAAAAATGCCTGGCGGCCGGCATGGACGACTATCTCAGCAAACCGGTTTCCAGGGACCGCTTGGCCGAGGCGCTCGAGCGCTGGCTGGGCACTTCCGCGTCCATGGACTCCGGGGAAGCCGGGCAGGGACCCGCGGGCGACGATGGCGGGTCCGGCCCGGGCGGTCCTTCCTGGAGCAGGGAGGAAGCGCTGACGCGCCTGGACCACGACGAGGAACTCCTGGCGGAAATGATCG
The DNA here is from genome assembly GCF_040730495.1 of Methylococcus sp. ANG. Classification (NCBI taxonomy): domain Bacteria; kingdom Pseudomonadati; phylum Pseudomonadota; class Gammaproteobacteria; order Methylococcales; family Methylococcaceae; genus Methylococcus; species Methylococcus sp. ANG. The sequence continues at coordinate 3,961,682 of NZ_CP160399.1, read as the reverse complement.
GTCTCTGCATCGAGGAAATCCCCAAGCACCTCGCCGCCTTGCGTGAAGCGGGAACGACTGCGGACAGGGCCGCGCTGGCCGATGCGGCGCATGCCATCAAAGGCATGGCGGGGCATTTCTGCGCCGGGGCGGTCCGGGAGCTGGCCGCACGGCTGGAAGACCGGGCCCGGACGGCGGGATCGGCCCCGGATCCGACGCTGATCCGTGCGCTGGAAACCGCCGCCGCCGGGTTGCTGGAGGATATGCGGAGCGGCTCCTCCCAGGGAGATCCGGCAAAGGGCGTTGACGATGAACCGCGATAAGCTCCCCAGCCCTGGCGCCGGAAGACCGGAAACCCTCGTTACGTCTCGACTCGGACCCGCGGACGATGCATAAGCCAACGCTGTGCGACTCGCTGCCCACCCCGTCCCGCACGGCCGCAGCGATCCTGAGCCTGGCTCAGCGCGAAGACGTCACGGCGGAAGCGCTGGCCCAGTTGATCCAGACCGACCCGGCGCTCACCGGGCGGATACTGCGCTTCGCCAACGCGCCCGCCCAGGGCACGCGCCGGCCCATCGCCAGCGTCATCGACGCCATGAACCTCCTGGGCCTCCCGGCCATCCGCCAGTTCGCACTGAGCCTCTCGCTCATCGACGCCCATCGCGAAGGCAGATGCCTGGAGCGTCGCCATTTTTTGCGAAACCCGACGGGACATCCCAGTCACCCTCGGGAGCAAAAAATTGGCGACGTCTTTGCCTTCGGCGGCCCGCGCCGTCCTGCGTCCGCCTCGGCTTCGTCCGTCTCTTAAGCGACGCACTCCGCCAAGGCTCCCACAATGACTCGACGCCGTGTCGGTTCCCTTATGTTTTGTCTCCGCCCGCGATGAAGCCGCGGACTCCGACAAAACATCCGGGCCTACGGCTTCGCGGGGGTCGTCGCACTCGCTCGCTTCGCTCGACTTCCTTGTGCTCCTTCGAGGCGTTCGACTATGCCGCCTACTGGCAAAAGTCCCTGGCCTGCGCCGTTGCGCTCCAGTCGATCACGGCCCAGGTGCCTACCGTAGCACCCAAGGAAGCTTTCACGCTGGGCCTCCTGGCCGACGTGGGCCGTCTCGCCCTGGCCACGGCCTGGCCGCAGGAATACGGCGAATGCCTGCGGCAGGCGGACGGCGAAAGGCTGATCGCCCTGGAACGGGAGCGCTTTGCCACCGATCACGACGACCTGAGCCGGATGCTGCTGACGGACTGGGGATTTCCGCAGGTTTTCATCGACGCGCTCGAACTGAGCCACCGGGACGAAATCCAGGACGACGGCCGCACCGGCCGTTTCGCCCGGCAGTTGGTCCTGGCGCGGCGGGTCGCGGATTACCGCCTCGCCGAAGAGCCGCGGCGGATGGCGTTGTCGCCGACACTGCAGGTGGAAGCGAGAAAATGCGGACTCGACGACGAGGATCTGGCACACCTGCTCGGCGGCCCGCAGGCGGAATGGCTCGACTGGACCCGGATGATCGGCATCGCCGACGACGATCAAACCGGCAGCGCGGAGCCTTCCGGCCAGATGCCGCAGGCGGACGAAAAGCTGCACGTGCTGCTCGCGGACGACGACCCCCTCATGCTGACCCGGCTGTCCCGCCAGCTCGAAGCGGACGGGCATCACGTCGCGTCACGGCGGGACGGCGAAGCGGCGCTCGAATACGCGCTCGAGCACGAACCGGAAATGGTGATCACGGATTGGCACATGAAGCCCATGAACGGGCTGGAGCTGTGCAAGGCACTGCGGGCGTCCGCGCTGGGCGGCAACGTCTACATCGTCATGCTCACGGCGAGCGAGAGCGAGGATGCGCTGGTCGAAGCCTTCGGCGCGGGCATCGACGATTACGTCATCAAACCGCCCAGCGTCAGAGTCCTCAAGGCCCGCATATGGGCCGGCCAGCGCATCATCACCCTGCACAAGAAGCTCGCGCGGGAACGCAAGGAAATCGAGCGCTACTCCTCGGAACTGGCCGCCGCGAACCGCCGCCTGGAACTCATGGCCCATACCGACCAGCTCACCGGCCTGCCCAACCGCCGCTACGCGATGGACAGACTGGAACAGGAATGGGCGGAGGCGCGGATGTTCGGCCGGCCGCTGAGCATCATGATGCTCGACCTCGACTGGTTCAAATCCATCAACGACACCCTCGGCCACGACGCCGGCGACCAGGCGCTCGTTCATGCCGCCCGCGTCATGCGGGAAACCGTGCGCACCAGCGACATCGTATGCCGGATGGGGGGCGAAGAATTCCTGATCATCACCCAGGACACGGGCGGAGCCGCCGCCATCCAGACCGCCGACCGCATCCGCAGCGCGATCGAGCGGCGCCAGCCCCTGGACCTCGAGCTGTCCCGCCCGCTGACGGCCAGCATCGGCGTGGCCGACTCCGCGTCCGCCACCAGCCTGAAGGACCTGCTGCTGAAGGCCGACAATGCCCTCTACCAGGCCAAGCAGAACGGTCGTAACGGCGTACGTTACGCTATGGCCTGATTTCCCGGAATTTGAGCTTTTCCCACCCCATTCAGACCCGCGGGTCCTCTCTGGTCGCGGCGGCCCAATTCGCGCTGAAGCCGGCAAAAGCCGCTTGATCGGGCACTTCCAGCACCACCGCTTCGGTGGTGAGAAAAGTGCCGGCGACCGATGCGGCTTTCTCCAGGGCCAGTCTGAGCACCTTGGCGGCGTCCCAGATTCCCTTGGCATGGAGGTCGCCGAAACTCCCGCTTTCCTGGTCGTAGCCCCAGCCGGGATTCGGGTGATCCATGACCTTGGCGACGACGGCCTCCCCCGACAGCCCCGAGTTTTCCCCGATGACCCGCAACGGCTCCGCCAGCGCCGAACGGACGATGCCGATGCCGCGCGCTTCGTCCGCGTCGCGCGCTCCGAGTTCCGCCAATGCGGGAAGGCTGCCGAGGAATCCGACCCCGCCGCCCGGCAGCACGCCCTCCTCCAGGGCGGAGACCACCGAGCGGTAGGCGTTTTCGATCCGCACCATCCGCTCCTTCATCTCCACGTCGGTCACGCCGCCCACGCGGTAAACCGCGGACTTGCCGCTCAGGCCGATGATGCGGGCCTCGAGTTCCTCGAGTTCGTGCAGGCGCCCGGTCGCCGAGCCCTGGCCGGGCTTGAGGGCCCGGTACTGTTCGGCCTCCAGGCGCAGACCTTCGAGGCGGGCGCGGGAGGCTTCGGTACCCGGCGTTCCGAGCAGCGCGGTTTCGTCGGCGCTGACCACCGCCCGGCGCACCCGCCCCAGATCGGCCAGCGTGACCCGGTCCAGCCGGTCGCCCTTGGCCTCCAGGATCGCGCGGCCACCGGTCAGCACGGCCAAGTCCAAGAGGCGGTTCGGCCGCTTGTCGCCGAACCCCGGAGCGGTGACGGCGACCGCCTTGAACACGCCGCGCACGTGATTGAGCAGAATGCCGGCGAGGGCTTTCTCGTGAACGCGGTCGGCGGCGATCAACAGACTGCCGCGGGCCTCGGTGACCTCCTCCAGCAGCGGCACCAGATCGATGAAATCGGTCACCTCCAGATCGGTCATCAGCAGGTACACGTCTTCGAGTTCGGCCAGCTCCCGGGTCCGGTCGGTCACGAAATAGGGCGACAGATAACCCTTCTCCCAGCGATAGCCGTCGACGACGTCGAGCACGTCCTCGCGCCGCTGCCCCAGCTCGACCGACACGGCGCCGTGGACGCCGACCGCCTCCAGCGCTTCCAGCAGCAGACGGCCCACCCCGGGCTCGTTCTTGGTCGCCACCGCGGCCACGCCCAGAATGAGCGACTCCTGCTCGCCGCGCCAGGCCCGGGCCCGGATGTCCTCGGTCACGCAGGCGACGGCACGGTCGATGCCGCGCTTGAGCGCGACGGGATCGGCCCCGGCGGCGAGGCTCTTGAACATCTCCTTGGCGATATGGCGGGCCAGCACGATGGCGGTCGTGGTGCCGTCGCCCGCTTCACGGGACATGGTGCCGGCGACGTCCCGCAGCAGCCGGGCGCCGAGATTGGCGACGCGGTCCTTGAGCACGATGGAATTCGCCACCGTGACGCCGTCCCGGGTCGAAACGGGGGGCAGGCCGTCGGCGCGGTGCTGGATCATGACGCTGGGGCCGGTGGCGCCCAGCGTCGGCATCGCCGCGCGGGCGAGAATCTCGATGCCCTGCATCATGCGCTGCCGCGCGTTCCCTTGGTAGACCACTTCCTTTGCCATGTTGAGTCGACTCCAGTCAGGATTGATTGTTTTTGCGCGCCGCGGGTGACAGGTGGCGCATGTAGGCTTCCCCGGCGTTGGCGCGGCTCGTGCGGGCACGCTTGAGGCGGGACCAGATCCACACCAGTTCGCGGTCGCGGAAGTCCATGGTCCGCTTGAGCTCCCATTCTTCCTCGGGAGTGAGGACGTGGTCCCAGTACTCCTTGAGTTCGGCGACCCTGCCCGTGCCCAGGGAGGCCGCGAGCCCCTTTTCCTTGCGCACGAGATCCTGGATGCTGGCATCCAGTTGCTCGATCATTTCGCGCAGGAATTGGGGCGGGAACTGCTCGGTGCTCACGGCGCTTCCCCGGTTCAGGCCGTACCGGACGGCAGGAACTTTTCGAAGAAGACCTGTTCGCCGGGAATGCCGTGGCTGCGCGCCACCTCGCAGGCGGCATCGATCATGCCCGGCGGGCCGCACAGGTAGATGTCCGGCCGGACGGCGCTGGCCTCCAGGTCTTCCCGCAGCAGATCGATGGGCGAGCCCTGCTCGCCTTCCCAGTCCGCGCCCGGCTTCCAGACACAAGCCTTCACGGTGAGGTTGCGCATGGATCGTTCCAGGGACTTCAACTCGTCGATGTAGAACAATTCCGGCTCGGTGTTCACGCCGAAATAGATGCGGGTCTCGTTAGGCGCGGTCCACTCCCTCATTTGCCGGACCATCGACACCACGGGCGCCAGCCCCGTTCCCCCGGCCACGAAATAGCGCGGCGCCATGCCATGCTCTTTCAGTCCGAACACGCCCAGCGGCCCCTTGACGGAAAGCACCTGGCCGACGCGCGCATCGTTGCGCAGGTAGTCCGAAAACCGCCCCTCCGGCAGCACACGGATCAGGAACTCCAAGCGACCTTCCGGGTTCGGAATGTTCGCCGGCGAATAGGCGCGGGAAACGTCGGTGCCGGGAATGGTCAGCTCCATGAACTGGCCGGGCTCGAATTTCACCCCCCGGTTGCCGCACTCGTCCGGCCGCTTCTGCAACAGGAACTGAACCGTGTTGGTCGACACCCAGTTGAGCCCGACGACCTCTGCCTCGAAGCTGCCGACCTCGCCGTAGCTGATCCGGCAATGGGTGTAGGGCAGCTCGACTTCCAGATCGGTCTTCGGGTAGGTCCGGCACAGCAGGACCAGCCCGTCCTCTTCCTCTTCCGGGGGCAGGGCCTGAACGCTGCAGCCCTTGAGGTCGTAGTCCCCTTCCGTGCACAAGGCCTTACAGGTCGCACAGCCGCCTTCCCGGCAGGACGACATCAGGAAGATATCCTGGCGCAGGGCGGCGGTGATGACGTCCTCGTCCGAACGGCATTCGAAGCGGAGCGATTCGCCATCCTCCGTGACCGCCGTGATAGTGTGAACTCTCTGCATAAACTTACCTGTTCAATGTTGAACCCCGCCGGTCCGGCCCTCGCCCGGAGCGCGTTGTTCGGTCATGCCAAAATAATTCAGTACGTGCGTCACCGCGCGGATCGACGATTCCAGGCTGATGGAGCAACCTTCCTGCACGACCCTTTCCTCCCGAACGATGACCCACCGCCACATGAAATCGAGATCCTTGGCGTAGGCCGCATAGGTGCCGTCGCGCTTGATCAGATGCCAGTCCGCGGAAGGGAAGAAACCGGCCTGGAGCCCTGGTTCCTCGAACCATTCGTCTGCATCGCCCGAAAATGGCTGAAATGCCGATTCGACCATGGTGATTTCCTTACGATAGATGGAGGAGCGCGCGGCGCACCGGCGCGCTCCTTGAAAAACCAAAAGCTCCGGGCCGGACCGGCTGGCCGGCCCGGAGCGGCATCCCTGCCCGGCTGGACTTTGCGGCATTGCCGTAAGTCCAGCCGGAGACTTCCTCCCGTCAGTGCGGCGCCTGCAGATGCACCACCCGCACGCCGCGCTGCTTGCGCAGATCTTCCAGCGGCGTGTCGTAGTAGTTGAGGTTGCGCAGCTCCATCAGCCGGGTTCCCAGTTGGCGTTCGCCGTCCAGGAAGTAATTGACCGGCATGATCGGCGGCTTGTAGGCCTGGCGGAAACCGATGTGGATCTTCTCCGCTTCCCACTTGTCCTTGGCCGCGTGCATCTTCTTGACGGTGCCGTCCAGAACGGCCTTGGCGTCCTCGCCGAAAGCGGTCTTGTGGCGGAAGTCCGCCTCGCTGAAGGCGTGTGCCTTGAGGACGGCGACCTTCTCCTCGAGCTTGGCCTCGATCCACAGGTAGTCGTTGTCCAGCTCGTAGCTGTTGCGGAACGGCGTGCTGTGGTCGATCCGGAACTGCTTCAGCATCTCTGCCGCCTTCTCCAGGGTGTTGAGCAGCGCGATCCTGTTCACCCAGGCGTCGCGGGTGTCGTTGCTGTGTATGCCCATGTCGATCTCCTTATTCGTGATAGTCTTCGAGCTTCCGGTCCAGGCCCATCAGTTCACTGGTGATGGTGAACTTGTTGCCGAGGGTGTAGGCCCGGCCGATGGTGGAGGAAACGTCGACCAGGAAGTCATAGACGTTGTAAGAGCGGCCCAAAAGCTCGGTCAGCTCGTCGCAGTCCACCTCGATCTTGCCGTTGGCCTTGATCCACCAGTAGCCGGCCCGGTCTTCCACGTTCACCGTCGGATTGACGTTCTTCTTGTAGTCCGTCAGAAGAATCTCCTCGATGAAGGTGTTGATCTCGTCCGATTTCTTGAGGACCAGAACGACCGTGTCGCTCTCGTGGACCACCTGGTTTTCGTCGGCAAAGAACTGATCGGCAAAATCCTTGCCTTTCAAACCCATGATGCCGGCGTCATATGCGTTGCTGCTTACGCTCATCGTGATATTTCCTATTTCAGTCCTGCCAAAACCGCGTTGACAATCTGGTCGCGGTCCGCCTTGAAGTCGATCCTGCTGGCGTAGTCCTCGATCCAGTCGTCGACGACCCGGTACAGGGAAGCGGTGATTTCATCCTTGTCGGTGGCGCCGGCCGGCAGTTTCGCGAACAACCCCATGAAGTCGCGCAGTGCCCCGATGGTGGGCTCCAGCCACTTTCCGGTCCAGTTGCGCATCACCGTACGGTTGTAGTCGCCGAATTCCGGATCGTCGCCCAGGGTGGTGTAGTACAGGTCCTGCACCCCCACCTTGGTGATCTGGAAGTAGGTCTGGGCCTGGTTGATGAAGAACGGCGTCAGGTTGTCGCCGAATCGAGGCGCCAGCCGCTGGAAGAACTCGCGGCGGACGAACTGGCCGAACAGCGAGTCGTAGACGGCATGGACCGAGAAGGCGCTCTCGTTCCAGTCGAACACCTCCTGCCACAGCGCCTCCACCGCCAGGCGAGCGCCCTTGTAGACGCCGCCCGTGGTCCACTCGGCCTTCGGCACCGCGGTGGATTCGTCGAATCCGGGCACGATCTTGGCCAGGAACCCGCGCTCCAACTGGATCATCTGGGCCAGGTCGATCTTGTCGAAACCCCAGAAAGTGATGCTGACCCGGGTCACGTCCGACAGCGCCTCGCGGGAAGCCTGCGAATGGGCGTTGAACAATCCGTATTCGTTGAACAGGAATGCGCCCCAGTATTTGTTGATGAACTCGTCCCGCCAGGTCGGGTCCATCGACCGGATCTGGCCGTCGGCGGAATAGCCCTGCAGGAAGCGGTCGGTGTAGCGCCATTCCTCGGCCTTGTCCTTGACGTAGGGCGCGTGCCAGCGGCGCAGCGGGTCGCGGTGCTTGTACCAGTCGACCGTCCGCAGCTCCGTGGTCTCGTTGCCCCAGGACGGACGGCCGCCATGGAACTTCTGGGTCCAGTCGCCCCAGTCCAGGCCGCCGGAGATCCAGTCGGCGTTGGGCTGCGCGTACACGGTCAGGGCTTCGTATTCCGTCAGGCGCTTCCAGCGCGGCGTGACGAAATAGCCCATCTTGTTGTTGCTGTCCAGCGGAGCTTCGGGAAGCGCCTTCAGGATGACGGCCGCCATTTCCGGATCGGTCAATCCGCGGCGTCTTTCTCCTAACCCGGATATTTCAAGAAAGTGGGCGAATCTCGCTTAACCAATTGATATAATTGGAGTTGCGCCAATAACGCTTCGTACGAAGCCTAAACGAGACCGCCCAATGAGTGATTCTATCCCGACCCAGCTCCGTTTTCCCACCGTCGCCGGCTTCACCGTCCGTGCCGACTTCGAAGGCGGCGCGGTGTCCAGCGACTTCGGCGCCCTCCTCCTGCAGGGCGTGGATCGGCAGACCGGATTGATCGCCCGTCTGGCCTCGGCCATTCAGGATCGCCGGCACCCTTCCTACATCGCCCACAGCTTGGCCGACCTCCTGCGTCAGCGCATCTTCCAGACCGCCTGCGGCTATGCCGACGGCAACGACGCCAACAGCCTGCGCCACGATCCCGTGTTCAAGCTGGCGGCCGAGCGGGCGCCGTTGGATGCCGACAACGCCCTGGCTTCCGGCCCCACCTTCTCGCGCTTGGAGAACGGAGTCTCCCGCAAGGACATCTACCGCCTGGCCCGCGCCTTCGTCGATGCCTTCATCGCCAGCTACACCACCCCGCCCGCGGTCATCGTCTTGGACATGGACCACTCCGAAGACCGCACCCACGGGCAGCAGGAACTGGCCTTCTACAATCACCACTACGGCAGCCACTGCTATCTGCCGCTGTTCTTGTTCGAGGGCCTCTCCGGCAAGTTCATCACCGCCGTGCTGCGGCCCGGCAAACGCCCCACCGGGCGCGAGAACGCCGCCATCCTCCAGCGGGTCGTGCGCCGCCTGCGCCAGGCCTGGCCGGATACCCACCTCGTCCTGCGCGGGGATGGCCATTTCGCCAACCCGGAGTTGATGGCCCTGTGCGAAGCCGATGCACGGATGGATTTCCTCTTCGGCCTGGCCGGCAACCAGGTGCTGACGCCCAAGGCCGAGCCGCTGCTTGCCAAGACGCGCGCCTTGCATGCGCAACGCTGTGATTTCGCTCGCCGCGCCGAACAGCCCGAGCCGGCGGCGACCCGTTTGTATGACGAGGTGGCCTACCAGGCCGGTTCCTGGCCCAAGGCCTATCGGGTGGTGCTCAAGGCCGAGGTCATGGGCCTGGGGGACAACCCGCGCTTCGTCGTGACCTCGCTCGCCGACCCGACGCCGGAGGCGCTGTACCGGGATCTGTACTGCGCACGCGGCCAGGACGAGAACTTCATCAAGGCGGTGAAGAACGATCTGGCCAGTGATCGCACCGCCGACCATGCCTTCCTCGCCAACCACCTGCGCCTGTTCTATGCCTGTGCCGCCTACAGCCTGATCCACAGCCTGCGGGAGCACACCCTGTGCCACACCGAACTGGCCAAGGCGCAGCCCATGACCCTCATCCTGAAGCTGTTCAAGCTGGCGGTGCGGGTGGTGCAGTACAAGGACCGGATCAAGTTGCACTTGCCGAGCGCCTGTCCGGTGAAGGCGCTGTTGCACCGGGTCACCGAGATACTCTATCTCGTCCGACCACCGGCCATGGCCTGAAGCGCGCCGTCACCCTCAACCGAGGAGGATCCGGCAGGACTCGGAGGGTTGATTGCGTCCAGTGTCTGGATTCCGGCCACCACCCCCGCGAAAAGAGGCAGGTCGAGGGGCTGCCCATGCCTCATGGGGGGCGTAGGTCAGTTCGGTGGACTGAAAAAATAGGCAGCTGGCCAAGCTATCGGGCGCAGGGGGCATTTTTATGAAACATCCGGGCTAACATGCTCATATCAATGTTCCTTTAGTTTGATGTTGATCGGGTGATTGCGGGACCGGACTCCGCCCAGGGACGGAGCCCGATGCGCGATCACTGGAATGCCTTCACCGGGTTCTTGAAGACGCAGTTCAGACGTTTGATGTCGTCCAGGGTCCACAGCTTGTCGCCGCGGACGTGGGGCTGGGCGATCAGCGTCTTGCCGTCGCTGCGCAGGCCGTGCAGCTGGGCGATCACTTCGGACAGCTCCATGCCTTCGTACTGTTCGAAGATGTTCTGGCACTCGTAGCGCTCCGGCTCGGCCAGCCACATGCGTTCACCCCACTGGTCGCTGAAGGTGTGCATCTGGCCGTTGTACTCGTGCACGCGCAGGGTGCTGGCGCCCTTGGCGAGGTTCGGGCAGAACGGCACCTGCGACACCCGGTCGATGTAGATCGGGTGGTTGTTTTCGATGAACCACATCAGCGGAATGAAGCCCGAAGACGGATCCTCGCAGCCGCGGGCGCGCCATTCCTCGTAGATCTTGCCGTAATGGTCGTACCAACCCGGATAGTTGGCCTCGAACCAGGCCATTTCTTCCTGGTCCGGCAGGGCCAGGCGGAAGAAGCCGGTCGGCCACAGCGCGTAGGCCAGCAGGAACAGGTCATGGTGCGCCCAGTAAGCGTCCTGCTTGGCGTCCTTCAGGCTGCGGGGGGATTCCACGCCGTACTTGCCCAGACGGCCGATCCAGATGCCGCCCCAGTCCTCGTACACCCAGCGGTTCCAGGTCTTGACCCAGGGCTCGACCTTGAACTTGGAGCCGTATTCGAACAGCATGCCCAGCGCCGGCGTGAAGTACTTCTGCTGGGTCCAGAACGCGTTGTTCAGGTCCGTATTGAGGTACTTGGCGGCAGCCGGATCGTTGGCGATGGAGACCACGGTCTGGTAGCCGTTGGCCATGTGGCGCAGCTCGTCGGTCTCGATCGACAGGAACACCGTCGGGGTGATTTCGTCACCGTTGGCGGCGGCCCATTCGGTCACTGCGACGATCAGCGGGTTGGTGAAGCAGGCTTCGCCCACCAGTTGCAGGTTGATGGAGCATTCCACCGCGTCGCCGGAGATGAAGCCGTCCGAGAACACGCGCTTCATGCCCTTCCACAGCGGCCCGATGGTGCGGGTGCGGCGGGCGTCGTTGTGGCCGGCCGGGTCCTGACCGTTCTTGGCGAAGTAGTAGTTGACGTAGGCGCACTGGTGGGTGTGGCGGATTTCGTCCAGCACCTGGGCCAGATAGCCGTTCTTCTGTTCCGCGGACTGGGCGGAGTCCCACAGCATTCCGCTGGCGGCGATGGCGTTGTATTCGCCCACTTCCAGGAAGTTGGAAACCACTTTCATGGTCTCGTTCCACTTCGGGTGAACGCGGTGGCCGGCGTTCAGACGGGTCAGCGCATCCTGCAGGCTGCCGAACTGGCGTTCGTCCTTCACGGCCTCCATGCGCGCATATTCCTTGGCGATCAGCTTGAACTGTTCCTTGGTCTCGTTCGCCATCTTGTACTTGGTGGCGTACTTGGTCCGGTTGTTCTTGAAGTCCCAGTTGAAGCTCTGGAGCCAGCGGTGCACTTCCTGTGCATTCACGCTGGCGGGTGCCCGATTGGCAGCCAGCGCGTCCGTCGCGGCCTTGGTTGCGGTGCTAAGTGCCATTGGTTGTTTCCTCCGTAACACATTCTTTGAATGACGAATGCCCGGTGACGTCAGTGGACACCGGACATACAACCTCCGACGAGGTCGTGACAACTTAATTACAGGGATCGTGCCAACTTTTAATTCAGGCCAGAGATACAGGGATATCAATACCTTGAGACGATGACAGGAATACCCAACCGTATCCGTCTTGAATGGACGATGTGTCCGATAACGCTACACCTGTCCGATCTCCGGACAGTTATCGGACATAATGATTCCATCCGGGCCCAACGAAGGGCTATGCATCGATGCCGGACCATGAGACATTTCGCCGCATTCAACGAAATTGCGATCCATGGAAAAATCGGGTAACGCACGATGCGCCTCGATCGACAAGCACGATACAGGCCGATCTTCTAAACCAAAAAAAACCTTCAGGCGAATAACCATGCCCAAATATGTCATAGAGCGTACGATTCCCGGCGCCGGAAACCTGTCGCGCGATGAGTTGCAGCGGATTTCCCGGAAGTCCTGTTCCATCCTCAACGCGATGGGACCGCAGGTTCAATGGCTTCACAGCTATGTCACCGACGACAAGGTGTATTGCATCTACATCGCCCCGGACGCCGCCACGCTGATGCAGCATGCGCTGGAAGGCGGCTTTCCCGCCGATGCGATCAACGAAGTCCGCACCGTCATCGATCCCACCACGGCGGAATGAACGCCATCCCCCGTTCCGGCGTGGCCGGTGACACACCCGCGGCGGCCGGCTATGCGGACCTCAAAGCGGAACTCCTGAGCCTGATCGACGAGCTGGCGGAAAACTTCCCCGGCGCTCTGCGCCCTGCCCTCGCCTTGCGCGACAAGCTGCAGGCCGGCCATTTCGACGTCCTGACGGTCGGGCAGTTCAAGCGCGGCAAGACCAGCCTGATCAACGCGCTGCTGGGTGAAAGCCTGCTGCCCACGGCGGCGGTGCCGCTGACCTCGGTGGTGACCATCCTCACCTACGGCGAGACGCACCGGGTCACCGTCCATCCGCTGGACGGCGGCCCCTTCGACATTCCCCCGGAGGCGCTCGCGGATTACGTCACCGAACCGGGCAATCCCGGCAACGGGAAAGGCGTGAGGGAGGTGCTGATCCGGACGCCCTCGCCCCTGCTGAGGAACGGCGTGCGCGTCGTGGATACCCCCGGCGTCGGTTCGGTATTCCGCCACAACACCGACACCGCCTATGCCCGGCTGCCGCAGTGCGATGCGGCTCTGTTCGTCCTCTCCGCCGACCAGCCCGTGAGCGAGGCCGAACTGGAATTCCTGCACGAGGTCCGGAACTACGCCGGCCGCATCTTTTTTCTGCTGAACAAGATCGACATCCTGCGGGAAGCCGACACCGGCGAGGTCGAGCGCTTCTCCCGCCGCGCCCTGGCCGAGGCGGTGGATGCGGATGTCCGCCTTTTTCCTGTCTCCGCTGCACAGGCGCTGGCGGGGAAAGCCGCCGATGATCCCGCGCGCCTGGAGGCGAGCCGGCTCCCGGTCTTCGCCGAGGCGCTCGAGCGCTTCCTGATGGAGGAAAAAGGCGCCCTACTGCTCGACGCCGCGGCTTCCGGCCTCGCGCGCCTGATCGGCCGGATGCGCATGGAAACCGGGCTGGAGCGGCGCTCCTTGACCCTGCCGATAGCGGAACTGGACGAAAAGATCGCCCGGTTTGCCGCCCGCCGGGCGCAGGCGGAGCGCGAACTGCGGCGGCTCGACGGGCGTCTGCGGCAGGAGTTCCGCCTGCTGGCCGACGGGATTTTCGCGGGCGATCCCGAGCGCCGGCTCGAGGAGCTGAGTTCACGCCTGGGCCGGAGATTCGACGGACTGGTCCTCGATCAGGACCATCGGACCCCTAAGGATTTCGACGAGCGCCTGGAAACCTTCATCCGGGAGGAAGTCGCGGAGGCTTTCTCCGGCTGGCGGGATGCGCTGGAACGGCAAGGCGGCGCGGCGGTCGCGGAAATCGCCGAAGAATTCAATCTCGGCATCGACGAAACGATCGCCGACCTCCAGCGCTTCGCCGGCGGTCTGTTCCGGCTTGCCGTGCCGGCCGCCGCCCCGGAAACACCCTGGCCGGAGAGACCGCACACCGGCTTCCGCCCCCCCGGCGAACCCGTGGGGCTGGAGCTGCTCGCGGAACAGGCGCTGAAACGGGCGCCGGACCTGGTCGCGCCCCGCTTCCGGAAGTTCAAGGCCCTGGCCGAGCGCTGGGCCAGGCACGGCATCGTCCGGCGGCGCAGACGCCAGTTGGCCGAAGCGGTGGAAATGCTGGCCGGACGCATCCGCAGCGACTTCCGGCGGCACTTGGAGGAAGCGAGGGAGGAGCTGTCGGCCAGCTTGCGGCAGCGCCTGGCGAACGTGGCGGACGGACTGGAGCAGGCCTTGGCCAGGGGCGCGGCGGAGCGCTCACAGGCCTCGGGCGAGGCGGCCCCGCAGCTTCAGCGGCTCGAAGCCCAAATGGCGTTGCTGGACGGCTTCGATGAACGCATCCAGGCCTTCCGCATGCGCGCGGCGGCCCAGGCCCGAACTTAACCGCTCTTGCCGACCGGCATCTTCACTTCCAGCGTTCCAGTCGAACAGAACAGGCGGACGGTGATCCACTCCCCCTCGTGAAAATCTCTGGCAGGCTTGATCAGCATCAGATGGCGCTCGCCCGACTTGATGGCGAGCGAGCCATGCGGCGGCACGGTCAGCGAACTGTCCACCGTCATCCGGATCAGCCCGTCCCGCCGCACCAGCGAATGGAATTCCACCGCCGAGAAATCCGGGCTGTCGGCGCGGCGGATGACGAGCGGCGCATCCCCGCCGTTGCGCAGGGTCGCAAACCCCGCGAGGACGCTGGCGCCGGGCGGGGATTCCATCACTCTGGCGTCTGAAACCTCCAGCCCTTCGCAGGCGTGGCCCGGCATGGTGACCAAAGCCAAGGCCCCGCAGAGGATACGAACAGTCATCATCGAGCAACCCGTTTCCTGAGTATCGTTCCGAGATCGGCGGCCAGCGTCTCGGCCTGGAACGGCGGAGTCAGATAGCCGGCCAGGCGCGCCTTCGGATCGAGCAATATCAGCTCGGCGGAATGATCGATGCCGTAACCCTCGCCTTCCGCGCCGGGATTCTTGACGAACACGAAGCCGAGCTGGCGCCCCAGCGCCGTCAGCGCATCCACCGGGCCGGTCACCGCCCGGAAATCCTTGTCGAAATAACGCACGTAGCGCCCCAGATGGTCCGGCGTGTCGCGCTCGGGATCGACCGAAACGAAGAGCACCGCCAGCCGCGCGCCATCGGCACCGAGCCTGGCTTTGGCGGCCTTGAGCCGGGACAGTGTGGTTGGACAGACGTCGGGGCAGTGGGTATAGCCGACGAAGACGACGGTCCAGCGGCCGAGCAGGCCGGCCCGCGTGAACGGCCTGCCGTCGTCACCGGTCAGTGCGAAATCGGCGATGGGCCGCGGCTGGGGCAGCAGGCTGCCGGATACCAGCGGGCGGGCGCGCTCCGCCTGCTCCCGCCATGCCAGCATGCCCAGGGGCAGCGCGACCGCCGCAATCATTGCGATCGCGGCGATCCGGCTGACGCCATTGCGGGCGGAGCCCCCCCTCCGGCCGCGTAGAGCGCTCCGTACCTGTCCGTTCAAAACTCCTGCCTGTTTTCCTCACGTATCCGCCGCCCGCCCCTGCCGGTAAACCCCAGTGCGATGCGCGCCAGTGCCGGCAATAGGCGCGGACGCAGCAAATCCCGATCGTATGCGTCCAGCCGGCGCCGGTTTTCCTCCAGACAGGCCTCGAGGAGCCTGCCCACCGTGAAGCCCTGCATCAGGCCGGCGGCCTGGGTCGCCGAAAATTCCCGGCCGTTGCCCTGGTGGCGGGCGTTCCGCGAGGCGACTCCGGCCAGCGCCGCGATCGCGCGGGCGTAATACCATGCCGAGGTCAGGCCGCGCAAGGGAGCCGCGCCGCGGCCGTGCCGCGCTTCGTGCCAGGCCATCCAGTTGACGAAGAACAGCACGTGGCGGACTTCCTCCCCCATGAGGATTTCCAGGATGGCGAACATTCCCGGCGGCAGGAATCCGCTCTCCCGCGCGAGCCGGAAGAAGCCGAATCCGAGGAAGGAATCCACGCATTCGCCGTAGCCGAAGTCGATGAACGTCCGTTCGACGTTCGACGGCAACGGCGGAATCTCCCTGGCTTCGATCACGATCCCGTAGCGGGCGATCAGGTGGCGGACCAGACGCTCGTGGCGCCTTTCCTCCTCGGCCATCAGGTCCATGGCCTCGCGCACCAAAGGGTCCGGAATGGTCGGCGCGAACGCCTCGATGATCCGGATCGCCCGCATCTCGGTGTACAGGACCTCCTGCCAGAACGGCACCTCCCTGAGCCGCTGCAGCATGGCCGGCTCCAGCGCCGGCCAGGCCAGCCGTTCCGGCTCGAACCGCAGATGGCTGTCGATGAAGCTGCGGCAGAACCGTTGCCCGTGCTCCGCCGATCCCGCCTTCAGTTTCCCTCCCGCCATCGCCTCAGCTCCCCATGGCATCGTTGCGCAACGGGGGCCGGAGCGCCGCCAGCCGCCGCCAGGCGAACGTCCGTTCCAGGACGTAGGCCGCCGAAACGCCAAGCTCCAGCAGCCATTGCTTGGGCCTGCTCCAACCCAGGAGCGCCGCCATGTGGCGGACGAACGCCAGGCCGACGTCCCGGTAAACACGGATCTCGGCCCGCGCATAGGCCTTCAGCATTTGCGCGATGCGCTCTCCGTGGCCCCGGCCGCTGAGCTTCAGCAGTTCCTCGTGGGCGTAGGAGAGATGGTTGACTTCGTCCTCCGCGATGACCCGCAAGCTCGGCGCCAGTTCCGTATCGCCGCCGAACACCCGGAGCAGACGGTTCACCTCGTCGGACGCGCGTTCCTCGGTCACCTTGCTGTGCACCAGGTACTGCAGGATTTCCTCCAGACCGAGCGGCTCGTCACGGCCGAGCCGGCCATGCGGCAGCCCGATGCCACGGCTTTCCAGCATCATGCAGTAATCGGCATCCGCCGGCACGGGCACTTCGTCCAGCCCGGCCTTGCGGAGCAGCTTGGAAAACATCAGGCCATGCTTGGTTTCGTCGGCGCCGTGCCGCAGGATCTTGCGCGCCAGCGCCGGGTCGGGCGTCAGCGCCGCAATCCGCTCGTTCTCCCAGCCGCCCTGGGTCTCGCCCTTGGCGGCGATGCTCATCAGAAGCTGGAACGCCCGGGGATCGCGCCGTATCTCCTGAAAAACGCTGCGTGTCGAAAGCATACGCATCTCCCTCGATGAACGCCGGATCGGCTCAGGCCAGCAGCGGCGCGATCAGCACGGACACCAGGCCCATCAGCTTGATCAGCGGATTGAGCGCCGATCCCGCCGCCTCCTTGCAGGCGGTTCCGACCCGGTCGCCGGTCAAGGCCGCGCGGTGCGCCTCCGAATCGCTGCCGCCGTACATGCCATCCTCGATGTACCGCCTCGCGCTGTCCCAGGCGCCGCCGCCGCTGCTCATGGCGAATGCCTGGAACAGGCCGGTGACGATGGCGCCGACCAGCATGCCGCCCAGTGCCTCCCGGCCGCCGCCGAACCCGACGAGGAGCGGAACCGTCAGGGGCACCAGCACCAGGATCAGCGTCCGCTTGAACGCCGCGCGCATGGCGGCATCCGCCCGCCGGCCCGTTTCGCCGGAAACGCTCCCGACCGCCCCGAGCGACACCGAACCCAGCAGGTACGGCATCAGGCCGCCGGCGAACAGTCCGGTCAGCACGACCGGATCGGACAGATTCAGTGCCAGGGGAACGCTGAAACACTTCGAATACTCGGCGAACAAGGCGAGCATCGCCAAGCCGCCGGCGCCCACGGCATAACCCTGCACCACTGGCCGTGTCGCCCGGCCGGCGGCGTCCAGGGAAGCGGTGGCCTGGCGCACCTCGTCCGGCAATCCGGCGGTTTCGGCAATCCTGTGCGCGGCCTCGGCGGCGATGCCATAACCGTCGATGGCGACCATGACGCCGCCGAGCGAAGCCATCGCGACGGCGGCAAGTCCCACTGCGAACAAGCCCGTCCCCTCGTGTCCCGAAAAGCCGCCGCCGAGGGAGTAAGGGCCGAGGAAAGCCGCGCACAGAATGGCGATGGACCATCCCGTGGATTTCAGTCCCGCGGCCAGACCCGCGACGACGTTGGTCGCCGGGCCGCCGCGCGAGGCCGCCGCGATGCGCCGGGCGAAACCGAAACTCTTCGAGGTGTGATATTCCGCCGCGGCGATGTTCAGTCCGGCCAGCACCAGACCGGTACAGGCCGCGGAGAATAGGTTCAGCACGCTGAAGGCTGGCTGGGCGGCGGGCAGGCCGAGGAACCACTCGGACGCGTAATAGAGGCCCACGCCGGCCAGGATCATGGTGACGACCACGCTGCGGTACAAGGCGCCCACGAGATAGCGGCTCCTACCCAGGCGCACGAAGCAGGCGCCGGCCAGGGAAGCCGCCAGGACGAGGCCGGCAACCAGCAAGGGGAACTCCACCCAGGGGCTGTCGGCGCCGAAGACGCTCCGGGCCAGCAGCATCGCCGCCACCAGCGCCAGCGTGATGGTTTCGAACACATCGGCCGCGGTTCCGGCCGCATGGCCGGCATTGGCGCCGACACTTTCCCCGACGGCCGCGGCCTCGTCCGCCTCCTGCCTAGAGAAGCCGCCCACGGCTTTCGCCCAGACTCCGCCGACCGTCCTGGCGAACACGCTCATCAGCGAACCGCCCAGCGCCAGTCCCAATAGGCCTCCATGCACGTCGTCCGGCGTCCCCATGGACAGCGCGAGGGCGTAGTAGCCCGCCACGGCCGACAGCGCGAGGCCGGCCACGAGGAGCCCCATGGCCGTTCCGCTCCGGAAGGCCGTCGACAGCGCCGCGCCCAGCCCCGCGCCCGCCGCGTCTGCGATGCGCGCCTCGGCCCGCACCGAAACGGCCAAGCCAACGTAACCCGCCAGCGCCGAAGCGACGACGCCGGCGATGAAGCCGTTGGCGGTCCAGGCACCGAGCTTGGTCAAAGCCAGCGCGAGAAGGCTCCCGACCACCGCCACGGCGAGGTATTGCCGCTTCACGAACGCTCCGGTGCCTTCCTGGATCGCCTTCGCCACCGCCTGAACGTCCGGAGACCCGGCGCTTCTTCGCAGGACTCCTCCGGCGTTCAGCAACGCGCAGGCGATTCCCGCCGCCCCGCTGCCCAAGGCAAACACCACGATATTGCTCATATTCATCCCATACGCTCCTGTCGGTTGGTTGATATCCGAATTCGCCGCCGCGGATGCGGCGCCTGATTCCATCGCCATACGCTCGGTATATAAATCCGGCCCAATCGTCCGGAACCGGCCTATATCAGGCGGCAGAGTATGGCAGATATCCACTATTGGAGGATGCGACAAATTGTCCTGCGGCATTTTGCCATATTCACTTCAGCGCTCCGCTCATGTCAGCATCCGGCGCCTTGAGATAACCGAAGGCAAAATATATGGAATTACTCGAATCCGCCGCCGAGAACCCTATGGGAATTTCTCCCTGGCGAACCTTGGCGAATTTCCATGAGGCGCCATACCAGCAACCCCAAAGCGAGATAAATCACCGCCATGGATAACTCGATTGAGATACTCGGCCTTTATCCCACCTGGTACCAGCCGGCCCTGGGCAGCGGCTGGGTATTGGGCATCATCGCCGTCGTCCACGTGCTGGCGTCCCATACCTCGGTCGGGGCGGCCCTGGTGTCGACCTGGCTCGCCACCGTCGCCGTCCGGCGGAACCGCCCGGAACTGCTGGAGTACGTCAGGCGGTACGGCGTCTTCCTGCTGGTGTTTTCCTACGTGCTCGGCTCCATCACCGGTCCCGGCATCTGGTTTTCGGCCACGGTCGCCAGCCCCCGGGGGCTTTCGGCCCTGATCCACAGCTACGTGTGGTGGTGGGCGACCGAATGGGTGTTCTTCTTCATCGAGGTGGTGGGCATCTATCTGCTGGTCTATCTGGCCGGCAAGGTGGATGGCAGGAGCTATCTGAAGATCGCCTGGATCTTTGGCCTCGCCTCCTGGGCCACCATGCTGATCATCGTCGGCATCCTGTCGTTCATGATGTGGCCCGGCCAGGAGCGCTGGTTCACCGAAGGCGGCACCCTCAACGGCTTTTTCGGCCTCTATACCTTTGCCCAGATACTGAGCCGCACCTGTTTCATGCTGATGGCGGCCGCCCTGGCCGGCGGGCTGATCGCCGCCTATCTCCGGGACGGCGCCTTCCGGCTGGAGATGACCCGGAAGCTGGCCTGGGTGGGCATGCTCGGCGCGGTGCTGGGCGCGGTGTTTTTTCAGTGGGGTCTGACGACGCTGCCGGAAAGCGCCCAGCTCCTCATGAAGACCCGGCTGCCGGGATCGTTCGTCCCCGCGATGTGGGCGATCCTGGCGGCGATCGTGATCTATTTCGCGGCGCTGCTGCTGCGCCCCGGCGCGCTCAATGTCCCCCTCGCCGCCGGGATGATGGCGGCCTTGCTGATATTCGGCATCTGGCCGGAGGAGCGGGCGCGCGAATCCATGCGCAAACCCTACGTCGCCGGCCAGTTCGTCTACTCGAACCAGATCATCGCCCGCGACGTGCCGGCGCTGGGCGTGAAATCCGAACTGCCGGCGCTCGAATCCCGCGGCATGCTGGCGCTGCATCCGTTCATCCCCGAGCGCCTGCGCCGCATCGGCGAAGGCAACGAACTGGAAGCCGGCCATGCGCTGGCCATCGTGTACTGCTCGAACTGCCACGGCCTGGGCACCACCGGCACCCGCCCCTTCGGCGAGATGTTCGCCGGCAACCGCGACGCCGAGGACATCGAACGGTTCATCAAAGGCGCCCTGGTCACCGGAAACATGGTGAACATGCCGCGCATCCCCTTGCGCGACGACGAGACGCACGCCCTGGCACAGTTCATCGCCAGCCTGCCCCTGTGGCACTCCATCACCCGCTGAACGGAACCCATCATGGACATCGAAACGCTTTACGCATTGCGCAGCAGCTCCGGACTGCCCAGCCATCCCGCCATTTTCCTGGTTCTCCTGGTGCTCACCTGGGCGCTGCACATGATCGCCGTCCACGTCATGCTGGGCAGCACGGCCCTGGCACTGACCGGCGCGTTTTCATCGAACGCCAACTGGCGCCGGCTGGCGGGCCCGATGCTCGACACCGCCAAGGTCGCGGTCTCGATCGCCATCGTGATCGGCGTGGCGCCGCTGCTGTTCGTCCAGGTCATCTACGATCCGTTTTGGTACGTCTCCAACGTACTGTCGGCGCGCTGGGCCATCGCTTTCATCGTGGTGCTGCTGGTGGCCTACTGGGCGATGTACCACCATTACTTCGTGGGCAAGGAAGGCGGATCGGCCACCAGCCGCTGGTCGCTGGCCGTATCGCTCGCGCTGCTGCTCGCGGCGGGCTTCATCATGCATGCCCTCACCTCCCAGGCGCTGCGGCCCGAACTGTGGATGGCCTGGTATGCGCCGGAAGGGCACCTCGAAACCGCCGGTTCCGGTATCCACGAGTTCAACCTCGGGCGGTTCCTTTTCTTCATCGTGCTGGCGGCCCCGGTCACCGGCGCCTGGCTGCTGGGCTGCCGGCGCTACCTCGACCGCCGGGAACAGAGCGACGCGCCGTACCTGGACTGGATCGCCGGCCTCGGCAACAAGCTCATGACGACAGGCGGCTTCGCCGCCCTCATCTGCTATGCGGCATGGATGGCGACGCTGCCGGACAGCGCAGCCGGCTTTCCGGTGTCACTCTGGTCCATCGCCGCCAACGCAAGCATCCTGCTGTTGATCGTGACCCCCGCCTTGTTCAGATCGGCCTCCGGCGGCTACGCGCCCTTCGCCGCCGCCGCAGGCGCCGTCCTGCTGATCGCGATCGCCCGCGAGGCGCTGCGCCACCGCATCCTGTTCGGCACGCACGGCTATGAACTGTCCACTTACACGGTCAACCTCGACCGGTACAGCAACGCGCTGTTCTGTCTGACCTTCGCCGGGGTGGGGGGCTTCGCCATCGCCTATTCCGTGGCGATATCCTGGGAAGCCGGCAAGAGCCCCGGCGTCTACACGGCCTCCCCGCGAGTGGACCGCCTCGGCGGATTCGCGCTCGCGGCGCTCCTCGTCTGGATCGCCCAGTACTTCTTTTTCGGCTTTCTCGTCATGACCCGATAGGGAACCCGTATGCGCCAAACTTTCTCCTACCTGTTTTTGGGGTTCGGCCTGGCCGCCGGAGCAACGGCCGCCCTGGCGGAAGCCTTGCCGCTGCCCGAATGGCAGCGCGAACTCGCAGCCAAACCCCAAGGCGATGCCGCACGGGGAGACACGCTCTACGCCGGGCGCGGCTGCGCCGGCTGCCATGGCCCGGACGGCGTGGCGGACAACCGGCAATGGCCCGTGCTGGCCGGGCAGCGTCCGCTGTACCTCTACAAAATGCTGACGGATTACCAGGCCGACCGGATGGCCGGACCGGACGCTGCCACCATGGCTTCCGTGGTCCGGGAACTGAGCCCTCAGGACATGGCGGACCTGGCCGAATGGCTGGGCGCGCTTCCGCGGCCGGCAGCGGCCGAGGCGCCGGAACCCGCGATTCTTCGCGGCGACAGGAAGCGGCTCATCCCGCCCTGCTCGGCCTGCCATGGCGCCCACGGCCAGGGCTGGGATCTTCAACCCGCGCTGCGGGGTCAGAACCGGGACTACCTCATGAAAGCTCTGCAGCGCTTCAAAAAAGGCGAGCGCAGCAACGACGTCGACGCCGGCATGAGCCAGTTCGCGGTCAAGCTCACGGATGAGGAAATCCGGGCGCTGGCCGACTATTACGGGCGTTGAGACCCAAGCTCTCGGCCTAAACGGCTGGCTCCGCCCCAAAGGACGCCGGAACCGCCAGGACCGGGCGCAATTCCCTGCGGGAATTGGAACGGGTTGCGCGATGGGTCGGCATGGGTCTTGGCGTTGACACCATGTAGCCGGAACCCGATGAAGCCGGTTCCGGCCTACCGCGGCGGACTGGCGTTCACGGCCACCGTGCAAAGAACGTAGTCGAGGGCTGCAACTTCAGTCGCGGGTTATTTACCCAGCAACGCCTTCTTGGCTTTTTCAAGCGATACCCGGAGAAGCTCGTAAAGACGTTGTCTTTACATCCTGCTATAGTAGCCCGAAGTGGAGGTATCGCTATGACCACGACTCACTCTCAGACCACCAGGCGCGATAGCCTGAATATCCGCATCAAACCGGAAGATCGCGGATTGATTGACCGGGCCGCCAAGCTTTTGGGCAAGAACCGGACGGATTTCATGCTCGATGCCGCGCGTAGAGCCGCCGAGGAGGCTCTACTCGACCGCGCCGTGTTCGTGGTGAGTCCGGAAGCCTATGCCGAATTTCTCGCGCGTCTGGATGCGCCGCCGCAGCCCAACGAGCGCCTGCGAAAAACCATGCAGACGTCCGCGCCGTGGGAGTAAGCATTGCCGCTTCTGGCTCCCCGACCGCTCGCTGAACACCATCGAACGGAAAGCTTCGCTTCCGGCATTACCTCCCTGGACGACTGGTTGAAGCGCAGGGCATTGGCCAATCAGTCCAGTGGCGCCTCCCGGACCTTCGTGGTCTGCGACGAACACCGGCTGATCGGGTATTACGCCCTCGCGGCCGGAGCGATCAGAATCCAGGACGCTTCGGGCCGGTTTCGGCGCAATATGCCCGATCCCATTCCCGTCGCGGTTCTGGCGCGTTTCGCCGTCGATCAAGCTTACCAGGGTCAAGGGATTGGCCGCGCCCTTTTCCGCGACGGCGCCCGACGTGTGGTTCAGGCTGCGGATACGCTTGGCATTCGTGGGATCGTCGTCCACGCCATTTCCGAGGACGCCAAGGCGTTTTATCAAGCGCTGGGCTTTGATCCATCCCCGGTTGATGCCATGACACTCCTGGTGACGTTAAGCGACCTGCGCGCCGCACTGCCCGGCTAACCCCGAATGTTTCATCCCCCCTGACTCAACTGGCGTCGCGGACGCGCGGCCTGATTCTTGATCCCCTTCGCCCCGTGATGCCCCATTGAAGGCTGAAATCGACGGGTTCCAGCCCGTTGATCGCCGACCGAATCCAGCGGACTCCGGGGTCGAGACGCGCCGCTCCTTCGGGCCATGGCCCGATACCGGTCTTTTGGGCGAGGCATGGGACATGATGGTGCTGAGCCACGCGATTCACAAATGGCACGCCATTCAAGAATTCGGCGCCAAAAAAGGGGCGCCGAAGCGCCCCTTGAGAGGGTTTCTCTTCTCCGGTTACATGCACATGCCGTGGTCGCTGTGCCAGGTCTTCGGCGCCACGCGCACGTTGACCGTGACGCTCTGGCTGGCATGGCCGCCCTGGCCGTCGGTCACCAGCACCTGGAACGTCACGCCGCCGGATGCCTCCGCGGCGGCCTGCCAGGTGATGAGGCCATTGGCGTCGATACTCATGCCGGCGGGCTGCCCTTCCAGGGCGTAGCTCAGCGGCAGGCCCTTATCGCTGGTGGCGGTGACCTGGTAGCTGTAGCTTTTGCCGGCATTGAGTCCGCCGATGCCAGGAGTGGAGGTGATGGTGATACCCACCGCCTGCGTCACACAGGACCCGTTCCAACTGTTCGGGTCCCAAACCGAGGACTGGCCGTCCGGACAACGCAGGTTCATGGTGGCGGTCTGCGTGGCGTAGCCGCCCTTGCCGTCGCTGACCGTCACGGTATAGGGGAAGGTGAAGGGACCGTTCGGCCAGACCGAGAATGCGGCGGCGGGCCAGTTGTAGCTTACGAGGCCGTTCTGGTCGACGGTCATGGTTTCGGTCTTGGGATCGTAACCATGCTGGGGACGATAGCCCAGGAAGAAGGTCAGCGGATCGCCGTCCGGATCGGTCGCAATCACCTGGAAGGAGCACAAGGAAGTCGAGCGAAGCGAGCGAGTGCGACGCTCCCCGCGAAGCCGTAGGCCCGGATGTTTTGTCGGAGTCCGCGGCTTCATCGCGGGCGGAGACAAAACATAAGGGAACCGACACGGCGTCGAGTCATTGTGGGAGCCTTGGCGGAGTGCGTCGCATAAGAGACGGACGAAGCCGAGGCGGACGCAGGACGGCGCGGGCCGCCGAAGGCAAAGACGTCGCCACAATTTGCTCCCGAGGGTGACTGGGATGTCCCGTCGGGTTTCGCAAAAAATGGCGACGCTCCAGGCGGAAGCACCGAAAAACCGTGCGAACCAGCAAGAGAACTCCGGCTAGCTGGACCGGAACAGGATACATGCTTGTCCGTCCCTGCCGATCTTGGCTAAGATCGACCAGAGACCTTTCGAAGGAAGCCCAATGAACACCGTCAACATGCTGGAAGCCAAAACCCATCTGTCGAAGTTGGTGGAACAGGTGGAATCCGGCCAGGAACAGGGAATCGTCATCGCCCGCAACGGCAGGCCCGCTGCCAGGCTGGTGCGCATCGGCGTCGCCAAAGGGGCCTTCGTCGTGCCCGACGACATCGATGCGGATAACGCCACGATCGCGAAACTCTTCGGCATGGTCGCAAATTGAGGCTGCTGCTCGACACGCACATCGCACTGTGGGCGATCACGGACAGTCCGAGGCTGCCTGCCCGGGCACGCGAACTGATCCTGGCACCGGCATCGGAGATTTTCGTAAGCGCCGCGTCGGTCTGGGAGATTGCCCACTCAACCGCGGCAATATGCCGGTTTCCGGCGCAGAAGCCGCCCGCTATTTCACGGAGGCCGGCTACGTCCCGCTCCCGATTACCGCCGATCATGCCGCCGCTACCGGCACGCTGCCCCGGCTCCACGCCGATCCCCTCGACCGCATACTGATCGCTCAGGCCATCACGGAACCGCTCAGGCTGATGACCTGCGATGCGAGCGTGGCGAAATACGGCGACCTGATGCTGCCGGTTTGAGGCACTAGGCTCCCAGCAGCTCCGCCGACAGCCTGGCGGCCTGCCCCCGTATTTCCGGCACCGCCGTGGTTTCCCACAACCGCCCCTTCTGCGGCGGCCCGAGCGTGAACAGGAACTCGGACGCGGCGCCTTCCGCATCGACCAAGGCCCCGTTGTCGGCGACGTCCAACCCGAGCGCCAGGGGATCCGGCCGGATCAGCCGTCGCACGAGCAGATCCTTGACCAGGGGACTGTCGAGCCTGCGGTAATCGCTCTCCGAACCGGAACAGTTCACGACCGCAGCGACATTGAACACGTAGCTTTGGTCGCTTCCCCGCGGCCGGATGGCGACTTCGACCCGGCCGCCCTCGTCGCGGAAGCCGCGGATGCGTCCGACGTGACGAACCAATTGGGCGGACTCCAGCATCCGATCGAGCCGCGCGGCGATGCCGGGCGCCAGCCGATGGCGGTGGCAATCCCAGAACGTGCGCAGATGGCGCAGGAAGCGGCGCTGCTCGGACAGTCCGAGACTCTTCCATAGCGTCTGGGTCATAGGCCGCAGCGCGTCGATTGCGGGACGCCAGTCGGCGCCGGTGTCGCGGATGAAAGCGCGGATACTGTGCAGGCCTTTGCGGACGGCCCCGACGGCACCGGAGGGCTCGACGCCGAACGCCGCCGGCGCTCCCGGTTTGTGCCGCTGAGGCCAAAGGCCCCGCCTCGACACCACGTGGATGGCGCCGCGGTAGCCGGCCTGGTCCAAGGTGATGGCCCAGTCGACCATGGTGAGGCCGCTGCCCACCAGGAGGCAGGACTCGGTCGGCAGGAGCTTTTCCAATACATCGGGCGCCCAGGGATCGCCGTGATAGCGGGCGCTGCGGTAAAACGCGGCATCGGCGCCGGACGGATCGCCGGGGCGGAAATTCCCCAGCGCCAGGACGACGCGGTCGGCCCGGAGCTGCGCGCCGGAGGCCAGCCGGAGGCCGACGGCTCCCTCCTCGACCTTCAAGGAAGCAACCTCGTCGATCCGGCGCTCAAGGCCTACGCCGGGCGCCGCGCCGCGCTCGGCCTCATCGAGCACCTGGGTGATGTAATCCCCATAGGCCCGCCGCGGCAGATAAGCCGCCGCACTCACCTCGCCGACGCAAGGGCAATCCAGCAATTCATCCTTCCGGGCCTGCGCCCAGCGCAGGAAGTGCTCGCGGTCGTCGGGATAAGCGCTCATGTTCCCGGCGGGTACGTTGAGGAGGTGGCAGTCCTCGGTGGTGCTGTAGGCGACGCCGCGGGCGAAGCGGCCGCGCTCCCGCTCGATCAGATGGACCGTCAGCGGCGCCTTCGCCCTGGACAACAGGTGCGCGGCCACCAGGGTGCCGCTGAAGCCGGCGCCGACGATGGCGATGGTTTGGGGTGGGGAGGCAGGTTTCATGGATCGCTCGCTCAGAGTGCGAAAACGACGCCGGCTGTGGAACAGCCGGCGTCGATCGAATGACACAAGGTTAAATATTAGCAGACTCTGATTATCTCATCACCGATCCAGGATATCCCCCTCAACGGCCCAACTCCACGCTCCCCGCCTGGATGCGCCGCACGGCGGCGACCAGCGCGTCGACATCCTCGCGCGTGTTGTACAGCGCGAACGACGGCCGCACCTTGGTCTCCAGGCCGAACCGCCGCAGGATGGGCTGGGCGCAGTGGTGGCCGGCGCGCACCGCGATGCCCTGGCGGTTGAGCGCCTTCCCCACGTCCTCGGTGCGGAAGCCCGGCAGCACGAAGGAGATCACCCCGGCCTTTTCCGCCGCCGTGCCGATGATGCGCAAGCCCGGCACGGTCGACAGCCCCTCGGTGGCGCAGGGAGTATCTCCTGCTCGTGCCGCTCCAGGTTTTCCCGGCCAAGCCGATCCACGTAATCCAGCGCCGCGCCCAGCGCGACCGCGTCGGCGATGTTGCCGGTGCCGGCCTCGAACCGGTGCGGAGCGGCGTGGTAGATCGTGCGCTCGTGGGTCACGTCCTGGATCATGTTGCCGCCGCCCTGCCAGGGTGGCGTGGCGTTGAGCAGATCCAGCTTGCCGTAGAGCGCGCCGATCCCGCTCGGGCTGAAGATCTTGTGGCCCGAAAATACGTACCAGTCGACGTCCAGCGCCTGCACGTCGATCGGCATGTGGGCGATGCCTTGGGCGCCGTCCAGCAGCACGCGGGCGCCGTGGCGATGGGCGATTTCGATCATCTCGCGGGCAGGCGTGACCGTACCGAGCGCGTTGGAGACCTGGGTGAAGGCCGCCAACTTGGTCCGAGACGTGAACAGCTTTTCGTACTCATCCAGCAGGATCTGGCCGCGATCGTCCACCGGCGCCACCCGCAGCCGGGCGCCGGTTTCGGCGCAGAGCTGCTGCCAGGGCACGATGTTGGCGTGGTGCTCCAGCCAGGTGATGACGATTTCGTCGCCCTTGCCGATGTAGCGCCGGCCCCAGGACTGGGCCACCAGGTTGATGGCTTCGGTCGTGCCGCGGGTGAATACGATCTCGTCCTTGCTCGAAGCATGGAGAAAGCGCGCCACCTTGTCCCGGGCACCCTCGTAGGCGTCCGTCGACCGCGCCGCCAATTCGTGCGCAGCCCGGTGGATGTTGGAGTTCTCATGCTGGTAGAAGTACACCAGCCGGTCGATCACCGCCTGGGTCTTCTGGGTGGTCGCGCCGTTGTCCAGCCAGACCAGCGGATGGCCGTGTACCTTTTCCTGCAGGATCGGGAAATCGCGCCGCACCGCGTAGACGTCGAAGCCCGGATGCGTCGAGGTTTCGCCCGCCACCAGCGCCGGGACGCCCTCGTCCAGTTCGGCCTCCGGCAGACCTGCACCGCTGCCAAAAGCCAAAGTTTCGCCGAGGAAATACCAGCCGGCCTCGGTCCCCTCCCCGCCCGCCGTCAGCGGCGATCCCGCCGGCGCCAAAAACTGCCCGAGCGGAATCCCGTTCAGGCCGTCCAGCGCCGACGAAACCGGCACCGGCGTCGTGTCCCGGTTGGCCCCGAATGCCGATGCCGGAGGAATCGCCCCGGCAACCGGCAGCGCGCCGACCTCGACGCCGGGCGTGACCGGCGCGGTCGATCCCAGCCGCAGCCCCGGCGGCGCGCTGCGCGCCGGAGCCGAACGGGGATCGGCGGCCAGCCACACCGTCGGGACCGTGAAGCCCAAGGGCGGCTCGAATCCCGGCGGCACCACGTTCAGATTCGGCACAGCCTGCGGCGAACTGGGCCGGGCCGATTCCAGGAAATAGAACGCCGATCCCGTGGACTCGGGTTCCGGCGGCTCCTGGAGCACACGCGGCGAGACGCCGATGGCGCCCGCCAGCGCGGCGGGTATGGACCGCAACGCCGCTTCCGACGGAGGCGTCGGCAACGGGGTGCCGGGCGGCGACTGCGGCGGGAGCCGCCGCCAGCGGCGGCTCCACGGCGCCGACCGGGGAACCGGGCACCGCCGCGAACAGCGCGTTGGCGATCTGCCGCAGCAGCGCCGTATCGTGCGGTGCGGCGGCGTCGGCCTCCCATTCCGGTACCGCGCCCGGCTCCAGGATGCTGCCGATCCACGTATCCGGACTATTTGTACTCGTGCTTATAGTCATGGTACTTGCCCACCTCGACCCCTTCGAGCACAGCGACTGCATCGTCCGTCAGCACCGCCAGCGAGCAGTACAGCGAAACGAGGTAAGAAGCGATGGCCTTGCGGCTGATTCCCATGAACTTCACCGAGAGCCCCAGGCCCTGTTCACCCGGCAAGCCCGGCTGATACAGCCCGACCACGCCCTGGCGGGCCTCGCCGGTGCGCAGCAATAGGATGCTGGTCTTGCCGTCCTGGATCTTCAGCTTGTTGGTCGGGACGATCGGGATGCCGCGCCAGGTGAGGAACGGCGAACCGAACAGGGTGGCGGTCGGTGGCGGCACGCCGCGGCGGGTGCACTCGCGGCCGAACGCGGCGATCGCCTGCGGATGAGCGAGAAAAAAGGCAGGCTCCTTCCACACTTTCGTGATCAGTTCATCCAGATCGTCCGGCGTCGGCGCGCCCGTCAGCGTGGAAATGCGCTGCTCGGGCACGACGTTGTTCAGCAGGCCGTATTCCTTGTTGTTGATGAGTTCGTCTTCCTGGCGCTCCTTGATGGTCTCGATGGCCAGGCGCAGCTGCTGCTGGATCTGGTCGTGCGGACTGCTGTACAGGTCCGACACCCGGGTGTGCACGTCCACGGTGGTGGACACCGCGCTCAAGAAATACTCGCGCGGGTTTTCGTCGTAGTCGACGAAGGTCTCGGGCAAGTCCCGCTCGTCGCGCTGCGAGCAGGCGGTCAGCACCCGGGATTCGTCCTTGACCCGGTTGAGCCGGTAGATGCCGGCTTCGACCCCGACCCAAGGCAAGAGGTGCACCAGCCAGCGCGGCGTGATGGGCTGGAGCTGGGGAACGGTCTTGGTGGCGTTGGCGAGCTGGCGAGCCGCCGCATCGCCCAGTGCGAGTTGTCTCGATTCGATTTCTGCCATCGGTTACTCCTTGAGGGTTTGATGGTCGTGGGGGTAAGGCTGTTAAGTTAAGAGAAGTCCCGTCACTCCGGCACGGATTCGCATACGCGCTCTGGCGAGTGCCGGAGCCCAGAGGCCATGGATGACTCGCGCCGCACACATCCCTGTGACCTGGATGTCGGTATTCCCTGCCGGCATGACGGCTTAACTCAAGGGCATTGGTCGTAGGAGTGTGCTTCACTTGCTGCGGGTCGGATTTTCCTCCTGCACTGGGGTTCAAATGCCGGCGCCGGCATCGAAGGTTTCGTTGCGCACTTGCGCCTGGCTGACGTTGCTCCTGGGCGGCACGCTGCGGGTCAGCCAGACGTTGCCGCCGATGACCGAGCCGCGGCCGATGGTGATACGCCCCAGGATGGTGGCGCCGGCATAGATCACGACCTCGTCCTCCACGATGGGATGGCGGGCGTTGCCCTTGATCAGGGCACCGCTTTCATCCACCGGGAAACGCTTCGCGCCCAGCGTCACCGCTTGGTACAGCCGCACCCGCTCACCGATGATCGCGGTTTCGCCGATGACGACACCGGTGCCGTGGTCGATGAAGAAGCTGCCGCCGATCTGTGCGCCGGGATGGATGTCGATGCCCGTGGCCGAGTGGGCGACGTCGGAGACGATCCGGGCGATCAGCGGAACGCCCAGTCGGTACAGTTCATGCGCCAGCCGGTGATGGATGACGGCGGTCACGCCGGGATAGCAGGCCAGCACCTCGTCGACGCTGCGCGCCGCGGGATCGCCCTCGAATGCCGCACGCACGTCCGTGTCCAGCAGTTCCCTGATCCGCGGCAGCCGAGCGGCGAACTCCCGGACGATTGCCACGGCGCGCTCCTGCGCATCCTCACCCGACTCCTGGCCGGAAACGAAAAGCAGTTCGCAGCTCACCTGCTCGCGCAGCGACCGGAGGCTGGAATCCAGGGTGTGGCCGACATAGTGGTCGATCCCTTCCCGCGCGATCTCCACGGCCCCGAGCCGATTGGGAAACAGCGCCGCGCTCAGCCCGCCCACGATCTCCGACAAGACCTTGCGCGAAGGCAGCTTGGGCGGGCGGTCCAGCCGCTGGCGCGCTTCCAGCGAGCGCTCCCGCAGATGGCGCAATTCGGCGACGATGGCATCGATGCCCCAGTTGGGGCCGGCGGACAACCGGGTCTCGAAGGACTTCATCCGTGCGCTCATGCGGCCAGCCCCGTCGCGTCGAACACGCCCTCGAACAGCACGCTGCTGAGGTAACGCTCGCCGGAATCGGGCAGGACGACGACGACGGTCTTGCCTTCATTGCCCGGCCGCTTGGCGACCCGCACGGCGGCGGCCACCGCGGCGCCGCTGGATATCCCGGACAGGATGCCTTCCTCGCGCGCCAGACGGCGGGCGTAATGGATGGCTTCCTCGTTGCTGACCGGCTCGATCTCGTCCACCAGCGACAAATCCAGCACCTCCGGCACGAAACCGGCGCCGATGCCCTGAATCTTGTGCGGCGCGGGCTTGAGCGGCTCGCCGGCGCGGCGCTGGGTCAGCACGGGGCTGGTGGCCGGCTCGACCGCGACCGAGAGCACCGGCTTGCCGAGCGTCTGCTTGAGATAGCGAGAAACCCCGGTGATGGTGCCGCCGGTCCCGACGCCTGACACGAAGATGTCGACCGCGCCCCCGGTGTCGTCCCAGATTTCAGGGCCCGTGGTCTCCTCGTGAATTTTGGGATTGGCCGGATTCCTGAATTGCTGCAGCAGGACGTAACGGCCGGGATCGGAGGCGGCGATCGCTTCCGCTTGGGCCACCGCGCCGGACATGCCCTTGGCACCCTCCGTCAGCACCAGTTTGGCGCCGTAGGCGATCAGCAGCTTGCGCCGTTCCAGGCTCATGGTTTCCGGCATGGTCAGCGTCAGCGGGATGTTGCGGGCGGCGGCGACGAAGGCCAGCGCGATCCCGGTGTTGCCGCTGGTGGGCTCCACCAGTTCCTTGCCCGGCCCCAGCAGGCCGCGCTGTTCCGCATCCTTCACCATCGCCGCCCCGATCCGGCATTTAACCGAATAGGCGGGATTGCGCCCCTCGATCTTCGCCAGCACCGTGGCCGGCGCGCCGTCGGTCACCCGGTTGAGGCGCACCAGGGGCGTGTGTCCGATGGATTGCGAGTTGTCTTCGAACCAATGTGGCATGGAAACCTCCCTAAGTTCCGCCCGATCCGGATCGCGGGCAACAAAAAAGCCAGCGGTCCCCAAGGGGACACGCTGGCTTCCGGTGGTCCGGTCAGCTCCGGTATGTGCGAAACAAGGTACAGAGAGCGCTCGGGGCTTGTCAAGCCGGATCGCGGCCAACGATCTACGAAGATTATGGAATATAAATAGCTCTGTTGATTCTTTAACAAGATAAACGAGCTCGGATAAACTCGCGCCAAACCACAGGCTTTTCCGGACAGAAAACGAACATGAGGAGTTACCGGCAACACAGCGTCCTGCCCGGCTTCCCGCTGGCACTGGGCTTCACCCTGCTCTATCTCAGCCTGATCGTGCTGATTCCCCTGTCGGCGACCTTCCTCAAGAGCGCGACCCTGGGCTGGGGCGGGTTCTTCGAGGCGGTGACGACACCGCGGGTACTGGCGTCCTACAAGCTGACCTTCGGCGCCGCGCTCGCCGCCGCGGCGATCAATGCCGTCATGGGCCTGCTGGTGGCCTGGGTGCTGGTGCGCTACGAATTTCCCGGCCGCAAGCTGGCCGACGCGTTCGTCGACCTGCCCTTCGCCCTGCCCACCGCCGTCGCCGGCATCGCGCTTGCCACCCTCTATTCGAGCAAGGGCTGGATCGGGCAGTTCGCGGCCCAGGCGGGATTCAAGATCGCCTTCACCCCGCTGGGCGTCACGATCGCCCTGACCTTCATCGGCCTGCCCTTCGTGGTGCGCACGGTACAGCCGATCCTGGAAGACCTGGAACAGGAACTGGAGGAAGCGGCGGCCAGTCTGGGCGCCACCCGCTGGCAAACCTTCCTCAAGGTGATCCTGCCGACCCTGTCACCGGCGCTGATGACAGGATTCGCCCTGGCCTTCGCCCGCGGCGTCGGCGAATACGGCTCGGTGATCTTCATCGCCGGCAACATTCCGCTGGTCTCGGAAATCACCCCGCTGCTCATCATCACCAAGCTGGAGCAGTACGACTACGCCGGCGCCACCGCCCTGGCGGTGTCCATGCTGCTGGTTTCGTTCACCCTGCTGCTGGCCATCAACCTGCTGCAATGGTGGACCCAGAACCGCCGCGGCTCCCGCATCTGAACGGCACACCGACCGAATCTATCGCCATGTCCGCACAAACGCTCACCTTCGCCTCGCACATCCATCATGTCCATCACGCCGCCCGCGGCGAAGCGCCCTGGGTGCGCTGGTCGCTGACCGCCGCCGCCCTGGTCTTTCTCGCATTATTCCTGCTGATGCCGCTGGCGCTGGTGTTCGTCCAGGCCTTCGCCAAGGGCTGGGAAACCTACGTGTCCGCGCTGGTCGACCCAATGGCCCTGGCCGCGATCAAGCTCACCCTGCTGGTTACCCTGGTCGCGGTGCCGCTGAACACAGTGTTCGGCGTGGCGGCGGCCTGGGCTATCGCCAAGTTCGAATTTCCCGGCAAGAACCTGCTCACCACATTGATCGACCTGCCATTCTCGGTGTCGCCTGTCGTGTCCGGCCTGATCTACGTGCTGCTGTTCGGCATGCAGGGCTGGCTGGGTCCCTGGCTGCACGAGCACGACATCAAATTGATCTTCGCGGTACCGGGCATCGTGCTGGCCACGATCTTCGTCACCGTGCCTTTCGTCGCCCGCGAGCTGATTCCGCTGATGCAGGCCCAGGGCAACGACGAGGAAGAAGCCGCGCTGGTGCTGGGCGCCTCGGGCTGGCAGACCTTCCGCCACATCACCCTGCCCAACATCCGCTGGGGCCTCTTGTACGGCGTGATTCTCTGCAACGCCAGGGCGATGGGCGAATTCGGGGCCGTGTCCGTGGTGTCCGGCCATATCCGGGGCGCCACCAACACGATCCCGTTGCACGTGGAGATCCTCTACAACGAATACAACAGCGCCGCGGCCTTTGCCGTCGCTTCGCTCCTGGCGATGCTGGCCCTGGTCACCCTGGCCTTGAAGAGCGCCCTGGAATGGCGGCTGGCCCAGCAGATCGACGCCGCCAAAGACGAAGAATGAATCGAGACTGAACGACCATGAGCATCGAAATCCGCGACATCACCAAATCCTTCGGCAGCTTCCAGGTCCTCAAGGGCATCGACCTGACCATCGGTTCCGGCGAACTGGTGGCCCTGCTCGGTCCCTCCGGCTGCGGCAAGACCACGCTGCTGCGCATCATCGCCGGGCTGGAGGCCGCGGACAACGGCCAGATCCTGTTCCACGGGGAAGACACGACGCACCGCCACGTCCGCGAGCGCCAGGTCGGTTTCGTGTTCCAGCACTACGCCCTGTTCCGGCACATGAGCGTGTTCGAGAACATCGCTTTCGGCCTCCGGGTGCGCCCGCGCGGCCACCGCCCGCCGGAGGCCGAAATCCGGCGGCGGGTGCACGAGCTGCTGGAACTGGTCCAGCTCGACTGGCTGGCCGACCGCTATCCCGGCCAGCTCTCAGGCGGCCAGCGCCAGCGCATCGCCCTGGCCCGCGCGCTGGCGGTGGAGCCCAAGGTTCTGCTGCTCGACGAGCCGTTCGGCGCACTGGACGCCAAGGTCCGCAAGGACCTCAGGCGCTGGCTGCGGCGGCTGCACGACGAGCTGCACATCACCTCCGTGTTCGTCACCCACGATCAGGAGGAGGCGCTCGAAGTGGCCGACCGGGTCGTGGTGCTGAACGCCGGGCAGATCGAGCAGGTCGGCTCGGCGGACGAGGTCTACGACCATCCCGCCACGCCCTTCGTGTGCCAGTTCATCGGCGACGTCAACCTGTTCCACGGCCGGGTGCACGACGGCCGCGCCCTTATCGGCGAGACGGTGATCGACCTGCCGGGCACGGCGGAATCGGACGCGGAGCAGGCCTTGTTCTTCGCCCGTCCCCACGAAATCGAAATCGGCGGCGACGGCACAGGCCTCGACGCCGTCGTCCGGGACATCCGGCGCCGAGGCAACGCGGTGCGGGTGGAGTTGGAGCGCAAGGACGGCCAGGGCGCCGTGGAAGCGGAACTCAGCCGCGAAGCCTTCGGCCGCCACGCCATCAAGCACGGCGACGAGGTGGTGATCCAGCCCAGCCGGATCAGGGTGTTTCAGCCCTGAAACGCGCAGCGCATCGCGGCATAGCCGCTCCCACAAACGGGTGGTGGGAGCGGCTGTGCCGCGACACGGGGCGGTTAAAACATCCAGGCGGCGAGCGCGGCGTGAGCGATTCCGGCATGGCGACCAGGGCTTCCAGCCCCATCGAGCCGTGGCGGAAGCTCAACGGCACCCTGTTCCGGTCCTATCCCTTCACCAGGACGGGAAGCGTCGCGGTCGGTGAAACCCGCGTCGATTTCCGCGTCGCTTACGATTACCGATCGGGAAACGCATCGCGGCATAGCCGCTCCCACAAACGGGTGGTGGGAGCGGCTGTGCCGCGACACGTGCGAATCCGCAACGAA
The DNA here is from genome assembly GCF_040730495.1 of Methylococcus sp. ANG. Taxonomy (NCBI): domain Bacteria; kingdom Pseudomonadati; phylum Pseudomonadota; class Gammaproteobacteria; order Methylococcales; family Methylococcaceae; genus Methylococcus; species Methylococcus sp. ANG. Next base: position 3,926,058 of record NZ_CP160399.1, on the reverse strand, counting down.
GGAGCACAAGGAAGTCGAGCGAAGCGCCTCGTGTCAGCGCTGGCCGCCGCCCCCACGGCGTCGGCACTTGGTGGGAGCCGCGGGCGTTGGGAACGTCCAGCAGGCGCTGATTGGCCAATGCTGTCAGGCGACGCGGGTGGACGCGGTGATCGACCCGCACGAGCCGTTCCATTCCGAGTTCAAGACCGACCTCGATCCGGAACGGCTGCCCTTCGGCAAGCCTGTCCTGAGCTCGACCCGTCTGCACCCTCTGATAGGCCTCGACCGTCGAGACCTCCTAGGCCTGAGCCGGCTTCGTTATGTTAGCATTAGCATATCGAAGTGCCTGCGCCGCCAGGTTCGCCCTGTTCCACCCTCAGGATCGCCTGACCGACTCGACCGTCCTTTTGCGGATTCGGGCGTCGCACCGTGTTCGTAACGTATTCGTAACACCCGTGTAATACGATGAAAGCAATCCCATTCAACACTACGCGTTTCAGGGCGCGGCGAGAGATATGAAGACATTGAGGCTGATCGTATTGGTATGTCTGGCCATGGTGCCGGCCATCGCGCTGTCCTGGTGGAACGACGACTGGCGGTCCAGAAAGCAGATTTCCGTGGACGCCAGCGTCACCGGTGCGGATACCCGCGACCTGGTGGCAGACTTCCCGCTCCTGATTCGCCTGCATACGGGCAATTTCAGCTATTTTGGCGAACTGGCCGAAGGCGGGAAAGACCTCCGCTTCATGGCGGACGACAAGACGCCGCTCAAGTTCCACCTGGAAAAGCTCGATCCGGTCAACGAAATGGCGCTGATCTGGGTCAAGGTGCCGCGGATTCCGGGCCAGTCGGCCGACGAGTCGTTCTGGATGTATTACGGCAACGAGGAAGCGCCGGACGGCAGCGACGCGAAGGGAACCTACGACGTCAGCCAGGGCCTGGTCTTCCATTTCGACGAAAAGGATCCGCTACCCAAGGACGCCACGGCTTACGGCAACGACGCGGCCAAGTCGGCGGCCCTGCCGGAACCGGCGGGCTGGATAGGGGCCGCGGCCCGGTTTGCCGGCACGGGCGGCATCGAGATCAATCCGTCGCCGTCGCTGCAACTGGACCCGGCTAAGGGCTGGACTTTTTCGAGCTGGATCAAGCTCGAGCCTGGCGCGGCCGAAGGCATCGTGTTCCGCGCCGCCGAAGGCGAGGCGAGCGCCGTGGAGCTACTGGTGCGGGGCGGGGCGCTGGTGGCGCGTTATCTGGCCGCGGGCAAAGCGGTGGAGACGGCGCCCGTGGAAATCGCGCCTCCGGACCGCTGGCAGCACGTGGCGTTGGTGTTGCGGCCGGACAAGCTGGAGCTCTTTCTCAACGGCGAGCCCGCAGCCGAGGCCGCCGCCGCTCCGGCGGCCATGAATCCCTCGATCACCTTGGGAGGCGCCGCGGCGGAAGGTTTCCTGACCGGCTTGCTCGACGAGGTCCAGATATCGAACGCCGCCCGCAGCGCGGAATGGATCAAGCTGTCGGCGCGCAGCCAGAGCCAGGATTTCAGCGTCGTCGGTTTCGGCCAGGACGAAGGCAAGGGCAGCGCGGGGGATATAAGTTCGTTCGTGGTCATCATCCAGAACGTGACGGTTGACGGCTGGGTGGTGATCGCTTTGACCGGCGTCATGTTCGTGGTTTCGGTGCTGGTCATGATCATCAAGGCCGTGGTGATCTCCAAGATCAAGAAGGACAACAAGGCGTTTATGGCCCAGTACGAAGCCTTGAGCCCCGATGCCGATCCCGGTCAACTGGATCGTGAGGAAACCGAGGACGAAAAGGAGTTGGCCGACTCCGAATTCCTTTCGGCCCTGGTCGGCCAGCACGACCATTACCAGAGCTCGCCGCTTTATCACATCTACCACGCCGGCATCCGCGAGGTGAAAAAACGCCTGGGATCCTCGGCCAAGCCCCTCACGCCGGAAGCGCTGCACGTGGTGCGGGTCAAGCTGGATTCCATCGTGGTGCGCGAGAGCCAGCGCCTCAACAGCAAGATGGTGCTCCTGACCATCGCCATTGCCGGCGGGCCGTTCCTCGGGCTGCTGGGCACCGTGGTGGGCGTGATGATCACCTTCGCGGTCATCGCCGCGACCGGCGACGTCAACATCAACTCCATCGCGCCCGGCATCGCGGCGGCGCTGCTGGCGACGGTGGCGGGGCTGGCGGTCGCGATTCCGTCCCTGTTCGCCTACAACTACCTGCTGACCCAGATCAAGGACGTCATCGCCGACATGCGGGTGTTCTCGGACGAGTTCCTCGCCATGCTGTCCGAGCGCGTGGCCGACCGCTGCAGGGAGGCATCGTCATGAAGGTCGAATCCGAAGAGAAGGTCTACGACGACATCAACATCACGCCCATGCTGGACGTGGCGTATGTGCTGCTGCTGATCTTCATCATCATGACCACGGCGACGGTGCAGGGCATCACGGTGAACCTGCCCAAGGCCAGCAGCACGCCCAGCCTGTCCAAGCCCAAGACCAAGGCGATTTCCATCACCCAGGACGGCACGATCTACCTGGACACCTATCCCGTGTCGCCCGAGGAGCTGGAAACCCGCCTGGCCCAGTACAAGGCGGCGACGCCGGACCTGCCCGTGGTGCTCAAGGCGGACGCCTCGATCCAGTACCAGAAGGTCGTCGAAGTGCTGGACATCGTCACCCGCCTCGAAATCAGCCAGTTGGGGCTGGTGACGCAGAAGCTGGTCAAGTAGCGGGCTCGTTCCATGAACATCAAGCTGATGCGCCGATATCTGCCAGTCGCCGTCGGCGTGGTTCTGGTCCTGCTGGTGGCCCTCGGCGTCTATCTGGCCAGGGATCTGTTCGACAAGCCGGCGCAGACCAAGAAGCAGATCCAGCAGATCACCGTGGTTCAGCCGCCACCCCCACCGCCGCCCCCGCCTCCGCAGGAGAAGCCGCCGGAGCCCCAGGTCAAGGAGGACAAGATGGAGGAGCCGGAACCCCAGCCGGAGCCGGAACCCGAGCAGGCCGAGGAGCCGCCGCCGGGCGAAGACCTGGGGGTGGATGCCGAAGGCGGCGCGGGGAGCGACGCCTTCGGCCTGGTCGGCAAGAAAGGCGGGCACGGCCTGATCGGAGGAGGCGGCGGCAACGCCATCATCTGGTACGGACAGCAACTGCAGCGGACCGTCTCCAGCGAGCTGCAGAGAAAGCTCAAGGACCGGGCACGTAACAGCCGGTACCAGGCCGTGCTCCACATCTGGATCAGCCCCCAGGGCACCATCAGCCGGGTCGAGCTGGGAAAGTCCAGCGGCATCGAAGAGATCGACGAGGCCCTCAAGGCCGCGCTGGCAACGATTCACGGACAGCTCGAGCCGCCCCCGGAGCGCATGCCGCAACCGGTCAAGATCAGGGTCCAATCCGAAGGTTAAACAGGCCACCTACTGAAAACAACCGCACCTTGGATGCGGCGAGGCAAACAAACGGGACATTATGAAAAGCGAACACAAATCCCTTGCGCTGCTGGTCTCCTGCGCGCTGGCGGGGTCGCCCGCCGCCTACGGCAGCGAGAAGAACGAGAAGGAGGAACTGCTCAAGCTGCGCAACACCACGCTGAACCTGATCGATCTGCTGGTCCAGCAGGGCATCCTGGACAAGGGCAAGGCGGACCAGATGATCCGGCAGGCCGAGCAGAAAGCCGCTGCCGAGGCCAAGGCCGAAGCGCGGCGGGAAGCCGAGCAGTCGGCAGCGGCGGGCGGCGCGGAGAAAGCCGAAGAGAAGGATGGCGCTTCGGGCAAGGCTGGAAAGGGCAAGGGCGAACCGGGTACCGTACGGGTCACCTACGTACCGGACTTCGTGAAGGACGAAATCCGCGCCGAGGTGCGCAAGGAACTCAAGGATGAGGTGGTCAAGGAGGTCAAGGCGGATGCCAAGCACGAGAAATGGGGCGTTCCGGCGGCCCTGCCCGACTGGGTCAACCGTTTCAAGCTGTTCGGCGATTTCCGCGTGCGGTTCGACGACGAATTCTTCGGCAGCAACAACCGGCCCAACACCTATTTCAACTGGCCGGCGATCAATGCCGCCGGGGGTATCACCAAAGTCGGTGATCCTTTCCGGAACACCACGAACGATTTTCAGCGCTGGCGCCTGAGGCTCCGGCTCGGCCTGGACGCGAAAATCACCGACAGCCTGAAGACCCAGGTCCGTCTGACCACCAGCAACGACTACAGCCCCATTTCCACCAACCAGACCCTGGGCCAGTACGGGCAAGGGTACGAGGTGCAGCTCGACCGCGCCTTCCTGCAATACGACTACCTGGACGACAAGGGCCAGGACTGGGCCACCTTGTGGGCGGGCAGGATCGCGAATCCGTGGTTCAGCACCGACAACATGTTCGATCCGGACCTCAATTTCGAGGGATTTTCCGGAACCTTCCGCTTCCCGTTCGGGCATGACTTCAATCCGGAAGTCATCGCCTACCACGTGGTCAGCACGGAGGGACGCCAGCAGTTCAACTGGGGCTACACCAAGCCGAACGAAGCCTATCTGACCCTCGGCGCTTTCCCGCTCGAGGAAGACATATTCTTCGGCACCAGCAAGTATCTGTGGGCGGCGCAGGGCGGCCTGGACTATCTGTTCAACCGCAACAACCGCTTCAAGTTCGGTGTGGCCTATTACGACTACAACAACACCCAGGCGCGGCGCGATCCCCTGGGCAGCACCAAGTACGACTGGACCGCCCCCGAGTTCTTCACCCAGGGCAACAGCCTCGCGCGCATCAGTAACGATCTCAATTCCGCGACGGAGCCGCGCCTAGTGGGCCTGGCGTCGAAATTCGAAATTTTCGACGTCACCATGACCTACGACTACACCGGCTTCTATCCCCATCACGTCATGCTGATCGGAAGCTACTCCCACAACTTCGGCTTCGACCAGCAGCAGATCTACAACACCCTCGGCGAGGACCTGTCGCCGCATACCAATGCCTTCCAGGCGCGGGTCGAAGTCGGCGAGCCCAACATCCAGCGGTTCGGCGACTGGAACGTCTGGCTAGCCTACAAGTACCTGGACGCGGACTCGGTGCTGGACGCCTTCACCGATTCCAATTTCCACGCCTACGGCGGCACCAACGCCAAGGGCTGGGTGCTGTCCGGCAACTATGCCATCGCCAACAACACCTGGCTCAATCTGCGTTGGATGTCCAGTTCGGCCATCGTGGGACCGACCTATGACGTGAACTCCTTGCTGGTCGACCTGAATGCCCGTTTCTAGCGCCGACGCGATGAAGAAAGTGACGCCCTCCGCCAAGGACATCGAGAATGGAACCAGGGATATGACCCCGCAGCCGCTTCGGTCCCGCCTGGCGCCAGCCATAGCGCTCGGCTTGTGTTCGCTGGTCTGGAGCGGCTCGGTCTTCGCCGAGAAGCCGAAGGGGGACGACGGCGTCGTCCAGACCCTGCGCAAGGCCCAGGGCATGCTACGGCAGCTCAGCCAGGAGAAAATCGAACTGGAAGCGAAGAACGCCGCGCTCGAAAAGCAGCTCGCCGAGCAGTCCGCCGCGCTCAAGGCGCTCGAGGCCAAAGCCGCGAAGCTGGAACCCCTGGAGGGGGAACTGAAGCAGATCACCGCCGCCCGGCAGAGCCTGGAACAGCAGCTCGGCGGCCAGACCTCACGGCTGCATGCGCTGGCCGAGCAGCAAAAGAAAGCCTTGGCCGAACTTCAGCGCTACCGCAGGGACAATCAGCTTCTGGTCGATGCGGTCAAGGAGCGGACGCGCTGGATCGAAAGCTGCACAGCCAAAAATCGCGACCTGGTGCGGGCGAACGAGGAAATGCTGGAAAAATTCGGCAACAGCAGTTTGCTGGACAAACTGGTGGAATCCGAGCCGTTCACCGGTATCGCCGCGGTCGACAAGGAAAACGCCGTACAGGAATTCCGTTACAAGATCGAAGATCTGGAAGTCACACCCTGGAAGGACGTGCCAGCGGCAGCGGCTCCGGCGAGCGGCGGTTCCGAGACATCAGCGGCGCCGGAAGAAGAAGACGAAGATGGGGAATAGAATCCCGTTTCCTGCCGCTGCCAACCCTTCGCTACAAGTTAAATCACCCCCCGGCAAAGCCGGGGGCTTATTGGATGAGCGCCTCAAAGGCGCCTTAAAATCGGGAGCCGCCCAAGGCGGCTACCTACAGCCCCAGCTTCATCTGGTCGTAACGCTCATCCTCCTGTTCCTGCCGGCGGATATACGCCCGAACCATAGCTTCATCCAGTCCCACGGTGGAAACAAAGTAGCCCCTGGCCCAGAAATTCTCTCCGCTGAAATTCCTTTGGCGACCGCCAAACTTTCGAGCAATTTGAATCGCGCTCTTACCCTTGATGTAACCCACCACGTTCGACACCGCGTACTTCGGCGGGATGCTGATGCACATATGAACGTGGTCCGCCATCAGATGACCCTCCACTATCTTCGAATCCTTGTGCCCGGCAAGCTCATGGAACAGTTCGCCCAAATGCCGCTTCAGCGCCCCAAAAAGCTGCTTCTTCCGCCTCTTGGGGATGAACACCACGTGATACTTACAATCCCATCGCCTGTGGGAAAGACTCTGGTACTCTTTCATCGTGAACCTCATATCTCTTGGTCGAGATTTCAGGTTCACGGCGACCGCCGCATAGGTCAAACCCCGTGAGTCCCCCGGCAGAGCCGGGGGCTTACCTCAATGAGTTACCAATACCCTTTGCGAACGCTCTGAGCCGTGTGTCGCCTATTATTAGGGAAACCTCGAACAAGTCGCCGCCTCCGATAACATGACGCCAACAGTCGATATTCGGCAGATCGTTCCCCGATGAAGTAACCCGGACTCAGCGCCGGCGTATTTGTGAAGAAGCCGAAGCTGACCAAAGCGGCAAACATTTCTCCGGGAGATCGAACAGGTGATTCCTTGGGCGTTGTGGATGAATCGTTGTGCCGCACAAGCCTCGGAAGACGGAGGGCGACCTCCCCGTCCCTTGGCGACGATGTTGCGCATCTCCATGACGCAGCAATGGCTCAGCTATTCCGATCCGGGGATGGCGGAAGCCCTGCACGATATCCTCAAGGTTTGCCGCCTGTCAAAAACCCTTCAATCGGCGCAAACGCTGTTGCTGAGACTTCCCCAAAGGCTCGCCCCCCCGGGTCGCCCCCCTTACGGTTCATCGCTACCGGCGATATGGCCACGGATTTCGAGAAAACCTACGGGCCCACCGCTTCGCGGTGGCGTCGCGCTCCCTTCGCTCGACTTCTGTGCGCACCTTCAAGGTTCCCTTAACGCTTGTTTAATAAATTAGAAGTATATAATATGCTAATGTTCCTGCTCGATCCGCCTCAGACGCTTCGTAGCTGGAGCGAACGGCGTGGGGGCGCGGGTGCATCATCCAGAATTAAAGGAGAGTCGAAGTGTTAAACCTCCCAGCAGCAAGAGAAATATTTGCGCTTACGCTCGGCTTGGCGGCCTCAATATTCGCGCCGCTTACGGTGGCGGGGAGCGGCCAGGTTTTCTTGATCCACACCGGTGATATTCATGGTCACCTCGTGCCCCGTCCGAATGTGCGCAGCGACGCTGTTGGTGGCACAGAAGGCGGCTTGGCGCGTATGTACACACTTATCCAGCAGATCCGCTCTAAGGCGAGACAAGGGAAGGTGAATAGGTCTTTGCTGATCAACACGGGCGATACATTGCAGGGTTCAGGCGAGGCCCTGTTTACACGCGGCCAAGCAATGATCGATGTGTTGAACCTTTTCAAATTAGACGCACATGCCCCCGGGAACTGGGATTTTCTCTATGGAACCGCGCGGTTTGAAGAGGTTTTCAAAGGGACGAACGAACAGGCGCCTCTGGCTCCCTGGAACGCCTTGGCATCCAATCTCTACTACACCAAACAATTTGACGATGCGACCGAGTGCGGCATTACAGGCAAAGATGCCCACGGAACCATTCGCAAGCTCAAGCGCGTGCTGCCCCCTTACGCTATCAAGCGGCTCGGTGAGGTCAAGGTGGGACTCCTAGGGTTTACGACGGCACGCGCCGTTGCAGCCTTAGGCCCGAAAGTCACTGCCGGCTATGAATTCACTGATGCTGAAACTGAGTTGCCCTGCTACGTCGACTTGCTGCGTAATCGGGAGAAGGTGGACCTGTTGGTCATGATCTCCGAGCTGGAACTGTCCAGGGACATCAAGCTCGTTGAAGTGAATTCCGGCGTCGACGTGGTCCTGAATTCCGACATGCACGAAAAGACCACTCGCCCCATTATCGTCCGTCACACCAGCGCGCCAAGTACGCTTCTTTTTGAGGAGGGGCAGGATGGCACCATGCTCGGAGAACTCCAGCTCAATGTGAAGGGCGGCAAGATCGCCGATTGGAAGTGGACGCCTCACATCATTAGCGCTGCCATCAAGGAGGATAAGGGTATCGTCGCCAAAGTGGCCGAGGTCCGCAAGCCCTTCCTCAAGGGTAGCTTTGTGCCGGGCCAAAGCGTGACTGTGGGAGGCAATACCAGCACGCTATTACACCCGGTGGATGAGGTTATTGCGTACAGTCAGGTCAGCTTGCATCGTTCCAACTTTGTGGACGAAGATATGCCGGCCGTCGTCGAAGGCTCATCCCACGACTTGATTGCCGATGCAATGCGTTGGGCTGCCGGTACCGATGCCGCGACTCTCCGCGGATTTCGCTATGGAACGCACATTCCTGCCGGTCAACCCATTACCATGGAAGATATCTATCACTATGTTCCTATAGCAGCCAAACTCGGCAGGTCCCTGAAAGCCTGTGGGGGGGATCTGAAGACTCAGGTAGAGAATTCAACCGCTGGGGTATTCCATCCGGATTCCAGCCGCTGGCAAGGTGGATGGATGTTTGCTTACAGTGGCGTAACTTATGATCTCGATGCGTGCGGCGGTTTCGGTGTTCCCGGTATGCCTGATGAACGCGCCACCAACCTCAAAGTCAATGGCGCGCTTGTTAATGCTTCAGACGCCTACGATCAGGCAAGCGGGCAATGTAAAAGTGGTAACCACGGATACAAAGTTGCCGGCTATTGGTATGCGGACGATCCAACCACCATCAATAATTGCGCCTCATGTAGAGGTCGTTTAATCCAAATGGTCACTCACGACCTTCAGGTAGTGGACCTCGTTCCCGATCAGCCACTTCCCGATAACCGTAGCTTGCTCGACATCACCGAAGCGGTGGTTAAATATTTGCGAGAGGGCTTGGGCGGTAAAGTAACGACCGACAACTTGCCGCTACACCGAATTACCGTCAAGCGCCTACCAAGATTGAATCCATATTCGTTCAAAATCGTCCAGCCACTCAAGGGTGCGACAGCCGAAACTTGTCCAATTTCGTAATCATCGGTCGGTGGGATTAGCATGAGCGGCCGCCGCCTGATCTTGCAACCTTTTTGGAAAGCGATTACGCGGGACATACTAAGCAAGGTCACATGCACAGTCCCTCTCTTCGGAACGAGTCCCAAGCGCCGGATTTACACTCACCCTCAGTGTGTCCGGCAGCACGGAGCTGCATAATAGAACTGGGGTAATGGCAATATCACAATATGCTGAACGTTTGGTGCGCGGAAAATAACCGATAGAGCTAAACTCAATCAAAATAAAATATGAATCATAACCGACCTACGTCGGTTGATAGGATTTCACTTCAAGCCGAAATACGGTTGAGTTAACGAGTGAAGCGATAAGGTGCTGGACAAGATTATAAAAAATGATGGGCAACATGACTTGCGGGTGATCGGCTAAAGCGACTGAAACCAGCACCAGTCCTGTGCCATTATTATTCATGCCAAGACCAAACATCAGCGATGCCATGTCTTTACGGTTTGTGCGAAAAACTTTTGCCACTAAGTAACCGGTGGAAAATCCGGCGATACACAGCAATGCTACAATTGTCAACATGATGGCGAGAAAGTCGATATCAGGATGAGAAAGTGCTTTAGGCAGGCTTAGTGATGCATTGGAATAATTTAGCAACAACAGGATGATATAGTTTACGAGTTTGAGAACGGCCTTTGCCAAGCCGGGGAATTGGGTGTATACGACACGATGCACCAAGATGCCGAGCAAGGAAGGCATGATGACCCAAATGCCTAGAAACGTCGTCACACCATCAGAGGCAATTTCATGTAAATCTTCAGAATAATCACCTGTGGTCACAAAGCCAGCCGTATGGAGAACCAGCGGTGAGGTTAGCGGACTGAGTATCGTTGTGAACAATATCAAACCCAGGCTCAATACAAGATTACCGTTAGCGTTCTGCGTCCATGCAGTAGATGCTCCGGCAATTGGCATGGAAGCGACCAATGCGAGACCGACAAGAATATGTTGGACTTCTTCCGGATTATGCCAAAAGTTCATGATGAAGCTAATTCCGATGAGGAAAGCTAGCGGTGTGACTAGCCCGGATGTTTCATAAAAATGCCCCCTGCGCCCGATAGCTTGGCCAGCTGCCTATTTTTTCAGTCCACCGAACTGACCTACGCCCCCCATGAGGCATGGGCAGCCCCTCGACCTGCCTCTTTTCGCGGGGGTGGTGGCCGGAATCCAGACACTGGACGCAATCAACCCTCCGAGTCCTGCCGGATCCTCCTCGGTTGAGGGTGACGGCGCGCTTCAGGCCATGGCCGGTGGTCGGACGAGATAGAGTATCTCGGTGACCCGGTGCAACAGCGCCTTCACCGGACAGGCGCTCGGCAAGTGCAACTTGATCCGGTCCTTGTACTGCACCACCCGCACCGCCAGCTTGAACAGCTTCAGGATGAGGGTCATGGGCTGCGCCTTGGCCAGTTCGGTGTGGCACAGGGTGTGCTCCCGCAGGCTGTGGATCAGGCTGTAGGCGGCACAGGCATAGAACAGGCGCAGGTGGTTGGCGAGGAAGGCATGGTCGGCGGTGCGATCACTGGCCAGATCGTTCTTCACCGCCTTGATGAAGTTCTCGTCCTGGCCGCGTGCGCAGTACAGATCCCGGTACAGCGCCTCCGGCGTCGGGTCGGCGAGCGAGGTCACGACGAAGCGCGGGTTGTCCCCCAGGCCCATGACCTCGGCCTTGAGCACCACCCGATAGGCCTTGGGCCAGGAACCGGCCTGGTAGGCCACCTCGTCATACAAACGGGTCGCCGCCGGCTCGGGCTGTTCGGCGCGGCGAGCGAAATCACAGCGTTGCGCATGCAAGGCGCGCGTCTTGGCAAGCAGCGGCTCGGCCTTGGGCGTCAGCACCTGGTTGCCGGCCAGGCCGAAGAGGAAATCCATCCGTGCATCGGCTTCGCACAGGGCCATCAACTCCGGGTTGGCGAAATGGCCATCCCCGCGCAGGACGAGGTGGGTATCCGGCCAGGCCTGGCGCAGGCGGCGCACGACCCGCTGGAGGATGGCGGCGTTCTCGCGCCCGGTGGGGCGTTTGCCGGGCCGCAGCACGGCGGTGATGAACTTGCCGGAGAGGCCCTCGAACAAGAACAGCGGCAGATAGCAGTGGCTGCCGTAGTGGTGATTGTAGAAGGCCAGTTCCTGCTGCCCGTGGGTGCGGTCTTCGGAGTGGTCCATGTCCAAGACGATGACCGCGGGCGGGGTGGTGTAGCTGGCGATGAAGGCATCGACGAAGGCGCGGGCCAGGCGGTAGATGTCCTTGCGGGAGACTCCGTTCTCCAAGCGCGAGAAGGTGGGGCCGGAAGCCAGGGCGTTGTCGGCATCCAACGGCGCCCGCTCGGCCGCCAGCTTGAACACGGGATCGTGGCGCAGGCTGTTGGCGTCGTTGCCGTCGGCATAGCCGCAGGCGGTCTGGAAGATGCGCTGACGCAGGAGGTCGGCCAAGCTGTGGGCGATGTAGGAAGGGTGCCGGCGATCCTGAATGGCCGAGGCCAGACGGGCGATCAATCCGGTCTGCCGATCCACGCCCTGCAGGAGGAGGGCGCCGAAGTCGCTGGACACCGCGCCGCCTTCGAAGTCGGCACGGACGGTGAAGCCGGCGACGGTGGGAAAACGGAGCTGGGTCGGGATAGAATCACTCATTGGGCGGTCTCGTTTAGGCTTCGTACGAAGCGTTATTGGCGCAACTCCAATTATATCAATTGGTTAAGCGAGATTCGCCCACTTTCTTGAAATATCCGGGCTAGGTTACCGCACAGACCACCCAACAGCACCAATGGCCTGCTTGCCAGCCGTTTGAATTCTTCGGTTCTGATGCCTAAACCAGCATTGAACAACAATAATGATAGCATCAATGGCGGCAAAGATAACTCGACTTGTTCGTGGCGTAAGGTGATGCTGCCAAGTTTAACTTCCCGAATCCAGATACCAAATTCCGGCAGCAAGGCGGCCATAAAATAGGAACCGATGATTATCCAAATGAAATATCGGTGAAACATATGCGCTACCGTTTCGATGCAATGTTTTGTTCTACGCATGATTGAGTTCCATTTGAAAAGTGGCGGATGAAATATTACCTAAGGGCGTACCAAAAATTGATCTCGCTGAGTTCTTTATTGAAGCGTCCATCAATCGCAGACGAATTACATAGGTTTGGCCAGATCATTGCTTTTTTTGGTTGTCGTCAGCAGGAACGTTGATACCGCCCGCTGGAATCGGTTTGCTAACCTGAGCACTTGATAGCGAAGGTTTGCTAATCTTTAGAAGAAAGCCTTGAATATAAGCCGACGTCAAAGTGAATGGGGCAGAGACAGAGCTATTTGGGCCATAGAGACGCATTGTAATGCCTTTATGTTTATGTCCAACCAGATACTCTTCGGTCAACTCGATTTCAATGACGTCTTGAAATTCACAGTAAAATTCGCAATCCACCTGTTGTTGTAAAGACGCGGCGTGAAATACGCGGCCTTCTTCGTCGGACGCTTGGATCGAACCACGCCAATGACCTTGATAGCGATCGTTGACCGTTAGAAAGTAGCGGATGGAATCCGGCGGATTGCTACTAGCATACAAAGCAACTTCTTCGACTTCAGGGTTATCTTCCCATTCTGCTTTGTGGCTGACGATCGGCCCCTGATAGAAAACCGACCCAGTGGAGGGATCACGTCTGATTTGTACAGCCCTATTGATAGAAGCTGTGTCATTTGGATCAATATTCATACTGGCACAACCAGTCATCAGAGCATTTAATATCAGAACAACAGAAGCGCGCATTATTATCTCTCGGGTTTTTGCAGCCTTTCCGAAACCCTTGCCCGGCTACTTTTTTGTTAATACGCATCTACCAGGGTTAAAATGGTTCGATGATTGAATAGGGAGAGCTGCTAGATTTCGGCACACGAGAACTCATCGCCATCCCCCGCCCAGTGACTTGTAAAGGTCGACCATTGCAAGCACTTGTTTTTGCTTTGTTTCGATCAACTCCCGTTTAGCATCTAAAGCATCCCGCTGGGTCGTCAATACGTCAAGATAATGCGTTCGCGCAGATATGAAGAGTTGAATAGATATATCAATTGACTTGACCAGGTGATCCACTTGGTTCTTTTTAAGATCGAAGCTTTTGCGCATATTTTCGATATTTGCGATCTGGTTCAATACCTCAACGTAGGCGTTGATGATGGATTTTTCATATTCGAATGCGGCTTCGACCTGTTTGACATTAGCGGTCTTATAAGCAGCGATGATCGCATTTTGATTCACCAGGGGAGCCACCAATTCGCCAGCGACATAGGCCGCCAATGACTCCGGTGTATTGATGAGATATTTCATCGCAAATGCATCAAATCCAACCCCGGCCCTAATGCCGAATGAAGGGAAGAACTCCGCTCTGGCCACTTCAATATTCAGCTTGGCCGCAGCCAACTCCAGCTCAGCCTTTCTGATGTCAGGTCTGTTCTGGAGCAGTTGTGATGGTATGCCGGTATTGAGAATCTTTGGATTAAGTTCCAGGAAACCGGAGGACGTTCGCTTGATCGGCTCTGGAGTCCGACCTAACAAGTAATTGATCCGATTTTCTACAACAGTGATCTCCTGCTTGATCTCGTACCTCCTGCTTTGGTTTTTTGCTACTTCCGCTTCATAACGCTTGATAGCGAGAGTATCTGCTCTTGCAAATTTCTGAAGCTCCCTGACGATCTGTAACGCATTCTGCTGGATCGCAATGTTCTGCTCGAGATTTTCCAACTGGTTATCCAGAGTAACCAGTTCGTAGTAGGACTGCGCAACTTCCGCCACAAGGTTCGTTATCAGGAAATTCCTCCCCTCCACCGTAGCCATATACTCCAGCATGGCCACCTCGGTAGCGTTCCTAAGCTTTCTCCAGATGTCGATTTCCCAGGTCGATGTCAGCCCAAACTGATAGTCGCCAACAAAAGTTGGAAACGGATTTCCTGCAAGAGGAAGATTACGTTCAACCGCGCCGTTGAAGGTATAATCGCCGGGTTTTTCTCCTCCTGCAGCTGCTCCGGTTCTAATGAATGGCAGGTACGAACCTCGCCGCGCCTGTATCTCGTTTTCGGCGGCACTGATCCTCTGCATCATGATATTGATTTCCTTGTTGTTGGCGACAGCGATTTCCAACAGATTCAACAGATTCCGATCCTCAAAGAAATCTTTCCACTTGATATTTGATGAGTTGGTTTTTTCGGCAAGCTCAAGCTTGAATTGATTCGGCAGGTGGATATCTGCCGTCCGGGTTGTCATATCAGGAATACCGCAAGCTTGCAACGTCAATAATACCATGGTGATTGACAAACAATGCATCACCCTAGTCATTATGGTTATCCTTGGTATAGTGATAGGTTTCCGTAAAAGGATCGCTTTCTTCGTTCCTGATCAGTGATTTACCATCGATAATTTTGCCGAATAGGTAATAAAGTCCCGGGATGAGGACGACACCTATTACCGTCCCGAAGAGCATGCCACCCATCGAAGCCGTACCGATGGTACGGTTACCGACCGCGCCCGCGCCCGTGGCGATGACCAATGGTATCAATCCTGCGATAAAGGCGAACGATGTCATGAGGATGGGGCGGAAGCGCGCCTTCGCTCCTTCGATTGCGGCCTCCTTGACGGATAATCCTTGGGTATGCCGCTGAACAGCGAATTCGACAATGAGGACGGCGTTCTTTCCCAACAAGCCAATCAGCATTATCAACGCGATTTGCGAATAGACATCGTTGGCTAGTCCAAGTACTTTCAATAAGAAATAGGAGCCAAAGATACCTGCAGGCAAAGAACATAACACTGCCAGGGGCAAGAGGAAGCTTTCGTACTGGCCTGCCAAAACCAGATAGACGAATACAATGACGACGAGAAACACAATGATTGCTTCGCTACCACGGGCGGCTTCGTCGAACGATAAACCCTCCCAGGCAATGTCATAACCACGTCTTAGCGTGGCTGCCGCAACTTTCTTGACCGCCTCGATAGCGTCGCCTGATGTATATCCATCGGCTGGCACCGCTCGTATAACTGCGGAATTGTAAAGATTGTAACGGGTAATTTCATTCGGCCCTTGCGTCTTTTTCATCGTCATGAATGACGAGTAAGGCACCATTTCCCCTTCATCATTCTTGACAAAATAGTTGAGAATGTCTGATGGATACCTCCGGAATTCCGGGAGCGCCTGCGCATAAACCTTGAAAAAGTTATTGAAACGGATGAAGCCTTGCTCGTAGGTGCTTCCAATCATGATATCCAGGTTTTCCATCGCTTTGGAAATTGAGACATGCTTCTGCATTGCGAGCTTATTGTCGATTACTAGCTCATACTGCGGGAAATTGGCCGCATAGAACGTAAAAAGGCCTGTTAACTCCCTGCGCTTTCTCAATTCCGACAGGAAATCTTGAGTGATTTTGTCAAATTGCTGGTAGTCTATATTCTCTGACTTGTCCAGCAAACGTAACGCCAAACCTGATGCGGCCCCATAACCGGGGACCGCAGGGGGCTCGAAGAACTCGATAATCGCTCCAAAATCCTTGGATTTTTCCTCAAGTTCCTTGACAACATCTTGTACGGAGTTCTTGCGCTCAGACCAATCTTTGAGGTTGATAATACAAGTGCCCGCATTTGAACCACGACCTTCGGTGAGAACCTCATAGCCGGCAAGTGATGAAACGGATTGCACGCCCTCGATACCCTTAGCTATTTCCTCAAGTTCCCGAGCTACCTTGTTAGTGGTCTCAATCGTCGATCCAGGCGGAGTTTGAATTATGGCGTATATCATTCCTTGATCTTCACCGGGAATGAAACCTGCCGGCAAGGTTAGGTTGATCCCATAGATTCCGAAGGAGAAAGCGAAAAAAGCCAAAATGGTTACGATTCGTCGAGTGACAATCATATCCAGAATCTTGACGTATCGTCCTGTCGCCTTCTCGAAGTAATAATTGAACGCATCGATGAAGATGCTGACCGGGGTTCTCCTTTTTGTCTGTCCATGCATATTTTTCAAAATCATGGCGCAAAGCACTGGAGCAAGCGACAACGCGACTAGGGCAGAAATCAGGATCGAGGACGCCATCGTGATGCCGAATTGCCGATAAAACACCCCCACAGGGCCGCTCATGAATGAAATCGGCACGAAGACCGAAATCATGATCAGTGTGATTGCGATGATGGCACCCCCGATTTCACCCAGCACTTTCTTGGATGCTTCATATGGAGAGAGATGCTCCGCTTCCATCTTTGCATGTACGGCTTCCACCACCACGATGGCGTCGTCGACGACAATACCGATGGCGAGTACCAAGGCAAATAAAGTGATCAGATTGATCGATAGTCCGAAAGCCTGCATGACAGCGAACGTACCAATCAAGGAAACGGGGATCGAGAGGATGGGGATTAACGTGGAGCGCCAGTCTCCCAGGAAAATGAACGTAACCAGTGCAACCAGTATGAAGGCTTCCATCAATGTATGAAGGACCTTGTGGATAGATGCATCTAGAAATCTGGATACGTCGTAATTAATTTCGTAATCCATACCCTCAGGAAAAGCGTCCTTCAGTTCTTTCAACTTCTCCTTTACACCCTCGATCACCTTGCTCGCGTTGGTGCCGTAGTTTTGATTGAGTACAATCGACGCAGAAGGGAGTCCGTCCTTATCCGAATATATATTGTAAAACTCACTATTCAGATCGACGGTCGCAATATCCTTAAGGCGCAAGATCTCTCCTTCTGAATTGGCGCGTATAATGATATCCTCATACTGCTCAGGCTTATTGTATCTCCCCTGATACACCAAAACATATTCCTTGGACTGCGCAGTAACTCCGGTGCTCTGCCCCAATCTGCCCGGCCGACCAATAATGCTCTGCTCGCCGATTGCCTTCATTACCTCCTCGGTTGATACCTTATAGGCCCTCATCCGCTCCGGATTGAGCCATACTCGCATGGCATATTGGCGGCTGCCCAATATTCTTGCCTGCGCAATCCCATTTACACGTTGAATCTCAGGAATAACATTGACAAATGCGTAATTGAACAAGAATTTTTGATCGGCGTTCTTATCCTTGCTGAATAGATTGATATACATGAGCATACTAGGCTGTACACGCTGCACCCATACACCTTCGAGCGTAACCAGTTGTGGAAGGCGGCTCATGGTTGTATCCAACCGAGTCTTGACGTCGATCATGGCTTGCAGAGGATCGACTCCCAGATCGAATAAAATCTGGATCGTAGCTTCTCCTGCGCTCGTCGAGGCGGAGACCATGTATTTCATCCCGGGAACACCATTGATCGCACGCTCGATGGTGATGATGGACGACTGCACCAACACGTCTGCACTGGCACCAGGGAATGAAAGAGAAACGGTTACGCGTGGAGGCGCAATATCTGGAAACTGCGATACCGGCAATGATTTGATAGACAAAAATCCCATGAAGACAATCAAAAGTGATAGCGAGATTGCCATCACCGGTCTATTTATAAAAGTACTAAACATGTTTGAGTAAGATGCCTGATTATTCAGCATGCAGCTGCAGATTCGACTGTAGCTTCTCCTTCGGAATCACAGTGACGTCTACATGATCACCTGGATGTACTTTACGCAAACCTTCGATCAAGATCTTGTCGTCATCTTTGACGCCTTCCTTTACCAGAAAGAAATACGGTATCTCGGCGTCAATCGTGATCAGTCTCTGCTCAAGTGTTCCATTGTTGTCAATTACGTAGACAAACATCTTATCCATGACTTCAAACGTGGCCTTTTGCGGAATGAGTAAAGCATTTTTGTAGGGCTTTCTCATGATGATGGTTCCGGTTTGGCCGTGCCGAAGGGTGCCGTCCGGATTCGGGAATGTGGCCCTGAATTCGATATTGCCTGCAGTATTGTCGAAATCCGCCTCTATCGTTTCTATCGTACCTTCCTGATCGAATATCGCACCATTTGCCATCTTCAGTCTCACTTTTGAATAAGTCTGGTCATCATTTTTTTTAGTCTTATATTCAAGATATTCGGATTCCGGCACGTTGAAATAGACCCATAGTTTGCTGATGTCAGAAAGGGTAGTTAATAAAGCCCCTTCATCTAAAAGACTGCCATTTCTGACCAAGAGATGATCCATAATCCCGTTGAATGGCGCTTTTATATCTGTGAAGCTGAGATGGGTCTCCGCCAGCTTTACCTCCGCATTAGCCTTATCTAATTTTGCTTTGGCTAAAGCGAGTTCATTCTTGGATACGATATTCTGGTCAGCCAAACCCTTGGTATTCGTGTATTCGATATTCATGATATTGGCTTCGGCCTGCGCCTTCATAAGCTCCGCCTGATATATATTCGGCATGATTTTGAACATTGGCTGGCCTTGATGCACCATCTGCCCTTCATCAACATATATATTCTGCAAATAGCCTTTCTCCATGGCGCGCACCTCAATATGTCTGATTCCATGTATCTGACATACATATTCCTTTCTGATTGAAACGTCTTTGCGAAATGGAGTGGTTGCCTCATATCTCGGATTTTCATGGTGCACGCCAGTCTCAGACTGCTGACAGCCATACATTAACATGGATATTAAGAAGAGATATACGTGAGCCTTGGTGATCATTTTTGAAGGCGCTTTCGTCATTATTAGATCCGATTAGCCACCCATCTCGCATAGAGTTTGCTTAAAAAATTGGGTCGACTTTAGGAAATGATATCCTGGTATTTAACCGTCTTCTTTCTCTCGAGAAGATAACGTCAGGGAGGTATCACGTGGGCGAAACCACTGGGCTGCTGAATTCGTTGGAAAGGGTTGCCTGAGCTATATCGACCTTGCCTTGTTGAACGGGTAAGAAAATATCGTTACCCAAGATTGAGGTAAGCCATGATCACAGCCGTCAGGCTTGTATACAGATAGGTAATAGCTAGCCAGTTTTCACTCTCATTTGCTTCACTGATCCACACAGGCAATCATTTTAGTTTTTGGGGCGCGCCAACGCAGGAGAATGCATCCCTCGTAGGGTTGGTGGTCCCTTCACCGCATACAAACATTTCGTCATACATTTCGTCATTGATCATCGCCATGATGTGGAATCCGTAGGTACCAACGCCTTGGACTTCGGAAGATGCGCCGATCTTCGGGCCGGTCGGCCCTGTCATGAAGCGTGCCGAATATTTGTAATTGAATATAGGGTCCATGCTTTGGACCAGTGGCCCCATCATGGTGTACCCGTAATATGGTTTCAGCATGGTGGCGCTAATGACGTTCTTATCCGATTCACTATTTATATGGACTTGTTTTCTAAGGCGCAGGACGTGAATCATGACATTCATGATGGTGTCCTCTTTCATGACGTCGACCGGAACATATTTGGCGCCGCCATTATTTGTGTCATCGTCAAAATCCGGAATGGTCTTTGTGATATCCAGCGTGGTCGGTGTGCCAACGTTCTTTTTGATCCACACATCGAGTCCATTCATCTCATTGGCGAGCGCGGGTTCATGGGTGAATCCCACGAGGATCAGGTAATAACAGGGGTCGTTATGGGCGGCACTTGCAAGGCAACGCGCCTCATGAGCCTGAACATCCTCTGTTATGAAAAGGCTGGCGCTTAAGAGAATAAGGGCAATGTGACCTGCTTTTTTCACGGGAAGTCCTCTTGTCGGTGACAGAAATACTGATGAGAGTCTGCGCATGCTGCTCCATGGAGTTCATGGAGATCCATGGTTGGCGGTTCGCAAGCTAGATCAAGCAGGTTCAGTGCCAGTAGTGGATTATAGGTTTTCTTGGGTTGACGGAGTTCCCGCTATCCGATAGCGGGGTATATGAACCAGAAATGATGGTTCAATACGAGCCAAAACCTTGCCGGTCGGTGAACGGGGAAGATCCTTGTCCGTCACGCCGCGACGCGCTGAACAGACGAGTGCCAGCAACTGTGAGGGGGCGATCGGAAGTCGAGTGAAGTGAAGTGGGTAGTGCGACGCCCCTTGCAAAGGCCCGGTGTTTTGTCGGAGTCTTGGCTCTATCGAAGGTGGAAACAAGGGGGCGTGGCGATATGCGTCTCGGAGACAGAGGCGGCGCGGTAGCCGTTCAGTCCCCTGGGAGCGTGGGTGTCCCACCCGCTGAAAAAGCGGCCAGGATGGCCGCGTTCCCAGCAAAAAAAGGGGGGGGTTGAACGGGTACGCGGCGCGTTGTGGGGATGTGGGGCGGGCCTGGAAGGTAAACACGTCGCTGCGATTCGCTTCCCAGGGGCTGGGCTGGTCAGTCGGGCTCCGCATGAAATGGTGACGCTTCGGCTCCACGTGTCAAAGAGGATTTACGGGGACTTGACCTTTTCCTAAAAAAAATCCCCCCGGAGCCCCCCTCCCCCAACCGAACCTGGAAACGTGCCATGTATCCCCCCGGACGGCTTATCGTCGCCCGTCAGCGAGCGGCGGCCGGGAACGGCCCGCTCCGGTCAGGTGCAGCCGGGCGAGCCGTTCTTGATGTCGCTCGTCGAACATTCTCCGAATCCCAGCAGTTCGACCTTGAGGGGATTGAGGCTGCTGGAATCGGCAACCTTCGGTTCCGATTTCTCCTCGCTGTCGGACACCGTGGACTGCATGGCCGCCTGCGTGGCCGCACCTGCGGCGGCGGCCGCCCCTGCGGGAACCACGGGAACGCTGACGTTGCCGCTGGGGACGCCCGTCGCGGTGCCGCCGACCTGAATGTTGCTGGCGCCGAGCACGGCCGTCGCCGCGATGGCGACGTTGGTGCCGCCGATGCCAGCTTCGCCGGCATCGACCACGCCCCGCGGCGCGGCGAGGAAGACGTCGCCCGGCAGGGGGGCCGTGCTGGCGGCGGTGCGGATGCCGCTGCCCGACACCACTGGCGGGAATTCGACCTGCAGGTTGCCGCGCTCGTCGAAGGTGATCCGCGGCGGCGGGGCGGCGATGGCCGACTTGGCGCCCCGGCCGGCGTCGATGTTGCCGTTGGACGACCAGATGGTGATGTCGCCCCCGTCCATGGCGAACACGCGCGACTGGTTGACCATGAAATTGCCGTTCACCAGGGCGTTCACGGCGCCTTGCCGCTGGGCGACGATGCCGAGATCGCTGGCGGCCTTCGATCCGGCGAAGGCGACCGCGAGGCCCGCATTCACGCCGCCGCCGGGGACGAGAAGATTGATGTCTCCGCCGTCGACCGTGTGGATCTTGCTGAAGAACAGGCTGAGATTGCCTTTGTACTTGGTGTCGCCGTCGTTCGGGAACAGCGTATCGATGGCAGCGAAGCCGCGGTCGTAGTCGGATCTGCGCCCGGTCTTGGCCGCCTGGGCGGCGGAGCCCCGGATTTCGTCGAACAGGATCGCCAGCAGGAGTTCGCGCCGCTGATCGCCCGGCAAGGCTTGGTAGGCCTCGGCGGCACCGGCGTAATCGAGCCCGGCGTTGCCTGTCCGCCGGCGCATGTAGCCAAGCAGGAGTTTCCGGTACCGGCTCGAGGTGGGATCGTATTTCTCCGCGAACTTGTCGAAGCGCGCCGTGTTGCCGTTCAGGCCGGCCATGACCGAAACCGAGGCGCCGTTGTCGGCCAGGGCGTTGTTTTCGGTATTGCCGATGGTGTAGATGCCCTCCGAAGCGCCCAGGTCGATGTTCCTTCCCGCGCTGACCCAGAGCTGGCCAGGGCCCGACAGCCGGACTTCACGGGTCAGGTTCACCAGGTTGCCCTGCGCGTTGCGCGGAGAGGTGAAACGGATGTCCCGGCCGGCGGTAACGGTGGACATCGCATAGTCGGGATGCTGTACGTGCAGGCTGACGTCGAACAGGTCGCGGCCCGCCATGACGTCCACCGCCTTGGGCAGGACGAGGAGGAGGGGATCGACCGAGGCGATGTTGCCTTTCGCGTATATCCTTGCCGCCTCCGAGTCGCCCCGATGGACCGGAACCTGCGCGTGGATCAGGTTCGAGGCGCCGAAGGGCTGCAGCCGTTGCGAGGCGTCCTCCCAGCTTCGGGCGGGATTGGCGATCCCCGGCAACAGGGAGGGGTCGGCGTCCGACTGGGTGACGTTGACGTTGTCCCCCACTGAACCGGTT
This sequence comes from Methylococcus sp. ANG, assembly GCF_040730495.1. NCBI lineage: Bacteria > Pseudomonadati > Pseudomonadota > Gammaproteobacteria > Methylococcales > Methylococcaceae > Methylococcus > Methylococcus sp. ANG. The sequence goes on along the minus strand of NZ_CP160399.1, from coordinate 3,903,632 downwards.
CCGATGTTTCCGCCCGCCAGGAGGGTGAAGCTCGCCTTGGCGGCGGGATAGGTGGTGAAGCTCCGTTCCAGCACGACGTCGCCCTGCAGCGCGGCGACGTCGAGAGACGCCGGGTATACGCTGAGCGCGCTCAGCGAAGCGCCGGGGAAGCTGAGCTGGTTCTTGGCACTGCGCAGTTTGTTCACGGCGCTGACCATGCCCGGGATATTGTTCTGGATCCGGACGTCTCCGGCGAGCGATTCGAGCGCGATGCCGCTCCGGTCGGAATAGGTGAAGAAGAAGTTGCGGGCGCTGGTGCTGTTGATCACGGTGGGGTTGATGGCTGCGCCCAATTCGATGTCCTGTCCTGCGCTCAGGCTGAACCGGGAGTCCCCCAGCGCGAGGACTGGCCCCAGCCCACCCGTGGAAGCCTTGATCGACCCCCTGGCGCTGATGTCGCCGACACCCTTGCCGGTGTAAAAGGTTCCGCCCAGGACATCGCCGCCGGCGCTGACGGTCAGGTTCCCGCCGCCGGAAATCTCCACTTCGTTGGTGTTGAACCCGGTATCCGACGGAACGTCCGGCTTGGACGGGGTGCCGACCTGCTTGCCGTTGGTGGCGATGACCGCCGAAAGGTCGGACACGTCCCGGCCGGCGTCGACCGTGATGTTGCCGCCGCCGAGCGCGCCGACGTTCTGCTGGAAGCTCCCCTGCTGCGCCGAGGTGCCGACCGGTCCGCCGATCGCCACGGCCCAGGCCGTCGGCGTCTCGCCCAGGTGGCTCGTGCCTTCCGTCCAGTTGCCGGTCCGCACCAGCCAGCCGTCGAAGAACTGGCCGGTCCGGGCCCCGATCACATCGCGGCCGGCACTGATGTTGATGTCTCCGCCGTCCACGGGATATTCGCCGTAGAACTGGAAGGCCACGAAGCCGTTCTTGAAATTGCCGTAGCGCTGGCTGTCGGTCGGACGGCCCGCCGTGTAGACGGACGAGCCGGCATTGGTCAGGATCACGTCCCGTCCGGCGTCGACGTCGATGTCGCCGGTGCCGGTCCGCACCGCCACGTCGGCGCCGACCACCACGTCGGTACCGGCCTGCAGCCGGTAGCTCCAGGACGAGCCGGTCTGCAGCATGTCCTTGACCGCGACTGTTGCGCCGGGGCCGAGCAGGCCCGAGACGTCGATGCCGTTCGGTTCGTCGCGGAAGCCGTCGCTGAGCTTGCCGTCGATCGAGAGCTTGCCTCCGGCTTTCAGGGTCAAGACGCCCGGACGGCCGTCATAGCGCCAGTCGACCAGATCCCAGCCCACCGATCCCAGGGTCAGGTCGCCGCTGCTGCGGATTTCCAGGCCTGCCCTGAGGCCGCCCGGCAGTCCCAGGCGGGTTTCGATGGCGCCGGCGTTGGTCATGTAGGCATCGGTGTCCGTTTTCCAGGCGGCGATGTCGGTACTGCCGATGGAGCCGCTGTGATCGTAGATGCGGACCGCTTCCACGGTGGTCTCGGCGGCGCCGGTCACGGACGATCCGAGGTCTCCGGCGACGGCGACGTCCTGATCGGTGCGCAGCGCGCGCAGATTCAGGGTACCGTTGGCGGAGCCGTCGGTGGCCCTCACGTCGATGCGGGCGCCCGATGCCACCGTAATCCCGCCCTGCGGCCCTTGGCCCAGGGATTCCAGCGCGATCCGGCCGCCCTGTTCGGCGCTGCCGTGCGCTTCCAGGTCGGCGCCAGCCGCCAGGGTCAGGCCGCTGCCGGCCTTGAGATCCAGCCTGGCGTCGTCGCCTTGGGCCTTCAGGCTGCCGTCTATCCGGACGGAACCCTGGTCGGCCGCGAGTTCGACCGTGCGCGCCGCCACGGTGTCGACCGCATTCAGATGCAGGTCTCCGATGCGCGTCCTGAGGCTGACGCCGTCGCTGAATCCGGCCGATGCGAGCTTGCCGGCCATCCCGCCCACGTCGCCATCGTTCTCCAGGGCACGGACGTCGAGAGCGAAACGGCCGCCGCGTTCCGCGCCCTGGGCGTCGACGCCGCCTTCGAACCGGAATCCGCCCGCTGCCGCGGACACCACCAGCTCGCCGCCCTTGCTTCCGTTGAGCGCGAGCCTGGCGCCGGATTCCAGCGCGACGTTGCCGATCCGGCTGGAGAGTTCCACCGCGCCGCCGGCGGTCGCGATGCTGGCGTTGCCGATGCTCACTTTCCGGCCGGAAACGTCGATGTTCGAGCCTGCGGCGAGGACCACGTCGCCTTTGAGCGCATCGAGCTTGACGACGCCGGACTTGAGCGAAATCGTTCCGGTGTTCCGGATGCTGTCCGCGGTGATCGACAACTGGGCGCCCAGCGCGTCGGCCGCGGCTTGAGCGGGGCCGGAGGACCGGATGCCGACCGCGTGGCCGGTGGCGTCGATCCGTGTGTCCGCCCCGCGGTCGCCGGTGACGACGGCGGTGTTGAAGTCGAGGTCGGCCGATGCGGTCAGCGTGCCCGAACCCGAGCCGACGATCGCCTTGCCGGCTTCGAGATTCACGTTGGAATAGCCCTTGAGCGCGTAGGCGCCTTCGCCCAGTTCGATGGTGTCGGCGACCAGCGAGAGGGTGCCGGTGCCGTTGCCGGTTTGGCTGGTCTTCGCATCGAGCGGATTCTCCAGGCGGATGTCGCCGGCTTTGATGCTGGCGGTCTGGCCGGCGTTGTCGAATCCCAGGAGCCCGCCCGAGCGCAGGACGACGCGCTGCGATGCCAGTTCGACCGCGCCGAACAGGCTGATGTCGCTGCCGCTGTTCAGGCGCAGCTCGTTCGCCTGGAGGGCGTTCAGCGCCGCCTGGCTCAGTGCCAGGCCGTTCTGGAAGCTGGCGTCGGCGCCCAGGCCGATCCGGCTGGCGCCCAGCGACACCGATCCGCCCTGGGCCAGGAGCTTGCCGGAAAGGTCCATGTCCGCCGTGGCATCGACGATCATGGAATTCGACGTGGCCAGGGTCGCGCCCGAGCCGATGCTGATCGAGCCGGTGCGCCCCGAGACGCCGTTGCGCTGGAGGTCGGCCTGGTCGGAAGACGATACCCGCAGGAAGGCGGCGTCGCCGCCGAGCTTGTAGACCTCCGGCGTGCCGGTGCCCTTGGAGGAGCCTTCGGCGGTGATGCCGGAACCTTTCGCGAGGGTGATGTTGTCCTTGGCGGTGAGGATGAATTCGGCGCCTTTGAGCCTGGCGTTCTGCTCCAGGGAGATGTTCGAGGCGTGGGTGTCGACCGTGACGGCGCCGTCTTCGCCGCTGCGCACGCCGCCGATCGCGATGCTGGCTACGCCCAGGCCGTTGAGCTTCTCCGCGACCAGCTTGATGGTGTTGCCCGTCGTCTGTCCGGCCTTGCCCTCGGAGACGATGGCGATGTTGGCGGCGTCGATGTCGAGGCGTCCGCCACGGCCTTTCGCGCCGGCCTTGGCCGACACCCGGCCGTCCAGGCCCAACGCCGTTTCCGCCGAGATGAGCATGGCGCCCGCGTCGCGCGGAAGATAGGGCACGGCGGCCTCGTTCTTGGCCGCCTTGGCGGAGAAGAAGTCGTTGGCGCCGTAGGTCGAGTATTCGGCGCGGGTCCGGGCGGCGCTTCCGGGTTCCACCGCGAAGCCGCTCCAGAGCGCATCGCGTATGCCCGTGCCGGAAACGGTCCGGTACCCGGCGACGATCGGGGCGCCGTCGGCGCGTTGCAGGTTGAGACCCGGCACGATGTCGGTGGCGTTCTTGTCGGGCGTCACCAGATAGGCGCCGGGGAGGAGCGCGTAATGGGCCGGCAGGAGGACATAGTAGCCGGCCTTGAGTCCACCGCCGCCGGAGAGATAGACGCTGTCTCCGACCTTCAGGCCGGAGTTCGCGGATTCCAGCGGATCGTAGGGGGCCGTCGTGCCCTTGAAGGAAGGCAGGATGGCGTAGGCTTCCTGATAGCCTTTGCTCGCGGGGTCGAGCAGATCGTACGAACCACCCGGCCCCGGCACGAATTCGAAGGCGAACAGGTCGCCGCCGCCCCGGGTGTCGATCACCGAGCCGTCGGCGATGTCGACCTTCGGACCGTCGAGCACCAGTTTCTTTTCCGGCGGCGCGGTAAAGACGAGGTTCTGGTCGCCCAGCGGGTAGATCCAGTCCAGCCCGCCCTGGGCGCGGCCGAAAGGAATGATCGCACCCTTGGCCGAATTGGAGGTGACGCTGCCCGCGGCCAGCTCGAGGCGCTTGGAGACCTGGAAGTTCAGCTCGCCGAGCGGCGCCTTCACGGTGCCGCCCTGGACGATGTTCGGGGCTTCCAACGTCAGCTTGCCGCCGGCGGAGAGCACCGTTCCGCCGTTCGAATCGCCCGGCTTGATCGTGAGCGTTCCGTCGGTCGTCCCTCTCACGGCGATCCGGAATTCGCTCAGGGTCGAGGGATAGACCTGGTCCGCGGTCAGGGTGAGATCGCCGGCCGCCAGGAACTCGCCCAGGAAGTCCCGCTGCTGCTGGGTCGTGCGCACGCCGATCAGGCGCAGGTCGCCGGAGCTTTTCAGGTCGGCGCCGTCGAAGCCCTGGAGCGCGGTGGTGCCGACCAGGTCGATCAGTCCGGCGTTGACTTGCAGGCTGCCGTTGCCGGCGGTCGGGGCCGCGTTGCCCGGCCGGGTCTGCGTCGAACCGAGCGCGACATGGGCGGAGTCGAGCGACACCTTGCCGGCAGTGGCTCCGGCGGCGGGCGCGAAGACCAGCACCGGCGCGTCGAGCACGATGCTGCGCTCGGTGTGCAGGTTGACGCCGCTGGCCAGTTCGATGCGGCTCGGCGTGCGCAGCGTCAGCTCGCCGAAGCCGCCGCGTTCCACTTGGCCCGCGCTCAGCACCGCCTGGCCGTAGCGGTTGGACGCCACCGCCTCGCCCTGGACCGTCGCCGTCCCGCCGGGTCCCGACTGGGCCAGCGATATCACGCTGGGAACCTTGGGGAAGGGCGTCTGGCCCAGCCCGATTTCGTCAGGCTCGGCGCGGGTGTTGGGATTGAGTTCCAGCGACAGCCCGCCGCCCGCGGCGCCGGTTCCGGCTCCGGCCCGTCCTTCCAGCTTGCCGTAGAGCTGGATGCCCTCGGCGGCGCGGATCCCGATGTTGCCGCCGGAGGAGGCGATCTGCCGGCGTTCCTGGGAGATGGCGCCGTTCGGTCCCCTGACAGGCACGTCCAGGCGTCCCTGCGTCCCCGAAACGTCGAGTTCCGAGCCCTCGTCCGCCACGACGAAGCCGCGGTCGGCGTGCAGGGTAATGGTTCCGCCGTTCAGCACCTTGCCGGTCACGTGGTCCGGCCGGTCGCTGTAGAGCAGTGCCGTGCCGGACACGTCCACCCGCGCGCCGGAACCGATCCAGATGCCCTGGTCCGCCTTGAAGCCGGGGTCGGTGCCGGCGGGCGGCGTGACGGTCATCGCCACGTCGCCGCCGGCGGCTTCGAGCGCCCCGTTCATGAACACGCTGGAGTCCGATTGCAGCGAGATCCTGCCGCCCGCATCGGTACGGATCACCGCCCCCTCCCCGATGCGCACCGCCGCGTCTTTTCCGCCCTGCCCGACTTTCTGGGCCAGCACCAGATCGAGTTCGCCGGCCTGGCGCGAAAACTCCGACAGCAGCTTGACTTGGGCGAAGTTTAGGAAATTCGAGCCGCTGACGCGGCGGACGGCATCCGGATCGAGGACCCGGTTCTTGACGCTGAGCCGGATCTCGGTGCCATCGGTGACGGTGACCCCGCTCTTGTTGGAACCCACGGAATAATGCGCGAACCCGCCCTGGCCGAAGAAATCCGGGTTGAGGACGAGCGGGTCGGCGCCATTGGCGATGTCGGCGTCCGCGGCCCTGCCCAGGACCACCTGGTCGGAGACGAGGCTCAGCGACCCGCCCTTGCCGCCGGCGAAGGCATAGCCTTCGAGCGTGCCTTTCAGCTTGAGGTCCGAGCCGTCGACCGCCGCGGCTTCCAGTCTGATGCTCCCGGCATCGCCGGCGTTGAAGCCGTTGTCGCCGGTGCGCCGCGCGCCGCCGCTGACGTCGATGCGGCTGCCTGCGGCGAGACTGACGTCGCCTTCGGCCTTCATCGAAACGGTTCCGCCGTTCACCAGCACGCGGCTGCGGTCCTGCCCGCTGTTGCCGGTGGCGTCCGCCGGACGGTCGTTGATCCACTGGCCGCTGACGTCGATGGCGGCGCCGGAGCCCAGCTCGATGGCGCCGGACAGCTTCCCCTGGGTGGCGCTGGTGAGCTGGGTCGAGAAACCGACTTGGCCGGCGTGGGCCGTGATCATGCCGTCGACCTTGATTTCACCGCCGCTGAGCGCCAGGCTGCCGCTGTCGGTCATGGTGAGGTTCTCGCCGGAGCGGATGGCGACCTTGCCGTTGGTCTTGATGTCGGCATACATGATGCCGGAGTTGCGCAGCTTGTCGCCGGACAGGACCAGGGCGGCCGGCTGGCCGGTTTTCCCGGGGTCCTGGGGAAACGGCTCGTCCTTGCCGACGCCGAGAGCCGCCGAAGCTCCGCCGAAAATCACGGATTGGGTGCTGTCGGGGCTGCGCGCGAGGTCGATCTTCAGGGTGCCGCCGGCGGGCTGGGTTCCCGCTTCGCGCTGATGGAGACCGGCGGTCGAGGCGCCGCGCATCTCGGCTTCCAGCGCCAGCGCCGCCGCCTTGATGTCGAGCTTGCCAGCGGCCTTGCCTTCCACGTAGCCCTGTTCGTAGCGTCCCAGGTTCCTGGGACCGATGACGTCCCAGGTCTTGGTGATGTTCCAGGCTTTGAATTTCTGGGAGACCTGGCCGAAGATGCCGGCATAGGTCTGGTTCGGGTCGGCGCTGCCGATGTCCACCGTCTTGCCGTCCGGTGTCAGCAGCTGGGTGGTGTCGATGTAGCCGGAGCGGTAGGCCACCGATCCGCCGGAAAAGTCCAGCAGCGCGCCGCGCCGCAGGATGGCGTCGCCTTCCGATGCCAGCTTGAGCGTACCGCCGATGGTGCTGCGTTCGGCCACGGTGCGGGCGATGCGCTCCAGCTCGCCGGAGATGTCGGCGATCGGCGTGCCCTTGCGGATGTCGACCCGTATCTTCTGCGCGTAAAGCACGCCATCGCGCTGCAGGGGCGAGTCGCGCAGTTCGTTGCTGCGGAGTTCGACCGTCACCACGTTGCGCTCCATCGCCACGCCCACGTCCTTGATGCCCGACACGTCGATCCTCGCACCCTTGTCGACATGGATGCGGGCGTCGTTCTTGACGTTGTCGAGGCCGGGGTTGGCGGGGTTTTCGGTCGCCGTCACCGTCACCTTGCCGGAGCGGGAGACCAGTTGCGCGCCGTTCCCGATCCGGACCTGGTGCCCCATGACCTCCACCCAGGAAGCGTCCTGCGACTGGCCGTCCACGGCGGTGGCCTGGTCGTTCAGGTCCGGATTCGCCGAGGTCTTGCTACCGCCTTTCAGGTTCACCGTGGCCTTGGTGCCCAGGCCGTCGTCCAGTTCGGCCGTGCGCTTGGTGCGGTTCGCCTGCAGCAGCCAGGCGTCGCCCTCGCGGCGCACGCTGGCGCCTTCCCGCGCCAGGAGCCGCACCGAGCCGTTGACCCGCACCGAGGTGGTCGCCGACACCCGGCCCTGCTGGTTCACCGCGAAGCCCATCAGCGTCACGTTGCCGCGCTCCGCCAGCGCCTTGCCGATGTTGGCGACTTCGCCGCCGGTTCCGACTTCGACGAGGAGCCCGCGCAGGTTGGAATCCTTGCCGGCTTCCTGCAGATAGACCTTGTCGGTGGCGGCGATGAGGAGAATCTGGCCGTCCGGCGCGGAGAGGTCGCCCTTGTTCACCACGGAAGGGCCGGCGGCGATGATACGGCCGGATTTGGCGGTCTTGACGGAGGAGCCTTCGGCGAATTCGATGCCGATCTTGGTGCGGTTTCCCTTCTCGTCGAGGACGAAATTGCCCTGTTCGTCGAGCCGGTAAACCTTGCCGTCACCCACCAGCGCCGCGCGTCCGTCCTGGTCGACGACCTTGGTGATGCCCCGCTGGAAGGTGTCGTCGGTGATGTTCAGCGTACTGACCAGGAGGGTGTTGACGTCGACTTGCGAGCCCTTGCCGAACAGAAATCCGTTCTGGTTGAGCAGGTAAACCTGGCCGTTGGCGGAGAGCTTGCCGAAGATGCGGCTGGGATCGTTCTGGTAGATGCGGTTGAGGGCGATGGACGAGGCCGACGGCTGCTTGAACTGCACGGTGTTTTCCGCGCCGATGTTGAAGCTCTTCCAGTTCAGGATGGCGCGGTCGGAGTGCTGGTTGATCGTCATCATGTTGCCGGCGATCGACTGGTTGGCGCTGCCGCTCGATACGAAGACGCCGGCGGGTACCGGCAGGCTTCCGGCCTGCGCGGCCCCGCCCGCCAGGAAGGCGCCGGCCAGCACGGTGCGGATGGACGAAGCCAGCGGCTTGAGGCTGATGTCGGTCGGCGGAAGATTTGCTTTGCGGGTTGCAGGTTCGCGGGTCGTCATGCTCGTTTCCCGGTCAGTAATCGTAAGCGATGCGGAAATCGACGCGGGTTTCACCGACCGCGACGCTTTCCGTCCTGGTGAAGGGATAGGACCAGAACAGGGTGCCGTTGAGCTTTCGCCACAGCTCGATGTTGAATCCGGCGCCGGTGCTGGCCAGGCTGAAGTGCTGGGGCTGGTCGGGCAATGCATCCTTGACCCAGAGGTAGGCGAGGTCGCCGAAGACCAGGAACCGCAGCAGCCCCATGCCTTCGTAAAGATGTTTGCCGAGGTCCGGGCTGTAGAGCTCGAGCGAGCCGTTGACGCCGTTGTCGCCCAGCCGTTCGACCTCGTGGTAGCCGCGCACGCTGAACATGCCGCCGGCCCCCATCTGCTCGTTGCTGATGAGAGGCACATTGGTGACCTGTCCGGTCAGCCGCACCTGCATGGACAGGTCCTCCGGCAGCATCTGCCGGTGTCTCACGTCACCTCTCAGGTAGACGTAGTTGGGGGTCGCGCCGAAGCGCCTGTCCTCGAATTCCTGGTAATCGCCCCAGAACAGGAAATGGGTTTCGAGGTTGAGCTGGCTGAACGATCCGTCCTCGTACCCGAGGCTGGCGTCGTAGCCGGCCATGAAGGGCGAATAGCTGATCGGCGTCATCAGGGTGTCGGTGTCGGACAGGATGGCCTGACCGAAGTTCTTGTAATCCCAGCCGATGGTCGCGTAATGCCCGAGATCCTTCGCCAGGCGCGGGAGGGGCTTGATCCAACGGAGCCCGAAGATTTCACCGTCGCCCACCACATTGAGGGCGCCGACCGTCGACACGCCGCTTTTCGAATTGAGGCCGATGCCGTAGAAGACCATGCGGGCGTCGGAATCGAAGATGTCCATGGGCATCACGTAGGTGCCCGACCAGACCTGCACGTTGTCCGTGTTTTCGGGGGAAATCTGGAACTGCAGCGAGGCGCTGTGGTTCAACTGCCAGAGGTTGTCGTAGCGCGCCGAGGCGATCAACCGGGTGCGGCTGGTGTCGACGCTGTTGCGGCCGTTGAATTCCAGCCCCGCGTGCAGGGGAAGTTGGTCGTCCACCGCCAGTTCCACCTCCACCGTGCCGGGCGTGTTGCCGGCGCGCATGACGGGCGTCACGGTGCGGTCCGGATTCTCCGACGAGAGTTTGCTAAGCTGCTCCTGCGCGGCGGGCATATTGAGCGGCTGGCCCTCGGCCAGTGCCGGCACTTTTTCCTTGATATGGCCGAGGGAGAAATATCTCGATCCGGTCACTTTCAGCCGGTCGACCTTGCCCTCGCTGACCTTGAGGATCACCACGCCCTCGTCGACGTCCTGTTCGGGGATGTCCACCAGCGCCGCCGAATAGCCGGCGTCGTGGTAGGCCTTTTCCAAGGCCGCGCGCGCGCTTTCGACGTCGCCGATCGACTTGCCCGGTCCCAGAAATCCGTAGACGGTCTTTTCGACCACTCTCTGATCGAGCACGGAATTACCTTCGACCCGATACTCCCAGACGTCGAAAGCCGGGGACTGCCCGGCCGCCGCGTCAGGCGGGGCAACCTCCTCGGCGGCGTTGCCGGCCGGGTCGGCATTTGCCAGGGATGCAGCCAAGGCAAGACAGAAGGGAAAGCCGGCAAGGATACCGGTGCGGCTCCGCGACATTGTTTCTTGCATGTGATCCATTCGATACCAGAGAGACAAGCTTTGCCATTATATGGCGATATATATCAACAAATAAAAATAACAAATAGAAATAGCGATAAAACCGGCGTCCCTTTCGGAACGCCGGTTCATGCCCCCGCTGCGGGGATGCGGGGCCGCGCGCGGCCCCGCTACCGACCCGCTCGATCAGAGCCGGTTCGGCTGGTTGTTGTCGATCACCGGCACGCGGCAGTTGTCCAGGGACAGGCCGGGCGCGTGGGTATAGGGGTTGACCGGATTGTTCGCGTCGAACTTTCCGTCCGCAGGCGCGGAATTACCCGAGGTGGTCGCTGCCAGATAACCGCCCTGCCCGAACGGATGCGCGTACTTGGCATTGTTCTTGGCGATGATGCTGGGGCTGCCGGCATCGGATGCGATCTTCTGGATGAGCTTCAGCTTGTCGCCGGTCGGACCGTTGTACGCGGGTTTGCGCCACTGATAGGTGACTTCCGCCCAGTCCAGGTAATGGCCGCTTGCCGTGTTGGCGAGCGTCGGCGCAACGCCATCGATGGCGATGAATCGATAGTTGTATTTGAGGTCAGCATTGCGCTCGGTGCTCTGAACGCCGATGGCCCAGGCCTTGGCGCCGGCCGTATTCGCTTTGCTGTTGTTGGTACCCTGGTTGAAGTCGTCGAGACAGGTGTCGACATTGCCCGAGCCCGAGTTCAGCACCACGATCGGACCAGCCAGCGGGTTGGAAGTGGAGGCGGGGCTCACCGCGCTGTCGGTGCAAGGCGCGTTGAGCAGCTTTGCATTGGTCGTGGCCTGGGTGCCCGATCCGTTGACGCGGCGGCAGATCGTAACCTTGTCATCTGTGATCGAGCCGTTGGCGTATTGGGTCAAGTCGCCTTTTGGCTGGCCACCCTTGTCGACGACCTTGATTTCGCTCCATTTGCCGATGTTGCCAGTGAGGAGGCTCGCGATCTGCTGCTTGCTCAGGCTGGGCATGCAGCGCTCGGTGTCCTGTCCTTCGCAATCGGCATCCAGCGTGCCCATGTCGATCTGGGCGCGCTGCAGCGCGTCACGCAGAGATTTGGTCACCGGGGTGTTGAACACCAGGCCACCACCCGAAACGACGTCCAGGCGCTGCGCGATCTTGGAAGGATCCACTGGGGCCACGCCATCGGGCGTGTTGATGCCCCGGAACAGCTCGGGATTGACGTCCGAGACGCCGGCGTCGGATACCTTCTTGACCAGGTCGCCGGGCTGCGAAGTCCGGCACAGCCAGTTTCCGTTCGCCGCACCCTTTTCACAGTTGCCGTTGTTGATCGCCATGGCGTCGATCGCCTGCTCGTCGAGCACGGGGCCCACGCCTTGAGCGGAACCGCCTGCCGAGCGCTTGTGGAAGAGCACTTTGGGGTTGTTGACGGAAAGCCCCGTCACTTTGGACGAGTCGATCTGGCAAAAGATGGCCGTGTGTGCGGAACCGGGGCTGGAGGGGTTCGAGTTGTCGAGATAAACATCGAGCGTTCCCCCAACGCAAAGCTCTTCGAACAACTGCCTGACATTGCCATCCTGTGCCGATGCGCCGGACATGAAAATTTCGATGTCGGGCGACGCGCCGGGTTCCAATGCCCATGACTGACCGCAGAATCCCAAAGAGCTTGCCGCAACCGCTGCAGCGATTTTTTTGACTTGCATGAGTTAACTCCTGTCTGTTTGAGAGAGATTGGGTTGTGAAGTCAGGCGGCTCGGCAACCGCGGCTGCCGGCCCGCCTTTCAGTTCAGTGCCTTGCTGGGTTAGGGCTCTACCGTGATGTCGATCTGATCGCAGACGAATGGAGATTTTTTGCTTGGCTTGACGCAAACCCGGAGTACGCCCTGTTCCGTGATGTGCTTCTTGGTCGGTTTCCACAAGGTCTGCCCCTTCTTGTTGGCGACGCTCTTCAATTTCTTGAATTTGGAGCCGCCGTCCTTTGAAAAATCAATATTGACCAGCTTGTTGGGCGGAACTTCGGTGGCGGTCCAAGAGATCGCTTGCTTTCCTTTCACCTTCCAGGCATTGGGTGCGTTGATATGGATGGAAGGTCCGGCGGGGCCGCCTTCAACCGTGACCGTCGCCTGGGCGGTATGGGTGGCGGCGCCGTCGCTGACGGTCAACTGGAAGCCGTAGCTGCCGACCTCGGCAGGCGTGAAGCTCGCTTTCGCCTGATTGGCGCTGGTCAGCGTGACCGTAGGACCGGAGGTCTGTTTCCATGCATACGACAATGGTTGCGGGCCGTTGTCGGCGTCGGTGCTGGCGCTGCCATCCAGAGTCACGGGGGTGTTCACCGCGACCGTCTGAGCCGGATTGGCAATGACCGCCGTCGGAGCTTTGTTGCCCGATCCCGAGCAGAGGGTCGAGGTGCCGGTGCCGCTGTAGTTCAACGCGCCGGCGCTCGACAGGCTCCACGCGCCCAGCTTGGAGACATTCTCTCCTTTGGAATCACCGGTGGAGTTGTTGACGAAATAGAACTCGAGTTCCGCGCCCGGCTTGCCCTCGGTGTTGCCTTTGACGCCCTGTCCCATGGTGGGACCCCAGGTGCCCTTGCCGTGATAGGCGAGGTCATCGGGACCGAACACACCCGATTTGTTCTCCGCCGCCTGCCCGGGCTTGTTCTCGAACGGCTCGACGTTGAGGGCGGCGATGTAACCCTGGATCTTCTGGATCGCATTGTCGATCAGGTTCCATTTGGCGCTGAAACTGTCCTTGCCCTGGCTCGAGGTGGCCAGATAGCCCCATTGAGCCATGTTGCTGGCATCCTTCAGCAACGGATTGACCGCCGCGATGTTAAAGACCAGGTTGTCTTTGCCGGCGAAGGCTGCAAAGTTGGGATCCTGCGCCAGATTGGCGTCGAGGCAGCCCTGGCCGTTCATGAACTGGACCATATCGACGCCGAGGTCCTTGTAGTACGACTTCTTTCCGTCCACATCCAGGATCGAGATGAACAACTCGCCCGGCGCACCGAACTTTCCGTCGTTGATGGCCGCATGGGCTTGATGCCCCGCGGCCACCAGCGTGCCCAGAAAAACCGCTCGCAATTTCTTCATGGTTTTCGCACTCTCCGTAAATGGGAAAAAATCTTGTTCGCCACGCAAACCCGGCGGTTCAAAGCCGGCCAAATCCGTAGTGAACGATGCATTGACGCTCCCGATGGCCGGTTTCCCCCCGCCCAAAAATCCCATCGGGACACATGGGGCATAACCGCCGAATGTCCCGTCAGAAGATGAGTGCGCAAAAGTAGCCGTGTTTTGTTACGAAGGTATGACTTGGAAATTACATTTGTGTTGCGGTTGCGTGACATGAGCCGGTCGTTACCCGTTGTGGGGCGCCGGTCTTGGAGGGGGGAGTCGCCGGGAGGGGCGAGAAGAGGGGCTCACCGTCTTGATTCTGCAGTTGAACGGGTTCGATAGGGGGAGCGGGCTTCAGCCTGCGACCAACGCCGATCGCAGACTGAAGGCCGGGGGATATCCTTCGGCTCAACGCGGAGCGTCGTAGCGCTGCGGAAGTCCCTTGGGCGAGAGCACGATCTGCCAGAGCTGGATGTAGCGAGCCCGGAACGCACCGGCGAAGCTCAGCAGATAGAAACGCCACATCCGGTAGAACCGGTCGCCGTAGCGGGGGCGCAGCGACGGCCAGTGTCGTTCGAAGCTGTCGCACCAGCACAGCAGCGTCCGGTCATAGTCCGGACCGAAGTTCTGCCAGTCCTCCATCACCAGCCGGTTTTCGGTGGCCGCGCCGATCTGGGCGATGGAAGGGAGCATGGAATTGGGGAAGATGTAGCGCTCCACCCAGGGATTGCCGTGGTTGTCCGAGGTATTGATGCCGATGGTGTGCAGCAGGAACAGACCGTCGTCGGCAAGACGGTCCGCCACGACCTTCATATAAGTCGCATAGTTCTTGCAGCCGACATGCTCGAACATCCCGAGGGAATAGGCGCGGTCGAAGCGTCCGTCGATGTCCCGGTAATCCTTCAGCTCGATCGTGACAGGCAAGCCCTGGCAGATTTCCCGGGCATATCGGGCCTGCTCCGCGGAAACGGTGACGCCGTGGACCTCCACCCCGTACTTTTCCGCGGCGAACTTCGCCGCTCCGCCCCAGCCGCAGCCGATGTCCAGCACCCGCATGCCGGGCTCCAGCCCAAGCTTGCGGAACACCAGGTCCAGTTTGGCCTCCTGGGCCTCATCGAGCGTCGCGGCGTTCTTCCAGTAGCCGCAACTGTAAATCATGCGCCGGTCCAGCATGCGGCTGTAGAGATCGTTGCCGATGTCGTAATGGCGCTGGCCGACGTGGAACGCCCGCGCCGCGTGCTGGAGGTTGAACAGGCGGGCCTGCAGGGCGGCGGCGACGTCCCGCCAGGAGCGGAAGCGGTCGGCCAGACCGGCGCGGACGACGCGGCAGATGAACTCGTCGATCCGGTCGCAGTCCCACCAGCCGTCCACATAGGACTCACCGAGGCCCAGCGAGGCATCGGCGAACATGCGCCGGAAAAAGGCCGGGTCGTGGACCCGGATATCCCACGGCCGGTCTCCGTCGATCCGGACGCCGGCCTGTTCCAGAAGCGATTCGAGCCGCTCGCGGCAAAAATCGTGATGGCTTCCCCGCCAGGGCAACGACTCCAAGGTATTGATCGGCATGGTCCGTCCTCCACCTTCATCATTCGGGCCCCGTTATTCAACAACGGGAGGAGCGCAGGAGCAATACGGGGAACTCCCGGGTTGCCCGGATCATCTTTCGTCATGGCGTCCAGCCAAAGCAAGGCCAGGCGATGACCGTTCAGGTATGTTCTCACCTCTCCGTCCGCGATTTGAGCCGGAAGACGGCTTGGGGGAAATCCGGGACGCCGAGGGAGCAAGGCTACCGCTCGGGCGCGCGCGGCCTGAGGCTTCGTTACGGCCGCTACACGCAGCGATGGTCATCGCTGCGGCATAGGGCACGGCAAACGCGAAACGTCGGCCGGCGCCGACGCGGCGAGAGGCGTCTTCAAGGTTTCCGGAGTGTCGCGATGTAGGCCGCGATGTTGTCGATATCCGAGTCGCTCAGTTCCGAAGCGATCTCCCGCATCGAATCGCTATCCTTGGACCGGTGCTCCCAGCCGAACGGCTGGATGCGCTCTTCAGAACCGCCGCAAGGAGGGAGCCAGTCGTCCGGGCGGCATCGCTTGTAGGTATTCAGCACCTTTCTGATGTAATTCGCATCCTTTCCGGCCAGGCTGGGAACATTGGGGGCAGCGTCCTCCTCCCCTCGGCCGTGGCACTCGACACAACTCTCATATTTCGCCTTGCCGGCCGCGACATCGCCGGCGTAGACCGCACCCGCTGCGAGTGCCAGCACGACCCCGTATCCCAAATCTAAGGACCTTCTCACTGCCTATCTCTCCGTATGGTTAATATTTGTGGAATCCAGACAAGTCTTTGAAGCGGCTTCGCGGCGCGCGAAGCCAAGCTTCCGCTTATTCAGGATACAGCACAAGTCAGGAAATTTTGACATTACCACAGCCGTTTGAAACGCACGCCTGCACCGGCCGCGGGATGGTCACAGATGCCGGCGACGCGGCCGCCCCACCCTCGACCCGGTTGTGCGCTACTCCTGGAAAATCGGGAACTGACGGCGCAAAGCTGGGGGATTAAAGTCCGGAATCCCTCCCCGGTTTGCTATGGGAAGACGAAATGCAAGCCCTGGCAGGGAGCCACTGAGAGGGGACGGCATCTTCACCGAGACCAAGGATGCGCGGAATGCTTGGACGCCGGCAATAAAATCGTCGGGAGGTGTCGATTTCGCCGCCTCCCGTTCGACTCACTGTAGAGCCTGGCTTCAGCAGGTCGAGACCCTCAGGAAGCCGGACGTTTGACCCGTAACCAAGAGGAGCATTCGCCATGTCGAACCTGAAACCCATACCCGACGGGATGCATTCCGTCACTCCCCATCTGATTTGCGCGGGCGCCGCGGACGCCATCGCGTTTTACAAGAAAGCCTTCGACGCCGTGGAACTCATGCGGGTGCAAACCCAGCAGGGCAAGCTCGTTCACGGCTGCATCCGCATCGGCGACTCGGCCGTCATGCTGGCCGACGAGTTCCCCGACTGCGGCTCGGTCGGGCCGAAAGCCCTCAAGGGGTCGCCGGTCGTCATCCATCTCTACGTCGACGACGCCGACGCCTTTGTCGCCCGTGCCGCCGCCGCCGGGGCCAAGATCACGATGCCGGTCGACGACATGTTCTGGGGCGACCGGTACGGCCAGATCGAAGATCCCTTCGGCCACCGTTGGTCGGTTGGAACCCATGTTCGGGACGTGAGTCCGGACGAATTACAGGAAGCCGCACGCAAGCTGTTCGGCTGACCGATACCAGCGAGGAGTAAACCATGAAATATCTGTGTCTGGCGTACGAAGAGGAAAAGACGCTTAACGACCTTTCCAGAGACGAGTGGGATGTCCTCCGGGGCGAGACCCTCGCCTACGTGGACGAACTCCAGAAGAGCGGCCACCTGCTCGCCGCCAATGCGCTCCAAAGCGTCCGGACCGCCACGACCGTGCGGGTGCGCAACGGCAGACTGTCGGTCACCGACGGCCCGTTCGCGGAGACCAAGGAGCAACTCGGCGGGTTCTTTCTGATCGAGGCGCGTGACCTGAACGAGGCCCTCCATATCGCCTCGAGGTGGCCCTCGGCCCGTCTCGGGAGCATCGAGGTACGGCCGATCGAGGAGACACTCAGACCGGAAGGCCGCTATGTCTAAGCTTCAAAAGATCACCCCCTGCCTGTGGTTCGACCGTGAGGCCGAAGAGGCCGCCGCGTTTTACACCGGCATCTTTCCCGACTCGGGAATCACTCAGGTCTCCCGGTACGGCGAAGCCGGTCACGAACATCACGGGAGGCCCCCAGGCTCGGTGATGGTCGTGGCGTTTCGACTGGAGGGACAGGCGTTCACCGCCCTCAACGGTGGCCCGATGTTCAAGTTCAACGAAGCCGTCTCGTTCCAGGTCGGCTGCGAAACCCAGGCGGAAGTCGACTACTACTGGGAGCGGCTGTCCGCGGGCGGGGATGAAACCGCCCAGCGGTGCGGCTGGCTCAAGGACCGGTACGGCGTTTCCTGGCAAATCGTTCCCACCGTCTTGCCCGATCTCATCAGTCATCCCGATCCCGCGATATCGCAAAGAGCCTTCAAGGCAATGCTGCAGATGACCAAGATCGATATCGATGCGCTCGAGCGAGTGCAGGCCGGCTAGCATTTCAAGCCGAACGCGCCATTGCGCGGGGCAGCACGACCCTCACCAGCAGTCCGCCGCCCCGCCTGTCTTCCAACGCCAGGTCGCCGCCGTGCCGGTGCACGACGGCGCTGGCCACGGTAAGTCCGAGCCCCATCCCGCCGGTTTCTCGGCTGCGCGAGGACTCCAGCCGGAAAAACGGCGCAAGAACCCGGCTGCGCATGGCCTCCGGGATGCCGGGACCGCGATCCCCCACCGTGATTTCGGCGGCTTTGCCGTGTTCGGCCAGCGTCACGGCGGCCTCCTGTCCATATTTCAGGGCGTTGTCGATGAGATTGGCGAAAGCTCTGCGCAGCGAAATCGGCCGCCCCTCGTAGTTCAGGTGCAGCGGCCCCTCGTAGGAAACGGTCTTCCCCGCATCATGGAGATCGTCGCAAAGGCTTTGCAGGAGCATTGCCAGATCGATCACGGCCAATGGCTCCACAGCCGCGTCATCGCGGGCGAACACTAAGGTCGACTGCAGCATGGCCTGCATTTCGTCCAGGTCGGCGCCCGCCTTTCTCCGCTGATCGGGGTCGGCGATCAACTCGGTCCGAAACCGCAGCCGAGTCAGGACGGTTCGGAGATCATGGGACAAAGCGGCCAGCATCAGCGTACGGTCTTCGATCAGGCGGGAAATGCGGCGCTGCATGCTGTTGAAGGCCTCGGCGGCCCGGCGGATTTCGCTGGGACCCTCTTCGGCCATGGGCGGCGCATCCACATCGGCGCCCAGGCATTGCGCGGCGAGGGCAAAGCGAGCCAGCGGGGCGGTCACCTTGCGCGCGGCCCAGACGCCCAGGCCTGCGATCCCCGCGATGAGGAGCCCGGCGGCCACCGTCAGACGCAAGGTCCACAGCCCGCCGATCTCTTCAGCCGCGATGGCGAAGCGAAGCCAGGTACCGTCCGAAAGCGCGATCCAGACCTCCGCCGGTCCCGGCTCCGGCATCAGCCATCCTCCGGTTGCAGGGCCGCCGGGCGGATAGCCTGCTGCGATGCGTTCCAACCCATGCACTTCGGAGAGGACACGGACGTCCCGCGCCAAATGACGGGTCATGCCGTCCTGGCGCAGCGGCGGCGGGGTGGTACGAGGCTCCCACGTCACCGCGACGCCCTGCTCATTCAAAGCGGGGAGCAGTTCGGGACGGGAATCGCGCGGCACCCGATCCATGATGGAAGCGATGACGGCGACGCGATCCAGGTTCCGGAAAGTCTCGTCCCAGCCCTTGCCATGGAAAAAATCCAGTTGGAACACGGAGAGGCTGACCGTCACCGTGAACACCAGGCCCAGGAAAAGCAGCCCGACGGTTCTGCCGGCGATGCTGTCGGGCCAGAGCCTCATTGCGGTCACCGCTCGCGCTCTACGCGAGGCGTGAACAGATAGCCGCCGCCGCGCACGGTCTTGATCAGCACCGGATCGCCGGGATCGGCTTCGATCTTGCGCCGCAGTCGGCTCAGTTGGACATCCACGCTGCGGTCGTAGGCGGAGGCCGCGCGTCCCCGGGTCAAGTCCAGCAACTGATCGCGGTTCAGGACACGCTGGGCGTGCTGCGCGAAAGCGGCCAGGAGGTCGAATTCGCCGCCGGTCAGCGGCATCAGCACGCCTTCGGGAGAATGCAGTTCGCGCTTGGCGAGATCGAGCCGCCAGCCGTCGAACACCAAGATCGCCCCCGTCCCCTCCCGGCTGTTCGGGACGCTGCCGGTGCGGCGCAACACCGCCTTGATGCGGGCCAACAGTTCGCGCGGGTTGAAGGGCTTCACGACGTAGTCGTCGGCGCCCATTTCCAGTCCCACGATGCGGTCGGTCTCATCGGCCAGCGCCGTCAGCATGATGACCGGAAGACTCGAAACCGCCCGCAGGCTCCGGCACAGCGCAAGGCCGTCCTCGCCGGGCAGCATCACATCGAGGACGACGAGGTCGAAACGTCCCGTTTCCAGCAATTTGGCCATGCCTTTGCCATCCACGGCCGCATCCACCCGAAAGCCGTGCCGGCCCAGGAACCCGGTCAGGAGTTGCCGGAGTTCGCGGTCGTCATCGACGATGAGGATGTGGGGAGATCGCGCCATGACGGCATTATGCCGAATAGTCCGCCCTGCTTAAGGGTGAGTTTTGTAACGGACGATTGCAAAGGCGAATAGGGAAACCGTGCGTTACCAAAACCGGTCCGCGGTGAAATCGTTCCGTTACCCGCGAGGACGACCATCCGCCACATCGACAACGAAAATAAGACAAAACCATGACCGCGATGCCCCTCTTCGACCCGTCGGGCGATCATGCAAACCGGCTGATACCGGCAGGCTGGCTGTTCTATCTGGCCATCGGCCTGGAAATCCTGTTCATGATCAGCCCGGCCGCCGGCTATTTCTATGCACTGTACGGACCCGCCCTGAACCTGCTCGATCGTTGGGCGGTCACGGCCTGGCTCACGCAGTTCTTCCTGCCCCATATTTCGACGACCCGAAGTGCCGTCCTCAATGCGCTGCCCTGCATCGGGGGATTCTGCGTGCTGGTCGGCGCGGCATGGTTCCTCATCGCGGCGGCTCAGCTCTACTGGAGCAAATTCCGCCGCCTGGGCCCGGTCACGACCGGCTTGTATCGCCTCAGCCGCCATCCCCAGTACTGCGGCCTGGCGCTGCTCGGCCTGGGTGCCCTGCTGCTGTGGCCTCGATTCCTGGCATTGATCGCGTACGTCTTGATGTTGTTCCTGTATCGATTCCTCGCCGCCGCAGAGGAGCGGCGTTGCGAGCAGCGCTTCGGCGACTCGTACCGGGATTACCGAACCCGTACCCGGATCACCTGGCCGCTGGCGTCAGCCGGAACAGAACCGGCCAAGGAAGCCGCGGTGCCTGGAAGTCCTTGGCGGGTCCGATCGCAGGCAGGGCTTACCATGATCGCCGTCGTCGTTTCCGTGGTGGTTGCCGTCGGTCTGAGGGAATACACGCTGTCCCAGCTCAGCGCGCATTACGACAAACACACGGCCGTGCTGTCGCCCGCTCCGCTCGACGGCGAACTGTTGGCGGCCTACCGCGCGGCGGTCGAGGACGGCCGCGTTCGGCAACTCCTGGCGGACGCCGGCACAAACCCTCTGCTGGTCCATGTGTTGCCCGAGGACTGGCACTTGGCCGACCTGCCCATGGAAACAGGATCGGAGCACGGCGGACATGACACGCCGGCGGATTTCGACCGACGGCGGTACAAGCTGCTCTTCAGCCGGGCGCGCACTCACCTGCCCGAATCGGTCGGGAAAGCCATTGTACGTTCGGCTTATGGTATCGATCCGTTGATCCTGGTGAGAGTCGACATCGAAGCCAGGCGCGTCACCGCGGTCGAAAAACCTCCGACCCACGTGCGTTGGGGCGATATTCCCAGCCCCCTGTTTTAGGCATTGGAACAAAATAACTCTTCCAAATACTGAGGGGTTTGTTCTAAAGTTGCGGTATGGAACATGCCGCAATCAAGAAGCGCTTTGAGAAACTCGATCGGTACCTGGACGAGCGTCTGCGGCGCTTGGTTGCCGGGGCGGAGGCGCTGGCGATTGGCCGAGGCGGAATCTCGGCCGTGTCACGGGAAACCGGTTTATGTCGAGAGGCGATTCGTCAAGGCTGCCAAGAGTTGGAACAACAGAATGCCTTGCCTCAGGGCCGTATTCGCCGGAAGGGGGCAGGCCGGAAACGGACGGTTGACCAGGACTCCACCCTGAAGGCCGATTTGGAGCGATTGATTGATCCGGTGACGCGCGGGGATCCGGAATCCCCGTTGCGTTGGACGTGTAAGAGCACGCGGCAATTGGCCGAAGCCCTCACTGAGATGGGGCACCGAACCAGCCATCGGATGGTGGGCGAACTGCTCCGCGCGCTGGGCTATAGCCTGCAAGGTAATCGAAAAACCTTGGAGGGCGGTTCGCATCCGGATCGCAATGCCCAGTTCGAGCATATCTACACCCAGGTGAAGCAGTTCCAAGGGCGGGGCGATCCGGTCATCTCGGTGGACACCAAGAAGAAGGAACTGGTCGGGAATTTCAAGCAACAGGGCCTGGAATGGCGCCCCGAAGGGCAGCCGGAAGCCGTTCGGGTGTATGATTTTCAAGACCCCGAACTGGGGAAGGTGGCACCGTATGGCATTTACGATCCGACGTTGAATATCGGCTGGGTCAATGTCGGGACGGATCACGACACCGCGCAATTCGCGGTGGAAAGTATTCGCCGCTGGTGGCACTCCATGGGCGCACCGTGTTATCCGAAGGCACGGCACTTGTTGATTACGGCCGATGGCGGTGGGAGCAATGGCTCGCGTGTGCGCTTATGGAAGCGGGAGCTTCAGGCATTAGCCACCGAGTTAGGACTGGCCATCACGGTGTGTCACTTCCCGCCGGGAACCAGCAAATGGAACCAGATTGAGCATCGCCTATTTTCCTTTATCACGATGAATTGGCGCGGTCGTCCGCTCATCAGTCACGAGGTCGTGGTGAATTTGATTGCCTCGACGACCAATCGCAAAGGCTTGCGGGTCTATTGCGAACTGGACGATAGCGAATATCCCAAAGGGATCAAGGTCACCGACGCGGAAATGGACGGCCTCAAAATACAGCGCCATGCCTTCCATGGCGAATGGAATTATACGATCCTGCCGTAGCATTCATATGGCAGATTTATTTTGTTCCAATGCCTTAGCAACGAAGGAACTGCGAGAGACGCTATGAAACCACCCGCCTGCGCAAGTTCATCGACCCGCCCCATTTCCGCACGCCCTTGGCATACCAGCGGACGAGCTTCGCTACCCTCAGCCGGAAAGCCCCCCCTGAACATCATCGTAGCGACGGCGTTGACGTTCGTATTGCCGGGATGCGCCGATCCGTCCTTCGTCGCCGGTTCGCTCGGACTCGACGGCGTCGAGGCGGTCAAGATATCCGGCATCGGCCAAGACGTCTCGGTATCGCACCCCGGTCGTTTCGATCTGGAGGTGTCAGGGGAGGGTCAGACCGTTCGGGTTCCCACAGGCAATGCCGTCAGGATGCTGCGGGTCAGCGGCATCCGCCATGAAATTGCCGTTTCGGGAGGGACTTCGGTGCAATCCGTTTGGCTCTCCGGAGTCGGATCGACCGTACACTTGCCGAAGGATGTACGCCCGGCCGTAAGCATCAGCGGCGTGGACGGACGCGTGCTCAACGATGTCGAGACCACTCGTTCGCAACGGTGATCGGCACACGGGACGACTTGTTCGGAACCTTCGACAGTGCCCGCTATACGGCGGCGCATGTTCCCCACGCCCGTTTCGTCGGCTACCCGGACGGCGGTCATCCGTGGGTCGGACGCCATGAAGAAGTCGTGTCCGAGGTGATGGACTTTCCTAAGGACGGCGGGCAAGCCCTGACTCGGAGAGCGGCGAAGCTGAATCGAGCATTACGCCGGGGAGACGCCGACCGACATCCAGCGCCCCGCCAAATGCGGCAACCCGTCCGCATGGAATCGGCGCTGCGGTCAACTTGCCGCCGGTGTGCCACGCCCGGAAAAGAAAAAGGCCCCCATCGCTGGAGGCCTTGATTTCATTGGCTGGGGGACGTGGATTCGAACCACGGTTGGCGGAGTCAGAGTCCGCTGTCCTACCGCTAGACGATCCCCCAGCAGAACTCGGTTAACGCTTGGAGTACTGCGGGCGGCGACGTGCCTTGTGCAGGCCGACCTTCTTACGTTCGACCTCGCGGGCATCACGGGTCACGTAGCCGGCCTTGCGCAGTGCCGGACGCATGGTTTCGTCCAGTTCGATGAGCGCGCGGGACAGGCCATGACGGATGGCGCCCGCCTGACCGGAAGGTCCACCACCGACGACTTTGACGTTGACGTCGAGCTTGTCGGTCATTTCGACCGCTTCCAGCGCCTGCATGACGATCATGCGGTCGGTCTTACGGCCGAAATACTCTTCCAGCGATTTGTCGTTGATGCGGATCTGGCCGGTGCCGGTCCGGGTGTAGACGCGGGCGATCGCGCTCTTGCGGCGGCCCGTGCCGTAGTACTGCGTCTGTGCCATGTGCCTGACTTATTCGTTAGATTTCGAGAGGTTTCGGTTGCTGCGCCTGGTGCTGGTGGCTTGGCCCAGCGTAGACCTTGAGCTTGCGGAACATGGCCCGGCCCAGCGGGTTCTTCGGCAGCATGCCCTTCACCGCGGTTTCGATGATGAGCTCGGGACGGCGATCACGCAGCTTGCCCAGGCTGATCGACTTCATGTTGCCGATGTAGCCGGTGTGCTTGTAGTAAATCTTATCCTGTTCCTTGTTGCCGGTCACGCGCACTTTCTCGGCGTTGACGACGACGATGTAGTCGCCGGTATCGACGTGCGGCGTATACTCGGGCTTGTGCTTGCCACGCAGGCGGCGTGCGATTTCCGTGCTCAGACGACCCAGCGTCTTGCCTTCGGCATCGACGACATACCAGTCGCGTTTAACCTCAGCCGGCTTTGCGCTAAAGGTTTTCATTCTTGTACGCTCCGTTCTGGCGTCCCAATTCAAAGCGCGGAAGTCTACCGAAACGGCCGACGGAATACAAGCGCATTTCAGCTTCGGGTCCCCGCGTCGCGGTATTCCGGTACCAGATGGCACAGCTCCCGGAAAACCGTGTTCTGGTCGAAACTGCGGCAGGCCGCATCCATCGCGGCGATTCGGGCCGCGACGAGGGAACGGTCGCAGGGGGTCGCCTGGGCCAGCATCAGCTTGGCGTAGCCGGTCGGCTGGAGCTTTTCGGAGCCGAGAAAAAGCTCCTCGTGCATTTTTTCGCCGGGCCGCAGGCCGACGTATTCGATGGCGATGTCCTCTCCGGGCCGCTTGCCGCTGAGGCGGATCATCTGTTCGGCCAGGTAGCCGATGCGGATGGGCTCTCCCATGTCCAACACGAACACTTCCCCGCCCTGCCCGGTCGCCGCCGCCTTCATGATGAGCTGGCAGGCTTCGGGAATGGTCATGAAAAACCGCGTCACCTCGGGATGCGTCACGGTGACCGGCCCACCGTTGCGGATCTGCTCGCGGAACAGCGGCACGACGCTGCCGGCGGAGCCGAGCACGTTGCCGAATCGAACGGTGATGAACCGCGTCGCCGTCTCGCCGTTGTAGCGCTGGACCACCAGTTCGGCGGCGCGCTTGGTGGCGCCCATCACGTTGGTGGGATTGACGGCCTTGTCCGTGGAGATCAGCACGAATTCGCCGACCCCGTGCTCGACGGCGGCTTCCGCCACCGTGCGGGTGCCGATGACGTTGTTGAAGACGGCTTCCCGGACCTGCTGCTGCAGCAAGGGCACATGCTTGTAAGCCGCGGCATGGAAGATGACCGCCGGTGCATGGGCGTCGATCGCCCGTCTCACCGCGGCGGCATCGGTGACGTCACCCAGTACGGCGTGAATCTCCATGTCGGGAAAGGCTTGCCGCAGTTCGAGCTCGATGCGATAGAGATTGAATTCGCTGTGTTCGAAGACGACGAGCCGCCCCAGCGAGAATCGCGCGATCTGCTTGCACAGTTCCGACCCGATGGAGCCCCCTCCGCCCGTCACCATGATGCACTTGCCGTCGAGATAACCGGCCAGTTCGGCGGAATCCAGCCGCACCGGCGCCCGCCCCAGCAGGTCTTCGATGGACACGTCCCGCAGGGCGTCGGACAGCCGCCCGCTCCACATGTCCCGCACCGACGGCAGAGTCAGGAACGGCAGGCCGGTGGTCTCGCAGATCTCCACGACGCGGCGCATTTCCCGGTCGCCGGCCGATGGCATCGCGATCAGGATGGCCTCGATGTCCAGTTTTTCGGCCAGCGAAGGGATGCGGTCGCAGGCGCCCCGCACCCGCACGCCATGGATTTCCCAGCCGCGTTTGTGCGGATCGTCGTCGACGAAAGCCACCGGCGCAAAGGCCGATTCGCTGCTTCGCAGCAGGTCCCTCACCAGGGTTTCGCCGGCCTTGCCGGCTCCCACGATCAGGGCGCGGCGTCCATTCATCAGGTGTACCGAGCGGTCCTTCCACATCCGGTACAAGGCCCGCGGGGTCGACAGAAACAGAACCAGCAGCAGCGTGTAGAGCGGGATGACCGAACGGGGCACCGCGTCCAGCCGCTCCAGGAAGAAAAGGGCCGCGACGATGAGGACGATGCCGCTGGCCGAAGCCTTGGCGATCCGCAGGAGATCGGGCATGGAAGCGAAACGCCAGATGCCCCGGTACAGGCCGAACAGGCGGAACACCGCGCCCTGGATCACGACCACGAGGGGCAGCCATTTGATGGCGACGCTCAGGTGCGGCTCCGGCACTTCGGACAGGTTGAAACGCAGCCAATACGCGCCGAACCACGCCAGCGGCACCATCAGCAGGTCGTGCAGGAAAATGACGGTGCGCGAACGCAGCTTGTCGAGGTGTGCTCGAATCACGGATTAAAGCTCGGGTTGGCCGGCTCGCAGGCGGATCGCCAGATAGAGCAGCGGCAGATAAGCCAGTATCAGCAAGGGCAGTTCCCAGGCCGGATTCCGGGCCGCAAGTCCGGCCATCGGCAGCAGCCACAGCAGGTTGATCGCCAGGACGCGACGATCGACCGGCGCGTGACCACCGAGCAGCCGCGCGGCGTGCTGATAGGCATGGGAGCGATGCGCCTCGTACCAGCGCTGGCCACCGGTCATGCGGCGGACCAGCGTGAAGCTCGCGTCCACCACGAACGCCCCCGCCAGAATCAGCCATACGGCGAGGCTCAGCGTCCCGGCCTTGGCCGTCGCGATCGCCTCGCAGCCCAGCAGGTAGCCCACGAAGCCACTGCCGACATCGCCCATGAAAATCTTCGCCGGCGGCCAGTTCCACATCAGAAAGCCCAGGGTAGCGGCGGCCAGCAGTCCGGGCGCGGGAGGCGGAGAAACGCCTGGCGGCAATGATAACAAAAGCAGGAGGGAGGCACCGGCCCCCACGCTGACCACTTCCAGCCCGGCCAGACCGTCGATGCCGTCCATGAAATTGAAAAGGTTCAGCATCCAGGCGATGACCAGCACACCGATGAAATCGGCGAAGGCTCCGGAACCGAACGACACCGGACCCAGCCGTAAAGGCATGTCGCCCGGCAGGCTCGCCACCGCCAAGGCTGCCGCCGCCAGATGGGCCAACAGACGCCAGCGGGCGGACAGATGGCCATGGTCATCCCAGAACCCCACCGCCGCGACCAGCATGCCGCCGGCCAGGATGGCGGAGCTGACGGCGAAGTCGCCGACGACGAAGCGCCAGTAGACCTCCCCCGCCAATAGCGCTACCACGATGGCAAGACCGCCGCCCCGCGGCGTCGGCACCCGGTGGGAGCTGCGGGCGTTGGGAACGTCCAGCAGGCGCCGCCGCGCATAACGCCGAACGGCGCCGGTAAGACCCAAAGACAGGGCGAATACGCCTAAGAAACCGGCTATCGAGGACAGGAAAGGCATTGAAGGGCGAATCGAACGGGAATCGGAAGAACGGCAGCCATGAAAACTTATAGGAATATATCTATTTCTTTTTATTCTTTCTCGTCATAGTTTGGCATACGTACACTTGTGCCAACTGAGCAACAAGCGTTTGCGCCTATACGAGAAAGGGGGATTCCACCATGACGCAGCATTCGCAGAAAACACCGCCGTCCGAACCGGCGCCCGCAACGCCGGAGGCTCAGGCCGCCCGGATCATCGAGGCGCTGAGTGGCATCCGCTTCGGCTCCGTCGAGATCACCGTGCATGAAGGACGCATCGTGCAAATCGAAAGGCGGGAAAAATTCCGTCCCCAATCCGCAACCTGAACGAACCGCGGACGTTCCGCCGATCGCCAAGCCAACCGGCCTTCCGGAGGCGTATCAGTATAACTAAAACCTGAATTCGCTACGGAACTGACCGGAACACCGGAAGTTCTCCGAACCGACGAACGGAGAGACTTCCCATGTACAAGAAAAAAGCCCCGAGGCTTGCAATGACGACATCGACAAGCCTCAACGCTCCGACTCTGAACGCCAAAACCCACCACGACCGCGTGGAAGCGCGTGCGCGCAAGCTCGAGTCGGCAAAACACCTTCCAAAAAACCGGGGCCACCGCCCGCCTCACTCCCCGCCTTGCTAAGCCTGGACGATTCGTCCGGGGTAAGGCGCGATCGCAGCGCGCTCCTGATAACGGGCGCGGCGAAACAACGATTTCTCCACTTTCGAGAACAATACCACTATGAAGAAACTGCAAGCGATTTTTCTCGGTACTTTCCTGGCCGGGAGCTATCAGGCGCACGCACTGATAAACGACGGCAAGTTCGGCGCACCGGGTGAAGTGTTCGTCTCGGTTTTCGACGAGGCTGGCGAGAAGTCCTACTACAAGGACCTGGGCCGGACCATAGTGCAATTCGTGAATAACCAGGGCTGCATCAACACCAACCTTGGCCAGGATCCGAACTACGCCGGATTCGCCGGCAAGCCCGGCTTGGTCTACAACGTCGCCGCGGTCAATCCGCTGGCCAAGGATTTCGGCAACGTGACGGCCTGGGGTTATGTGGCGACATCCGGCCAGGGGGCTGGGATCTTCAACACGGGCTGGAATTTCATCGACAACACCCTGCAAAAAATCCAGGTCTACATCGGGGCGCTCAACGTCGTCCCCTTCACGAACGCGCCGGGACAGGAGGCTAAAAACCTATCCGGCGTATTCGGGCCGGGTGATGCGGGCTACCACGGCAAGGGCACCTGGGGGCCGAGCATCGGGCAAACCGTCAGGGGCAGCACCCAGGGTAAGCCCGGGGCGGAGCTGGAGTTCTACTTCGTGAACAACCCCACCGGCGCCGATGATGCGGGTAAAGCTACCAAGCTCGGGACATGGTTGCTGACGGAGGGCGGGCAGCTGACCTATTCCGCACCGGGGGAGGCCTGCCCCCAAAACCGCCCGCCGATAGCCGATGCGGGCACTGACCGGACGGCGGCTGTCAATGCGCCGGTCACCCTCGACGGCTCCGCCAGCAGCGATCCGGAAAACGACCAACTGACCTATGCCTGGACCCAGATATCCGCACCCCCAGTGACTTTGGCCGGGGCCAAAGGGTCGATCGCCACCTTCACCCCGACCGAGCCGGGCGTCTACGTCTTTAAGCTCACCGTCAGCGACGGTCAGGCCAGCGCCGAGACTCAGGTCAGCATCACCGTCCAGGCGGGGGGGCCGACGGGTGCGCTCATCAAACTCGGCGCTCCCGCGGCCTGGAAGGTGAAGGAGAAACAGGCCATCGCCTGGTCCGCCCCCGGCATCCCCGCCAAGAAGCTCGTCAACATCGACTTTTCGAAGGATGGCGGCTCCACGTTCAAGCGATTGGGGAGCGTCGCCAACAAGAAGGGGCAAGCGCTGTGGAAACCCACCAAGAAGCACGTGACTGAGCAGGGCGTACTCCGGGTCTGCGCGAAGCCGGACAAGAAGTCCGCATTGGTCTGCGATCAGATCGACGTCACGGTGTCGCCTTGAACCCGGCACGACACCGCGAGGCGGCCCGCCGGCTCAGGCGAGGCCGCTAGGCATAACCACCCAATTTCTCTCAAACAGATAGGAGTCAACTCAATGCAACTCAAAAAAATCGCTGCAGC
Organism: Methylococcus sp. ANG; assembly: GCF_040730495.1. Lineage (NCBI taxonomy): Bacteria > Pseudomonadati > Pseudomonadota > Gammaproteobacteria > Methylococcales > Methylococcaceae > Methylococcus > Methylococcus sp. ANG. Next base: position 3,874,720 of record NZ_CP160399.1, on the reverse strand, counting down.
GGTCGCAGCAGGCACTCTGGGTTTTTGCGGTCAGGGCTGGGCGCTGGAACCCGGCGTTTCGCCCGACATCGAAATCTTCGTGTCCGGCGCCGGAGCCCAGGACAACAACCTGCGCCGATTGTTCGAGGAGCTGTGCGTCGCCGGTACCCTGGACACGTACTTCGACAATGCGAGTCCCGCCAGTCCCGGCGCCCTCTATACCGCCATTTTCTGCACCCTGGACTCCGCGAAGGTTCCGGGTCTGTCCGTGAACAATCCGAAAGTGCTCTTCCACAAACGCACCGCCGGCGCTGCCGCCATGGGCGTCAACCCGGTTCTGGACGCACAGCCCATCGACCAGATGGCCATCAACAACGGCAACTGCACCAGGACTCCCCCAGACCAGTTCTTCCGCTGCAGGATATCGCAGCCCGGCGATTTGGCCCCGGTGGTTTCCGATGCCGGAATATCCAACCCCGGCCCGGAAATTTTTTGGGGGACCAACACGCCGGATGGCGTTGCCCCGGTGAATCCGGGGAAGGTGATAGAGCGCATGGAGGTCAAATCCGGCGGCTCCATCCTGTTCAATGTGCCGGTGACCCGATCTCTGCGCGATGCCTTGCAACGCGCCCAGATCGACAGCGGCGAACTGGCGCCAGAGTGCGAGACCCAGGATACCGAGCCTTGCATGCCCAGCCTGAGCAAGCAGCAGATCGCAAGCCTGTTTACCGGCAGCATCGGCAAATGGAGCGAGTTCCAGGTGGTCTCCAAGAACGGCGGCTCGGCTCCCCTGACCACCTACGCGGGAGCAGGGGACCTTTCCGACGACAAGGTGCATCTCTGCCGGCGCGCTGACGGCGCCGGTGTTCAGGCCCAGGCCAATGTCACGTTTCTCAACTATCCCTGCGCCGACGGTGCGCCGACTCCCGCGCGGACGTCCAATCCGCTCCTGGGTCCCGTGGTGCTGCATGCCCCAAGCCCAGGCAGTATGGATCTGTGCCTGAAGGACTTCAACGACGGCACTAACGACAGCACCTTCAATCCGACGGGTACCAAAGCCTGGGCCATCGGCATACAGAGTACCGAGCGCAACGTCAACCTAAAATGGAATTACCGCTCGATAAAAATCGACGGCGTGGCGCCGACCTTGGGAAACGCCGCCCGCGGTCATTACCAGTTTTGGGCGGACGTCACCTACCAGTGGCTCAAGGCCGCCTTCAACGGTCCCACCGGCGACAAGCTCAAGATCATCGAAAGGCTTGCCGCCGACGCCGGCAAGCCCAGCATCCTCGCCAAAAACAATGCGGCGTTCGTGCATCCCTTCGGTCCAGCCGGTTATCTCGCGACAAGCGTCGCGGGCCACCCCGTGCCGCCCGATGGAGTTTTCGATCCGAATGTCCCGGTTAGCCCGTACACCCGAGGCCCGGGTGGTCTGTCCTTGGACACCTGCCGGGTGCCAGTGATCGACGGCAGAAAACCCAACCGCCTCTAAGCACAGGCCCCTGAGGCCGCGAGACAAGGGCGAAGCCGGCGGGTCCAGGAACCGCGGGCTTCGCTTTTCCAGCCGTGAACGCTTGCAAGCGGGAATCGATACAGCGAGCCCGGGGCGGGCGTTTTGTCATGTGGCTTCTTTAACGCAGCGCATCGCGGCATAGCCGCTCCCACAACCGGGTGGTGGGAGCGGCTGTGCCGCGACACGGGGCGGTCAAAACATCCAGGGGCACCGGCGGCCGGCGCGGCGTGAGCGATTCCGGCATGGCGACCACGGCTTCCAGCCCCATCGAGCCGTGGCGGAAGCTCAACGGCACCCTGTTCCGGTCCTATCCCTTCACCAGGACGGAGAGCATCGCGTCGGTGAAACCCGCGTCGATTTCCGCATCGCTTACGATTACCGATCGGGAAACGCTTCGCGGCATAGCCGCTCCCACAAACGGGTGGTGGGAGCGGCTGTGCCGCGACACGTGCGAATCCGCAACGAAGGAGCACAAGGAAATCGAGCGAAGCGCCTCGTACCAGCGCTGGCCGCCGCCCGCGGCGTCGGCGCCCGGTGGGAGCCGCGGGCGTTAGGAACGTCCAGCAGGCGCCGTCGCACATAGTGTAGAGCGACGCCGGTAAGACCAAAAGAGACCCGAAAAAAAACCGGCGATCGAAAACAGATGAGACATCGTAAGAACGAATCAAACAAGAATCGGTAGAACAGGAACCGCGGCAAAAAACTTATCGTTATATGTCTATTTCTTTTTATTCTTTCTCGTCATAGTTTCGCATGGGTACACTTGTGCCTGCTCAGCAACGAGAGAATCCATCATGACGCTGCATCCGCAGAAAACACCGCCATCCGAACCGGCGCCCGCAACGCCGGAGGCTCAGGCCGCCCGGATCATCGAGGCGCTGAGCGGCATCCGCTTAGGCTCCGTGGAAATCACCGTACACACCGGCGCATCGTGCAAATCGAAAGGCGTGAAAAATTCCGCCCCCAAGCCGCAACCTGAATGAACCACCGGCGATCGGCCGATCGCCATGCCAACCGGCCCTCCGGAGGCGCACCAATATAACTAAAACATGAATTCGCGACGGAACTGACCGGTACACCGGAAGCTCTCCGAACCGATTAACCGAAAAACCTCACTTATGTACAAGAAGAAAGCCCTGACGCTTGCAGTGACGACGCTGACAAGCCTCAACGCTCCGAATCTGAACGCCAAAACCCACCAGGACCGTGTGGACGCTCTGGAGGCGCGTGTGCACGAGCTCGAAGCCAAGCTCGAGAAGGCGTTGGACGCCCTGGATGCGGCCACTTCGAAACAAGCCGCCGCAACCGCCGCCCCGGCTCCGGACATCAAGAAGATCGACCAGAAGGTCAAGTTAATAGAACGCAAACTCGAAGTCGAGAAGGAGACGGCGGATGCGAAATGGGCAAAATTGCCCAAAAACGTGGAACTGGGTACCCAAGGACTCAAAGTCGTCTCGAATGACGAGAATTTCATCATGTACCTGCGAGCCCTCATTCAGGCCGACGGCAGCTTTTACATGGGTGACGACCAAGCGAGCGATTCGACCAATTCAAATGGCGACGGCTATGTGGACCGGTTTTACATGCGCCGCGTGCGCCCCATCATTGAAGGCACCGTGTGGAAATGGTTCGACTATCGCATCATGCCTGATTTCGGCATGGGCACCACTCGCCTGTTCGACGCCTATCTGGATTTCCGCTATTTCCGTGAAGCGAGTCTGGCCGGGGGAAAATTCAAGGCACCCGTTAGTCTCGAGCGATTGCAGAGTGCCACGGCGCTGCCGTTCATTGAGCGCGCTTTCCCTACGCAGCTCGCGCCCAACCGCGAAATCGGCTTTATGCTACACGGCGAATTCGACAAGCCAGGCTATGAAACTCATTTCTCACCCCTTGAGCGCAACAAGACCCATGGGGGTAATTTCCCGATGTTCCAGTATCCGGATTTCTTCAGCTACCAAGTAGGTGTATTTGACGGTTCCAGAAACAACGGCAATATCGACAGCGATACCAATGACTCGAAGGTCGTCGAAGGCCGAATCTTTTCCCATCCCTTCCTGAACACTGGTATCCAGCCACTGGAGGGTTTAGGGATAGGCATAGCCGGAACCTGGGGACAACAAAACGACGATCAGTTGTCGAATTATCAAAGCCCAGGGCTGAACAACATTTTTGTGTACAACAGCGCAGCACGCGGCGATGGAACCCAATATCGCGTGTATCCGCAAGGCTATTGGATATGGGGACCGTTCCAACTGGTTGGTGAATACGCGTTTTCGAGCCAAGTTGTCGCCAATCAGACCGTCAAGAACTTCATCACTAACAATAACCACGAGCTGACCCAGAGTGACCAAGCGTGGAACGTTACAGCGTCTTATGTGCTGACAGGTGAGGAAAATACCTTCCTGAACCAGGGACTCAGACCTCGGCATCCATTCGATCCTCTCTCAGGCAACTGGGGCGCCTTTCAGGTGGCGGCGCGGTGGAGCTATATCGATTTCGACAACGACATATTCAAAAATGTAGGGACCGACTCGAAGCCGATATATCCATTCGCAGATCCGCGCCGGTCGGTATCGGACGCCACAACCTGGGCGTTGGGCATCAACTGGTGGCTGAACCCTAATTTCAAACTAATGGCTGATTACTCACAAACCAGCTTCAACGATGGCGCCGGCATCTACAACCAATCGGGAGCGCTTACCCCAGTCATCGCAAGCCGCGAGACTGAAAAAGTTTGGCAAACCCGTATCCAGCTTGGCTTCTAAAGAAATCGGAGCTGATTCAATCGATCCAACAGGAGTCGACATTATGAAATCGCGGTTTTCTATGACCTTCGTGAAGGTCCTGCCGGTAATCTTTTTGCTGTTCAGCGCGGAAGCGTTTGCCGAAAAAATTGTCCTTCTCAATGTATCTTATGATCCAACCAGGGAGTTTTACCAGGATTACAATGAAGCCTTTGCAAAATATTGGAAAGCAAAAACCGGGGACAGTGTGAGCATTCAGCAATCCCACGGCGGATCCGGCAAACAGGCCCGGGCGGTGATCGACGGCCTGGACGCCGACGTCGTCACCCTGGCCCTGGCCTACGACGTGCACCAATTGCACGAGAAGCGCAAGTTGATCTCATCGGACTGGCAGTCCAAGCTGCCCCACAACAGCGCGCCCTACACCTCCACCATGGTGTTCCTGGTGCGCAAGGGCAACCCGCTGGGCATCAAGGACTGGGACGATCTGGGCAAAACCGGCGTGTCGGTGGTGACGCCCAATCCAAAAACCTCGGGCGGTGCGCGCTGGAACTATCTGGCGGCCTGGGGCTACGCCCTGAAGAAATACGGCAACGAGCAAGCCGCACGGGATCTGGTCGGGAAGATATACAAGAATGCCGCCGTGCTCGACACCGGCGCCCGAGGCTCGACCATCACCTTCGCAGAGCGCGAAATCGGCGACGCGCTGATCACCTGGGAAAACGAGGCCTACCTCATTCTGAAAGAATACGGCGCCGACAACTTCGAGATCGTCACGCCGTCCATCGGCATCCTGGCCGAACCCACGGTCACCGTCGTCGACACCATCGCCCGCCAGCGCGGTACCGGCGACGTCGCAAAGGCTTATCTGGAATACCTGTACAGCCCGGAGGGCCAGGAACTGGCGGCCAAGCACCACTACCGGCCGCGCGACCAGGCGGTGCTGGCCAAGCACGCCAAGGATTTCGCCCCCGTCCAACTGTTCACCATCGACGAAGTGTTCGGCGGCTGGGACAAGGCGCAACAGACCCACTTCGCCGACGGCGGCGTCTTCGACCAGATTTATAGCAGCAAATGACAGCAATGGTACCGGGCGCTCCGGAGTTCGACACCCCGTCATCGGAGCGCACTTTTTTCCGCCGCCCCTTCAATCTCGGAGAAGAGCCAACGCGATGAACCATGCAGCCCGATGTCAGTTTCTTATGACTCCCGCGTTCGCGCCGCGAATGCGGTTTCCCCAATCGGAACGATACGAACCGCCGGACACCGGCCAGACACCGCCTATCGAGGACACCGACCATGCCCCTTTCCGAACTCGTCAATTGCTTCAACCAAAAGCTTAAGGAAGAACAACTGCTCTCCGAAAATCCCCTGGAACTCCGCGGCGACCGCGTCGAGGGACGCTTCGGCGACGCCCGGCTGAGCACGGAGCTGCATCCCATCCGTTTGGCCCACGCGCCTTCCATGGTCGTCGGCTACGATGCGTCGCTCAAAGCCGCCCAGACCACAACATCCGGCGACAGCACCGAACAGGTCTATGCCCTCGCCGAGGACGGTCCGCCGGTAGTCAACCTGGACCGCCTCTGCCGCACCATCCACATGCTGAATTTTCTGCCAATCGCCCATGACGACGGCAGCCTGTTCCTGCATGTCCACCCGCGCCACATCCTCGGTGTGAAACGCAACCACGGCGCCTATTTCGAAGACGTGATCTTCCGTTGCGGGTTGTCGCCGCGCCGGGTGGTCATCACCGTGCAGGTGACGCCGGTCTACGACCGCCCGTTCGTCCGCCTGCTGGAAGGCATGAAGAGCTACCGCGATCACGGCTACGGCACGGCCATCAAGTTCGACGAGCACTCCGACCATGCCTTCCTCGAGCGCTACTGCATCGAGTTTCTCTACCGCTTCGCGCCGGACTTCGTGCGGCTCGACGCCGCCTTCTTCGCGCGCTTGAATACCCGGCCGGAATGGGCGAAAAGGAGCCAGAGCCTGCCCGCCGTCATGCGCGGACTGGATACCCAGTTCCTGCTGGAAGGCGTCGAAAAGGAAGCCGACGCCGCGCTGGCCCGGATCGTTGGCGCCGACCTGGTCAAGGGTGGCTATTACGAAAGGCTGGAATCCGGGGAGCGTGAACCCGATCGAGCCATCGCTTGATCAACACCCGGAACCTAAGGTATACGGCACACATGGCTCGCAGCGCTCAACTCAGCTCAGTGGCTTTCCGCGAACATTCCGTTCCCGGAAAGCCGTTCACCCCCTCCCTCGTTCGGCCGCCACACGAGCGCAGGCTGACCCACCTGAAGCACCTGGAATCGGAAAGCATCCACATTTTTCGGGAAGTGGTGAGCGAATTCGAGCGGCCGGTGATGCTGTACTCGATCGGGAAGGATTCGGCGGTGATGCTGCATCTGGCGATGAAGGCGTTTTATCCGGGCAAGCCGCCGTTTCCCCTGATGCACGTCGACACCACCTGGAAGTTCCGCGACATGATCGCCTTCCGCGACCGGCGGGCGCGGGAACTGGGGCTGGACCTCATCATCCACGTCAACGAGGACGGCGTGCGCCAGGGCATCAGCCCCTTCGTCCACGGCAGCAAGAAGCACACCGACATCATGAAGACCGAAGCGCTCAAGCAGGCGCTGGACCAATACCGCTTCGACGCCGCCTTCGGCGGGGCGCGCCGGGACGAGGAGAAATCCCGCGCCAAGGAACGGGTGTACTCGTTCCGCGACAAGCACCACCGCTGGGACCCCAAGAGCCAGCGCCCCGAGCTGTGGAACCTCTACAACGGCAAGATCAACAAGGGTGAGAGCATCCGCGTGTTCCCCCTCTCCAACTGGACCGAGCTCGACGTCTGGCAGTACATCTACCTGGAAAACATCCCCATCGTCCCGCTCTACTACGCCGCCGAGCGGCCGGTGGTCGAAAGGGACGGCATGCTCATCATGGTCGACGACGAGCGCATGCCGCTCGAGCCGGGCGAGGTGCCGATGCTGAAGAAGGTGCGGTTCCGCACCCTGGGCTGCTATCCCCTCACCGGCGCCGTCGAATCCGACGCCGCCACCCTGCCCGAGATCATCCAGGAAATGCTGCTGACCAAGACCTCCGAACGCCAGGGCCGGCTCATCGACCACGACCAGGCCGGGTCCATGGAAGAAAAGAAGAAGGAAGGGTATTTTTAAAATCATGTCACACCAATCCGACCTCATCGGCACCGACATCCACGCCTACCTGGCCCAGCACGAGCAGAAGGAGCTCTTGCGGCTCCTGACCTGCGGCAGCGTCGACGACGGCAAGAGCACCCTGATCGGGCGGCTGCTGCACGACTCCCAGATGATCTACGAGGACCAGCTCAGCGCGGTGCGGCGCGACAGCCTCAAGTCCGGCACCACCGGCGGCGAGCTCGACCTGGCCCTCCTGGTCGACGGCCTGCAGGCCGAGCGCGAGCAGGGCATCACCATCGACGTGGCCTACCGCTACTTCTCCACGGCCCAGCGCAAGTTCATCATCGCCGACACCCCCGGCCATGAGCAGTACACCCGCAACATGGCCACCGGCGCCTCCACCTGCGACCTGGCCATCATCCTGATCGACGCCCGCCACGGGGTGCAGGTGCAGACCCGGCGCCACAGCTACATCGTCTCGCTGCTGGGGATCAAGCACGTCCTGGTCGCCATCAACAAGATGGACCTGGTGGACCACAGCGAAGCCGTGTTCGACCGCATCCGCGCCGACTACCTGGCCTTCGCCGACAAGCTCGAGCTGCACGACGTGCGCTTCATCCCCATCTCCGCCTTGAACGGCGACAACGTGGTGCACAAGAGCGCGGCCATGCCCTGGTACGGCGGACCGTCCCTGATCGAGCTGCTCAACACCCTCGAGATCGCCCAGGACCGGAACTTCGACGACCCGCGCTTCCCGGTGCAGTACGTCAACCGGCCCCACCTCGACTTCCGCGGCTACAGCGGCACCGTCGCCGCCGGGGTGTTCAAGACCGGCGACCCGGTCCTGGTGCTGCCGGCCAAGACCACCAGCCGGATCCAGTCCATTGTGACCTACGACGGCGAACTGGAGGCAGCCTTCCCGCCCCAGGCCGTGACCCTCACCCTGGAAGACGAGATCGACGTCAGCCGGGGCGACCTCTTGGTGCATCAGGACCGCCTGCCGCACCTCGACAGCCGCTTCGAAGCGCATCTGGTGTGGATGACCGAAGCCCCGCTGATGCCGGGGAAGCAATACCTCCTCAAGCACGCCACCCGGACCCTCACCGGCTCGGTGGCCGCCATCCGTCACCGGATCGACGTCAACACCCTGGAACGGCACCCGGCCGGCCAGCTCCATCTCAACGAGATCGGCCTGTGCGAACTGGCCTTGAGCGCCCCGCTGGCATTCGACGCCTACGCCCGCTGCAAGGGCACCGGCGCCTTCATCGTCATCGACCGGCTGACCAACGTCACGGTCGGGGCCGGCATGATCTTAGGGCCGGTGCAGGGCGAGACCGGCTTCCGCAAGGTCACCGCCGAGGAGCGCGCCGCCCGCTTCGGCCAGAAGGCCGTCACCGTCTGGCTCACCGGTCCTCAGCGCCAGGACGTGGCTTATCGGCTCGAGCGGGCGCTGTTCGAACGCGGCTACGTTTGCGCGGTGATCGAAGCCGATCGGCTCTGCGCTCAAGCCGCCCTGGTGGCGGAGAACATCGTGCAGGCCGGCATCGTCTGCCTCTGCACGTCCGAAACCGCTCCGGAGGCCGACGAACGCAATCGTGTCATTACGGAAGGCTTCTTCGACCTCGAAGAACTGCTCGCTCTGTTGAGTCCTGCGCCCACCACACCGGATTTCGTGATCTGAGCCAGCGCCAGGGCATTACCGCAGTAACTCCGGCGTGCCGGGAGAGCCCCCAATCGGCTACGTAGAAATACCAAGCAGCGGCTTCAAGTCGAGAAGGCTCCTTCTTGCACGGTTCGATAGTGTCGCGCCTGAGAATGGAACATACCCGCATAAACGCCATCGAGCCCGAGCAATTCTGCATGCGTTCCAGACTCGCAAACTTGGCCGTCATCGATCACGAAAATACGGTCCGCCAAACATACCGTAGACAACCTGTGGCTGATCAAGATCGCCGTCCGCCCTTCCGCCAGTTGCCGGAACCGCTCCAGCACCCGGGCCTCGGCCTCCGGATCCAGTGCGCTGGTCGGTTCGTCCAAGATGATGATCGCCGCCGATCGTAAGGCCGCCCGGGCGATCGCGATCTGTTGCCACTGGCCGATACTCAGTTCCTCTCCGCCGGCAAACAAAGTGCCCAGCAATGTGTCGTAGCCATGCGGCAGACTAGCTATGGCTCCGTCCGCTCCGCTGAGTCCGGCCGCTCGTTCGATTCGTCCAGGCACATTCAGAGCAGAAATGTCACCAAACCCAATGTTCTCCCGGGCGGTAAATTGATAACGGCCGAAGTCCTGGAACACGACACCGATTTGCTTTCGCCACTCATCGCTCGAGAAATTGCGAAGATCGATACCATCCACGGTTATTCGACCATCCGTTGGATCGTACAACCTGCATAACAACTTGATCAGCGTAGTCTTTCCGGCACCGTTCTTGCCGACCAGGGCGACCTTTTCGCCCGCGCGAATCGTGAAATCCACTGCTTTCAATACCGGACGAGTTCCGTGCGGATAGTCGAAGCTGACGCATTCAAAGCGAATTTCACCCCGCAGCGGGTGCGGAATCACGCGTGGCGCTTCCGGTTCTTTCACCCGGGGTTCCAGCAATAGAAAGTCGTAAAAGTTCGACAGAAACAGCGTATTCTCGTAAAGACCGGCGGCGCTGGCGAATAAATCCCGCAACAACGTTTGACCCCGCTGCAGTGCCTGGTAATAGACCACCATGTCGCCGACGCTAATGGCTCGCGCCATGGTCTCGTAAGCGAGAAATGCAAGTGCGCCGTAAACACCCAACGAAGCGCAACCTTGAGTAAGCGCCTCGCCTTTGGTTCGATCGCGCGATAACGCCAAGCGGTCCTGACGAATCGACTTCCGCAAGTCCATAAACCGTTGGTGAAGATGGTTCCCCAACCCGAATAGCCTTACCTCCTTGGCGTGGTCCTGGAAGTTCAGCAATTGGCTCAAATAGCGCGTCTGACGTTGCCGAGCAGTCCAATTTTGCCAATGCCGATGCTGAAGTCGCGCATGCCGCAGCCGGACGAAAAGGATGGGCAACATGAAAAGAAACAGGCCAAGGGTCAACTCCCAATGAAACGCCAGCAGCAGCAATGCTACAGCCCCCAGGGAAACGGCATTCTGCAAAAGCCTGATGAGCTGGTCGACGATCAAAGCCGGCCGATAAGCCGCCTCGGTCTGCGCACGGTGCAAATTGTCCTGAAATTCGGGATTTTCGTAATAGCCGAGGTCCAAGCGGATCGCCTGCTTGTGAAGCAAGTCCTGCACGTAATCCGTGACTTGCTGAGATTGAATCTCACTGACATGCGCATCCAAGGCACGGAGCCAGTCGGTGAGTACCGCAATGCTCAAAGCCGCGACGAGCACGCCTCCGATGCTTTCCCACTCCGGCGCCCCCGGCGCGGTCACCGTGTCGATGATGAGTTTGACCAAGTAGAGGCCCGCCACCGGCAGAAGCCCCAGAACCAACATCAAGCCCCCATGTATCAGCGTCGACTTCCGGCTGCTTTGCCAGACGAGTTGCACGGACCGGCGGAGCTGCCAGAGCCGATGCAGGCGGTAGCGATCAAACATTCGCGATATCGTTGGACGGAGCGCAGGTGCCCGCTGCGCCGCCCCACGAAGCGTCAGCGGAACTCCGATCAAACTTCAAGGGTACAGCCGGTCCAGCAGACGCGCATAGGAATACTTAGCCACGCCGCGCAAGACGGTGACGAAGTTGTCATGCCAGAACGCCTGATTCGCCAGAAAAACAAACGGACCGGGCGGCTTGCTCCTGGCTTGTCGATAACGCCTGTTCAACAACCGACGAAGCGCACGCGACAACTCCCATTGCTGGGCTCGTGACCAGACGATATCCATGTCGGGCTTGCCGTGATTCAACAGAAACCACAGATCCCGCTCGACCCTGGCCGGATCGAAGTAGATGTCCGAGCTGGCGTGCAGGATGACCAACAGGAATAAATCTTCTATTTCTGGATAGCGGAAACCGGGTCGTCCGGAAGGTTTCGCGCGAGTAAGGATCTCATCATATGGAATCGGGCGTAAGAGAATTTTGTCGAGACATCGATGCAGTTCGACCAAATTCGGCAATCGTTTTCCTTGCTGAACAAAGCTGCGATCTACGAAATGGAAATGCGTAGAATGCGGTGGAATTTCCTCATAACCCAATCCCGTCAAAACATCAACGACGGCTTCAGCCTCGTCGCCCACCAAAATGTCTACGTCACCAGCTAAACGAATCTCTCCCTTCGGAAACGCGAGATCGACAACGGCCTGTCCCTTGACAATCACGGGCGCCAGCCCAACCGCCGCGAACTCCTTCCCTAACATGCTCAGGCGGTGTTCATAAAACAGCGAAGCCGCCACCGTTTTAGCGGATGGGGCTTGTCCTGACGGAGTAGGGACGTCGTCCATGCAGAAATCCGGGAGAGGTGAGTTAGAATGATTGTTCCTCACGTTCCACCCACTGGCCTTTAACGTTTTACAAGGAATGCATGGAACCATATGACGGTTAAGTGACATTCAATTCCCCTACTCCCGCCCTCTCAGGGACACCAAGAGACATTTCAGGTAGCGCGGGAATCCCCTATCCCACCTCTATGAGTTTTTTCTCTTTCAACTCGCTGATCAGATTCGCCAAATCCTGTTCGAGAACGTCGACAGCAACGTCATATTCATGATGCATGGATTCTACAACGCGCACAGGACTTTTTGTAGCGACGAGCAACTCCCACATGCGGCTACCCGACGGATTGAGTCCGAAATAGGCTCCGGTTTCGAGATTAAGCAGCACCATCTCGTCGCCGACTTTCTCGAAAACCACTTCTTCTGATATAGTAATCATCATATCGCTTAATGACATGATTATTATGCTTCCTGTTCGATTTGCTTCTGTCGGCGTTGACTCTTTCTTATTTCTGGTAACAACTTATTTTCCATCCACAATTTTGATGCCACACGTAAGCGTTGAGCCTTGCTATCCGCGAGTCGCTCCCGCACTATGTTTACGAGTTCGGTATCGTTAGTGATATCCAGGCATAGCTCGCAAATGCCAGAGTATTCCGGGCGGGCCTTGAAGCGCTCTCGCCCCACTGGATGATCTCTAAGTAACTGGTAGAGGCCGTACGGTCCCGCAGTGAAAATGATTTCCAGGATCGGATCCTGGACTGCGCGTCCCAATATGTCTTCGAGCGGCTCGTCATTAGTATTCCCGAGCTTTAAGGGCGAGAATTTCCCACAATAATATGCAGGACCGCAACAAGCATAGACAGCACCATCGGGCTCAATGACGGGAGTCAGGACAACAGCGCATACCCCTAAAGGCGGCTCTTCCGTGCGAACGAAATGCTGCGGCGGCAGAGAAGTCGCTCGTCCCAATTTAACGGGGGCTTGAGATTGCAAATATACGGGCAAGCCATCGAACATGGCGTGATACTCTTCTTTCTGGGCCTCCGTGATGGCAACGACGCGAACAGCCACACCCAATCCTGCTTCAATGGCAAGACGTGCCAGCCGCAGAGGCCGTTCGCGTGATGAAAACTCTTCATGATACTGGTCCCAGGAGATACAGATATGTCCCAATCCCGCTGCAGCCAAGGTATTAATGCGTGACCTGGTCGAGGACTCGCCTCGCACCCATCCAGCCCCGGTAACAAGAGATGATTTAAGTCCAAAATCCCTCGCCTGGCGAACCAGTTCCAAGATATCCTGATAATACAACATGGGCTCGCCCCCGGTGAAGCAAACGCCAGGGGCGAACGATGGGATCACCTTGAGATATTCACTGACTTGTTCCATCTGCATCTTGCCCTTGATATGGGGCGAGGACTCCGTGATGCAATGCCGGCACGTCAGCGGACAAGCCCTAGTGTATGTCAAACCAATGAGGTCATATCGAATCATGGAGTTCCCCAAGGTGAGCCAAAATGGTTTCATACACTTCCGGTAAACGCGATAAATCGCGAGGGACACAGAGTTTGGCCACGGGAATCGAGGCAGCCAGTTCGGCGAGACGGGAAAAACGGGTCTTCGCCAACTCGGTAAACTTGTTCGAAACCCTTAGCCGGCGGTTCCTCGCGAGCGCCACTGCTACCGGCAGTCCCGCGCGCGGTATTACCCGCGCTGGTCCATCGGACAGCTCAAGCAGATAGATAGCCCGTAGCGGCAAAGGCTGGGAAGCGAATCGCTCGACCGGGTTCCCAAGATCCTCGAACTCCCGGTACGGACGGACAAAAGGGACGCTGGGAATTGCCAGGAATACGTCCCTTCGAAAAATACCCAGATGATCGTCGGTCAATAGGCCGTGCCCTTGCTGGACGAAGAAATTAGCAAGCGTAGATTTTCCACCCATGGCATCGGCCAGAAACGCCACGCCTCCGCCATCAATATCCACTGCCGAACCATGAAGAAAATCGAATCGGGGATCCAGCAAGAGATAGACAGGAAGCACGTAATGCATCAGCCAATAGCGCACTCTCTCCATGGAAGTTCCCGGCATGAGGCGACAGCAAATCGCTGATTCCTCAGGACAGAGATGAAACTCTCCCACTTCGTCAATGCGAAATACAGGACTTCCCCCCCCCGCACACACAATATTTACCCATCCTTTAGGCGATTCTATTATGCGTTTCTGATCCGCCAACGTATGGTGAGGGCATCCCGATTTAAACTTTACTGCGCTGACCGGCTTGCCAGAAGGAGGCGGCAAACCGGTCAACGGAATTTCTGACTCAATGAAAGTCCCATAGGCAGAGAAGCGCATGGACGATAGACTACCCCCCCGCCACATCGGCTAAAGTGGCAGTCAGCGGTGTTACAACGGACAAAACTAAGCTACCTTGTGTCAAGGTAGTCATATTTCCGTATTCGCTCAGTACTGGCACCGTGTAAAGTTTTTTTGGCTCTTCGTTGATAAGCCGAATATCTTGCTGTTCAGATACGTTCATGTTTGATCTCCTATTGGTTTGAAGTAAGTGCTATACCAAATTTCCAGGGCAGCCAGTTGCCACAAAACAAGCGAACTCATGGGAGTGGGCTGGACTGTTCGATGTTCGATAACGCTTGCCACCCTGTTTGCTTCCACAATCCCAACCCGGGTGAGCGTGAAAGAGCCCGGATCGAATTTTATAGAATCGAGTATCGATGCGAAGACAGGTGAGAACTCCGCCTTACCTTTGCGCAGTCGTATACTTTCTGGTAATACGGTTTTCATCGCTTCGCGGAGAATATATTTGGTAGTTCCTTGCCGTCTTTTTTCCTCGGATGGAACCGACATAAGAAAGTCCATCAGTCTGGCATCATAGAAAGGATGGCGAAACTCCAACGTGCCGCGATGGCCTAACCCATCCCACTCACCGTCTAGAGCCATACTGCTTCCCGGATTAGCGATGAAACTCGCCTCTTGCCAAGCGCTGGCGCTCTCAAAACGGGCGCGCACTAGATAGGGGTGTTCCTGCCCAACTCCTAGCGCCTCATTTCCCAACAACAACGACGCATCGCTATGAGGCCGTATAAATTCCTTTATCCGCCTGCCGAGCCTGCAAAGCCATTCTGGCAATACGGGCTCCATCATCCAGTACCAGAGTATATTTGGCGAAAAACGATACTGTATCAATTCACCGGCCAAGGCGCTCCAACGACCCGATGTCAGCAGGTCGGCCAGATAATAGGGACTCCCCTGGATCACGGAGTCGCCGCCGACACCAGTCAGCATCACCCTCACCCCGCGGCTCTTGGCCTCGTCCAGCAAGGGCCAGAGGGCTCTCATGGGCATACCCTGGATCGGCCAGTCCCGGTGTAAGCCGTAGCAGGCTTTAAGGCCACCCCAACCCTCGACAGGATCCGCATCCGCCACCGTGAAGATCCGCTCCACGCCAGCTTCCCGGGCCGTCTGTTCGATGAATTTACGCTCATCGCAGGGGAACCGGTCGAAGATCATAGAATAGCTGGTCAGCCGTGCCTTATCCGGGATGAGGCGGGCAGCCATACAAAGGACCGAGGAAGAATCCAGCCCTCCACCGAGTAGGCAACCAATCGGAAAGGCACTACGCGATTGCGCCCTGACGGCTTCACCGAAAAGATGGCGGAACTCCTCGACGTGCCTAGCCAGGTCGGGCTTTCGACTGCCTTGGGCGGGCACAGGCTCCCAGTACCGGCGCACAACCAAGCGTCCATTGCAAAGTACTAGGTTGCAGGCCGGAGGTAAGCGTTTGATCCCCTCGAACAGGGTTCTATCGAAAGCTGTCGCGAATTTCGTAACGACTTCTCGTATGGCGTCCCGGTTGGGCAGCTTTTCCAGACCGGCAGCCTTAAACAGCGGGAAAATCTCGGACGCGAAGACGAATACTCGCCCTTCCCGATGATGGTAATAGAACGGCTTAATGCCAAGTCGGTCTCGGGCTGCGAAGATTGTGCGTTTTCTCTTGTCCCAGATAGCGAACGAGAAATCTCCGACGAGTTTCGTCGGACAGTTTTCGCCCCAAGCCTCGTAGGCTGCCAGGATCAACGCACTGTCAGGGATATCTACAGATAGGGGAAGATCGAGCTGGCGGGCGAGATCGTCGCGGTTGTCGATTCTAGCATCCGCGGTTATCACGAAATTGCCACTCGAACTGACGAGAGGCAGTTGTTCCTTCAGCGACTCGGGAGTAGTCCAGAGCATCCGATGCCCGAGACCGACGGAGCCGTCCAGCCAGATGCCGGAGCCATCCGGGCCACGGTGAGCGATGGAATCGGTTATGCGCTCCAGCTCAGTGCGGTCGACCGAGCGACCATCCTGATAACAAATCCCTATAATTCCGCTCATCAGACCATCCTTATCGTTTCAATACATGTAACGTAGTGAAATCCGCTTTAGTACCGACTACTGGGCGACCGCCGCACTCTACCCAAGCATGAGCACCAAATTCGCCATTTGGTTTTGCCACTCCAATGCAGAGTTCGGCAATATATCCTTGCCGGCTCAACATCAAAATCCCCGCTAAAGCCTGCATCAGGCAGGTAGTCCCTGGAACATATCGACTAGCCCGAGCGAGCGCTGTTCCTGTTTTTTCGGGCTGAATCACAATGCGCTGCTGCATATCACGAGTTCCAACTGATTTCATCCCGCCCAGGTATTTCCACAACCGCTGAAAAGGAACCACAACCAGCGCTACGCGGAACAACAATATAAGAAACAGCGCCTGAAAAAAAAGCCTGCGATCTATCGCTGATAGAGATAGGAATCGCCGCACGCCCCTTGCACCGCGCATCTTGAAGCTCCCACCTGACGTACCAAATCCCCTCGAACGCGACAACCTAAAGATGTCTAACTTCTATTTGTAGTCTAAGCATCGCTCCCTGTCAAACCAAGCCGAATTTTTTTGCTCATCATGAGCTACGCGTCCCCCCGGGGGTTAAGACTCAGCCCCTATAACAATAATGTCAATCTATTTATATTTTATATAGTTAAATTATAGCAATGCGATGTACCACCGCATATATGAAGATTTTGTGAAGAAGCTGAGCGATCGAGTCCGGCTTGGAAAACCGCAACCGTTCATGCCTCCCGCTTCTTTGTTGCTGGGATCGCGGCCGTCTTGGCCGCTTTTTCAGCGGGCGGGACGCCCGCGCTCCCAGGGAACCGAACGGTTACGGAAGACCCGTTCACGATGGCAACACACTCGGTCAGGTCACATCAGGAGGAGGGGCGCACAACAAATCCCGTTCCCCGAAGCATGTTCCCGCGTCATCAGCCGTTTACGCTGAACCACGGCGCCCCCAAAGATAGCAGGCCACTCACATACCCCCGCTCAAAAAAAAACGCTGCCGAAGCAGCGTTTTTTTGGGACCGGCTCGTGTCAGAGCCAGTACACGAAGATGAACAGTCCGAGCCAGACGACGTCGACGAAGTGCCAATACCACGCCGCGGCTTCGAAAGCGAAATGGTGCTCCGCACTGAAGTGGCCGCGGATGCTGCGGAACAGCACGACCGTCAGGATGATCGCACCGATCGTGACGTGCAGACCGTGGAAACCGGTCAGCATGAAGAACGTAGAGCCGTAAATCCCGGAGCCGAGGGTCAAGCCCATTTCGGTGTAGGCTTCGTGATATTCGAAAGCCTGCAGGATGACGAAGAGGAAACCCAGCGCCACGGTGGCGATCAGCCCCTTGATGAGCTGGCCGCGGTTGTCGGCCAGCAAGCCCCAGTGCGCCCAGGTGACGGTGCCGCCGCTGGAGAGAAGGATCAGGGTGTTGAGCGCGGGAATGCCCCAGGCCGCCATCGGCTCGAATTCGCCGCCCACCTTGCCCGGACCGTTGGTCGGCCAAACCGCATCGAATCCCTTCCAGAGGATTTCGTTGGTCAAGCCCAGCTCGCCCTCGCCGCCGAGCCAGGGCAGCGCGTAGATACGGGCGTAATACAGCGCGCCGAAAAAGGCGGAGAAGAAGAACACTTCCGAGGTGATGAACCAGATCATCCCCCAGCGGAAGGAATGGTCGACCTGGTCGCTGTAGATTCCGGCGACGCTTTCGTGGATCACCGTACCGAACCAGCCCACCAGCATGGTCACGAGAATGCCGGCGCCGAGAATCATCATGGTCGGCCCGATGGAAAGGCCGTTCAGGTAGTTCGCAAAACCCGCCAGCAGGCTGGTCAAGCCGATGGAACCGACGATAGGCCAGGTCGCCTTGTGCGGAATGTAGTAGGAAGCTGCGCTAGTCGCCATGTAAATCCCCTGATGAATTTCGAAGAAGGTACAACTTTAGTCTTTCTGAGTATTGGAAATATCGAAAAAGGTGTACGAAAGCGCCATTTCCTTGACGTCCTTGGGCAGACCCGGATCGATCACGAAACGGACCGGCATCTCCCGGCGCTGGTGCGGTTCAAACTTCTGTTCCGAAAAACAGAAGCACTCGGTCTTTTTCAGGTACGCCGTCGCGGTACCGGGCGTGATGCTCGGTATGGCACGCCCCACCATGGGTCTGTCCGTCAGGTTCTCGCCATAAAATTTGACGGTGTAATACTGCCCGGGATGAATCTTCATCTTGGGCGTCTCCACACTGAAGGCCAACGGCATACGTTCGTTCAGCTCGGTGATGAATTCGATCGTAATCTCGCGCGAAGCATCGACGTCGTAGGCAACCTCCTCGACCGCTTCGGTGCGCACTTTTCCATTCAGGCCGGTGATTTCGCAGAACAGGCTGTAAAAAGGAGCCAGGGCAAATCCGAAACCGAACATCGCCAGTGCGACGAAGACGATGCTCCAGACGAGGCGCCCGTGTTTTTTGCTCTCGGTATCCTGATGGTTCACGACGGCGAAGACGATGAAATCACTTTATAAATGGAGAAGAGATACAGCCCGATCACGATGACGACGATGACTCCCGTCAGGATCAGATTCTTCTTGCGTAAGTCCATGGGCCTTGCCGTAGCGGACCCGCCAAAAGGCGGGCCCGAGTCACGTACCGGTTATTTGATGTCCGGCGCGGTGGTCCAGGTGTGGTATGGCGGCGGCGAAGGCAGGGTCCATTCCAGACCGTGCTCGCTCGCGCCTTCCCAGACCTCGTCCGTGGCTTTCTCACCGCCGCGGATCGCCTTGATGACGACCCACACGAAGATCAACTGGGCGAAGCCGAAGATGAAGGCTCCCACGCTCGACATCGCGTTGAACTCGGCGAACTGTACGGCGTAGTCCGGGATACGGCGCGGCATGCCGGCCAGTCCCAGGAAATGCTGCGGGAAGAACAGGACGTTGACCGAGACGGTCGACAGCCAGAAATGCAGCTTGCCGAGCTTTTCGTCATACATATGGCCGGTCCACTTCGGCAGCCAGTAGTAGGTTCCCGCGAACAGCGCGAACACCGCGCCCGGCACCAGCACGTAGTGGAAGTGCGCCACGATGAAATAGGTGTCGTGATACTGCAGGTCGGCCGGCGAAATGGACATCATCAGGCCGGTGAAACCGCCCATGGTGAACAGAACCACGAACGCGATGGCGAACAGCATCGGCGTTTCGAAGGTCATTGCGCCCTTCCACATCGTGGCGACCCAGTTGAACACCTTCACGCCGGTCGGCACGGCGATCAGCATGGTGGCATAGGTGAAGTAGAGCTCGCCCGCCAGCGGCATGCCCACGGTGTACTGATGATGCGCCCACACGATGAAGGACAGGAAGCCGATCGAAGCGGTCGCATATACCATCGAGGAATAGCCGAACAGCGGCTTGCGCGCGAAGGTCGGGATGATGGTCGAGATCACGCCGAAGGACGGCAGGATCATGATGTAGACTTCCGGATGGCCGAAGAACCAGAACAAGTGCTGGTACAGCACTGGATCGCCGCCGCCGGCCGCATTGAAGAAGCTGGTGCCGAAGAACTTGTCGGTGAGCAGCATGGTCACGGCGCCCGCGAACACCGGCATGACGGTGATCAGCAGGAAGGCGGTGATGACCCAGGTCCACACGAACAGCGGCAGCTTCATCAGGGTCATGCCGGGAGCGCGCATGTTGAACACGGTCACGATGATGTTGATCGCGCCCATGATCGACGACATGCCCAGAAGATGGACCGTGAAGATGGCGAACGGCAGGTGCGCGCCGCCCTGCAGCACCAGCGGCGGATACAGCGTCCAGCCCGCAGCCGGGGCTCCGCCATCCATGAACAAGGTGCTGGCCAGCATTACGAAGGCGAACGGCAGGATCCAGAAGCTCCAGTTGTTCATGCGCGGCAGGGCCATGTCCGGCGCGCCGATCATCATCGGGATCATCCAGTTGGCGAAACCGACGAACGCCGGCATGACGGCGCCGAACACCATGATCAGGGCGTGCAGCGTGGTCATCTGGTTGAAGAAGTTCGGGTCGACGTACTGCATGCCCGGTTCGAACAGCTCGGCCCGGATCACCAGCGCCATGGCGCCGCCGACCATGAACATGATCAGCGCGGTCACCAGGTAAAGAGTGCCGATGTCCTTGTGGTTGGTCGTGAACACCCAGCGCATGAAGCCTTTGGCCGGACCGTGATGATCGTGTTCATCGTGATGGCCGTGGGCGATATGCTCGTCATGGATGGCGTGTTCTTCGTGAGTTGCCTCTGTCATGGCTCTATGACCTCATCGAAAGCGTTGAAAAATCAGTTCCGCGCGGAAACATCCGACGGTTGAACCAGATCGCCCTTGTTGTTGCCGAAGCCGTTGCGCTGGTAGGTCACGACGGCGGCGATTTCCACGGGGCTCAGGGAGTCGCCGAAGGCGGGCATCATCTGGCCCTTGCCTTTGACGACCACATCGAGATGGGTATTCAAATCGCCTGTGGCCACCGCACTGCCCTTGATGGCCGGGAACATGCCCTGCATGCCTTCGCCGTTGGCCATGTGGCAGCCCGCGCAGCTCGCGTTGTAAACCTCTTCGCCCTTGGCCATCAGCTCCGCCATCGAGTAGGTCTTGGCGGCGTCGGCGACGGCCTTTTGCGCCTGAGCCTTCTGTGCTTCCACCCATTTGTTGTAATCGGCTTCGCTCTTGACGTCGACGACGATCGGCATGAAGCCGTGGTCGCGGCCACACAGCTCGGCGCACTGGCCGCGATAGATTCCCGGCTGCTCGACCTTGGTCCACGCGTCGGTCACATAACCGGGGATGGCATCCTTCTTCCAGCCGAACTTCGGCACCCACCAGGAGTGGATCACGTCGGCGGCGGTGAACAGGAAGCGGACCTTCTTGCCGGCAGGGATCACCAGCGGCTTGTCGACCTCCAGCAGATAGTTCGGCACCGCCTCGGGGTTGGACCGGACACCCAACTGGCGCGCCTCGTTACTCTTCGCATCCAGCGTGCTGAAGAAGTCGATGCCGTTGTCGAGGTAGGTATAGCGCCACTTCCATTGGTAGCCGGTGACCTTGACGGTCATGTCGGAGGCGCTCGTGTCGTAAGCCTCGATCATCACCTTGGTGGCCGGAATCGCCATGGCCAGCAGGATGACGAAGGGGATGATGGTCCAGATGACTTCCAGTTTGGTGTTCTCGTGGAAATGGGCGGGCACCACGCCCTTCGACTTGCGATGGTGCATGATGGAATAGACCATCATGCCGTATACGCCCACACCGATCGCCACGCAGATCCACAGGATATACATATGAAGGTCATAGATATCCCGGCTCAACTGGGTGACGCCCGGCGAGAGATTCAACGCATAGTCGGCATTCGCCTCCCCGAACGTTGCGATCCCCAGCCCGGTGATCAGTAGCTTAAGTTTTTTCACGGAGCCCTCTCCTCGGTATCTCAGGTCAATATCTTGCGGATCGAACCACTAGCCATTCGTCAATTCTTCTTTCAATTCCCGGTACAGCGCCTCGCGCTCCGACTCCACCAGGAAACGACCGATCTCTATCTTCCTGCCGTGGCGCTTCAGGCACAGCCGGCTCGGATGCCCCGCCGCCGGCCCGTCCAGACTGACACCGAGCCAGGCGCGGCGGAACCGGTAAGTCTGTTCGGGCCCCCGTATGCCGCGCTCCAGCAGGACATCAGTGTCGGTCACCGTGATCACTTCGCGCACCGCGGACTGCCTGAAAGCCAGACTGAAACAGTAGGCCAATACCAGCCATTCGGCGCCGGCAAACGGCAGGACGAACCAGCAGCCGATGAATGCGAACGCCGATCCGATGGAAGCCAGCACCAGGGCGAACCCGCCCAGCAGCAAATACGCCTGCCATCGTGTCAGCGACGCGTTGGGCTTCAAGACGATTCGCTTGCCACCTGTCTGTGGATCCCGCTCGGACTCAACCATGGAACCGGCCCGTTCCCTGTTTCAAGCGCCCGTAGGAAACCCCGTTTCAACGCCCCGCTCAGGCATCATTCGGTCATTACCCCCAGTTTTCTGTGGGAATTCACTCACGACACAAAATCCGCAGAACTTTAACGTAACAGTCTGGGCAACGCAAGGAAGGAATGGACCTGACATTTTCCCGATGTTTGACGGAACAACCCGGATTTGTGGATAGTGACTTTTGTTCAGGAGCAAGCATATGACCAAGATCAAACCGGAGGAAATTTATGTCAGCGTGGACATCGAAGCGGACGGCCCGATACCCGGCCCTCATTCGATGCTCAGCATCGGAGCCGTGGCCTACGGTCCCCACGGCAGCCCGATTGGTGAATTCACTGTCAACCTGGAAACCCTTCCAGAGGCGACTCCTCATCCGACCATGACGGAATGGTGGCAGCAGTTCCCGGACGCCTGGAACGCTCACCGCCGGAACACGCAGCCGCCGGCGGAAGCCATGAACGCCTTTGCCGACTGGCTGGAAGGACTGCCGGGCAAGCCGATATTTCTCGCCTGGCCCGCAACCTGGGATTTCATGTGGATCTACTGGTATCTGATCCGCTTCACCGGACGCCGGCCTTTTTCGGAACACGGTATCGACGTCCGATCGTATGCCATGGGAATGCGCCGCCAGACCTTCGGACGGTCGAGTAAAAATTATCTGCCCAAGCGCTGGTCTTCACCCAATCCGCACACGCATGTCGCCCTCGACGACGCCCGCGAGCAGGGCGATCTCTTCATCGCCATGTTGCGGGAAAACCTGGGAATCAGGAACGAGTGAGCGATCGTGAAGACGGTTCATTCACCCTCTGCGCACGAAATGTCGACGGTGGACGTCCGGAATTCCACCGGCAGGGCGCTACGCCGGATTTTCGCCCAGACATACGGCTGGGTCAGGACCTGCGCCGTCATGCAACCCGCTCCCGGCCGGTCAAGTACAAGGTTCACTTGGATGCGCCGGTCCTTCTCTTCAATGCCGGCAATGCCGAGACGGTAGCCTCCGCTGTTCTTGGCACCGGCGAATGCGGCGATCACCATCTCGCCGGAAAAATCCACTTGCGGCGGTGAGGGAGCGGGAACGGAACCCGCGCCATGCGAGGCCCACAGCGAGCGGAACGCTGCTTCATCGAGAAGCACCACGGTCCGCTCGTCCTCGATACCGCTTTGAGAGCCCTGCGCCAGCACCGTGAAAGGAATGGGGCCCGCACAGGAACCGGGCGACGCGGCCATGGCCGCCGCCAACACCATTCCCTGCCACACAAACGAACGTTTCATCGGCAGCCTCATGCGGGGAAGGGGCCGACAGCGCCCCTCCCCGATTCAAGAAACGCTATTGCGTCATTGCGTCACCGCCAGCTCCACGTCATCGACGAGGAAGCTGGTGGCCCGGGACGAATTCTCGACGCCCCGGAATTGGAGGCGGATGGTTTGTCCCTTGTACTCGGAAAGATCGAAGCTCCTTTGCACGTATCCCGAGGAGCGGTTCCTGTTCGAATAGGTCGCCAGGGTCTGCAACACGGTGCCGGCGGTATTGCGCACCGTCACCGTCAGCGTGTCGCGCGCCGGCGCGCTGGTGAATTCGCTGGTAGCGATCCGCAGCCAGAAACTGAAGTTCGCGGTGCAGGCGTCGACCGGCACCGTGACCTGCTGATACAGGTCGTCGGTATGCGTCGTGCCATAGCCGTTCAGCCACGCCTTCCAGTTTCCGCTGTGCGCCGGTGCCGAACTGGAATCGTCTATGACCCCCGCGGACGCGGTCCATGCCGCCGTACCGCTTTCGAATCCGGGATTCGCCAGGAGCTGCACGGTCGTGGAACATGCGGGCGAAGGTTCGCCGCTGTTCGCCGTGTCGGCGCTGACCGAATTCGAGACGGCCGAATTCCCGGCATTGTCGGTGGCGATCGCGTCGAAGACATGGGAGCCGTCCTCAACCGACGCGGAGTCCCAGCTTACGCCGTACGGTGACGATGCGTCGGTCCCCACCACATTGCCATCGACGCGGAATTCGACCTTGGAAATGCCGCTTCCTCCGTTCTCGTCCGCGGCGTTGGCGGCAAGATTCACCGCCCCGCTCAAAGTGGCCGACGCAGCCGGCGCCGTGAGCGTCACCTGCGGCGGCGTCGTGTCGACGGCGGGCGCCGCGATGAAACCCGTGTACAGCAGGCGATTGGGAGACCCCGTGCCCGCCCCGCCGACCTTGTTGAGAGTCGCGTCGGAGGTCAATGCCGATGCGACCTGTGCCGGCGTCGCGCCCGGGAAGGCTGAGAGATACAAGGCGGCAGCCCCGGCGACATGTGGCGTCGCCATCGACGTGCCGCTCATGACCTGGGTTGCGTTGTCGCCGGCGTTGCTCGCGGAAGTGATGCTGCTGCCCGGCGCGAAAATATCCAGGCAGGTTCCGTAGTTGGAGTAGCTCGCGCGGGCGTCGGAAGAAGTGGTGGCCCCCACGGTCAAGGCGGCAGCGGTGCGGCCGGGCGACTCGTTGCAGGCATTCCTGTTGGAATTGCCGGCGGCGACCGCATAGGTCACGCCCGCATCGATCGAATTCTGCACCGCGGTGTCGAGCGCCTGCGAGGCGCCTCCGCCCAGGCTCATGTTGGCGACGGCGGGAAGCTGCCGGTTGGCGGTGACCCAGTTCACTCCGGCGATCACTCCGGACGTGGTTCCCGAACCATTGCAATCGAGGACCCGTACCGAAACCAGTTTGACGTCCTTGGCGACGCCGTGAGTCGAGCCGCCGATGGTTCCCGCGACATGCGTGCCGTGGCCGTCGCAGTCGCGGGCGCCCCAACCGTCGTTGATCGCCGTATAACCCTCGCTGGCCCGGCCGCCGAACTGCGAATAGCTGGTCCTGATGCCGGTGTCGATCACGTAAGCCGTGACGCCCTGGCCCGTGGTGTTGTACGTGTAGGTGCCATTCAGCGGGAGACCGGCCTGGTCGATCCGGTCCAGCCCCCAGGTTGCGCCGGACTGGGTGGCGTGGATCGAAATGATGCCGTCCTCCTCCACCAGGGCGACGGAGGGATCGTTCGCCAGTGCCGCGGCCTCCACCGGCGACATCCTGGCCAGAAACCCCTTGACGGCGTGCCGCCAGACGTCCGCCGGCGCGGCGTTGTATATCCGGCCCAGCCGGTTCAGCAGGCCATCGAGGCCCGAAGCGCTCGCGGCTTCACTCCGGAAGATCACGATGTACTGCCCCGGAATGGGTCTGGCGGCGTGCCGGAACGTGCCCGCCTGGGCCTCGCCGGCCAACACGGTCGACAGTCCGGCGACTGCAATCAAAGGCACCGCGAAATGCCGGTTCACGAATGGTTCCCGTTCCTTGCTCATTGTTCACCCCTCTCCGCTATGTTGCCATTGTTCGGGAATCGAGTCCCGGCAGTCCGCCGGGACACCTTTCGGTATTCGTGCATCCGTCTGACGATGCGCGACTTCGAGCGTTCGAAAATCCCGGTGACTTCAGGCGGCTACCACGCGCCAAAGCCGCTTCCCTCCGGTATCTCGCCCGCCGAGGGGGCGATACGGTGGAACGCGTCCCAGCGTCTGGCCGGCCCTTCATCCGCCGCCTTGTCATACCAGCGGAACGCCTCTTCGAAATTGCGCGTCACGCCGCGGCCCTGCTCGTACATCAGACCCAGATGGAACTGCGCGTCCGCATGGACGCGCTCGGCCGCAAGCCGGAACCAGTCTACCGCTTCGGCGTCGTTGCGCTCCACACCCAGGCCTTCCATGCACAACCGCCCGAGTTCGAACTGGGCCAGCGGATTGCCCAACCCCGCGGCCCGCCGGTACCAGCGGGCCGCCTCGGCGTAGTCCTTGGCCACGCCATGGCCGGCTTCGTACATGGCCGCGAGCGCCGCCTGGGCGGCGGGGTCGCCGTACTCCGCCTGCCGCCGCCAGGTTTCCAGGGCCTTGCCGTACCAGCGCAGGGAGCCGTCCGCGTCGCGCGCCATGCCCAGCCCCAATTCGGCCATCAGGCCCAGGTTGAAACAGGCGCGGGCATGTCCCTGGAATGCGCCGGCCCGATAGCAACGAACCGCTTCGGCATAATCGCGGACGACGCCCAGACCGTCCTCGTACAAGCGCCCCAACGCCCACTGGGCATGGGCACAACCTCGTTCCGCCGAACGGCCGTACCATTTCAGAGCCTCCCGGTACCCGGCCGCGACGCCTGCTCCCGCCTCATGGCAGAGGCCGAGGACGAGCTGCGCCACGGCATCACCGCCTTCCGCGCGCGCCCGCCACTGGTCCAGCGCCACACGGTACCACTTTCCCGCCTCGCCATGGTCGGGGGGGAATCCGAGGCCGGCCTCGAGAATGAGCCCCAGTTCGAGCGCCGCCGCCGGCTCGCCTTGCGCGGCGGAACGCCGGTACCAGGCGATCGCCTGGTGGATGTCCCTGTCCGTACCGACGCCATCCCGGAAACACAGGCCGAGGCGCCGCTGCGCCCCGGCGTCCCCGGCTTCGGCTTTCGCCACCCACGCCTTGAAGGCCGCCGCAGGGTCGCCGCTCTCGAACTCGGGCGAGGCCGGACCGGCAGCGGAGGGAGAAGGACCCGTCACCTTCCCTCCCGAAACCCGTTTTCCGTCCAACTCCATTCGAATCTCCTCGCTGCGCGCCGACGCCGATCTTGCCCGACACCGGCGGACCGCACAAGTGCCAGCCTTGTCCAACGGAAGATGAGCCTGAAGGAGGGGCGTGATTCCACCGGAAGGTGAGCCTGAAGGGGTGGGTTTTGGGATCATCGGAGGATGATCGTGAAACTGCATACCCAACGCCTTCAAACCCTCGACGAGATCCGGGCCTTCCTGGAGGGCGCCTCACCGCTGGACTTCACCGTACCCTCCCGCCCGGAGGCCTATGGCTGGATCGAGTCCTCGCTCTGTCAGCTCGGCTACTTGCGCCTCGGCAAGGCCGACAAGGGGATCGTCCGGGATTACCTGATCAAGGTCAGCGGCTTCTCCCGCGCCCAGATCACCCGCCTGATCGCGCAGTACCGCCGAACGGGACGGGTACGCGACCACCGCGGTCGGCCGGCCAACGCCTTTCAGCGTCGCTATCTGCCCGCCGATGCCGTGCTCTTGGCCGAACTCGATGCCCTCCACGGCACCCTCTCCGGCCCCGCCACCCGCAAGCTCTGCGAGCGCGCCTTCCACGTCTTCTCGGATCAACGCTTCGTCCGCCTCGCCCGCATCTCCAACGGCGGCCTCTACAACCTCCGCCACTCCACGGCCTATCGACGGCAGCGCACTCACCACGACAAGACCCGACCCACGCCCGTGGCCATCGGCGAGCGCCGCAAACCCTTTCCGGACGGACGCCCCGGCTTCCTGCGCGTCGATTCCGTCCATCAGGGCGATCTCGATGGCATCAAGGGCCTCTACCACCTCAACGCCGTCGACGAGGCCACCCAGATGCAGTGCGTCGTCAGCGTCGAACGGATCAGCGAGCACTTCCTCATCCCGGCGCTCAACCCGCTCCTCGACAGCTTCCCCTTCGTCATCCGCGGCTTCCACTCCGACAACGGCTCGGAGTACATCAACCACCGGGTCGCCCAACTCCTGGAGAAACTGCGCATCGACTTCACCAAGTCCCGCGCCCGCCAGACCAACGGTAGAGTCGAGATGTGGCGCGGTGGTCTAAGGCTCGGCCTATCTGTTGCCGCCCCTTTCGTCTGGCGGTGCCTCATTAGCCTGGCCATCACCCCGTTTCCACATCCCGCTCGTCAAACCGGACGTGCGGCTTTCCCGCATCCGGCTTTCTTTCGACCCTCAGGCCTTCGCATTCAGCAGGTCAGTACGCTTTAGCGGCAGTTGGTAGAGCCTCAAGGTTTCGTAGAGATACTCGTCGGGATACTGGCGATACCCCGTTCCCTTTTTTCCGCTCCGGCGCATCAACCAGATTCGCAGTCGTCGGTCCGTGTAGCCTTGCAGGTCTCGATAGATTTTCGTGACCGGTCCTTGATTGAAGTAGTTCGCCCAGCCGCGCAGCATGGGGTTGATTTCGGCAACCCGGCTTTCGACCGTGGTGGCGTTCCACCGTGACGACGTGGCGTCGTGGATACCCTGTTTTAGCCGTTTGATCGCTTTCTTGGACGGACGGGTTCCCCAGTAAGGGCGCCCATCCTTGCCATGGAACTCGCCGAATGTGTAACCGAGAAAGTCGAAGTGCTCACCCGGTAGCTTGACCAGCCGAGTCTTCTTCTCGTTGATCGTGAGTCCCAGCCGGGACATGATCTGGCGCATGGCCTCCATGGCCGCTTCCCCCCGCCCGTTCGGGCAGAGGATCACCAGGTCATCAGCGTAATTCACCACTTCCGCCCGGAGCCTTTGGCCGAAGCCCAACTTCTGCCAGGCCAGGAGAAAACGCCGGAAGTACAGATTACTCAGCAAGGGTGAGACAATCCCCCCTTGGGGCGTGCCTCGGTTCTTGTCCTTAGCTTCTGTGGTCCGTTTCTCGCTGCCTTCGCAGCGCTCGACCACAGGCACTTTCAGCCATTGTCGAATCACCGACAGCACCGTGCCATCGGCAATCCGCCGGCTGATGCAGCGCATCAGTTCGCCATGCGGAATGGTGTTGAAATAGTCGGACAAGTCCGCATCCACCACCTCCCGCTTCCCTCGTTGGGCAATGCCGAAGTGGGTCATCCTGATCGCCATCTTGGCGTCTAAGCCTGGCCGAAATCCATACTGCCGCGGCAACAGGTCCGCTTCGAAGATCGGGCCGATCACCAGCAGCATCGCCATCTGTACCACGCGATCCCGGATCGTCGGTATGCCCAAAGGACGCTGTCCGCCCTGGGCCTTGGGTATCCATACGCGCAGCAGGGGCTGAGGTCGGTATTCGCCCGCCATCAACTCCTGCCGCAATCTTTCCAGCCATCCGTCCACACCTTGGTCTTCGATCTGTTGGAAACTGATGTCGTCGTAGCCCGGCGCACCGCGATTGGCGCGGCAACGCCGATAAGCCACCCACAGCACATCGGTCCGGCAGACCTTGTCCCACAGGCTGTAGAAGCGGAAAGCCGGTTCTGCCTTGGCTTTCGCCTGCAATGAGGTCTGTAACGTCTGAACCGTACTACTCGAAGTTGCTAGACTCACGTCAATCCCCTGGTTCTTGTCACTTTCCCCATCTCGTTTCGAAACAGGGCGCCTTCGCTCTTCCGGCATTACCCGGCCTCAGCACTACTACGCGCCCATCCGCCATCCCCGCAGGCCGGCTCTATCCCTCACGGGATCGCCGTTGCCCGGTGCCGCCGGAAACCCGCGGGGACTTCCCTTGTTGCCCATCTGATCTCTCCCATGCGTGCTGCCACCACTACCCCGGTGGAATCTTTGGGTGCCCGTTTCGCTCTCTTCCCCAAAGACAACGGCCTTCCCCGGCATTATGGTGGGTCGGCTTCCACAACGGCATTTCGAGGCCTGCTCAGTGTTCACTCGCGTTACGGCCCGCATGGCCCGCTGGTCTCCCAAGGAGACCTTTTCTCGGAGTGCTTCAGCCCGTTCGTTACCTCCCGAACCGCCCCGAGTGCTTCCGGCCGGAGCGAAAGTTGGCCGGGTCGGATTTGCACCGACGAAACAGATGCGCCTTAGCAAGGCACACACAACGCCCTGGTCGAAGCGGCGCGCGATCTGGGCGCCGGGGAATGGACCGCCGTCCGCCGCATCGTGTTGCCGCTGGCGTTGCCGGCCGTCGCCGCGGGCTGGCTGATGAGCTTCACCCTGTCGCTGGACGACGCGGTGGTCAGCTTCTTCGTCACCGGACCCGATTTCGAAGTCCTGCCGCTGCGCATCTATTCCATGGTCCGGCTCGGCGTGAAGCCGGAAGTGAACGCCCTCGCCTCGCTGCTGTTCGCCGTCTCGCTGAGCTTCGTGGTGCTCGCCCAATGGCTGCTGCGGAAGGACCGCGAATGATCCGACGCCGGCTGGCCGCATTCGCGCTCGCGGCATTCCTCGCGCCGCTCGCGGCGGGGCAGCGCGAGCTGCGCTTCTTCAACTGGTCGGATTATCTGCCCCCGGCGGTGCTGGAGAGCTTCACCCGCGAAACCGGCGTCCAGGTGCACTACGCCACCTACGACAGCAACGAAGCGATGTATGCCAAGGTCAAGCTGCTCGACGGCGGCGGCTACGACCTGGTGGTGCCGTCCACCTACATGATCGACCGGATGCGCAAACAGGGCTTGCTGCGCCCGCTTGACCGCTCGCGGCTGCCCCATTTCGGCAATCTCGATCCGCACCACCTCGACCTGCCGTTCGATCCAGGCAACCGTTACAGCGTGCCCTATCTGTGGGGGACGACCGGCATCGCGGTCAACGCCGAACGGATAGCCCCCGCCAGTCTGCACGCTTGGGCCGACCTCTGGCAGCCGCGGTTTCGCCGCGCCCTGCTGCTGCCCAACGACATGCGGGAGGTGTTCCACATGGCCATGCTGGTGCTGGGGCTGCCGGTCAATTCGACCGACCCCGCCCACATCGACGCGGCCTACCGCAAGCTGCGCGAACTGATGCCCAACGTGCGCCTGTTCAGCTCCGACGCGCCTCAGATCCTGTTCATCACCGGCGAAGTGGACGCGGGGATGATCTGGAACGGCGTCGCCTGCCTGGCCGCGCGGGAAGCCCCCGCCGTCCGCTTCGTCCAGGCCGCGGAAGGGCCTCTGCTGTGGATGGACAACCTGGCGATCCTCGAGAACGCCGAAAACCCGGAAGAGGCGCACGCGCTCATCGATTACCTGCTGCGGCCGGAAGTGGCCCGGCTGATAAGCGAGACCGTAGGCTACGCCACCCCGAATGCCGCCGCGGTCGCGATCCTGCCGCCCGAAATCAGGAACGATCCGGTGATCTACCCGCCGGCAAGCGTGATCGGACGTGGGGAGTACCAGGTCGACCTGGGCGAGGCGATCGGGCTCTACACCGAATACTGGGAGAGGCTGAAAGCCGGGCAGTGATGGCTATAGGGGCACGGCGCGCAATCAGCCGTCGTCGATCGGTTCGCGCTGTGCGGCCTGTCCCGCCCGATCCTGCCCAACCGCCCGCGCCAAGGCCGCGGCATTGGCCGGCGTCGACAGCAAGTAGTCGGTTTCCATCGAAGGCAATGACGCCGCCACGATCCGCCGTATCGCCGCTTCGTCCGCTTCGATGCATTCCACCAACCGGAATTGTACCCGCGCCCGGTGGAGATTCTGGCCGCGGCTTTCTGTGCGGAAGTACACGTCGCCGGCCAGATGATCGGCCAGGAAACGGATGCCGAGTTCGAGCGGAATCAGGCGGATGGCGTCGTAGAGGTGCTCGCGGTCCTCCGCCGTCAGCATGTGTCCCGCCACCGAGAGATACCCTCGCAGTATGGCCTCGCACAGCGCCAGGTCGAAGCGCGTCGCCCCAGGGTCTTCGGGGGATTCGCCGGAGCGGTTGCAGCAGGAGCGCAGGCAGTCGCCGATGTCGTAATGCACCAGGCCCGGCTTGACCGTGTCGAGATCGATGAGCGTCAGGGCACGCTCGCCTTCCCGGTCGAACAGGATGTTGGCCAGCTTGGGGTCGCCATGGATGACTCGGGAACGCAAACGGCCGGCGGCCTTGGCCCGCTCCAGCACCGGCACGAACTCCCGGCGCGCCTCGACGAAACCCAAGGCCCGGCGGACCGCGGGATCGCCCAGCCCGGCAGATGTCCGGACGGCATCCAGATGGGCGAGATACCCCGGCGCAATGTGGAAATCCGGGAGCGGATCGTCCAGCGAGGCGCTGTCGACTTCGGCCAGCGCGGCATGGAAGGCCCCCAGCACCCGGCCGACCTCCAGGGCTTGGCGCTCCGTCGCGATCCGCTCCAGGACTTGGCTGCCTTCGATGTAGCGCAGCGCCCGCCAGTGGCCGCCTTCGGCATCGACGAGCGCATCGCCGCCCTCGCGCGGCGCGATCAGGTCCGGCCAGTGTTCGGCGAAGTCCGAATCGCCGCCGTGAACATGGGCCTGGATCCGGCGCAGATTGGCGGCGATCCGCCCCGGATGCGCAAACACTCGGGCGTTGATGCGCTGCAGCACGAAACGGGCTGAGGCGGCGGGAGACACCAGCCAGGTCTGGTTGATGAGGCCGTCGCCCAGGGGCTCGACACGGAAGCCCTCGCCTTCCGGCAGGAAGCGCGCCCCGATGGATTCCGGATCGGCGCTCATCGCGGCTTGATCGAGGTCAGGCCCAACTTCTGGCGGGTGATCTGCTTTTGCTTCTCGCTCTTCCGCAGCATGACGTACACGGCGCCGGTGCCGCCGTGCCAGCGCTGGGCGCTGTGGAAGGCGAGCACTTCGTCGAACTGGGGCAGCCAGCGGGCCACGTAGCTCTTGAGATAGGTCGGCTTGCCCGCCTCCCGCCCCCCCTTGCCATGATTGATCAGCACCGTGCGCACGTCGTGCTTCATGCAATCGCGGATGAACTCGAACACCGCCGTGCGTGCCTCCTCCACGCTCAGGAGATGCAGGTCGAGCACGGCCTCGACCTCATAGGCGCCCTGCTCCAGCTTGCGGAACACCGCGTGCTGGATGCCCTGGCGGCGGAAGCTCAATACCGCTTCGCGGTCGACGAATTCGACGAAATCGGTAGTCAGGAAATTGGCGTCGCGGCCCAGAGCCCGCTGCGCCGCCGAACGGCGGTAGAGCTGGCCCGGCGTCGGCGCATCCCTGGGGCGCAAGGGCGCCTGGTCCGTGGGCTTGAGCGGCGTCACGCCTTCCATCTCACGCTGGAACAGTTCTTTGTCATCGGTATTCATTGGACGATTCTTTCATGGGAGAGACGCTTCATTGCGCGCACGCTACGAGAGAACGACCGCGCATCCGGCCCGGAGTTCCTTCAGTCACGGCCATGGCGCATCTGACGCCGGCTGCCTGCGTTTTCGACCCTGCGCGGTGATTCGGCCGTCCGGCCATCGAGCAGGCAGCGGGGGCTGCGCTTGGTGCCGCTCGACATGTAATCGGCCGCCACCGCCCACCGGACGCTGTCCTCATCCTCCGCGCATTCGCCAGTGAGAAATTCGAAGACGAAATCGTACAAACGGTCGAGCGCGATCTCGTGGGTCTTGCCCGTGCGGGCATACAGCCAATCGGAAAAAGCCTGGAATCGGGCGAAGGGACGCTCCCCCAGCAGGACCGGACGGACCCGCTTGAAGCGTCCGGAGTTGCCCACCAGGTCCCAGTAACGGGCGAACCGGTTCAGGCGCTGCAGAGCAGCGAAATCCAGGACGTCGGTCCGGACCACGTTGTAAGGGGGATAGGGGTTGTAGCGCATGCCGCAGGATCGGGTGTGGCGGTCGATCGGCGCGCCGCGCAGGCGCTTCAGGATGCCGACCTGGATCTCATGCGGGTCGAGGGCGATCAGGCGGTCGAAGCCGCGCGCGAACCCCTCCAGCGTCTCGCCCGGCAGGCCGGCGATCAGATCGACGTGCAGATGAGCGTGGGTGTGCCGGCGCAGCCAGCGCAGATTGGCTTCGGTCCCGGCATTGTCCTGGCGGCGGCTGATGCGCGCCTGCACCTCCGGATCGAAGCTCTGCACGCCGATTTCGAGCTGCAGTGCTCCCGGCGCGAACCGCGCCAGTGCCTCCTTCAGGCGATCCGGCAGATGGTCCGGAATCACCTCGAAATGCAGGAACAAGGCCGGGTCCGCCTTGTCCCGGAAGAATTCGAGGATGCGCAGGCTCGTGCCGATATTCAGATTGAAGGTCCGGTCGACGAACTTGAAATGCCGCGCACCGCGCCGGTACAGCCCGTCCATGGCGGCGAGGAAACGCTCCGGCTCGAACGGCCAGGCCGTGCGGTCCAGCGCCGACAGGCAGAATTCGCACTTGAACGGGCAGCCGCGCGAGGCTTCGACGTAGATCAGCCGGTGGGCGATGTCGCGCTCGTCGTAACAAGCATAGGGCAACTCCAATTCACGCAGGTCCGGGGGCTCGGCACGGATGAAGCGGCCGGTGGGCGGCGTGCCGTCCAGGATGTCCCGGCACAGGCGGGGAAACACCAGCTCGCCGGGGCCGCCGACGATATAATCCGCCAGCCGGACGATCGGCTGGTCCTCCCATTCATGGCTGACCTCCGGGCCGCCGAGCACGACGACCAGCTCCGGCCTCACGGCCTTGAGCAGAGCGACCAGCCGGGTGGTCTCTTCCACGTTCCAGATGTAGACGCCCAGCCCCAGGATGCGCGGATTCAGCGCCAGCAGTTTCTCGGCGACCTCCGCGGGACGGTCGGTGATGATGAATTCGGCCAGCGTCGTCTCGGCCCGCAGCTCGCCCAGGTTGGCCAGGAGATAGCGTAAGCCGAGGGATGAGTGGATGAAACGCGCGTTGAGGGTGGACAAGACGATGGCCGACACGGCTTTGGAGATTCCTGACTTGCGGAGTCGACATTTTAATACAGGCGGAAGCGGCGGCTCCGCACGGATGACACAGCGATAGGACAGACCTTGCCGATCTTCAAATTCTTTCGGAACCTGCGCCGCCGCCGGATCCTCGGTAGCTGTCCGATCACCCCGGCAGCGTTCCGCGCCGCCATCGGCGGCGTCCCGCTGCTTGCCCGCTTGCCCGAAGCGGAGCGTGAAAACCTCCGGCGCCTGGCGACCCTGTTCCTCCACGAAAAGGTCTTCGAATCCTCCGGCAATCTGGCTCTGACCGAGGCCATGAAGATCCGCATCGCCGCGCTGGCCTGCCTCCCCGTACTCCATCTCGATCTCGACTGGTACGCCGGCTGGCACACCGTTCTGGTGTTTCCCACGGAATTCGTGCGGCCACGGGAAGCCATGGACGACATCGGCGTCATGCACGAATGGGAGGAAACCATCGGTGGCGAAGCCTGGGAACTGGGTCCCGTCATCCTGTCCTGGGCCGACGTGGAAGCTTCGGGACGGGGCGACGGCTACAACGTCGTCATTCACGAAATGGCCCACAAGCTGGACATGCTGAACGGCCCGTGCGACGGTTTCCCCCCGCTGCACCGGGGCATGAGGGCATCGGCGTGGTCGAAGGACTTCACCGGCGCGTTCGAAGATTTCAATGCCCGGCTGGACCGGGGCGAACACACCGTCATCGACCCTTACGCCGGCGAATCGCCCTCGGAATTCTTCGCGGTGTTGAGCGAATATTTCTTCGAACAGCCCGCCTTGGTGGAGAACGAATACCCCGAGGTCTACGCCCAGATGTGCCGTTTCTACCGGACGGACCCGCGGCAGTGCACGCATGCCCCCGTCATGGGGTAGGATTCATGCCGGGCAATCCTTGCCCGGCACCCTGCGGGCAGGTGCCCATCCGCTCCCGGCGGATGGGTCATGCCGGGCAATCCTTGCCCGGCACCCGTCGGGCGCCCTCCGAGCGTGCCAAACGTCCATCCTGACGTTTGGTGCCTCCCCCAATCGAGCTTACGAGAAGACTTCAATGCAAGACGAATTCGACGACCTGGACGACGCGGCGGAGGAAGAAAGCTACGGCCGCCGCAGCCACGCGAAAATGAAGCGCGAGAGCGCGGAGCTGCTGGAACTCGGCCGGGAACTGGTCCTGCTGCCGCGGGAAAGCCTGGACCGGCTGACGCTGCCCGAACCGGTCGCGGAGGCCGTGCGCCTGGGGAGGACCATCAGCGCTCACGGGGCGCTGAAACGGCAGATCAAGTACATCGGCAAGCTGCTGCGCCAGATCGACGCCGACCCGATCCGCGGCGCCCTCGACGACATCAAAAGCGACAGCGCGACGGCTGCCAGGCGGCAACACTGCATCGAACGATGGCGCGACCGGCTCATCGCCGAGGGCGACGAAGCCGTCAATGCGCTGATGGGGGAGTTCCCCGGCGCGGACCGCCAGTTGCTCCGGAAGCTGGTCCGCGGAGCCCGCGAGGAGCGGGACCAGGCCAAGCCGCCGCGCCACGCCCGTCAACTGTTCCAGGAAATACGCAGGCTGCTGGCGGACGCCGCCGAACTCTCCGAATGAGTCAGCGGTCCCGGCCGGAAGGCCGGTCCGCCCGTTCTCCGAAGGGGAACGGCATGGCCTCGGTCTCGTAGGTCAGGAACAGCTGGAGCGTCGCCATTTTTTGCGAAACCCGACGGGACATCCCAGTCACCCTCGGGAGCAAAAAATTGGCGACGTCTTTGCCTTCGGCGGCCCGCGCCGTCCTGCGTCCGCCTCGGCTTCGTCCGTCTCTCCGCGACGCACTCCGCCAAGGCTCCCACAATGGCTCGACGCCGTGTCGGTTCCCTTATGTTTTGTCTCCGCCCGCGATGAAGCCGCGGACTCCGACAAAACATCCGGGCCTACGGCTTCGCGGGGGTCGTCGCACTCGCTCGCTTCGCTCGACTTCCTTGTGCTCCTTCCATGATGCGGTAGATGTATTCGGCCAGCCTGGCGCCGCTCGTGACGGCGTTGGGATTCACGCCGCCGGTGAAAAGATGGCTCAGGAACTGGAAGGCGACGATGGCCCAGAACACGAATCGGACAGCGCCCAGCACCACCATGAAAAACACCATGAAGACCAGCCGGCGGCCGATCCCGGTTATCGCAGGACGTTCGAAAGTCTCGTCAGACATGAGTCCCCCTTAGCTGCATCGAATCAGCCTTGCTGGAGCAGGTTGCGCAGATCGATCGTCGCCGCGTTGGCGCGGGCGATGTAATTGGCGAGGGTCAGCGAATAATTGGCGAAGATGCCGAAGCCGTCGCCGTTCAGGATGATCGGGCTCAGGAACGGCGCCTGGCCGTCTTCCAGTTCGTGGATGATCGACTGCAGCGAGACCAGCGCGGTCTTGTTGCCGAGGATGTCACGGAAATCGAATTCGATGGCCTTGAGGATGTGGATCGCCGCCCAGCTGTAGCCGCGGGCTTCGAAGAAGATGTCGTCGACGTTCCACCAGGAGGTCTTGGTGACCGCCCCCCTTTTTTCGTCCGCGCTCGTCTGGCTCATGTCGCCCGCGCTCGCGCTCAGGCGGTTGGACAGGCTGCCCAGGCGCTTTTCAAGGATTTCCAGGTACTGCCGCAGATTGTCGGCGCGGGAGAAGAAGCTGGCCTCGCGCTTCATCAGCCGGGCACGGTAGCGCATCATGGCCTCGATGCCTTTCTGGTATTCCGATTCGGACGAGGGCAACTGCCAGGAGGTATGGTCGAAGTAGAAGAACGGTTCCGCCTGGGCCAGGTCGGGATCCTCCTTGGATTGCGACTGGGCTCGGGCGATGTGGTTGCGCAGGGCCGAGGTGGCATCGCGCAGCGCGGTCAGCGCTCCGTACTCCCACATCGGCATGTTGTCCTCGAAGACGCCCGGCGGGAACATGTCGTTGACCAGGAATCCACCCGGCTTGTAGAGCAGGGTTTCGCCGATGTCGATCAGCGTCGTCGCATAGGTGTAGCCCAGCGGCAGCTCACGGGAATTCTTGACGCCGGCGTCCTGGATGGCGGAAGCGAGCACGTCGAATTCTTCCGGTTCTTCGCCCCAATACTCCGCGACCGCCAGGAAAATCCCCAGCGTCAGGATGGTCAGCATCGTCACGGTCCAGAGCAGGCCCTTCTCGCGCATGGTGCGCGGATGGTACGCGCGTAGGACGGCGCCGAAGAAAGACTTCAGCAGACCAGGACGTTTGGGTGACGCAGCCATGAGGAATCCTGTAGGGGTTGCCCGTCGCGGGAAGATGGGATTATATCCAAAAAACCCCGGGGAGGCTCAGGCTTTCCGGGAGCGGTCGCGCCGCGCACGGGGGTGGGCCTGGTCGTAGACGGCGGCCAGCCTCTGAAAGTCGACGTGCGTATAGATCTGGGTCGTGGCCAGCGTGGCATGGCCGAGCAGTTCCTGCACGGCCCGGAGATCGCTGCTGGCTTCCAGCATGTGGCTGGCGAAGGAATGCCGCAGCATGTGGGGATGGACCCTTTCGGACAGCTTCAGCTTGCCGCGCCAGCGTTCCAGCCGCATTTCGACGGTGCGCGGCGCGATGCGCCTGCCCTGCCGGCTGAGAAACAGCGCCGGCCGCACCGCGCCGGTCCGCGGACGGCGAACCTCCAGCCATGCTCCGATGGCCTCGAGCGCCTTGGCGCCGACCGGGACGTAGCGCGCCTTGCCGCCCTTGCCCTTCCGGACGAACACGCTACCGGCGGCGAAATCGACGTCGACGACATCCAGCCCTACCAGCTCGCTCAGGCGCAGGCCGGAGGAATAAAACAGCTCCCACATCGCCCGGTCGCGGGTCTCCAGCCCGTCGTCGGCGGGCGCATCGAGCAGCCCGGCGATCGCGTCCACGTCGAGCAGGCGCGGCAGCCTGCGCCCGGTCTTGGGCGGACGCACGCCACGCGCGGGGTTGGCTTCCAATATCCGTTTTTTCAGCAGATCGTCGAAAAATCCGCGAATGGCGGAAAGGCCGCGCTGAAGACTTCGGGCCGACAATTCGTCTTCATGATGCCTGGTGCCGACGTAGGCCCTGATCCTGGCGCCGTCGACGTCCGCCCAGCGAGCGACATTCACCGACTCGCAGTACGCCTGGAAGGCGCGGAGGTCCCGCCGGTAGGCCGCATGCGTGTGTCTGGAGCCCCGCCGTGCCAGCCGGCCCAGGTAGTCGTCGAGCTGCTCGAGGGACTCCGGCTCCACGGAGCTTTCAGCGCTCGCGGTCGATCAGAGCGACGAGGCGGGCGGCAACGATTTCGCCCATCTGCACCAGGAACAGATTGCCCATGTCCGGGCTGAACCGGCCTGTGTCCAGGCTGCCTATCGCCAACAGCCCCTTGATCCCGGCATGGCAAAGCGGCACCAGGGCGCAGGACGCCACCTCGGGAGCATCGGCGCCGAAAAGGAACTCCAACAACGGTTCGGGCGGCGAACCGCAGACCGGTTCACAGGAGGCCAAGAGGGGTTCCAGCAGGATACTCACGGCCGGCTCCGGCATCACGTGCAGGTCGCCTACCGCGGGATGCGAGACGGTGCGAAACACCCGGACGGAAACGAAGTCGGCCTGGAACCCCTCGTGCAGGCTCCATTTCAGCCCCGCCAGCATGTCATCCACCGAAGCGGCATCGAGCAGACTCAGCGTGAGCCGGTGAAAGCGGACGAACAGCGCGTCGTTCTCTCGGGCGATCTTGAGTATGTCGTTCAATTGCCCCTGCTGCTTCCGGTTCTGGCCGCGCAGCAGCTCGATCTGGCGCGCCACCAGCGAAACCGCCTCACCGCAGGGATGGGGCACATGCATGGCTTCCAGCAGATCGAGCTGATCGTGGAAAAAGTCGGGGTGCTTCCACAGGTAGTCCGCCACCTGGGAGGCCGACAGCTCCTCGTTGTCCGCGCGCCTGGCCTTGCCGAAATTCATGCTTCTATCTTCCCCTCGAACACGGTAACCGCCGGGCCGCTCATGTAGACCGGCGTACCCCGCCCCTGCCAGCCGATCCGCAAGGTGCCGCCCGGCAGATCGATGCGCACGGGATCCTGCAGCGTCCCCTGCAGTATGCCTACCACCGCTGCGGCGCAGGCGCCGCTGCCACAGGCCAAGGTTTCCCCCGTCCCCCGTTCGTGGACCCGGAGGCGCGCATGATGCGGGTCCAGGACCTGCATGAAACCGATGTTGGCGCGTTCGGGAAACAGCTCGTGCCGCTCCAGCGCGGCGCCGACTCGCGCCACCGG
This sequence comes from Methylococcus sp. ANG, assembly GCF_040730495.1. Classification (NCBI taxonomy): domain Bacteria; kingdom Pseudomonadati; phylum Pseudomonadota; class Gammaproteobacteria; order Methylococcales; family Methylococcaceae; genus Methylococcus; species Methylococcus sp. ANG. Next base: position 3,834,925 of record NZ_CP160399.1, on the reverse strand, counting down.
CGCCTCGTCGACGTCGGGCACCGTGATCACCGCATGGGGATTGCCCATGGATACGGCGCCGAACACCCAGTCCACCCCCTCGACACTGGCCGTGTAGCCCGGTCGCTCCTCGTCCGCCAACAGCGGCACCTCGGCCGGCGCATGGCGCGGCACGCCCATCTCCACCCGGACTTCACCGCCCGCCTCCAGCCGCAGCACCATGCGGCCGGAAGCGGTTTCCACCCGGATTTCGTCGCGGTCGATGAGTCCCTTCTCGCGGACGAAGCGGGCGAAACAGCGCGCGCCGTTGCCGCATTGCGCGACCTCGCCGCCGTCGGCATTGAAAATCCGGTAGCGGAAATCCACCCCGTCCGACGTCGGCGGCTCCACCAGCAGAATCTGGTCGCAGCCTATACCGTAATGCCGGTCGGCCAGCCGGCGCAATCCCGCCGCATCCAAGTTCACTGTCTGACGAATGGCATCGATCACGACGAAATCGTTGCCCAGCCCCTGCATCTTGGTGAAACGCAGCATGGCGACCCCTACGGCAACAGCCGCTCGCCGGCGAACAGCTGGGCAACGGTCTCCCGCTCGCGGATCAGGTGCACCGTACCGCCATCCACCAGGACCTCGGCCGGACGCGGCCTGGAGTTGTAATTCGAACTCATGCTGAAACCGTAGGCTCCGGCGGAGCGCACGGCCAGTAGGTCGCCCGGGGCCAGCGCCAGATCGCGCGACTTGCCCAGGAAATCGCCGGTCTCACAAACCGGTCCCACGATATCGTAGGTGTGCGACTCCGCATCATCCGGGCGCGGCGCGACCGGAATGATCTCCTGCCAGGCGCCGTACAGCGCCGGGCGCAGCAGATCGTTCATCGCCGCGTCGACGATCGCGAAGCGCTTGGTCTGGTTGGCTTTGAGATACTCCACCCGGGTCAGCAACAGACCTGCGTTGCCGGCGATCGCGCGGCCCGGCTCGATCAGGATTTCGAAATCGTGGCGGCCGAGCCGGGCGAAAAGCTGCTCGGCGTATTCCGTCGGATGCGGCGGATCCTCGTCGCGGTAGCGGATACCGAGGCCACCGCCCAGGTCCAGGTGGCGGATCGCGACGCCTTCGCTGCGCAACTGAGCGACGAGCGCCAGCACCCGGTCCAGTGCGTCGATGAACGGCATGGAACTGGTCAGTTGCGAGCCGATATGGCAGTCGATGCCGACGACTTCCAGGTTGGGCATCCGCGCCGCGCGGCGGTACTGCGTGAGCGCCTCTTCGACTTCGATGCCGAACTTGTTCTCGCGCAGGCCGGTCGAGATGTAGGGGTGGGTGCCGGCGTCGACGTCCGGATTCACCCGCAGCGATACCGGCGCCTTGACGCCGCGTTCGCCGGCCAGCCGGTCGAGCCGGTCGAGCTCTTCGGCCACCTCGACGTTGAAGCAGCGGATACCGGCGTCCAGGGCGCGCGCCAACTCGTCCTCACGCTTCCCGACCCCGGAAAACACGACCCTGGAAGGATCGCCGCCCGCCGCCAACACCCGTTCCAGTTCGCCCGCCGATACGATGTCGAAGCCCGACCCCAACCGCGCCAGGAGATTCAGGATGGCGATGTTGGAGTTGGCCTTGACGGCATAGCAGACCAGATGCGGGCAGCTTCCCAACGCACCGTCGAAGGCATGCCAGTGCCGCTCCAGCGTGGCGCGGGAGTAGATGTAGCAGGGCGTGCCATGGCGTTCGGCAATGGCGGACAGCGGCACGTCCTCCGCGTGGAGGAGGCCGCCGCGATAATTGAAATGATCCATGGAACCTTCAGGATTTCTGCTCTTCGGTCCGCGCCGGTTCCCGGTCGGGGAGATACAGCGGACCTTTCTGCCCGCAGGCGCCCAACAGCAAAGTCAGCGCCACGGCCAGCCAGAGTGCGGGATGATTCTTGCTCATACCGGATGGTCTTGCGATAAGGCATTGGAACAAAATAAATCTGCCATATGAATGCTACGGCAGGATCGTATAATTCCATTCGCCATGGAAGGCATGGCGCTGTATTTTGAGGCCGTCCATTTCCGCGTCGGTGACCTTGATCCCTTTGGGATATTCGCTATCGTCCAGTTCGCAATAGACCCGCAAGCCTTTGCGATTGGTCGTCGAGGCAATCAAATTCACCACGACCTCGTGACTGATGAGCGGACGACCGCGCCAATTCATCGTGATAAAGGAAAATAGGCGATGCTCAATCTGGTTCCATTTGCTGGTTCCCGGCGGGAAGTGACACACCGTGATGGCCAGTCCTAACTCGGTGGCTAATGCCTGAAGCTCCCGCTTCCATAAGCGCACACGCGAGCCATTGCTCCCACCGCCATCGGCCGTAATCAACAAGTGCCGTGCCTTCGGATAACACGGTGCGCCCATGGAGTGCCACCAGCGGCGAATACTTTCCACCGCGAATTGCGCGGTGTCGTGATCCGTCCCGACATTGACCCAGCCGATATTCAACGTCGGATCGTAAATGCCATACGGTGCCACCTTCCCCAGTTCGGGGTCTTGAAAATCATACACCCGAACGGCTTCCGGCTGCCCTTCGGGGCGCCATTCCAGGCCCTGTTGCTTGAAATTCCCGACCAGTTCCTTCTTCTTGGTGTCCACCGAGATGACCGGATCGCCCCGCCCTTGGAACTGCTTCACCTGGGTGTAGATATGCTCGAACTGGGCATTGCGATCCGGATGCGAACCGCCCTCCAAGGTTTTTCGATTACCTTGCAGGCTATAGCCCAGCGCGCGGAGCAGTTCGCCCACCATCCGATGGCTGGTTCGGTGCCCCATCTCAGTGAGGGCTTCGGCCAATTGCCGCGTGCTCTTACACGTCCAACGCAACGGGGATTCCGGATCCCCGCGCGTCACCGGATCAATCAATCGCTCCAAATCGGCCTTCAGGGTGGAGTCCTGGTCAACCGTCCGTTTCCGGCCTGCCCCCTTCCGGCGAATACGGCCCTGAGGCAAGGCATTCTGTTGTTCCAACTCTTGGCAGCCTTGACGAATCGCCTCTCGACATAAACCGGTTTCCCGTGACACGGCCGAGATTCCGCCTCGGCCAATCGCCAGCGCCTCCGCCCCGGCAACCAAGCGCCGCAGACGCTCGTCCAGGTACCGATCGAGTTTCTCAAAGCGCTTCTTGATTGCGGCATGTTCCATACCGCAACTTTAGAACAAACCCCTCAGTATTTGGAAGGGTTATTTTGTTCCAATGCCTAAGTGGGGAACGGGCTTGAAACACGTCATGTAGGGCCGGCATTCTAAAGCAAACACCGCCCCCTGTAACGACTGATTCGTGACCTCCATGCCGCTCTCCAGCTTTCAGCAGGCCGTGCTCGACTGGTTCGATCCGCACGGACGCCACGACCTGCCCTGGCAGCGGCCCCGCACCCCCTATCGGGTGTGGATATCCGAAGTCATGCTGCAGCAGACCCAGGTCGCCACGGTCATCGGCTATTTCGAGCGGTTCATGCGGCAGTTCCCCGGTCTTGCGGACCTGGCCGCCGCGGACGTCGACGAAGTGCTGGCGCTGTGGTCCGGCCTGGGGTACTACAGCCGCGCCCGCAACCTCCACCGCGCCGCCCGTATCGTCGCCGAGCGTCACGCCGGCGAACTGCCCGCCGATCTCGCCGGACTGGCCGCTCTGCCCGGCATCGGCCGTTCCACGGCGGGCGCGATCCTGAGCCTGGGATTCGAACGCCGGGCGGCGATCCTCGACGGCAACGTCCGCCGGGTGCTGGCGCGCCACCACGGCGTCGAAGGCTGGCCGGGAGAATCGAAAGTGGAAAAGGAATTGTGGCGGCTGAGTGAGGAGCTGACGCCTTCGAAGCGGTGCGCGGACTACAACCAGGCGATGATGGACCTGGGCGCAACGGTGTGCACGCGCGGCTCGCCGGCCTGCGAAGCCTGCCCGCTGGCCCGAACCTGCATCGCCCGGCGGGAAGGCCGGCAGACCGAACTGCCGGCGCCTCGCCGTGCCGGGCCGACCCCGGTGCGCTCGACCTTCATGCTGCTGATGGTCGATCCGGCTAGGCGGGTACGGCTGCAAAAGCGCCCCCCCGCCGGAGTCTGGGCGGGTCTATGGGCATTTCCGGAATTCGACGGACTGGAGCAGATCGCCGCCTGGTGTGCGCTACACAGCATTCACTCCCGCCGGATTGAGCCCTTGCCGCCGCGCCGTCATACTTTCAGTCATTTTCATCTGGACTACACGCCGGTCGTCGTGCATTGCGATGCGCGCCACACCGGCGTCGAAGAAACGACGCCAGGCCTTTGGCACCCCGCCGGCGCCGAGATCGGGTTCGGCGTCCCGACGCCGGTCCGTCAACTGCTGAACGAACTCGAACGACTCATCTGAACCCGGAGAACACCATGGCAAGACAGATCATTTGCGCGAAACTGGGCATCGAAGCCGAAGGGCTGGACGCTCCGCCGTTTCCCGGCCCCCAGGGCCAGCGCATCTTCGAGCACGTGTCCAAAGAGGCCTGGCAGGACTGGCTCAAGCTGCAGACCATGCTGATCAACGAACACCGCCTGACTCCGTTCGAAGCCAACGCCCGCAGGTTCCTGGAGCAGGAGCGGGAGAAATTCCTGTTCGGCGAAGGCGCCGCCACACCGGAAGGCTACGTGCCGCCCAAGTCCTGACGGTCTACGCGGCACTTCGGGAATCGAAAAAGGGCCGTTGGGAGACGGCCCTTTCCTGTACCCGCTGTAAGGAAACCGTTCAGAACAGGCTCTCGGTCGACGGGCGCTCCTCGGTTCCATAAGAGGTGGCGGGGTCGCTCACCCTCGGCGCTTCGATCTGGGTTTCGTAGCGCGGCGCGGACGGCTCCTCCATCGCGGCCCGCGGAGCATACCCGATTTCGCCGCTCCGCGGCTCCACGTCGCCGGCCGGCGAATAAGGGGCTGAGGCCTCGAGCGGCGCGGCGCCGGACAGGCTGATGACGGTGGGAATGCCGGTGGGTTCCTCGACCGCCTTCCTCAACGCCGCCTCGTCGATGGTGACGGGGCGGGTGGCGGTTTCCTTCTGGATCAGGCTCACCGCTTTGGCCATGAGGTCGGCGGGGCTCAGCCGGTCCTCGTCCAGCGATTCGCTCACTTCGATGTAGAGCGCATCGCCCTTCCAGCCCAGCTTGACCGGCTGGTTCACCAGATTGACCGGGGTGCCGACGGCGACTTCGGGAAACAGCCTGGCGACATCTTCCGGGTACATGCGGATGCAGCCGTGGGTCACCCGCATGCCGATGCCGTACGACTTGTCCTGATCGGTCCCGTGGATGAGATAGCCGGGCACGCCCAGGCGCATGGCGAACTGGCCTAAGGGGTTGTTGGGGCCGGCCGGGACGACATCGGGCAGGATTTCACCGTTTTTGGCATGCTCGGCCTTGATCGAGGCGGGCGGGCGCCACACGGGGTCCTTCACCTTGGCCACCACCTTGGTCACGCCCAGCGGGGAGCGCCAGTCCATCCGGCCGATGCTGATGGGATAGGTCACGACCGTGGTCGGCTTGGCGCCCTTGCCCGCGCTGGGATAGAAATACAAGCGCATCTCGGGGATGTTGACGACGATGCCGTTGCGCGGCGCATTGGGCAGGATGAACTGCCGCGGCACCGTGACCTGGGTGCCCGCACCCGGCAGCCAGCGATCGACCTTGGGATTGGCCATCACGATCTCGTCCTGGCCCACGCTGTACTCCCTGGCAATGTCGATCAAAGTGTCTTCCTGCCGCGCCGGAACGTACTTGGTCTGGCCGACCAGGTCCGAACCGTCGGCCGGCAGCGGTAGCACCTCGGCGCAAACCGCGGAAGACAACAGGCCGCCCAGGGTAATCGCGGCGCATTGCCGCGCCAACAAGGTCATCCGATTCGCACTCATGAACTCTTCTCAGCTTGATTTGTCCGCCAACGCTTGTCCTTGGACGGCTTCGCCGCCGAAGAGTTCGACGAGCCGCGCCAGAAATTGTGACAGCTCCAGCGTCATGATGGCAAAGTCCGCATCGAAACGCTCCATTTCGTCGGTTGCGTCGATTTCCGCCGCCTGTTCCTGGATCACGTCCAGGAACCGCAGTTTCTTGATTCCCAGCGCATCGTCCAGGGTGAAGCTCAGGCGGTCGTTCCAGGTCACCGCCAGGCGCACGACTTCCTTGCCGGCATCGATGTGGTTGCGGATTTCCGGCGCCGACAGGTCCTGGCGGCGGCAGCGGACGATGCCGCCCTCCTCGTCCGGCGAGCGCAGCTCGCACTCGTCCTCGATGACGACGTCCGAAGGCAGGTCCTGCTCCAGCAGCCACGCGGTCATCACCGCCGGCGGACGGCCCTGGGTCGCGACCGGCGCCACCGGCAGGGAGCCGAGGGTCTGCCGCAGCAAACCGACCAGTTCCTCCGCCTTCTTGGCGCTGGCACTGTCCACCGCCAGCCAGCCGCCGCGCGGATCCACATAGGCATAGGTCCGGCGTGTATGGCTGAAGGCGCGGGGCAAGAGGCTGTTGAACACCTCATCGCGCAGGTCACGGCGCTCCTTGCGGCCGACCGGGGTCCCGCGCCGCGCCTCGATTTCCTCGGCCCGCTCTTCCAGCGCCTCGTTCACCACCGAGGCCGGAAGGATTTTTTCTTCCTTGAGCAGGGAGACCATCAGGTAGCCGCTGGCGGCATGCACCAGCGGCAGATCGTCACGGCGCAGCGGCGGATGCCAGCCGGCACTGGCCAGCTCCATGCTGCCGCAGGGCGCGAAACGGCGCGCCTCGAGGGCTTCCTCCAATTGTTCCGCGGTATGGGTGAAGGCTTCGGTGAATCGGTAGAGGACGAGGTTCTTGAACCACATGGCAATCGGTCAAAAAGTGTTGGATTATCGGCGCAATCGGACCGGCTGTCACGGACGCCGCGCCCGATTGCAGCCGCCCCCCGTTTGACGGATCATGGACCCCCCGCAGTTCGTCCACGACAAGGAATCATGAACGGCCATCCCGCTGCGCTCCCCCCCGACCGTCTCCATACCTCCTGCGATCCTGCCCGATTCTGGTTCGAAACGACCGCCGAACTGGCGGACACCGACGTCATCATCGGCCAGCCCCGCGCCCTGGAAGCGATCCAACTGGGCCTCAAAGTCGCCCAGAAGGGGTTCAACGTGTTCGTGCTGGGGCCGCCCGGCAGCGGCAAACTGACCGCCGCGCGTGAACTTGCGGAACGCATCGCCGCCAGCCAGCCGCCGCCGAGCGATTGGTGCTACGTCAACAATTTCGCCAGTCCCGCCCAGCCCAAGGCGCTTCGCCTGCCGGCCGGCTGGGGGAGGCATCTGGCGCACGACATGGAAGTGGTGGTCGAGGATCTGATTTCCGCCCTCCCGGCGGCATTCGAAGGCGAGGAATACCGCAGCCGCGCCGAAAAGATCGAGCAGCAGGCGCGCGAGCGGGAGGCCGAGGCGGTCAATCGGCTGAGGGCGGAGGCCTTGCGGAGCCGCATCGCCCTGATCGAGACCCCGACCGGTTTCGCCTTCGCGCCGATGCTGCGCGAGGAAGACGAGATCATCAGTCCGGAACAGTTCCAGAACCTGTCGGACCAGGAACGCCAAACCATCGAGTCCACCGTCGCCGATCTGCAGCAGCAACTGCAGAAAGTCCTCCGCCAGTTCCCCGCCTGGCGCAAGGAGGCGCGCGGCAAGCTCAAGGCGCTCAACCGCGAGATCGCCGAATTCACGGTGTCGCATCAGTTCGCCGACCTCAAGGCACGCTACGCCAGCCTGCCTGGCGTGATCGACTACCTGAATCTGGCCCAGGCCGACATCATCGAACACACCGAATCGTTCCTCCCCAAATCCGAAGGGGTCATCAGCCTGTTCGAAGGGCCGCAGAAGGCGCCGGCCCAGCGCTACCGCATCAACCTGGTGGTCGATCACAGCGAACACACCGCGGCGCCCGTCGTCCAGGAAGAGCTGCCGACCCACGGCAACCTGATCGGCCGGATCGAACACCAGGCCCACATGGGATCGCTGGTGACCGATTTCACCATGATCCGCGCCGGAGCGCTGCACAAGGCCAACGGCGGCTATCTCCTGCTCGATGCGCGCAAGCTGCTGACCCAGCCGTTCGCCTGGGAGACGCTGAAGCGCGCCCTCCATGCCGGCGAGATCCGCATCGAGTCGCTGGAGCGCAGCCTCAGCCTCATCAGCACGACCAGCCTGGAACCCGAGCCGATCCCGCTGGATCTCAAGGTCATCCTGTTCGGCGAGCGCCTGGTCTATTTCCTGCTGGACATCTACGACCCGGAATTCCGCGAGTTCTTCAAGATCGCCGCGGATTTCGAGGATACCCTGCCGCGCGATGCGGACTCGATGGAGCTGTACGCGCGGATGGTCGCCACGCTCGCCCGCCGCGAGAAACTGCGGCCGCTGCACCGCGAGGCGGTGGCCCGCATCGTCGAGCATGCCTCCCGGCGGACCGGCGACAGCGAGAAACTGAGCGCGCATCTGCGCAGCCTGGCCGACCTGATGAGGGAGGCCGATTTCTATGCGGGCAGCGACGGACGCGGTCTCATCTCCGCGGGCGACATCGAACACGCCATCGACCGCCAGATCTACCGCTCCGACCGCATCCGCGGCCGGGTGCAGGAGGCGATACGGCGGGGGCTGATATTCGTCGACACCGAGGGCGCGGTGGCGGGCCAGATCAACGGTCTCTCCGTGTTTCAACTCAACGACTTCGCCTTCGGCCAGCCCTCGCGGATCACGGCCACCACCCGCCCCGGCAGCGGCCGCATCCTCGACATCGAGAAGGAAACCGAGCTCGGCGGCGCCCTGCACAGCAAGGGCGTGCTGATCCTCGGCAACTTCCTGGCCTCGCGCTATTCCGGCGCCCAGGGCTTCTCGGTCGCCGCCAGCCTGGTTTTCGAACAGTCCTACGGCGGCGTGGACGGCGACAGCGCCTCCCTCGCCGAGCTGTGCGCGGTGCTGTCCTCGATCGCCGAAGTGCCGATCCGGCAGAATCTGGCCATCACCGGCTCGGTCGACCAGCATGGCCGGGTGCAGCCCATCGGCGGCGTGAACGAGAAGATCGAAGGTTTCTTCGACATCTGCGCGGCGCGCGGCCTGACCGGCGACCACGGCGTGATCATCCCGGCGGCCAACGTCGTGCACCTGATGCTGCGGCAGGACGTGGTGCAGGCCGCCGCCGAAGGCAAATTCCACGTCTATGCCGTATCCGGGGTCGACGAGGCGCTGGAACTCCTCACCGGCGTCCCCGTGGGCCGGCGCGACGAAGCCGGCGTGTTTCCGGACGGATCGCTGAACCGGAAGGTGGAAGAACGGCTCAAGGCCTTCGCCGCGGTGCAGCGCAGCCTGCAGAAGAGCGGCGAAGAGGCGGGCGGGGAGAAACATTGACCGGGCCGGCCGGACGATTTCCGGGAATCATCTGACGGCGTTTCGAATCGCCCGCATACCTCGCATTCCATGGAAAGCAACCCTTTCGCCGGCAGCGGCAGCGAAATCCCCGCCGTCCGCCTCCCTCCCACCGACGGCCCGTTCCGCCATCGCGCGGCCCGCTTCCGCCAACTGGCCAGGTCCCGGTCCTCGCTGGCCGGCTACCTGAACCTCATGGCCGACCTCGCCGAAATCCAGGCCGGCCTTTGGGACGATGCAGCCGCCGCGCTTCCGCCGGATATATCCAGGCTGCCGGAAAATCCTGGATGGCGGGCAACGTTGCGGTCGATCGCCGACCGGCTGAAGCCGGGGGAGCCCGGGCTCGCCTCATTGCTGGACCGCATCCGGCAAGCGGCGGACGAGGAGCTGGCCACCTGGGGCGGCCGCCTGCTGGCCGGCGATTTCGACCGCACCGATGCCGGGATCGCCCCCCTCGTGGCCGCGGCCCTGCAGGTACACATGACTTCGTTTGCCTCGCGCCTGGCAAGAGAACGGATCGGCCCCGCGCGGACCGGCTCCGCCTGCCCGGTCTGCGACGCCCTGCCGGTCGCCTCCCTCCTGCAAACGGGCGGGGCGGTCCACGGCCTGCGCTACCTGGTCTGCAGCCTGTGCGGGTGCGAATGGCGCCGGCCGCGCATCCAGTGCATCGACTGCGGCTCCAGCAAGGACGTGGCCTACTTCGCCATCGAGGGGCTGGGCGAAGCCGTGAAGGCGGAAGGCTGCGGCGCCTGCAGGACCTACGTGAAAATCATGGATCGCGACAAGGACGCCGCCATCGATCCCTTCGCCGACGACATCGCCAGCCTGGCCCTGGACCTGCTCATGGCCGAGGAGGGTTATCGGCGGCTGGGGATCAATCCGCTGCTGGTGCCGGGCGGCTGATGCTGGGGGGGTAGACTTTGACGGCGGAACCGCCCCCCCAGGCCATATCATCGCTTCAAGATCCCAGAGCCCACCCCCACTGAACCATGCCTTCAACCGTACATGCCCGCCTGCCATCGGTCGACCGGCTCCTGAACCAGGCGGAAATCGCCGAACTTAAACGGCGTTACGGCCACACCGCCGTGGTCTCCGCGCTCCGCGCCGAACTGGAATCGCTGCGCGAGGCATTGAAGACTCAGCCGGAAACTCCGGTCGACCCAGGCCGGATCGCCGTGGCCTGCCAGACCCGCCTGCAAACCCAGTTCAGCCCTAGCCTGCGGCCGCTGTTCAACCTCACCGGCACGGTGCTCCATACCAACCTCGGACGGGCGCTGCTGGCGGAAGAAGCGGTAGAGGCCGTACTGGCGGTGCTGGCCCGGCCGAGCAACCTGGAATACGACCTCGACGGCGCCCGTCGGGGCGACCGCGACGACCACATCGACGGCCTGATCCGCGAACTGACCGGGGCCGAGGCCGCGACGGTGGTCAACAACAATGCCGCCGCCGTGTTCCTGCTGCTGAACACCCTGGGCCTGCGCAAGGAAGTCATCGTCTCGCGCGGCGAGCTGATCGAGATCGGCGGCGCCTTCCGCATCCCCGACATCATGGCCCGCGCCGGCGCCCGGCTGCGCGAAGTCGGCACCACCAACCGCACCCACCGCAAGGACTACGCCGAAGCCCTGAATCCACTCACCGCCCTGATCATGAAGGTGCACCGCAGCAACTACGCCATCGAAGGCTTCACCGCCTCGGTGCCGGAAGCCGAACTCGCCGAGCTGGCCCACGCCCACGGCCTGCCCTTCGTCGAAGACCTGGGCAGCGGCACCCTGGTCAACCTCGGCGCCTACGGCTTGCCGAAGGAGCCGACCCCGCAGGACGCGCTGAAGAACGGCGCCGACCTGGTCAGCTTCAGCGGCGACAAGCTGCTGGGCGGCCCGCAGGCCGGCATCCTGGTCGGGCGCAAGGCGCTGATCGCCAGGATCAAGCGCAATCCGCTCAAGCGCGCCCTGCGGGTGGACAAGATGACACTCGCCGCCCTCGATACGACCCTGCGGCTTTACCGCAGCCCCGAATTGCTGGCGGAAAGGCTGCCGGCTCTGCGGCTGCTGACGCGGACGGAAACCGAGATCCGTGAGCTGGCGCAACGCCTCCTGCCCGCCGTGCAAGCCTCGCTGGGAGAGCGCGCCGTGGTTTCGGTCGAAGCCTGCCGCAGCCAGATCGGCAGCGGTTCACTCCCGGTCGACCGCCTCCCCAGCGCCTGTCTCGACATTCGTCCGCAGCGGGGGGGCGGGCGCGCCCTCGACCGGCTGGCGCGAGCCTTCCGCGACCTGCCCCTCCCCGTCGTCGGCCGGCTGGAAGACGGCGCCCTGCGCTTCGACCTGCGCTGCCTGGAGGACGAGGCCGCCTTCCTCGGCCAATTGCCTTTGCTGGAATTCCCGGGATGATCGTCGGCACCGCGGGCCATATCGACCACGGCAAGACCGCCCTGGTGAAGCAGCTCACCGGCGTGGACGCGGACCGCCTGGCGGAAGAAAAATCCCGCGGCATCACCATCGACCTGGGCTATGCCTACACCCCTCTGACCAGCGGAGAAATCCTCGGCTTCGTCGACGTGCCCGGCCACGAGAAATTCATCCACAACATGCTGGCGGGCGCGACCGGCATCGACTTCGCCCTGCTGGTGGTGGCGGCCGACGACGGCCCCATGCCCCAGACCGTGGAACACCTGCAGATCATCGACCTGCTCGGCATCGAGCACTGCGCCGTGGCCCTGACCAAGACCGATCTCGCCGATGCCGGCCGGATCGCCGCAGCCCGTGGCGCAATCGAAGCCTCGCTGACCGGCACCCGCCTCGCCGGCTGCCCGGTGTTCGAGGTATCGGCCCACACGGGCGCCGGCGTGGCCGAACTCCGCGCCCATCTGGAACTGGCGGCAGCCCGGCTCGACGCCCGCGTCCCCGGCGGCGGCTTCCGCCTGGCGGTGGACCGCAGCTTCACGGTGGCCGGCATCGGCACGGTGGTGACCGGCACCGTGTTTTCCGGCACGGTCCGCTCCGGCGATCATCTGCTCCTCGCCCCGTCCGGCCTGAAAGTCCGCATCCGCGGCATCCACGCCCAGAATCGCCCCGCGGAATCCGGCCAGACCGGCCAGCGCTGCGCCCTCAATTTGGCCGGCGTGGAAAAACAGGAGGTGCAGCGCGGCGACTGGGTGCTGGCGCCGGCCCTGCACCGGCCGACGCGGCGGCTGGACGTCCGGCTCCGGTTGCTGGGCAGCGAAGCCAAGCCGCTGCGCCACTGGACGCCGCTGCACGTCCACCTCGGCGCGTTCCGGTCCGCCGGGCATGTCGCCCTGCTCGAAGCGGACACGCTGGAGCCGGGCGCGGGCGCCTGGGCACAACTGGTGCTGGACCAGCCCACCTGCGCGGCCTGGGGCGACCGCTGCATCCTGCGCGATGCCTCCGCCCAGCGGACCCTGGCCGGCGGCACGGTGCTCGACACCCAGCCCCCGGCCCGGGGCCGCCGCTCGCCGCAGCGCCGCGCCATCCTGGCCGCCTGGGAACAGGACCTTCCCGAAACCCGGCTCAGGGCCCTCCTGGACAGCGCGCCGAACGGCGTCGATCTCGGCGAATTCGCCGCCAACGCCAACCTGACCGAAGCCGAGACCGACAGGCTCTGCGCCAGCCTGGAGCTGAAGAAAATCGACGGCGCCAGCCCCCTCGCCTTTGCCCCGGCGCATTGGGCTGCACTCAGCACCGGCGTCATCGCCGCCCTGCAGCAGGAACATCAAAACGTGCCCGATTCGCTGGGCCTCAACACCGAGCAGTTGCGCCTGCGCACCGCGCCCCGGATGGAACGCCACGCGTTCGGCGCACTCCTGGCCGAACTGCTGGCCGATGGACAGTGCCGCCGCGACGGCTCCTGGTGGCACCTGCCCGGCCATGAACTCAGCCTCGCCCCGGAGGACGAAGCCCTGTGGAACCGTCTCGCGCCGCTCCTGACCGCCGAGCCGTTCCAGCCGCCCCGGGTGCGCGACATCGCCCGCGCCGAGAACCTCGACGAAACCGCGGTGCGCCGGCTGCTGATGCGCGCCGCCCGGCTCGGGCAGGTGTACCGCATCGCCCACGACCACTACTTCGACCGGACCGCCGTCGCCCGGCTCGCCGCCATCGTCCGGCAGACCGCCGGCGACAGCCCGGACGGCGCCGTGCTGGCCGCCGAATTCCGCAACCGTATCGGCACCGGCCGCAAGCTCGCCATCCACATCCTGGAATTCTTCGACCGCATCGGCCTGACCCGCCGCATCAAGGACAGCCACCGCCTGCGCGACGAAACCTTGGAGTTCTAGTGTCTAATTGCATTATTAAGCGACTGTAATATCATGTCTCCGTTACCCACAGGAACGGAGGGAAGGATGGCGCGAGTTGCCATATCGGTGAGTTGTACGGACCAAGATCGGCGTGAGTTGGAGCGTTTGAGCAATAGCCGCACCGAGGAGGCTCGTCTGGTCGAGCGCGCCAAGATTGTCATGGGCTGTCTGGCGGGCAAGCGCAATGACGAAATTGCTGCTGAACTCGGTATCCGGCCCGGCACGGTGGGTGTCTGGCGCAGGCGCTTTGCGGCTGAAGGGTTGAAAGGACTGCGTGATCGAAAAAGACCGGGCAAGCCTCCGCGGTACCCGCCGTCCGAGTTGCGCAATCGATTGCTTGCGCAGATTGAACAGCCGCCGCCGGCCGGACAGGCGACGTGGGATGGCGGGTCGTTGTCGAAAGCCTTGGGGGTTTCCGATGATGCCGTCTGGCGTCTGTTGCGCAAAGAAGGCATCCAACTCCAGCGGCATCGCTCGTGGTGCGTCAGCACGGACCCTCAGTTTGCCATCAAGTCGGCCGACATTATCGGGCTGTACCTGAATCCGCCGCAAAATGCGTTGGTCATTTCCGTTGATGAAAAGCCTTCCATTCAGGCGCTGGAAAGGGCCAGCGGTTTCGTCTTTACCAGCAGCGGCAAGCTGGTTCGTGGATTGAAAAGCACCTATAAGCGCCATGGCACGATCAATCTTTTTGCGGCCTTGAATGTGGCGACCGGTACCATTCAGTCCAAAACCACCACGACCAAGAAGCGTCCTGACTTTCAGGCCTTTCTCGATGAGGTGGTCGCCGATGTTCCGGCTGATCGGGAAATTCATGTGATTCTCGACAACTATTGCACTCACAAGAAGAACGATGACTGGTTGGCCGCCCATCCCAACGTGCACTTTCACTTCACGCCCGCTTCAGCCAGTTGGTTGAACCAAGTGGAAATCTGGTTTGGCATCATGACCCGCAAGGCCTTACGTGGGGCCAGTTTCAACAGCATCGACCAACTGGCGCAGGCGATCAACGATTTCATCGCCGCCTACAACGACAAGGCCGCCCCATTCGTCTGGCGCAAGCGGGAAGTCAAAGGCTCCCAGCTGCGCAATACTATCGCTAATTTACGCAATTAAACACTAGAACATCGCAGCCCGCGGGTTTTTCGATAGAATCCGCCCGACCTCGGAAGAGCAGCGTCCCCGGTGGGGCGGCCGGTCTTCAAAACCGGATGAGGCCGTGAGACGGCCTCAGGTGGGTTCGACTCCCATTCTCTTCCGCCAACATACGTCTAACCACATCTAACAACGTCAACACTTACACTTATAAATCAACGTGTTGAACGATTTTATTGTCTAAAAATGGCCAACAATTTACAGTGACAGCCAATGTATTGCGGGGGAATTTCTGGGGGAACCGATGGGGCTTCTCGCGTTTGGTTCCCCCACGAATGGCTGGAGCCCAAGCATGACGCGGCTTTGAGCGATTTGATTCGAGCATGTTAACCGAAGTGAAGTGCAAGAATGCCAAGCCCATGGCGAAGTCCTACAAACTTGCGGACTCGGGCGGGTTGTATTTGGAAGTGATGCCCTCGGGGCGGAAATACTTCCGCTGGAAGTTCCGATTCGCTGGCAAAGAGAAACGTCTGGCGTTGGGTGTTTGGCCTGAACTTGGTTTGAAGGATGCCCGCCTCAAAAGGGACGAAGCTCGCCTGCTGCTCGCCTCTGGCAAAGACCCTGTGGCGCTCAGGCACCAGGAAAAGCGGGCTCGGCGTTTGGCCGCGGCCAATTCTTTCGAAGCGGTTGCGCTGGAGTGGTTGGATACGATCAAGCCGAGCTGGACGCCGGATCATCACGCTTACACCCTGCGGCGGTTCCAGCGTTACGTGTTTCCGGAATTCGGGCACATTCCAATTACCGAAGTGGACGCGCCCCTGCTGTTGGACATGGCGCGAAAGATTGAACGGGGCGGCACCATCGAAACCGCCCATAAGGTAGTGCGAGCCTGCGGGCAGGTGTTCCGGTTTGGCATTGCGGCGGGGCGGTGCCGGTCCAATCCGGCAGCCGATCTGAAGGGAGCGCTCAAGGCGCGGCCACCAGTCAAGCATCAGGCTGCTGTCACTTTTTCGGACCTTCCTGAGCTGTTACGCAAGGTCAGTCGCTACTTCGAGGACGGGCACGGGGACCTTTTGACCCAGCTTGCCCTGGAATTGATGTTGTTGACCTTTGTTCGCACAACCGAACTGCGTGGGGCACGGTGGAGCGAGTTCGACCTTGAAGGACGGGTTTGGCTGGTCCCGGCCGAGCGCATGAAGGCGGGGCGTCCGCATTGGGTGCCGCTCGCGAATCAGACCCTGGCTGTCTTGACACGGCTCAGGGATATTTCAGGCGGGTACGAGCTGGTTTTTCCGGGGCGGAATCCGTTGCGGGCAATGTCCAAGAACACGGTTTTGTTTGCGCTTTACCGGCTCGGTTACCAAGGGCGTATGACCGGCCATGGTGTCCGTGCGCTGGCATCGACCTGGCTCAATGAGGCTGGCTTCGATCCTGACGTGATCGAGAAAGCCTTGGCGCATGAGGAGAAAAATCGAGTTCGGGCGGCTTATCATCGCGCCGAATATCGCAACGAGCGACGGCGACTCGCGCAAGCCTGGGCCGATGCTCTGGATGGCTTTCGCGCCAGTGCGGGGCAGACCGGAGCGGAAATCGTGCCGATCCACCAACGTTCCCGAAGATTTAGGTGTTGAAGTAAGTCTGAAGACTGATAACATTGTCCGAAAATGTCGGGCGCCACCGGCGATACCGCCCCGTGCGGTGTTTTGGGCTTCTCGTGGATTAAAAGCCTATCCATGCCGACACGGGAGCGGTACATCACATCCCCCGGAAGCAACTGCCTCACAGCCTTCGATGGCTGACATGAGTAAGGTCGCAAAAGGCTCTACCCCGCATGGCGGGGTGGGGCTGATGCGCCTTTAATCTCTCACGCACTCCTCCACCCCGGCCATGCTCCTCCTGGAGCATTTCAGTGGCCGAAAAATCCATTTCGCAAATCCGCCCGCGTATCGTGCGTCCAGCCGATGCCGCGCGGCTGTCTGGCATTCCGAGATCTTCGCTTTATTGGCGAATCAATCGGGGAACTTTCCCGCCTGCCGTCAAGCTCGGCCCAAGGTCGTCCGGTTTTTTGCTCGACGAAGTTGAAGCCGTGATCGACGCCCACGTCGCCGGCCGGTCGATTGACGAAATTAAGGCTTTGGTCCGTCAAATCGTCGCCGAGCGGGGTGTCGCATGAATACAAACGCGAACACCTACCCGCCGCTGTTGGAATTGTGGCGATCCGGCTTTGTGGTAGAGGTCTCTACCGGCGCGTTAGTCCGCCACCGCATCTTCGACAAAATTAGTCCGCGGAAGGATGGTAACGCCGATGCTTTTACTGCCGGCCAATCCCGTCGTTTGATTCGCTGGCCCTTCAAAGTGAAGATCGAAGGGGTGGGCGATGAGTGAATGCTCCGCGGCGAGGCAATGGCAAAAACCCCGTTGGCGGCATCGGAGATACCGCGGATTTGAGGGGTATGTCAGGTACGGCGGTTGGAAGCTGTGCGCGATCCGGGCCGGAACGAAGGCGCCGACAGGGGGGGGCTGGAACCGGCGGGAGAATGCGATCGCCGACCCGAATCAGGCGGCTAAGCTGGAAGCGGCCGGGTTGCTCCACGCCTGGAGCGGCACGGCGGCGTTGGACATTGATGATTTTCCAGCCGCCCTTGAATGGCTTGAGGCGCGCGGAATCAACCTCATGGCCCTGCTGGGCGCTCCGGACGCGGTGCAGATCAACTCCGGCAAGCCGAACAAGGGGAAGCTGCTGTACCGCCTTGCAGCGCCACGGCCGAGCGTAAAGGTCGTCGGCAACGATGGCCAAGTGATTTTTGAGCTTCGTTCCGGCTCGGCGGCCGGTCTGACCGTGCAAGACACGTTGCCGCCAAGTCAGTATTTAGCCCGGATATTTCAAGAAAGTGGGCGAATCTCGCTTAACCAATTGATATAATTGGAGTTGCGCCAATAACGCTTCGTACGAAGCCTAAACGAGACCGCCCAATGAGTGATTCTATCCCGACCCAGCTCCGTTTTCCCACCGTCGCCGGCTTCACCGTCCGTGCCGACTTCGAAGGCGGCGCGGTGTCCAGCGACTTCGGCGCCCTCCTCCTGCAGGGCGTGGATCGGCAGACCGGATTGATCGCCCGTCTGGCCTCGGCCATTCAGGATCGCCGGCACCCTTCCTACATCGCCCACAGCTTGGCCGACCTCCTGCGTCAGCGCATCTTCCAGACCGCCTGCGGCTATGCCGACGGCAACGACGCCAACAGCCTGCGCCACGATCCCGTGTTCAAGCTGGCGGCCGAGCGGGCGCCGTTGGATGCCGACAACGCCCTGGCTTCCGGCCCCACCTTCTCGCGCTTGGAGAACGGAGTCTCCCGCAAGGACATCTACCGCCTGGCCCGCGCCTTCGTCGATGCCTTCATCGCCAGCTACACCACCCCGCCCGCGGTCATCGTCTTGGACATGGACCACTCCGAAGACCGCACCCACGGGCAGCAGGAACTGGCCTTCTACAATCACCACTACGGCAGCCACTGCTATCTGCCGCTGTTCTTGTTCGAGGGCCTCTCCGGCAAGTTCATCACCGCCGTGCTGCGGCCCGGCAAACGCCCCACCGGGCGCGAGAACGCCGCCATCCTCCAGCGGGTCGTGCGCCGCCTGCGCCAGGCCTGGCCGGATACCCACCTCGTCCTGCGCGGGGATGGCCATTTCGCCAACCCGGAGTTGATGGCCCTGTGCGAAGCCGATGCACGGATGGATTTCCTCTTCGGCCTGGCCGGCAACCAGGTGCTGACGCCCAAGGCCGAGCCGCTGCTTGCCAAGACGCGCGCCTTGCATGCGCAACGCTGTGATTTCGCTCGCCGCGCCGAACAGCCCGAGCCGGCGGCGACCCGTTTGTATGACGAGGTGGCCTACCAGGCCGGTTCCTGGCCCAAGGCCTATCGGGTGGTGCTCAAGGCCGAGGTCATGGGCCTGGGGGACAACCCGCGCTTCGTCGTGACCTCGCTCGCCGACCCGACGCCGGAGGCGCTGTACCGGGATCTGTACTGCGCACGCGGCCAGGACGAGAACTTCATCAAGGCGGTGAAGAACGATCTGGCCAGTGATCGCACCGCCGACCATGCCTTCCTCGCCAACCACCTGCGCCTGTTCTATGCCTGTGCCGCCTACAGCCTGATCCACAGCCTGCGGGAGCACACCCTGTGCCACACCGAACTGGCCAAGGCGCAGCCCATGACCCTCATCCTGAAGCTGTTCAAGCTGGCGGTGCGGGTGGTGCAGTACAAGGACCGGATCAAGTTGCACTTGCCGAGCGCCTGTCCGGTGAAGGCGCTGTTGCACCGGGTCACCGAGATACTCTATCTCGTCCGACCACCGGCCATGGCCTGAAGCGCGCCGTCACCCTCAACCGAGGAGGATCCGGCAGGACTCGGAGGGTTGATTGCGTCCAGTGTCTGGATTCCGGCCACCACCCCCGCGAAAAGAGGCAGGTCGAGGGGCTGCCCATGCCTCATGGGGGGCGTAGGTCAGTTCGGTGGACTGAAAAAATAGGCAGCTGGCCAAGCTATCGGGCGCAGGGGGCATTTTTATGAAACATCCGGGTTAGATACCGGCAAACCCTACCAGTGGGGTGGCTCCGGCAAGTGGTGGAAGTTACCGGAAATGCCGGCGGACTTGCTCAAGGTGTGGGACGAGTTGGGGTCTTCAGCGCCGCGGCGGGCGGAGCGGCCGACGCAGCACGCCGCCCCGGCGCAGACGCTCGCTGCGGCGCAGCTCCAAGACCTGAGGGAGGCGCTCTATTCCACCCCGTCCGATGGGTACGACTGGTGGGTAAAGGCCGGCTTGGCGCTCTCTGGGCTCGGCGACGCGGGGCGCGGACTGTGGCTGGCCTGGTCGTCCACGTCGGGCAAGTTCGATCCGGCCGCGGCGGCGAAGAAGTGGGAGAGCTTCGACGGCGCCAGCGCCGACTACCGCACGATCTTCGCCGAGGCCCAGCGCCATGGATGGACCAATCCGGCCCGCGAACGGGCGGCGCGGAGCCGGGCGCCACACCCGGCGGAAGCGGGCGAGCCACCGGAAATGGCCGCGCGACAGCGGGGGGCTTCCGGACGGGGCGAGCGCGAAGGCAGGGCCACCGAGCGCTCCAACGCCCGCGTGGAAGCCGGGCCGGCGACATGGCCGGAGCCGATGATTCCCATCGGCTCCGATGCTCCGGCTATCCGCGACATAATTTTGCCGAGCTGGGCCGGCGCCATGTCCGAGGCCGTGAGCGCAAGCTGCCAAACGCCCAGCGCGGCGGGAGTCATGGTGGCGCTGGCGGCGCTGGCGACCTGCTGCCAGCGGCGCTATGAGGTGTCACCGCACGGCTCCGGCTACGTTGAACCATTAAGCCTGTGGACCGTCACCGCGATGCCACCAGGCAGCCGGAAATCCGCGGTGATGGGCGCGCTCACCCAACCACTGGTCCGCTGGGAAAAACTGCAACGTGACCGGCTCCGGCCGGAAATCGCGCGGCGGCAGGCGGCGCGGGCCATCGCGGAGAAGCGGATCGAAGCCCTCAAGAAGAAGGCGATGCGAGCCGGCTCCGCCGAAGCGCGGCAGGCGTTGACGGGAGAAATCCAGGCCGAGATCGAGTCCACGCCGGCCGAGCTGCTGGCGCCCCGGCTATTCACCGGCGACTGCACCGCGGAGCGGCTCCAGCAATTGCTTGTCGAGCACGGTGAGGCTATGGCGGTCCTCAGCGATGAGGGCGGCATTTTCCAAGTGATGGCGGGCGCCTATTCCGGCGGTATGGGGAGCCTCGACACGTACTTGCAGGGGCACTCGGCCAGTCCTATGCGGGTGGATCGGGGAGGCCGATTGGCCCACGTCGACCGGCCGGCCGTGACCATGGGCTTGATGCTGCAACCCGGAATTCTGGCCGAGGTCGGGAAGAATCGGCGGTTTCGGGATTCCGGCCTGCTGGCGCGCGGCCTCTTTGTGATTCCTCAATCCAATGTAGGACAGCGCGACGTACGGCAGCACGTTTCCATTCCGGACGATATTCGACGGGACTGGGAAGCGGGGCTGTTTCGGCTCCTCGAGGGCCGGACAGAACCCGTTTCCGCGCCCCGAACCCTGACCTTCGATGCCGACGCCAAGGAATGCTGGCTGTCCTTTGCCGAGGAGATCGAGCGCCAGCACGGCGCGGGGAATCCGCTGGAGCACATCACCGAGTGGACGAGCAAGCTTCCGGGTGCGGTGGCACGCGTCGCGGGTTTGCTGCACCTAGCAATGCAGGGGCCGACCGTGGACGTGATCGGGCTCGATCCCGTGGAGCGGGCCACCGAGCTGGGCCGGCTGCTGATTCCGCATGCCCTCGCGGCGTTCGGGCTGATGGGTATGGCGAAGCAGGAGGAGGACGCCCATGCGCTGCTGCGCTGGCTGCGGGCCGGGCAGCGGCGGACCTTTCGGGCACGGGATGCGCACCAGGCGTTACGGGCACGGTTCGCCCGCAAGGAGCAGCTCGACCGGGCGTTGGTGACGCTCGAGGAATGGTTGGTCTTGCTCGGCAACCGGCAGGTGCCGGCCAGTGAACGCGGCGGACGTCCGACACGGGAGTACCTCGTCAACGAGCGGGCGCTGGGGCCGGCGGATGCGGCGTGATGATCCACATACACAGAACTACACAAAACTACACAAAACCTCCGGGCAAAGGGTTTTGTGTAGGCGTTCCGGTTCTGTGTTTCACAAAACCCCGCGCTTTTTTGGCGTCTGCACAACAGAAACGGCGGGTTTTGTGTATTTGTGAATTACGCCTTAAAGGTTTTTTTAACTTAAATATCATCATATTAATACACAAAATCAACTCTACCCCGGAAATCTCTACACAAAACCTCAAAACCCCCTCAGAAGGCAAAACAGGTTTTGAGGGTTTTGTGTAATGAGTTGGGGGTGTACGCGTGATTTTGACGGGTTTGGGGGGCGGCGGTTGGCGCTGGACCCAGGTGCTCGGCTGTTCGAGCTGAGCGGTTTACGCGCCGTGAGGCGCAACTTTCTCTTGGAGAGAAGCGATGCACAAATACGGTCAAAGTGCGACCAAGGTGGTAGGCACAGTGCCGGCCCCCGCCGGCCTGTACGCGGAACTGGTGGAGAATGGTAGGCCGATATGGCGGCAGTGCTGCTGCCTGCTGACCGTGGAAGAAATATACGAGACGGGCATGGTAGACCGCCGGCTTGACGCTTTTGTCGCGACTGTGGGCGAATTGGGCGCCGGTCAGGCCAGCACGGTGTCCGAGTGGGAGGGCTTCCGAGGGTTCGTGTTCAACCCTGAACCGCCGCGGCCATCGAGGCAGTTACTATGATGTTATAACGTTGCAATATCCTAGAAATGGCGAGGGGGGGTATCCCCCAAAACAATGGAGTTATGACAGATGTTGAGCAAGATCATAAACATAGCTTTCGAGTCGCTGGCTTGTGGCGGCTTTTGGATTGCGGATTCCGGCTGGACCTACGCGCTTTGGCCGCACCGCTTCGGCTCGGCGCGGGATTGCATGGCGAGCTTCAACCTCGCCGAAATCTCGCTGGCCCTGAAAGCGAAGCGGCCGGGATTGAGGCGGGTTCGGGCGGAGATCGCCGGGCGTGAAGTGCTGATCGTCGCGGCAAGCCTGGTGCAGTTGGGCGAGCGGATCGAGCACGTCATCGGGCAGCCGGTGGGCAAGCTGCTACCGGCCGAGCCGCCAGAGGTCAAGACGGCCTGGCGGCGGCTGGCGATGCGGCTGCACCCGGACCGGGGCGGCGATCATCAGTCCTTCACGCGGGCGAAGGCGGCTTATGAACGGTTGATGGGGTGAGACGATGCAGACCGATGCGACCCAAGCCATTGCACTGCTTCAGCAGGCCAAACAGCTCGACCAGGCGGCCCAGGAGGCGCGCTATGCGGCGTGCTGGCTGCTGGCAGCCTCTGATGGCTGGACGATCCAGAAAGCGGCGGAGCGGGCCGGCTGGAGTAAGGACGGGCTGGCCCGGTTGGTAAGGGGCATCGCCGGCGGGATGGAGGATGATTGACCCTTCCGCAGAGACGGCGGTATGCTCAACCGAACGCCTCGCGTGGCAGCGCTCCTCTTTGGGCAAGTAGAGCCCACTGTATTGAGAACCACGCGGGGCTTTTTTGCGTCTGTGGCTTCGTCAGAAGCCCGTGACGACGCGGTTGGCGGATACTCTAATTCCTTCCTCCTCCGCCGCGCTCTCCCTTCTCCTGCCCTTTTGCTCGTCGTCGCCCGGCTCGGCGCGCCGGCTGCGTCAGTCGTCCGAATCAAGCCCCATGTCCCGCTTCATCCGGTTGAGCCCGCCGGGGTCGTGGGGCTGACCGGTGTCAAGGCAGGCGATAGGCCAGAGTTCGTGGAGCGTGGATGCGCAGCGCTCCGGGGAAGCCCTTGATTCGATCCCAGCGCCCTTGCCAGCGTCTTCCGCTATTCCCTCGCTCCCTACCCTGCTGCTACACTCTGAGCCGTTCCCTGGACGCATCCAGGGCCGGGTGTAGGAACCCGGAGTACGTAGGCGCACCAGCGCCATGACAGGCGCTTTTTTGTGCCTGTCGGTTTCCCATGGCGGGCGGTGCGGGGCACGGTTCGTCCGTGGCCGGTCCTACGTCCGGTTTCCTACCCCCGTATCGTCCGTCACCAATCGCCGTAGGAAGCGACGGTGACGGTTCCCAGCACCAACGTAGGAGCCACACCATGACACCCGATACCGAGGGCGACCACCGCCCGGATTCCGACGAACTCAGCCGTGTATTGCGCCGGCTGGCCGATACCACCCAAACCGCCTATTTACTGCTGGACACCGCGGCGCTTTGCCCGCAATTCCCCAGCGCCCGTGCTCCCGCCCGGCTGCGCGCCGTCGCTTTCCTGCTGACGGACTTGGGCGACGAGCTGGGCGCGATCGCGGCGCGCCTCGAGGACACCCCGCCGGCCTCGGTGACCGATGGAGGTGCGGCATGAACGCCCTCGACCGCTCTACCGCCACCCAAACCAATCCGGTGATTTCCCCGCTGGGCAGCGCCGATACGCTGGTCCAGGCGGCGGTGGTCATCCGTCATGTGGCCTATGGCGTCCTGCCCGGACGTGAGCCGCTGTCTTTGCAGCAAACACAATTGCTTTTGGAGGCGGCGGCCAGGGCCTTGGAGTTCGAGGCCGCACAGGGAGGGCAGCGCCATGCTTGAGCGCATCGAGCTGTTCCTGACGGCCTTGGGGGCTGTCGACGTGGTTTGCACGGTGGCGGATGCGGTGGCGACCTGGCTGGCGGGAGGTGGGGTATGAACGGCCGGAACGAACCCCTCGACCTGAACACGGCGATGAACAACGGCATTCTGATATCGCAGGCCATCGCGGCGGGGCTGGAACTGTTGCGGGTAAACCGTAGCGATGACCCCGGCCTGTCGGACGATCACTACACGGCGTTCTGCTGGTGGCTGGAGCAATCGGCGTTGGGGCTGGAACCGCTGTTCCTGCAAGCGATCGAGGACCAGAACCGCCGGCAGCAGCAGGAGGCGGCACGTGACGAGGCGTGAGGGTAAACCGGTGTCGGCGGCGAGCTTGGCGCAGCGAGTGGTCAATCTGGCGGAGCTGGCCAAGGCTTGTCCTGAGCGTGGCCGAAGGGAAGGCCCGCGACCGGAGCAGCCGGCAGGCGTGCCCCCATCTGCATCCCCGGCCGAGCGCCAGTGTGGCCGGCTTCAAGTCGGGCTGGCCCTGGTGCAGGGCTCCAGCATCCAGCCGAAACCCATCCGCTGGCTTTGGCCGGGCTGGCTGGCGAAGGGCAAGCTGCATGTGATCGCGGGCCAGCCGGGGACGGGCAAGACCAGCATCGCCCTGGCCCTGGCGGCGACGGTGACGGCGGGCGGGCGCTGGCCGGACGGAACCGGCACCGATCCCGGCAACGTGCTGGTGTGGTCGGGCGAGGACGACTTTCACGACACCTTGGCGCCGCGCCTTCTGGCTTCCGGCGCCGACCTGGGCCGCTGCTTCTTCGTGGGCGATATGCAGGCCCACGACGGCCGGCGGCCGTTCGATCCGGCGCAGGATATGCCGGCCTTGGCGCGAGCGGCACGGGAGGTGGGGGATATCCGCTTGATCGTGGTCGATCCCATCGTGTCGGCCATTGCCGGCGACAGCCACAAGAACGCCGAGACCCGGCGGGGATTGGCCCCCCTGGTGGAACTGGCGGCGCGGCTGGATTGCGCCTTGCTGGGGATTTCGCACTTCAGCAAGGGCACCGCCGGGCGCGATCCGCTGGAGCGGGTGACCGGCTCCTTGGCCTTCGGCGCCCTGGCCCGCGTGGTGTTCGCGGCCTTCAAGCAGTCCGAGGACGACGGCGGCGGCCGCTGCTTCTGCCGGGTGAAGTCGAACATCGGACCGGACGATGGCGGGTTTGCCTACGACCTAACCATCGAGGACTTGGCAGACCATCCGGGAGTGATGGCTTCGCATGTGGCCTGGGGTAATGCCGTGGAAGGCTCGGCACGGGCGCTGCTGGCTCGGGCGGAGGCCTCGGGGAATCCGGATGAGGCTTCGGCCCTGGAGGAGGCTTGTGGGTTTCTGGCGGAGCTGCTGGCGGATGGGCCGGTCAAGGTTGCCAACATCAGAGAGGCCGCTGATGCGGGCCAGTACGCATGGCGAACGGTGCGACGCGCTCAAAAGCGACTGGGGATCACACCGCACCGGGTAGGGTTCGGAAAGGACTCATGCTCGCTTTGGTGTCTGCCTTAGCGCCATAGTTGTCCAAGAAACCCATACTTGTCCATTCAATTTCGTGGACAAGTATGGCGATCTTGGCCATGTATGGAAGGCGGCTGGGTCTGGAAACTGTGAAGATGCTCATGCTTTGAGCACCTTCGAAGATGCTCAAAACCCCCGAAGGCGCTCATCAAAACGGATGAGCATCTTCGGGGCAGGATGAGCACCTTCGGCGTATGAGAAAGGGCTGTTATTCGTGTACAGCGATGGCGGACTTGGCCGCAAACGATCGCTTGGCGGAGTTTTAAGGGCTTATTAAAGCGTTGATTTTTAATGATTATTCTGCAAATAATGGTCCCGCTAACCAAACAATAGGACCAGAGTATGAGAAATTGCCTGTACGTATCCCTTGTGAAAGAAGCGTTGTCCAATGCGGCGATGACCACACGCGCCATTGCGGCCGGCTTGGACCTGCTCCGTATGAACCGCAGCGACGACCCCGGCCTGTCAGATGATCACCACGAGGCGTTTTGTTGGTTGCTTGAGCAATCAGCCATAGAGGTGGGGGGCGCCATCGACATGGCGATGTATATCTTGCGCACGGAGCCGCAGGAGGAAGCCAGCCACGGCAGCGTGGCCGCGAATGTCCTTCAAGCGGGCTGACAAATGAGCAGGTTGGAACGATATCGGGAAACCGTGGCGCTGGCGCTGAAGGACAGGAATCCGGAAATGTGGACGGCGTTGCGGACAGCCGGAGAGCTGGACGCGTATCTGACGGAGTTCGCTCAGATGTTGGTGGAGGCGTTCAGGATGAGCTACGACCGAGCGTCGCACACGGCGGACGTCCAGAATCTGCCGCCGATGGAAAAGGTGGGCAGGTTGAACGCGCTGGAGAAGGAGATCGAGGAAGTGGTATTCGCGGAGCTGCTGGAATTTCCGGAGGACGATCCGGAGAACGAGGAAAGCGGGGAGCCCGGATTAGAGGGGGTCTCACCATGAAACCGACGATCAAACTCATCCTGCTTCTGCTGTCTCTGACTGCGCAGGCTGACGACGGAGACTACGACACCGGGTCGCTGACGGAAGAAGCCGACCGCGCCGTGGATGACTACTACGCAAAGTCGGCCGCCCGAAAGGCCGAGCTGGAGGAGATGGCGCGCGGCGGCGACCTGTCGCCGACCTACATCCAGCCGACCTACCGCGGCACCAGCATCCCGGACTATGGCCGGTCTGGGTATGTGATCCAGCCCAATCTGGGCGGCGGCTCGACGGCTTATCCGACCTATCCCGGAACCTCCGTCCCGAACTACATGGGCCAGGGCTACCAAATCCGCCGGTGAATGGCCGAACAACCCAGATCGCGGCGTAACGGCCCGGCTGATGCAAGCTCTGCTCGTCGGAACCCGGTCACCCGCCGGGTTTCGGTCGGGCATCCCCTTCGATTACACGCGCTGGGCAAGTTCCACAGCATCGATTCTTACAACACCCATGAGCCGTTCCTTCCGCCATACGCCGATCGCCGGCATCACCACCGCCCGATCCGATAAGCCATACAAACGCGCTGAGCATGGTCGCGAACGCTGCGCCTTGCGCGAGGCGCTATGTCACGGCGATGGTCACGTCCACCCCAAGGCTTTCGGTAATCCCTGGAGTTCCTGTAAGGACGGCAAGCAGTACCTACGCGCGGCGCAGCGGGGTCGCTGGCTGCGAAAGTGAGAGCATAAGGCCCCAGCGTCGGCGGCGCACCCGGCTTGCCCTTGCCTCGAGATGCGTTGAAGGGGTTCTTCTCTCGAGAGAGCGCGTAAAGTATCGCGGCGTGGCCGCGACTTCCGACACCAGCCACCTTGCCGGCGAGGATGACACAGCTCGCCCCGCCACCGCGGCCGGGATGATAGCAAAACCCATGCTCGAACACCCTGCCCGACCCTGCCGCGATACGCGTCTATCATTTTGTATACCTGTGAGAGACGTGATAGACCAGCCTGAAACCCGCATTCCACCGCCTACCAAAAGTTTATTTTTCGTTTTTGATAGACAGATGATCTTTTCTTTAAGAGCTTGTGATAGACTTCCTATCGTGTTCAATTCGTCTCACGCGTGGAGTGCTCGCCATGAAACACCAGACCATCGGTTACATTCGGGTCAGTTCTGTCGGCCAGAACACTGACAGGCAGTTGGCAGGGATAGCGTTGGATCGGGTCTTCGAGGAAAAGGCGAGCGGGAAGACGGTCACCGCTCGGCCTGTCCTGGCGGAATGCCTATCCTACGTCCGGGCCGGGGATACGCTGGTCTGTCATTCCATGGATCGGTTGGCCCGCAATACGGAGGAGCTGCTGGGCTTGGTCCGGGAACTCACGGGAAAAGGGGTGACGGTCCAGTTCTTGAAAGAAAACCTAATCTTTTCGGGCTCCGACGCCGATCCGTTCAAGAACCTGATGCTCAGCATGCTGGCAGCGTTCGGGCAATTCGAGCGTGAGCTGATCAACGAAAGGCGGCGGGAAGGTGTGGCGGCCGCCCGCGCCAAGGGTAAGAAGTTCGGTGCTCCGCCCAAACTGACCCTAGAGCTATGCCAGCAAATCGACGAGCTGTTGGCCGCCGGAAACAACAAGCGGGCCACAGCCAAGGCGGTCGGAATCGGGGAGGCTACTCTGTATCGCTATCTGAGCGAAAAGAGCTAGAACATGCGATGCAAAAGCACGGGGGAATCTTAGGGGGAACCATTCCGTAGCCAAGTCGTTATGTATATGATCTAACATATAAATTATCGATAGTTTGCGTTCCATTCTCTCCGCCAACTGACCTCCCGTCGCGTTCCATGAAGCCAGCCCATAAGTGACTTGCTTTTGCTCCCTGGGTTTCCCCAGGTAACCGCTCGGTTCCCTGGGAACGCGGGCGTCCCGCCTGCTGATAAAGCGGCCAGGGTGGTCGCGTTCCCGGCAAAAAAGCGGTGGTATGAACGGTTACGGTTGAAGAGCGTATTTTTGTTCACCATTGAATGGACGCTGAAATAGACAGATTGGGGAATCCACATGGCCGCAACCAATTTCAAGACAGAGAACAACACATTCCGCAAGCTGATCGGCAACGGTTTGACGTACCGTATCCCCCGTTTTCAACGCGACTACAGTTGGACTAGCGAGGAATGGGAAGACCTGTGGATGGATATTCTCGATACCTTGAAGGCAAATGGCGAACCTGCGCACTACATGGGGTATCTGGTATTGCAGTCTGCCGACGACAAGACCTTTGACGTCATCGACGGGCAACAGCGGCTGACAACGATCAGCATCATCGTCCTGGCAGTGCTCAAGAATATCCAGCGACTCATCGACGCCGGCAATGACGCCGATGCGAACAGGCAACGCCTGAATCAGATACGGCAGACGTACGTAGGTTACCTCGACCCGGTTACGCTCGTCGCCCGACCAAAACTCACGCTCAACCGCAACAACAACAATTACTTCCAGAATTATCTGGTGCCGCTCGGACATCTTCCGCAACGCGGGTTCCGTGCCTCCGAACACCTGCTGCGCAACGCCTTCGACTGGTTCGACAGGCAGGTGGCGGCTTATCTGAAGGCCAGCAGCGGTGACGAAGGCAAGCGGCTGGCGCAACTGACCGAGGATATCAGCGATCGCCTATTTTTCACGGTCATCACCGTGACCGATGAACTCAATGCCTACAAGGTATTTGAGACGCTGAACGCGCGGGGCGTGAGGCTCTCCGCCACCGACCTGTTGAAAAACTACCTGTTCTCTGTACTCGACCGAGGCGGCGAGACGGATCACGAATTGCGCAATCTGGAGGATCGTTGGGAAAACATCGTCGGACGCCTGCAATCGGAAAATTTTCCGGACTTCCTGCGCGTGCACTGGAACAGCCGTCGCGCCTTTGCGCGACAGGCCGACCTGTTCAAGACGATACGAGCGCGGATCAACACACGCGAAGCAGTTTTTCAGTTGCTGCGCGATATGGAAGAAGATCTCGACACCTATCTGGCCCTGTCTTCGCCCGAAGCCTCGGACTGGGCGCAGGACGACAAGCAACTGGCGGGCGCCCTGAAAACCTTCCGGGTGCGGCAGCCTTTTCCGCTGCTTCTGGCCGCAAAGCGGCAGTTCGATGCGGCGGACTTCACCGGGCTACTGCGATCCACGGTGGTCATTTCGATGCGATTTAACGTCATCGGCGCCTACAGCACGGCTGAGCAGGAGCGTACCTACAACGCCGTGGCGGAACGAATCGCAACAAGGGAAATCACCCAGCTTGGCGCCGCGCTGTCGGCCATGCGAGGTGTTTACCCGGACGATGCGGCGTTCCGCTCCGCCTTCGCCGACAAAGTCATCCGCACCACCGACGCCCGCAACAACCGGGTGGTGCGTTTTATCCTGTGCGCACTGGAGAAACGTTTGTCTAATCAGGATTACAGCTTTACTAGCGATGCATTCAATATCGAGCATGTCTTGCCGCAGAACGCACCCGATGGCTGGGGCGGATTCAGCAACGACGACGCCGAAGCGATGACCTATCGGCTTGGCAATATGACCTTGCTGCAAACCGGCACCAACCGGAACATCGGCACGGCCGTTTATGCCGACAAACGGGAAACCTATCGCCAAAGCGGCTTCGCGATAACGCAAAAATTGGCGAATGACCATGCCGATTGGACGCCGGAACACATCGCCACCCGGCAGAACTGGATGGCGAATCAGGCCACTGCCATCTGGCGCATTGCCCAATTGAGCTGAGGATGTTTGCCGGTTGGAGGAGCGAATGCTGTTCTCATTGGAATGGGAACTGCAATAATTTCGACCGGACGGAATTGAAGAAAGAGGAAAAAATCATGGCCAGCGGACAACTATTGAGACAACTGATCAGGTCGGGGGCGCTTGGCGACGAAGCCGGATTTCGCGCCGCTTCCGAGGCGGTCATCAAGGAAGAGCGCGAAAAGAATCATCATTTGCTGGCCAATGATCTGGAGCGGTTGCTTTACGGCGACCGGACAGCGACCCAAAGCAACGTTCGGAAGCTGCATGGATTGGCCAGCTTTCCCGCCAACAAAGATAATGGTTTGGCTTTGCTTGAAGAGCGAGCGGTGATCCGGGAAGAAAAGGACATTGTCCTTTCGGATGCCACGCAGACTATTCTTTCTGAAATAGTGCATGAACATAACAGGGCGGATGTGCTGCGCTCCTATGGTTTGCAGCCGGCCCAAAAACTTCTGTTTTGTGGGCCTTCGGGCTGCGGCAAAACTTTGGCGGCCGAAGTCATTGCCCATAGCCTATCGTTGCCTCTGGTGATTATTCGGCTCGATTCGGTGATTTCATCCTTCCTTGGCGAGACGGCGGGCAATCTGCGCAAGGTCTTCGACTACGTGTCGCAAAATCCGGTGGTTGCCTTGTTCGATGAATTCGACGCTTTGGCCAAGGACCGTGGTGATGCAGCGGATCATGGCGAACTCAAGCGCTCGGTGAATGCCGTCCTGCAAATGCTCGATGGCTATCGAGGGGAAAGCCTGCTGATTGCCACCACCAACTACGAGTCCTTGCTGGACCAAGCGGTCTGGCGCAGATTCGATGAAACCCTGCGCTTCGAGCTTCCCAACCTGGAACAAATCAAGCGTCTGCTGGCGCTGAAACTGTCCGGTATACGCCGTGAATTTGAGACGGATGCCCATGAGATTGCGAACCTGTTCAAGGGCATGTCCCATGCCGACATAGAGCGCGTTTTACGCAGAGCGGTGAAACAGATGATTCTGTCGAGGCGGGAGTTTTTGCAACGCGGCCATCTTGAGGAAGCGTTGAAGCGCGAATATCAGCCCAAGCATTAAGCGTGTCTGGGGAAGCGCAAGGAAAAACAAGGAACATCAACAATGGCCTATGAGCATCTGAAGTTCAGTCGTGAAGCGCCACTGACAGACCGCCATAAACAACGAGGCTTTCCATCCAGCCTCAAGCCAGAGAATCCAAAAACTTTTGGCGCTGGCTTGCGGCGAACATTTGAGGCAGCAAAACAGCCTGCCGCCGATGAACTGACAGGCTACGATGGTCGCATCCTGCTCAAGGTGCAGCTACGCGATGGCGCGACGGCTCCCGAGCTGAATCTTATCCCTGGTGTCGAGCTGGTCGGCCAGGAAGACAAATCCGTTGTCCTTGCCTTTGCAGACCAAGCAGGGATGGCGGAATTTGAATGCCGGCTTGCCAGTTTGGCGCACGATGGCAAGGCCACCCGCGCGGAACTTCTCTACGCCCTGGAAGGGTTCGACCACTGGACGGCGGAAGATCGTAAAGGCGCTGCGCTTCGGCAACACGGATTTCCGGAGGCGGAGCGTTTTGTCTTGGATGTGGAACTCTGGCCGCTCGAGCGGGCCGATCAGCGCAACGCCTTGCTCAAGGCATTTCTTGCCAGCTTGCAAAAACTAGGCATCGAAAGGCTTGATGACCTGAATCAGCCTTCCCTCGTCATGGTGCGAGTGCGCTGCACGAGGGAGCAGGCGGAGTCGGTGTTGCTCAAGCATCGGGATGTGCGCAGGGTCGATTTGCCGCCGCGCGCCGGGGTTGCCGTCGGAGTGCTGGTTACGGATATCGACCAACTTCCCTCGCCGCCGCAGCCGCCGGAGAACGCACCCGCCATCGCCGTACTCGATGCGGGCCTTGCCAGCGGCCACCCCCTCTTGGCAAGCGCGGTCGCAGATGCGCAAGGCTATCTCGAACCCGCCCGCCAGCCCCACGATAACCCACCGCATTGGCACGGTACCTTCGTTTCCGGCCTGGCGCTGTATGGCGATGTTCAGGAATGCCTACGGCAAAGGCGGTTTATTCCGCAATTGCGCTTGTTCTCCGGCAAGGTGTTTGAGGATGACGGCAACGATCAAACGGAATTTGTCGAGAAGGCAGTCGAAGAAGCCGTCAGGGACTTGCAGGCTCAATATGGCTGTCGCGTTTTCAACCTCAGCTACGGCGATTACAACAAGGTTTACGACGGCAGGCACGTGCGTGGTCTGGCCTACACGCTGGACCGCCTGACACGCGAACTAGGTGTGCTTTTTGTCGTACCGACGGGCAACCTGTGCCTCGACGAATTGCCCGACGACGCCCGCAACCGTTACCCCGATTATTTATTCGCAGACCACGCGCGTCTGCTCGACCCCGCGCCGGCATTGAACGCCCTGGCGGTCGGCGGACTTGCCCGGCATACCGCCACGCGCGATGC
The DNA here is from genome assembly GCF_040730495.1 of Methylococcus sp. ANG. Taxonomy (NCBI): domain Bacteria; kingdom Pseudomonadati; phylum Pseudomonadota; class Gammaproteobacteria; order Methylococcales; family Methylococcaceae; genus Methylococcus; species Methylococcus sp. ANG. Next base: position 3,802,239 of record NZ_CP160399.1, on the reverse strand, counting down.
TCAGCGCAATCCGCAACCTATTGAAGATTCGCCTCTCGCACGGGAAGGCCAGCCTTTCCCCCTGGGGCGAAGCGGATTTTCGGTCGGCGGCGCCGTCAAACCCGATGTGGTCGAATATGCCGGTAACCTGGCGCTGATGCGTAGCGGCGGCAGAACGCGCCATACGGGGTTGGGCATCGTCTCGACCTGCGGCGGCTTTGCCAATGGCCGCCCCTTTGCCGAAGACATCGGCACCAGCTATGCGGCGCCGCAAGTCGCGCATCGCGCCGCCCGCCTGCTAAACGAAATGCCCGATGCCTCGGCCTATCTGTTGCGGGCGCTGTTGGCCGCCCATTCACGCTGGCCCCGAGCATGCGTCGAGTTGCTTAATTCCGCCGACGATGCGGCAGGAAAGAAGCGGCTGCTACATCTGGTCGGTTATGGGCGCATAGACGACGAAGCTTTGTACCGCTCCGTCGATCAAGCCGTTACGCTGCTTGCCGAAGACAGGATCGCCAACGACAAATGCCACTTCTACGAACTGCCGATACCGCCCAGTTTCTGGTCGGCTGGAAAACGCCAACGAGAAATCACCATCGTGCTCGCCTATAGCCCGGACATCCGTACGACCCGCCTTGATTACCGCATGAGCAAGTTGTGGTACACGCTCGTCAAGGCCTGCGATCTGGACGAAGTGGAGAATGCCTTCAAGAAAAATCGCGAGGAAGGCATGGGAGAAATCAACCTGAATCGCTGGTTGTCGAACAAGGATAGAAAGGCCGGCACGCTGCAAGTTTCGCGCTGGGGATTCAAGCTGCCGCCCCGCAACGGCGACAAGCTATTCGCCGTTGTCACGCGCCAGGACACGCCTTGGGGAACAGTGGCCGATGGCGAAGAGCCCTACTCGCTGGTGGCGGTGTTGGCCGACCGGGAAAACGCGCAGGCAAATCTGTACGCGGAAGTTCGCGCCCAACTTGACGCACGCGCCCAGGCCCGTGCGCGTGCACGGGTGTAAGGAGCCGCTTGAGCATGAGTAATAAACAAAAACTCGAACTCACCTGGATCGGCAAATACGAAAGGCCACGTCTGGAGCCACGTATTCTCATCGAAGACCCGGACAAGTCCTATCACGCCGCCCAGCGGGTGACGGACAACGACATCTTCGACAACCGGCTGATCTTCGGCGACAACCTGCTGGCGTTGAAGGCGCTGGAGGCGGAATTTGCCGGCAAGGTGAAGTGCGTATTCATCGATCCGCCGTACAACACCGGCAGCGCCTTTACCCATTACGACGACGGGCTGGAGCATTCCATCTGGCTGTCCTTGATGCGCGACCGGCTGGAGATCATCCGGCGGCTGTTGGCGGAGGATGGTTCGTTGTGGATCACGATTGACGACAACGAAGCGCATTATTTGAAAGTGTTGTCCTGAATCCGTGCTCCCACCCTCTAAATAATAGAGTTGTTTCCGATGATAACCGCATGATTACAAAGAAATTTTTAGATTCCAAAGGCCAGCGCCAAGCCCGAAAAAGCTATCTATGAATAGACTGAGTCGGTTTCTAATGCGATGCATCAAGCAATGAAAGGTCTTCATTCCTCCAATGGAGTGTTCGACGGAGATGCGAGTTCGCGCTTGCTTTTTGTTCTCGCGCCTTTGTTGATCTGCCAACGCGGGATGAGGATTGTTCTTGGAGGCTCTGGGTTTCTTATGAGGCAGGTGAATTCTGGCTTTATTCCCATAATCGGAAGCGGCCCCCAAGAACCCCAAATCCAACCAGACATCGGCACCGTCAAACCATGATAAGGCAGGATCGAACCATCGCTTCATCAGCGCATAATCATGAACACTGCCGGCCACGATACTTCCAACGAACAAAATTTGCCGTGCCAGGGTCGAAATGACTAGGGTTTTAACCGTATGGCGTTTTTTTTACCGCTATAGTGGGCTTTCTGCTGATCGTCATCCTGCGGCCTGACGCAACTGCATTCCACCCCGTCAATGATGATATCTCCATGTTTTTCAATCAGCTTCATCATCTCTCCCGGGGTCGTCAGCTCCCGCTCGGGCAGCAGATCAAGTTTCGCCAGGCTGCGCCGTAACACGGGCAGAAGTTGCGCCACATGGCGATGCGCGTGTCCCGAGCTGAAGCCAAAATGAAAGCCCAGGACATCGAAGGTACAGTAGGTCTTGAGGTAATGCAAAATGAAGAACAGCTTCTTATCTATCCGATCGAGATAGCCCACATGGCCACCTTTGGGTACCCGTTTTATTTCGCCTTGCTGAACGCGTTCTTGCTGAATCTCCGCATGAGCCTCCTCAAAGATAGGGCAAAGCTTGGCGAATTGCGCCTTACTCATTCCGATCAGGGCTCTGACGGTACGCTCACTGGTTTCTTCCATGAACTTTTCAAAAATCATTGGCTGACATCATTCGATTGTTGTTAATTGTTTTATACCACAACAAATCCATTTATTTCAACGGAAGCAACTCTAATTCATAACATATTGAATCCATTGTATAATTAGCCCATTTTCGATGTCACCCATTTGATCATGCCGCGCTTTAAAGTCAAGCAATCCAGCAAGCTGCAACTGACCTCGTATTCCGGCCTGGCGCTGATTGGCCAGTGCTGCCAGGCGGCGCAGGTGGAGGCGGTCATTGATCCGAAGATTCCGGTGTCGCAAGGCATGCGCACCTCGGACATCGTCAAGAGCGTGGTCGGGTTGTTGAGTCTGGGCAAGAGCGACTTCGAAGCCATCGAACCGTTTCGGGAGGACCGCTTCTTCAAGGAGTCGCTGGGGCTGACGAAGGTGCCCGGAGCCGTGTGGCTGCGCCAGCGTCTGAATGCCAAGGCGGAAGCCATCCGCGATCTGGCCGATGAGCTTTCCCTGAGGCTGCTGGAGCGAACCGAGGCGCCGATCACGCCGCACAAGGGCTATGTCTGCTGCGACATCGATACCTTCGCCATGGACAATAGTGGCACGAAGAAGGAAGCGGTGTCGCGCACCTATCAGGGCTTCGACGGTTACACGCCGATTGCCGCCTATCTCGGCAACGAAGGCTGGAACACCGGGCTGGAACTGAGGCCAGGGTCCCGCCACTCGGCGTTCGAGACGCACTACTTCTACGAGCGGCTGTTTCCGCGCATCGAACGCCTGGTCAAACCGGATCAGCCCGTGCTGCTGCGCGAGGACAGCGGTTTCGACGGCGCACAGCTCCTGTTCGCCAAGGCCGCGGAGCGAGACCGGCAAGCCGCGCTGGGGCGAAGCCTCGACTTCATCTGCAAGTGGAACCCCCGCAAGCAGGACAAGGCGGCCTGGGTGGCGCGCGCCGAGGACGCGGGCGCCTTTGCCGAGACTCGCCCCGGTAAGCGCGAGGCCCTCCTGTCGCTGGACATCGAGCGCGCCTGGCACAAGGAGAAGCGCTCCTTCCGCCTGGTCGCCAGGGTCGTCGAGCGCACCATCGACAAGAAGGGCCAACACCTGCTGGCCCCGGAGGTCGAACTGGAAGGCGGGTGGACGACGCTCTCCTGTTCCGCCGAGGAAGTGATCGAACTCTACCAGCACCACGGCATGCATGAGCAGTTCCACTCCGACAAATTCGCCGGGAGCGAATTTGGACGCTGCCAGGCGCCCGTAGGGGCCGCGCTCAGGACGAGCGCGGATCAATTCAAGACCGACCTCGACCTGGAACGGCTGCCCTCGGGCAAGTTCGACACCAACGACGTGATCCTGCATCTGGCGGCCTTCGCCTACAACTGCCTGCGTCTCTTGGGACAGATCGGCCTGACTGGCGAGATTGCGCCGATCCGTCATCCGGCCAAGCGCCGCCGCATCCGGACCGTGCTGCAGGAGATCATGTACCGGGCGGCGAAGTTCGTCGCCCATGCCCGCCGGCTGATCCTCGATTTCGGCCGTGGCGTGGCGGCAAACGTAGCCGTGTTCGTGATGCTTCAGAATCGGCTGTGGGCGGCGGCGTCCGGATGACGGGAAATGCCTGCCGCACGCCTCGAATCCCTGATTCCGGAACCCCGGAAGGGACAGTCTCGCGCAGGGAGCGGAAAATGAGCTGACGATAAGCGCACGCCAAGCAGATTGGCCCCGAAACCCCGGTCGAATGTTCCCCGGATCGCCGGTAGCGAGGGCAAATCCCAAGGGAGAGCGCTCGAAATTCATGCGTTCAGGCCCGATGGGAAGGTGTAAGCCGAGGGGAACACGGATTCAGGTGTTGTGCGATGAAATCTTTGGACGAGCCAATTTTGTATCTAACGCAATTTGGCAGAAGAAATATACAGTAGCCAACGATGCTAAGTGGCTTGCTGAGAATCACGATCACATTCTCATATACGCAAAAAACAAGGAAACATGGCGTCCAAATAGGCTCGAACGAACACCAGAGATGGATAGTCGCTACAAGAATCCCGACAAACATCCCAAGGGGCCTTGGAAGGCAACCCCCCTATACGCAAAGCGTACAGGGTCAGAAAAGGAACAGGCATTTTCTTTCCAGTTCAAAAATGGCGTCGTTTGGACACCTCCTCGTGGTACGTCGCCAAGATTTCCTGCGGAAGCCCTCCGACAAATGGATGAGAATGACGAAATCTGGTTTGGTAGCGATGGTACGGCGACGCCATCTAGAAAAACCTTTTTGAGTGAACTTAAACTGTCAGCACCACCAGCCCCGACGGTTTGGCTGCATTCTGATGCCGGCAACAATCATGAGGCACGCGACGAAGTAAAAGCGATCAATCCGGATGATTCGTTCGCTACCCCAAAGCCAGAGAAACTTCTGAAGCGGGTTCTCGATTTGGCCACCAACCCCAACGACCTCGTCCTCGACTCCTTCGCCGGTTCCGGCACCACCGGCGCCGTCGCCCACAAGATGGGCCGGCGCTGGATCATGGTGGAGCTGGGCGAGCACTGCCACACCCACATCATCCCGCGCCTGAAAAAGGTCATCGACGGCGAAGACTCTGGCGGCATCACCCAGGCTGTGGACTGGAAAGGCGGCGGCGGCTTCCGCTATTACCGCCTGGCGCCATCCCTGCTGGAAAAGGACCGCTGGGGCAATTGGGTCATCGCGCAAAGCTACAACGCCGCCATGCTGGCGGAGGCGGTGTGCAAGCTGATGGGCTTCACCTACGCGCCCAGCGAGCGGCATTATTGGCTGCACGGCCGTTCGTCGGAGCGGGATTTCATCTACGTCACCACCCAAAGCCTGACCCACGACCAGCTTCGCGCGATCTCGGAAGAAGTCGGCGAGGATCGCAGCCTGTTGGTGTGCTGCAAGGCGTTCAACGCCAATCCGGACGCTTTCGCCAACCTGACGGTGCGTAAAATCCCCCATGCGGTGCTGCGCCGCTGCGAATGGGGCAAGGACGATTACAGCTTGAACGTGGCCAATTTGCCGATGGCGGCAGCTGTCGAAACTGGCAACCAGACGGCAACTCCGCCTTTGCCCCAGGCCGATTTGTTTGCAGAGGGAGAATAAACTACGAATTGACCGAACACCCCTGCGCAAGCGTGCCATTCAAACGGAATGGCCGGAGCGCGTCTTGCTCCGGCCACAACGAGTGGAAGCGAACCGGATGGATGCGGCACTGCAACGCCGTTTGGTACGGATCGACGAATACGGAGGGTCTTACGGGTGATCGTGAACACGGCGCGCACGCCCCCGCGCATTGTGACGGCGTATTTCGATCGGGGCATGAGGAACCAGCTATGAACTTGCATATAGACGAGGAAGCCGACGCGCTTCATTTGCAGTTGGTGGATGTCCCCGTGGTGGAGTCGGAGGAAATGGCGCCCGGCATCATCGTGGACTATGACGCTTCGAACCAAGTGGTCGGCATCGAGGTACTGCATTTGTCGAAGCGCCCCCGGCCGGTGAATCTTACGGATTTCCGTTTTCATGCCACGCCGAAGAAATCGCCGGCGGCTGCGGCGTGAGAAAAAAGTATTGATCGGAGGACTAGCGATGTTGTCATTGAAAATAGAATATGAAGTGCCGGAAGATCGCACTTTGCATGTCCAGTTGCCTAAGGAAATAAAGCCAGGAAAGCACGAATTCGTGCTGGTCGTGGACGAGGGAGAAACATTGGAGATTTCTCCCAGCGAACAGCTCAAGGAATTGATCGGCAGCATTTCCTGGCCCGAGGAGCCTTTGGACTATCAGCGCCGCTTGCGCGAAGAATGGCCATGAAATTCCTGCTGGATACCAATGCGGCGCTGTATTTCCTGCAAGACCGGCTGGAGCAGCCGTTGCCGCGCGGCCGATACCTGTTTTCGGTCATCACGGAAATCGAGCTGTTTTCCTATCCCAATATGTCTCCCCTTGAGGAGGCATCGATCCGGCGTTTTCTGGCGCCGATGGAACGAGTTGAATTGGATATGTCGGTGCGCGAAAGAACCATAGCGGTTCGGCGCGCCTGCCGCCTGAAGCTGCCGGACGCCATGATCGCCGCTTCGGCTTTGCTGCACGATGCTGTGTTACTCAGCAACGATAGCGGTTTCGACCGGGTAACGGAACTGAACAGACAGGGCTTGCTCGTCAAGTCTCGGGAGCCATGATGACCGACCGCGCGCTGAGGGCCATCGTTCAACGTCTTTCCCTGCGTCCGCCCCAGGCCGCTTCTCTGGAAATCCTCGCGGAGTTGCTGGGCAGGGTGGACCTTGCCGGGGGAGATCCCGCTGCAGCCTTGGCCGAAATTCAGGCGCTATATCCCCAGGTGGAGGACTTCGAGCGAGACTTCCCGTCGCTTTGCTTCGCCCTGGCGACCGGTGTGGGCAAGACGCGTCTCATGGGCGCATTCATTGCCTACCTCTACCTGACCGGCAAGAGCCGGCATTTCTTCGTGTTGGCACCCAACACCACCATTTACCGCAAGCTGATCGGCGATTTCACCCCGGAACACCCCAAGTACGTGTTGAAGGGGATTGCCGAATTCGCCCAACATCCGCCGCTCATCATCACCGGCGAAAACTACGACAGCGGGCGCGGCACGCGCTTCGACGACGGCCGCTCCACCGACTTGCTCGGTTCCGACGTCCACATCAACATCTTCAACATCGACAAGATCAACAAGAAGGAAGGCGCCAAGATGCGGCGCCTGCAGGAAACCATCGGTGAGAGCTACTACGAATACCTGGCCAAGCTCGATGACCTGGTTCTCATCATGGACGAGGCGCACCGCTACCGCGCCAGCGCCGGCGCCAAAGCCATCGACGGCCTGAACCCCATTCTGGGCCTGGAACTGACCGCCACCCCCAAAACCGTCGGCACCCGCTCCACCGACTTCCGCAACGTCATTTACCGCTACGACCTGGGCCAGGCCATGGTGGACGGTTTCGTGAAAGAACCGGCCGTGGCCACGCGCAAGGATTTTGACCCGAAGTCTGTTTCCGAAGAGCGCTTGGAGCAAATCAAGCTGGAAGACGCTGTGCATTACCACGACCACGTGGCTGTCGAACTGGACCGGTATCACCGCGTGTCCGGCCGCCCCAAGGTGCATCCCTTCATTCTGGTGGTGGCCCAAGACACTGAGCACGCCAGACGGCTGCGCACCCACATCGAGTCGGAGGCCTTTTTCAAAGGCCGTTTCAAGGATAAGGTCGCCGAAGTGCATTCCGCGCTGCGCGGCGAAGAGACCGAAGAGGCCACGGAACGCCTGGTTTCCCTGGAGCGGGACAACCGCACGGAGATCGTCATCCACGTCAACAAGCTCAAGGAAGGCTGGGACGTGACGAACCTTTACACCATCGTGCCGCTACGGGCATCGGCGTCGGACATCCTGACCGAGCAGACGCTGGGCCGGGGGCTGCGCCTGCCCTATGGCGAGCGCGTTTCGCGCGGCGACGATGACGAGTTCGCCGCCGTCGACCGCTTGACCGTCATTGCCCACGACCGCTTCGACGAGATCATTAGAGTTGCTTCCGTTGAAATAAATGGATTTGTTGTGGTATAAAACAATTAACAACAATCGAATGATGTCAGCCAATGATTTTTGAAAAGTTCATGGAAGAAACCAGTGAGCGTACCGTCAGAGCCCTGATCGGAATGAGTAAGGCGCAATTCGCCAAGCTTTGCCCTATCTTTGAGGAGGCTCATGCGGAGATTCAGCAAGAACGCGTTCAGCAAGGCGAAATAAAACGGGTACCCAAAGGTGGCCATGTGGGCTATCTCGATCGGATAGATAAGAAGCTGTTCTTCATTTTGCATTACCTCAAGACCTACTGTACCTTCGATGTCCTGGGCTTTCATTTTGGCTTCAGCTCGGGACACGCGCATCGCCATGTGGCGCAACTTCTGCCCGTGTTACGGCGCAGCCTGGCGAAACTTGATCTGCTGCCCGAGCGGGAGCTGACGACCCCGGGAGAGATGATGAAGCTGATTGAAAAACATGGAGATATCATCATTGACGGGGTGGAATGCAGTTGCGTCAGGCCGCAGGATGACGATCAGCAGAAAGCCCACTATAGCGGTAAAAAAAACGCCATACGGTTAAAACCCTAGTCATTTCGACCCTGGCACGGCAAATTTTGTTCGTTGGAAGTATCGTGGCCGGCAGTGTTCATGATTATGCGCTGATGAAGCGATGGTTCGATCCTGCCTTATCATGGTTTGACGGTGCCGATGTCTGGTTGGATTTGGGGTTCTTGGGGGCCGCTTCCGATTATGGGAATAAAGCCAGAATTCACCTGCCTCATAAGAAACCCAGAGCCTCCAAGAACAATCCTCATCCCGCGTTGGCAGATCAACAAAGGCGCGAGAACAAAAAGCAAGCGCGAACTCGCATCTCCGTCGAACACTCCATTGGAGGAATGAAGACCTTTCATTGCTTGATGCATCGCATTAGAAACCGACTCAGTCTATTCATAGATAGCTTTTTCGGGCTTGGCGCTGGCCTTTGGAATCTAAAAATTTCTTTGTAATCATGCGGTTATCATCGGAAACAACTCTATTAAACGGGCCAAGGAACCGGGCTCCATCGTCATGAAACGGCTGGAGATCGGCGAGGGCGGCGATGTATCGCCAGCCGGTGCCACGTTGGTTACTGCGCCTTCCGTGGCCGAAATGCTGATTACCGGTGTCGGTCCGTCCGTCTTGGGCGTCGCGGAACCGGCTCCCCCCTATGCCTTCAAGTCGAAGGAGGAAAGCCGCACGGCGGAAGTGACTTTCGAGGTGATTCGCCGCTTCGACCGCAAACTGGGCAACGTCGAAGAATTACGCCAACCCGAAGTTCAGCGTCAGATTGCCCAGGAGGTAAAAGCGCTGATCCAGCCGGTCCAGGGGGGACTGGAAGGCTTCATCGAAGCGCCACGCGTCGATGAGATCGTCGAGGCCGTCGCCCAGACCGTGGCGGAACGTACCCTCTCGATTCCACAGATTGTGGTGATTCCGAAGCGCCAAGTGACGTTCCGATTTACCGGCTTCGACCTGAAGGACCTGAACACCATCAATGTCCATCCCATCGAGGACGAGTTGGTGATCCAGACCTTGCGCACGGAAGCACGCAGTTATCTGGCCAAAACCGTGGATGACCCGCGTGAGGATCGCTTCGAGGATTATCTCGTTCGCTACCTCATCGAACGCAACGAGATCGACTACGACGCCCACGCCAATCTGCTGTACAAGCTTGCCGGGCAGCTTGTGACACGCCTGCGTGCCTATCTGGCATCCGATACGGAGGTGGAAAGCGTGTTGCTGCGCAACGGTCGCCAGCTCGCCGAGTTCATCTTTGTCCAGATGATGCAGCACTATGAGGAAACCCCTTTGGGTAAGTGTAGGCCTTACGCTCGGAAAACTTCTTGGAAATGCCCCAGCCGATGATGACGATCTCCGACGCCCTGAGAGCCGCCTCGATGGCCGCATCGTTCCTCGAACCGATATCGTGAGCCTTTCCCTTGAAATCCTGAGTCTGGACCTTGGCAAACAAGTTGACCACGATCAGGCGATTGACCCCTTCAAACTCCGGCAGGTTTCTCCTGAATACCGTCTCCTCCATGAATCGCACGGACCTGTCCGCTATCTCCCGGCTGGCATAGCTCGGATTCTGCATGATCACGCATGCCGTTATTCCCATCCCCGCGTTATCCGGCATGACGATATCCAGCCAATAACGGTAAAGCAGCCCTTCTTCTTCGGAAAACTCCGCGGATACCTGTGCGCCTTCGATATGCCTATATTTCATGAGTAACACGCCTGCCGGAGAGCTTTCACCGGGAGATATTGAAAAAATACTGCGTGTTGAAAGACGGCAGCCAAAACGCGCAAGTACAGACCAGCGACGGCTGAAGAAGCGGGCCGAAGCGAAAATGCATACGCTGGCCAGGCGCCTGGCCCATCTGCATACCCGGAATTTCATGTGAGGCACCACCGATGACCGACGTCCGATTGACCACGCTCTCCCACGGCGGCGGCTGCGGCTGCAAGATCGCCCCCGCCGTGCTGTCGCAGATGCTGGCGGAACTGCCCCTGGCTAGCCGCTTTCCCGACCTGCTGGTCGGGGCGGAGACCAGCGACGACGCCGCGGTCTACCGCATCGGGCCCCACCAGGCCGTGGTCGCCACCACCGACTTCTTCATGCCGATCGTCGACGATCCTTACGATTTCGGCCGCATCGCCGCCACCAACGCCCTGTCCGACGTCTACGCCATGGGCGGCGCACCGATCCTGGCCCTGGCCGTGGTGGGCATGCCGGTGGACAAGCTGCCGGTGGAGACGGTGCGGAAGATCCTGGCCGGCGGCGCGGCGGTGTGCGAAGCGGCGGGAATCCCCATCGCCGGGGGGCACTCCATCGACTCCCCCGAACCGATCTACGGGCTGGTCGCGCTCGGCCTGGTGCATCCGGACAAGCTCAAGCGCAACGACGGGGCCCGGCCCGGCGACGTGCTGATCCTGGGCAAACCCTTAGGTATAGGCGTCCTCAGCGCGGCGCTCAAAAAAGGCCGACTCGATGCCGCAGGCTATGCCCGGATGATCGAACACACCACCCGCCTGAACAGCGTCGGGACGGCGCTGGCGGAGCTCGACGGCGTGCATGCCATGACCGACGTCACCGGCTTCGGCCTGCTCGGGCATCTCCTGGAAATCTGCCGGGGCTCGCAACTCGGCGCGGAGATCGTTTTCGGCAACATTCCCGTCATCGACGTCGCCATGGAACTGGCCCGGGACGGCTACGCCACCGGCGCCGCCGTCCGCAACTGGGACAGCTACGGCGCGTCGATCCGGCTGGACCCCGGCCTGGCCGAATGGCAACGCAAGCTGCTGTGCGATCCCCAGACCAGCGGGGGCCTCTTGGTCGCCTGCGATCCGGCGAGCGCCGGCGAGGTCATGGCCTTGTTCGAGTCGCAGGGCTATGGTCAGGCGGGCCGGATCGGGCGGATGCGGGGGCTGGGGGATGTGACAGGCATCTGCGTTGAGGTGATGAAAGATAACCCCCCTCAGTCCCCCCTTATCAGGGGGGAAGGACAGCAAATGATAACCGAACGCCAAACGGCTCCCACCCCTCGGTCCCCCCTTGTCAGGGGGGAAGAACAGCAGGTGATGACCGAACACCAAACGGCTCCCACCCCTCGGTCCCCCCTTGTCAGGGGGGAAGAACAGCAAATGATGACCGAACACCAAACGGTTTCCGCCCCTCGATCCCCCCTTGTCAGGGGGGAAGAACAACGGTCCTCTCAGTCCCATTTCGAGGGAAAAACCGAAGCGTCCTCGCCGCCCCCCCTTGATAACCCCCCTGATAAGGGGGGCAGGGGGGTTCAGAGGGCCATCTACCTCCCCTACGACAAGAACCTCACCGCCCTGGCCCGTGAAAACCGCAAGAACCCCACCCCGGCCGAATCCTTGCTCTGGAACAAGGTGCTGCGCTGCCGCCAGTTCGCTCGGTACAAGTTCCTGCGGCAAAAACCCATAGGCGGCTACATCGTCGATTTCTATTGCCCCGAGCTCCAGCTGGTCATCGAGATCGACGGCGACAGCCATGCCCGGCAAATCGGATACGATAGCGAACGGACGCGCTTCCTCAACTCCCTTGGTCTGGAAGTGGTTCGCTATGCCAACCAGGAAGTCCTGCACAATCTCGCGGGCGTTTTCGCCGATTTGTCACGCCGCGTCGAGACCAGGATCTGAGCCGCCCGCGTGGCCCGGGGCGGCGCCGGCCATCCCTTGCAGCAATCCGGCGCCACAAGCACTAGAATCTCCCCACCGGAACCGACCGTCCCGGCCGTCATGCAGCCTTAACCGGAGACTCCCATGGCCAAGAACACCCAGAATTCCACACCGACCCGCAAGCTGTTCGACACCTTGAACGATTTCTGGCAGCGGGCGAAAAGCGAAGCCGGCGTCTCGGGCGAGGGCCCCGACGGCACCCGCCGCCGCAACAACATGATCCTGTACCTGCTGCTGGTGCTGTCGACCCTGTACCTGCTGAACGGCTACCAGACCCTGCGCAACGAGGAAATCCCCTACAGCGAATTCCTGAAGGCGGTGTCCGAAGGCAAGGTCGAAGAGGCCGTCGTCACCGAACAGGCCATTTCGGGCACCCTCAAGCCCGAAGCCGAAGGCGAATCGCCCAGAGCCTTCATCACCGTGCCGCTGTGGAACCACGAACTCGCCGCGGAACTGGAAAAAAAGGGCGTGAAATACTCGGTCCGCTACGGCAGCAACTGGTTCAGCAACCTGATCTTCAACTGGGTCGTTCCGATCGCCCTGCTAACCCTGTTCTGGACCTGGATGGCGCGGCGCATGACCGGCGGGCGGGGATTCCTGAGCATCGGCAAGAAGACCAAAATCCAGGCCGACACCGCCGCCAAGGTCACTTTCGGCGACGTGGCCGGGGCCGACGAGGCCAAGCAGGAGCTGCGGGAAACCATCGAGTTCCTGCAGAACCCCACCCGCATCCAGAGCTTGGGCGGACGCATGCCCAAGGGCGTGCTGCTGGTCGGCCCGCCCGGCACCGGCAAGACCCTGCTGGCCCGCGCCGTCGCTGGCGAAGCCGGGGTGCCGTTCTTCAACATCAGCGGTTCGGAGTTCATCGAGCTGTTCGTCGGCGTCGGCGCCGCCCGCGTGCGCGACCTGTTCGAACAGGCCCGCCAGAACGCCCCTTGCATCATATTCATCGACGAGTTGGACGCCATCGGCCGCTCCCGCGGCGGCCCGGTGGTGATGGGCGGCCACGACGAGCGCGAGCAGACCCTCAACCAACTGCTGACCGAGATGGACGGCTTCGACCCCTCGGTCGGGGTCGCCGTGATGGCCGCCACCAACCGCCCGGAAATCCTGGACAAGGCCCTGCTCCGCTCCGGACGCTTCGACCGCCAGATCGTGGTGGACAAGCCGGGGTTGGAGGACCGGGTCGCGATCCTCGAGCTGCACACCCAGAAGATGAAACTGGCGGCGGACGTCGATCTGCGTGTCGTCGCCCAGCGCACACCGGGTTTCGTCGGCGCCGACCTGGCCAACGCCGCCAACGAGGCCGCCATCATCGCCGTGCGCGCCGACAAGACCGCCGTCGGCATGGCGGACTTCGAGGCCGCCATCGACCGCATCCTGGCGGGTCCCGAGAAGAAAAGCCGGTTGCTCAGCGATGCCGAGAAGCACCGCGTGGCGGTCCACGAATCCGGCCACGCCCTGGTCGCCGAGATCGTCCCCACCGGCGAGCCGGTGCACAAGGTCTCGATCATTCCCCGCGGCGCGGCGGCCTTGGGCTTCACCCTGCAGTTGCCGGTCGAAGAGAAATTCCTGTCGACCGAACAGGAGCTGAAGGACCAGATCGCCATCCTGCTGGGCGGCCGCACCGCGGAGGAGCTGGTGTTCGGCGAATCCTCCAGCGGCGCCCAGAACGACCTGGAAAAGGCCTCCGAAATCGCCCGCACCATGGTCTGCAGCCTCGGGATGAGCAAGGTGCTCGGCCCCCTCACCTACGGCCGCCGCCAGCAGCTCGCCTATCTCAATATCGAAGGTACCGAGGAACGCAACTTCAGCGAGGAAACGGCACGGCTGATCGACGACGAGGTGCGGAAACTGATCGAGGAAGGGCTGCAGCGCGTGCGCGAAATCCTCACCCAGCGCCGCGCCACGCTGGACAAGCTCGCCGCCCTGCTCAAGGAAAAGGAGGTCGTGAGCGGAGAGGAGGTCAAAACCGTCATCCGCGAAACGGCGTGATACTAGCGAACGCGAAAAAGGCCGCCGGGTGGCTGCACCGGAATTGCTGATTCCCCCGGGCGGAATTCCTGTTCTGCCCGGCTCTCCAGCCCACGCGACGTGACCGCGCTTTACCTTCACGGCGCATGACCAGCCTCCGACGCCAGCCTGCTGTATCGCTCGGCGATCCGCGCGGCGACCGATTCCCACGCATACAGACGCTTCGCTTTGGCGAAAGCCGCCTGTTGCATCCGACGACGATCCGCAGCGGACACGAGCAGCGCCCTTAGGATGGCGGACGCGAACTCCGCCGGCCTCCGGGGATCGGCGAGATAGCCGTCCTCCCCCGACGATACGATTTCCGACGGTCCGCCGTGGGGCGTCGCGACCACTGGCGTCCCGGACGCGAAGGCTTCGACTAGGACCAGGCCGAACGGCTCGTAAGGCGAAGGGCAGAGGAAAAGGTCCGCCGCGCTGTAGTATTGGCGCAGGTCCTCATCGGAAAGACGGGGAAACCAGTGGATGGCCGGTTCGATGCCAAGCGCTTTCGCCCGCTCGACCAGCCGGACCCGGTATGCGGCCTCCTCCGGGGCGGCGGGCTCCGACCCCAAGGGCATCAGAAACGTCGCGGACTTGCCGGCATCCGCGAGTTCCCGAAGCACGCGCGGTATCGCCTCCATCAATTCCAGAAAGCCTTTACGGGGATCCAGGCGACCCACGGTCAGCAGCACGAAATCCGTGGCAAAGCCGAGCCGGCGCTGCAACCGCGCCTTGTCGTCGCAGCGACGGAACGCGGAGAGGTCCACGCCGCCGGGAATGACCGCAATTTTTGCCGGATCGCAGGCATAGCGCTGAACCAGCGCATCCCGCTCCACCTGACCCAAGGCGATGGCGGCGTCCGCCGCACCCAGAATCCGCCGTTCCGCCGCGATGCGCACGGCGTAGCGGAAAACAGCGCCGTCCGGATCGGAGTCGGGGAGACGATCCCGCTTCAACGCGCCGAGCGAATGGGCGGTGAAGACCATTGGCTTCCCCAGAGACAACCCGGCTGCCGCCGCACAAACGCCACCGTCCCAGTAATGGCCGTGGAATACATCCGCGGTACCCAGCCACTCTAGCTGGTCGGCTATCACCGCGGCGGTGAACTGCGGGAGATACGGCCCCATGTCCTCCTTGCGCAGGAAACCCGCGGGCCCCATCGGATATCGGTATACCGTGGCCGATTCCGCGATCGGCTCGCGAGGCGCTCCCAAACCCCACAGCCGGGTAAAGACACGCACCTCGTAGCCGAGGCGGGCGAGGTGAAGGGCAACCTCGCGTTCGTAGGTGCATTGCCCACCGGAATCAGGCTGACCAGGCGCTGCCAGCGGATCGCTGTGCGGACTGAAAAACGCGATTCTCACGAACGTCCCCCCGGCCCGCTCTTTGCCGCGACTTCCGGGAACTCCGGCAACCGGAGTCCGTAATGGCTCAAACCTTCGATGATGCCGTCGCCGTAACTGGCCTTCGCGACGAATATCCGGACGGCCGGGTTCCGGGCTCTCAGCCTGCGCGCATCCCGCCGGACGGCCTCTGGCGTATTACCCACCAGCATGCCGCAACAGCCCAGAGTGAACACGTCGAGATCGTTTCCGGAATCGCCGGCGAAAAACACCCGCCCCGGCGCCAGCCCATAGGAGGCGGCGACATGGCCCAGGGCTTTCGCCTTGCCTGCCCCATCCGGCAGCACGTCGAGCAGCGCACGCCCTGTCGCTTCCTCGAAGCTCGTCACCAGCATCAGGCCGCTGCCGCATTCCGACACGCGGGAAACGAGTTCGGCACGCAGTTCCTCGTCCAGGGCTTCCGGATAGTAGAAGCTGAATTTATGCGGCCCCTGCTTGGCCGGCTCCTGCGGCGCCAGGCGGGAAACCGGGGCGAGCGAACGCCACAAGCCTTCGCGGTCCAGCGGCGGACCGAGCCGGCGCTCCCATGTCCGGTCCAACCGGCCGGCGGCGTCATAAATTTCGGTCCCAACGTTACAGATCCACCAGGTCGGCTCCGGAAGGCCGAAGTCAGCCAGGCCTTCTCTGGCAAGGTCGAGGTAGCGTCCGCTGACGTAACAGGTCGGACAGCCCGCCTTGCTCAATGCGTCCAGCAAGTGTCGGGTCCGCTCCAGACAGCCGGAAGCCGCCCGCAAAGAGGTGTTCGGGAACAGCGTTCCGTCCAGGTCGGAAGCGAACAAGAAAGGGACGCTCCGGCTCACTCGATCAACCTGCGGATGCGGTGGTTCACTTCCTCTTGTTCCAGCTTGGCGAGTCCGGACGCGGTTGCCGCCTCCAGTGTGATCTCCAACTGCGGCGCGTCGGCACTGGGGAGCACGTAGATCGAGTCGTCGCCGATCTCCAGCCGGACTCCTTCCGGTACGCTGTCGGAACGGGCTTCCGGCATCTGTGCCAATTCCCGCATGACGCGCCCCATGTGGTCCCAGGGACAAGGGACGACCAGGCTGCCCCGGTGACTGAGAGGAACCGCGCGCTCGAAGTCGTGCAGCGCCATTTGGCGGCGACCGAGAAATTCGAGCAACCGCAACGCCGCGGCGACGGCCCCGTAGCCCAGGTAGAAATGCACGAAATGTATCCACACCTCGCGCGTCTTCGCCCCCTGGACGACGGCCTGTATTTGCGCGGCCACTTCCTTGGGCGTCACGATGACCCGCCGGCCGTTCGATTCGGCCATTTCTTTCAGGAACACGGGATGATCGGGCAGCAGGAAAAGCGGCTCGGAAGGCGGCGCCCCCAGCGTAAAGGCCGCGGCGAGCAGTTCCAGAGTCCGACGGGCATCGAGGACGTTTCCGACCTCGTCCACCAGGCTCAACTTTTCGCCCGACCCTTCGATGACCAGCACGATCTGATGGTTGAGTTTGGCGATTTCGGCAAGGCGCCCGTACGGCACGACGGGAAGACCCGATTCCCCGTATTCCGCCTGGAATTGCGGCAGCCCCTGGCTCTTGAGGATTGACGCGAGTATTCGGGAAAGATTGTCCTCGCCGCAACAGTGCAGCACCCGGCCCATCCAAGGTTTCAGCGCCTCCCGGTCGATGTGGGCACTCAGGTGGTCCAGGTAGCGGTCATCGACCCGCCCGGGATAGGCCAGGCTGCCTACGCTTTCGATCGACAGGCGGGGGAATTCCGCCCGGTAGAAGACGGTTTCGATTTTCCGCCGCACGCCGCGGGTAAGCGGCAGACCCTCGGCGTCGAAAAGCTCGATGACGGCAACGCGCGGATGTTCGTCCGAGATGCGGATATGGACGCCGCCCCCGACACGCCGTCCGAAACAGGTGATGAACCGCGTTTCCGGCAGGCTGATTTCTTCCAGATCGTCGACGTCCACGCCCACCGCCAGAAGGCCGCAGATCAGGGCACGCTTGAGCAACCGGGAAAACGGATGCCCGTCGCGAGCGACGACCACCCGGTTTCCCCGCTGGACCCAGTGGCCGAACGCTTTGCCGAGAACCGTGGCATATTCGGGCGTGATGTGAAGATTGGCGAGGCCACTGATGCCGCGGGAGCCGAAGATCGAAGGCCGCCGCAGCGATTCCCAGATCAGATTTTCACGGATGGTGGTATTGCTGTCGACCGACTTCTCCGGCCATACCAGCACGCCGGAGGCGACGACAACGTTCCGGCCCAGGTGGCAATTCTGCCCGACGACCGCGCCGTCGCCGACTTCGCAACCGGCTTCGAGGATGGTGCCGTCCCCGACGATGCAGTTACGCAAATCCGCCGACTCGCCCACGAAGGCCCCGTTCATGACGATGGTGCGGCTGAGGCTGGCGTGAACGTCGATATCCGCGTCTGCCGCGATTACCGTGTAGGCGCCGATTTTCGCGCCGGTGCGGATGTGGACGTTGTCGCCGATCCAGCACGGCGCCAGCAGCGTCGCGTCCTTCGCGATGCGTCCACCTTCGCCCACCCAAACCTGGTCCTGAACCCGGTTTCCGCCCAACGGCAAATGGACTTTGCCGTCCAGCAAATCCCAGTGGGCCTGCCTCAGTTGATCCAGGGTCCCGATATCGCACCAGTAGCCGTCGCCGACGTAAGCCTGGAGGACTACGCCGCGTTCGATGAGCTTGGGAAACAGGTCGCTGGCGAAATCGTAGGGAACACCGTCGGGAATTTCGTTCAGAACGTCGGGTTCGATGAGGTAGATCCCGGTGTTGACGGTATCGCTGAACACCTCGCTCAGGCCGGGTTTTTCCAGGAACCGCAGTACCCGTGAATCCTCGTCGGTGATCACCATGCCGAACTCGCTGGGGTCGGGAACCCGCTTGAGATACAGAGTGACCTTCGATCCTCGCTCACGGTGGAACCGCCAAAACGCGGCCAGATCGAAATCCGTCAACGCGTCCCCGGCAATGACGAGAAAGGTCTCGTCGAGCCGACCCCCGCCAAGCTTGACCGATCCCGCGGTGCCCAGTGGTTTGCGCTCGATGGTGTAGGTCAGATTGACGTCGAATTCGCTGCCGTCTCCAAAATGGTCCCGGATCAGGCGCGGACGGTAGTGCAAGGTAGCCAGCAACTCCGTGAATCCGTGCCGCCGGAGATGGAGCACGATGTGCTCCATGATAGGACGACCCAGGATGGCGACCATCGGCTTGGGAATGTTTTCGGTCAGGGGTCTGAGACGGCTGCCCTGCCCCCCCGCCAGAATGACTGCTTTCAAGCTGCTCCTCCTTCGTCCTCTTCATCGCGTTTTTCAGCCGCCAACGCAGGTTGGGCGACCGCTCCGAGCCCCGACGAATCAGGCGGACAACATATTTGATATCAAAATAAATTGCGATTCATGCGATCAGAACATGCGAAATGATTTGATAACAAATCCGTTGAACAACATAAGCATGGCAACTTGACGGGATTCCCAACGGTACCATTGACCACAATCGCTCTTTGACGTCAAATCATAGAATCCCTTGTCCGCGGAGTCAAAGTCCGCCATGCGGGCGCAGACGATTCCAACCCCGCAAACCGGCCTCTCGGGCAGGGCTCCGGCAACGGTTCCAAGCGCGAGGTTGACGATGGCTCAGATCAAACGCAGCGACGATTGGCTAGACTCCCTTTACAACTATCTCGCCACTGCCCGCAATTGCGCACATCGGATATTTCACGAGTTGGGCAAATCCGGGCGTCGGTTCTTGCTGCGAACCGACCTGTGCGACGTACTCACGGAAATCTGCGCCGCGGAAGACTGTCCCGATGGACTGAAACAATCGCCGCTCGGGAAAGTGATCCGGTTGAGCCAGGAAGCGATGCTCAACGCCTCCTGGATATATCTCGCGGTGCGCACCGGCGTCGCCCAGTGGCGCTATCTCCGGATCGCGCTCGACACCCTGGTTCCAGAAGAAATATCGATAAGGGAATTCCTGCGCTTCAAGGAATTTCTGGCTTCCGGGCAGCACACGGAAGACGAATGGCTGCTGGAAATCGATTTCGGGCCGTTCTCCAGAGACTTCCCGAAACTGAAGGAGCCCCATTCGATCGGGAAGGGGGTCGAGTTCCTCAACCGCCATTTGTCCCGGCAGTTGTTCGACGAACTCGGAAAGGGCAACGAACGCACCGTGGACTTCCTCAGCATCCATTCTTACCGGGGCCAGCAGTTGATGCTCAATGACCAGATTTCCCGGGTGTCGGCTTTGCGCAAGGCCTTGCGCCTGGCGCAGGAGACCCTGGCCGAGCATCCGCCGGAGACCGGCTGGCAGGACCTGGCCGCCCCCTTGCGCAGCCTGGGTTTCGAAGCGGGATGGGGCAGCGACGCCCGCCGCATACTCGACACCATGCGCCTGCTGACGGACCTGCTCGAGGCCCCGGACCCGGCGACGCTGGAAGCCTTCCTCGCCCGCATACCGATGATTTTCTCCCTCGCCGTGATCTCACCCCACGGTTTTTTCGGCCAGGCCAACGTCCTCGGCCGGCCCGATACCGGCGGCCAGGTGGTTTATATCCTGGACCAGGTGCGGACGCTGGAAAACGAGATGCGCAAACAGCTCGCGGAACAAGGCCTGAATATCGAACCGCAGATCGTGGTGGTCACCCGCCTGATTCCCCAAGCGGAAGGCACGACATGCGATCAAAGGCGGGAACCGGTTTCAGGCACCCGCAACGCCCGCATTCTCAGAGTGCCTTTTCGCAGCGCCTCCGGCGAAATCGTGCCGCACTGGATATCGCGCTTCGAGAGCTGGCCTTATCTGGAGCGATTCACCGTCGACGCGGAGCGCGAGCTGCTCGCCGAGCTGGAAGGATCGCCCGATTTGATCGTCGGCAACTATTCCGACGGCAATCTGGTCGCCACCTTACTGTCCCACCGCCTCGGCGTGACCCAATGCAACATTGCGCATGCCTTGGAGAAGCCGAAATATCTGTATTCCGATCTTTATTGGCAGCACAACGAATCGCAGTACCACTTTTCCTGCCAATTCACCGCCGATCTCATTGCAATGAACGCCGCCGACTTCATTATCGCCAGCACCTACGAAGAAATCGCCGGCACCCGGGAAAGCATCGGCCAGTACGAAAGCTACGCCGCCTTTACCATGCCCGGTCTCCAGCGCGTGGTGGGCGGGATCGACGTGTACGACCCGAAATTCAACATCGTTTCGCCGGGCGCCGACAGCGCCGTCTATTTCCCCTATTCCGACAGCGACAGGCGCCTGACACACCTGCACCCGGAAATCGAAGCGCTGATCCACGGAAACACGCCAAGACCGGACGCCCGTGGTAGCCTCGCCGAGCGCGCAAAGCCGCTGATCTTCGCCATGTCGCGCATGGATTACATCAAGAATCCGGGAGGGTTCATCGATTGGTATGGCAACTCCGAAAAGCTGCGGGACCTGTGCAACGTCGTCGTCATTTCCGGACAGGTGGACCCCGCCCTATCCACGGATACCGAGGAACGCGAACAGATCGAAAAAATGCATGATCGGTTCGACCGGTATCAGTTGGATTCATGCGTCCGCTGGCTGGGCATGCGGCTGCCCAAGCCGCTTGCCGGAGAGATCTACCGGTACGTCGCCGACACTCGCGGAGCATTCGTGCAGCCGGCCTTGTTCGAAGCGTTCGGACTCACCCTCATCGAAGCCATGGCCTCCGGTTTACCGTGTTTCGCCACCTGCTTCGGCGGCCCTTCCGAAATCATCGAAGACGGCATCTCCGGCTTCCATATCGACCCCAATCACGGAAGCGAAACCGCTGGACGCATGCTGCGCTTCTTCACCCGCAGTCGCAACGACCCCGAGTACTGGAACAAGATCTCGGCGGCCGCATTGCAGCGTGTCGCCGCCCGCTATACCTGGGAGCACTACGCGGAGCGTATGATGACCCTGTCGAGAATATACGGATTCTGGCGTCACGTGACCGACCTGGAACGGGAGGAGTCACAGCGCTACCTCCAGATGCTCTACAGCCTGCAACTTCGCCCGCTCGCTCAAACCGTCGGGCCTGGAAACTAAGAACACGCCATGGAAATGCACGAAAAAATGCTGAATGAACTGCGACGCATCGTCCGCTTCCTGGACCTGCAATCCAAGCAACTGCGGAAATCCGGCCTGACAGGGTCTCAGCTCCTCATTCTCAAGGCATTGGAGCAGAAAGGCTCGATGACCGGCCATCAGCTCAGCCAGGCGGTCAACCTCAGCCAGGGCACGATCACTTCGGTTCTGGATCGCCTGACGGCGAAGGCACTGATAAGCCGGGAACGCAGCGAAACCGACCGGAGACGGCTGGTGATCAAGCTCACGGACACCGGACGCCAGGCAATCAGGCAGACTCCCTCGCTGTTCCACGCCAATTTTCTGACCGCTTTCAACCAGCTCTGCGAATGGGAACAGACGTCGATGCTCTCCACCTTGCAGCGGCTGGCCAAGATGATGGATGACGCCCACCCCAAACCGGACAATCTCCGGACCCCGGGAAAAGCCTCCAGCGGATCGGAATTCGAGCCGTTCGACGACTTGGAAGGGACGGGGTGCTGAGTCACGCGGAGTCGGCGAACGACCCGCGGTATTGAAATCCTGATCGGGCGCCTCCACTTCGGGTGGCGCAAAGACTCCTATCCCTATTTCAGCAGAAGGAAGCACATCGCCATGGCCGAAGCCGAAAACCGCGTAACTTTGGGCTTCGAAGCAGAAGTCAAACAACTGCTTCAACTCATGATCCACTCCCTGTACGGCAACAAGGAAATTTTCCTGCGCGAGCTGATTTCCAACGCCTCCGACGCCGCCGACAAGCTGCGCTTCGGCGCGCTCGGCAACGATGCGCTGTACGAGGGCGACAGCCGGCTGCGGGTGCGGATCGAATTCGACAAGGCGGCCCGCACCGTGAGCGTCAGCGACAACGGCATCGGCATGACGCGCGAGGAGGTGCAGCACAACATCGGCACCATCGCCCGTTCCGGCACCAAGCATTTCTTCGAATCGCTGACCGGCGACGAAGCCAAGGACAGCCAGTTGATCGGCCAGTTCGGCGTGGGCTTCTATTCCGCTTTCATCGTGGCCGACAAAGTGGTGCTGGAAACCCGCAAGGCCGGCGCCCCGGCCGAGGAAGGCGTCCGCTGGGAATCTTCCGGCGAGGGCAGTTACACCCTGGAAACCGCGACGCGGACCGAGCACGGCACCCGAGTCACCCTGCATTTGCGCGAAGGCGAGGACGAGTTCCTGGACGGCTGGAAGCTCCGTTCCATCGTCCGCAAATTCTCCGACCACATCTCCCTGCCCATCGAGATGAAACAGGAAGCCGGCGAGCCCAAGGAAGGCGAGGAAGCACCGGCCGAGGTCTGGGAGACGGTCAACAGCGCCTCCGCGCTGTGGGCCAAGAACCGCGACGAGATCACCGACGAGGCCTACAACGAGTTCTACAAGCACGTCTCGCACGATTTCCAGGAGCCGCTGGCCCGCGTCCACAGCCGGGTCGAAGGCACCAACGAATATACCTTGCTGCTTTACGTCCCCAAGCACGCGCCGTTCGACCTGTGGGACCGCGATTCCAAGCGCGGCGTGAAGCTGTACGTGCGCAAGGTCTTCATCATGGAGGACTCGGACAAGCTGATGCCGCGCTACCTGCGCTTCGTCCGCGGCGTGATCGACTCCGACACCCTGCCGCTCAACGTCTCGCGTGAAATCCTCCAGGAAAACAAGCAGTTGGAGAAGATCCGCGGCGGCGCGGTGAAGAAGGTGCTGGGCCTCCTGGAAGATCTGGCGAACAACGAGCCCGAAAAGTACAAGGAATTCTGGAAGGAATTCGGTCAGGTGCTGAAGGAAGGTCTCATCGAGGATTTCTCCAACAAAGACCGCCTCGCCAAGCTGCTGCGCTTCAGCTCCACCCACACGGACAGCGACGACCAGACGGTTTCCCTGGACGACTATATCGGCCGGATGCAGGAAGGCCAGGACAAGATCTATTTCGTCTCGGCCGAGAGCTTCGGCGCGGCGAAGAACAGCCCGCACCTGGAAATCTTCCGCAAGAAGGGCATCGAGGTGCTGCTGCTGAGCGACCGCATCGACGAATGGCTGGTCGGCTACCTGACCGAGTACGAGGGCAAGTCGCTGCAATCGGTGGCGCGGGGCGACCTGGATCTCGGCAAGCTGGAAGGCGAGGAAGAAAAAGCCGAAGCCGAAGCCGAGAAAGAGGAATTCGCGCCGCTGGCGGAACGGCTGAAGAAGGCGCTGGAGGCGCAGGTGAGCGACGTCCGCCTCAGCCACCGCCTGACCGATTCACCCGCCTGTCTGATCTCGGAATCCTACGGCATGAGCCGGACCATGGAACGGATCATGAAAACCGCGGGACAGAGCATTCCGGGCAGCAAGCCGATCCTGGAGATCAATCCCCATCACGGCCTGATCGCGCGCCTGAAGACGGAAGCCGACGAAAGCCGTTTCCAGGACCTCGCATCGGTGCTGTTCGACCAGGCGGTGCTGGCCGAGGGCGGCCAGCTCGACGACCCGGCGGCGTTCGTGCACAAGCTCAACGGTTTGCTGCAGAGCCTGCTCTGACGCCTCTCAGGCCCTTCGGCGAGCGCCGCGGGGCCTTTCCTCAACGCTGGGCGATGGGCACGTAGGGACGCAGCCTTTCCCCGGTATAGATCTGGCGCGGGCGGGCGATCCGCATGGCCGGGTCCTCCAGCATCTCCTTCCAGTGCGCGATCCAGCCCGGCAGCCGGCCCAGCGCGAACATCACCGTGAACATGTTGGTGGGAATCTTCAGCGCGCGGTAGATGATGCCGGAATAGAAGTCCACGTTCGGATAGAGCTTGCGCTCGATGAAATAAGGGTCGGTCAGCGCGACCTCTTCCAGCCCCTTGGCGATCTGGAGGATCGGGTCGTCGATGCCGAGGTAATTGAGCACCTCATCGCAGTGCCTTTTCAGGATCTGGGCGCGGGGATCGTAGCTTTTGTAAACCCGGTGGCCGAAGCCCATCAGCCGGTACGGGTCGTTCTTGTCCTTGGCCCGTTCGATGAATTTCTTGTAGCAGCCGCCGGCCCGGTGGATTTCCTCCAGCATTTCGATGACGGCCTGGTTGGCGCCGCCGTGGAGCGGCCCCCACAGCGCGCAGATGCCCGCGGAAATCGCCGCGAACAGATTGGCCTTGGACGATCCCACCATGCGCACGGTGGAGGTGGAACAATTCTGTTCGTGGTCGGCGTGGAGGATGAACAGCACGTCCAGCACCTTGCGGATCAGTTCGTCCGGCACATAGCCGCGCATCGGCCGGGTGAACATCATGTGCAGGAAGTTGGAGATGTAGTCCAGCTCCGGCCGGGTATAGACGAAGGCCTCGCCCACCGAACGCTTGTAAGCGAAGGCGGCCAGCACCCGCACCTTGGACAGGAGCCTCGAAATGGTTTCGTCGCGCTCGTCGATGGTCTGGTCCGGTTTCAGCAGCTCGGGGTGATAGACCGAGAGCGAGCAGACCATGGAGGAGAGGATCGCCATCGGGTGGGCATGGCCGGGATACGAGGTGAAGAAGCTCTTCATGTCCTCGTGGATGAGCGAATGGTGGTGAATCTTCTCCTTGAACCTCGCGTACTGCTCCACCGTCGGCAACTGGCCGTAGATCAAGAGGTAGCTCACTTCGACGAAGGTCGACTTCTCGCAAAGCTCGGCGATGTCGATCCCGCGATAGCGCAGGATGCCCTGTTCGCCGTCGATGTACGTGATGGCCGACAGGCAGGAGCCGGTATTGCCGTAGCCGGGATCGAGCGTGATGTAGCCGGTCTGGGCGCGCAGCTTGGAGATGTCGATCGCTTTCTCACCCTCGGTGCCCTCGATCACCGGGATTTCCACGACGCCTTCGTTCAGTTCAAGTTTGGCAAAATTCGACATAAGGAATCCATTTTTTTGGGACAGCAATTCAAACTCTGTTACCGGCATCTGGGCCCCGAAACCTCCTGGGCGTGCGGCTTCGCAGACCGGTACCGCTGCCGTGCGATGAATGCATCACGTCCGGGAACCGGACATACTTGGCGTGATCTTAACATCCCTTTTGCATGCGCTGGACATCATCGGTTAGGGTTACGGGCCACTGGTGCGCTCTGATGGGCTAGCCAAAACCGGCCGGGGGCGGCTACCTGAACACGTGGAACGACGAAGGAGAAAAGAGGATGGAAAGCTTTAGAACCGACCTTTTGCTCATTGCGCTCATGGCGATGCTCGCGCCCATATTGGCGGAAGTGCCCAAGAGTTTCCGGATGCCCATAGTCGTCGCGGAAATTCTCCTGGGCATCGTTGCCGGGCCGCAGATGCTGCATCTGGCGGAACCGTCCCTGGTGGTCGACGCTCTGGCGCACCTCGGGTTGACCTTCCTGATTTTCCTGGTCGGCATGGAAATCGATCTCGGGAAAATCGGCATACGGCCGCTGACGGTGGGGGCGCTCGGCTGGACACTGTCTTTCGGCGTCGCCATCGTATGCGTGTTACTTTTCCAGGCAATGGGGCTGATCCATCTGCCGCTGCTCCTGGCAGCCGCAGCTCTTACCACAACCGCCCTGGGAGTGCTTGTCCCCATCCTGCGCGACTTGGGGGAAATCGATACCGATTTCGGAAAGTACGTCCTCGCTTCGGGCGCCGTCGGCGAACTCGGCCCGATGTTTCTCCTGTCGTTCATGGCGATTCCGAGCCATGGCAATATCCTTCACACCCTGTTCGTTCTCTCCTTCGTCGCGATCACTCTGATCGCCGCGAACCTTGCCGTCCGGGTCCGCTCGTCGCCATTGCTCGACCGTCTTGCCCGCTCCATGCAGAGCAGTGGCCAGCTTCCAGTGCGTATCTGCATCGCCTTGCAGGCGCTTCTGATTCTGCTCGCCGGCAAATTCGGACTGGACATCGTCATGGGAGCGCTCGCGTCGGGCATGGTGGCAGGACTCGCCAGTAAAGGACCGGAGGGCAAGGCGCTGAGGTCCAAGCTCGAAGCCATCGGGTATGGCTTTCTGGTTCCCATCTTCTTCGTCACGGCCGGCATTCACTTCGATCTCGGTGCACTGTGGGCCAGTCCACTCGCACCGCTCCAAATCATTATTCTGCTGGCATTGCTTATCCTGGTGCGCAGCATTCCTTTGTTCGTTTATCGCCGCAGCCTGTCGCCCGCGGACGTCGTCCCCTTCATCCTCTATTCGGCGACGGGACTGCCCCTGATCGTCGTGATCACCGAGATCGGCCTGTCGTCGGGCCTCATGTCGTCGGAACGTGCGGCCGTCCTGGTCAGCGCCGGCATGATCTCGGTGCTGGCCTTCCCGATCCTGGCCGACAGGCTGCGAATAAAACTCGGCCTGCCGGCATGAGGAGCCCGAGCCATCTGCCATGAGAAGCGAGCGTTCATGAAAACCCATGCCCATTTCCCCTACCTGGCCGTTGCGGTCCTGTTGCTGCTGCCGTCCTTTCCCGGTTTTGGCGCCGACTCCCCCAAAGAATCACCGTCGATCGAGGACATCGGACACAAGATGAAGGAGACCGCCCAGGCCATCGGCGACTACTCTTCCCAGAAAGGGAGCGAGGCCGCCGACTCCGTGAAATCCGGATTCAGCGAGCTGAAATCCAGGACCAGCGAGCAATGGCAGCAGGTCGACCAGGCAGCGCGGAACACGTCGAAGGAAGCGATCGATCAGGCGTCGACGCAGGCAGACCGCCTCAAGAACGGTTCGCAGGATGCCTGGGGCCATCTCAAGAAAGGGTTTTCCGACGCGTTTTCTTCATTCCGGCGGGCTTGGGACAACGGCGGGGAGGAAGGCGCCTCGAACGAATGAAGCGGCCCGTCGCGGCCGTGGTGCGACATGCAGTACCATCGGTTGCCACTCGCCACTGGAGCCGGGAGACTGCCATGCGAAACGCCTGCTCACCCAGAATCACCCCTTCCGAAATCACGCCGCGGGACGTGTATTACGGCCGCCGCCGCTTCATGCGGACTGCAGCCGGCGCGGCGGCGGCCGCCCTCCTGCCCCGCTGGCTCAGCGCGGGCGAGAAGCTGCCCGGCGTGCGGACGGGCGCCTACGTCCTGCCGGACGCGCTGACTCCCTTCGAAGACGTCACCCATTACAACAACTTCTATGAGTTCGGAACGGACAAGGAATCGCCGTCCCGGACCGCCGGCAGCCTTCAGACCCGCCCCTGGACGGTATCCGTGGAGGGCGAAGTGCAAAAAGCCAAGGTGTTCGACGTCGACGAACTCCTGAAGCTCGCCCCCCTGGAGGAACGCATCTACCGCCTGCGCTGCGTCGAGGGCTGGTCCATGGTGGTGCCCTGGGTGGGTTTTCCGCTGGCCGAACTCGTCAAGCGCGTGGAGCCCACCGGGAACGCCAGATTCGTCGAGTTCATCACGCTGCACGACCCGGCCCAGATGCCCGGCCAGAAGTCGTCGGTGCTGGATTGGCCCTACCGGGAGGCGCTGCGCCTGGACGAGGCCATGCACCCCCTCACGCTCCTGGTCTTCGGGCTTTACGGCGAAGTGCTGCCGAATCAGAACGGCGCCCCGGTCCGGGTGGTCGTGCCCTGGAAATACGGCTTCAAGAGCGCCAAGTCCATCGTCCGCATCCGCTTCCTCGAACAGCAGCCGGTGTCGACCTGGACACGGGCGGTGCCCAGCGAATACGGCTTCTATGCCAACGTCAATCCGGAAGTGGACCATCCGCGCTGGAGCCAGGCGAAAGAACGCCGGCTCGGCGAGTTTTTCAAGCGGCCCACGCTGATGTTCAACGGTTACGCCGAACAGGTCGCCCACCTCTATGCCGGCATGGACCTCAAGAAATTCTTCTAGCGGAAGGAAGCGTTTGCGGCCCGAAGCGAACGCGCTGAGGGCCGCGAAGGCCGCCGTGTTTCTCGCGGCCCTGATTCCGCTGGCAAGGCTCGGCGCCGGCGCCGCGCTCGGCACCCTGGGCGCCAATCCCATCGAAAAGATCATCCGGACGACGGGCTACTGGACCTTGAGCTTTCTGCTCATCACCCTCGCCGTCACGCCGTTGCGCATCCTCCTGCGGCAGCCTTGGCTGGTACGTTTGCGGCGGATGCTGGGCCTGTTCGCGTTCTTCTATGGCACGCTGCATTTCACCGGCTATCTGGTGCTGGACCAGTTCTTCGACTGGCAGGCGATACTGAAGGACATCGCGAAACGCCCGTTCATCACGGTGGGCTTCCCTTCTTTCGTGCTGCTGATTCCGCTGGCGGTCACGTCGACCGATGCGATGATGCGCCGGCTCGGCGGCAAGCGCTGGCAGCGCCTGCACCGGCTGGTCTACGTCTCGGCCGTCGGCGGGGTGATCCACTATCTGTGGCTGGTGAAGAAGGACATCTCCGATCCCCTGCGGTTCGCCATCCTGCTCACTTTGCTGCTGGGATTCAGAGCGATCGTCCTGCTGCGCCGCCGCAGCCGCGCGGTTCCGGCCGCTTGAGCTTTCCCCTCAACGCACCAGGGCCCAGGGGAAAACCACCGTGTAGGTCATCCCGTACACCGCCCCATAGACCGTCAGCCGGCAAGCGCGGCCGATCGCCGGGACGACTCCCGCGCGTCCGGCCGGCGCAGCCGTGACCGGGGCTTCCATCGAGCCGGAAGCCGGAGCCACCGCCGGCGTCGTATCCGCGCCTTCGGCTGGCTTCCGCCGTGCCTTGCGCACGGCGGTCGAGAGTTTCACCTTGCTGTTGTTCGCCACGAGGGATGTCCTTCCAACGATGAGGGTTCAGATGGCGGCGGGGCCGCAAATCCACCGATACAGACGATCGATCTCCTCTGCGCCCTTGCCCCGGGGTTCGAATTCCTGGATCGACTTGCCGCAGGTCAGCGAATGCACATAAGCCGCGCGCTGCACGATGCGCACCGGGGCCAGCGGGACCTCGTAGCCGGCGACGGCCTCCGCCGCTTCGTCCGCCAGCGAGCCGCGCGAGGGAATCGAATTCAGCACCACCGCCGCGGGTGTACCGGCCAGCCGGGCCAGGTCGATGGTGGTGCCGATCGCATGCAGATCGAGCACGGCGGGCCGGCAGGGAATGAGGATCAGATCGGCGGCACGCGCCGCGGCCAGCGCCGCGGTTTCCGAATGCGGCGCGGTGTCGATCACCGCCAGGCCTGCGCCATCGGCACGCGCCCTGTCCAGGCATTGCTGCAGGCGGTTCGCCTGGACCGACTCGACCCGCGGCGTGAGCGCCTCCCGGTTGTCGCCCCAGACACTGGCGCTGGCCTGGGGATCCAGATCGACCAGCGTGACGCTCCGGGCTCCCGCCAGCTCCGCCGCAACGGCCAGGTTGATGGCCAGCGTGGTCTTTCCGGCTCCGCCTTTCTGCGAGATCACTGCGATGGTTTTCATGGCCCAAAGCTACTGGAGAAGACGTATCCCGGTCAACCTGCGCCATGCTGTCCGGCCGGTGCAAAGCCCGCTAAACTCAGGACTTGCGACAAACCGGCCCGGTTCCAGGCCGCCACCCAGCCACCTCTGAACGCCATGATGCTCAGACTGACCCGCAAAGTCTTCGTCGACCTGTCGATCTGGATGATCGGCTTCGGCCTGTTGATCGGCCTCGTCTTTCCGTTCTTCGCGCTGAGCCTGGGGATTCCTTCCTCGTACGTGCTGACGCCCTGGTTCTTCGCCGCCTGCATCGCCGCCGGATTCGCCGTGGGGGCGATGAACATCGCACTGGCGCGCTCGGTCGTCGGCGAGCGGCTGCGCCTGCTGGCGGAACGGATGGGCCTGGTCGCGAGCCGCCTGCAAGGCATGGCGCACGGCGACACGCCCGAAAAATGCACCCCGGAACATTGCGCCATCCAGGTCGATTCCGACGACGAAATCGGCGACGGTGCCAGGGCCTTCAACCAACTGATCCAGGCATTGGCACTCTCGATCGAAACCGAAACGGCGGTCCGGACGTTCACCGAGATGCTGGTCAGCGAACTCGACGTCCATCAGCTCACCGAACAGGCCTTGGCGCTCCTGCTGCAGCACACCGGCGCCGACGGCGGGGCGATCCTGATCGAAGTGGAAGGCGAAATCCGGGTTGCGGCGTCGCAGGGCATCGGCAGCGCCCACACCCTGGCGAACAACGACCGCGTCCGCAGCGCCCTGCGCAGCGAGCGCCGCCACATGGTGAAACTGCCCGAGGATCTGGCCGTGGACGGCATGCTGGCGCGGTTCCGGCCGCGGGAAGTCATCATCGATCCCGTGCTGCACAAGGAAGTGGTACTGGGAGCGGTCGTGCTGGCCAGCGGCCGGGGTTTCAGCGCCGAAGACCGGAATCGCCTGGACGTCTTCGAAAGAGGCCTCGCGCTCGCATTGCACAACGCGCTGCTGTACGACCGGTTGCAGACCCTGGCGGCGCTCGATCCCCTCACCGGCGCCTACAACCGCCGGTTCGGGATGGCCCGGCTGCGCGAGGAATTCAGACGCGCGGTCCGGCTGAACCTGCCGCTCGGCCTCCTGATGTTCGACATCGATTATTTCAAACGGATCAACGACACCTACGGCCATCTGGCCGGCGACCGGGTCCTCGCCCGCGTCGCCAAGACCGCGCGCACGGTGCTGCGCGAGGGCGACGTCCTGGTCCGCTACGGCGGCGAGGAATTCATCGCGGTCCTGCCCGCCGCCTCCCTGCACGACCTGGAATACGTGGGCGAGCGGCTGCGCCACATCGTCGACGACCTCGTACTGATGGACGGCGACCAGTCGATCCGCGTGACCGTCAGCATCGGGGCGACCGCGTACCCCGACACCGACGTGGAAGACGACACCGCCCTGGTGGATCGGGCCGACAAGGCGCTCTACGCCGCGAAATCGGGCGGACGCAACCGCGTGGTCGTCGCCTGATACCGCCTCCCCTCAACTTGCGACAGGATTTGAGCCATGAACATCTACGACTTCGAAGTCCGCACCCTGGAGGGCGAAGCCGTTCGCCTGGACAGCTACCGCGGCAAGGTTCTCCTGATCGTCAACGTCGCCAGCCGCTGCGGCTTCACCCCCCAGTACGCCGGCCTGGAAGCGCTGTACCGGCGCCACCGCGACGCCGGCCTGGTGATCCTCGGCTTTCCCTGCAACCAGTTCGGCGCGCAGGAACCGGGCAGCGAGGCGGAGATCCGACGGTTCTGTTCGAGCCGGTACGAGGTGAGTTTCCCGCTGTTCGCAAAGATCGAGGTGAACGGCGACCATGCCCACCCCCTCTACGCCTATCTCAAGTCCGCGCAACCGGGCCTGCTCGGCAGCGAAGCCGTCAAATGGAACTTCACCAAGTTCCTGGTCGACCGCAACGGCGAAGTCGTCAGGCGCTATGCGCCGACCGCCACGCCGGAGCGCATCGAACCCGACCTCTTGCCGCTGCTGGCCGCCGGGAGCGAGGGCTAAGGCCGGTAGTTGTGGGCATCCAGAATCCGGCCGTAGGTGCCGTCGTTCTTCATCGCCTTGAGCGCACGGTTGAAGTCGTCGACGATCCGGGCGTGATTGGGATTGGCGCGGCTGACGGCGATGTGCAGCTGCTCAAGGCCCACCGGCCGCGGTAGGAACTCCAGGCGGTTCTCGCTTTCGGGCAGGTATCTCTTCGCCGTGTATTCCAGCACGTGCTTGTCGTCGATCACCAGATCGCATTGGCCCTCCACCAGTTCGGTCAGCGCCTCGACCAGGGTGTCGTTGGCGATCTTCAGCACGCCGCCCGCACGGAGAAACCCCGAAGGGTAGCCGTAGTTCTTCACCATGCCGATCCGCAGGCCCCGGATGTCGCCGTAATCCTCGAACTCGATGTCGGTCCATTTGCGCTTGACGAAGCGGACATCGTTGACCAGGTAAGGATCGCTGTAGTCGAGATACTGGGCGCGTTCGTCGGTGTACCAGATGTTCGCGACCACGTCGTAGACGCCGATGCTGGCTCCTTCCAGGTCGCGCGACCAGTCGTCCACCGTGAGCTGGGTGGTGTAGCCGGCGCGGGAAAACACGGCGGACACCAGGTCGATGGCCAGACCGCCCCCCGCGGCGGTCGGATCGACATACGGCGGCCACTCGTCCGCCACCATGCGCAATTGCACGGCCCTGGCGGCCAGGGCAAAGAACAACAGCATGGCGGCCAGGCTCAGCTTCGGCAGTTTCGACATCTTGGGACCCCGCTCCTTGATGAAATTCGTGGGTGGCGCAATGCCGGCGGCGGGCGGAAAACGCGCCCGTGCAGCCGGCCGGTTCGGCCCGGAAGTGTAGAGGGAGTCGGCGCCGAAATCGAGACGTTGGAGTCTCCTGACAACTCATTCTCAGCCTTTGCGCAAGGACGGCCATACCAGCGATCACGGCTGGAGTTACGCAATCCACACACTGCCGTACACCTGGGATTGCGGCCTGTGCAGTTCGTGACACACCTGCTCCGCGCATACAACGCCCAGAGCGACGGCGTACTCGGCGAACTCCCCAAGGCCATGGGCCAGAACCTGTTCTACCCGTCTTCCGTCTTCAACTACTCCCCCACGAATACACCGTCCCCGGCACGGCGCTGCAGCTGAAGGGGCCGGACGATCCGACCGGCGAGGGACGCTGGATACCCGCCACCGCCGTGGACGAATACGGCGCGAAACTGGCGGAATGGTTCGGGGGCGGCGGACCTCGCCGCGCCATTCCCCAACCTCGGCAAACTCCACGCCGGCCGCACCGATCTCGCCCTCATGAGGACCGGCCGAGCGGCGCTGCGGATCATCGATGCTCCGGAGCCCTCGGGATCAATCGAACTTCAACTCCAGGACGGAAACGTCGTCTTCGAACTCGGCACTGTCCTGGATGGCCCGCATTGCCGCCAGCAGCTCCCGCGGCCCGCCGCCGGCCGAAGCGACCGACGCCAGCTGCTCCGTGAACTCGCCGAACGTGAACTCGTCCCCGCTGGGGCGCGTGACCTCGTAGATTCCGTCGCTGAACAGATAAACCGCGGCGGCCGGCGGCAAGCGGAACTCCGCTGCCGTGAACGTCGCATCGCCCATCACGCCGATGGGCATGGCCTGCTGCCGCAGCTCGGCCGGCCCGCCGCCGGCCGCGATGACGATCGCCGGGGGATGCCCCGCGCTGGCATAGCGCACCGTGCGGGTAGCCCGCTCGAACACCCCGTACCAGATGGTGAAATACAGCAGATTGTGCTTTTCCATGGCGAAGGCCTCGTTCAGCGCACCAAGCACCGACGCCGGTTCCAGGAAATCCACCTCCGGGAGGGTACGCCGGCTGATCGCCGCCATGGCCGATACCGAGAGCAGGGCGGGCCCCACGCCGTGCCCGCAGACGTCCAGGAGGAAAAATGCGAAATGGCCGGGATCGACGTCGAAATAGCCGAAGGAATCCCCTCCCAGCGTGGTGGAGGGCACGAACTCCCAGGCGCTGCGGATGGGCCCCGCGAGTATCGGCGCCGGCAGTTGCGAGCGCACGTAGCTCGCCGCCTCGTGCAGTTCCGCCGCCAGCGCGCCGTAGGCCTCGTCGCGCTGCAACTGGGCGATGTAGGCATTGGAATGGTAGCGCAGGCGGGCGATCAGCTCGATGCGGTCGGGCAGCTTGACCAGGTAGTCGTTCGCCCCCCGTGCGAAGGCTTCCGCCTTCACCGTCGGCTCCTCCTTGCTCGACAGCACGATCAGCGGGATGTTGCGGGAAGCCGGATGCTCCCGGAACCGTATCACCAGATCGAGCCCGTCCACTTCCGGCATCACCAGATCCTGGAGGATGATGGTGGGCCGTACCCGCTCCGCTTCCGCCAGAGCCTGGGTCGGATCGCTCAGGAAATGGAACTCCATGTCCGTCTCGTCCTTCAGCAGGCGGCGGACGGCTTCGCCGATGATCTTCTGGTCGTCGATCAGCAGCACGACGACGGGGTGGGCGACCGCGAGCGCCGCGGTCACCCCTTTCTCTTCACTCATCAGAAGCTCCCTGGGAAACTCGTCCCGGTTCCGTTAACGAACGTATGTGCCGCACCACGGCGGGCGCGATCCGATCCAGAGGCAGAACGGCACTGGCCGCTTGCTGCCGGACGGCGGCCCCCGGCATGCCCCAGATGACGCTGGTGTTCTCGTCCTGTGCGATCGTCATCATGCCCGCCCGCCGCAAAGCCAGCAGACCCGCTGCGCCGTCCCTGCCCATCCCCGTCAGCAGCACCCCGCAACCGGCCAGGCCGGGGAGAACGGCGAGGCTTTCGAACAGCCGGTCCACCGACGGGCAATGGCTGGCCTTGTCCTCGGCTTCGACGTAGTGGAGCCGCATCCGGCCGTCCAGCACCATGTGCGCCTCGCGAGCGGCAAGGAACACCGTGGCCGGCCTGATCCGCTCCGGCCGCTCCAGCAGCCGGACATCCAGCGGCGTCTGGCGCGACAGCCAGTGCGCCAGGTTGTCGGCGAAACGCGCGTCCAGATGCTGCACCACCAGTACGGCAGCGGGAAAATCGGCCGGAAGCCCGGCGAGAACGACGCCGAGCGCCTGGGGACCGCCGGTCGAGGACCCTATCGCCACCACCGGCACCCCCTCGCCGTTCGACGGCCGCGCCTGCCGAGGCGCCGGTTTTCCCGCGGATGCCCCGTGGGACGGCGCGGCCATCAGGGCGCCCACCGTCGCTATCTTGCGCAACAGCTCGCCGGCGCCGGCGACTTTCTCGCCGTCCTCCAGCCGTCGCGGCGTCTCGACCGCATCCAGCGCGCCGGCCGCAATGGCCTCGTAGACGCGGGTGAAGGCACCGGCGATCGTCGCCGTCACCACCAGGATGGGGCAGGGAGTCGTGCCCATGATGCGGCGCGTGGCTTCGACACCGTCCATGGCCGGCAGATGCATCGCCATCAGGATCAGATCCGGCCTGTCGGCGGCGCAGCGGGCCACGGCTTCGTTCCCGTCGAGGGCGGTCCAGCAGACCTCCAGGCCCGCCTCCCGCTCGACCACGCCGCGCAGGGTTTCGATCGCCTGGCGGTCCGCGTTTACGATCGCGATCCTCAAACCGCGGCCTCTCCGATCAGTTCCCGCACCGCCTGGATCAGCGTGTCGTCGCGGAACCCGCTCTTGGCGAGATAGTAGTCCGCGCCCGCCTCCAGTCCCGCCATCCGGTCCTCCTCCCTGTCCTTGTACGAAACGATCATGACGGGCAGCCGCTCGAAACGGGCATCGGCCCGTATCCGCCGCACCAGCTCGATGCCGTTCATGCGCGGCATGTCGACGTCGCTCACCACCAGATCGTAGCGGCCCAGCCCCAGCGCATTCCAGCCCTCCATGCCGTCGACCGCCACGTCCACCTCGTAGCCCTGATTTTCGAGCAGCCGCCGCTCCAGTTCGCGCACGGTGATGGAATCGTCCACCACCAGGATCCTGCGGACACGCTGGCGTTCCGGCGCCGAACGGCCGCGCCGCCCGACCGCCAGGCCGCCCGACAGCATCGAGGCGATGGACCGGAACAGGTCGTCCACGTCGAGAATCAGGACGGGCATGCCGTCCTCCGCGACCGAAACGGCGCTGAGGTGCGGAACCTTGCCGAACCGCGTATCCATGGGCCTGACCACCAGTTCGGACTCGCCGAGAAAGTCGTCGACCTCGATGGCAAAGGCTTCCCCCTGGTTCATCAGAACCACCGCATGGATGCGGTCCGCCATCGTATCCGGAGCCTCCATTCCCAGCAGCTCGCGGGCGGCGACGAGGGCGACGTTCGCGCCGTCCGCGACGAAATAGCTTCGGCCCTCGATGGTCTTGAGTTCGGAAGGCTCCAGTGCCGCCAGGTAGCCGATTCGCGCCAGGGGGAAGGCATAGGGTTCGCCACCGAGCCGGACCAGCAGGGCGCGGACCACCGAGCGGGTGACCGGAAGCTGGAGCCGGAACACCGTGCCACGGCCGGCCGCCGACTCGACCGACGCCGAGCCGCCTTCGGCATGCACCATGGATTGCACCACGTCCAGACCCACGCCGCGGCCCGATACCCGGCTGGTCACGTCGCGCGTCGACAGCCCCGGCAGAAACAGGAAGTCGAACAGCTCCGCGTCGGTCATCTGCGTCGCCAGCGCCGCCGTGGTCAGGTTGCGTTCGACGATCTTCCGCCGGAGCCGCTCGCGGTCCACGCCGCGGCCGTCGTCGCTCACCGAGATCAGCAGCAGCCCGGCGTGATGACGCGCCTCGAGGCGGAGGCTGCCGGTTTCCGGCTTCCCCGACGCCCGCCGCTGCTCCGGCGGCTCCAGGCCGTGATCCAGCGCGTTCCGGAGCAGATGGCCGAGTGGCGCCTCCAGCTTGGCGAGGATGTCACGGTCGACCAGGGTGGTGCCGCCGCCGATCTCGAAATGGACCTGCTTGCCGAGCTCCCGCGCCAGATCGCGAACCTGGCGCGGAAACGAACGCGTCCCTTCCTCGAAAGGACGCATCCGGCCGGCCACCACTTCCCTGAACTGGGATTCGGCGGTCGACGCCGCGCGGCGCGCGTGGGCATCCAGCTCCTCGAGCGTCCGCCCCAGCCCGCCGCGTATCTCCTCCAGCAGCCGGAGCGCACTCGCCCCTTGATCTTCTTTCTGCAGCACGGCCGCCAGCCGGCCCAACCCCCGGCGAGTGGTCTCCAGGCCGGCGAGCATGTCCTCCATGCGGTGCGCCTCGACCAGTGACTCGGAGGCCAGGCTGATGATCCGGTTGAGCACCTCGGCGCTGATCTTGACGGAGCGGTCCGGCGCCCCGGTGGACACGGGTTCCGGTACCGGCGCGGCGGACACCGCCACGGCTTCGGTTTCGGAAGGAGGCGGCGCCGCTTCGGCGATTGCCGGCGGCTCCGCCGGCCCGGAGGAGCCGCCGGCCGTACCCGGTTCCACCTGCTCGAGATGCCGCAGACGGCGCTCCAGATCGTCCGCCGCGTCCGCCTGCGCCACCAGCCAGGCCGGCAGGTCCGACTCGTCCACCTGCGCCAGGGCGACGATCCAGTCGACGCCCTTGAGCAGCACGTCGACCCGCGCCGGACTCAGTTCCAGCCTGCCTTCCTTGGCCGCCACCAGCCCGTCCTCCATGGCGTGGGCGATGCCGACCGCCGCATCCAGCCCCAAGACCCGCGCCGCCCCCTTGAGCGAATGGGCGGCGCGCATGAGCGGTTCGATCTGCCCGGGTCCGGCCGGCCCCGCTTCCAACGCGATCAGGCCCGCGGTCAGGACGCCCGCATGGGTGTCGACTTCCTCCCGGAACAGATCCAGCAGGGCGAAATCGCTCATCGCAGCATGGCCTCGAGCGCTCCGAACAGACGTTCGGCGTCCAGCACCGCTATGCTTCCCACATGATGCCTCACCAGCCACCGGGTGTAAGCGTCGGCGGCCCTGCCGACCGTCGCCGGCGGCCTGCTTTCCTCGTCCAGGATCAGACGCCTCGCGCCCAGGATGGCTCCGACCGGAAACACCAGCCGGCGCCCCTCCCCGCCGCAGACCAGGACCACTCCACTTGCGGAATCGGCTTCGCTTTCGATGCCCAGGACGGCGGCGAGGGAAAAATACGGAATCAGATC
The DNA here is from genome assembly GCF_040730495.1 of Methylococcus sp. ANG. Classification (NCBI taxonomy): domain Bacteria; kingdom Pseudomonadati; phylum Pseudomonadota; class Gammaproteobacteria; order Methylococcales; family Methylococcaceae; genus Methylococcus; species Methylococcus sp. ANG. Next base: position 3,764,185 of record NZ_CP160399.1, on the reverse strand, counting down.
GCCGCGCACACTCATGATTCCCAGGAATTCGTTCCCGCTGCGGTGCGGAACGCTCCGCCAGAGGCCCGGCGCGATGCCTTCCCGCACCCACTCCGCCGGCAAGGCAAACCATTCCGCCCCCAGCCGGAAGACCACCAGCGACGTCCGTTCCGCGGCGTCCTCGTCCGTCACGGCCGAGAGCTGTTCGGTCCAGCGCTCGATGCTGTCCTCCGCAGGCGGGCGGTCGAACAGCGCACGGCCCGCGGCCTGATAAACGCCGCAACTGCGACAATGGATCACCTCGGCGAGGCGGGGGCACTCACGGCTGCCGTAGATGCCGATCCGGTTCCAGCAGCTTTCCTCCGAGATTCCGGCTTCCGTCATTGCCCACCCTCACCGGCGGCGGAGCGGTTGCGGAAGTGGCGGGCGCGCTCCTCATCCCCGCGCCGCTCGTGCAGGGCGGCCATGTGCAGCAGGCTTTCGCCGTGCGTGGGGGCCAGATAAAGCGCCTGGCGGAAATATTTCAGCGCTTCGTCCTCCCGGTTGGCGGCCGACATGACGATCCCGAGCAAGGCGTGGACCTCCGGATCGTGCGGGTGTGAAGCCAGATAGCCGAGACAGAGGCGTTCCGCGGCCGTGTAGTCCCCACCGTCCGCCAGGGCGCGCGCGGTGCTCAGCGTCGCGACGTCATCCGACGGCGCGGCACGCGCGGCTTCCTTGGCGCCAGAGGGCAGGTCCGGCCCCGAAGGCTTCGCTCCGGCCAGGGCGTCGCGCCTGGCCGCCTTGATGGGCACCGGCCTGGAGGGAGGAACGGGAGGGATCTCCGCTTCGGCCGCGTCCTGCCGTATCCAGGAGAACGCTCCGGCCGCGCCATGCCGCCGGAAACCGCGGTCGAGCCCGCCGATGCCGTCGGCATGCCCCAGAACCAGCAACCCGCCCGGATCGAGCGCCTCACGGCACCGTCCAATGATTCGGGCCCTGAGATCGGCCTTCAAATAGATGAGCACGTTGCGGCAAAACACCGCGTGGTAGCGCCGGCTGCCGTCGCCCCAGCCCGCCCCGCCCAGGTGGGCGACCCGGAACTCGACGTCGCCGCGCAGCCCGTCCTGCACACGGTAGCGGCCGTGACCGATCTCATCGAAATAGCGGCTGCGCCAGGTCCCGTCCCCCGGATTCCGGAACGAGCGTCCGCCGTAGATTCCCACACTGGCCGCCTCGATGGCCCTGGCGCTGATATCCAGGGCTTCGACCCGGACATCCCCCTTTTCCAACCCGGCCTCCCGCAGCGCGATGACGATGGACCAGGGCTCCTCCCCCGTCGAACAGCCCAGGCTGAGGACCCGGAACGGCCCAGTCCGCCGCTCCAGCCGATGCCGGGCGGCGGACTCGGCCAGCGCTTCGAAGGCCGGCGGCTCCCGGAAAAACCAGGTTTCGGGCACCAATACCGCCTCCAGCAGACGCGCCCGTTCCTCCGCATCAGCCGCCAGCATCGCCGGGTAGGCCGCGGCGGCACAGCCGGCGGCATGGAGCCGCCGTTTCAAGGCGCATTCGACGGCGGCTTCGCCCAAAGCGCGCGGCTCGAGTCCGGCTGCCGCCAGCCAGTCCCGCAGCCAGCCGATGTCGCCATTCAGCCGCACCGGTCCACCCCGGCGCACAAACGGGCCAGTTCCTCGGTCGCCAGAGGCTGCCAATGGACGAGCTGCAGCAGAACCCGGTCCAGCCCGGCCACCTCGCCCAACCACTCGGCGCCGGGAATGCTGACGCCGGTCTTGCGGAGCGCGTCCCGATCGACGGTCTCCGTACCCGTCACCCGCTCGGCCAGCAGCCCCAGGGCGGGCCTGGCCTCCAAGTCTTGGGCATTCCCGACCAGGAGCAGACGCGTGCTGAGGAGGCTGCGGGCGGGCTGCCCCGCGATCAGCAGGCTCAGATCGACAGCCGGCAAAACGGCGCCGCGATAACGGAAGACGCCCGCCACCCAGGCCGGCGCCTGCGGCAGCGGACGCAGCCTGGGTACCTGCGCCACCGTGAAGACATCGGCGGCGGGCAGTGCATAATGCTCACCGCCGATCTGGAAGGGTACGAGCAACATAGGCCGAAGATCATACCGGCCCACGCATTTTTCTGCATGCCGCGATCTTCGGCCATGCCGGCGCTCTCACGCCCCCAGGCCGGCTTCACGACTCCATGGAATCAGCAAGCCCATGAACGAAAGCCCGTTTTTCGCCCATCTGGGCCGCCTGCGCTGGATCAAGCGCTGGGGCCTCATGCGCAACGCCTACGAAGAGAACGTCATGGAGCACGGCTGGGAGGTGGCCGTCATCGCCCACGCCCTGGCGGTGATCCGCGGCGAAATCCTCCACCAGCCCGTAGACGCCGACCGGGTCGCGGCCGCCGCGCTTTACCACGACGTGAGCGAAGCCATCACCGGGGACCTGCCCACCCCGATCAAATACCATTCCCCCGCCATCCGCGACGCCTACAAGGACCTGGAGCGAAAAGCCTCCCGGGAACTGCTCGCCCTGCTGCCGGAAGAACTGAAACCGGCATTCGCCCGGATGCTGCTGCCCGAGGAAATCCCCGAGGAAGTCCACGTCCTGATCAAAGCCGCCGACCGCATCGCCGCCTACCTGAAATGCCGCGCCGAACGGCGGGCCGGCAACACCGAATTCGTCAACGCGGAAGAGGAAATCTGGGAAAGAATCCGGCAACTGGGGTTGCCGGAAGTCGACTATTTCATGGAAGTGTTCGTGCCAGGATATGAACTGACGCTGGACCGGCTGGTGTTGTGAGTATTTGTCGTTACGCGCAGCGGAGACCCTTTCCCATGCCGTCGATACCGTCGCTTATAAGCTCGCCGCGTCAAACTTTCTCACTATGTCCAGCAATATCAAATAGTCACATGCCGCATTGAAGGCAAACGAACTTTCACCCACCTGATTAACTGTGAATTCGGGTCGAAATCATGTCCTAATACGGGATCGACATAGCGACCGCCGATCCCGCACGGTTTTTCTCCTATTTCCTCACCGGCTGGAGATGCTGGACGCTGATACTGCTCACTGCGCTATTCGAGTCGGCGGATGCGGTGTGCGTCTCCGCTACCGAAACGGGACGATCTGCTTCGATAATGAGAAACCCTTCGAAGTAAGGGAAAGGCGTGTTATTTGGCCTCTGCGGAAGACCGGAGAAAAACGCCGAATTAACGCCGTCTCCAAAGATCTGATCGCAACTGACTTCCAGCGCCTCATAGGCGTTCAGCTTCGCGGTCTTCACGTCAGAGACCGGCCCCGGCTCGGCTAGCACCCCAACCGCTGCCGCCGGAGGAAAAGTCAAAGCCACCCGCATCTTTAGATTAGCGGCTTTTCTGCCCGCGGGATTCTGTATCCCAACCGAGGTCAAATAATGCCCTGGAACTATACGCGCGACGACTCCCGCGGGATCTACGCCGCAGACGATTTTCGCCTGGTAAACCACACTACCGGCCGAGGCCAATGCCGGCGCAGCCGCCAAACCAATCAACCCGACAAAATTCCGCACGACACAAGGATTGGGTAAAAATTTGTTGATCATAATCAGTCCTCACAACCTGCATCAGCCGCTACAATTAAAATCCAGCAGCAATTCTGCAGATCAATAAACGCCTCGTGGATGATAATGACAGAAGGCCACACGTTAAACCCAGCATAGAGAGAAACGAGACCCCGATCATTAGCGCTGTGGCGATCTATTCTTGGATCACCGCCTTCGGAAGTGTCAGCGAGCCAGGGTAGATCCCATCGATTAGTCGTGAGGCGGAGCGGTTCCTTACAGCCGCTGAGAGGATAAGTGTTCAGTGGTAAGCTCATCGCGTGAAGCTCGCTGGCCATGCCACTCCCTTCGACTTACGAAATGTCCGGGCTTAGAACCTGGTCAATGAGGCAGTACGCCGGAGCATCCAATGTCACCCCGATTGTCCATCATCCTACCTACACTGAACGAAGCCAGCGGCATCCTGGCCACCCTCGAAGCACTGCAGACGATGCGTCGCCAATGCGTGGACGTTATCGTCTGTGACGGCGGCAGCGACGATGCAACCGCGGCGCTCGCGGCTCCGTTGGCGGACCGTGTGTTGTCCGGGCCGAGGGGACGGGCACGGCAGATGAACGCGGGCGCGGCGGCGGCTCGAGGAGAAGTTCTGCTGTTTTTGCACGCCGACACATTGTTACCGGAGCGAGCCGACAGGCTGGTGTTGGAAGGACTGGAAACCGGCGGCAGATTGTGGGGCCGCTTTGACGTGCGTATCGGCGGCCGCCCGTGGTTGCTGGGCATAGTGGCCTTTTTTATGAATTGCCGCTCACGGTGGACCGGCATCGCCACGGGAGATCAGGCGATATTCGTGCGACGGGAGACGTTCGACGCGCTCGGCGGCTTCCCCGACCAGCCATTGATGGAAGACATCGAACTGTCCAAGCGATTACGCCGTCTTGGGCCGCCGCTGTGCCTGCGCGAGAAGGTCGTCACCTCCGGACGCCGCTGGGAGAATAGGGGGGTGTGGCGCACCATCTGGCTCATGTGGCGGCTGCGCTGGCTTTATTGGCGGGGAATGTCTGCGGAGAAGCTGGCGGAGAAGTACCAGTGAGCCGGCCTTCGGTCGGCCGACTGCTGGCCGTCTTGCTGAGCCTCGCCTTGCCTGCCCATCAAGGGCCGCTGGCTTCGGCGGAATCATGGACGGTCGGCGAATTTTCCCGACTGGCTCCCGGCGACATGCTGCCGGAAGGCTGGCAACTGGTCCGGCCCAACGAGGATTTTCCGGCAACCCGCTTTCGGCTAGAAGCAGACAGCGGGATGACGGTGCTGCGGGCTGATGCCGATCACTCCATGGCTGGGCTGTCGCGCGAGGTTCGCGTCGATGTGGGACATCTGCCCTATCTGTGCTGGAGGTGGAAAATCGCCGCGCCGCTCATTAGTGCCGACCTGCGCACCAAAGGGGGTGACGATTATGCTGCGCGCCTTTACGTATTGTTTGACTACGACACCCGCCATTTACCGCTGGGCACCCGCCTCGAGCTTGGCGCGCTGCGCGGATTGTTCGGCATCGACGTGCCGGCGGCGGCGCTCAATTACGTGTGGGACAACCGCTATCCGGTCGGCACAGTGATCCCCAATGCCTATACCGACCGGGCCATGATGTGGGTGTTGCGCAGCGGCGCCGGCGAGGCGGGCCGCTGGATCGGCGAAATCCGTGACTTGGCCGCCGATTTCCGCCGCGCTTTCGGCGACGAAGCGCCGAATGCCGTGGCAGTGGTGATCGCCAGCGACACCGACAATACTAGCGAAAAAGCCACCGCCTGGTTCGGCGACATCCGCTTCGCGGCCGACCCAAGCGTTTGCGGCCGACAATGAGCGGTCAGAGCAAGCCGCCCAGCACCCAGGTCACCCCCGCACCGATCAAGGCCGCCGCTGGCAGAGTGACAAGCGAGGCAAGGAGAATGGTGCGAAAGGCGTCGGCTTGGCGGGGCTGGGAACGGTCGGTGAAGCGCACGCCCATCAGCGAACCGGTGCTGACGTGGGGGGTGGATACTGGCAAACCCAGGCGGGTGGCTATGCCCACCCAGCCGAATGCACCGCTCATGGCACCGGCAATGAAGGCCGTGTCCGGACGGAAATCGGTAGCCAAGTATCCATGGGCGAAATTCGCTGCCAGGATCGATCCCCAAAAAGCCGCTGCGATACCGCCCGCGAGGGTCCAGAACGCGCCCCACAGAATGGCGGGCGCCGGTTTGGCCAAGCCGCTGCCAATCAACGTGGCGATACCCTTCGACACGTCGTTGGCACCGTTAGCCCAGGCCAGTAGTAGCACCGGCAGGGTGACGGAATAGACTTGTACGCTCATCTTTTGTCCTCCTGCCGTTGTGCAATGAGGGTCCGGCTCCAGCCGAAGCGTCGCAGTCCTACCGGCAGCAGCGCCAGCAGACCCAGCAACCCAAGGGAAATCAGCACTTCCGCGGAAATCAGTCCCTGCAGTGAACGGATGTCGCCCAGGGATTGCCCCAGGTTGGCGAATACGAAACTGCCGGGCAGGATGCCGACCACCGTCGTCCACAGGTAAGTGGAGGCCGGAACCGGTGCGAAAGCCGGCGCCAGGTTCACCAACCAGAAGGGGAAGACCGGCACCAGGCGCAGAAACAGCAGGTAGCTGGCGGCATCCCGGCCGAAACCGCTCAGGAGCCTTACCGCCGTCGGGTTCCGCTCCAGACGCTGCCGTGCCGCGTCGGCGAACAAATAACGGGCCGCGGAAAACACCGCCGTCGCCCCCAGGCTGGCGGAGACCACGATGAGAACGGTACCCAGCCAACGGCCGAAGAGAAAGCCCGTGGCCAGGGACAGCAAGGCTCCCCCCGGCAGGCTGAAAGCCACCACGGCGGCATAAAGCAGCCCCCAGCCGACGAAAAACAGCCAGAAATGGCTTTGCGCGTAACCGTGAAGCTGGTCGCGGTGGGCCGCGAACGCTTCAAGGCTCAGCCACTTCCCGCCGCCCAGGGCGAAAAAGGCCGTCGGCGCTAGCAGAAACAGGATCAGGACGAGCCCCCTGGGCGAAGCCAGGAACCGACCGACGGAACACATCGTGGCGTTCACGGCCGCACCTCCCGTCCGGCCTGGAACACCGCCGTATCGGGATGAAAGGCATACCAGGCGAACCAGTAGGCGACGACGCCCGGCAGTTCCGTGCCGTCCGGATCGTACACCGCCGCCGTACGGTGCCCGCGATCGAAGCGTACCCACGGCGTTTTCCCGCCGACGTGGTCTTCGATTTCACCCTCGGCCTTGGCCAGTTCGGTGAAGGGGTAAGCCTTCGCAACCCCATTCACCTCGACGCCAAGAACCCATTCCTTGGGAGGATAGCGGCCGCTTTGCGCCTTGACCGGAAAATACGGATCCCGGGATTGGGCGTAATCGGCGTAGGGGTCGCGGCCGTAATCGCGGTGATAACCGGTATCCGCCGACAGCACGAGGGTGTTCGGGTGGCGCTGCCGCCAGTCGGCCCAGGTGGTATGCAAAAGAGGCAGGGGTTTCAGGGATTTCCCCTTGAAACGGCCGCTCACCGCCCGGTTCATCAACTGCGGCCAGAGGGACAGGGTCTCGCGGTCGTACATCACGAGGTTGCTGTTGTAGAGCAGCCCCGAGGTGCCGAAACCGACCGGCCGGCCGTCAATGCGGGCGTGATAGGCGACACCACTGAGGGCCAGCGGGCAGTAGGTTACGGCCACCGGCTCGCCGGCGAATTGGTCGTTGACGATTTCGTGCCAATTGAGGATGGCGATGGGGTATGCCTTGGCGACGCCTTTGTGCGACAGGCCCAGCACGCGGTCCTGGTCCCGCGGGACGCCGGCGCTTCGCGCGGAAACGAAACGCGGCGCGTCCAGGGCGGGAATGCCGTCGCGCGGCGGGCCGCCGGACACGATTTCGGCGCTGGATACCGTGGCGTCCGAGAGATCGAAGCCATTCTTGAACGGTCCGGCCGAACAGGCCGAAGCCAGAGCCGCCAACGCCAGAAAGGCGACCTTGCGGCGGGCGTCAACTTTCATGGATTGCCTCCTCCCAGGCAGAACAGGCGCTGGATCCAGCGCCTCCGGCCCGGCGTCAGCTTAGCCTTCAAGTGGAGTTCGGCCACGCGGCGATTGATTTGCGCCAGCGTGGGGTAAACGTGGATGACACCGGCCAAGTCGGACACCTTCATGCCTTTGGTCAGGGCCAGCACGTATTCGTGGATCAGTTCGCCCGCGTGGGGGCCGCACAGGGTGGCGCCCAGCAGCTTGCCGTTCGGCGCAACCACCAGTTTGGCGCGGCCTTCGGTGGCGTCGTCGGCCACCGCCCGATCGATATGGGCAAAGTCGAAGCCGTACACGCGATGGGGCACACCGGCCCACTTGGCTTCGCTTTCCGACAATCCGACGCGGGCCAGTTCCGGATCGGTGAAGGTGCACCAGGGCACGGCGCGTGGGTTGAAGCGCGCCGGCCAATGGAACAGAGCGTTCCTCAGCACGATACCGGCCTGGTATTCGGCCATGTGGGTGAACAGGTACGGCCCGGCCACGTCGCCGCAAGCGTAGATGCGCCGGTTGGTGGTGCGTAGGCGCGCGTCCAGCTTGAGCCGTCCGTTCTCCAGCGCCACCCCGGCGGCTTCCAGACCCAAGCCGTCGAGATTGGGCCGGCGGCCGGCGGCGATGAGCAGATGGCTGCCCTCCAGACGTCCCTCCTCGCCTTCTCCCGTAGTGAGGTGCAGCTGCAGTGCGCCGGCTCCGCCCTCGATGGACCGGCTCGGACAGCCGCAATAAATGCGCACGCCCTCCCCTTCCAGGCGTTGCCGCACCACGGCCGCCACGTCGGCGTCCTCGCGCGGCAGGATGCCGGAGCCGGCTTCCACCAGGTCCACTTCCGAGCCGAGGCGGCGGAAAGCCTGGGCCATTTCCACGCCGATCGGGCCGGCTCCGATGACGATGAGACGGGGCACCGGTTCACGCAGATCGAACAGGGTTTCGTTGGTCAGGTAAGGCACCCGGTCCAGGCCCGCTATGGGCGGCAGCGCCGCACGGCTGCCGGTGGCCAGGACGAAGCGCTTGGCGCTGAGCGCGCGCCCTTCCACCTCGAAGCGGTCCGGGGCGGTGAAACGGCCGGCGCCGAACATCACCTCGACGCCCAGGCCGCGGAAGCGCTCCGGGCTGTCGTTGGGTTCGATGATGCGGATCACCGAGCGCACCCGTTCCATCACGCGGGCCAAATCGACGCCGGGCTCGGTATCGTCCAGGCCGGCCAGCGCCGCCGTGCGCAGGGTGTGAGCGACCCTGGCCGAATGCAGCAGCGCCTTGCTGGGCACGCAGCCGTGCCAAAGGCAATCTCCGCCCAGCCGGTGTTTTTCCACCAGCGCCACCTTGGCACCCAGCGCGGCGCCGCCGGCCGCAGCCACAAGGCCTGCCGCACCACCGCCTATCACGCAGAGATCGTATTCGGACTTGTCCATGAGTTGTTCCTCCTCCGGGTTCGCTATTGGCCATTCAACGACCAGTCGTAAGGCAGGTCGGCCCTGACCGGCGGCCCTACCGGCAGTTCCGGATAGTAGCGGCTCAAGAACGCCGCCACGCCTCCGGCGGCATCGAAGTCTCCGCCGAACCAATCGAAAATTTTCGACACCCGGATCGCGCCGTTTTCCACGCGCAAGCCCTTGGCCGGATTGCTCAGAAAGGCTGTGGCGGCATCGCTGAGTTGCTGATCCAACTTCGCCGCCGCATAAGGTTCCCGGCGCAAATCCGGGCAGCTCTTGGAAGCGCAGACGATGGCCATGTGGATGCGCGGTTCGCCCAGTTTGCGCAGGCCATCCTCGATCTCGTCCAGGCTCAGGGTCTTGCCGCCCACTTCGCCCGCGGGCCGCTTCCATACCGGCCGCAGGAGGCTGCCGGCGTCCTTGATGCTTTCCACCGGCCAGTGATCCAGCACGGTCTTGATGGCCAGTATGTTGTAGGCATTGATGTGGAACGCCAGCCGTTCCTCGCGGGTTCGCAGGTTTTCCGGTGGATAGGCGGCGATCTGCTCGACGACTCGCGAAAATGCCGGGTCTTGCCGCAACGCCGAATAATCCAGCCATGCCAGTTCGATGCCGGCGGCGCTGCGGCGGCCGAGATGGCGTTCCAGGAGCTGGCCGTCAGCCGACCAGTCCGGCTCCGCGGCGCAAGCCGCCGCGCTCAGGCAGGCCAGTAACACGCCTATGGCGGCGAAAACGCTGCGATGTTTTCCCAGAACAAGACTGCAATTGGAAAATGCGTTGCCGTTCATGCTTCAACTCCCAAAGCGGTGTTGAACTTGGCGGACAGGTTCTGGTGGGCGACCAGAGCCGCCAGTTCGACGATGGCGTCGTCGCTGTAGTGGCGCTTCAGGCGCACCATCAACTCTTCATCCACCCGGCGACCGGTGGTGGTGATTGCCTCGGCGAACGCCAGAGCGGCCTTTTCGGCTTCGTCGTACAGCGGGGATGCCGCGAATTCGGCCAAGGCGAACAGCTTTTCTTCCGCCACGCCAAGTTCCAGCGCCCGGCTGCCGTTGAGGTCGATACAGAAGGGGCACACCTCGATTTGCGAGATGCGGGTACGGATCAGCGCGCGTAGTTTGGCGTCCAAGGGCGAAGCGCGCCGCTCCAGGGCGCGCAGCATCCACAGGAAGCCGAGAAAAGCCAGCGGCACTCGGCCCCAAAGGCGCACCGCAGCGGACAAGACGCCGGATTTACGGCGCAGCAGGAACAAGAGGGGCCTGAGGTACCAACGGTAGGGATAGGAATCCGGCGTGTCGATGTAGCTCATGGGGAAAAGTCCTCGGCAGTCAGGTCGTGCCAGAGCCGGGGCCGTTCCCGGCTCAGTTTCAGGTAGTCTTCCGGCCGGTCCAAGTCTGGCAAGGGGTCCAGTTCGCTGAAACGTAAGTCCAGCTTTTCCAGGCACGCGCGGGTTTGCGCCAATACTTCGGCGGTTCCCCAAGCGATGCCACGAAACAGTTCCGGTGCCACCCGCGCCAAGCCCAGCAACACGTATCCGCCATCCTCGGCCGGGACGATCACCGCTTCCCTTCCCCATCGCAGTTCGTCCACCACGCGGCGGAAATGAGTCCAGGACAGCAAAGGGCAATCGGTACCCAGTACCAAGGCGTAGGGGGAGCAGGCTAGGGATTCCATCACCGCATGCAGCATTCTCTCGCCCAGGTCGGCACCACGCTGGGTGCGGAGGGCGACGCCGGATTCCTCGGCAAGGGCGGCAAAGAAGGGGTGACCGGCGTCCGGCGCGCACCAAAGTTCCACTTGGCCGACACCGGCGGCCTGGGCAGTGACAACGGCGCGCCGCGTCAGACGTGCCTGCAGGCGGGCCGCGCCTTCCGCCCCCAACAAGGGGATGAGCCGGGTCTTGGCCAGGCCGGGTTCCGGAGCCTTGGCGAACACCAGGAGGCGCACGCCTTCGTCAGCGGACATTTTCATGGCTTGAGATCGGATTCGACCAGGAGTCCGTCCAGGAATTTGTTGAAGCCGCTGTACAAATCCACCACCGCCATGAGCTCCACGATGGCCGCGTCGTCCAGCCCCAGGCCCTTGAGCACGGCGGTATGGGCATTGACGCAATATGCGCAGTTGTTGGTAGCGGACACGGCCAGGGCAATGATTTCCTTGGTTCGCCGATCCAGCTTACCCGCCAGCATGACGGCCTTGTAACGGTTCCAGGTGGTTTCGAGATAAGCCGGATGGTGCGCCATGACCTTGAACAAGTTGGGCACGAAGGGTGTGCCCAGGGTTTTCCGAATTTCGGCATAAAGAGGCGCGAGCCGGGCATCGGCTTCGGTTTCTTCTAGTGTCTAATTGCATTATTAAGCGACTGTAATATCATGTCTCCGTTACCCACAGGAACGGAGGGAAGGATGGCGCGAGTTGCCATATCGGTGAGTTGTACGGACCAAGACCGGCGTGAGTTGGAGCGTTTGAGCAATAGCCGCACCGAGGAGGCTCGTCTGGTCGAACGCGCCAAGATTGTCATGGGCTGTCTGGCGGGCAAGCGCAATGACGAAATTGCTGCTGAACTCGGTATCCGGCCCGGCACGGTCGGTGTCTGGCGCAGGCGCTTTGCGGCTGAAGGGTTGAAAGGACTGCGTGATCGAAAAAGACCGGGCAAGCCTCCGCGGTACCCGCCGTCCGAGTTGCGCAATCGATTGCTTGCGCAGATTGAACAGCCGCCGCCGGCCGGACAGGCGACGTGGGATGGCGGGTCGTTGTCGAAAGCCTTGGGGGTTTCCGATGATGCCGTCTGGCGTCTGTTGCGCAAAGAAGGCATCCAACTCCAGCGGCATCGCTCGTGGTGCGTCAGCACGGACCCTCAGTTTGCCATCAAGTCGGCCGACATTATCGGGCTGTACCTGAATCCGCCGCAAAATGCGTTGGTCATTTCCGTTGATGAAAAGCCTTCCATTCAGGCGCTGGAAAGGGCCAGCGGTTTCGTCTTTACCAGCAGCGGCAAGCTGGTTCGTGGATTGAAAAGCACCTATAAGCGCCATGGCACGATCAATCTTTTTGCGGCCTTGAATGTGGCGACCGGTACCATTCAGTCCAAAACCACCACGACCAAGAAGCGTCCTGACTTTCAGGCCTTTCTCGATGAGGTGGTCGCCGATGTTCCGGCTGATCGGGAAATTCATGTGATTCTCGACAACTATTGCACTCACAAGAAGAACGATGACTGGTTGGCCGCCCATCCCAACGTGCACTTTCACTTCACGCCCACTTCAGCCAGTTGGTTGAACCAAGTGGAAATCTGGTTTGGCATCATGACCCGCAAGGCCTTACGTGGGGCCAGTTTCAACAGCATCGACCAACTGGCGCAGGCGATCAACGATTTCATCGCCGCCTACAACGACAAGGCCGCCCCATTCGTCTGGCGCAAGCGGGAAGTCAAAGGCTCCCAGCTGCGCAATACTATCGCTAATTTACGCAATTAAACACTAGTAGCTTGACTGTGGCCATGAACGGCTCCTCCAGTGGTCTCGATATGTCAATGGGAATGTTTCACCCAGCGGCCCGCATGGGCGCGCCGGCCAGAATCCGCGGTTTTCCGGCCCCAATGCAGGCAGGGACTGGTATCCTCGATCAGACGGCCGATCGGGTCGTGATCGAAGTCCGGCGGAACACGAAATAGCCCTCCCAATGGAAGCGATACTATCGATCGTTATCCATTGGTCGCCGCCGTTGGCCATTCCTTACAACGGATTCGCCATCTTCTGCGGGATACTGTTTCCCCGGCGTTTGAGTCACAATTAAGCGGTTTTCCTGCCTACGAGAAATACCATGAATCCGTCTCCGCCTCCCCCCGATGAGAGACAGCCTTCGGCCCCGGAAACCTGGCTGGACGCCTACGGCGACTACCTGTATCGCTACGCCCTCCTGCAAGTCCGCAACGAAGCCCTGGCCGAAGATCTGGTGCAGGAAACCCTGCTGGCGGCGCTCAAGTGCCATGAAGGTTTCAACGGCCGTGCCTCCGAACGCACTTGGCTGACCGGCATCCTCAAGCACAAGATCCTTGACCAATTACGCCGGCAATACCGGGAAGTGCCCTTGGGGGATGAAGCCGGAGCCGACTGCGCCGAGGAAGACTTCGGCACGGACGATTTCTTTACCGCCCGCGGCCAGTGGGCCGCCAAGCCCCTGTCTTGGAACGATCCGGCCAAAGCGACCGAGAATGCCCTTTTCTGGGAAGTGCTGAACCTCTGTATCGAGCGGCTGGCGCCCAAGCAGCGCCAGTTGTTCGTATTGCGCGAACTGCACGGAAGCAGCAACGAAGAAATTTGTAAGGACATGGGCATATCCATGACCAATGCAGGAGTGATGCTGTACCGTGCACGCATGAGCCTCCGGCAATGCCTGGAACTCAACTGGTTCGGCCAGACACGGGAAAAGGAGACACGTTGATGCTGAATTGCCAGGAAACCAGCCGGCTGCTATCTCAAAGCCAGGACCGGCCTTTGACGATAAAGGAGCGACTGTCGTTACGCCTGCATCTACTGATGTGCGACGCCTGCGATCGTTTCGCCCAACAACTTCGCTTCTTGCGCCAGGCCGCAGCGACTCTGGAAATCCAGGCCCTCATGGACGACCGATTGCGGCTCGATGAGCGCGCGCGTAAGCGAATTCAACGGGCATTACGGGACAGCGGGCTGCGCGGCGGGGGCCGCGTCGGAGAAGGTCCCGAGAGATAGGAGCCTGTCCGTGGCCGGGCTCGGCTGCGCCGGTCAGCGGCAGCGCGGCCAATCCCGGGCGCTGAATGGCGGGGGTAACGAGCACCGTGGGCGCAAACCGCTTACCCCAGGCCATCTCCTGCCCGCGACACATCAAAGCACTTCTTACATTGGCTGAGTACATCGGCTGCGAAGACATTCCATGAATGGGGGTATCCCGAACGCGGCATGGCGTATCGCCAAACCGCCACCTCAACAGCAACACGCGCTATCTCCGCAGTCAGCGATTTGCCGCCCGCCTTTGGTTTCGCTCGCGGGGCGGCGGGTGCCGGGCGGGGCGCACCAGGGAACCGAGTCGGCGAGCACCCGCGGCTCAACACCGATGAAGTCATTCCTGAAAGGGCCTTCGGTGAGAAAGCGGAAGGTGCGCTCGCACACGGCGATGCGCTCGCCGCGCGGAAAGATGTGACCCTCGTCGTCGCGGATTTCCCCGTAGGGTCCCCGGTAGATGACCGCGTGACCGCGGTCCAGGCACTCCCGCCCTTGCCCCTTGACAGCTAGCAAGGTGACGGCGCGGAATTCGATGTTCTCGATCACCCGCCACGGGTGTTCGCTCCATCTATCCAGGCACACGCCGGCAAAGCCGGCCTCGGCGAAAGCACGGGTAAATTCCCGCTCCTGGAAGGCACCGGACAGGCAACCGCTCCACAGTTCCGGGTCATTTTTCAGGTGTGCCGGCACCGGCTCGTCGGCGACGATGTCGGAGATGGCCGCCCGGCCGCCGGGCCTGAGTACGCGGAAGATTTCCCGTACCAATTGCTGCTTGTCGCCGTCGTCCACCAGGTTCAGCACGCAGTTGGAAATCACCAGGTCCACCGAGTCGTCGGGGATCAGGGGACGCTCGCGCCGCTGCTCCACCTGCCAGGCTTTCAGCCGGGCTAAGGAAGCGGCGTCCGTCACGGGGTATGCAGCCAAATAGCTCTCCATAGCTTCCACGTCCAGACTCAAATCCTGGATGTAGCCCTTGACGAAGCGCACCCGGTCACCCCCCAGCTTGGTGGCCATCTCCGCCTGATATTTGCGCGCCAGGACAAGCATGTCGTCGTTCATGTCCACGCCGACGACGCGCCCCTCGGGTCCCACCAGCTGGGCTGCCATGTAACACACCTTGCCGCCACCCGATCCCAGATCCAGCACCGTCTCTCCAGGCCGGACGTAACGGGAGGGATCGCCGCAGCCGTAGTCCTTTTCGATGATTTCCTCGGGCAGCAGGGCAAGCAGTTCGCGGTCGTAATCCACGGGACAACAAAGCGATTCCTGGCGCTCACGGGCGCCTTCAGAATAGCGTTCGCGCACGGATTGTTCGATAAACATGGTTTCATTCTCCTGTAGGTAAGGCTGGGGGATGACTGGCCGCCAAAGCCCCGCCACAGCCGCTGCCTGCACCGGCAGTGCAACCGTAACAGTGATTGGCAGTGGCGATGGGGGCACCTTCCAGACGATCCGGGACTAGACCACCGATTCGTGGCGCGGCATTGCCGCCGCCCAAAGGCAAACCAAGCATCTGGTTGAAATCGCAGTCGTAAACCCGGCCCTGCCAGTTCACGCTGATGAGACTCCGGCACATGACCCGCGCCAAGTTCTCCGTACGGTGGGCGTCACGCAGCGTATCCATGTAAGCGTGGAACACGCCTTGGGAAACGAGCGTGCTGCCGAAGCGCTGGATCGGCATGTTGGTCAAGGCGTAAAGCCGGTTGAAGACGATGCCGTAGCGGGAATCCAGCTCACGCCGGTAGGCCGTTTCCAATTCCGCCTGGGGCGGCGCCAGAACGGCGCCCTGAGGGTTGTAGACCAGGTTGAGGACGAGGCCCGAGCGTTCTTTCCCGTAACCCAGGCCGTTGAGTTTCCGCAGGGCACGGATACTGGCCGCGAAGATACCGTTGCCGCGCTGGCGATCCACGTTGTCTTCGAGATAACAGGGCAAGGAAGCCACGATCTCCACCCCTTGTGCGGCGAGGAAATCCGCCACGTCCTCATAGCCCGGCTCCTCTAGGATGGTGAGGTTGCAGCGGTCGATGACTCGAAGGCGCAGGGCCCGCGCCTCCTCCACCAAGTAGCGGAAATGAGGGTTCATCTCGGGCGCGCCGCCGGTAAGATCCAGTACGGCGGCACCCGAGCGCCTCAGGAAAGCCAATACTTCTTCGACAGTCTCCCGAGCCATGCCCTCCTTCCTCGACGGCCCCGCGTTGACGTGGCAATGCAGGCAGGTCTGGTTGCAGCGATATCCCAGGTTCACCTGCACCGTATCCAGCCTATCCCGCACGAGGGCAGGAAAATCCGAAGGTTGCAGAAGGGGCAGACAGTTGTGCATGGCGGCGTGGTATACGGCTAGAACCTGCCCATGAGTCGTCGCAGAGCCCGAAACCTTACAGGCGAGTTGGGTGTTTTCCGGTTTCCCAAACATCGCATGCCGCCGTTGCTGTTTTCCCGACGGGTTCGCGCCCATTGTACGAATGCCAACAGGCACAAACCGACAACCCGGGCCGGCAGATGATCGCCAGCGCCGGGCCGGCAACACCGACTTCGTCAACGCGGAAGAGGACATCCGCAAAAAAATCGGGCCCCTGGGGTTGACGGAAGTCGACTATTTCATGGAAGTGTTCGCACCCGGCTACGAACTGACGCTGGACCGGCTGGGGCTCTGAATATCTGTCGTTACGCGCCGCGGAGGTCCTTTTCCATCCCATCGATACCGTCGCTTATGGCGCTGCGCACCAGCTCCGCCACCGATGCGGCATCTTCCGGCCGCGACTCGAAATCGATGGTCCAAACCACGATCCCTAAGCCATCGTACGACTTGAACACTTCCACCGTGCCTTTGTAGTAGGTGACGGGAAACGGGGACACTGGCCGGAGATAGGTCAGCCTCATGGTGAGATCGTCGATCTCTTCGATGGTGTCCTTGATCTCGCCGCCGCCCGCCACGGTCATGTATCGCGATGCACCAGCGCCCTCGCCTTCCACCCTGCACGTCTCGATGATCGGAAACCAGACGTCGAGCCGCCCTATGTTTCGGACCGCTTCCCACACCACATCCGCGGACACGTTCAGTTTTTTTGCAATGGGTTGCTTCGTACTTAAGCTCATGGGACACAGCCTGGCGTCCCCTTGGCGGAGGGATTGGATTTCTGCGACGCGCGGCAAGTGTTACCCTGCCTACCGGACCTTGAATGGGTACACAAGATGAGAACGAACATCGAGATTGACGAGAAGCTCATGAAGACAGCCACCGGTTATCGTCATTTTGCCTTCTAACGTCTACGTGAGTCACTGTGTTCATCGTGGTGGGCCGCCCGATCCGGGATGCAGTAGACCCCATGACGGCCGCAGAAGTCATCCAGGCGGAAATTGCTGCGGTCGTGGGCGGCAGAGAAGCTCTCGTCCGCCCCACCGCTTCCGTCGGGCGAACCGACGCCGGCGGCGTTCGACGGGGATGGCGGAATGCGTCGATTCGCCTCCGCGAATCGACGCCCGGAAATTCCCTCACTTAAGCGTGGGATAGCCCTTCAGGTACACCCAGTCGCTGCCCTTGGCCGGGATGTGGCAACCCTGGCAATCCTTGGTCCAGTCGCTGGATGCGTTCTTGTCCGGGGCTTCTGCCTTGTACAGTCCCCAGCCCCAGCCACCACCCCAGTTGGGGTTGTTCGGAAAGCGGTTGGCGCTGTCTTTGACCATTACGAACCAAATCGCGACGTCGCCGGCCCACATCGCCCGACCCGTGGTCTCCTTGCCCTTTTGAATACTGCGGATTTCCTTTACCAAAACCGTACCGTCTGGGAATTTGCCATCTTTGCGGAACGCATTTACCGATTCTGGCTGGGTATACACATCGTGGAAACCCTGCCCTGGCGCCCCTTCCTCGTCCACCACCCAAGAACCCAGGTGGGTCCATTTTTGACGGTAATCCTTCGGCAGGCTGATGCTGCCCTGGTCGTCCACATAGGGGG
Source organism: Methylococcus sp. ANG (assembly GCF_040730495.1). Lineage (NCBI taxonomy): Bacteria > Pseudomonadati > Pseudomonadota > Gammaproteobacteria > Methylococcales > Methylococcaceae > Methylococcus > Methylococcus sp. ANG. The sequence continues at coordinate 3,746,471 of NZ_CP160399.1, read as the reverse complement.
AGAAAGGCGTGTCAGCAGCGATGGCTGGCGTGCCGCCAAGCAAGCTTGTGGCCAATACACTCAGGATGATGCGCAGCATGAATCGTTCCTCCAGGGTTTAACGTGAAAGTCGCTCAACCTTGCTCACCCTCCCTCTGGGAGGGCCGGGGTGAGGGCAACGATCATGGCGGGCAGTCGCTTTCATAATCCAGGGTGGCTGGTCGCCATGACAGTTAGTTGTGATTCGATACTAGTATAGCGAGCGAATCGCGATCCGTCCATGCTGTCGCGGTGTCGATGACGTCGGCGAGCAAGGCCAAAGCGCGACTCCCCTGTTCGCTGCGGGTCCCGAAGCAGGTCTTGCGCGCCACCACCCAGTGTCGCTGGCGTCCCGCCGCATTGTTGGTCAGCGGCAAGCCCGGGTCATACAACGGTCGATCACCGTCCAGTCCTTGAGCATTCCCCGGCAGAACGCGCCGAGCTTTTCGGAGGAACTGTCCTGATGGCTTTCGCACAGGGCCTTGAGGCGTTCGAGCTCCGGGGTCTGCCGCGCCGCCAGCTCAGCGGCATCCGCGGTGCCGGCCGCTGGCACCGTCTGGATCAGCCGACCCATCAGCGCCAGCAGGGCACCGCCGACTTGCCGGGTCAGCCGGCAGGTCGCCTCGGCCAAACCCCGCGCCCAAATAAACCACGAAAACACATGGGGCTTGGTCCGTCCATGCAGGATGGATCGAATGTACGGCACGAAGATGGCGAACGTCAGAACGATGCCTGCCGCGCTGAGAAGTTCTTTATACAGGTTGTTCGGCGCCTAATGTCGCAAATCAGCCGCGCAGCTTCTGGCGTCGGCCGGATTTGCCTTGTTCGGCGTTACTCATCGGGTCCAATTGGCATATTCAGGAACTTTGTCTTTCATGTCTCTATAAAGCCAAACCATTCGATCAAAGTACCAGAGCTTACCAATATACATTAAAAGGCCACCCAAGAGGGTAGGCCAAGGACTTAATAGCACAATACCATATGCATAAGGAAAAATTCCTGCTGCACTCATGGCAAGCAGAATGTTGGCAGCGATGAAATGGTGCCTAGGAATCGGAATAACCTTTCTGTTGAGCCAAACTTGTTCCCCAAAGACACCTTGCGAAGCCCAATTGTCGGTCGACTTAGGTTCGGGAAAAACTCTGGGGTTGATCCAGATCCAAAGCAGGGCGGCGACAAGTGGAAATATAGACCATCCCCCAATCCATGCCCTGCTCCATAGGGATAAGGTCAATAAAGGGAGACATGTAATGATCCTTGTCCATACGCTCCACGGGTTGGCGTGTCGTAGCCAAGTGGCATCGGACATTAGCAGTATTTTTGCAATCATATTATTTTGCGTTTTCATGATGATATTTCCGCCGAACGTAGAGGCGAGGGGCGCGACGATAGGAGTGTCCCACTCGACCGCAATGTTACGCCTTGCCTAATAGATTGCATATTCCGGGTACCGCATGGTATAGGCATGAATAGTGTGACAATCCATTGAATATTTTGGTCGAGGCGCAACCGGGAATCGCCGACTTCAAGTACTCAGCCATCAGTGGGGGAGACCAGTTGTCCTTGGCACCGTGCCAAATATGAGTGTTGACGGATACCTCGGCGAGCGTCGTTTTCCATGGTCGCACATAAAGACCAATATCTCTTGCGTAGCCTCGGAGGTGGCCAATAAAGCAGGCCTTCAATACTTTGGTGATGCTGGCGCGAAACTCACGGTCGGCGGCTAATGCCTTATCTTCGCCAGCCGCACTGGCAAATAACAAGCGAAATAAGGCATTGGGAGAAAGCCAAGCAAGCAACCCTTGCCAGTAAGACAACAAGATGAACAAGACAGGTGCTGCTTTTGCCAACATAAAAACCTGCTTTCCAGCCATGGCTTCAAGATGATCGCCAGACTCCAGAGGCGCGGCCGCAGAAATCAAATGCAGACTTCCGACCCCATGAGTCATGTAACGTGAGGTCTGTAGCGCAATAAATGCGCCAATTGAAAAGCCAACGACATCCACTTGTTTTCCGGAGGCTATTCTTGAAATTTCCGTAGCCAGGAGTTTGTAATACGCTTCCTCACTGATGGCCGGATCGACACTAAACCGGTCTAAACAAATAAACGTCAGATCGTGATTTTTTCCTTCCAGATCGAAAATGCTACATTCTTCCGGCGCTCCAGGCGCTCCATGAAAATAGACCACTAAGCGTCCATTATCGAAGCCAAACCGACTGAACTTCAAAGGATTCTCCGCTTACACATAACGTTTGAGATAAGGAGCGATGCGCGTCAGTGCAGCGTCCCGCTTGATGGAGGGGCTAACTTGTTGCCTATTACGAACAAAATTGGAATAGAGACAATGATGCCAATGACAATACCAGGCCCAGCGAGAGCGAATATGGTTTGCTCGACGTACCCGTCGGTAAGCGAGCGATAAATTAGGTAGCCGCCAAGGGGGAGGTTGAAAAACACCGCAGTGGCAGTACCGGGCGCATATGAACGTAGTGCCACGGTTGCGGCAACATGGGGGAATAAGACGTTAAGCACCATTGCAAGAGCATAGCCTGTAAGGAAGTAAACCCCAAAGCTATGTGCGCCACTAACCGAAGAGAGCCAAGCGGCAACAATTACAGCGGCGGATAAAACCACGACAGCAAACCGGAAAGGGAATGCGTCAACCTGAACATACCTACGACCAGCACGCGTTGACCAAGCGGGGAGAAACAACGCCTCCTCGGTATTGTGAATCACGACGCCGAGTGCGAATAGCCAACCACCTGAATCCGTGCTCCCACCCTCTAAATAATTCATAACATATTGAATCCATTGTATAATTAGCCCATTTTCGATGTCACCCATTTGATCATGCCGCGCTTTGAAGTCAAGCAATCCAGCAAGCTGCAACTGACCTCGTATTCCGGCCTGGCGCTGATTGGCCAGTGCTGCCAGGCGGCGCAGGTGGAGGCGGTCATTGATCCGAAGATTCCGGTGTCGCAAGGCATGCGCACCTCGGACATCGTCAAGAGCGTGGTCGGGTTGTTGAGTCTGGGCAAGAGCGACTTCGAAGCCATCGAACCGTTTCGGGAGGACCGCTTCTTCAAGGAGTCGCTGGGGCTGACGAAGGTGCCCGGAGCCGTGTGGCTGCGCCAGCGTCTGAATGCCAAGGCGGAAGCCATCCGCGATCTGGCCGATGAGCTTTCCCTGAGGCTGCTGGAGCGAGCCGAGGCGCCGATCACGCCGCACAAGGGCTATGTCTGCTGCGACATTGATACCTTCGCCATGGACAATAGTGGCACGAAGAAGGAAGCGGTGTCGCGCACCTATCAGGGCTTCGACGGTTACACGCCGATTGCCGCCTATCTCGGCAACGAAGGCTGGAACACCGGGCTGGAACTGAGGCCAGGGTCCCGCCACTCGGCGTTCGAGACGCACTACTTCTACGAGCGGCTGTTTCCGCGCATCGAACGCCTGGTCAAACCGGATCAGCCCGTGCTGCTGCGCGAGGACAGCGGTTTCGACGGCGCACAGCTCCTGTTCGCCAAGGCCGCGGAGCGAGACCGGCAAGCCGCGCTGGGGCGAAGCCTCGACTTCATCTGCAAGTGGAACCCCCGCAAGCAGGACAAGGCGGCCTGGGTGGCGCGCGCCGAGGACGCGGGCGCCTTTGCCGAGACTCGCCCCGGTAAGCGCGAGGCCCTCCTGTCGCTGGACATCGAGCGCGCCTGGCACAAGGAGAAGCGCTCCTTCCGCCTGGTCGCCAGGGTCGTCGAGCGCACCATCGACAAGAAGGGCCAACACCTGCTGGCCCCGGAGGTCGAACTGGAAGGCTGGTGGACGACGCTCTCCTGTTCCGCCGAGGAAGTGATCGAACTCTACCAGCACCACGGCATGCATGAGCAGTTCCACTCCGAGTTGTTCGGCTCCGCCGAATCCTTCGCTTCGCTCAGGACCGCCACTGCGTGGCGTCCTGCGCCCTTCGGGCTTGTCAAGACCGACCTCGACCTGGAACGGCTGCCCTCGGGCAAGTTCGACACCCACGACGTGATCCTGCATCTGGCGGCCTTCGCCTACAACTGCCTGCGTCTCTTGGGACAGATCGGCCTGACTGGCGAGATTGCGCCGATCCGTCATCCGGCCAAGCGCCGCCGCATCCGGACCGTGCTGCAGGAGATCATGTACCGGGCGGCGAAGTTCGTCGCCCATGCCCGCCGGCTGATCCTCGATTTCGGCCGTGGCGTGGCGGCAAACGTAGCCGTGTTCGTGATGCTTCAGAATCGGCTGTGGGCGGCGGCGTCCGGATGACGGGAAATGCCTGCCGCACGCCTCGAATCCCTGATTCCGGAACCCCGGAAGGGACAGTCTCGCGCAGGGAGCGGAAAATGAGCTGACGATAAGCGCACGCCAAGCAGATTGGCCCCGAAACCCCGGTCGAATGTTCCCCGGATCGCCGGTAGCGAGGGCAAATCCCAAGGGAGAGCGCTCGAAATTCATGCGTTCAGGCCCGATGGGAAGGTGTAAGCCGAGGGGAACACGGATTCAGGAACCAAGTAACGAGAAGCTCATGAGCTAGCTCCGCGGTAGGAACGCCGGTTACCCGGCGCCCCCGCCCAGACCCGGACGTGCAGTATTCCCGCATCCGGTTCCTCGGTTGTACTCGCCCGCGCGCAAGACGCGGACCTCATGCAAACACCCTCCGGCGCGCAACCTCGGTGATTCGCGGTCGCGCGATGCCTACTCGTTCGAGCACGTCGTTGAACAGTGTCCAGGTGAAGCTCCGTCTCTTGCCACCCCGCCGGTTGAGCCACTTGAAGGTGCACGTTATGGCCCAGCCATAGAAACGGTAAAGTGCTCCGGAGTTTCCGCGTATGCCGAAGTAGTTGTAGTGTCCCCGTAGCCGCCGATTGAGGCCGCGGAAGAACTCGCGTCCCGGCAGGTGCCGGTGGTCCCGTATCCATGCCTTGATCCGCTGGCACGCACCCTGCGATTTCTTGGGGGCGGTCCGGCGCTTCACCCGCGGTGTGCCTTGCCGGTCCGGAGTCCAGTAGAACTCGAAGCCGAGAAAGGTGAAGCGTCGCTTCATGCTCGGGTGAAAACGGCAAAAGCGCAGACAGCGGGTCTTGTCGGGGGCGACTTCAAGGCTGAATTTCTCCAGCCGCTTCGGCAGCCCGCGATAGAACCGCTCGGCATCGTCACGGTAGCGGAAGGCGCAGACGAAGTCATCAGCGTAGCGCGATATCAGCGCTTCGCCTCGACAGTGCCGCTTGACCACCCGCTCGAACCACAGGTCCAGGGCGTAGGCAGATAGACGTTCGCCAGGACCGGCGAGATGATGCCGCCTTGCGGCGTGCCGGTGTCCGGATGGACGACATTCATTTCTTTACGCTTGGTAACGCTAACGCCTTATCTACGCCCCCTAAGACTGCTCCAGCCGCTCCACCCGCTGGAATCCCCGAGGCAGCGGGTTGCCGCGCCGCCCTCTGGCTCCCAGATAATTTTCCAGGTCGCCCGGCTGCAGGGTCAGCGTGCGCTTGCCGGCGGTGGCGCGCAGCGCTGCGCCGGCGGGCAAGGCGGCCATGGCGACGAGGTAGTCCTGCCGCGCTTCGAGGTCGGCCGGGGCGATCTGGATCAGCTTGTTGCCCTTTCCCTTGTTGAGCCGGGGTATTTCGGCGGCGGGATAGACGAGCAGACGGCCCTGGGCGGAAACGAAGGCCAGGCGGTCGGCATCGGGGTGTGTGACCCGCAGCGGGGTCATGACCTTGGCGTGGTCGGGCACGGTCAGCAGCGTCTTGCCGGAGCGGTTTTTCGATCCCAGCTCGCCGAGCTGGACCAGGAAGCCGTAGCCGCCGTCGGTGGCCAGCAAATACCAGTCTTCGTCCGATCCGGCCAGCACCGCGGTGAAGGTGGCGCCGGGCGGCGGGTTGAGGCGGCCGGTCAGCGGCTCGCCCTGGCTGCGGGCGGAGGGCAGGTCGTGCACGGCCAAGCTGTAGCTGCGCCCGGTGGAGTCGAGGAAATAAGCGGGCTGGGTGGAGCGGCCCAGCGCTGCGCACAGGAAGCCGTCGCCGGCGCGGTAGCTCAGGGTTGCGGAATCGACTTCGTGGCCCTTGGCCGAGCGTATCCAGCCCTTCTCCGAAAGCACGATGGTGACCGGCTCACTGGCGATCAGCGCGGTGGTGTCCAGGGCCTGGGAGGCCTGGCGGGCGACGATGGGCGAGCGGCGGGCGTCGCCGAATTTCTCCGCATCCTGCCGCAGTTCCTGCTTGATCAGGGCATCGAGTTCGCTGCGCGAACCCAAGGTTTTTTCGAGCTGGGCGCGCTCCTGTTCGAGCGCATCCTGTTCGCCGCGAATCTTGATTTCCTCCAGCTTGGCCAGGTGGCGCAGCTTCAGTTCCAGGATCGCCTCCGCCTGAAGATCGGTGAGGCCGAAGCGCGCCATCAGCACCGGCTTGGGCTCGTCTTCGCGGCGGATGATGGCGATGACTTCGTCGATGTTGAGGAAGGCGATCAGCAAGCCCTCGAGGATGTGCAGCCGCGCCAGCACCTTGTCCAGGCGATGCTGCAAGCGGCGGCGCACGGTCTCGGTGCGGAAGCTCAGCCATTCCGTCAGGATTTCGCGCAGGTTCTTGACCTGGGGCCGGCCGTTGAGGCCGATGATGTTCAGGTTGACCCGGTAGGAGCGTTCCAGGTCGGTGGTGGCGAACAGATGCGACATCAAGGGCTCGACCTCGACCCGGCGGGAGCGGGGCATGATGACCAGCCGGGTCGGGTTCTCGTGGTCGGACTCGTCGCGCAGGTCTTCCACCATCGGCAGCTTCTTGGCCTGCATCTGGGCGGCGATCTGCTCCATCAGCTTGGCGCCGGACACCTGGTAGGGCAGCGCGGTGACGACGATGTTGCCGTCCTCCAGCTCGTAGCGGGCGCGCAGGCGCACCGAACCGTTGCCGGTCTGGTACAGCTTCAGCAGCTCCTCGCGCGGCGTGATGATCTCGGCCTCGTTGGGGAAATCGGGGCCGCGGATGCAGCCGAACAACTCCTCGACCGTCGCCTCGGGCCGGTCGATCAGCAGGATGCAGGCTTCGACCACCTCGCGCAGATTGTGCGGCGGGATGTCGGTCGCCATGCCCACGGCGATGCCGGTGGTGCCGTTGAGCAACAGATTCGGCAGCCGCGCCGGCAGGAGCCGCGGCTCTTCCAGCGTGCCGTCGAAGTTCGGCACCCAGTCGACCGTGCCCTGCTCCAGCTCGGACAGCAGGGACTGCGCGTAGGGCGTCAGCTTGGCCTCGGTGTAGCGCATGGCCGCAAACGACTTGGGATCGTCGGGCGAACCCCAGTTGCCCTGGCCGTCGATCAGCGGGTAGCGGTAGGAGAACGGCTGCGCCATCAGCACCATGGCCTCGTAGCAGGCCGAATCGCCGTGCGGGTGGTACTTGCCCAGCACGTCGCCCACGGTGCGGGCGGATTTCTTAGGTTTCGACTGCGCCGACAGGCCCAATTCGGACATGGCGTAGACGATGCGCCGCTGCACCGGCTTCAGGCCGTCGGCGATGTGCGGCAGGGCGCGGTCCAGGATGACGTACATGGCGTAGTCCAGGTACGCCTTCTCGGTGAAATCCCGCAGAGGGATGCGCTCGTAATTCGCGACTTCGTTCATGGTGGATTCTTGCACGGGTCAGATGTCGGCCAGATTGCCCTTTTCTTCCAGCCAGACGCGGCGGTCCCCGGCGCGCTTCTTGGCCAGCAGCATGTCGAGGCGTTCGTCGGTGGCGGCCGGGTCGTCCAGCGACAACTGCACCAGCCGCCGGGTGTCGGGATTCATGGTGGTTTCGCGCAGCTGCGAGGGGTTCATCTCGCCCAGGCCCTTGAAGCGCAGGACGTTGATCTTACCCTTGATCTTCTCGGCTTCGATCCGGTCCAGCACCCCTTTCTTCTCCGCCTCGTCCAGCGCGTAGTACACCTGCTTGCCGACGTCGATGCGGTACAGCGGCGGCATGGCGATGAACACGTGGCCGGCCTCGACCAGGGCGCGGAAATGGCGCAGGAACAGGGCGCACAGCAGGGTGGCGATGTGGTTGCCGTCGGAGTCGGCATCGGCCAGCACGCAGATCTTGCCGTAGCGCAGGCCGCTCAGGTCGCTAGCACCGGGGTCGACGCCGATGGCCAGGCTGATGTCGTGCACCTCCTGCGAACCGAGGATGGCGCCGGACTCCACCTCCCAGGTGTTCAGGATCTTGCCGCGCAAGGGCATGATGGCCTGGAAGTCCTTGTCGCGCGCCTGCTTGGCCGAACCGCCGGCGGAGTCGCCCTCGACCAGGAACAGCTCGGTGCGGTTGAAGTCCTGCGCCGCGCAATCGGCCAGCTTGCCGGGCAGCGCCGGGCCGCTGGTGACTCGCTTGCGGGTGACCTGGCGGCTGGCGCGCAGCCGCTTCTGGGCGCTCTCGATCACCAGTTCGGCGATGCGCTCGCCGACGGATGGATGCTGGTTCAGCCAGAGACTGAAGGCGTCCTTGACCACGCCGGAGACGAAGGAGGCGCATTCGCGCGAATTCAGCCGCTCCTTGGTCTGGCCGGCGAACTGCGGCTCCTGCATCTTCACCGACAGGACGTAATTGCAGCGCTCCCACACGTCGTCCGGCGCGATCTTGATGCCGCGCGGCAAGAGGTTCCGGTACTCGCAGAATTCCCGCACCGCCTCGGTCAGGCCGGTGCGCAGGCCGTTGACGTGGGTGCCGCCCTGCACCGTCGGCACCAGGTTGACGTAGCTCTCGGTCACCGGCGCCGAGCCTTCCGGACACCAAAGCAACGCCCAGTCCACCGCCTCCTGGCGGCCTTCCATCGTACCGACGAACGGCTCCTCCGGGATGCAGGCGCTGCCCTGCAACTGGTCCAGGAGGTATTGAGGCAGGCCGTTCTGGTAGCACCAGGTTTCGCTCTCGCCGCTGGCGTCGTCGGACATCCGGATCTCCAGCCCGGGGCACAGCACGGCCTTGGCGCGCAGCAGATGCTTGAGGCGCGATCGGGAAAACCGGACGTTGTCGAAATAATGCGCTTCCGGCCAGAATCGCACGGTGGTGCCGGTTTCGCGCTTGGGCGCCGTGCCGGTTTCGGTCAGTTCACTCACCTTTTCACCCTTTTCGAAGGCGATGGCATGGACCTTCCCGTTGCGCCGCACCTCGACCTCCAGCCGCAGCGACAGGGCATTGACCACGGACACCCCGACGCCGTGCAGACCGCCGGAATAGCGGTAGGCCTTCTGGGAGAACTTGCCGCCGGCATGCAGCTTGGTCAGGATCACCTCGACACCGGAGACGCCGAGTTCGGGATGGATGTCGACCGGCATGCCGCGGCCATCGTCCCGCACCTCCAGCCCGCCGTCGGCCAGGAAGCGGACCTCGATGAGGCGGGCAAAACCGGCCAGCGCCTCGTCCACGGCGTTGTCGATCACCTCCTGGGCGAGATGGTCGGGCCGGCTGGTGTCGGTGTACATGCCCGGCCGGCGGCGAACCGGATCCAGGCCGCTCAGGACTTCGATGGCTGATGCGTCGTAAACTTCATTCATTGGGTGAGCGCGATACAGGGTGGGATAGGGACGCGGCGGCCGTCACGAACAGCGGCGCATTTTAATCAACTTGACAAGTTTGAGATAATGCCGCGTTCGGCCCCGACGCATCTTACGACTACCGCACAGAACCCCCCATGGCCCGTAAACCCCCGAGCTTTGAAGAAGCCCTAGCCGAGCTGGAGCAACTGGTGGAACGCATGGAACAGGGCAACCTGCCGCTCGAGGAGTCCCTCAAACTGTTCGAACGGGGAATCGAGCTCACGCGGACCTGTCAAAAGGCGCTGCAGGATGCCGAACAGAAGGTCCAGATCCTGCTAGAAGAAAACAGTTTACCCACTTTGAAGCCTTTTCGTGATGAACCCTGAACAATCTCTGCGCGATTTCATGCAGTCCTGCCAGGAGCGGGTGGAACGGGCGCTGGATGCGCGCCTGCCGGCCGCCGACCGCATGCCGGAACGGCTCCACCAGGCCATGCGCTATTCCGTGCTGGGCGGCGGCAAGCGCATGCGCCCCCTGCTCACCTACGCGACCGGCCAGGCCATCGGCGCGGCAGCGGACCTGCTCGACGGTCCCGCCTGCGCGGTCGAATTCATCCACGTCTATTCGCTGATCCACGACGATCTGCCGGCGATGGACGACGACGACCTGCGGCGCGGCAAGCCGACCTGCCACAAGGCCTATGACGAGGCCACCGCGATACTCGCCGGCGACGGTCTGCAGACCCTGGCTTTCCATGTGCTCGCCCAGGACCCCAGCATCGCCGTGCCGGCGGAAAACCGCATCGCCATGATCGAGACGCTGGCACAGGCCAGCGGCCCGGCCGGCATGGTGGGCGGCCAGGCGATCGACCTGGATTCGGTGGGCAAGAAACTGGACCTGCCGGGCCTGGAGAACATGCACATCCGCAAGACCGGCGCCCTGATCCGCGCCAGCGTGCGGCTGGCCTGCCTGGCCCGCCCCGGCCTGCCCGCCGAACGGGCCGACCGGCTGGACCACTACGCGAAGTGCATCGGCCTCGCCTTCCAGATTCAGGACGACATCCTCGACGAGGAAAGCGACACCCAGACCTTAGGGAAAACCCAGGGCAAGGACCGCGACCACAACAAGCCCAACTACCCGGCCCTGTTGGGACTCGGCGGCGCCAAGGAGAAAGCGCTGGAAATGCACGAAGCCGCACTGGAAAGCCTGGCCGGCTTCGGTCCCGAGGCCGATCTGCTGCGCGAACTTTCCCGCTTCATCATCCAGCGGCAGAGCTAGAGGCAAGCCGTGCTTTCCTTGAAAGGCGGGGACCGCGGTTACATAATTCCCGAGTAACCTACTTTACTTATTTAGTCTGGACAGCCGAAGCCTCCGGCCGGACCGAGCAACCTGGAACGCGATTACATGACCGAAACCACAAGATATGCCCTTCTCGAAGCGGCAGACAATCCCGCCGCACTGCGCAACCTGCCGGAAGACAGGTTGCCTGAGCTCGCCGAAGAACTGCGGGGCTATCTCCTGGAGAGCGTGAGCCAGTCGGGCGGCCACCTGGCCGCGGGGCTCGGGACGGTGGAGCTGACCATCGCCCTGCATTACGTCTTCAACACGCCCGAAGACAAACTGGTCTGGGACGTCGGCCATCAGGCCTATCCGCACAAAATATTGACCGGGCGCCGCGCCCGCCTGCCGACCATTCGCAAGAAGGACGGCCTGTCGGCCTTCCCCAACCGGGCCGAGAGCCCCTACGACTGCTTCGGCGTCGGCCATTCCAGCACCTCGATCAGCGCCGCCCTCGGCATGGCGATCGCAGCCTCGCTGGACCGACGGCCCAGCCACGCGGTGGCGATCATCGGCGACGGCGGCCTCACCGGCGGCATGGCCTTCGAGGCGCTCAACCACGCCGGCACCCTGGACGCGAACCTCCTGATCATTCTCAACGACAACGAGATGTCGATCTCGCCGAACGTCGGCGCGCTCAACAACTACCTGGCCAAGATCCTGAGCGGGAAGTTCTACTCGTCGGTCCGCGAAGGCGGCAAGCACCTCCTGGGCCGCCACATGCCGGGCGTGTGGGAGCTGGCGCGCCGCGCCGAGGAACACGTCAAGGGCATGGTGGCGCCGGGAACGCTGTTCGAAGAGCTGGGCTTCAACTATTTCGGCCCGATCGACGGCCACGACCTGGACACCTTGATCACCACCTTGCGCAATCTGCGCGACCAGAAGGGTCCCCGCTTCCTGCACATCGTCACCCGCAAAGGCAAGGGCTACGCGCCGGCGGAGAAAGATCCCGTGGCCTACCACGGCGTCGGCGCCTTCGACCTGGACGCCGACGAACTTCCCAAGTCCAAACCGGGGACACCGACCTACACGGAAGTATTCGGCCAATGGCTATGCGACATGGCCGCGCGCGACCGGCGGCTTCTGGGCATCACGCCGGCGATGCGCGAAGGCTCGGGGCTGGTGGAATTCTCCCAGCGCTTTCCGGAACGCTATTTCGACGTCGGCATCGCCGAGCAGCACGCCGTGACGCTCGCCGCGGGACAAGCCTGCGAAGGCTACAAGCCGGTGGTGGCCATCTATTCCACCTTCCTCCAGCGCGCGTACGACCAGCTGGTACATGACGTCGCCCTGCAGAACCTGCCGGTACTGTTCGCCATCGACCGCGCCGGCCTGGTCGGCCCGGATGGCCCGACCCACGCCGGCAGCTTCGACCTGAGCTTCATGCGCTGCATTCCCAACATGCTGATCATGGCGCCCTCGGACGAAAACGAATGCCGGCAGATGCTCTACACCGGCTTCGTCCATGACGGGCCGGCGGCCGTCCGCTATCCGAGGGGGAGGGGACCCGGTATCAAGCCCGAGGAAACCCTGACCGCAATCCCCATCGGCAAGAGCGAATTGCGCCTTACGGGCAAGGGTACCGCCATCCTGGCCTTCGGCACGACCCTGGCCGCCGCGCTCGCCGTCGGCGAGCAGATCGGCGCCACGGTGGTCAACATGCGCTTCGTGAAACCGCTGGATGAAGCCCTGATCCTGGAGCTGGCCGGCACGCACGACCGCATCGTCACGGTCGAGGAAAACGCCGTCGCGGGCGGCGCCGGCAGCGCGGTCAGCGAATTCTTGGCCGCCCAGCGCTGCGGCATCCCGGTCTGCCAGATCGGCCTGAAGGACGAGTTCCTCGACCAGGGCACCCGGGAGGAACTCCTGGCCATCGCAGGCCTGGATCAGGCGGGCATCGCCCGATCGATCGAGGCATTCCTCCAGGCCACGGCTTCCGGGGAGAAATCACCGCGCGCCCGCAGCTCGGCCAAGGGGAAGCACTGATGGACAAGCTGCGTGCCAGGATTCGGGACATTCCGGACTTCCCCAAGCCCGGCATCCTGTTCCGGGACATCACGCCGCTGGTGAAGGATCCGGCGGCGCTGAGGTTCGCCATCCACCAGCTCATCCACCCGTTCGTCGGCGAGGACATCACCGCCGTCGCCGGCATGGAAGCGCGGGGGTTCATCTTCGGCGCACTGGCGGCCTGGGAGCTGGGCGTCGGCTTCGTGCCCCTGCGCAAACCAGGCAGACTTCCGTACGACGTCCAGGCTGTCGACTACGATCTGGAATACGGCTTGGCCCGTCTGGAGGTACACCTGGATGCCTTGGGGGTGGGCGACCGCGTGCTGATGGTCGACGACCTCCTGGCCACCGGCGGCACTGCCCGCGCCAGTTGTTCGCTGGTGGAGAGTCTCGGCGCCGAAGTCGCGGCCTGCGCCTTCGTGGTCGAGCTCGACGCGCTCGAAGGCCGCCAGGCGTTGAACGGCCGACGCGTGCATTCGCTGCTGCACTACTGACCGGACGGCTTTCGTCCGGGCGCAAAAAAGCCGGCTTCGAGGCCGGCTTTTTTGCAGGAGTCTCTCCAGGCGAACTATTCGACCGCTTCGATACGGATCGCCGGACGCGCTTTGACCGGGGCAACCCCGGGCGTCCCGGTCTCGTATTCCGGCTCCGGCTCCGGCGCCATGCCCCCTGCCGTCTTCGGCCCGAACATCGCGACCCAGGCCGCTTTCCAGGGACGCTGCATGGCATCCTCCACCGCGCTGGCCTCGTAGCCGCAGTGAGCCATGCAGTTGGCGCATTTCGGATTTTTCGAATTGCCGTACTTGTGCCAGGGCGTCTCCTCCATCAAGGCGCGGAAGGAAGGCGCGTAACCCTCGTCCACCAGCAGGTAGCATGGTTTCTGCCAGCCGAAGACGTTCCGGGTCGGGTTGCCCCAGGGCGTGCAGTTGTAGCTCTGGTTGCCCGCCAGGAAATCGAGATAGAGCCCCGAATGGTTCAAACGCCAGCCGCGGCCGCGGCCCAGCTTGAACACCTTGCGGAACAGCTCCTTGCTGTCGCGCATCCGGATGAAGATGTCTTGCTGCGGCGCGTGCTCGTAGCTGAAGCCGGGCGCGATGGTGACGCCCTCGACGCCCAGGCGCCTGGTGTGGTCCAGGAACTCGGCCACTTCCTCGGCCGATTCACCCTGGAACAGCGTGCAGTTGATGGTCACCCGGAAGCCCCGGGCAATCGCCATCTCGACCGCTTCGACGGCACGGTCGAACACGCCTGTCTGGCAGACGGAAGCGTCGTGCCGATCGCGGTTGCCGTCGAGATGGATCGACAGCGTCAGGAAGGGGGAAGGCTGGTAATCGTCGATCCGCTTCTTGAGCAACAGCGCATTGGTGCACAGATAGACGTACTTCTTGCGCGCGATGATGCCGCGCACGATCTCCGGCAATTCCTTGTGAAGCAGTGGCTCCCCCCCCGCGATCGACACGATGGGCGCATCGCATTCGTCAACGGCCTGCAGCGATTCCTCGACGCTCAGGCGCCGGTTCAATATCTCGTCCGGATAATCGATTTTCCCGCAGCCGGCGCAGGCCAGGTTGCAGCGGAACAACGGTTCGAGCATCAGCACCAGAGGATAGCGCTTGACCCCGAAAATCTTCTGTTTGAGCAGATACTTTGCGACGGTCAGTTGTTGACGCAGTGGAACGCCCATTCGTTTCTCCTCGATTCTTCTAGCTGGGGACGGAACGGCGTGAGACAGCCGGTCCGACGATCGTTTCATGTCTGCCCAAACGCATACAGGCCAAACCATTGCCCAAAAAACGCGGCCGCACGGGACCGCCGGGGGACATTTTCCTAGTCTGGCACTAGGGATTGAGCCCGGATTGTAACAACAATCCTTTTTCTTGTTCAAAAACGGGGATTGCGGCATTCCCTTGAATAGGAACGCATGCTAGCATCCAGTTGCATATTACTCAACTCATCTTTGATAAAAAAACAACAGAACTTGACTCAAGCCCCCGAATCGGTAGACTTTCACCCCTTTTACAAGGAGTTAGCCACCGTGGCCGACTCGAGCCCGAGCAACCGACGCCTACCCTAGATGAGCGGAACATCCCCCTCGCAACCTGCGATGCACGAGAATCTGTCGGACGACGAGTTCCAGGCCTATTTCCTGGACGGCGTGTCCCGCACTTTCGCCCTGACGATCCCGCGGCTGCCGGAAGGCTTGGCCCGGCCGGTATCCAACGGCTACCTGCTGTGCCGGATCGTCGACACCATCGAGGATGAAGTGGCACTGAGTTCCGCCCAGAAGAGGCGGTATTGCGAGCGCTTCGCCCAGGTCGTCGCCGGGAATGCGCCGGCCGCCCCGCTCGCCAGCGAGCTGTTTCCGCGGCTCTCCGAACAGACCCTGGCCTCCGAGAGGGAACTGATCGCCGCCATTCCGCGCGTGATCCGCATCACCCACGGTTTCGCCCGGCCCCAGCGGGAGGCCTTGGCCGACTGCGTGGCCACGATGTCCAGAGGAATGGCCGAGTTTCAGGACAAAGACCTGCGCCACGGCCTCAAAGATCTGCGGCAGATGGGCGATTACTGCTATTACGTCGCCGGTGTGGTCGGAGAGATGCTGACCCGGTTGTTCTGTCATTACTCGCCGGAAATCGCCGCACACAGGGCCCGGCTCATGGAGCTCGCGGTCTCCTTCGGGCAAGGCCTGCAGATGACCAACATCCTCAAGGATCTGTGGGATGACCACTCGCGCGGCGTCTGCTGGCTTCCGCAAGACGTCTTCACAGAATGCGGCTTCTCCCTTGCCGAGCTCCGGCCGCACCACGGCAATCCCGATTTCGTCCGCGGCTTCGACCGGCTGATCGGCGTGGCCCATGCCCACCTGCGCAACGCGCTGGATTATACGTTGCTGATCCCGAGCCACGAAACCGGCATCCGCGAATTCTGCCTGTGGGCATTGGGGATGGCGGTGCTCACACTGCGCAAGATCCACGGCAACCCGTATTTCAGCGACTCCGCCCAAGTAAAGATCACGCGGCGGGCGGTCAAGGCGACGATAGTCGCCTCGCGGCTGACCCGCGGCAACGACGCCTTGCTGAAGGCCACATTCCGGCTCGCCGGACTCGGCCTGCCCACCGCAGTGCCTGCCGCCGTGCTCCAGCCCAGGCCCATCGACATTTGAATACGCACCGAACCTCCAGGAAACATCGCCCATGTTGAGAGAAGCGACAGTAATATCCAACCTCGAACCGCCGCTGACCGCCTCATACGTCGAGTCTCCTCTCGATGCGGCGATCAGGCAGGCCAAGGACCGTCTGCTGAGCCTGCAACACCTGGAGGGCTACTGGGTGTTCGAGCTCGAAGCCGACTGCACCATCCCGGCCGAGTACGTCCTGATGATGCATTTCATGGACGAAATCGACGGGGAGCTGCAGGCCAAGATCGCCAACTATCTCCGCGCCCATCAGAGCGCCGACGGCAGCTATCCGCTGTTCCAGGGCGGCGCCGGCGACATCAGCTGCACCGTCAAGGCCTATTACGCCCTCAAGCTGGCCGGCGATTCCGTCGATGCCCCCCACATGAAGAAGGGCCGCGAGTGGATTCTCGCCCAGGGCGGCGCCGCGCGCTCCAACGTGTTCACGCGCATCATGCTCGCCATGTTCGAACAGATTCCCTGGCGCGGGGTCCCCTTCATCCCGGTGGAAATCATGCTGCTGCCGAAGTGGTTTCCGTTCCACTTGGACAAGGTGTCGTACTGGTCGCGCACGGTCATGGTGCCGCTGTTCATCCTGTGCAGCCATAAGGTGACCGCGCGCAACCCGTCCAGGACCCATATCCGTGAGCTGTTCACGGTCGATCCGCAGCAGGAGCGCCATTATTTCGACCACGTCAAGACGCCGCTCGGCAAGGCCATCCTCGCCCTGGAACGGTTCGGACGGATGCTGGAACCGCTGATCCCCGACGCCATGCGCAAGAAGGCGACCCAGAAGGCGTTCGAGTGGTTCACGGCACGGCTCAACGGCGTCGACGGGCTGGGCGCGATTTTCCCGGCCATGGTCAACGCCTACGAGGCGCTGGATTTCCTCGGCGTGCCGCCGGACGACGAGCGCCGCAGAGTCGCCCGCGAATCCATCGAACGGCTGCTGGTATTCCAGGGCGAAAGCGCCTACTGCCAGCCCTGCGTCTCGCCGATCTGGGACACCGCCCTCACCTCCCTCACCTTGCAGGAGGTGGCGCGCCATACCGCGGATATCCAGCTCGACGCGGCTCTGCACAAAGGGCTCAAGTGGCTGGCCTCGAAGCAGATCGCCAAGGATGCGCCCGGCGACTGGCGGGTCAACCGGCCGGGCCTGGAAGGCGGCGGCTGGGCGTTCCAGTTCGGCAACGACTATTATCCGGACGTCGACGACAGCGCCGTCGTGGCCCATGCGCTACAGGGCTCGGAAGATCCGAGCTTCGACGAGACCTTGCGCTTGGCAGCCAACTGGATCGCCGGCATGCAGTCCAGCAACGGCGGATTCGGGGCCTTCGACGCCGACAATACCTACTATTACCTCAACTCCATTCCCTTCGCCGACCACGGCGCCCTGCTCGACCCGCCGACGGCGGACGTGAGCGCCCGCTGCGCCATGTTCCTCGCCAAATGGGTGAACCGGCAACCCGAGCTGCGCCCCGTCCTGGAGCGCACGATCGAGTACCTGCGCCGGGAACAGGAAGCCGACGGCTCCTGGTTCGGCCGCTGGGGCACCAACTATATCTACGGCACCTGGTCGGTGCTGCTGGCTTACGAGGCCGCCGGCATTCCGAACGACGACCCGAGCGTGCGCCGCGCCGTGGCGTGGCTCAAGAGCGTCCAGCGCGAGGATGGCGGCTGGGGCGAAGACAATTTCAGCTACCACGACACGTCGCACCGGGGCCGCTTCCACACCAGCACGGCATTCCAGACCGGATTCGCGCTGATCGCGCTGATGGCGGCAGGCGAAGCCGGATCGCCGGAGGTCCAGGCCGGCGTCGACTATCTGCTCAGACAGCAGCGGCCCGACGGGTTCTGGAACGACGAATGCTTCACCGCACCGGGCTTCCCCCGCGTGTTCTATCTGAAATATCACGGCTACGACAAATTCTTCCCCCTGTGGGCACTGGCTCGTTACCGTAACGAACGCTACGCCCGGGCGTGACTCGGATCGGTGTCGTCGTCGCCCTGCCGGCCGAATGCCGTACGCTGACGCGGCGCCCGCTGCGCCGCAGCGAACCGCTTGCCGTCAGTGACACGCTCCATTTCTGCCTGTCCGGCAGCGGCCCGGACAATGCGGCGAAGGCCGCGCTCCGGCTGGCGGAAGGAGGCTGCAACGCCTTGGTCAGTTGGGGATGTGCCGGCGCACTCGGGGGACATCTGGCGTCCGGTGACCTTATGCTGCCCACCGAAGTCGCGTGTGCCGACGGCACGGTATTGCCTGCCCATCCCGACTGGCATCGAGGAGCGGTACGGTATGCAGAAGCGCTTCCCTGCAAGGTGTCCACTGGACGGGTAACCGCCAGCGACGGCATCGTCCACGGCCGCGACGCCAAGCAGATATTGGTTGCCGCCACCGGCGCCGACGCCGTCGACATGGAAAGCGGAGCCGTAGTCCGTACCGCCACGGCACTGGGACTGCCGGCTTTGGTGATCCGCGCCATCGCCGACGACGCGGCGACGGCGATCCCCCGCAGCGTGCTCGACGCGCTCGACCCGCATGGCAATACCCGGCTGCCGAAACTGATCGCCAACCTGATGCGGCGACCGTCGGATATTCCCGACCTGCTCCGCCTGGCCATGGCTTTCAAAGCGGCGTCGGCGACCCTGCGTGCAATGAGCCCCCATCTGCACGCTCCCGCAAAATTCTGACTCGAGCAATGTCCAAAGGAAAAATGACTGTCACGCCGGAAACCCGGACGAGCTTTCTCATCCGCCTGATGCACGGATGGGAATCCCGGGTGCTGACCCATCCCTGGCTGATCCTGTTCGTCGCGTTTGCCGCCTGCGGCCTGACGCTGCAATACACGACGAAAAACCTGACCGTGAACACCAACACGGCCGACACCATCTCGACGGAACTCCCGTTCCAGAAAAACAGGATCCGGTTCGAGGCGGAATTCCCCCAGGACGTCTCCACCATCGTACTGCTGGTCGAGGGAAAAACGCCCGAACAGGCTTCGGATGCCGTCGATGCTCTCCAGCAGAAGCTGGCCGGGCAGTCGGCGACGATCGAGTCGGTCTATGTGCCCGACGGGGGCGATTTCTTCGCCCGCAACGGACTCTTGTATCTGAGCCTGAAAGATCTGGAACAGGTCAGCCAGGATCTGTCCGCCGCCCAGCCGTTCTTCGGACGGCTGGCCGAGGACAACAGTCTCGCCGGCTTCTTCGGCATCTACGCCCAGGCGCTGGACGCCAAGGAATCCGACCTCCCCGTCGAACTGGGCGCCTTCACCCGCCGCCTCAACGAGGCGTTTCAAGCCGCGGTGGACAAGCACCCCTACCGCCTGTCCTGGCAACAGCTCATCATGGGACAGAAGGAGGGCCTCGGCATCACCAAGCGTTTCATCGTCATCCGGCCGAAACTCTTCTTCGAGGAACTGACGCCGGCGGCGAAGGCCATAGCCGCCATCGACCAGGCCATAGACGGCATTCGCGCCGATGCCCTGTCCGACGTCCAGGTACGCAAGACCGGCGAAGTCGTCCTGGAATACGAGGAAATGCTGACGGTGCAGGAAAGCGTCACCATCGCCGGCGTGGCCTCCGCCGTGCTGGTCTGCCTCACCCTGTGGCTGGCCTACCGTTCGTTCAAGCTGATGCTCGCCACTTTCCTGACCCTGGGCATGGGCCTGGTGTTTTCCATGGGTTTCGCCACCCTGGCGATCGGCCAGCTCAACCTGATCTCGATCTCCTTCACCGTGCTGTTCATCGGCATGGGGGACGCGTATTCGTCCCATTTCTGCCTGCGCTACCGGGAGCTCATCCTGCGGGGCATGCCGCAGCGGGCCGCCTTGCGCGAAACCTTCGCGTCGACGGGCTCGGCGCTACTCCTGTGCACGCTGACCGCCGCCATCGGCCTCTACGCGTTCATCCCGACGGCCTACTCCGGCGTCGCGGAGCTGGGCATCATCGCCGGTACCAGCATGTTCATCGCCCTGGCCACCACCTTCACGGTGCTGCCGGCGATCATGAACATCCTGCCCTACAAGCCTTCCCGCCGCGCGGTCCAGCGCAGGCCGCGCGCGCTGACCCGGGCGCTGCTGTCCAACTGGCCGATGCGCTATGCCGGGCCGATCCGGATACTGACCCTGATCCTGGGACTCGCGGCCGGTGCGCTGCTGAGCCGGATCGTGATCGATTTCAACCCGATCAACCTGCGCGACCCGGCCACCGAATCGGTCAAGACTTTCAAGTATCTGCTGAAATCCCGCGACACCTCGCCGATGACCCTGGCTTCGCTCGCCTTGAACGAGGAGGATGCGCACACCCGGATTCAACGGTTCGAGAAACTGTCCTCGGTCGACAGCGTGCGCAGCGTGTTCGATTTCGTTCCCGACCAGCAGGACGAGAAGCTTGCCGCCATCGCGGATCTGGCGCTGGTGCTCGGGCCTCAGTTGCAGAATTTCCCGGCCGCCTCCGAGGCCGAGCCGAACCTGCAGACCCTGGAAAAACTGCACGCCGCGCTGCGCAAGCGCCTCGAAAAAAGCCACGATGCCGATGTCGCCGAGCTGGATGACACCCTTGAGAAGCTCCTCGAAGAGCTGCGCGCGCTACCCTCTCAAGCGGTTCAACCCCGCCTCGACGCCCTCGAAAAAAGCGTTCTGGGAGGCTTGAGAAAAACCATCAACAATCTGAATACCAGCCTGGAAGCCGAGCCGATCACCCTGGACTCCCTCCCCGCGGATATCCGCGAGCGCTGGATCAGCAAGGACGGGCTGTACCGCCTGCAGATATTTCCCCGGAACGACCTGAACGACCTGGACAAGCTGCGGGAATTCATCCAGGAAGCCCAGACGGTGGACCCCGACGTCACCGACCTGCCGGTGACCTACCTGGAGTCGATGAACGCCGTCATCGTCGCTTTCGTACAGGCTTTCGGCACGGCGCTCGGCGCGATCACGCTTCTGTTGCTTCTGATCCTGAGAAACCTCAAGGATACCCTGCTGGTCCTGTTGCCCCTGCTGCTCGCCTCTCTGTTCACCGCGGCCGTGACGGTGCTCATCCACGTGCCCTTCAATTTCGCCAATATCATCGCCCTGCCCCTGCTGTTCGGCCTGGGCGTCGACAACGGCATCCACATGGCGCACCGGCTGCATTACCTGAAGTCCACGCACGACGCTCTGCTGGACTCCAGCGAAGCCAAAGGCGTGTTCTACGGCGCCCTGACCACCGTATTCAGCTTCGCCAGCCTCGCCTTCACCCCCCACCCGGGCATGTCGTCCATGGGTATCCTGCTGGCCATCGGCCTGATGCTGTCCCTGGTCTGCGCCCTCGTGGTGCTGCCGGCCTTCGCCGCGCGCCGGGTCAAGGCCTGAGGCGCTTGGTGTAGAATGCGGAATTTGACAATTCACCAAACCCGAGGTTGTTGATGTCGAGTCGTATTTCCGACCTGCTGAAGAACCGCAGAGGCGAAAATTTCGATCTGCATGAAAAACATCTCAACACCCAGATGGTCCGGGTGTTGAAGACGATCGGCTACGACCGGGTTTACGTCCGGGCGCAAGGCCCCTACCTGTACGACGACCAGGAGCGGGAGTACCTGGACCTCCTCAGTGGCTTCGGCGTGTTCGCGCTGGGACGCAACCATCCCAAGGTGGTCGCCGCGCTGAAGGACGTGCTGGACGCCCAGCTCCCGGATCTGGTCCAGATGGATGTGTCGCTCCTGAGCGGTCTGCTGTCGGAAAAGATCCTGCAGCGCTGCCCCGGCGATCTGTCGCGGATGTTTTACTGCAACTCCGGCGCCGAGGCGGTGGAAGCGGCCATCAAGTTCGCCCGCTACACCACCAAGCGGGAAAAAATCGTGTATTGCGAACACGGCTTCCACGGCCTCACCCTGGGCGCGCTGTCGCTGAACGGCGAACAGGTGTTCCGCGACGGTTTCGGCCCGCTGCTGCCGGCCTGCACCGCCGTACCGTTCAACGACCTCGGCGCCCTCGAGGCCGCCCTCCGCCACAACGACGTAGCCGCCTTCATCGTCGAGCCGATCCAGGGCAAAGGCGTCAACCTGCCGGATGACGGCTATCTGGCCGAGGCCGCCCGCCTGTGCCGGAAGTACGGCGCGCTGTTCGTGGCGGATGAGATTCAGACCGGCATCGGCCGCACCGGGAAATTCTGGGCCATCGAACACTGGGGCGTGGAGCCGGACATGATCCTGATGGCGAAGGCGCTGTCCGGCGGATTCATTCCGGTCGGCGCCGTCGCCATGAAAAAGCAAGTCATGGAGGCGGTGTTCAACCGGATGGACCGCGCCGTGGTCCACGGCTCCACCTTTTCCAAGAACAACATGGCGATGGCGGCCGGCATCGCCACCCTCGACGCCATCGAAGAGGAAGGTCTGGTCGAGAACGCGGCGCGGATCGGCGAGCAGATCACTGCCGGAATCCGGGCGATGGCCGACCGCTACGAGCTGCTGCATGCGGTGCGCGGCAAGGGCATGATGATCGCGGTCGAGTTCGGCGCGCCGAAAAGCTTTTCGCTCAAGGCCGCGTGGAGCCTCCTGGAGACCGCCAACAAGGGCCTGTTCAGCCAGATGATCACCATTCCGCTGTTCAAGAATCACCGCATCCTGAGCCAGGTGGCGGGGCACGGCATGAACGTGGTCAAGTTCCTACCGCCGCTGGTGATCGGCCAGAAGGACGCCGACTGGATACTCCAGGCCATGGATGCGGTCATCGCCGATTGCCACAAGGTCCCCGGCGCCATCTGGGACCTGGGCAAGAACCTCACCAGCCACGCCCTGAAAGCCAAGGCCGGCTGACCCTTTACTCAATCTGACAGGTAGCCATGTCCCTTCACGCTATCAAGCCATTCGGCAAGCCCCTCCGGATCATCGCCCTGAGCCTGCTTGCACTCAGCTCCGAGGCCTGGAGCCATGCCGTCGTCACCGAATCGTCGCTGACCAGCCATCCGGTGAAGCCCAACCAGCCGACCAAGGTGGTGCTGTTTTTCAACTCCGGAGTCGAGCTCGCCCTGTCGCGGGTCTTCCTGGTCAGCAAGGGCGACGTGTTCCACCCCGTCAACATCGCCAAGGGCAAGAAGGCAGGCGAGATGCTGGTCGACATCCCTCCCCTGGAGCCTGGCGACTACGCGCTGAAATACAAGGTGTTTGCGGCGGACGGCCACTTCACCGAAAACGTGATCCGTTTCCGCGTCGACAACCCGTAGCTCGAGGTCGTACAACCCATGTTCATACAAGGCCTGGCCAATTTCATCGATGACTTCCTCGGCGGCTTGATGCTCATCAGCTATGCGCTGATCGTCGGCAGCCTGATCTGGGCGGCCTGGATTCTGCGGATCTGGGACAGGTCCGCGGCCGGCAACGGCGCACCGGAGCCGGTCGTCGCCGTCAGCGTCCGTCTGCTGAAGGGGGGAGCGATCACGCTGGCCGCCATGCAGGGCACCAAACTGCTGATCAAGGGCATGCTGCTCGCCGCCACGCTCGGCGATTTCCCCCTGGAGGCCTATTTTGGGACGGTGCAGTTCATCGCCGGCCTGCTTCGCCTCGTCCTCTCGTGCGGGTTCATCTATCTGGCGGGGCGGCTCAGCGCTTCACCGTATGACCGCTCCGCCTGGAACACCGCGGCATTCCTGACCGTGCCGCTGGTGATCAGTGGCGCCTGGCTCGTTCATGGCGTCGGGCGTTTCGAGCACCGCGAACAGCTCATGCTCATGACGGTGATCCACCAGTTGGCCGCCGCGGTCTGGTTCGGCGGCGTCGCCCAGCTTCTGTTTCTCTGGCATTCCCGGCGCGCCGAACAGGCGGCGCACAAGTTCTGGCCGCTCGCTATCACGCGATTCGGCTGGTTGGGCGCGGCCTCCGTGCTGCTGCTGGTTTCCACCGGCCTGCCGCTGGCGGTCGAATACATCGGTTCGCTGGACGGCCTCTTCGGCACCGGCTACGGCAGCCTGGTGGCGACCAAGGTCGCGCTGATGGGAGGCGCGCTCTATTTCGCCTACCGCAACCACAAGGCCGGGAAGGAATGGAAAGAGCGCGGCGCCTCCGCCGACCTGACCGGCAAGGTGCCGTATTTCATCGAGGCCGAGACTTTCGTGCTGGTGAGCGTCTTGTTCGTCGCTGCGACGCTGTCTTCGCAGCCGCCATCGGTGGACATCAAGGACACCACGGCGACGGTTTCGGAAGTGGCCTACATGTTCTCGCCTCGCCTGCCCAAAGTCAGCTCTCCGACGCATGAGCAGCTTCTGGCCGGCGAAGCGGGCCGAGTCGCGGTGGTGGACAAGGTGCCTTCGGTCGCCGCCACCGAGTGGTCGGACTACAACCACAACATCTCCGGCATCTTCCTGACCGGCATGTGCCTGGTGGCGATGCTGTCCTATACCGGGCGCTTCCGCTGGGCGCGGTATTGGCCGGTGGGGTTCATCGGCCTCAGCATCTTCCTGTTCTTCCGCAGTGACGCCGAAACCTGGCCGCTGGGGCCGATCGGATTCTGGGAGAGCACCTTCGGCAACGGGGAGGTTTTCCAGCACCGCATCGCAACGCTGCTGGCGTTTCTGCTCGGCGTCCTCGAACTGCGCGCCCGCACCCGGCCCGACGCCCACCGGCTGCGCTACATGTTTCCGGTCCTGAGCGCGTTCGGCGGCATCCTGCTGCTCACGCACTCGCACGCGGAATTCGAGCTCAAGAGCGAATACCTGATCCAGTCGACGCACACCGCCATGGGCCTCCTGGCGGTCGTTGTCGCCAGCGGACGCTGGCTGGAGCTCAGACTGGCGACGGCGCCGGTGTCCTCGCAGGGGGCCGCCGGCCGATTCGACACGGGTCAGGTGGCGGGCTTCCTGTCCATCCTCGCCATGTTCGTGATCGGCAACTTCCTGATGTTCTACCGGGAACCGCTGTACTGACCGAAGTCGCAGCGCGTAAAAAAAGGCATCCCGCGGGATGCCTTTTTTGTGCCGCCTGCCGTAAAGCGAGGTCAGCTCTTGGAGTTGTTTTCGTTGTTGGCGTAATCCGTGATCTTCTGAGTCAGCTTGCTCATCAACACATCGAAACCTTCACGGTCGATGACGCTGGTGTACTGGGCCTTTTTCAGCGCCAGATCGCTGATGCCGTCGACGACGATGTTGATGATCTCCCACCTCCCGTCGAACTGGTTGACCATGTAATCGAACTTCACGGGGGTCTCCTTCGGCGCCACCAGCTTGTACCGCACCACCACCCGGTCGGGCCTGACCGCCTGATCCGAATCGTACTGGAACTGTTCGCCGCCATAGCTGTTGAACTGGGCGGCGTAGGTGGCGATGCTCAGTTCCGTGAGCTTTTTCACGAATTCCCTCTTCTGCTCGTCGCTCAAGGTCTTCCAGTGTGCCCCCAGGGCGATCTGGGCCACGGCTTCGAACTGGAAAACCTCGCGCACCACGGGGTCCAGCTTCTTGTACCTGCCTTGATAACCCAGTTGCTTTGCATTTTTCATCACGTCGATGAGCGCGCCGTTCAATTTGTCCACCACCACGCGCGCGGCTTCCGTGCCGGTGTCGGCTGTGGCGACCCTTGCCGCCGACAGCATCAAGGCCAGCGCCAGCCCGCCAAGAATTCGTAAGAACATGTAATTCCTCACCATGGGCATATTTGCAACAAAATATACCATAACACCCACAGTCCCCGAATCAGTTTCGAATGCGACGAGGACCTGCCGCCCCCGTCGAAGGAGGCGTTGCGGCCGGGAAAAAAACACGGAAGGCTCAGAACCCGGGAAAAGCGTAAGAATCGCCGTCCCGGAAAAAAGGGGGGGCCGCCTACCGCCGCTGCAAGCGCAGGGAATTCAGCACGACGGAAACGGAACTGAAAGCCATGGCGCCCGCCGCGATCATGGGACTCAGCCGCCCCATCACTGCGAGCGGGATGGCGATCGTGTTGTAGCCGAAGGCCCAGGCAAGATTCTGGTGGACGACCCGCAGCGTGAATTGGCTGAGCGCCATGCCGTCCGCCACCCGGCTGATGTCGCCCTGGCTGATGATCATGTCGGCGGTCTGGATCGCCACGTCGGTGCCGCTGCCTATGGCGAAGCTCACGTCCGCGGCGGCCAGCGCGGGCGCGTCGTTGACGCCGTCGCCGATCATCCCCACCCGCTCCCCCTGCCCCTGCAGGGCGCGGATGATCTCCAGCTTCTGCGCCGGGCGAGCACGGGCGGTCACTTCCGCGATGCCCACCTGCTGCGCGATGTGCTCGGCGGCCGCTTCCACGTCGCCGGTCACCATCAGAGTCCGGACGTTCAGGTCCTGCAATCTTTCGATGGCGGCCCGCGCGTGTTCGCGGGGCCGGTCCGCGATGCCGAACACCGCCGCGAGCTTGCCGTCCAGCGCCATGAAAACCGGGGTCTTGCCCTGCCCGGCCAGGTTCGAGGCCGGCTCTACGGCGGCGGCGAAATCGACGCCGGACTCCGCCAACCATTCGGCGTTGCCTATCAGCACCTCGCGGCGGTCCACCCGCGCGCGGATACCGCGTCCCGGCACGCTGTCGAATTCATGGGAAACCAGGGTATCGGCTCCGGCCTCCTGCGCCCTGCGGACGATGGCCCGCGCCAGGAAGTGCTCCGAATCGATTTCGGCCGCTGCCGCCAGGCCCAGCAGTCGGGGCTCGCCCAGCCGCGAAAACCGGACGATGTCGGTGACTTCCGGCTTGCCTTCCGTGATGGTGCCGGTCTTGTCGAACACGACGGCGGTCAGTTTCGACGCCATCTCCAGGCTTTCGCCGTTGCGGATGTAGATGCCCTTGCGGGCGGCCTGTCCCGTTCCCACCATGATGGCTGCCGGAGTCGCCAGCCCCAGCGCGCAGGGACAAGCGATGAGCAGTACCGCGATCGCGTTGGCGAACGCCCTGGCCGCGGGTGCGCCGAGCCAGGTCCAGCCCATGAACGTGCCGGCCGAAATCACCAGGACGGTCGGCACGAACACCGCCGAAACCCGGTCCACGGTCTTCTGGATCGGGAGTTTCGACGACTGGGCCTGCCCCACCATATGGATGATCCCGGCCAGCACCGTGTCCTCCCCCACGGCCGTGACCCTGACCTGGAGCGCACCGGTGCCATTGACGCAGCCGCCGATCACCCGGTCGCCGGGCTGTTTGATGACGGGAACGCTTTCACCCGTGACCATGGATTCGTCGATGCCGGAGGTGCCGGCGAGGACCTCGCCATCGGTGGGTAAACGGTCGCCGGGACGCACCCGCACCACGTCGCCCACCTTCAAGGACTCGACCGGCACCTCGAACTCCCCGCCGTCCCTGAGGAGCGTGGCGGTGGCGGGTTGCAGATCGAGAAGGCGCCGGATCGCTTCATGGGCTCGGCCGCGTGTGGTCTCCTCCAGGTAGCGGCCGTACAGCACGAAACTCACGATGGCGGCTGCGGCCTCGAAATAGAGCTCTCCCCGCCGCGCCAGCAAGGCCACGACGCTGGAACCGTAAGCCGCTCCGACGCCCAGCGCGACCAGGGAGTCCATGTTGGCGGTGCCCTGCCCCGCAAGCCTCCAGGCCTTGGAGAAAAACGAACGGCCGCTGCCGAGCACCACCGGCGTGGTGAGAATGGCGCTCAGCCAGGCCCATGCCCGCCCGTGCGGCATCACCATCCCGAGCACCACGACGGGGGCGCTCAGGAGAACCGACACCAGCGCGTGGCGCCGCGCCTGCCGCAGACGTTCGGCTTCCCGCGCAACCATGAGTTTGCGCTGGACGATGCTGTCGGCCGCCTGCGCGCGGTAACCGATCCGCGCGATGGCCGCCATGACGGCGTCGCGGCTGAGGACGGCCCGGACGGTGGCGGTCTCCGTGGCGAAATTGACGGAAACGTCGCGGATGCCGGGCTGCCGCTTCAGCATCATTTCGATGAGCAGGGCGCAAGACACGCAGGTCATCCCTTCGATCGCGAACTGCCATTCGCGCACCGGCCCGTCGCCGCCCGTGCCGCCGAGCGCTTCCGGCGCCTGCTTGCGGTGGCCCAGGCTGGCGATCAGATGATCCGCCACCCGCAGCAGGTTCGTGCGCGGCAGTTGGTCCGGATTGAAGCGGATCGCCACCGAACCGAGGTCAGCCGCCACCCGCACGGACCGTATCCCGGAATGCTTGAGCAGCAGAATCTGCAAGAGGTAGCAGCGTTCCGGATCCTTGCGCAGCGCCGGCGCCTGGATCCGGACGCGCCGCCGCAAGGCATGCACGACTTCGAGATTGGGCCAGGCATGCGCGAACGGCGCCGCCGCGGTTCGGGCCGTCGAAATCTCCGAACCTGCGGCGTCAGACATTGCGGGGACGCCGCGACCGGACCAGAAGGAAAATCATGTAGAACACCGCCATCCACTCGTAGCGATAGCGAAGAGGCTGTCGGAGCCAGTGCTGTGTGATCAGGTGCCAATGCAGCTTGATGAGATAGAGCACCAGCACGTCGTTGAAAAATTCTATGAATCCTCTTTCCCGCGCCGGCGTCAGCAGCTTGGGCGAATTTTTCATGGTCCGCCGGGCGACGATTTTCATGGCCGCCAGGGTTTCGCCCGCCTCCCGCGCCTTTTCACGCAGCCAGCCGAAAGGCCGGCCCACCGGGACGCTCACGGCGCCCTGCACCCGACCTGCCTGCCCGACGCCGGCATCGACGAGCTGGCCCAGCCGCCGCCCGATGGCCTTGAGATCGCACACGGCGATGTCGAAACGCACCGAAAGTTTGCGGCTGCCCGGCGACAGGCTGACCCGGTAAACGCCATCCAGCGCACGCAGGGCCGACTCGATTTGAGCGCGCGCCGAGGCCTCGCAGAGCTCCGCCGGCAGTTCGAAACGCACGTGGCCGGCACCGCTATAGCGCAAAATAATCTGTTTTTTCAGTGACATGGTCTCAAGGCCAGACGATGACAGGCTGCCGGCGGATTTCTATCCGCGTATTCAGGTATCACCCCGTTCCGAGCCTTCCTGGCGTTCGGCCAGCAGATCCTCCAGATTTTCCCGCTGCTGAAGGACGAAATCCTTGCCGCCTTCGGCGACGCTCATGGCCGAACCGATGATCTCCTTGCGGTATTTGTGAATGTAATAGCCTGCCGCCATGCCGAGGCCGAACAGCACCAGCGGATGGGTGAACACCCGCTTCAGCAGCGACCTGCCGGTGTGCGTCCCCGCCGTCGCGGCCGCGCCTACCGCCGCGCCCTTGACCACCGCGGCGGCATTGTGGGACGACTGGACCAGATGGCGGGCGCCTTGCATCGCGCCGTGACTCATCATGCCCTCCATGCCAGCCATCGGACCCATCATCCCGCCCGCCATGCCGTGCTCCATCGCCTTGGCCGCGCCCATCGCCGCGTCCGTCATCGTCTTCCCGCCGTGTACATGAGCCATGATCTAGTTCCTCGTTGACTGTGCCGAATATTCCGACGCCCCACCCGTCAGGGGAGCGACCGAGAGCCGCGCCGATTATCGGTCATTTTCTCGAATGAGGTAAATCCGGCACTTCCGCATGGCCGGGGACGTCCTCGGCAAGGATCTCGGCCTCGTGAAGCATCGCGTAGATCCCCTGGCAGCCTTCGCAACAGAAGACCTTGAGCCCGCCGGTGGTGTTCAGGGGAAAGCCCGGCGGGATCACGGGCAGACTGCACAGGTCGCAAACACGCGGTTCGGTGTCCATCCATCGCCTCCTTGACGCCTCTTACGAAAAATCAACAAACTTGGGCAGTTATAATAAAAAACTCCGCAGCGGCTTGCACAGCTTGCGGAGTCTGCGCCGGTATATCCGGCCGGGAGACGAAAAATCAGTGACAGCTGAAGCTCATGGTCGCAGCTTCGGCACCGTCGCCCGACCCGCGGATCGCGCGGCTGGAAGCCTTCATGAGGGCGATCCGGAGCGCTCCGGTCAGACTGCTCCCCAGGCCGACCTGGGTGGCGATCGCAGGCACCAGGATCAAGGAAGCGAAGGCGAGGCCGGTGCCGATCAGCAGCGGTCCGATGGGCGCATCCTGCTTCCGCGCGCGGGCCGTTTTCGGCTTTTCGACGATTTTCACGTGGGCTACCTGGGAATTTTTCATGTTCGGCTCGCTCTGATGAGAATGAATGCTGCGACGAAACTATCTTTTTCAACATTCGTGCCCAATGCTTAGCCGCTTGATTTACAAGCACCCGCAGTTCAACCGGAGCGCGGGAACACATGGAGGCATGGCGTATCACGCAGGCGGACTGCGTGATATCACACACTTTTGCCGCGAGGCCCCTTTCCCCGTTCTCGCCAAGGCCCGAGGAGCCGGCCGGATTTGACGCCGGACGAACTGGCAGAAAACCTGCACGCCTTATAATCTTCGAGCTCCCTAGAGCATCCTCAGACTACGTCCGTACCCTAAATCCGATCGGAAACATGAACTCGACCAACGCAGCGAACCGTCAGTCCATCGCGAGCCCCTCAGCCTGGCTCAGACGGCCTGGCGCGATTGTCCTGGGAATCCTGGGCGTCATCGTGATCCTCTTCCTGGATGAACGGATGGGCGCTCTGGCCCAGATGCCGGCGCTGGGGCGCGACATGAGCTACTGGCTGCTGTTCGTGACCGGTCTTCTGACCGGTTTCCATTGCGTGGGCATGTGCGGGGCGCTGGTGCTGGCCTATGCCGCCAAACCCGCCAGCGGCGGCAAGCCATCTCCCTTCTCCCATTTCCTTTACGGCACGGGCAAGACCCTGTCCTACACCGTGATCGGAGCGGTTTTCGGCCTGATCGGATCGATTTTTTCGTTCTCGCCGGTGCTTCGGGGTGCCATCGGTATCGCCGCCGGCCTGTTCCTGGTGCTGTTCAGCTTGGGGATGCTGCGCTGGGTGCCGGCCTTGAGCCATTTCCAGATCAAGACGCCGGGCTTCCTGCTGCGCTTCATCGGCACACAGTCGAGGCGGTCCCACAGCCCCTTCGTCATCGGCCTGCTCAACGGTCTCATGATCATCTGCGGCCCGTTGCAAGCCATGTACGTCATGGCCGCAGGCACCGGCAGCCCGGTCGAGGGCGCCCTGCTGATGTTCTTTTTCGGCCTGGGGACGCTGCCGGTGATGCTCAGCTTCGGCTGGTTCGCCGCGCTCATCTCGGCCGGGCTGAAACCCAAGCTGGTCCGGTTCTCCGGTGTCATCGTGCTGATCCTGGGGATACTGATGGTGAATCGCGGTCTCAAGGCCAGCGAAAGCGGATTCGATTTCCACTCCCTGCTGGTGGGGCTGTCCGGCTTCACCGAATCACGCTGGGGCTTCGTGCTCGCCACGCCGGATGCTCCGATGCCGCAGGACATGTCCGGGATGCACCACAACCACTGAGCCTTCTGCCTCAGGAAGTTAAGGATCCGGCCGGGCGAGGAACGGCCCTTCGCCGCCGATTTTGAATCGTCCTGCCGGTACCGCTAGAATCGGCGGCTCCCCTCTCGACTTCCTCCGGCGAACTTCCATCTTGCACGACACCGAATTCGAAACCCGCGCGGCCGAACTGATCGAAGCGGGCCGCTTCATCGACGCCCGCGGCTGGGTTCCCGCCACCAGCGGCAATTTTTCCGCCCGCCTGAGCGATGGCCGGATCGCCATCACGGTTTCCGGCCGGCATAAGGGCCGCCTGCGCCCCGAGGACATCATGCTGGTGGACGCCGAAGGCCGTTCGCTCGACGGCAAGCAGCCCTCGGCGGAAACCGTGCTGCACACCGGCATCTACCGGCGCTATCCGGATGCCGGCGCCGTGCTGCATCCGCACTCGCCCGCATCTACCCTGCTGTCGCGGCTGGTGGTCGGCGAAATCGTCCTGGAAGACTACGAGCTGCTGAAGGCCCTGGCCGGCATCGACACCCACGAGACCCGGATCGCCGTGCCGATCTTCCCCAACGACCAGAACATTCCCCGCCTCGCCCTGAAAGTCGAGGAATACATCGAGATGCACGGCGACATTCACGCCTACATCATCGCCGGCCACGGCTTTTATACGTGGGGAAAATCGGTTGCCGACGCACTGCGTCATGTGGAAGCGCTGGAATTCCTCTTCGACCTGGAAACCCGCATGCACGGAGTCAAACGATGAGCCTTCTGACCATACACCCGGAATCCGGCGCCGGAATGCCGGAGATCGTCCGCGACGGCGACGGCGACGCCATCGCCGCACGGCTGGCCGGGATCGGTGTCCTGTTCGAACGCTGGCAGGCGAACCGGGCATTCGGTCCGGATGCCGGACAGGACACGATCCTCGCGGCCTACGGTGATCCGGTCGAACGCCTGAAAGAGAAATACGGTTTCGAATCGGCCGACGTCATCAGTGTCGACCCCGATCACCCGCAGAAAAGCGAATTGAGATCCCGCTTCCTGAGCGAGCACACCCACGGGGACTTCGAGGTGCGCTTCTTCGTCGAAGGCCGCGGCCTGTTCTACCTGCACGTCGGCGACCGCGTCTACGGCATCCTGTGCGAGCGGGGCGACCTCCTGAGCGTCCCCTCGAATACCCGCCACTGGTTCGACATGGGCGCCGAGCCCTGCCTGAAGTGCATCCGCCTCTTCACCACGCCGGAGGGCTGGGTGGCGGATTTCACCGGCAGCGACATCGGCGACCGGTTCCCCAAACTCGAAGATTATCTGAAGAACTACGCATGATCCGCGCGATCCTCACCGACATCGAGGGCACGACCTCCTCCCTGTCCTTCGTAAAGGAGACGCTGTTTCCCTATGCCCGCGCCCGCATGGCCGACTTCGTCCACAGCCATGCCCACGACGGCGCCGTGCAGGCCCTGCTCGCCGATGTAAAGGCGGCGGCCGGTGACGCTTCGCTGGACGAGGAAGGCGTCATCGCCCAGCTCGTCCGCTGGATCGACGAAGACCGCAAGATCACGCCACTCAAGGCGATCCAGGGCCTCCTCTGGGAAGAAGGCTACCGCAACCGCGACTTCTTCGGGCATGTGTACGAAGACGCCGTACGCCGGCTTCGAACCTGGCACGAACAGGGCATCGCCCTGTACGTGTTCTCCTCCGGCTCGGTCCACGCCCAGCGCCTGCTGTTCGGCCACACCCCCGTCGGCGATCTGCAGCCGCTGTTTTCCGGCTACTTCGACACCCGGATCGGCGCGAAGCAGGAACCTGACGCCTACCGTGCCATCGCCCGGGAGCTGAACCTGCCGCCCGAAGAAATCCTGTTCCTGTCTGACATCGAAGGCGAACTGAACGCCGCCAGGGAAGCGGGCTTCAGGACGTTCCTGCTGGTCCGCGAGGGCGGGGCGAAGACGAGTGCTCATCCGCAGGGCGCGGACTTCGACGCCATCCAGCCGGAACTCCTCTGAACCTCAAAAACACCGGGGGTTGCCGCGACCTTGACGACGATTTGAAACAGTTTCGTAACATTCGGAGGGTTGATTTCAGGCGTTCATAGCGCTTAAAGTTCGGCCTTTGCCCGATTCGGGTGCAGCGATGCCGCCACTCGGGCCACCAGGATGTCGCAAAAGCCACTGGCGACGGCTCCGGCCGCAGCGGCTTTTTCCGCACCCTGTCATCAAGATGTTCGACTACCGATAGGGGTAATAATGGGATTCAATTCGTCCTTGCGCGCGCACGCGGGCGCATCCGAACCCAATCTCAGCCGCCGCAGTTTTCTCACCCGTGCAGGGATCGCCGCAACCGGAGCCCTGCTGTTCCCCAGCTTCGACGCCTACGCGTACTCCTTGAGCAGAGAGCGCACTCTGTATCTCTACAACAAGCA
Source organism: Methylococcus sp. ANG (assembly GCF_040730495.1). NCBI lineage: Bacteria > Pseudomonadati > Pseudomonadota > Gammaproteobacteria > Methylococcales > Methylococcaceae > Methylococcus > Methylococcus sp. ANG. The sequence continues at coordinate 3,712,712 of NZ_CP160399.1, read as the reverse complement.
TACCGGCGAAGACATGACCTTGGTGTGCTGCCCGGAACGAAACTACGACCGGGGTCTGCTGCGGCAGTTCAGCCACTTCCTCCGGGACCATCACGCCGATGAAAGCTGTCCCATGGATCCGGGACTGATCGACATTCTCTACGCGATCTCCGCGATGACCCGCTCCAGCGGCACCTTCGAAATCATTTCCGGCTATCGCGCCCCAGAAACCAACCGGATGCTGCGCAGGCACAGCCACGGCGTGGCCGAACACAGCCTGCACATGGAAGGGAAGGCGATCGATCTGCGCATGAGCGACGTCAGCACCCGCACCATCCGCAAGACCGCACTCGCGCTGCAATACGGCGGCGTCGGTTATTACCGCCGCGCCGATTTCGTTCATCTGGACACGGGGCGCATCCGCTCCTGGTGAGGCTTTCGGCCGGGCACGCAGTCCTTTCCAATCCAGAAATGAGCCTGAAGGAGGGTTCTGAGTGAACCTGTTCAGGCGGCGGGTTGTTGGGCAGTGTTGATGTATTGGAACAGTTCGGTGCGCGCCTGGTTGAGGAGTCGCGCGGCCTCATTGTCGCTGATGGCGTAGGCGATTTCATCCAGTTGTTTGAAGGAGATGCCGGGCTTGAGGTACTGCTCGGCCTCGGGCAGGGATTTGAGTTTTTCGTAGGGGGTCATGAGATTGGCGTAGGGATAGCGCTTGCGCCGTTTGCCCTTGGCGTCGACGACCGCCTCGGGGAAGAGGCAGGGGCGGTGGAAGTTGAGGTAGGGGGTAAGGACGCCGCTGGAGAAGGTGTTGACCCGCGCGGCGAAGCGTCCGGGGATGTGGGCATAGCCGAGGTGCTTGCGCACGACGGAGCCGTTCTTGCTTTCGACGAGGGCGTTGTCGTTGGTCTGGCGGGCGCGGGACTTGGTGAAGTCGATGCGCAGTTTCTCCAGGAGTTGGGCGACCCGGTGGTTGATGTACTCCGAGCCGTTGTCGGAGTGGAAGCCGCGGATGACGAAGGGGAAGCTGTCGAGGAGCGGGTTGAGCGCCGGGATGAGGAAGTGCTCGCTGATCCGTTCGACGCTGACGACGCACTGCATCTGGGTGGCCTCGTCGACGGCGTTGAGGTGGTAGAGGCCCTTGATGCCATCGAGATCGCCCTGATGGACGGAATCGACGCGCAGGAAGCCGGGGCGTCCGTCCGGAAAGGGTTTGCGGCGCTCGCCGATGGCCACGGGCGTGGGTCGGGTCTTGTCGTGGTGAGTGCGCTGCCGTCGATAGGCCGTGGAGTGGCGGAGGTTGTAGAGGCCGCCGTTGGAGATGCGGGCGAGGCGGACGAAGCGTTGATCCGAGAAGACGTGGAAGGCGCGCTCGCAGAGCTTGCGGGTGGCGGGGCCGGAGAGGGTGCCGTGGAGGGCATCGAGTTCGGCCAAGAGCACGGCATCGGCGGGCAGATAGCGACGCTGAAAGGCGTTGGCCGGCCGACCGCGGTGGTCGCGTACCCGTCCCGTTCGGCGGTACTGCGCGATCAGGCGGGTGATCTGGGCGCGGGAGAAGCCGCTGACCTTGATCAGGTAATCCCGGACGATCCCCTTGTCGGCCTTGCCGAGGCGCAAGTAGCCGAGCTGACAGAGCGAGGACTCGATCCAGCCATAGGCCTCCGGGCGGGAGGGTACGGTGAAGTCCAGCGGTGAGGCGCCCTCCAGGAAGGCCCGGATCTCGTCGAGGGTTTGAAGGCGTTGGGTATGCAGTTTCACGATCATCCTCCGATGATCCCAAAACCCACCCCTTCAGGCTCACCTTCCGGTGGAATCACGCCCCTCCTTCAGGCTCATCTTCCGTTGGACAAGGCTCACGCTGGACAGCTTGGGCTCACTTGCGCAAACTATGCGCGATTCCGCCGTACGGCCGCCGGTGCCCTGCGCAGCCGGCCGACGGCTTGCCCAGATCTTTCCGGGATCATCCGGCCACGGGACGAGACGGTTCGCCCCCCTTTGGAATGGATACTCGCCAACGCATGAAAGCCCTGCGCCTCATCCTGCTGTGCCTGACCCTCGCTACCGCCCAGAATTCCGCCGCCATGGGACCGAACACGCTGAAAGGTCCCATGAGCTTCATCGAAGTGCTCAATGAGGTGCTGATCATGCGGCCGGTCGGCCTGGTGGCCACCATCGTCGGCACGACGCTTTTCCTGGCAACCAGCCCCCTCACCGGCATCGCCTCGGTGGCCGAGCCCCACGACGCCTTCCGCAAGGCCGGCGATGCGCTGGTCGTGGGACCGGCTGCGTTCACCTTCAGCCGTCCGTTCGGCGTCTACGGCTACAACCCGAAAGGGGTTTATCCGGACCGCCGGCCAAACTGAACACCTGAAATCCGCAGGCCATGGATCCCGACTTCTGGCACGAGCGCTGGCAGCAAAAACAGACCGGCTTTCACCAGACCCAGGTCAATCCGCTGCTGGAAACCTTCTGGCCTCGATGCGTCGGTCCGGCGCGGCCCAGGGTTTTCGTTCCCCTCTGCGGCAAGTCCCTGGACATGATCTGGCTGCGGAACCGGGGGCATTCCGTGCTCGGCAACGACCTCAGCCCCATCGCGGTCGATGAATTCGTCCGGGAAAACGGCCTGTCGGCGAGCGCGGCCCTCCTCGGAAACGGCTTCATCCGGGTGCAGAGTGACGATATGAGTTTGCTGTGCGGGAACTACTTCGACCTGCCCCCCGAGCTCATGGGTGAAATCGGTGCGGTCTACGACCGTGCCGCACTGGTGGCGATGCCGCCGGAAATGCAGGACCGCTACGCCGGGCAGATTCTCCGGCTGCTGCCGCATCGCCCTCCCATGCTGCTGATCACACTGGAGTACGACCCGTCGGAAATGGATGGTCCGCCGTTCCCCATCCCTGAGGAAACGGTGGTTCGCCTGTTCGGACCGGCCTACCGGATCGAGCTGCTGTCGGCGCGCGATACGTTGGAAGGGAATCCGCAGTTGCGCGCCAAAGGACTGAGCCGCCTGACCGAAAAGGCCTATTGGCTGCGGGCCCAGACTCCGGCCTGAACCGTGAACGCAGGCTCAGCGGCGCCCGCGGCCGCCCGAGCGCGGCCCCTTGTCCAAAGCGACGTAGATCGTCTTGCCTTCGTAATCGGAACCGTCCAGCGCCTCGATGGCCTTGCGGGCCTCGTGTCCTTCCATGCTGACCGAAGCCGTACCGCGGGCCTTGCCGGTGAACATGTCGCGGCTGAGCTGAAGCTCGAAAACCTTGCCGTAGCCGGTGAACAGTTCCTTGAGGCCCGCTTCGGTGGTCTGGGGCGGTAAATTTCTGACAAAAAGTTTCAACATGTGCTGGGCACCTTCGTAAAAGAGTCGAGCGGAGCGCTGCGACGAAGCGCAACGTCGCGCTGAGTGAAGAGGAAAAAACAGGCCGCTTGAAGCGGCCTGTTTTCGTCAGTAGCGGTACGTGACAGCGGGCTTGTCGCCCGCACGCCATCCCGGCATAACGAGATGGTGGTTACAGAACCACGACGTTCTCGGCCTGCGGCCCTTTCTGGCCGGCGACCTCGGTGAAGCTCACCCGCTGGCCTTCTTTCAGGGTCTTGAAGCCTTGACCCTGGATCGAACGGAAATGAACGAAAAGATCACTGCCGTTTTCACGCTGGATGAAACCAAATCCCTTGCTTTCATTGAACCATTTAACGGTTCCCTGTTGCTGTTGTGACATATCGAATCTCTCGAAAAAAATGAGTGGAGACGTAGAGCGTAGTATTACGGCGAGTGGGCAGGTGGAGCGGGTATGGTTCCGGGTGGAACGGACGCTACTGAAACTTGCGTGGCACGGACCCCAATACGACATGCCTAAAGTAAAGTAATTCGATACCGTTTTCAAGAAAAATCGAAAAGTCCGCATCGAGAACTCAGCGAAATGGAAGGAAGGCGGACGGCCAGCCCCACGAAATGGCCAGGTTCACCAAGACATGCGGCACGCCAGCCATCGCAAACGTGTGGAAATCCGGCGTAACCCGGTGTTTTTCCGCATGCTGAACGATGATGACGTTGCCGGCCGCTCCGAGGATCAGAAAATTCCCCGCCACCGTGCTGCCGGCAGCCAAAGCCATCCACACCTCGGTCGACATACCGGCTTCACGCTGCATGGGCAGATGAGGCGCAACCAGAGGTACGTTCGAGACCGATTGGCCAAGGCCGGCACTCAGGCCGAGTACGGCCGGAACGTCCGTCGTTTCGGGCTGAACAGTAACACGGGGACCACCGCCGCCAGGGCGATCCAGCTCAGGCGCATCCCCTTGAAAGCCAGCGCAAGCGGCATCGTGCGCGGATCGAGATCGTGCGCCCGAACCAGCCGCAACACCGGCGACGTACCGACGATGGCCGCGGTAACGTTCATCAGCAGCGCCGACGCCAAGCCGCCGATGGGCCGGGCCGCGATCAGGCAGAAAACCGCGGCGGGCGCAAAAAGGGAGATATTCATGGAACCCTTTACGAAAAGCTCCGCCTATAGTAGAGGTAGCACACCGTCGCACTGGCGTGTCCGTCAAACCGAGGAGGCACTATGAAAAAGGCACATCTAACCCTGCTCGCCGCCGTCGGCTCAGGGATCGTTACCGTTTCGGCCCAGGCCGGCGAAACGGGGCTGCCCAAGACCAAGGTCAGCATGGAAAACTGCATGCACGCGGCGCTGGCCAAGCGCGCCGGCGAAGTGGTCAAACTGGAATTCAAGGAGGAACGCGGCGCGCCCACTTATGAATTCGAAATCCTGGGAAGCGATGGGAAATCCTGGGAACTGGAATGCGACGCGCTGACCGGCAAGATCACCGAGGAAGAGCAGGAGGTCGCCGACGCCGAGGACGCCCTTTTCAAGGCCAAGGCAAAAATCAGCCTGGAGGAGGCGAAGAAAATCGCGCTGAGCGCGCATCCGGGCGAGATCGTGGAAGTCGAATACGAAATCGAGTCCGACGGCAATGCGTCCTACGAATTCGACATCAAGACCAAGAGCGGCGAAGTGAAGCTCGAAGTGGATGCCGCGACCGGCAAGATCATCGAAGACAACGAAAAGGAGCTTTATCAGATCGGTAAGGAATGAGTCCCCGACGATCGTCGTGACGGAATGCCCGCAAGCTCGCGGGCATTCCGTTCCTAACGCAAGCTCCTCCGCTCCCGGAGCGCTCGCCCTGCCCGCCTCGAAGTAAGCCGGAGCGGATATCAGCGACGATACTTATCTCCCGCTCTCAAGGCTTTTCTTGAGATTGTCCAGCCCTGCGCGGAAAAACTTCTGCATCGCCGCCACGGCGGCCTCGTCGTTGAGCTCGTCCGGCGGGAAGTTGCCGGTATCGCCGCGGTAGAGCCGGCTCTTCCACTCGACCTGGCTGCCCTTCTCGGTGGCCGTGACCTTGAGCACGGCGGAATAGGAGCTGGCCGGCAGCGCCTTGAGGTTTTCCTTGCCCAACCGGTAGGTGTATTCATGGGCCGCCGGCTCGTAGGCGTCGAGTTCCTCGGTGAGCTGCTCGCCGGTGGGGAAATGGAGGGTGCGCTTTTCGCCGGTGACGTTGCCGCCGGTGCTTTCGCTCTTGGCCAGGGCTGGATTCCACTTGGCGATCGCACCGAAGTCCTTCACGGCGTTCCAGACCTGGTCGATGGGAGCCGCGATTTCCACGGTCTCGACGACCTTCTGCGGAGTGGGGCCATGCGCCATCGATGCGGAGGCGAACAGCAGCGTGGCCAGGGCCAGTATCGGTTTCATGAGGTTTCTCCTTGTTCTTCAGTTTGCGGTTGAAAATCCAAGACGCGGGAGCAGCGCCCGCAGATACACCGCCGCCAGCACGGCCAGCGCCAGGGCGGCGGGAATCCAGCGGACGTCGGCGGCGACCCGCTGCCGCCGCGCCAAGGCCGGTGCGGTGAGGGCGCGGGCCAGTCCTTCGGGCGATTCCAGGCGGTGGTAGCCCAGGCCGGCGGCTTCGGCGAGCTGGCGCAGGTATGCCTCCTTGAGCTGGGACAGGTGTTCCGTGCCCCCGGCTCTTTCGCTGCCGAAGGGTGCGTTGCGGGCGTGGTAGCCCTCGATCTGCTCGGGCGGCAGTTCCGACAGGCCGAAGCTCGAGCGCTGGGGGACTTCGTCCTCGGCGTAAAAACCTAAGCGCCTGCCCGACTCGTCGTACTTGGGGATGGGCGAGAGTCCCAAGTCCCCGACCCCGACGATCAGCCCTCGGACCTTGCCGCTCAGGTCGGCAAAGTCCGGGCGGTAGCGCGGATTGAGCGGCGGCGCCTCGTGGCCGTCGGTGACGAAGATCACGTCCGCATCGCCACGCCCCAGCAAATCCAGGGTGTTGCGCAGACCCGCCGCGATCAGGCTGTCGGCGGCCCAGGCCATGCGCCAGTCGAGCTGTTCGATGGTGGCGCTGACGGCGGAAAAGCCGGCGCAGGTTTCGATCGGCTCGAACAGCAGCGCCGGCTCGCGTTCGGTGAAGACGCCCAGCCCCAGGGTGGACCCGCAGGGCAGGTCCGCCGCGGCGCGGATCAGGCTTTGGCGGACGAATTCCAGCCGCGACACGGCGCGCCCTCCCTGCCGGTAGTCCTCGACGTTCATGCTGCGGGTGATGTCGACGACGACGATGTGGCTGAACACCGGCTGCTCCAGCGCCAGCCGGAGCGGAAAGCAGGCGGCCACGGCCAGGACGAGGGCCGCGATCAGACCCGCGAAAACCGGATCGGCGAGGCGCTGCCGCCAGATGCTCAAGGCAAGCCTCGCGGGAATCCGGGCAGGCCGGTCCACAGCCGCTTGGATTCGGCCCTGGGAGGCTCGTCATCGGCATGGCTGACCCGGTCCATCTCGGGCATGAGGCGCATGGCCACTTCCAGGTTGTATTTGGCATCCCAGTGGCCGGGCACCAGCAGGAGGGCGCGCCGGTAGGCTTCCTTGGCCAGCTCGGCGTAAACACGGGCCTGGTCGATCTCCGATTTTTCGACGCGGTCCAACGCCTGGATGAGCTGCAGGTTGCCCTGGTTGTAATACACGTCGGCGCGGAAGGCCGCATCGCCCCGGGTCTCCAGCACGTCCAGCAGTTCCAGCGCATCGTCGTAGCGCTCGTGGCGGGCGAAATACACGGCGCGCGCCAACTGGACCGGGGGAGATGCCACCGCCAGCCGTTCCGGGACGATGTCGTGTCCGGCCAGCAGCGCCGCGATGTCGGCATTGGCCGCCACGGCCTTCCGCCATTGCCTGACCCCCAGCAGCGCCAACAAGGCCAGCATCAGGGCCAGCCCGGCGGCGATCCGGACGCGCCATTCCCCCCTCACCGCGCCACCTCCATGCCCTTCGCCGCGACCAGCCAGGCCAGCGCCAGCGCCGCCGCCAGATAACAAAAGGCTTGCAGGTTCCGCCGCGGCACCCGCTCGGCATACCGCAAAGGACGCTGCTCTTCGCGATCGACGTCGGCGATGGCGCGCTTCAGCGCGTCGGCGTCTTCCGCCTCGTAGGCGCGGTAGGGGATGCCCAGGCTGGCGAAGAACAGATGCAGATAGCGCTCCGGCATCGCCTGGGCATTGTCGTCCTCCGGATTGTCCGGCGTTTCGAAGATCCCGTGGCTGCCCGCGGTGCGCAGGAATATCCAGTACAGCCGTATGCCCTTCTCCTTGAACCAGCGGCGCAGCTTCAGCTCGCTGTCCGGGTCCACCTCGGCGGCGCCATCGGACACCAGCAGGACGATGCGCGAACCTGCGGACGGCTCGTCGCCGAAATACGAAAGCGCCATCGCCAGCCCCTTGCTTACATGCGTCTGCGCCAGGCCCGGCAGCTTCATGGCGTGGACCGCCGCCAACACCGCGGCTTTGTTATCGGTCAGCGGCAGCACGAACAGAGGCGAGGTGCTGAAGGCGGCGACGCCGACCAGATCGTTGCGTCCGCTCGAGACGAAACCGCTCAAGAGGCGCTCGGCCGCGGCGGACTTGGATTCCTCGCCCCCCGTGGGGGTACGCCCGGCGAAGCTGTCGTCCATGCTGCGGCTGCGGTCCAGCAGCAGCACCATGTGGGCGCCGTAGCCCGTGCGTTCGACGGTGTACTCGCGCCGGTGCAGACCGGCGCTGCCCAGCAGCAGCGCCAGGATGGCGCCGGCGCCGGCCAGGCGGAGGCTCAGGTCGACGGCACGCGATGCGGCATCGGCGGGCAGCAGCGCCTGCCAGGAGCACGGGTCGGGCCGCAACGGCAACCGCCACAATGGAAGCAGTATCAGCGGCAGGCCCCACAGCCATTGCGGCGTGTCCAGCGCCCAATCGGTCATGGCCGCCTCCTTTCGGCAAGCTGGCAGGAGCGGGCAAGCGCCTCCATGCGCCTCAGGTCGAACGGCGGCACCGGAGCGCCCTCCCCGAAAAAGACTTCGTACGAAGCCAGGAAGAAATCCCGGATCTCATTGCGCAAGGGATCGTAGGCCGGATGGCCGCGGAAAAACTCGTCCAGCCCTTCGATGAACAGCGGCTCGCCCAAAGTCCGATTGAACGCCTGGTGCAGACAGGAAAAGCCTCTCGGCAAGGTCTCCCGGCTATTTCCCTGTCCACGCAGACGCCGCAGCTCCAGGCAGGCGGCGGCGAAATGGCGGCCGCGCAAACCGAACGGCAGCCAGGCGCTCAGATAGGCCCACCAGGCCAGCGCGCCCAGTGCCGCGAGCCCGAAGCCGGCACTCGCAGCGGCAAGGCCAAAAGTCGGCAGCCGTGCCGGCACGGCATCCGGGCGCATCGGCGGCAGGCCTTCGGCGCGCAGCACGGACAGCTCCCGGATGGGCGCGGTGGTAAAAGTCCAGTCGGGGACCGTCATCCGCTCACCCGAGCCGGCCAATTGCAGTTCGAAGCCGGGAATCGTGAGGTTCTTCACTTCCAGCGGCGCATAGAAGGTCTGGTATTCCAGCGTCAGCACTTGGCGCTTGCCCTCGCGGTGAACTTCGGCCCGCCGCAGCATCAGCCAACGGCTGATCCAGCCTTCCTTGGGCAGGGAGGCAGCATCTATTCCCCGGCCCGTATCGGTTTCAACCCGCACTTCGTGGTGTATGAGGTCGCCGATGACGTAGCCGAAAGCGCGGGGCGTGTCGAACGAGAATGCCTTCACACCGGACGGCAACTCAGCAGCAGCCGCCAGGCAGCACCACAGCCCCAATTGGAAAGATATCGAATGACGGAACACCGGCAACATCAGCCTGCATGGAAATAGCGGGTGACCGCGTCGGGATCGAATCCGCCGGACAGAAACAGCGGTTCCCTGCCGAAGCCGCGCAGCATCGCCACCAACCGGTCGCGGCGCTCCTGGAAGGTCTGCGACAAACGGGTGCGCAAGGCCGGACGCAGCCACATCAGCCGCTCCATGCCGTTCTCCATGTCCTGCATCCGCGCCAGTCCGGACGCTTCCGGCGCCGATTCCTCCGGGTCCCACAGCACGACCGGCACGACGTCGTGATGCGCCAGCGATTCCATGAGCTGCTTCAAGAATCCCAAGGGAAAATGGAAGTCCGACAGCAGAAACACCAGTCCGCGGCGCGACGGCAGATAGCGGACGGCATGCAGCAGTCCGCGCGCGCTGCCGCCCCTGGGCCGGAAACGGCGCAAGCGCTCGGCCAGCTTCAATGCCGCCCCCACCTGCCGGGTCGGCGGCAGCAGGAAATCCGGAACGCCGCGGTCGGACAGCCCGACGAAACCCATGGCATCCCCCGTCCGGTTCGACGACAGCGCAAGCCCCTCAGTGAAATCCGCCAGCACGGCCGTTTTCGATGCGCGCCCGCGATAACCCATCGAGGCGGACAAGTCGGCCAGCGCGTGAACGGTGATCCGCCCCCGCTGCTCGTGCAACCGCACCCAGTAGTGCCCGGCGGGGTCGCCCAGGCTGGCCCGGAGATGCAGCCTGCGGGGATCGGGATGCGCCAGGAACGGCACCAGGCGCTGAAAGGCGTGCACGCCGCCGCCCTGCCGACTCGGATGGGCCCCCGGCTGGACGCCGTCGGCGCGCCAGGCCAGCCGGTAATGGAACTCCTTGCGCTTCATGGCGCCGCGATCTGCCGGATCAGCTTGCCGACCAGTTCCGGGATCAGCTCGGCGCGGCGGTATTCGTAGACAGGCTTTAAGAAAATGCGATGGCCGACCGCCGGCGCGAATACGTATTGCACGTCCTCCGGCTCGACCCGGTCCCGGCCACTGAGCCAGGCCTGTACCCGCGCCAAGCGGACCAGGTAGCTCATGCCCCGTGGACTGGCCCCGGCCTCGATCATGTCGCCGGAATCCGCCTCGTGCAGATCGATGCCGAAGTCCTCCGGTCGCCGGGTCGCGCGCCACAGATCCTGCACGTAGGCCCTGAGACGGGCGCTGACGTGGATGCCGCCTTGCAGGGCTTCGGCGATACCGTTGAGTTCGCGGAACGAGAGCGTCTCCGCCGGCGCGGACTCGACCAGCCGGTCCGGATCGTAGAAGCGCGGATCGAACAGGATTTGGTCCATATGCGCCGCATCGGTCGGCGGCTCGATGGCGATTTCGAGCATGAAGCGGTCGCGCGCCGCCGCGGGCAGCTCGAAGGTCTCCTCCTTCTCCACCCGGTTGCGGTCCGCGAACACCTGCAGGTGCGGAAACCGGAACTCGCGGTTGAACGCCGACACGCTGCGCTCGGCCATGACCCGCAGCAGCAGGGAATGCACCTGGGGCCGGGCGCGGTTGATCTCATTGAAGAAAAAGATGGAGAGCTGCTCGCCGTGCTTGAGCAAAGGTCCCGGTGCGACGCCCGGCCGGCCGTGCTCGTCAAGATAGGTGTAATAGACCAGATCGTTCGGCATCAGGTCGATGGTGCCCTCGATCCGCTCGTAGTCTCCGCCGATGCCGCGCGCCACGGCGCGGAGCAAGGTAGTCTTGCCGACGCCGACGCCGCCCTCGAGCAGCGCGTGGCCGCGGGCAAACACCGCCAGGGTCAGCAGCCGGATCGGGCGCTCCTGCCCGAGCACGACTTGCCGCAGGCCTGCTTCGAAGCGCCTGGCGCGCTCCAGGCTGTCGGCAAGTGGGTTGTCTTGATTCATGGGCAAATGGCGAGTGGCGGACTTCAAGATTGAGGCGAGGCTGGGCAATTCCCCCAAAGCGTCTGGAAATCGTCATACCGGCAGGGAATGCCGGACCAATCCGCCGGAAGCGGATTGGCACCGGCCCGCAGGGTGCCGGGCAGGAGAGCACGGCATGAATCCAGTTCACAGGGATGTGCAGCGTCGCCCTCCACGGCCTCTGGGTTCCGGCAGTCCCCCGGCAATCCCTGCCGGGGCAAGCTCTGCCGGAACGACGAGCGTTTCTTAAATTGACGGTGTCGAGCATTCAGCGGCGAGGCTTACCGCTACCGTCATTTGATGTCTTCGACCTTGTAGACGAACTTGCCGGTCTTGGCGTAGTTCTCCACGCGCTTCTGGTTGCGCGCTTCCATCGCCTTGATCGACTCCGACTGCTTGTTGAGCTCGTTCGGATCGTGCTTGGGATCGTACTTGCTGCCGGCGACCTTGTCCGGATAACCGGGCTTGGGCTCCCAGCAGTTTCCGGGCGCCTTGCAATTGGTGCCGTCGTAGGCCTGGGCGCCCATGGCGAACAGGGCGGCTGCAGCAGCCACCGCGAGACTCGTTTTGTGCATCATGAGGAAGTCCTCCTATTTGGGGGTCGGGATTGCGGGAAATGTCACTTCAGCCATTCGGCCTTGGCCGGATCGCCTTTGTAGACGCTGCGGGTCCAGGCCATGATCTTGAGCATCTCGTCGTTGTTCAGGTTGACGTATTGCGGCCCCATCATGCCCTGGGCGCCGCCGAACAGGATTTCGAACAATCCCGCGTCCGTGGCCGCACGGGGATAGGTCCAATAGTCATCCGCCAGGCCAGGCCCGAGCTTGCCTTCGGCCTCATGGCCGTGGCAGCCGGAACAGGCCGACAGATACAGGCTATGGCCTTTATCGACGGCGTCCTTGTCGCCGTTGTAGGGGTTCTTGCCGGTCTGCAGGAACTGCTTGACGGCCTCGGTATCGCCGCCCGCCTTGGCGTAGGACAAATCCAGCGTCTCGCCGGTGATGGCGTGGCGTAGGGTGATGTCGGCCTGGGCAGGCAGTGACAGCAATCCGGCGACACACATACCGGCCGCGCCGAACCTCGCTTTCTTCAGATTCATCTCTTCAGCCTTTCCTTTGATCGTTGGAAGCCGTCCTGGCCGGTTTTTCATCCATGGGCAGCAGCGGAATGCCTTCCGCCTCGAGCACCGCGTTCACTTCCTTGCCGTGTTTGGCCAGGACCTGATCGATCTGCTTGAGCAAGGCCTCCTCGCCCTTGCGCACGCCGACGGAAGTCGAGTAGTGGTGGGGCACTTTCTCGCCGTCGGAGCGCACGTTGTCATCCGGAATGACGGTCATGGCCAACCCCGCATCCTTGACATAACGCGCCGCCGCCGGCCCCCATAGCACCGCGACCTCGGCGTTCCCATTGGCGACTTCGGCCACCAGCTTGGCCGGGTCGTAGCGGACGTACTGGTTGCGTCGCGACTTGAAGCCGACCAAGGAATGCATGTAGTTGAACATGTCGTTGTAGCGTCCGATCTTGCGGATCATCGTTTCCGCCGGGGTGTCCGGCATGAACGCGATCCGCTTCGCGGTCTTCAGCGCGTCGCTATTCCAGTCCTTGATGTTCAGACCCTTGTCCTTGCGGTAGACGAAGACGTAGCCCGAGCGGTAGTAAGGCGCGCTGGTGAGCATCCTCGGGTCGCCGGTATCGACGCCGATGACCACATCGCACAAACCCTTGTCCAGGGAGTCCCGGACGAAATAGCGGGCATCGGTCCACCACACGTTCTCGACCGGACGTCCCAGTTCCTTGCCTATGAGGTCGGCCAGCTTGTTTTCGAAGCCTTCCCCGGCCTTGTCCGAATACGGCATCTCGTTTTCTGCCGAGCAGATTTTGAGCGGTTCCGCGCCCTTCGCTGCCTGCACGCCGCCCGAAACCGCGAGGGAAGCGATCAACCCAGCGGCGGCAATACGGTTCATTCGCATAACTTATCCTTTCAATGACAGAGGGTAGGAGCGTTTCCGGAGCACGCCCCCACCCGTTCGACTCAGAGCGAGAACACGAACACCGAGCCGCCCATCTGAGTGTAGTGCGCCAGTTCCTTGAAGGCGCCCACCGCCCCCAGGCCCGCGGTCGGGTCCTTCAGGTCGAACACCAGCCCCACGCCCGGCCAGCCGCCGACGCCGGAGTAGATGGCGACGTACTGCTTGCCGTTATGCTGGTAGGTGATGGGATGGCCGATCACGCCGGAAGGCAGTTGGAACTGCCACTTCAACTCGCCGGTGCGGGTGTCGCGGGCCTTGATGAAACCGTCCAGGGTGCCGTAGAACACCAGATCGCCGGCGGTCGCCAGGGTGCCGCCCCAGACCGCGAACTTCTCGGGCACTTCCCATTCCATCTTGCCGGTGACCGAGTTCATGGCCTTGACCTGGCCCAGCATGCCCTTGGGTCCCGGATACATGTTCAAGGTCGCCCCCACGAAGAACTGGCCGGCGCGGTAGGGCAGCATGAACGGTTCCCAGTCCATGCAGATGTGGTTCACGCCCATGAAGAACAGCTTCTTGTCCGGATCGTAGGACTCGATGCCCTGGTTGTGGTAACCCATGGCCGAGGGACAGATGCCCTTGGCATTGTGATCCATGCGGGTGCTGTATTCCGGATCGCGGATCGGCAGGCCCGTCTTCAGGTCGACCTTCTTCACCCAGTTGACGGTGTCGTCGATCTTGAAGGCGTTGACCATGGCGCCGGTTTCCCGGTTGAGGGTGTAGACCAGGCCGTTGCGGTCCGGGTGGGTCAGCAGCGGCGTCATCTTGCCGTCCACCTCCTGCTCGGACAGCCCCATGTAGTTGACGCCGGCGTAATCCCACTCGTCATGCGGCGTCTTCTGGTAGCCGAACTTGGCGCGGCCGGTGTCGGCGTCGCGGCCCCAGATGGTCATGGTCCATTTGTTGTCGCCGGGCCGCATGGTCTCGTTCCAGGGCGCCGGGTTGCCGGAACCGTAATAGATCATGTCCAGCTTGGGATCGTAGGCGTACCAGCCCCAGTTGGTGCCGCCGCCGATCTTCCAGGCGTCACCCTCCCAGGTCTGCAGCCCCAAGCCGAACTGGCCGTAATGCGGGTTGTGCTTGTTGAACTCCTTGTCCAGCAGCAGGTCCTCGTCGGGGCCGGTGGCGTAGGCCCGCCATTCCTGCTTGCCGTCCTTGATGTTGTAGGCCGTGACGTAGCCGCGCACGCCCAGTTCGGCGCCGGCCGAACCCACCAGCACCTTGTCCTTCACCACGAACGGCGCGCCGGTCAGGGTGGAACCCATGGCGATGTCGGAGTTTTCCATCTTCCAGATCTCTTCGCCGGTCTTGGCGTTGAGCGCGACGATGTGGCCGTCGAGCTGGTTGAGGAAGATCTTCGCCGGGCCGTGATCGCCGGCCGGCACATAGGCTACGCCGCGGTTGACCACATCGCAGCAGGCCACGGCACGGGCCGCCGGATTCTGCTTGGGCTTGTACTGCCACAGGATCTTGCGGGTGTCGTTCAGGTCGACCGCGTAGACGTTGTTCGGGAACGGCGTATGGATGTACATGATACCGTCCACCACCAGCGGCGCACCTTCGTGGCCGTGCAAGGTGCCGGTGGACATGGTCCAGGCCACCTTCAAGTTCTTGACGTTGTGGCTGTTGATTTCCGTCAGCCGGCTGAAATGGGTGGCACCGTAGTCCTTGGTCTGCATGACCCAGTTCCGGTCATCCTTGGACAACCGGTCCAGCTCCGGATTAGCGTGCGCGGATTGCGTGGCCAGCATGGCGCCCATCGCCAGCACCGACCCGCCGAAGCCGCTTGCCAGTTTGCGAATTTGCATGTGTCTCCTCCGAGAATGAATGACGCCGACCCTGCATCGGCGCTCTACGAACAGCGGCGGAGATTCTGGGACAGATCATGTCAGCGGCGTTACGGAATTCCCCCTCGAACGAGCCTTGAAAAACTCTCGAATGCTTGATGGAAAAACTCCCGTTCCGAGCGAGTCCGCCCGAGCGGCGCAAATCTAATGAGCTTCGGCTAAAATATGACTACAGTCAGATGACTAGAGGCGTCAGTATGAGCGTTCACGTATCCAAGTCCCAATTCAAGGCGAGAGCCTTGGAATTCTTCCGCCAAATCGAACTCACCGGCGAGCCGGTGGTGGTGACGGACCACGGCCAGCCCAAGCTGGAGGTGCGGCCCTACCAGCCCCGCGCCAGTGATCCGCTGGATAGGCTGCGCGGTTCCGTGTTGCGCTACGATCATCCGACCGCCCCGGTGGGCGAAGACGACTGGGAAGCCGGGACGTGATCGTACTGGATACGCATGCGCTGCTTTGGTGGGCGTCCGGAGATCGGACGCAACTCTCGGAGGCGGCCGCTCAAGCGATCGCGGACGAATTGAACGGCGGCCGGATCGTCGTCTCGTCCATTTCCGCCTGCGAACTCGCCATGCTGGTCGCCAAAGACCGGTTAGCGCTTTCGATGGATGTCGAGGACTGGCTGTCGGTCGTGAGCCAGATCGAAGCCGTCCGCTTCATGGCGGTGGATAACGACATCGCCGTGAAGAGCATTGAACTGCCCGGTGAATTCCATAAAGATCCGGCCGATCGCATCATTGTGGCAACAGCCCGCAAGCTGGCCGTGCCGCTGGTGACCGCGGACGACAAGATCCGCAGCTATCCGCATGTGCGTACGCTTTGGTGATCCGGAAGAGGAAGAAGCTGGGTCAGCTCTTGCAAAACAGCATGCTTACATGCAAGACCTGACCCCACTACCCGCGTAGTCCGGTTTCATCGACTGTTGCGGGAAGTCTTTAAAAAGACTATATGTAGTCTTATCCAACATCGAGGACATGAGCATGCGCTACTCATCCCAAGTCAAACCCATCAGCTACCTCAAGGCCAACGCCGCCGAGGTGCTGGCGCGCCTCGCCGAACGGCGGGAGCCCTTGGTCATCACCCAGAACGGGGAAGCCAAGGCCGTCTTGCAGGATGTGGTTACGTTCGAGGAGACCCAGGAAACGCTGGCTCTGCTGAAGATCCTCGCGCTGGGAAACCGGGAGGTGCAAGCCGGTAGCGTCAGGACTGTCGCCGACGTCGTGGCCCGTCTGCGCGCCGAGCGCGCAAGCGCTTGATGGCGGGCAAGCCGCCCCCATACGAAGTCCTGCTCACCCAAGGCGCGGAACAAGACCTGGAAGCCATTCACGACTACATTGCCGAGTTCGACTGCGCGGCGAATGCCGGCTACGTTCTCGACCGGCTGCTGGAGGTTGTGGAGGACTTGGCGCAGTTCCCCGAACGCGGCGGCTACCCGAAGGAGCTGGTGTCGCTGGGTATCAAGGAATATCGGCAAACCACGTTCAAGCCCTACCGGGTGATCTATCGGATCATGGGTCACCAGATCATTATTTACCTGATCTCCGATGGCCGCCGGGACATGCAGTCGGTGCTGGCGCGTAGACTGCTCGGCGCTTGAAGCCGCCACCCCCGTCTGGCCGGTGGTTCCGCATCTCCCCGGCACGCCCCTCCGACAATCAGGAATATCTCCCTGTCAAAACACTCGCCAATCGAGGCAGACTAACCCGATTTTTTCCCGGAGTAAGCGCCTTTGAGCCTGCGGTTTCGCCTGAACCTCATGATCGGGCTGGTGATGCTGGCCATCATCGGCATGGGCACGCTGTTCGTGGTACACAACGCGCGCCGTTCGGTGGCGGAGGAAGTCCGCTCCTCGGTCAACCTGGCGTTGCAGCTGATCGACGCCGGCCTGGAGCAGGCGGTCGCCGCCGGCCGTTCGCCGGTGGATTGGATCGCCCAGCTCGCCCGGCTCGACCGTACCCGCCATTTGAGCCTCAGCGTCCATCAAGGCGAAAGGACTATCATCGACCTCCCCTCCTCCCTTGCACCGGCGGAGGGTGAAGAAGCGCCCCGCTGGTTCGCCTGGGCGGTGGCGCCGGAACCCCTGGTGGCGGAGAAACACCTGCACCAGATCGGCAACCCGATGATCCAGATCACCATCGACGCCAACCCGGCCGACGAGATCGCCGAAGCCTGGACCGAAGCGCGCGGCTTTCTGCTGCTGATGCTGGCGCTCGCCGTGACGGTGTACCTGGTCGTCCATACCACCCTGGGGCGTGCATTCAAATCCGTGGGCGTGATCCTCGAAGGGCTGGAGAATCTGGAAAACGGCGATTACAGCCGGCGCCTGCCGGAGTTCTACCTGCCCGAGTTCGCCCGCATTTCGCGGACCTTCAACCACACGGTCTGCGCGCTGGAGAAGACCCGCGAGGAAAACCGGGCGCTGACCCAGCGCTCGCTGGCGATCCAGGAAGAGGAACGGCGTTACCTCGCGCAGGAATTGCACGACGAATTGGGCCAGTCGCTGAGCGCGATCAAGGCGATCGCCGCGTCGCTCCGCAAGCCGGAGCGGGACGACAAATCGACCGCCGATGCCGTCGGCGCCATCCAGTCGATCTGCGACCATCTGTTCGCCGTGCTGCGCACCCTGATGCAGCGCCTGCGCCCCTTGATGCTGGACGAGCTGGGACTGAAAGCCTCGCTCGAAGACATGATCGAGAACTGGCGCAACCGCTATCCCGGCATCGCGCTGGACTTCCGTTGCGACGACGGTATCGACGAATGCGTCGGCGACTCCCGGATACATGTCTTCCGGATCGTGCAGGAAAGCCTGACCAACGTGGTGAGGCATTCCGGCGCGAGCAATCTCGGAATACACCTCAACCTGATCGAGGCGGTGGACGAACGGCCCGAAGCCCTCCTGCTCAAGGTCAGCGACGACGGAGCCGGCTTCGATCCCGCTCAAGCCCCGGCCGGCTTAGGGCTGCTCGGCATCCGCGAACGGGTGGAGAGCCTGGGGGGACAGTTCAGCCTCAACACCCGCCCCGGCGCCGGCGTCACCCTGCGCATCAAGATTCCCTGCGGAGACGAATGTTCATGAAACCCAAGATTACCGTGATGCTGGTGGATGACCACGCCGTGGTCCGCGCGGGCTACCGCCTGCTGCTGTCCGGCACCCAGAACATCGAAGTCGTCGGCGAGGCCGAGCGGGGGGAGGAGGCCTGCCAGCTCTACGCCGACACCCGCCCGGACGTGATCGTCATGGACCTTTCGCTGCCCGGCATCGGCGGATTGGCCTCGATCCGCCGCATCCGCACCCGCGACGCCTCGGCCCGTATCCTGGTGTTCAGCATCCACGACGAGCTCATCTACGTGGTGCGCGCGCTGGAGGCCGGCGCCAGGGGCTACATCACCAAGAGCTGCGCGCCGGAAATCCTGGTCGACGCGGTGGCCAGGATCGCCTCAGGCGAATCGTTCCTGGAACCGGAGATCGCCCAGCGCCTGGCGATGCAGACTCTGGGCGGCGCCGAGGCGGCCACCGCTTTGAACACGCTCTCGGCCCGCGAGTTCGACGTCTTCCTGCTGCTAGCCAAGGGCTACACCACCCGGGAGGTCGCAGAAGAACTGCGGCTCGGCTATAAAACCGTCGCCAATTACAGTACCCTCATCAAGAGCAAGCTGGGCGTGAACACCACCGCCGAAATGGCCCGCCTCGCCTACCAGAACGGGATATTCAAGACCTGAAAGCCACAGTCCCCCGATGAGCGCAAATCTTTACGACACCGACCACGCCGCCTGGCTGCATCAGCAGGCCGAGTTGCTGAAAGCAGGCCGGTTGAGCGACATGGACACAGCGCATCTGATCGAGGAACTCGAAGCCGAGATAGCCAATTATGAAAGGATTCTGTACCGGCATTTCCGGGTGCTGCTCAACCACATGCTGAAATGGAAATACGTGTCTGATAACAGGCCCCGAGGCTGGCGCACGGTGATAGATTTGCAACGCGACGATCTTGCCGACATCCTGAGGGATAACCCCAGTTTGGAATCCGTCGTAGCAGCCGCAATTGAGAAGGCTTACCCCGACGCCGTGGAACTCGCGGCGGACGAAACCGCCAGGCTGGAAGATATGTTCCCGGCCTCCTGCGAATGGGAACAGGCGGAAATCCTGAATCCGGACTTCTGGCCGGATTGAGACTCCGGCAATGAAGAGCTGACGGCCATGCCCAAAACAACTCACTATTCAAAACCCTTCGCCGAACTCCTGGCCAACGAACGGCTGAACAGCCTGGTACCGGGCGTACCCAACCTCGG
Organism: Methylococcus sp. ANG; assembly: GCF_040730495.1. Lineage (NCBI taxonomy): Bacteria > Pseudomonadati > Pseudomonadota > Gammaproteobacteria > Methylococcales > Methylococcaceae > Methylococcus > Methylococcus sp. ANG. The sequence goes on along the minus strand of NZ_CP160399.1, from coordinate 3,693,514 downwards.
CATGCGGCCGCGGCTGGAGGCGTTGCGGATCGAAACGGCTTTCGAACCCGAAACGGTCCGCGACCATGACATGGCACGGTGCTGCCTGGCGGCGGTCTGGCTGTATCACGATTTTTTCGACGAAAGCCACCGAATCAGCCAGGGCATCGCCACGGCCAGCGGCAGCTACTGGCACGGCATCCTCCATCGCCGCGAGCCGGACGCCTGGAACAGCAAGTACTGGTTCAAGCGAGTCGGCAGCCATCCGGTCTTTCCCGAAGTGGCCGCCGCCGCGCGGGAGCTGACCCAAGCCGAACCGCCCTCGCGCGAAACCGAATTCCTGCTGCGGCAAACCGCCTGGGACCCCTTCGCCTTCATCGACCTGTGCGAAACCGCCCGCCTCGGCCACACGCCGGCAGAGGCCTTGTGCCGGCGCATCCAGCTCGCGGAATGGCGGATACTGTTCGACCATTGCTACAGAGGGGCCGTTAGGGACTGAAAATTCCGGCTCAAGCCACCCGCCCTTGCGGAAGGCGAATGTCCACTACGATCTCGGAATAGGGGGCGCTCACCCATCCCCGCTCATCCCGCTCCACGGCATGCCACGCGGAAAGCTTCTCCACGTCGCCGTGCACGTTCTTGTAGTCGCGCTTCAGCCGCCGCGCCAGCTCCGCAACGGTCATGGGACCGCATTCCCGCAGAACGGCGAGCAAATCCCAGCGGCGCGGCGTGAACAACGCCGCGAACTGACCGACGTCGGCAAAACCGATCCCGAAATACGGCGCAGGACTCTCCCCAAGCTCCAGCGCCTCCACCATCCGGGCCGCACGGGACAGATTCGCCTCGAGAGGCTCCCCCACTTTCACATTCAAAACTCGCTCGGTCATTGTTCGACACCTTCTATATCGGCTATGAAATCAGCCATCAATTGTTGGGGATTGACGAAGCGATACGGTGCCTCTTGGTTACCGATATGTTTGTGATCGCCCTTGCCTCGTTCATTGTCATAACCCACTCTCCGCTCGCCATCCACAACGTAAACCAGCCGGTACTTGTAAGGATGCTGCGACGGAGGCACAGGAGACGGAACCCTCCAAATCACGATCTCGACGAACCCCTCGCCGCGTAAGCCTCCTTGGTACGAAAAAGTTCCACGGCTTTCATGGGGTCTATTACACCATAAGCGGGAGCGGGGCGAAAACACTTGTCCGCGGTGTCGTACTTGGTAAGGGGACGAAGTAAATCGGCCGTTCAGGCCACCCGCAACACCTTCGCCCCGCGAATCCGGCGCTGCTTGAGGTCGAGCAGCGCCCGGTTGGCGTCCTCGAATGCGTACTCCTCCGTCTCGGGACGGATGCCGATTTCCGCCGCCAGCGCCAGAAAGCCGGCCACGTCGCTGCGCGCCACGTTGGCGACCGACTTGATTTCCCGCTCCATCCACAAATGCCGGGCATAGTCGAGACCGGCCAGGCAGTCACGGTCCCCGGGCTCCTTGCGTATCGCATTGACGACCAGCCGGCCGCCGGGAGCGAGGTTGGCGAGCGCCGCGACCACCGGCTTCCAGACCGGCGTGGTGTCGATGATGGCAGCCAGCGGCGCGGGAGAAATATCCGCGGTATCGCCGGCCCAGACCGCGCCCAACTGCAGCGCGAAGGCGCGTTCCTCAGGATTGCGCGCGAACACGTAGACTTCCGAATCGGGGAACCGGTGCCGCGCCATCATCAGCACCAGATGGGCGGACGCCCCGAACCCGGTAAGCCCCAGCCGCTGGCCGTTTTGGAGCCCCGCGAGGTTGAGCGAACGGTAGCCGATGGCGCCGGCGCACAGGAGCGGCGCGGCCTCAAGATCGGTGAACACCTCCGGGATACGGACGACGAAGGCCGCAGGCGCCTTCATGTACTCCGCATAGCCGCCGTCGGCGTCGCGCCCGGTGGCGCGGAATCCGGAACAGAGGTTCTCCCGTCCCGACCGGCAGTACTCGCATTCGCCGCAGGCGGAAAATATCCAGGCCACGCCGACGCGATCGCCCACGGCGAATCCCGTCACACCCGCCCCGAGAGCCGCGATTCGGCCGACGACCTGGTGCCCGGGCACCACCGGCAGGCAGGGCGGCGCGGCGCGGCCCTCGATCTCGTCGATTTCGGTGTGGCACACGCCGCAGACCGAAACCCGCAGCAGGATTTCGCCAGGGCCGGGCACCGGCACCGGGAGGTCGGCGAGCCGCAGCGGGGCTCGCGACGAATCCAGCGGCCCTGTTTGGTCGATCAACCAGGCTTTCATGACAGTCCCATGCTCTGCCGAGCCGTACGGCACCCTTGACGGCAAAAATAATCGTAACTACGATAATTCGACATGTTGATCGAATTCGATCCCGAAAAACGCAACAAGACCCTCGCCGAACGCGGCGTGGATTTCGCAGATGCCGCTGAAATATTTGCCGGACGCCACTTTACCCTGGAAGACGCCCGCGAAGATTATGGCGAATCACGCTTCATCACAGTCGGCATGCTGAAAGGCCGAATGGTGGTTCTGGTCTGGACACCTCGCGGCGAGGCTCGCCGCATCATTTCCTTGAGGAAAGCCAATGAACGCGAAACAACCCGTTACGCCCACCGAGTGGCATGATCCGGACGACGCCCCGGAACTCACGGACGAATTCTTCGAGCAAGCCGACGAATTTGTCGGCGAAAAACTGGTGCGCCGGGGGCGCCCCAGGGCGGAAAACCGCAAGGTCGCCCTGACGGTACGCTACGACGCCGACATCGTTGCCGCCTTTCGCGCCACCGGCCAGGGTTGGCAATCGCGCATGAACGCCGCCTTGCGCGATTGGCTCAAGACCCATTCCCCGGCATAAACCGGGGGCGGACGTCACCGCCTACGCCAGACTCTTCACCGCCACCTCGTACACGTCCTTCGACACGCCTTCCAAGCCCGCGATGCGCTGCAACTGGCGACACATGGCTTCCTGCCGCCCCTGGTCGTAGCGGCGCCACTGGGTCAAGGCGCCCAGCATGCGGGCGGCGACCTGGGGATTGATGGCGTTGAGGGCGACGATCTGATCCCCTAGGAATTCGTAGCCGCTGCCGTCGGCCGCATGGAAATTGACCGGGTTGGCCTGCGAGAACGCGCCGATCAGCGAACGCACGCGGTTGGGGGTGCGCAGGTCGAAATCGGAATGCGCGGTCAGCGCCTTGACGCTCTCCAGGGTGCCGGGCAGATGACAGCTCGCCTGCAGAGCGAACCATTTGTCAATGACCAGCGCCTCCTCACGCCAGCGGCGGTAGAACTCGGCCAGGCAGTCCGCCTTTTCCGGATGGGCGCTGTTGACGATCGCTCCCAGGGCCGCGATCTGGTCGGTCATGGTGCGGGCTTCGCGGAACTGGGCTGCGCACAGCTCGTACGAATCGGCCGTCTCCAGTTCGGCGATGAATCCCAGGCAGGTGTTCTTGATCCTGCGCCGGTTTCTCGCGGCCGGATCGAGACCGCCCGTTTCAGCCGCATGGTGCTCCCAGTAGAGCCTCAGGAAGTCCTCGGCCAGAGCGGCGGCCAAGGCTTTGCGGACCGTCTGGCGCGCCCGGTGGATGGCTTCCGGATCGGCCACGCTCATCAAGGCGGCGACGTAATCTTCCGAAGGCAGGCCCAGCAGCAGCGCCTGATAGGACAGGTCAGCCGCCGGTCGCGCCAGCAGCGCGCGGAAGGCATCGACCAGGTTCGAGTCGAGGCTTTGCGGAGTTTCGCCCGCCTGGATGCGCTCGATGAGGCCGAGCATCACCTGGGTCGCCAAGGTCTGGCCGGCGTCCCAGCGGTTGAAGGCGTCGGTGTCGTGGGCGAACAGGAATGCCAGTTCCTCGGCGCCGCGTTCCATTTTCAATCGGACCGGCGCGGAAAAGCCGCGCAAGGCGGAGACTACGGGCCGTTCCGGCACGTCGACGAATTCGAACACCTGTTCGGCCTCCCGGATGTGCAGCACCCGGGTTCCCGGGCCGGCCTCGGCTTCGCCCGCCAGCCGCAGCGGCAATTCGCGCCCATCCTCCGCCAGCAGGCCTACGGCCAACGGGATGTGCAGAGGCTGCTTGACCGGCTGGCCCGGCGTCGGCGGGCAGGACTGGCGCACCGACAGGCGCAGGGTCCGGGCCCCGGCGTCGTATTCGGATTCGAGCCGCAGTTCCGGGGTGCCAGCTTGGGCATACCACAAGCGGAACTGGCCCAAATCGATGCCGTTGGCGTCCTCCATGCAGCGCACGAAATCGTCGCAGGTCACGGCTTGCCCATCGTGGCGCTCGAAATAGAGGTCCGTACCCTTGCGGAAGCCCTCGGGGCCGACCAGGGTCCGGAGCATCCGCACCACCTCCCCGCCCTTCTCGTACACGGTGAGGGTGTAGAAGTTGTTGATCTCGATGTAGGAATCCGGCCGCACCGGGTGCGCCAGGGGACCTGCGTCCTCGGCGAACTGGCGGGTCCGCAGCAGGTTCACGTCCTCGATACGCTTGACCGCCCGCGAGCTCCGGTCGGCGCTGAACTCCTGGTCGCGGAACACGGTCAGCCCTTCCTTCAGGCTGAGCTGGAACCAGTCGCGGCAGGTGATGCGGTTGCCGGTCCAGTTGTGGAAATATTCGTGGCCGATGACGCCCTCGATGTGTTCGTAATCGGCGTCGGTCGCGGTATCGGGCCGCGCCAGCACGAACTTGGTATTGAAGACGTTGAGCCCCTTGTTCTCCATCGCCCCCATGTTGAAGTGGCTGACGGCGACGATCATGTACAGGTCGAGGTCGTACTCGCGGCCGAAGCGCTCCTCGTCCCAGCGCATCGCGTGCTTGAGCGACTGCATGGCGTGATCGCACTTGTCCAAGTCGTGCGGCTCCACGTAGATCTGCAGCGCCACCTCGCGGCCCGAGGCGGTGACGAATCGGTCTTCCAGGCAGGCCAACTGCCCGGCCACCAGGGCGAAGAGATAACAGGGCTTCTTGAAGGGGTCCTCCCACTTGACCCAGTGCCGGCCGTTCTTGAGTTCGCCGCGCGCACTCCGGTTGCCGTTCGACAGCAGCACCGGATAGCGGCTCTGGTCCGCCACGATCGTCGTGGTGAACAACGACATGACGTCGGGCCGGTCGATGTAATAGGTGATGCGGCGGAAGCCGTGCGGTTCGCACTGGGTGCAGAACATGCCGTTGGACAGGTACAGCCCTTCCAGCGCGGTGTTGGCTTCCGGGTTGATCCGGTTGACGATCTCGAGTTCGAACGGACGGTCCGGCACCGCATGGATCACCAGCCCCGTGTCGCTGACGCTGTACTCGCCCTCGGTCAGCATCCGTCCGTTGAGCTTGGCGGACTCGAATGCCAGTTGCTCGCCGTCGAGCGCGAGCACGGGCTTCCATTCCTCCACCGCCGGATTGTGGCGTAGCTTCAGCCGGGAAGTGACGCGGGTGGACTGGGGATCCAGCTCGAAGAACAGGTCGATGGCGTCGACCAGATATTCGGGTGGCTGGTAATCCTTGAGGTAGATGGTCTTCGGGGTAGCGTCACGCATGTGTTGCGGGTCTTGGTCCTGGAAAAGCGGAGATCCCGATGATACGGCTTAACCCGGCCCGGTCCAAACCCGTGGCCCGATTCAATGCTGATACATTTCGGAAATTCTGCCGACACCGGCCCTCGAGACCATGCCATCGCCGGGTAAGACAGGCCCGGCGGCATCCGCTGAAAACTCAATCAGGAGATCCCCCATGAAGCGTTATCGTTCTCTCTTGCAGAAATTGATCGCAGCCTCTGTGTTCGCAGGCCTCGCCTCGGTCGTATCGACGGCCGGCGCATTCCCCCCGCCCGAACCCGATCCGGAGGAGCGGCTGGCCGGGTTGCTTTGGCGCATCCACGGCGAGCTGAACCTGAACGGCGAACAGGACGGTCTGTGGAAACGCGCCGAAGACGATACCCGGCAGATGACGAAGTCGCACCGCGAGCGCTTCGAGGCCGCCCAGAAGGACATCAAGTCGGCGCTGAGCGATGGCCACGCCGATCTTCACGCCCTCTTCGACAAACTGGGCGCGGACAAGAACGGCGTCGAAGCCAGGATGAAGGAAAACCGGAAACTGTGGCTGAGCTTCTACGACAGCCTGGATGCAGCCCAGAAAAAGACCGTAAACGCCCAACTGCTGGCCGAACTCGATAAAATGGGCCCCATGCCGGCCGACGGCAAATGCCGATTCACTCCCGGAAAAGCCGAAGGCAGCCCCCTCCCCCTGAAGTAACAGCTCCATGCAGGCACCGACCACACGTATTCTGATCGTGGATGACGACGTCGAGATACGGAATCTGCTCGGCGGATACCTCTCGCGCTTCGGCATGGAAGCCGTCGGTGTCCACGATGGCGCGGAGATGAAAAAAGCGCTTGCGGACAGCCCGTTCGACCTCGTCGTACTGGACCTGATGCTCCCCGGCGAAGACGGCCTGAGCCTGTGCCGGTCGCTGCGCGCCGAGAGCGATATCCCGGTCATCATGCTCACGGCCAGGGGCGATCCCATGGACCGCGTGGTCGGCCTGGAACTCGGCGCCGACGACTACGTGGCCAAACCGTTCGAGCCGCGCGAACTGGTGGCTCGCATCCAGACCATCCTCCGACGCGCCCGCCACGAACGTGAAACGGAAAGCCCCGAAGCCTCCGACATCGCCGTGGAATTCGAAGGCTGGCGGCTGCACCGGGTGCTCCGGCAACTGACCTCGCCCGAAGGCATGGTCGTTCCCCTTTCCAACGCCGAATTCCGCCTGCTGAGCGTGTTCATCGAGCGCCCGAACCGCATCCTGACCCGCGACCAGTTGCTCGACTATGCCCGCGGCCGGGCCATGGAGGTCTTCGACCGCAGCATCGACCTGCTGGTGTCCCGGCTGCGCCAGAAACTGCAGGACGACCCCAAGAATCCCAAGCTCATCAAGACCATCCGCGGCGAAGGCTATTTCTTCAGCGCCCAGGTAAGCAAATGCGGCGCCTGATCCCGGACACGCTGTTCATCCGGCTGTTTCTGCTGCTGCTGGTGACCTTGACCGCCAGCCACTTCCTGGGGATGGCGGTCGTGTTCAACCTGGAGCTGTTCGAACCCCCGTCTCCACCGCCGGCCCCGGCGCAGCCGGCTCCCCAGCCTCACCTGCCGCCTCTGCCCGAGTGGATGTCGCGGCCGCCTCCACCCGGCGACTTCCCGCCGCCGAAAGACAATTTCGGTTGGCGCGTCCCCGGCCTGGATCCGACCCCGGTTCCCACGCCCCAGACCACACCCGAGCCGACCCCCGGCGGCGCCTTCGGCACCGGGCTGTCCCTCCCCTACCGCCCGCACGGCGGCTGGATCAGTGCGGCGATGCGGCTGGTTGCCCTGGGGCTGACGGCATGGATCGGCGCCCGCTGGCTGTCCCGGCCCATCATCCGCATCGCCCGGGCTGCCGAGCATTTCGGCGACAGCCTCAGCACCCAGCCGCTGGAGGAAAGCGGTCCCGCCGAGGCCCGCCAGGCCGCCCGCGCGCTCAACCGCATGCAGGCGCAACTGCTCGAACAGATCCGCCAGCGCAGCCAGTTCCTGGCGGCGGTATCCCACGATTTGCGCACGCCGATCACCCGCCTCAACCTCCGCGTCGAAGGCGTGGAGCCACCCGAACTCCGCGAAAAACTGCACGAGGATCTGCGCGAAATGTCGATCATGCTGGGATCGACCCTGGATTATCTGCGCGGCCATGTCGAACCCGAGCCGCTGCAGCCGCTGGACGTCGAAGCCCTGGTGAATTCGCTCGCGGAGGACGCGCAGGATCAGGGTCAGGAGGTCAGCGTCAGCGGCGAGGCCAGACCGATCATGGCCCGTCCCATCGCGCTGCGGCGCTGCCTGGACAACCTGATCGGCAATGCCCTGCGCTACGGCCGGAGCGCCGAGATCACGCTGAAGGATGCGCCGGGCAATCTGGTCATCGAAGTGAGGGACCACGGGCCGGGGATTCCGGACGACCAGCTCGAAGCGGTCTTCGCGCCCTTCGTCCGGCTCGAAACCTCCCGCAACCGCGCCTCCGGCGGCACCGGCCTGGGGTTGTCCATCGCCCGGGACGTCGCCCTCGGCCACGGCGGCCGTCTGACCCTGCGCAACTGCCCCGAAGGTGGACTCATCGCCCGGCTCAACCTCCCTCGGAGGTGATCGCCCGCCCCTGTGTGGCAGCTCGGCGGTCTCGCCGGCGTCCGTTTTTTCACACTTTCCCGCTAAACTTGAACCGGAACGGATGATTTCCTACCGTTCGGCAGGCCCGACCCGATGGAGAAACGCAATGAGCGGCCCCAAGTTCAGCGACATCACGCATCCCGCCGATCTTGCCAGCCATGGCAAAGGCACCGGCCCGGTGCGCCGCCGGCGCCCGATCTACGTCGACCTGCTGCCGCCCTGCAACAGCGCTTGTCCGGCCGGCGAGAACGTCCAGGCCTGGCTGGCCGAAGCCCAGGCCGGCCGTTACCGGCGCGCCTGGCAGATCCTGATGCGGGACAACCCGATGCCGGCGGTGCACGGCCGGGTCTGCTACCACCCGTGCGAATCCCATTGCAACCGCAACGAGGTGGACGATTCCGTGAGCATCCACGCGGTCGAACGTTTCCTGGGCGACACCGCCCTGCGGGAGGGCTGGGAGGCGGAGACCGAAACGCCCCCCAGCGGCAAGCGGGTGCTGGTGATCGGCGCCGGCCCCAGCGGGCTGTCCGCCGCCTACCATCTCGCCCGGCTGGGGCACCAGGTCGAAATTTTCGAAGCGGGCCCGCTGGCCGGCGGCATGATGCATTTCGGCATCCCGGCCTACCGCCTGCCCCGCCGCGAACTGGAGCAGGAAATCCAGCGCATCGAGCGCATGGGGGTCAAGATCAGGCTCAACCGCCGGGTCGACGACGTGCTCGAAGAAAAGACGGCGGGGCGCTTCGACGCCGTCTTCCTCGCCATCGGCGCGCACCTGAGCAAGCGGGTCGATATCCCCTCCCGCGATGCCGGCAAGATTCTCGATGCGGTCAGCTTCCTGCGCCAGGCGGCCAGCGGCGATCCGCCGAAGCTGGGCCGCCGGGTGGCAATCTACGGCGGCGGCAACACCGCGATGGACGCGGCCCGCACCGCCAAACGCCTGGGGGCGGAAGAGGCCTTGATCATCTACCGCCGCGACCGCGAGCACATGCCGGCCCATCCGTTCGAGGCCGACGAGGCGCTGGAGGAAGGCGTCAAGATCAACTGGCTGCGCACCATCAAGCAGATCGACCAGACCCACATCCAGGTCGAGGTCATGCGCATCGACGAACGCGGTTATCCGCAGCCGACCGGAGAATTCGAGACCCTGGAAGCCGACGCCCTGATCCTCGCCCTGGGCCAGGACACCGACACCGCCTTCCTGCACAAGATTCCCGGCATCCGCTTCAAGGACGACGGCACGGTGCTGGTGGACGCAAACATGATGACCGGCAAAGCCGGCATCTTCGCCGGCGGCGACATGGTGCCCAGCGAGCGCACTGTCACGGTCGCGGTCGGCCACGGCAAGAAGGCCGCCCGCCACATCGACGCCTATCTGCGCGGCACAGCCTATGCCCCGCCCCCCAAACATCCCATCGTCGGCTTCGACAAGCTCCACGTCTGGTACCTGACCGAGGCGGACCAGCGCGAACAGGCCGAGCTCGACCCGGCCGCGCGGGCCTACGGCTTCGACGAGGTCGTGCAGGGCTTGAGCGAAACCGAGGCGCTGTTCGAGGCCCGGCGCTGCTTCTCGTGCGGCAACTGTTTCGAATGCGACGGCTGCTACGGGGCCTGCCCCGAACAGGCCATCGTCAAGCTGGGGCCGGGCAAGCGCTACCGCTACGACTACGATCGCTGCACCGGCTGCGCCGTCTGCTACGAGCAATGCCCCTGCCATGCCATCGAAATGATCAACGAACCGGGAGCCTGAGACCATGCATCCGACCACGGAAACCACGCTCGAGGGCAACGAGGCGGTGGCTTACATCGCCTACCGGATCAACGAGGTCTGCGCGATCTATCCGATCACTCCCTCCTCCACCATGGCCGAACTGGCCGACCAGTGGGCGGCCGAAGGCAAGCCCAACATCTGGGGCAACGTGCCGCTGGTGGTGGAGATGCAGAGCGAAGGCGGAGCCGCCGGCGCGGTGCACGGGGCGCTACAGACAGGCGCCTTGACCACCACTTTCACCGCCTCGCAGGGCCTGCTCCTGATGATCCCGAACATGTACAAAATCGCCGGCGAGCTCACCCCTACGGTGTTCCACGTCGCCGCCCGCGCACTCGCCGCCCAGGGCTTGTCCATCTTCGGCGACCATTCGGACGTCGCCGCCGTGCGCCCCACCGGCTTCGCCCAGCTCGCCTCCGCTTCCGTGCAGGAGGCGCACGACATGGCCCTGCTGGCCCAGGCCGCCACCCTCGAATCGCGGATTCCCTTCGTACATTTCTTCGACGGCTTCCGCACCTCGCACGAGGTCAACAAGTTGAAGCTGATCGCCGACGAGGACATCCGCGCCATGATCGATCCCGCCAAGGTCCGGGAGCATCGGACGCGGGCACTGAATCCGGACCATCCCTTCATCCGCGGCACCGCCCAGAACCCGGACGTCTATTTCCAGGGCCGGGAGACCGTCAACCCGTTCTATGCCCGCTTGCCGGAGATCGTGCAGGCGCAGTTCGACAAATTCGCGGCGCTCACCGACCGGCAGTACCGTTTGTTCGATTACTTCGGCGACCCGCAGGCCGAACGGGTCGCGGTGATCCTGGGATCGGGAGCGCTCACCCTGCGCGAGACCGTGGCCTTCCTGTGCCGGCAGGGCGAGAAGGTCGGCGTGGTGCAGGTACGCCTCGCCCTGCCCTTCTCCACACCCTACTTTTTGGCGGCGTTGCCGGCGAGCGTCCGGGCCATCGCGGTGCTGGACCGGCTCAAGCTGCCGGGCTCCATCGGCGAGCCGCTCTACACCGACGTGGTCACGGCGCTGGCGGAACACGGCTCATCGGTCCGAGTCATCGGCGGCCGCTACGGCCTCTCGTCCAAGGAATTCACGCCGGCCATGGCCAAGGCGGTGCTGGACGAGTTGGCCCAGCCGGAGCCGAAGAACCATTTCACCATCGGGATCCGCGACGACGTCTCCCACACCAGCCTGGATTACGACGAGCGGTTCGAGATCGAGCCGGACGACGTGGTGCGTGCCCTGTTCTTCGGCCTGGGCGCGGACGGTACGGTGGGGGCCAACAAGAACAGCATCAAGATCATCGGCGAATCCACCCCGCTGCACGCGCAAGGCTACTTCGTCTACGACTCGAAGAAATCGGGCTCGCGCACCGTCTCCCACGTGCGCTTCGGCCCCCGCCCGATCGAATCGCCCTATCTGATCCGCTCCGCCGGCTTCATCGGCTGCCACCAGTTCAACATCGTGGAAAAAAACGACGTGCTGGAACTCGCCCGCCAGAATGCGGTGTTCCTGCTCAACAGCCCGTACGGGCCGGACGCGGTGTGGGACCGTTTGCCCCGCCCGGTACAGGAGCGCATCATCGAAAAGGATATCGCTTTCTACGTCATCGACGCCTCCAAGGTCGCCGCGGAATCCGGCATGGGCAGCCGGACCAATACCGTGATGCAGACCTGCTTCTTCGCCATCTCCGGCGTGCTGCCGCGCGAGGAGGCGATCGAGCGGATCAAGGCCTCGATCCGCAAGACCTACGGCAAGAAAGGCGAGGACGTGGTCAAGATGAACTTCGCCGCGGTGGACCATACCCTGGCGCATCTGTACCGGGTGGAAGTACCGGCGCGGTCCAGCAGCCGCCTGGAAATGGCGCCGCCGGTGCCGCCCGAAGCGCCGGAATTCGTCCAGCGGGTGACGGCGGCCATGATGGCCGGCGCCGGCGACGCCTTGCCGGTGTCCGCCCTGCCGGTCGACGGCACCTATCCCTCCGGCACCACCCGCTGGGAGAAGCGCAACATTTCCGATACCGTACCGGTGTGGGAACCGGACCTCTGCATCCAATGCGGCAACTGCGGCTTCGTCTGCCCGCACAGCGTCATCCGCTCCAAGTTCTATCCGGAATCGCTGCTCGAAAATGCGCCCGGCGGCTTCAAGTCCGCCCCCATCAACGCGCGCGGCTTCCCGGAAACCCGCTATACCCTGCAGCTCTACGTGGAGGACTGCACCGGCTGCGGCCTGTGCGTGGAGGTCTGCCCGGCCCGCAGCCCGCGGGAAGCCGGCGTCAAGGCGATCAACATGCGGCCGAAAGCCCCGATCCTGGAACAGGAACGCATCGGCATCCGCTTCTTCGAGCAACTGCCGGTCAACGACCGCTCGCGGGTGGACTTCTCCTCCGTGCGCGGCGCCCAGTTCCTGGAGCCGCTGTTCGAGTTCTCCGGTGCCTGCGCCGGCTGCGGCGAAACACCCTACGTGCGCCTCCTGTCCCAGTTGTTCGGCGACCGCCTGCTCGTCGCCAACGCCACCGGCTGCTCCTCGATCTACGGCGGCAACCTGCCGACCACCCCCTGGACCAAGAACGCGGAAGGCCGCGGCCCGGCCTGGTCGAACTCGCTGTTCGAGGACAATGCCGAATTCGGCTTAGGGTTCCGGCTCAGCGCCGACAAGCATCTGGCCCTCGCCCGCCAGCGGCTGGAAGAACTTGGGCAACAGCTGCCGGCCGGGCTGGTCGACGAAATATTGAACGCGCCGCAGCTCACCGAATCCGAAATCCGCCGCCAGCGCCTGCGCGTCGCCGCCCTGAAATCCGCCTTGCGGGACATCGATTGCGAAGCGGCGCAGGACCTGCTCTCGGTGGCCGACCATCTGGTACGGCGCAGCATCTGGATCGTCGGCGGCGACGGCTGGGCCTACGACATCGGCTCGGCCGGGCTCGACCATGTCCTGGCCAGCGGCCGGGACGTCAACGTCCTGGTGCTGGACACCGAGGTCTACTCCAACACCGGCGGCCAGATGTCGAAATCCACCCCGCTCGGCGCCGTCGCCAAATTCGCCGCCGCCGGCAAACCGGTCGCCAAGAAGGACGTCGCACTGCAGGCCATCGCTTACGGCAACGTCTACGTCGCCCGGATCGCCATGGGCGCCAATCCCCAGCAGGCGTTGCTGGCCCTGCGCGAAGCCGAAGCCTATCCCGGTCCCTCGCTGATCCTGGCCTACAGCCACTGCATCGCCCACGGCATCGACATGCGGCAGGGCTTGAAACAGCAGGACCTGGCCGCGGCCAGCGGCCACTGGCCGCTGATCCGCTACAACCCGGCGCTGCGGCAATCCGACCGGAACCCCTTCGTACTGGACTCGCCCCGCCCCCGCATCAAACTCAAGGACTATGCTATGAACGAACTGCGCTACCGGATGCTGGCCCGCGCCCACCCGGCGGAAAGCGAGCATTTGATGGCGCTGGCCCAGCAGGCGGTCGACCAGAAGTGGGAAACCTACGAGGAGATGGCGAGCCGGAGCGGCGCCCACTTCCATCCCGACGCCAGCCTCAAGACCCAATGATCGAGGAGACGCGCCATGGACCTCAGCACAAACTACATGGGACTGACCTTGAAACACCCCGTCGTCGCCTCGGCCTCCCCGCTTTCGGAAAGCCTCCACGGCATCCGGCGGCTGGAAGACGGGGGCGTCGCAGCCGTCGTTCTGTTCTCCCTGTTCGAAGAGCAGATCCGGCATGAAAACGAGGTGTGCTCACGGCTGATGGCCTCTGGCAGCGAGAGCTTCGCCGAGTCGTTGAGCTATTTTCCGGCGGCCGCCGATTATCACGCCGGACCGGAGCGCTATCTCGAGCTGATCCGGCGGGCCGTCGAAGCCGTCGACATTCCGGTCATCGCCAGTTTGAACTGCGTGAGCGACGAAGGCTGGATCGACTACGCACGACAAATCGAACAGGCCGGCGCCCATGGCCTGGAGCTGAACATCTACGGCATCGAAACCGATCCCGGCATCTCCGGCAACGAAATCGAACAGCGCCATGTGGACATCCTGACGACGGTCAAGTCGGCGGTGCGCATCCCCGTCGCCTTGAAGCTCAGCCCGTTCTTCAGCGCCATGGCCCACATGGCCGGCCGCCTCGAACGAGCAGGCGCCGACGCGCTGGTGCTGTTCAACCGCTTCTACCAGCCGGACGTCGACATCGAGCGGCTGGAGGTCCTCCCTTCACTGGAACTGAGCAGCCCCGGCGAAATACGCCTGCCTTTGCTCTGGATCGCCCTGCTGCACGGCAAGATTGGCCCTTCGCTGGGCGCGACGACCGGCGTGGCCGGCGCCGGGGAGGTCGTCAAATACCTGCTCGCGGGAGCCGATGCCGTCATGACGACATCGGCCCTGCTCCGGCACGGCCCCAGCTACGCCGCGGTGCTCGTGAAAGGCCTCGAGCACTGGATGGATGCCCATGGGTTCGCATCCGTCGCCCTGCTCAAGGGAAGCATGAGCCATGGCAGGATCGCCAATCCCGGCGCCTACGAACGGGCCAACTACATCAAGGTCCTGGAGTCTTTTCAGATTCCGCCGGTCTGAACACGGAACGACAAAAAAGGCGCGGCCCGGGAGCCACGCCTTCCCGCGAAGGAAAAAAAAACCGTTATCGGCTCAGTGCGGAGGCTTCGCCGCCGGCGCTGCGGTCGCAGCCGCGGCGGGCGTGACGGCGGCCGTATCGCCCTTGACGGCGATCTTGTCGCGATTCTTGGACAGAATGCCTTCCTTGATTCCCTTGACGCGCTTCAGATCGTCGACCGACTTGAAATTGCCGTGAGCCTCACGGTCCTTCACGATGGCTTCTGCCTTGGCTTTTCCCACGCCCGTCATCGTCGCGGCGATTTCCTCGGCGGTTGCGGTGTTGATGTCCAGGGGCTCGGCCCAGGCTGCGATGCTGAAAAACATGAGCAGAAGCAAGGCGAACAGCTTTTCCATATTTCACTCCAACTTGAGGTTTGCAGGAGATTTTTACTATAGAAGAGGTTCTCCGAAAATCAATGTGGCCTTGGAGCCTCCGAGCGGGGCTTGCCCTGCCCGGCCCTGGCTGGGTAAAGTGCCTCTCCCGTTGAACCTGCGCCCAGACTCCATAAACAAACCCATCCTGAGGGCATTCCATGGATCAAGATAAAGCTTTCCGCCGGGCCCTGGCCGGCCTCGCCGCAACCGCCGCCCTGCTCGCCGGCTGCGGCAGCGAAACCCCGGAGCCGGCCAAGACTTCAGCTCCGGCCGCCACAACGAGCCCCATCCCTGCTGCGCCTTCGCACATTCCGGTGACTCAATCCGAGCACGAGATTTTCGAAAAACTCTACGTCGAAAAATGCATCAAGGGGCAGCAGAATGATCCCGACAACCTCGTCAAGAACGACCAGGAGCTGGGACGGATATGCGAATGCATGGCGAAGGAGATATCGCAGCGGCTCAGCAAGGCCGACGCCGTGCATTTCAATCAGAAGGGGGAATTTCCGTTCGACCTGGTCATCATGAGCAACCAGGCCGCGAACCACTGTCTGGGTTCACCGTAAGAGCCGGCACCGCATCCAGCCGACGGCCACGCGAATCCCGATCGGCCGCCAGGCGCAGGCGGCGCGCCGATCGGGATTTCGAGGCCGGCGGGCTATCCCGCCGATGCCTCAGGGGCCGTCGGGCAGATTGCCGCTGATCGTCGACTGCTTCCCTTTGAAGGTGATGGTGCCCGACACCCCGCCATTGCTGGCCGCGATGTTGCCGGTGATCACGGAACCGGTGATCGTGGTTATCGAACCCGGGGCACTCTTGAGTCCGCCGCCGTCTCCGCCGGCCTGGTTGCCGTTCAGCACGGAATTCTTGAGATAGGCGGAACCGAAGCTGTAAATCCCGCCGCCACTGCCGCCGGCCTTGTTGCCGGTCACCTCGGACCCGTACAGGGACAGGGTTCCCCAACCCGAGGCGGAGCTGTTGTTGTAGACGCCGGCGCCGTCCAGGCCGGCGCTGTTTCCGGTAACCTGCGACTGCTTCAGGGTGGTCGTGCCGTAATTGTAAATACCGCCGCCGTTGTTCACGGCGTTGTTCCCCATCACCACCGAACCGACCAGCGTCAGGTTGCCGTAGTTGAGAATCCCGGCGCCGTCGCCAACGCCGCCGCCACCGGTGATGGTGAGATTCTTCACCTTGACCTTGTTGGCCGCTCCGAGGATGGTCAACACCGTGCCGCTGCCGGCCCCGAACAGGGTCGGAGCCGTGCCTTTGCCTTGAAGTTCGACGTTTTTCCAGACCACGAAATGGCCGACGCAGGTTCCGGATATCTGCAGGGTACCGCCCGACTTGATGGCATCCAGCTCCGACTGGAGATTGGTCGGACAATACACCCGTTTTGCCAGGGCGGGTTCGGCCATCGACGCCAGGAGGACGAGAATCACCCCGGACCGGGGCCCAATCCTTGCTGCTCCGCTGACTCGCCTCACCTGACGCTTTCCATCATTCATAACCACCTCGCATTGTTCTTGGGAAGGACGCGCGGACCGGCCCCCGGCACGCACGGGCAAGAGCCTGCCGACATGCACATGGCGTGTCAATACGGACCCTGCGGCGGCGAATCCGCTGGCGGCAAACGCCGCGGCGGATTCTACAAGTGTTTCATGTGGATATTCAGGATCTTGACGCGGTAGGCGATCTGTCTCGGGGTCATGTCGAGCAGGCGTGCGGCCTTCGCCTGCACCCAGCCGCTCTGCTCGAGCGCGGCGATGATCCGCTCCCGTTCGTCCAGGTTCTCGTCGTCCAGGTCGGCCTTGTACGAGGCCGCATCGGCCGCCGTCGTCAGCTTTTCCTTGAGCCCGGTCAAAGCGATCACCTCGCTGTCGATGACCCCTTCGCGGCTCATGATCGCCGCGCGCTCGAGCAGGTTTTCCAGCTCGCGCACGTTGCCGGGCCAGTCGTGCCGCATCAGCGAACGGATGGCGCTCTCCTTGATTTCCAGGGGCCGGTCGCCCTGGTTGCGGGAAATCCTGCCCAGCAGGAAACGGGAGAGTTCCGGGATGTCCTCCTTGCGCTCGCGCAGAGGCGGCATCTGGATGGGCATCACGTTGAGACGATAATAAAGGTCCTCACGGAATGATCCCTCCTCCACCGCGGACTCCAGGTCCCGGTTGGTCGCCGCGATGATCCTGACGTCGACCTTGAGCGTGTGAATCCCGCCGACCCGTTCGAATTCGCCCTCCTGCAGCACCCGCAGCAGCTTGGCCTGGAACGCCGGGGAAATTTCGCCGATCTCGTCCAGGAAAAGGGTTCCATGGTTGGCCAGCTCGAACCGTCCCTTGCGCTGGTTGACCGCGCCGCTGAAAGCGCCTTTCTCGTGGCCGAACAGCTCCGACTCCAGGAGGTTTTCAGGCAAGGCGGCACAGTTCAGCTTGACGAAGGGACCGCTTGCCCGTGGCGAATTGAAGTGGATCGCGCTGGCGATCATTTCCTTGCCGGTGCCAGACTCGCCCCGGATCAGCACCGTGGTGTTCCATTTCGCGACCTGGCGCACGGTCTCGAACACCCGCAGCATCGGCGGCGTCCGGCCGATGATGTTCTCGAAACCGTAATTCGAGCGTAGCGTCTGCTGCAACTGCTCGCATTGGGTCGTGAGATCACGCTGTTTCTGCTCCATTCCGCGCAGCAGGCCGACGCTCTGCGCGACCAGATTGCTCACCATTTCCAGGAACCGGGCGCGCTCGCCCAGCAGCTCGCGCTCGCTGGGCTGCGCCGCCAGCACGCCGAGCAATTCATCTTTGCCCACATGGATGGGCGAACCGATGAAGGGCAGCTCCGGATCGTAGAGGCCGAGGCGGCCGAGAAAACGCGGCTCGTCGGCAATGCGCTCCACCACAATGGTGCAGTTCGCTTCCAGAATGGTGCCGATCAGGCCTTCGCCCGGCTCGTAACGCACCGGCTCGTCGGAAATCCGTCCGGCTTCGCCCCGCCGCAGTACCGCCAGTACCAACGCACCGGTTTCCGGTTCCCGCAGCGCGATCATTCCGGAGCGCAGATCGGCCTGTTCGTGCAGGACGTTGAGCACTCCCTCGAGCTTGCCCTTGAGCTCGGCCGTGCTGTTCAAGACCTGGCCGACCTGATAAAGGGCTTCGAGCTCCCGCTCGATCAATGCGTAACGGTCAACCATGGGAAACCTTCGCAGACCTCTCCGGCTGCGTCTGTCTGATTTCAAACTGCATATGGATACGGCAGCCCTCGTTGTAGTCCGGATCGATGCGGATCAGGCCGTTGTGCTGGTTGACGATCTCGTGGGCGACGGCCAGCCCCATGCCGACGTGCTGGCGGCCCAGGCTCGCCTTGGTGGTGAAAAACGGCTCGAACACCTGGGTACGCAGCCCCGGAGGTATACCGGGCCCGGTATCCTCGATGGTGATGTGGATCAACTGATCGCGCGTCCAGGTGTGGATGCGCAGTTCGCGCTGCCTGGAATGCGCCATGGCGTCGATGGCATTCTCGATGACCTGTTTGAACAGCGAGCGCAGCCGGTTCTCCGAGCCCCGCAGGCTGGGCAGGACCGGAGTCGGCACCCATTCCACCACGATGCCGCTGGCGAGCAGACGCTCGGTCAGCAGCGTGATCGCATCGTGCAGCACCTGATTCAGATTGACCGGTTTGAACGCATTGTTGTCGGTATGGGGTATGCACTTCTCCAGCGTGCAGATGGATGCCTCGCCGGCCGCAATGACCTGCTGCAGCAGGTCGCGCAGCGCCACGTTGCCGGCGTCGTCACCGCGGCGGTCCAGGATGTTCTTGGCCGCGCCGATCAGGTTCAGCGGCCCCTGGATCTGGTGGATGGCGGCGAACAGCGTTTCCTTCAGGCTCTCGAGCTTTTCCTCCTCGGCCATCAAGGCCTGGAGCCCCCGCAGGCGGTATTGTTCCTGCTGTTTTTTCTGCTGGGTGACGTCATCGACCGTCAGCAGCAGATAGCCTTTCTCCGAGCCGGAGAAAAATCCGTCGACCGTACCCTCCTCATGGCGGAACCACTGGCCCGCGCAGGAGAACCAGCGCGAAGGTCTGCCGCCACCCGGATCGAAACGCAACTCCAGATTCCTGAACGCCTTTTCGCGGTGCCAGAAATCGCTCCATTCCTCGCCGGATTCCTCGCGCAACAATTTCAGGAACAGCAGCGCGGGCTCCTCGACTTTCAGGTCGCTGGCCAGCGCCTTGTACATCAGGTTGTCCAGGACGATGCGGCCATTCTCATCGATCAGCACCGCGGAAACGGGAATCGATGCCACCACGGTTTCCAGGAACAAAGTCTGCTGCCGCACTTGCTGCTGCAGCAGATACTCTTCCGTAACGTCGCGGTGCATGCCGATGAAATGCGTGGTCTCCCCCGCTTCGTTCAGCATCGGAGCCACCGTGAGATCGGCAAGGTAGCGCCGCCCGTCCCGGTGGCGGTTCAGCAAGCGGCCGCGCCAGGCCTGCTGCCGGGTGATGCATCCCCACAGCTCCTGATAAACCGCCGGGGGCGTGCGGCGGTCCGACAGCATCGATTCGTTGCGACCGATGCACTCTTGTGGTGCATAGCCGGTGATCTCGCTGAATGCGGCGTTGACGTACAGAATGTTGGCTTTCAAATCCGTGATCGAAATTGCCACCGGCGCCTGGTCCACCGTTGCGCGCACCAGGGAGAACGGCAGATCGCGATCGGATGGGCTTTCAGAATTCGACAAGTCTATTGGCACGGTAATCCCTCCTTCGATACCCATGAGGCAATATATGTGCCCAGGAGTTTCCGGCAAGGCGCTTTCGCAGCGCCCGCGGTCCATGTTTGCCACTACCGATACCCATCGGCCCCGGGTACACTAACCGCGTTCACCACACGGAGTACCCGACATGAAAGGCGACAATCAAGTCATCGAATACCTCAACAAGGTTCTCACCAACGAGCTGACCGCCATCAACCAGTATTTCCTGCACGCCCGGATGTTCAAGAACTGGGGCTTTGGAAAGCTCAACGAACACGAGTACAAGGAATCCATCGACGAGATGAAGCATGCCGACCGTCTCATCGAGCGGATTCTGTTCCTCGAAGGACTGCCGAACCTGCAGGACCTGGGCAAACTCAAGATCGGTGAGAATCCCGAGGAGATGCTGCGCTGCGACCTCCAGCTCGAGCACCAGGCCCTGCCTCTGCTGAAGGATGCCATCGCCTACTGCGAAAAATGCGGCGACTATGTCAGCCGCGAGCTGTTCGAGGACATCCTCGAAAACGAGGAGGAGCACGTGGACTGGCTGGAAACCCAGCTGGAGCTGATCGGCAAGGTGGGCCTGCAAAATTATCTGCAGTCTCAGATGTGAGTAACCGACGGCAGACGTCGTGCGCGAA
This sequence comes from Methylococcus sp. ANG, assembly GCF_040730495.1. Taxonomy (NCBI): domain Bacteria; kingdom Pseudomonadati; phylum Pseudomonadota; class Gammaproteobacteria; order Methylococcales; family Methylococcaceae; genus Methylococcus; species Methylococcus sp. ANG. The sequence continues at coordinate 3,673,220 of NZ_CP160399.1, read as the reverse complement.
GGCCGTTCTCTAAGGAACGGCCTTCGTTTCATGTATTTGCTGCCGAAAACTCTTGCCCGGCTATCGTTCCATGCGCGCCCGCCTGAAGGCCGTGCCGAAGCAGATGCGCAGAATCAAATAGGCGGTCAGGACGACCAGCATGACCACCGTGATTTCCAGCCAGTTCATCTCATATCTCATCGTTCCGGACCCCGGTCAATAAGAGAAAAGCCGCATTCGGCAGCGTTGGATAGTCAGGCAGGCCTGACGGAAATTTCGCCGCCCAGAACCTGCGCCTGGCAAGCCAGCCGGTTGTTTTTCCCGGCCATGTTTTCCCGCAGGATCTTGTCTTCCAGAACGGACGGTTCGCTCAAATTGTCTCCGCCGGCAGTGACCACCATGAGACAGGTGCCGCAGTCTCCCTCCCGGCAACCGTAAATGATCCCGGAGCCCACCTTCTCCGATATTTCGATCATCCGGGTTCCGGCCGGGACGGTTACCGTGACACCGATGTCCTCGAACGTTACAGTAGCTTTGGCCATGCGCGCTAAAACCCTCTCTCCGTTATCTGCCCCTCTCAAGCAGAGCCCATGCCAAGACCGATTCCTTTGTATTTCATGTGGTTATTGAGATATCACCTGTTGCATTTGCGACATTGAGCCGGACTCCCCTGTCGCAAACGCGACAGACGGATACCGCCGTCCAATCTCGGGACACATCCCCGACATGGACACTTGGTTCGAGAGAAGACGAGGGACAGGCTGAACCGGGTTGATCTGTGATCGGATTGACGAGGTAATCCAGTGCACTACGCTGCTGCCATGATCCGGTCGTTCAAACACCAGGGACTGTCCAGGTGCTTCACCGATGACGATCACCGCGGCATCAACCCCAAACATGCCGCCCGCATCCGTCGCCTGCTGGGCCGCATGGACGCCGCAGCCCAAGCGGAAGACATGAACCTTCCAGGATTCGGGGTTCATGGACTCGCCCATAACCGGGCCGGCGGGTATGCCGTGACGGTTTCCGGAAACTGGCGGATCACCTTCCGTTTCGAGGACGGCCACGCATTCGATGTGAACCTTGGGGACGACCACCGATGAAAAGCTTACGCCACGGCCAGCGCAGACCCACCCACCCCGGAGAGCTGGCTGACCATGCAGCAGGCCGTGGACCTGTGGGAAGTGAATCAGCACCCGGAGCGGTACGCAGGGATCAATCCCGTGGCCGCGTGATATCAGGAATCACCGCGCCTAACCCGGCCAGGCGAAGCCAATTTTCTCGCATCGGTGGCGCGATTTCCTTCTTGCAAAGGTGCCGAGCGAGACAGTATACGCCCCCCGAATGCCCCCTCGACCACGCAGCCGAACTACTCGGGGTTGCGCGCTTAAGAACCCCTTGCGCGTGCCGGAAACAGGCGCATCGCATTGGTGTACGTCATTCCTCGAAGCACCCGCGCCATGGGTATTCAGGCATCCGAAACCTCGACCGAAGTCGACCCGCTGCCTTTTTGTAACAGAGCGACGGAAAACGTCAGGAATTCTTGAGCGATGCTTACAAGCAGAAGCCGCGTTGGGCCGGCTGAACGCCCGCGGAAACTCAGTTCGACTCCTTGAAGTCGTAGACCACGGCTTTTTCCACCAGCGGTTTGAGGGACTCCTCGATCACTTTGCGATGCTCGGGATGCGCCAGGTAGTCCCGTAGCGCCTGGTCGTTTTCGAACGTAGCCACTACCCCCACGTCGTAGGAACCGTCGACCACGGCTCTATCCCCGGCCAAGACCGTTCCCACCTGATAGCGGAGAACCATGGGCAATTTGCCAAGACGCCGGCTGTTTTCGATGTACTGCTGCCGAGCGGCCGGGTTGCCATGGTCCTTCAGCCACACGATGACCACGTGCTGGACCCGCCCGCCGTCCGCCGGAATGACATCCGCCGAACCCACCGTGGGAAACACACAGCCGAGCAGCACCGCCCCCGAAATGCAAATTTGCTTGAACATCGTCTAATCCCTCGTTGTGTTGAAAAACCCGACACCCCCACTTCAATGCGCCAGCTTGAGGGTCACCACGCCTGCCACGATCAGCGCCGCCCCCAGGTACCGTCCCAAGCTGGCCGCATCGCCGAAAAACCATACGCCGGCGAAAAAGGTACCGGCCGCGCCGATGCCGGTCCATACGGCGTAAGCCGTGCCCATGGAAATCTCCCGCTGCGCCAGCCACAGGAAAAGGCCGCTCAGCGCCATGCACAGCACGGCCAGCACCAGGCCCGGCAGCCGTGCGCCTTCGGTTTGCGACAGTTTGAAACCGAGCGGCCAGCCGATTTCCAGGCAGCCGGCCAGGATCAGATATGCCCAGCTCATGCCCTCAGCGGCTCAGCTTCCAGACGAGTACCCCAAGTGCGATACCAGCCCCCAGCAGCCGGAGCACATCTCCCGCGACGCCGTTTTCGGCGGCGGCCTCCTGTGCCGGCTCATGGCCCCGCCCCCATAGCGAACGGACCGCATCGGCAGGCGAAAGCCCCACCAGCGCGAATAGCCCTTCCACATCGCCCGCCTCGATGTCGACGGCGATGAGGCCCAGAGCCGCCGCCAGTTCGGCAAAAAACGTGAGCGACTCCAGCGCCCTCGAATGATAGTGGAGAGTGATGCTGCCGGTCGCCGGATTGACCGCGGCATGATGGATTCCCTCCACTTTGGAGAGTCGCGCGGCGAGCCGCTCTGCCTCCTCCGGCCGTCCCTTCAGGCGTTCGGACTTCAACCGGATGCGGCCCGGTACGGCATGCGTCACGTGCAATCCGTGCCGGGGGGAACCGTGATGGCTCTTGGCCTGGCCGTTCGTCATGGCAACCTCGCACCCCAATGAATCATGAATGGCAGCCGGTGGAAACGACCCGGTCGCCCGGCTGCGCCGATTCCAGCCGGCGCACCAGTGCGGTCGCATCCGCGCTCCCCTCTTCCGGCGCCCAGGCGGCAAAATCCTTGTCGGCGATCGGCGAATAGGGTCCCGGCTTGACCTCGAACATGACGGTTCCGGGCAGCCGGCTGACCACCGTGTGCCAGGACCCCGCCGGAATTTCGACGGCGCAGTCACCTCCGTCCGCCCGCAGATCGACCCTTTCGACGACGCGGCCATGATCGTCGAAACGCAATACCGAAAACGCACCGCGCACCACGACCATCAGCTCCCAGCCATCAGGGCGGGAATGGCGGTGTGGCCGCGCGTAGGTGCCGGGCTCCATGGCGTTGAACAAGCGCTGGACAGGGTCCTCCAATACCGGATGAACGTTGAGGTTCTTGCGCAAGCGGGCCGAACGCGCGGCTTCTTCACTCAGCCCGGTCAGCATTCCGGCGGTGAAAAGCTTCATGTCGACAAGTGACGGCATGGAGAAATCCTGATGTCAAACCTGGCTCCCAGCGTATCCCGCCCGTATGAATCGCGCAATCTTGCCGGCCCGGAACTGATAAAATCCGCCGTAAGCCCCTCGGACCGACACCCCATCCGGCCGCCATGAACGCACCCGAAGCCGCCCCTGCAGAATTCGACCCGGTGTCGGCGCTCTCCTCCCTTGCCGGCGAGGCCGACTGGGTCGGTTTACGCTTCGTCGAAGAAGTCAGCCAGCACCGTGCCGTCCGCAACGGCCGGCCCGACCGGAACCAGGTACATGTCAGCCGGGGCGCGATGGTCGAAGCCGTGATGGACGGCAATCTGGCCTACGCGGCGACTCCCGACCTGTCGCATACCGGCTTGCGCGAAGCGGCGAGCCGCGCCGCCCGACTGGCCCGCGCGAGTGCCCGCCATGCCGTGGCCGTTTTTTCCCCCCGCCTGCGCCCCGCCGTGTACGGCACTGTCACCGGCCCCTGCGAGCGGCGCTTCGACGCCCTCTCCCTGGGTGAACTGACGGCCAATCTGATCGCCGCCTGCGCCCGGCTGCGGGTGTCCGGCAACATCGTCGAGACGTCGGCCGAAATCACCCTGACCGAGCATTCGAGCCGATACGTCACCTCGAGCGGTGCCGACGTCGCTCAGCGCTTCCATCTGGTCAGCCAGAACTTCATGGCGACTGCCCAGGACGGTCCGGAAATCCAGCGGCGCTCCCTGAACGGCCCAGTTGCCCGGTGCCTGCAGGGCGGGCTCGAAACGCTCGACTTCGACCGCATCTACGGGGAATGCGAACGGGCCGGTCGGGAGGCCTTGGAACTGCTGACTGCGGAAGATTGTCCGAGCGACACGCGCGATCTGCTGCTGGCGCCGGACCAGATGCTGCTGCAGATCCACGAATCGGTCGGCCATCCCCTGGAACTGGACCGCATTCTCGGCGACGAGCGCAACTACGCGGGTTGGAGCTTCGTCAAACCGGAGGATTTCGGCCGGCTGCAATACGGATCGCCCCTGATGAACGTCAGCTCCGATCCCACCCTCCCAGGCGAATTCGCCTCCTACGGCTTCGACGACGGCGGCAACCGCGCCGAACGCGAATATTTGATCCAGGGCGGCCTGCTGCTCCGCGGGCTCGGCAGCTTGGAAAGCCAGGCGCGGCTCGGCCTTCCCGGCGTCGCCAATTTCCGTTCGGCGGGCTGGAACCGGGCGCCGATCGACCGCATGGCCAACCTCAACCTCGAACCCGGCGACAGCACCCTGGACGAAATGATCGCCTCGGTCGAGCGCGGCATCTACATGAGCGCCAACCGCTCCTGGTCGATCGACGACTACCGGCGAAAGTTCCAGTTCGGGTGCGAATACGCGCGCCTGATCAAGGACGGGCGACTGAGCCGCGTGGTCCGGAATCCCAACTACCGGGGCGTCAGCATCCCCTTCTGGCATTCGCTGAAAAAGGTCGGTAACCGGGACACCCTTGGTGTTTTCGGCACCCCGTTCTGCGGGAAGGGCGAACCCAACCAGATGATCCGGGTCGGCCACGCTTCGCCGCATTGCCTGTTTTCCGGCGTGGAAGTCTTCGGGGGCGGCCGGTGAGCTTTGCGCAGGAAGCCCATCGCCTCCTGGAACGGCTGAGCGACGACGCCTTCGCCGCGCTCCGCCCGGGGGAAACGGCAAGCTTGAGCCTGTCGGGAGAAGACCAGACCTATCTTCGCTTCAATGCGGGCAAGGTCAGGCAGGCGACCGGCGTCCGCCAATTGCGGCTGGAGCTGGATTTTCGGGCTCGAGACCGGAGTGCGAAACTCACGACGGACCTGTCCGGCCGGGCGGACCGGGATCTCTGCGACCTCCGCGCGCTGCTGGCGCGGGCCCGCTCGGAAGCCGCATCCCTGCCGCCCGACCCTTTCGCATCACCGCTGGAAAATCACGGCCAGAGCGAGGAGTGGCACGAGGCCGCACTGCCCGACCCGGCGGTGGTCGTCGAACAAATCGCCCTCACGACCGTCGGCACTGATTTCGCCGGGCTGTTCGCCGCCGGCCCGCAGGTTCGTGCCGTACGGAATTCGACGGGGCAGCGCCACTGGTTTGGGACTTCCGGCTTTTTCCTCGACTATTCCCTGTTCACCGTGAATTCGGCGGGCGAAAACAAGGCGGTCAAAGGCTTGCTGTGCGGCACGGACTGGAGCGCCGCCGATTTTGCCGTCGCCATCGAAGCGGACCGCCAACGGCTCGACCGACTACGGATGCCTTCCAGGACGCTGCCGCCGGGCGAATACCGCGCCTATCTCGCCCCTGCCGCCGTCGCCCATATCGTCGACCTGCTGTCCTGGGGCGCGGTCAGCTACGGCGCCTGGAAGAAGGGAGGATCGGCCCTGCGACGCTGGATCGAGGGGGAAGTACCCTTGTCCGACCAGTTCAGCCTGAGGGAAAACTTCGCGCTCGGGCTCGGCCCGAGGTTCAACGGCCTCGGGGAAGTCGCCCCCGAGCAACTGCCCATCGCCGAACGCGGCGCCCTGAAGAATCTCTTGATCGGGGCACGCTCGGCCCGGGAGTACGGCGTGGCCTCCAACGGCGCCGAATCCGGTCTGTGGTCGGAAGAGCAGCTGCGCTCGCCGGAAATACTGCCCGGCGATCTGCCCGAACGAGACGTGCTGAAACGGCTGGATTCGGGCCTTTACATCGGCAACCTGCATTACCTCAATTGGAGCGACCTGCAGAGCGCCCGGGTGACCGGCATGACCCGCTACGCCTGTTTCCTTATCGAGCACGGCGAGATCGTCGCCCCCATCCACGACCTGCGTTTCGACGACAGCCTTTTCCGCATCTTCGGTGCGGAACTCGAGGCACTGAGCGACGAAGCCCGGCTGTTCCGCTCCACCGATACCTACGAACAGCGCTCGCTGGGCGGCTGCAAGGTGCCCGGCATCCTGCTGTCCCGCTTCAGGCTGACCCTCTAACCCGACTCCGTCCCACGACAAACCCCATGTTGAAAAAGCACCCTACCTTCCCCGGCATCCAAGGCCCGGTCGTCACCATCGTCATGGATGGCTTCGGCTACAGCCCCAAAACCGCCGGCAACGCCATCGCCCAAGCCTACACCCCCACCCTGGACCGGCTGCTGGCGACCCACCCGCATACCTTCCTCAAGGCGCACGGCAAGGCCGTGGGCATGCCCAGCGACGAGGACATGGGCAATTCCGAGGTCGGCCACAATGCGCTGGGTTCCGGCCAGGTCTACCAACAGGGCGCCGCCCTGGTCGCGGAAGCGATCGCCTCCGGCGCGCTGTTCGAGGGTACGGCATGGCGGGAAGTCGTCGCCAACGCCAGGGAACACGGATCGACCCTGCATTTCATCGGCCTGTTCTCCGACGGCAACGTCCATTCCCACATCGACCACCTCAAGGCGATGATCGCGCGGGCCAAAGCCGAAGGCCAACGGCGGGTACGCGTCCATATCCTGCTGGACGGCCGGGACGTACCCGAAACCTCCGCGCTGGACTATGTCGGGCCGTTCGAAGCCTTCCTTGCGGAACTCCGGAACGAAGCATTCGATGTCCGCATCGCCAGCGGCGGCGGACGCATGAACATCACCATGGACCGCTACGAAGCCGACTGGGGCATGGTCGAACGCGGCTGGCGCACCCATGTGCTGGGCGAGGCACGCCATTTCGAATCGGCGGCGCAGGCCATCGAGACCCTGCGTGCGGAGCATCCCGGCGTCATCGACCAGGACCTGCCACCCTTCATCGTCGCCCACGACGGCGAACCCGTCGGACGGATATTGGACAAGGACAGCGTGATCTTCTTCAACTTCCGCGGCGACCGGGCGATCGAAATCAGCCGAGCCTTCGAAGAAGAGGAATTCGCGCCCTTCGACCGCGTGCGCCATCCCGGCGTGACCTACGCCGGCATGCTCCAGTACGACGGCGACCTCGGCATCCCCCGGCGCTATCTGGTGTCGCCCCCGGCCATCCGTGGCACGATGGGCGAATATCTGGCGGCGGAAGGCATCACCCAACTCGCGATCTCCGAAACCCAGAAATACGGGCACGTCACCTATTTCTGGAACGGCAATCGCAGCGGCAGGTTCGACGAGTCGCTGGAAACCTACGTCGAAATTCCTTCCGACAGGGTGCCGTTCGAACAGCGCCCCTGGATGAAATCGGCCGAAATCACCGACGAGCTGATCCGCCAGCTCAAGACCGGCAAGCACCGCACCGCGCGCGTCAACTACGCCAACGGCGACATGGTCGGGCACACCGGTAACTACCAAGCGACGATCATCGCCGTCGAAGCCGTGGATCTGGCGCTGGCTCGGCTGCTGCCGGTGATCGATGCCCTCGACGGCGTGGCCCTGATCACTGCCGACCACGGCAACGCCGACGAAATGTACGAACTGGACAAGAAAACCGGCGAGCCCCAGCGAAGCCAGAGCGGCGCTCCCAAGGCCAAGACTTCGCACACGCTCAACCCCGTGCCATTCATCTATTACGACAGCCGCCGCCGAGCGATCGTCAATAATCCGGGCGAGGCCGGCTTGAGTGCCGTGGCAGCCACCACGGTGAACCTGCTGGGATACGAGGCGCCGGACATGTGGGACCGGGGGCTGCTGGAGTTCAGATGAAATACTCAGCGTCGGTCAGAGGCAGGGGCTACCGTTTTCCCGACCTGCGAAGCCTCTTGGCCGTGGCCTCGCCACTGCGCTCCGCCGACGAACTGGCGGGTCTGGCGGCGGCCAGCAAAGAGGAGCGGGCCGTGGCCCAGCGCATCCTCGCCGACGTGCCGTTGCGGCGGTTCCTGGAGGAACCGTTGATTCCGCCGGAACGGGACGAGGTCTCACGGCTGATCCTGGAACAGCACGATGCTTCAGCGTTCTCGCCGGTCGCATCGCTCTGCGTCGGCGAATTCCGCGAATGGCTGCTGGCGGAATCTGGCGACTTGAACGCCCTGGCCCGGGGCCTGACGCCGGAAATGGTGGCGGCGACCAGCAAGATCATGCGCAACCAGGATCTGATCGCGGTCGCCCGCCGTTGCAGCGTCACGACCCGATTCCGGAATTCCATCGGCTTGCCGGGCCGGCTCTCCACCCGCCTGCAGCCCAACCATCCGACCGACGATCCCACGGGCATCGCCGCCAGCACCCTGGATGGCCTGCTTTACGGCAGCGGCGATGCCGTGATCGGCATCAATCCCGCCACCGATAATCTGGAAAACGTCCACGCCCTGCTGAGCCTGCTCGACGAATTGCGCATCCGTTACGAGATCCCCACCCAGTCATGCGTCCTGTCCCATGTGACGACCACCATGGAGTTGATCCGGCGTGGCTCACCGGTCGATCTGGTATTCCAGTCGATCGCCGGCACCGAGGCGGCGAACCGCAGCTTCGGCGTCGACCTCGCCATGCTTCGCGAAGCCCGGCAGATGGCGCTCGAACTGAAACGAGGCACCCTGGGCGACAACCTCATGTATTTCGAAACCGGCCAGGGCAGTGCCCTGTCCCCCGGCGCTCACCACGGTCTCGACGCCCAGACCTGCGAGGCCCGCGCCTACGCCGTCGCCCGGGAATTTTCGCCGCTGCTGGTGAATACCGTGGTCGGCTTCATCGGCCCGGAATATCTCTACGACGGCAAGCAGATCATCCGCGCCGGCCTGGAAGACCATTTCTGCGGCAAACTGCTAGGTTTGCCGATGGGCTGCGACGTCTGCTACACCAATCACGCCGAAGCCGACCAGAACGACATGGACAACCTGCTCACCCTGCTCGGCATCGCCGGTTGCACCTACGTCATGGGGATCCCCGGCGCCGACGACATCATGCTCGCCTACCAGAGCACCTCGTTCCACGACGCACTGTATTTGCGGCGGGTGCTCGGACTTCGGCCCGCCCCGGAGTTCGAAGCCTGGCTGGAACGCATGGGTATTTTCGACGGACGGAACGCGCTGTCCGGACGGCGCTCCGCCACTCCTTTGCTGAGCGCCTTCGGCCGCTTCACCGGGAGCGCGTCATGAACGACCGCTGGAGCGAACTGCGTACGCTCACGCAGGCGCGCATCGCACTGGGGCACGCCGGACATGCCTTACCGACCGCGGCACTGTTGGATTTTCAGCTCGCCCATGCCTCCGCGCGCGACGCGGTGCACAAGCCGTGGGACGTCGAAGCCTTCGCCGAAGGAGTCCGTGCGCTTGGATTACGGCCGCTACTGCTGGCGACCCCCGTCGCGGACCGTGCCGAATACCTCAAACGGCCCGACCTGGGCCAGATGCTCGACAGGGAGTCCGAACGGAAACTTCGGTGTCCGCCGCCCGAAGCCATGGACATTGCGCTGGTCGTCACCAACGGATTGTCTTCGACGGCACTCGACCGGCACGGACTTCCGCTGGTCCAGGCAATTGCCAGCGCCTGCTGCGAAAATGACCTGCGCCTGGGACCGGTTTGCCTCGTCGCCAACGGCCGTGTCGCCGTGTCGGATCCGGTCGGAGCAGGCTTGCATGCCCAGGTCGCCGTAATCGTTATCGGCGAACGTCCCGGCCTCAGCGCCGATGACAGCTTAGGACTCTACTTCACCTACGCTCCCCGTCCCGGCAGGTCCAACGCCGAGCGCAACTACATTTCCAACGTCCGACCGCCCGCAGGTCTGGGTTACCACGAGGCGGCGTCCAAACTTGTTTACCTGACCCGCGAATCGTTCCGGCTTGGTCTTTCCGGCGTCGCCCTGAAGGACGAGACACAGTTCCGCGCAATTACCGCTGGGCGTTGACACTTTGGCTAGCCGATCATGAACGCCATGGATCTGCGGTTTCAGATCGGGTTAATTATCGCCTTGATCGGTTTGGGAACGATCAACTGGTTTGTTATCGGTACGCGAACGCCCTAGAACAAGGGCAGCCGCGACAGCGGCGGGCAACAAAAAACCCCGAGTCTCGGTCGAGGAGATCGGGGTTGATTGTTGTTGTTGAATTAAGAGCCTGGCAGTTCCCTACTTTCGCACAGGTATCTGCACTATCATCGGCGCTAAGCGGTTTCACTTCCGAGGTCGGGATGGGATCGGGTGGTTCCCGCTCGCTCTGGCCGCCAGGCAAAACTGGTGATCGAGCTCGAGCTCTTGAGGAATTTGGTCAACGTACACGGTGTTCGCGGTCTGTCTGGCACACACCCAAACGTCTTGGGTGTTATATGGTCAAGCCTCACGGGCAATTAGTATCGGTTAGCTTCATGCATTACTGCACTTCCACACCCGACCTATCAACCTGGTGGTCTTCCAGGGCCCTTCAGGGGACTCGCGGTCCCAGGGAGATCTCATCTTGGGAGGGGCTTCCCGCTTAGATGCTTTCAGCGGTTATCCTGTCCGAACATAGCTACCCGGCAATGCTTCTGGCGAAACAACCGGAACACCAGCGGTTCGTTCACTCCGGTCCTCTCGTACTAGGAGCAACTTCCCTCAAATCTCCAACGCCCACGGCAGATAGGGACCGAACTGTCTCACGACGTTCTAAACCCAGCTCGCGTACCACTTTAAATGGCGAACAGCCATACCCTTGGGACCGGCTACAGCCCCAGGATGTGATGAGCCGACATCGAGGTGCCAAACACCGCCGTCGATATGAACTCTTGGGCGGTATCAGCCTGTTATCCCCGGAGTACCTTTTATCCGTTGAGCGATGGCCCTTCCATACAGAACCACCGGATCACTAGGACCTACTTTCGTACCTGCTCGACTTGTTCGTCTCGCAGTCAAGCGCGCTTTTGCCCTTACACTCTGTGCGTGATTTCCGACCACGCTGAGCGCACCTTCGTGCTCCTCCGTTACGCTTTGGGAGGAGACCGCCCCAGTCAAACTACCCACCATGCACGGTCCCCGATCCGGATTACGGACCTGGGTTAGAACTCCAAATTCACCAGGGTGGTATTTCAAGGTCGGCTCCACCCGAACTGGCGTCCGAGTTTCTCAGCCTCCCACCTATCCTACACAAGTCAATTCAAAGTCCAGTGCAAAGCTATAGTAAAGGTTCACGGGGTCTTTCCGTCTAGCCGCGGGTACACTGCATCTTCACAGCAAGTTCAATTTCACTGAGTCTCGGGTGGAGACAGTGTGGCCATCGTTACGCCATTCGTGCAGGTCGGAACTTACCCGACAAGGAATTTCGCTACCTTAGGACCGTTATAGTTACGGCCGCCGTTTACCGGGGCTTCGATCAAGAGCTTCGCTTGCGCTGACCCCATCAATTAACCTTCCGGCACCGGGCAGGCGTCACACCCTATACGTCGACTTTCGTCTTTGCAGAGTGCTGTGTTTTTAATAAACAGTCGCAGCCACCGTTTCACTGCAACCCCCTTCGGCTCCGTGAGCAAGTCACTTCACCTACCAGGGGCGTACCTTCTCCCGAAGTTACGGTACCATTTTGCCTAGTTCCTTCACCCGAGTTCTCTCAAGCGCCTGAGAATTTTCATCCTGCCCACCTGTGTCGGTTTTGGTACGGCCGCCTGCAACCTGAAGCTTAGAGGTTTTTCTTGGAAGCTTGGCATCAATCACTTCGGCTGAAGTCGCCTTCAGCACCGTCATCACGCCTCAGAATTGATCCCCCGGATTTGCCTAAGGGACCTTCCTACACGCTTAAACCGGGACGTCCAACACCCGGCTGACCTAGCCTTCTCCGTCACCCCATCGCAGTTGCAGCCGGTACCGGAATATTAACCGGTTTTCCATCGACTACGCCTTTCGGCCTCGCCTTAGGTGCCGACTAACCCTGCGCCGATTAGCGTTGCGCAGGAAACCTTGGGCTTTCGGCGAACGGGTTTTTCACCCGTTTTGTCGTTACTTATGTCAGCATTCGCACTTCCGATACCTCCAGCCAACTTCTCAGTTGACCTTCGCAGGCCTACGGAACGCTCCTCTACCACTCACCCCTAAGGATGAATCCGCAGCTTCGGTACATGGCTTAGCCCCGTTGAATCTTCCGCGCAGGCCGACTCGACCAGTGAGCTATTACGCTTTCTTTAAAGGATGGCTGCTTCTAAGCCAACCTCCTGGCTGTCTCTGCCTTCCCACATCGTTTTCCACTGAGCCATGATTTGGGGACCTTAGCTGGCGGTCTGGGCTCTTTCCCTTTTCACGACGGACCTTATCACCCGCCGTGTGTCTCCCGTGATTGCACTTCTCGGTATTCGGAGTTTGCATCGGTTTGGTAAATCTAGACGACCCCCTAGCCGAAACAGTGCTCTACCCCCGAGAGTGAGACACGAGGCGCTACCTAAATAGCTTTCGAGGAGAACCAGCTATCTCCGAGCTTGTTTAGCCTTTCACTCCTATCCACAGCTCATCCGAATCTTTTTCAACAGATCCCGGTTCGGCCCTCCAGTAAGTTTTACCTCACCTTCAGCCTGGCCATGGATAGCTCGCCCGGTTTCGGGTCTATTCCCAGCGACTCATTCGCCCTATTCAGACTCGCTTTCGCTACGCCTCCCCTATTCGGTTAAGCTTGCCACTGAGAATAACTCGCTGACCCATTATACAAAAGGTACGCAGTCACCCCTTTCGAGGCTCCCACTGCTTGTACGCATACGGTTTCAGGTTCTATTTCACTCCGCTCACCGCGGTTCTTTTCGCCTTTCCCTCACGGTACTGGTTCACTATCGGTCGGTAAGGAGTATTTAGCCTTGGAGGATGGTCCCCCCATGTTCAGACAAGGTTTCACGTGCCTCGCCCTACTCGTCTTCACACCAGCGTTCCTTTCGTATACGGGACTATCACCCTCTATGGTGCGACTTTCCAGACGCTTCTACTAAAAACAATGATGCTTAAGGGCTGCTCCCCGTTCGCTCGCCACTACTAAGGGAATCTCGGTTGATTTCTTTTCCTCCAGGTAC
>NZ_CP160399.1:2300000-3657500 GCF_040730495.1 Methylococcus sp. ANG | reverse complement strand
ATCCGCCAGCACCCCGAAAGAGACGCGCATTCTACAGCATCCACGAAGTCCGTCAAGCGCTGAGACGAACTTTGGCAAATTTTCTTTTCCCCACCTGAATGATATGAGTGCCTCCGGCCGCCATCCTGCATTTCGGATCCTCGATGCGCTCACCGTCGATCTTGATTCCGCCCTGCTTGATCAGCCGGAGCGCCTCGGACGTCGATGCGGTGAGCGCCAGGTCATGAATGAGGTTCGCTATGGGATAGCCGCCGTCCGGGACGGAGACGGCCCGTTCGACCAGATCGTCGGGCACCGCATTATCGCGATGACGGGCTTCGAAATTTTCGAGGGCCTTTCGCGCGGCCGATGCGCCGTGGAAACGCTCGACGATTTCCTGAGCCAGCTTGACTTTGATATCGCGCGGATTCGCGCCCTCGGAGCATTCCCGCCGCCAGCGCGCGACGTCGGCCATGGGCGCAAAACTGAGGAGTTCGTAATAGCGCCACATGAGGTCATCCGATATCGACATGAGCTTTCCGAACATGTCGTCCGGCTGATCTGCGATGCCGATGTAATTGCCGAGGGACTTCGACATCTTCTGAACTCCGTCAAGTCCTTCGAGGATCGGCATGGTCATGACCACCTGTGGCGTCTGGCCGTAGATTTCCTGCAGATGACGCCCGACCAGCAGATTGAACTTCTGGTCCGTCCCGCCGAGTTCGACGTCGGCCTTGAGGGCGACGGAGTCGTAGCCCTGGATCAACGGGTACAGGAACTCGTGGATGGAGATCGGCTGTCCGCCGGCATAGCGCTTGGCGAAATCGTCCCGCTCGAGCATCCGGGCGACCGTGTGCTTCGCAGCCAGTTGGATGAGATCGGCGGAAGTCATCGCGTTCATCCAACTGGAATTGAACATGACCAGCGTTCGTTCCGGACACAATACCTTGAAGATCTGCTCTTCATAGGTCTTGGCATTTTCGATCACCTCATCCCGGGTCAGGGGCTTGCGCGTGACATTCTTTCCCGTCGGGTCGCCGATCATGCCGGTGAAGTCGCCGATGAGAAAGATCGTTTCATGTCCCAGCTCCTGAAACTGCTTGAGCTTGTTCAGCAGCACGGTATGCCCGAGATGCAGGTCCGGCGCGGTGGGGTCGAAGCCGGCCTTTATCCGCAGAGGTTTGCCGCTTTCGATGCGCTTTTGCAGATCTTCCTGACGCAGCACCTCATGGGTACCGCGCAGCAATTGGGTCATTACGTCATTCATGAAACGTCTTCGAAGGTCGCTCTGGTTGGTTCGGCGCCGCCGGCTTCAGCATGGAGCCATGGCCGGTGCAAGACTCGCGAAAAGCGGGCTAGGATAAGGGAAAATGCGGCCCTGCGGGAGGGAAACCCGAACCGCCGAGGGGATCCGGCCCGGCGAAAATCCAGACGTCGCCGGGAGCCGGGATGGGAGAAACGCCGTCAGACCGAAAACGACGAACCGCAGCCGCAGGTCGTCGTTGCGTTGGGATTCCGGATCACGAACTGGGAACCCGAAACGTTTTCGGTGTAGTCGATCTCGGCGCCCTGGAGGTATTGAAGGCTCATTGGATCGACCAGCACACTGACTCCGTTCTTTTCGACGACCGTATCGTCTTCGTTGACGACTTCGTCGAACGTGAAGCCGTACTGAAACCCCGAACATCCGCCGCCCGTCACATAAACGCGCAACTTGAGGTTTTGATCGCCCTCTTCGGCCAGAAGCTCGCTCACCCGATTGGCCGCGCTGTCGGTAAACTGGATGGTCTCTGCGCTCATATCGCACCGCACTCTATCAAAATCAAAACGATAGAGTATTCCTAGCGTGGCCGTCAAGAATTAAATCCGCCCGAATCCGGATTCGGTCCATTCGCACAGACGTAAGGAAGCGCCGGCTAACCCGCACCTAACTCGACGACTTCGAGCTTAACTAGCGTGAGCCCCGCCCCGATGAAGCCCAACTCTCTAGCGGCGCGTTTGGAAAGATCGAGAAGCCTGCCATGGCGGCGCGCCGATCGGTCGTTGACGCGAACCAGCACACTGCGCTGGTTTCTGAGATTCGTTACCCTCAGGAGGGTGCCGAAAGGAAAGGAATTGTGCACCGCCGTCAGTGCGTCGCGGTTGTAACGTTCACCGCTTGCGGTCCGCCGCCCGTGAAACCGGTCACTGTAGTAGGACGCCAATCCTACGCTGCGGTCTCTTTTTTCGTGCTTCTCATGAAGCGGTTTGGCTTGAACGAAATGGCAGCTGGCCGCCAGCACGAGCGATAAAACGCCCTGCGTTATCTTGCCGTTCACTTGCACCAGTCAACCTCCTGCAAGAGCTTCGTTGGGATATTGCGGCCTCATGATAAACAAGACTCACAGTTCAGAGCAACTTGCAACGCAATCCCTTATGACATCGCAGCGAACGGGATGCGCCGTGCGTGACCCGGCGGGCAACGGGCATAGGACGAAGGATATGGCATAATTCCTGACGCACGCAGCAAATATCACCATTCATGGGGAACCCACAGCATCCGACGTTCGACGACCGCACGCTCTGCGCGCTCGGCGTCAACGTGATCAACACCGAGGCTGCCGCGATCAGCGCCCTGGCCGACCGCATCGACTCGAACTTCGCCGCCGGTTGCCGGCTGATTCTCGCTTGCCGTGGCCGCGTGGTCGTCACAGGCATGGGCAAGTCCGGCCATATCGGTGGGAAAATAGCGTCGACGCTCGCCAGCACCGGCACTCCGGCGTTCTTCGTCAATCCCGGAGAGGCCTGCCACGGCGATCTGGGCATGATCACCCGCAACGATGTCGTGCTGGCGCTGTCCAATTCCGGCGAAACGGCAGAGCTTCTGACCATATTGCCGCTGATAAAACGGCTGGGGATTCCGCTGATCGCCTTGACGGGCAACAGCCTTTCCACGCTCGCCCGCCAGTCCAGCATCCACCTCGACACCGGCGTCCGAGAGGAAGCCTGTCCGCTGGGGCTGGCGCCGACCTCGAGCACCACGGCCACGCTGGCCATGGGCGACGCCTTGGCCGTGGCGCTGCTCGAGGCGCGTGGCTTCACGCGGGAGGATTTCGCGTTTTCCCATCCCGGCGGCAGCCTCGGCAGACGCCTCTTGACCTTCGTCCGCGACATCATGCATACGGGCGGCGACACGCCTTTCGTCGGCCTCGAGGCCCGCGTGCGGGATGCGCTGCTGGAAATGACGGCGAAGAAGCTCGGCATGACGGCGGTCGTCGACGGCGCCGGCACGGTTCAAGGCGTATTCACGGACGGCGATCTGCGCCGCCTGCTGGAAAGGGCGCAGGATATCCATGCGACCCCGATCGCCGCCGTGATGACCCGGCCTTGCGTGACCGTCGAAAGCAGCCTGCTCGCCGCCGAAGCCGTCCGGATCATGGAACAGAAACGGATCAACGCCCTGCCGGTCGTGGAAAACGGGCGACTGGTCGGGGCGATCAACATGCACGATCTCCTGCGGGCGGGGGTGTTGTGAGCGATTCGCGCGAACGCCGATGCCCTGCCCGGCACCGCCCATGAAACGCCCATTCGAAGCAAGCCAGGACGTCCTGGCCCGCGCGGCGGCCATCCGCCTTGCGATTTTCGACGTCGACGGCGTGCTGACCGACGGCACCTTGTTCTTCGATCTCCAGGGGAGCGAATACAAGGCCTTCCACACTCGGGACGGCCTCGGCATCAAGCTGCTGCGGGAAAGCGGTGTCGAGGTCGCGGTGATTTCCGGCCGCAAATCCGAGATCGTACGGCGCCGCATGGAGAGCCTAGGTGTCAGGTACTGTTTTCAGGGCTTCGACGACAAGCTCGAAGCCTTCGGCCGGCTCCGGGCGGAACTGGGACTGTCCGATACTCAGGTCGCGCACGTGGGTGACGACTTGCCGGATGTCCCCCTCTTCAGGCGCGCGGGCCTTGCCGTGGCAACGGCGGACGCCCATCCGCTGGCCGCCGAACAGGCGCATTGGTTGACCGCCCGGACCGGTGGCGCCGGCGCCGCCCGTGAAGTCTGCGACCTGATCATGCATGCCCAAGGCACGCTCGACGGGGCGATGGCGAGGTTCCTCTGATTACCCTGACGCGCCAGCAGATCGTCGCGGTCGCCATGCTCGCCCTGGCGGCACTGGGCAGCACATGGTATGCGCAGCGGATCAAGCCCAAGGAAGATGGCGGTGCGAATGCCGAACACGGCACCGTCGACTACTTCTCCCTCAACATCCGGCGGACCTCCCTGGACGAGGGCGGCAAGGCGAAGAATTTGCTGGTGGCGCCGGTACTCACGCACTACATCGACGATGACCGCACCGACTTGACGGCGCCGGTGTACACGATGTTTTCGAAAGAGGACAATCCTCCCTGGGTCGTTTCTTCCGAACATGGCACCATCCGTCCGGATGGGACCATCGCCCTGGAAGGCGCGGTGCTCATCCAGCGGGACACGGACCGGAATGGCCGGGCGATCCGGGTGGTGACGAGCAACGCCGTGGTCGATCCCAGCCGGGACTACGCCGAGACCGCCGACCATGTCGAAGTCTTCAGCGATCCGGACTTCCTCTCCGGCAACGGCGCCCAGGTTCATTTCGGCGATCAACTCAAAATCACCATCCTCTCCAATGTTCGCAGAAAACATGAAATGCCCTAGAACGAGAACGCTGGCCGTCCTCTCGTGCCTCTGGCCGGGCTTGACGTTCGGGCTTTCCAGCGACGCCAAGCAACCGATCTACATCGAGGCCGACACCGCCACTTACGACGAGGCCACCGGGCAAACCGTGTACATCGGCCACGTGCGCTCGACCCAGGGCAGCCTGGTCGTGGACTCGGACAAGATGATCGTCTACCAGAAGGGCGGAAAAACCGAAAAGGTCGTCGCCTGGGCGAACCCGGTCCGGCTGAAGCAGACGCCGGACGGCGGAAAAGAGGACATCCACGGCACCGGCCAACGCGCCGAATATTTTCCTGAAACCGGCATTCTCATCCTTTACGACAAGGCCGTGGTCTGGCAGGGCGGCGACTCCACCGAGAGCGACCGGATCGAATACGACAGCCGCAAAAATTTCGTGAAGGCGGGCGATCCACAGTCGAACAAGTCGCGCGTGCGCGTCAAGCTGGCGCCGAAGGCCGAAGGCGGGAGCCCGAAGTAAGCCGATGACCACACTGAGCGCGGAAAACCTCGGCAAGCGCTATTACCGGCGCACCGTCGTCGATGGCGTCAATCTGTCGATCGATACCGGAGAAATCGTCGGTCTGCTCGGCCCGAACGGCGCCGGCAAGACGACCAGCTTCTACATGATCGTCGGACTGATACGGCCGGACCACGGAACCATTTCGATCGACCGGCGTCCCATCACCCACATGCCGATGCATGCGAGAGCGAAGCTGGGCCTGGGATACCTTCCCCAGGAGCCGTCGATTTTTCGCAAGCTGACGGTCGCCGACAACCTGCGGGCGGTACTGGAATTCCGCCCGGATCTGACGCGCGGGCAGCAGGAATTGATCATCGAAGAATTGCTGGAGGAATTCAGTATTTCCCACCTGAGGGACCAGCGCGCCGCAGGCCTCTCCGGCGGCGAACGGCGGCGGGTGGAGATCGCCCGCGCCCTCGCGTGCGAACCCCGCTTCATGCTTCTCGACGAGCCTTTTGCCGGTGTCGACCCGATCAGCATCATAGACATCCGCAACATCATCGAACACCTGAAAAGCCGCGGCATCGGAATCCTGATCACGGAACACAACGTTCGCGAAACCTTGGGGATCTGCGACCGCGCCTACATCCTGGCCGCGGGAAGGGTCATCGCCGAAGGAAATGCGACTGAAATCGTGAACAATCGCGAGGTCCGGCAGGTCTATTTAGGAGACAATTTTTCTCTTTGAGCGAAACGGCTTTATCGTTGCGGCTGCATTGCGTTAATATGCAAGCAATTATCGCACCACGTTGGAAGACAGCACGTTAGACCGATCATGAAGCAATCACTGCAACTTCGGCTGGGGCAGCAACTGGCCATGACCCCCCAGCTGCAACAGGCCATCAAGCTGTTGCAGATGTCCACGCTCGAATTGCAGCAGGAAATCCAGCAGGCGCTGGATTCCAACATGATGCTGGAAGTCACCGACGAGGAAGAGCACGTCCGCGACGCGGCGGCCGACGAGACTCCTGTCACCCAGACCGAACCCAGCTACGGCGAACTCCCGGACCTCGACACCCAGACCACCATCCCCGACGAGCTGCCAGTCGACTCGTCCTGGGAGGACGTCTTCGACGGCGTGCACAGCTACGCGCCGAGCAACGCGGCAGAGCCGGAAAACGAGGATTTCCTGGGGCAGCGCGGCAAGGGACAGAGCCTCCAGGAATACCTGCGCTGGCAGATGGAGCTCACGCCCTTCACCGAGCGGGATCACGCCATCGCAACCGCCATCATCGATGCGGTGGACGACGACGGCTACCTGGACGCCAATGCGGAAGAAATCGCCCAGGGGCTGAGTTCGCAACTCGAAAATCTCGAACAGGACGAAGTCCAAGCGGTTCTGCACCGCATCCAGAACTTCGATCCGCCCGGCATCGCGGCGGAAAACCCGGCCGACTGCCTGCGCATCCAATTGCAGCAGATGCCCGAGAACACCCCCTACCGTACCCAGGCCCTCGAACTGGTCTGCCGTCACGTCGATCTGCTCGCGAAGAAGGACCTGGTCCGGCTCAAGAAAGCGCTGGAGCTGGACGACGACGAACTGGCCGAGGTGATCCGCCTGGTCCGGTCCCTGGACCCGAAACCCGGCCGCTCGGTGGAACCCGACGACTACCAGTACATCATCCCGGACGTCTTCGTCTATCGGCAGGGGGCCGAGTGGGCCGTCGCGCTCAATCCCGAAATCGCCCCCAAGCTGCGCGTCAATCCCTATTACAGCGGCCTGATCCGACGGGCGGACAGCAGTTCGGACAACGTCACCATGCGGAATCACCTGCAGGAAGCGCGCTGGTTCATCAAGAGCCTGCAGAGCCGCAACGAAACCCTGCTCAAAGTGGCGCGCGCCATCGTGGACCGCCAACGCGAGTTCCTGGATGTCGGCGAGACCGCAATGAAACCCCTGGTGCTGCGCGACATCGCCGAGGAAGTCTCCATGCACGAGTCCACGATCTCGCGGGTCACCACCCAGAAGTACATGCACACGCCCAACGGCATCTACGAATTCAAGTATTTCTTTTCGAGCCACGTTTCCACGGATTCCGGCGGAGAATGCTCGGCCACCGCGATCAAGGCGTTCCTCAGGGAAATCGTGAGCAAGGAAGAGGCGACCCGGCCCTTGAGCGACCATGCCATCGCCGGCATGCTGAAAGACAAGGGCATCAACGTCGCGCGGCGGACCATCGCCAAATACCGCGAAGCGATGGGCATTCCGCCGTCCAACGAAAGAAAGCAGTTGTTCTAAGCGCTACGCAGTTCCGACACAGGGAGAATCTCATGCAGCTCAGCATCAGCGGACACCACATCGACGTCACCGACGCCCTGAAAAACTACACCACCGGGAAGTTCCAGAAACTGGAACGCCATTTCGACCAACTGTTCGATGTCCACGTCATCCTGTCGGTGGAAAAACTGCTGCAGAAGGCCGAAGCCACGGTGCAGGTGACGGGTGCGAACCTGTTTGCCGAGGACGCCCAGGAAGACCTCTACGCCGCCATCGACGGCCTCGTCGACAAGCTGGACCGCCAAATCCTCAAGCACAAGGAAAAACTCAACGACCACGGCCGCCCGTAACCGGACCGTCACCGCCCGGTGATACCGTTTGCGGAGAATCAGCACAATAAGGCGCCGGAAAGTCTCCAGATGCGGCTCATCATCGTCAGCGGTTTCTCTGGCTCGGGCAAGAGTATCGCCCTGGACACGCTCGAGGATTGTGGCTACTACTGCATCGACAACCTGCCCGCTCCCCTGATCGAGCCGTTCCTCCAGCAGGCCATCGCCTCCCGGTCGAGCGCGTTCGATAAGATCGCCATCGGCATCGACGCCCGCAACCAGAGCGCGAATCTCACCGGCTTTCCGGACATCCTGGACAGGGCCCGCCGGCTGGGGGTCGACTGCCGGCTCCTGTTTCTCCAGGCCGAGCCGGAAACCCTGCTCAAGCGTTTCAGCGAAACCCGCCGCAAGCATCCGCTCACCGACGCATCGGTGCCACTGGCCGAGGCCATCGATCTGGAGAGGCGCCTGCTGGAACCGGTGCTGAGCCGGGCCGACCTGAACATCGACACCACCTATACCACCATCCACCAACTGCGCGAACTGGTCCGCCAACGCGTCGGCACCCCCAGCGGCGGCCTGATGTCGCTCTGCCTCCAGTCCTTCGGCTTCAAGCACGGCGTGCCGATGGACACCGATTTCGTGTTCGACGCCCGCTGCCTGCCCAATCCGCACTGGACGGCCAGCCTGAGGCCGAAGACGGGCAAGGATCCGGAAGTCGTCGCATTTCTGGCGGAAAGCGCGGACGTCCACGACTACCTGAACCACCTCACGGCGTTCCTGGAACGCTGGATACCCTGCTTCCTGGCGGAAAACCGCAGTTATCTCAACGTGGCGATCGGCTGCACCGGCGGCCAGCACCGCTCCGTCTATCTCGTCGAAGCACTGGCCAAACGGCTGAACAGCGACCGCTACAACCTGCTGGTCCGGCATCGGGAACTCCCCGAGCCGGTCGATGAGGGCCACGGCACGCGGTGAGCGCGTCCTCGGATCTCAGGAACTCTCCCACAATATCCGCGCAAGTAGCCAGAAATCCGGCCATGTGAGACGATCCGGCTGCTCGCCGTCGGACTCCCATCGGGCGGCGTCTTCTTCGATGAATTTCAGAAATGGAAGGAAGGAGCCGAGATCCCATGAAGGTCTTTTGCGTACACCCCAGCCCTCTCATGTACACCAAGGTCTTCCTGCGCCTGGAACCGCTGGGCCTGGAGCTGGTGGCTGAATCCTTGAGGCGCGCCGGCCACGACATCCGGCTGATGGACCTGCAGGTGGAGTCCCACGCGGATTTCCTGCGCGAACTGGACGCCTGGCGCCCGGACGTCGTCTGTTTTTCCCTCAACTATCTCGCCAACGTTCCGGAAGTCGTCGACCTGGCCAAGACTGCCAAAACCCGGCTGCCGGAGTGCTTCACCTTCGTCGGCGGCCACAGCGCCTCCTTCGTCGCCAAAGACTTGCTGGAACACGGCGAAGGCCTGCTCGACTGCGTCCTGCGGGGTGAGGGCGAAACAGGCGCGCCCAGGCTGATGGAGGCCGTCGCCCGTGGCGGCAATATCGACGAGGTGCCGGGCGCGGTCAGCCTGAAGGGAGAAGGCCCGCCGCCCGCCTTCACCGAAAGTCTGGACGAGCATCTCCCGGCCCGCGACCTGCTGAAGCACCGCCGCAAATATTTCCTCGGCACCCTGGACCCTTGCGCCTCCATCGAGTTCAGCCGGGGCTGCCCCTGGGACTGCAGCTTCTGCAGCGCCTGGACCTTCTACGGGCGCAGCTACCGCGTGATGAGCACCGAGCGCATCATGGAAGATCTGCGGCGCATCGAGGAGCCCGGCATCTTCATCGTCGACGACGTCGCCTTCATCCAGGCCCAGCACGGCATGGAAATCGGCGAAGCGATCGCCCGCGAGGGCATCAGGAAGCAGTACTACCTGGAGACCCGGGGTGACGTCCTGCTGCGCAACAAGGAAGTATTCAAGCTTTGGAAGAGACTGGGCATGGAATACATGTTCCTGGGCGTCGAAGCGATCGATGCCGAAGGGCTGCAGAAATTCCGCAAGCGCGTCAGCCTCGGCAAGAACTTCGAGGCCCTGGAATTCGCCCGCTCCTTGGGGATCACGGTCGCCATCAATCTCATCGCCGACCCCGACTGGGACAAAAAGCGTTTCGAGGTTATCCGCCAGTGGTGCATGGAAATCTCGGAGATCGTCAACATCAGCGTCAACACGCCCTACCCCGGCACGGAAAGCTGGCACACCGAATCGCGCCAGCTCACCACCCGCGATTACCGACTGTTCGACATCCAGCACGCCGTCCTCCCCACCAGGCTTCCGCTGCGCGAGTTCTACGGCGAACTGGTGAAGACCCAGCAGGTGCTCTACAAGAAACACATGGGCTGGGCCGCGGCGCGCGATACCCTGAAAATCCTCGGCGGCCATTTGCTGCGCGGGCAGACCAACTTCCTCCGGAGCCTGTGGAAATTCAACAGCGTCTTCAACCCGGAATTGCAGTTGGCGGACCACCGCCAGCCGGTGAAATACCAGATGGCCCTCCCACCCGCCCCGTCGGACCGGAAAATCGAGGCAAAGACCCTCTACGTCCACCGCGGCCAGGGCCGCAGAAGCCGCGCCCTGGACGACGCCACGGAAAAATTCGTGGACGAGGGACGGATGGGGGCGACGGCGGCCGGTTGACAAGGCCCATTGCGGGATACGCCGATCAGCCCACTGCTCGACCGCAAGCTCCGTCAGTATCAACTCGCCCAAGGGCGCCGCATGCCCGAGCGCATCCTCATCCACGACTGGCGAGATAGGGATCATTGGCGGAAACGTTGTTGCCGGAAGGCTCGATGACGACGGCATGACGCACGGGGAGGCAACACCGTTTTCGACGTTGGGAGGCCCCAGGCGCATCGGCCTAAGTGTAATCGGTTCGAAGTTACCGAGCGATCATGCCGCGCCCTTGAGGAGCGTTCGGTGTAGGATGAATCCCGGCCCGGTCCTGGCGACCGGCTTCGGCATTTCCTCGTCGACGGCCCTTGGAGAATCCATGAAAGCCCTGATCGCGGTTTGCACAGCTTTGATGCTTCCCGGCTGCGGGGTCGTGCTGCCGGCGAAGCACAATACCGGTGATCTCGATAAGCTCAAATCCGGCATGACGGAACAACAAGTCGACCAGGTGCTCGATTCCCATTATGTCACTCTGCACGAAGGAGAAACGGCGGAAGGCGGGAACTGCGTATTCCGGCCCAACGTGACCGCCGATTCCGTTTGATCGTGACCGCCCATGCCGGGTGAACGTGACCGGCGATTCCGTTTGATCGTGACCGATTTTGGCCTTCCGGCCGGAATCGGTGGTCACGATGCCGGAAATCGCGGTCACGTTCCCGGAATCACCTCAGCCGCGCTGGAATTTCTCAACCCCAACAGGCATAGAGCCGCCCTTTTACTTTCGAAGGGGGCGACATGCCGGCAAAGAGGAGTTCCATGCGACACATCACCGAGATTCTGCGCCTCAAGCACGAGGCGAAGCTCAGCCACGAGAAGATCGCCCGGGCGCTGGGCGTCTCCAAGGGCGTGGTCAGCAAGTACGTGAGCCTCGCCCAGGCGAAGGGCGTTGCTTGGCCGCTGCCCGGGGCGATGGACGAGGCGGCCCTGGAGCGGTTGCTGTTCCCCGCCCCCACGGCCCCGGCGCGCTTCGTGGAGCCGGACCTGCCGCGCCTTCACCACGAGCTCAAGCGCAAGGGGGTGACCCTGCAGCTGCTGTGGGCCGAGTACGTGGCGACCCACGGCGAGGCCGCTTACCGTTACAGCCAGTTCTGCCACCGTTACCGGCTCTGGCAGGGCCAGCAGCGGCGCAGCATGCGCCAGGTTCACCACGCCGGCGAGAAGCTCTTTCTCGACTACTGCGGCCCCACCGTTCCGGTGATCGACCCCGCCACCGGCGAGCTGCGCCAGGCGCAGGTGTTCGTCGCCGTGCTCGGCGCCTCCAGCTACACCTACGCCGAGGCCACCTGGACCCAGGCGCTGCCGGACTGGATCGCCTCCCATCAGCGCGCCCTGCGCTACTTCGGCGGCACCCCCGCGCTGTGGGTGCCGGACAACCTGCGCGCGGCGGTGAGCCAGCCCTGCCGCTACGCCCCCGAGCCCAACGCCACCTACGCCGAGCTGGCCCGCCACTACGGCGCCGCCATCCTGCCGGCGCGCCCTTACCAGCCGAAGGACAAGGCCAAGGTGGAGGTGGCCGTGCAAGTCGTGGAACGGTGGATTCTGGCCCGGCTGCGCCATCGCACCTTCCACTCCCTGGCGGCCCTCAACCAGGCCATACACGAGCTGCTGGAGTCACTCAACGGCCGCCCCTTCCAGCGCCAGCCCGACAGCCGCCGCGACCTGTTCGAGTCCCTCGACCGGCCGGCCCTCAAACCCCTGCCGCTGGTGCCTTACGAGTACGCCGAGTGGAAACAGGTCAAGCCCGGCATCGACTACCACGTCGAGTTCGGCGGTCGCCTCTACAGCGTGCCCCATGCGCTGGTCGGCCAGGTGCTGGAGCTGCGCGCCACCGCCACCAGCATCGAGGTGCTGCACCGGGGACACCGCGTCGCCGCGCACCCGCGCCAGGGCGCCGGCCGCTTCTCCACCCTCCCCGAGCACATGCCCAAGTCCCACCGCGAGCACCGCCAGTGGTCACCGGGGCGCTTCATGAACTGGGCCAAAGACATCGGCGTAGCGACGCTGCACGTGGTCGAACACCAGCTCAACAACCGGCCCCATCCCGAGCACGGCTACCGCGCCTGCCTGGGCCTGCTCAATCTCGCTCGGCGCTACAGCCGAGCGCGGCTGGAGGCGGCCTGTGCGCGGGCCTTGGCCATCCAATCACCGTCCTATCGCTCCGTCAGCTCCATCCTCGACAAGGGGCTCGACCGCCAGCCGCATGAGGCCCATGACGAGACCGCCGCGGCGCTGCCGGCCCACGGCAACGTGCGCGGTCCCGACTACTACAACTGAAACCCGTTACAACAGGAGACAAAACCATGCTCACCCAGCAAACCCTGGACAAGCTCCACACCCTGCGCCTCACCGGCATGCGCGAGGCCTTCGAACAACAGCTCGAACAGCCCGCCACCCACGATCTCTCCTTCGACGAGCGCTTCGCGCTGCTCGTCGACCGGGAGCTGCTCTACCGCGACAACCGCCGCCTCAGCCGTTTGCTCAAGGACGCCAAGCTGCGCCTTGCCGCCTGCATCGAGGATATCGACTATCGCCACCCCCGCGGCCTGCATCGTCCCCCAATGGCCGCGCTCGCCGAAGGCTCTTGGCTGCGCGCCCATCACAATCTCTGCCTCACCGGCCCCACCGGCACCGGCAAGACCTATCTCGCCTGCGCCCTCGGCAATCAGGCCTGCCGCCAGGGACTAGCCGTCCGTTACCTGCGCCTGCCTCGGCTGCTCGAACAGCTCGCCGTCGCCCGCGGCGACGGCTCCTATTCCCGGCTCATGAACCAGCTCGCCCGCACCGACCTGCTCATCCTCGACGACTGGGGCATCCAGCCGCTCACCGCCTCTCAGCGCAACGACCTCATGGAGTTGATCGAAGACCGCCACGGCCTGCGCTCCACCCTCATCGCCAGCCAGCTGCCGGTCGAGCACTGGCACGACTACCTCGGCGAGCCCACCCTCGCCGATGCCATCCTCGACCGCCTCCTGCACAACGCCCACCGGCTACCCCTGACCGGCGAGTCGATGCGCAAAACCACCGCCGGCTTGACCCAACGTGACCGGTCCAAGTAAAAAACCAACCTCCAGCGCGGCATGAGATCCCCGGCGGTCACGATCACCGGAATCAACGGTCACGTTCGCCGGAATGCGCAGGAACACCGTGGTTCGCTTATACGACCTTTACGGCAGAAATACAGCCATTTGGAACCTGCTGCTGGGCATTCCGACCTTCACCGTCACCTGGTGGCTCGTACCGGACACCCAGGCTTACGAACTGGTCTTCGTCGATCATAAACTGAAACGATGGGCTCTCGACGAGCCTGAGTGAGGAGCGGACTTTGAGGAGGTTTCCATGCCGAACGAACCGACTTTGAAGGAGCACACGAAGAAGGTTTTCAAAGAGACGGTCGACATCTACCGCAAGGATCTGATCGCTCTCTTGAACAACCCTCTGCCCATCGCCATCGCCGTGGCGGTGATCGTCTTGTTCCTGCTCGCGATCGGATCGTGAGAACCACCCCGCCGATCGGGGGGATGCGTCCGGATTCGGTGAGGAGTTCTCCCTGCCGTTCCGGCTGGACTTTGTGACCGGCGACAGGCTTCACCCTTCACCGCGACGCCCCGTACGCCGAGTTACTTGCATGTTGCTAGCCGCACGGCTATAGTAATTTTCATCATGCAACGAACCAGCTTCAAGAACATGGAATGCCCGGCTGCGCGTGCCCTGGAATGTGTCGGCGAATGGTGGAGCATGCTGATCCTGCGCGATGCTTTCCAGGGGCTTACCCGATTCGACGAATTCCAGGCCAGCCTCGGGATCGCCCCCAACATCCTGGCGCGGCGGTTGAAACATCTGACCATGAACGGTTTGCTGGAACGCCGCATGTACAACCCGCGTCCGCCCCGATACGAATACCTTCTGACGGCCAAAGGCCGCGATTTCTTCCCTGTACTGGCGGCGATGCTCGCCTGGGGCAACAAGCACCTGACGCCCGAAGGGATATCGGTCCAACTGGCGGACCGCCGTTCCGGCGAACTCGTTGAACCGGCTTTGGTGGACGGCCGCACCCTGGCGCCGATCACCCCGGAAAACGTGATGCTGCAGCCGGGACCCGCGGCGAGCGCACAGGTTCGTCTTCGCGCCCGCGTATCGCGGGCCCGATTGGCGAACACCGCTCTGCCTGACCGGAACTCGGAAAAGCCGGCATGAGCATGCGCCGCGTCGTCGTCACGGGCATGGGGATGGTCTCCCCCCTGGGCTGCGGAGTCGAGCAGGTGTGGTCGCGCCTGATCGCCGGGCATTCCGGACTGCGCGCGCTGCCCGAAGAGCTGGTGGCCGATGTTCCGGCAAAGGTGGGCGGTGTCGTACCGATCAGGGTGGAAGACCCGGCAGCCGGTTTCGATGCCGATCAGGTGGCCTCGCCCAAGGACCAGCGCAAGATGGACCGATTCATCCTGTTCGCGCTGGCCGCGGCCGAGGAAGCGATTGCCCAGTCGGGCTGGAAGCCGACGGACGCGAGATCGCGCGAACGTACCGCCACGGTCATCGCCTCCGGCATCGGCGGCTTTCCGGCGATCACGCAGGCCGTCCGCACGACGGACCGCCGCGGCGTGCAGCGCCTTTCCCCGTTCACCATCCCATCCTTTCTCGTCAACATGGCGGCCGGACATGTCTCCATCCGCTACGGCTATCAAGGCCCCATCGGCGCTCCGGTGACGGCCTGCGCGGCGGGTGTCCAGGCCATCGGCGACGCTGCCCGGCTGATCCGCGAAGGCGAAGCCGATGTGGCTGTCTGCGGCGGTACGGAGGCCTGCATCGATCGGGTGAGCCTGGGCGGGTTTGCAGCCGCGCGGGCCTTGTCGTCGCGCTTCAATGACGAACCGGAACGCGCCTCCCGCCCTTTCGACGGCGCACGCGACGGCTTCGTGATGGGAGAAGGCGCGGGGCTGCTGGTCATCGAAGCGCTGGAGCACGCCCAGGCACGGGGCGCCCTGCCCCTCGCCGAACTGGTCGGATACGGCACCAGCGCGGACGCCTATCACCTCACCTCCGGCCCGGAGGATGGCGCCGGCGCCCGGCGAGCCATGCAGGCCGCCTTGCGGCAGGCCGGCCTCATACCGGCGGACATCCGGCACCTGAACGCCCATGCCACCTCCACCCCCGTGGGGGACCGCTGCGAGTTGGAGGCCATCAAATCGCTGTTCGGCCGGAACCCAAGCGTCGCGGTCAGCTCGACCAAATCGGCGACCGGCCACCTGCTGGGTGCAGCGGGCGGCGTCGAGGCCATCTTTACCGTACTGGCGCTGCGCGACCAAATCGTGCCGGCGACGCTCAACCTGGAACATCCCGACCCTGCCGGCGAAGGCGTGGATATCGTGAGCGGTGCGGCCAGGCCCTTGGCTCTCGAGCATGCGATGTCCAACGGCTTCGGTTTCGGCGGCGTGAACGCCAGCATCGTTCTGCGGCGCTGGCAGGTGTGACATGTCCGGTCCCTGGCAACAAGAGCCGGCGACGGAGTTGACGCAGACGTTGGCATACTGCCGAACGGGTCGAACCAGGAGGCTCCAAGGATCGATTGGCCGCGATCATATCTCGGCCTCGAATGATTTCCTTTTGCTCAGCACACCCTTTCGTCACTTCAGAGGTCCCAATTCTTATCGTTACCGGAGGTTGTATGTCAGTCATGCTTAAAGGCAGCTGCCTTTGCGGCGCGGTGAAATATGAAGTCAGTGGTGATCCTCAACGCTTCTATCATTGCCATTGTTCCCGATGCCGAAAGTCTTCCGGAACAGGGCATGCGACCAATCTATTCATAGCGAATGCGGATTTGCTTTTTACGGACGGCAAATCCTTGCTGAAGCAATTCAAAGTTCCCGAAGCCAAGCGGTTCACCCGGCAGTTTTGTAGTCACTGCGGAAGTCAGGTAGCCCGATACGTTCCGGAAATTGACGGCGTTGTCATACCAGCCGGCTCACTGGACGACGAAATCCCGATCAAACCGCAGGCGCGGATCTTCTGGGACTCGAGAGCCGATTGGTCTTGCGACGGGGATACGTTACCGCGTCATGCCGAATATCCGGACTGATGGAATTTTTCTGGGTATTGGTGCGACGAACCGCAATGGCTTCGATGATTCGGCCCAACCAAGGTTGCCACAATGACTGACCTGCTTCCGCCCTGGCCTCTGTTTTCCGCTTTCTTGTTCGCAAGCCTCGCGCTCGCGGTTACCCCGGGTCCCGGGGTGCTCTATGTCGTGACTCGCAGCCTGGTCCAAGGCCGCGACTGTGGGCTGGTTTCGGTTGCCGGCGTCGCGTTCGGGAACCTCGGCAATGCACTCGCCGCTTCAATCGGTCTTGCCGCCCTGTTCGCGGTGTCTTCCCTTGCCTTCTCGGTGGTCAAGTCTGCGGGCGCGCTCTACCTCATCTACCTCGGCATCCGAATGTTCCGTTCCTCTTCGGTAGAAAGCCCCGCTGTGAAGCCTGAAGTTGCGCCGTTGGGTCACGTCTTCCGGGAAGGTTTCGTCGTCGCACTGCTCAATCCCAAGACCACGGTATTCTTCGCGGCTTTTCTGCCACAGTTTCTGGACCCAAGTGCGCCGCCCATGCTTCAAAGTATGGTGCTGGGTTCCCTCTTCGTCGCAATTGCCGCGGTTACGGACAGCGCCTATGCGTTGGCCGCGGGGATGGTCGCGCCCACACTCCGCGGCAACACTGCTCGTCGCGTGGGTCTACGTGTCGGTGGCGGCCTGTTCGTCAGCCTCGGAATTTTTACGGCGCTCTCGGGGGCTCGCGGAACCCGATAGACTGGGGCCCCGCCGGCATAGCTGGGGACCGGCGCGCTGCGCGTCTCTGCGGCATCTGAATCCGATCATTAACCCCCAGTGCCCGATGAGCGAACGTTCAGCGGAAAAGGGGGGCGACCTAAACGTCTCGGAGTCAACGACTCCTCCGCGGACGTGGGAAGGCGAGCTTCCCGGCGTTTCCGGGCTATGATGTCGGCAGTCCGTCAATCGCAGCACGCACACCTCATGACTCGCTTCGTCGCCGCGCTGGATCAAGGCACGACCAGCACACGTTGTATCCTCTTCGACCGCTGGGCACGCATCTGCGGCCGGGCCGAGATGGAGCACCGACAGTTCTATCCGCAACCCGGCTGGGTCGAGCACGATGCCGCGGAAATCTGGCGCAACGCGCAGGCGGTCCTGGCCGGGGCGCTCGCCGATGCGGGCGCGGCGGTCGAGGAAGTCGCCGCGCTCGGGATCACCAATCAGCGCGAAACGGTCGTGCTGTGGGAGCGCCAGACGGGCCGCCCGATCGCGCCGGCGATCGTTTGGCAAGATACGCGCACCGACGGCATCTGCCGCGAGTTGGCGCGGGACGGCGGGATCGACCGGTTGCGCGACCGGACCGGCCTGCCGCTGGCGACTTATTTCTCGGGACCGAAGCTGAAATGGCTGCTGGACCGGGTCCCGGATGCCCGCGCACGGGCCAGCCGCGGTGAATTGCTGTGCGGCACGATCGATACCTGGCTGATCTGGAACCTGACCGGCGGACCGGCGGGCGGCCGCCATGTCACCGACCCCAGCAATGCCTCCCGGACCCTGTTGATGAATCTGGCGACGCTGGACTGGGACGCGGAGCTGCTCGAACTATTGGACATACCGCGGAATCTGCTGGCCACGATCCGCCCGTCGAGCGAACGCTACGGCGAAACCCGCGGCGGGATCGAAGGCCTGCCGGTGGCGGGAAACCTCGGAGACCAGCAGGCGGCATTGTTCGGGCATGCTTGTTTCGAACCGGGAGAAGCGAAGAATACCTACGGAACGGGTTGCTTCCTGCTGCTGAACACCGGCCCAAAGCCGGTGCCGTCGCGGCATGGGCTGCTCACCACGGTCGCCTGGCGGCTCGGGGAAGCGGCACCGGTGTATGCGCTGGAAGGGTCCGTAGCGGTCGCCGGAGCGCTCGTCCAGTGGCTGCGCGACAAGCTTGGCCTGATCGATAAAGCCGCGGACATCGAAGCCCTGGCCCGCCAGGTGGAGGACCACGGCGGCATTTACATCGTGCCGGCCTTCTCGGGGCTGTTTGCGCCGTACTGGCGGGCCGACGCCCGCGGCGCCATCGTCGGTTTGACCGCCTACGCGGGGAAGGCCCATTTCGCGCGAGCGGCCCTGGAGGCGACGGCCTATCAGACCCGCGACGTGCTGGAAGCCATGGCTGCCGATGCGGGCATCAGGTTCGCGGGCCTCAAGGTCGACGGCGGCATGGCCGTCAATGAAACCCTGATGCAGTTCCAGGCCGACATCCTCGGCATTCCCGTCCTGCGGCCGCGGCAGGGCCATCAGGAGGTCACCGCCCTCGGCGCCGCCTTCGCGGCAGGGCTGGCCGTGGGGTTCTGGAGCGATTGCGACGATCTGCGATCGCTGCGCCAGGATGAAACCATTTTTCGGCCCCGGATGAATCCTGCCGCATGCGAAGCGCTTTACAAGGGCTGGAAGAAGGCGGTACAGAGGACCTTGGATTGGGTGGACGAATCGCCATTCCAACAATAGACGGTCCGGGGTGCGACGAGACAAGCGCGGGAACCGGACACCGCGAAGTACTAAACTTGCCCGGGTATCCGTTTGCTTGTTTGAAAGCCGGAACTGAACCCGTCTCTAGCCCGGATATTTCAAGAAAGTGGGCGAATCTCGCTTAACCAATTGATATAATTGGAGTTGCGCCAATAACGCTTCGTACGAAGCCTAAACGAGACCGCCCAATGAGTGATTCTATCCCGACCCAGCTCCGTTTTCCCACCGTCGCCGGCTTCACCGTCCGTGCCGACTTCGAAGGCGGCGCGGTGTCCAGCGACTTCGGCGCCCTCCTCCTGCAGGGCGTGGATCGGCAGACCGGATTGATCGCCCGTCTGGCCTCGGCCATTCAGGATCGCCGGCACCCTTCCTACATCGCCCACAGCTTGGCCGACCTCCTGCGTCAGCGCATCTTCCAGACCGCCTGCGGCTATGCCGACGGCAACGACGCCAACAGCCTGCGCCACGATCCCGTGTTCAAGCTGGCGGCCGAGCGGGCGCCGTTGGATGCCGACAACGCCCTGGCTTCCGGCCCCACCTTCTCGCGCTTGGAGAACGGAGTCTCCCGCAAGGACATCTACCGCCTGGCCCGCGCCTTCGTCGATGCCTTCATCGCCAGCTACACCACCCCGCCCGCGGTCATCGTCTTGGACATGGACCACTCCGAAGACCGCACCCACGGGCAGCAGGAACTGGCCTTCTACAATCACCACTACGGCAGCCACTGCTATCTGCCGCTGTTCTTGTTCGAGGGCCTCTCCGGCAAGTTCATCACCGCCGTGCTGCGGCCCGGCAAACGCCCCACCGGGCGCGAGAACGCCGCCATCCTCCAGCGGGTCGTGCGCCGCCTGCGCCAGGCCTGGCCGGATACCCACCTCGTCCTGCGCGGGGATGGCCATTTCGCCAACCCGGAGTTGATGGCCCTGTGCGAAGCCGATGCACGGATGGATTTCCTCTTCGGCCTGGCCGGCAACCAGGTGCTGACGCCCAAGGCCGAGCCGCTGCTTGCCAAGACGCGCGCCTTGCATGCGCAACGCTGTGATTTCGCTCGCCGCGCCGAACAGCCCGAGCCGGCGGCGACCCGTTTGTATGACGAGGTGGCCTACCAGGCCGGTTCCTGGCCCAAGGCCTATCGGGTGGTGCTCAAGGCCGAGGTCATGGGCCTGGGGGACAACCCGCGCTTCGTCGTGACCTCGCTCGCCGACCCGACGCCGGAGGCGCTGTACCGGGATCTGTACTGCGCACGCGGCCAGGACGAGAACTTCATCAAGGCGGTGAAGAACGATCTGGCCAGTGATCGCACCGCCGACCATGCCTTCCTCGCCAACCACCTGCGCCTGTTCTATGCCTGTGCCGCCTACAGCCTGATCCACAGCCTGCGGGAGCACACCCTGTGCCACACCGAACTGGCCAAGGCGCAGCCCATGACCCTCATCCTGAAGCTGTTCAAGCTGGCGGTGCGGGTGGTGCAGTACAAGGACCGGATCAAGTTGCACTTGCCGAGCGCCTGTCCGGTGAAGGCGCTGTTGCACCGGGTCACCGAGATACTCTATCTCGTCCGACCACCGGCCATGGCCTGAAGCGCGCCGTCACCCTCAACCGAGGAGGATCCGGCAGGACTCGGAGGGTTGATTGCGTCCAGTGTCTGGATTCCGGCCACCACCCCCGCGAAAAGAGGCAGGTCGAGGGGCTGCCCATGCCTCATGGGGGGCGTAGGTCAGTTCGGTGGACTGAAAAAATAGGCAGCTGGCCAAGCTATCGGGCGCAGGGGGCATTTTTATGAAACATCCGGGCTAGGAGAATCCCATGTTGAACCTTGCCCTGGCCATGCTGTTCTTCGTCTGCATCCACTTCGTCAGTTCCGGCACCCGCCTGCGCGACCGGCTCGTCGCCTACCGGGGCGAAAAAGCCTTCCGCGCCGCATTTTCGGTGCTGTCGTTGCTTGCGCTCGTGTGGGTCGTTTTCGCGTACCGCCAAGCGCCCTATGTCGAAACCTGGGGCCAACTCGCCGGATTCAAGCCGGCCGCCGCAATCCTGATGCTGGTGTCCTTCATCTTCGTGGTCGCCGGGCTCACCACCGCGAATCCCACGGCGGTCTCCGGCGAAAGCGCGCTGAACGATGCCGATGCCGCCAAGGGCATTCTCCGGATCACCCGCCATCCGTTCCTGTGGGGACTCTCTCTGTGGGCGCTGGTCCATGTGATCGCCAACGGCGACGTGGCCGCCCTGTTGCTGTTCGGTTCGCTGCTGGTGCTGTGCCTGTTCGGCACGCGATCGATCGATGCCAAGCGCCGGCGAGCCTATGGCGACCGCTGGGAGCGCTTTGCCGCGGCCACTTCCAATATCCCTTTCATGGCCATCAAGGAAGGCCGCAATCGACTCGATATCGGCGAGATCGGATGGCAGCGGCTGGCCATAGCGGTAGCCTTGTATCTCGCCATGCTCCACTTCCACGCGAAGATTTTCGGCGTTTCACCGTTATTCTGAGCCGGCGGGCAAACACGAGGCGGGCCGGCTTGGCCCTTGCCTGTGGGGTTCGGGTCCACGTAATCTTGATACGCCGGGCGGTACCCGCCGGCCGGCTCGAACCTATACCACAGCACGAGGTGTCATCATGGATACCTGCTCTCTTACAGCGAAACAATGCACCCCTTGCCAGGGCGGCATTCCCCCGTTGACCGCGGAGGAAGCCGAAAAGCTCCTTGTCCATGTCCCCCAGTGGGAGCTCAAGGATGCCGCGACGAAGCTGAAAAGGACGTTCCGGTTCAAGAATTTCATGGAAGCGCTGGACTTCGCCCGGAAGGTCGGCGAATTATGCGAGGCGGAGGGCCATCACCCGGACATCGGGATCGGGTGGGGCTACTGCAGGGTGGAGTTCCAGACCCACAAGATCAACGGGCTCCACGAGAACGACTTCATCATGGCCGCCAAGGTCGACGAGCTGTCGGGGGAAACCTAGAGGGCCGCCCATCCGCGCGCTACCGGCCGAACCCGGCTCACCCGAAATCATGGGAGGTCCGCCATGCAAATCCTTGTCACCGGAGGAACGGGCTTCATCGGCAAAAGCTTGTGCCGTCATCTGTTGGAGCGCGGCCACCGATTGGCCGTTCTCAGCCGGCAGGCACCCGACGCTGTCCGGCGCTTGTGCGGCGAGGCGGTGACGCCGGTCGCCAGCATCGACTCGCTTTCCCCACAGGCCGGCTTCGACGCCGTAGTCAACCTGGCCGGCGAACCCATCGCCGACAAACGCTGGACCGAAGCGCGCAAACGCCTGTTGTGGGAAAGCCGGGTCGGGCTGACCTCGGAACTGGTCGATTACATCGCGCGGGCCGAGACGAAGCCCCAAGTCCTGGTCAACGGTTCGGCGGTCGGCTATTACGGCAACCGGGGCGATACCCTGCTCGATGAGGAATCCGAGGGCGGTGACGACTTCAGCCACCGCCTGTGTGCGGCCTGGGAGGAGGCGGCATCCCAGGCCGCCGGACATGGAGTTCGGGTCTGCGTGCTGCGGACTGGGCTCGTCATCGGCCGCCATGGCGGCTTTCTCCAGCGGATGCTGCCCCTGTTCGGGCTGGGACTCGGCGGCCGCATCGGGGACGGCCGCCAATGGATGAGCTGGATCCACATCGACGATCATGTCGCCGTCACCGAATACCTGATTGGGAATACACGCCTGGAGGGCGCGTTCAACGCCACCGCGCCCAATCCGGTCACCAACCGCGAGTTCACCGAATGCCTGGCGCGCACCCTCAACCGGCCGGCGCCGCTGCCGGTGCCGGCGTTCACGCTCCGGCTGGCCTTGGGCGAAATGGCGGAGTTGCTGCTCGGCGGACAGCGGGTGATTCCGAAGCGCCTGCAGCAGGAGCCGTTCCGCTTCCGCTACGAGCACCTCGAAGACGCGCTGCGCCACGCCCTCGGGCGTTAGGCCCCCCCCCATGCCGGCAGACCACTTCGACCTGGTGACCCGGTGGTACCTCGACGCTCCGGCGGAAAAAGTCTGGGAACCTGTCTGGTAAAAGTTTAAGCACATTTAGCAAGAGTCAGCTTGAGCATGGCGATGCGAATCATGTTTTCGGCAGTGGCGGTGAGGATTTCGACATCCTTGGCGAGTCGGCGGAACGACCCGAGCCAAGCGAAGGTGCGCTCGACCACCCAGCGCTTGGGCAGGACTGCGAAGCCATCTTTGATCTTCTCGGAAATATGCAGCGTCAACCCCAAGGTCTCGTCGACAAACCGAACGGCGGTGCCGCGATACCCGGCGTCGCCGGAAAAGGCCTGTAGACCGGGATGCTTTTCCGCGGCTCGACGCAGCACCTCGCAAGCCCCCACCGTATCGTGAAGGTTGGCGGCATGAACCTGGACGTGCAACAGATTGCCCAAGACATCGACCACGATATGGCGTTTGCGGCCTTTCACTTTTTTGCCGCCGTCGATGCCACGCTCTTCGCTGTCGTACTGGGTTTTGACGCTTTGCGAATCAATGATGCCGTAGCGGGGACAGGGCGCTCTGCCGTTTTTTTTCGCCGTTGCCGATTCAAGTCGTCCAGCGCGCGTTCCCAAACGCCGTTTTTGTTCCAGCGGCTGAAATGGTCGTACACCGTTTTCCACGGAGGAAAGTCGTTGGGCAACTGCCGCCACTGGGCACCCGTTTTCACCAAGTACAGAATGGCATCGACGATGCGTTTTCGCGAATGCTTACACCCGCTGCCTCGCCGATCATTGGGCTGAAAGTAGCGCTCTATCCGCGCCCATTCGTGCTCTTTCAAATCACTCGGATAACTCAATGGCTTCGCTCGTCAGGTCCAGGGACCATTGACTTTACTACGTTTTGTTTTTCAAGACAGGTTCTCAGCGGTGGAGCGTTAGCGGAGTCCGCTGGAGTGCTTCGTTAGGCGAGTTGATACCTCTGCCACTTCCAGCAAATAGCGAAGTGCTTTATTCACTGCTTCGTCATTTGGAAAAGCCTGTGCAATATCAGGCTCTAGAAGTACGACATTGGATTCTTCCCTGATTCGGTTCGCATATTTGCCACGTACAATCTCACCAAAATCCGACCTTTTATATTCAGGTCGAAGTTCATCTGTTGTTTCCGATTTAGCCTTCTTCATAAATTTGCCTCTCAGCATTTGTTGCCGGCCGTGCCGATATGATGCGAATCGCATTTCCCCTTTCGGAATGGGATACCGCAAGCAAGCGTCCTCGAGAAGAAATACCGAAGGTTAATACCGCTCCTCGCCTTCTGAGTGATCGGGATCATGAGCGGTAGCGGAAAACGAATCGCGTAATGCACTGGATGCCTCTTCAAATGTGACGCCATGTTTGCGTTTGTTTGCTGCTGCTTTCTTTGGATCCCACTCAAAGTGCATGTCGAACAGCTCTTGTTGCAATCATTCGGAGGGGGAACCGCTACCGCGTTCCGCCTACACGGGTTCACCGCCGGATCCTCGTATAGCACGTTGAGTAGCGTTGAGTAGCGTTGAGGGTCATAGCAAGCGTTGAGCAAGCGTTGAGGGTCAGGTCTTTTCTTTTGCCATCCGCTGCTTTTTCAAGATGCGGCTCACCCGGGAGTAGTGTAAACCGAAATGGTCTCCGATCTCCTTCAGGCTGTACCCACCGCTGGCATA
Source organism: Methylococcus sp. ANG (assembly GCF_040730495.1). Lineage (NCBI taxonomy): Bacteria > Pseudomonadati > Pseudomonadota > Gammaproteobacteria > Methylococcales > Methylococcaceae > Methylococcus > Methylococcus sp. ANG. The sequence continues at coordinate 3,632,866 of NZ_CP160399.1, read as the reverse complement.
GGCACAGAGAATCGCCTCGTCTCGTTCATGCGCTGCGGCAATCTGTGGTTGTCCATCAAACAATAGGCATGCGCTGCCCAATTGAAATCCCGGACGACCTCCGACAGCACGCCCAGAAATAAACCTCTGTCCGCCTCACTCAGGAAAATAGCCTCCCGCCCGTCGCCACGGGAGGTTACGTGGTATAGGCCACCGGCAAACTCAATGCGTAGAGGTCTGGACATGGCGAAAGGCTGCCGTGGGTATTGTCAAAAGACAAGACTTGACCCCGGTTTCCCGGTTTCCTGACCCCGGTTTCCCCTTGACCCCGGTTTCCCAGGCGGTCACGATCACCGGAATCAACGGTCACGTTCGCCGGAATGCGCAGCGCGGAGACAGGCGGCGAAGCCGGCTGTTGGAGCGTCCCTCTCGAAGCGCATGTTAGGCAATAATTGCTCGTTTCTCACCGAGCAACTCTGCAACAAATGCCGATCTAGATGCAGCGCTATTTTCTTTTCCATGAATTGCGCACCATTGCCTTAATTCATCTACCAAGATAATAACCTTGACTGGGTTCATCCCAGTTTCACGCAGGTCCTCTAACGCTTTATTTGCCATGCTTTCCCATTCTGGGTATGTCGCCTCGAATCTTTCAGGGTCTATGGCTTCGGATTTAATTTTGATCCATTCTTCTTCGGTGTACCAACACACTCCCAGCTTTGGTGGTTGACGCAACGCCTTCTTCATCCGAAGACGATCTAGGAGTCTGTCGGACTATGGATTTACTCGGGTCGGGATTCTTGGAATCGAGAATTTTTCGGGGGCATTGGCGGGGTAGTCACCAGCGTTTCGCGTCGATAACTAGACCAAGATGTGCCCCGCCTCCCCCATGGCGGCGCTATTGGTGTGTAACGCTTGGTTTTTACGTGAAGCCTGTCACGCTGCCGCCAACACGTGCATCCGCCTCAGATTGAACGCCATCGCCACCAGCTTCCATTCTCCGGCCACTGCCTCCAAGCCGCGCAGAGAGAACTGGCGGAATCCCAAGACCTGTTTGATGATGCCGAACACCGGCTCCACCGTGGATTTGCGCTTGGCGTAGCGGGCCTTCCCTGCCTTCGTTTTGAGTTTCCAGGCCATCTTCTCCACGGGATCGGTGGTTTCCGGTTCCGGGGCATCCGGAGCCAGGCGTTCCGCCAGCGGCACGTGATGGCTGTCCCGTCCCATCGCGATCAGCGGTTCGATCTGCTGTTCGCAGCAGGCGTGCACGTTGCCGGCGCTGAAGTAGCCCGTGTCGGCCAGCAGGGCTTCGGGCTTCCCCCAGGCTTCCGGCAGCTTCTCGATCTCGGCCAGCATCGGTTCGACCTGCTGCTTGTCGTTGGTCTGCTGACTGACGGTGGTGGCGACGATCAACATCGTCTCCACATCCACCGCAGCCTGGCTGTTATAGCCCTGGAGGAAACCCGCGTGGCTCGGCATGATGCGGGATTCCTCGTCGGTCAGATTGATCTGGTCGCTGGCCTTCGGCCCGGTTTCCGGCGGCTTCGGCTCCTGCCCACGTGGCTTCTTGCCCGCCTGCCGCTGGCCTTCGCGACGGGCTACCTTGGCTTCATAGTCCTGCTGCGCCCGGGCATCGCGCTCCGCGACCCGCTCCACGATCTTGGCCTTCGCCTCCGCCAGGGCCTTCAGCCGATCCTGCCGCCGCGCCAACTCCTCTGGCAGGTCGATGCCGTCCGGCTCCTCCGCCCCGTCGGCCTCCGCCGCCTTCTGCAACAAGGCCTGCACCTCCTCCCGCAACTGCGCTTCCAACTTCTCGATGTGGCCATGAGACAAGGCCTTGTGCTTGGAGGCGTTGGCCTTAATCTTGGTCCCGTCCAGGGAAATCTGCCCGAGCCTCACCAGCTTCATCGCCTGCGCCAGGCTCAAGACCTGAACGAACAGGTCCTCCAGCTCCCCCAGAAAGGTCTTGCGAAAGTGGGCCAGGGTGTCATGATCGGGATGGGTTTCCGCCGACAGAAAGCGGAAGGCCACCGAATCGTAGGTGGCCCGCTCAATCTTGCGGCTGGAGAACACCCCGGTGGCATAACCATAAACCAGCAGGGCCAGTAGTACCGACGGATGGTGCGCCGCCGACCCGCGCCCCGAGTAGCGGCTCGTCAGTCGACTTAAATCCAGCTGATCGATGACCTCGACGAGGAACCGTGCCAGGTGGTTGGCTGGCAGCCATTCGTCAACCGAGGGCGGTAGCAGATACTGCTGGTGGCGATTGACGGGGATGAAGCGGCTCATCGGGTCTCACCTTGTCGCGATCTATCCGGAATAGGCCGCTATGTTAACGGAAACAGCGGACTTCCGCCCCTCCAATCCGGTTCGAACCAGAACCGGAAAGTCCGACAGACTCCTAGAAGACTCAGTTTTGGCGCTTTCTTCATCACATTGCTTACTGTAGTGGCCTCATGGATTGCCTAACGTCAAAGCTCACCGGCGGCAATGGAGCGCAGCGGAATTGCCGTCCGGTGCAGCGCCGTGTTGGGCGTTTCCTTGGGTTGATTCATTTGCCATTAGCATGTGGTTGGAGCCATCGGAAGCTCGGAATGGTTGCCCTCATAGGGGCGCCCGTTCTCAACCAAAAACTTGAAGGCGGCGAGTGATTGAGCTCCCATTCTCCGCATTCTGGCAATCATAATCGGTTCAAGCAGCCTGCCAAGCAGACCGCACTTCAGTTCAATCTCGGCTTCGGACATTAGCAATGCCTGATGCTCGCCTTCCGGATGCACCGACCAATGGTTGCTTGCTCGCCTAACGAGTGGTATTCCAAACCCCTCATATTTGAATGACCGCCCTTCGTCCCATTCAATCCAGCGCTCCTTGATTGTCAGATTACCTGCCAATTCGCAGGTGCGCTCCGCACCAACGCCGCGGGCTACGTCCCCATCACAGGTAGAACAGAGAACGGCTTCTGACCACAGCTGTATGTCCTCCAGCGCGGCGAGCCTTTCCCACACGGCCTCGGCAGCCACGTTAATGCATACCGAACTTGTTAGCTTAATCATGAAGCCTCCATTCACGATCAGGGATGTTTGACGCCCAACGTGAATTCGACTGCATCCCCAGAGCCGTGTAACGTGACAGCTTGCCATCCAACATGATTCCATCCCCTGTGCAAAACGAAAGTAACCGCACGCCCAAGCCACCCCGTCTGCTTGACCAGCTTCGCGAGGCTTTGCGTGTGCGGCATTACAGCTTACGGACCGAGCAGGCTTATGTTCACTGGGTGAAACGATACATCCTTTTCCACGGCAAACGCCATCCCCGCGAGATGGGCGCCCAGGAGGTCGAGGCTTTTCTTTCCTGGCTTGCCGTGGAGGGGAAGGTTTCCGCCTCCACCCAGGGCCAGGCCCTGGCGGCGTTGTTGTTCCTGTATAAGCAGGTGCTGGGTGGGGAGTTGCCGTGGCTCGATGAGGTGGTGCGGGCGAAGCGGCCGCAGCGTTTGCCCACTGTGCTCACGCCCCAAGAGGTGGCCCGGGTGCTGGGAAATCTGGAGGGCGTGCACGAGCTGAAGGGGAGTTTGTTATACGGCACCGGAATGCGACTCATGGAATGCCTGCGCCTGCGGGTGAAGGATGTGGATCTCGCCCGGCGGGAAATCATCATTCGTGTAGGCAAGGGCAACAAGGACCGGCGCACGATGCTGCCGATTTCCCTGGTGCCGGCCCTGGAAGCCCATTTGGAGACGGTGCGCGCGATTTGGCGAAAGGACCGGGCGGCCGCTCTGCCCGGCGTGCATCTGCCGGATGCGCTGGAGCGCAAGGAGCCCGAGGAGGGTAAAACCTTCGCCTGGTTCTGGCTGTTTCCGGGGCGCGAGCTTTCCACCGATCCGCGCACGGGTGTACGCCGGCGTCACCATGCCCACGAACAGGGCATTCAGCGGGCCATCAAACGGGCGGTGTTGGCGGCGGGGATCACCAAGCCGGCCAGCACGCATACCCTGCGCCATTCGTTTGCCACGCGTCTGTTGGAATCCGGGCAGGACATTCGCACGGTGCAGGCGCTCTTGGGACACGCCGACGTGAAAACGACGATGATCTACACGCATGTGCTCCAGCGGGGACCGAGGGGGGGGGGTAAGCCCGCTGGATCGGTTGCCCGTGGCTGACTTCCGTTCAGGTGCGTAAACTGCGCCACGTGATGATGTCACTTCGGATACCCTATACCACCGGTGCGACCCGATGAATTTTCTCAATCCGTAACAAAACATTTCGCGCCGCCCTTCACTCCCCCTTTCACATGCCTGACGTACTCCACCTGATTTGGCAACCCGATGTCACCGACGATTTTGTGCAGCCCGGCCATTTTTTCCTGTGGATGGAGACCGTCCAGCCCGCCAAGCCCAGGAAGCCCGGCCGTCACCCACGCCAGCGCTACGCCAAGTCGCTTCTGATCTGGCTCAACGAGATACTGGACCGGTCCTTCGCGCCCGGCTTTTGCGCTGCGCAATCCTTGTATCTCCCGAGCGCCGAGGGAGGACCGCTCCCCTCGCCGGAGCTGTTGTCCGAAACGGAGCTGCCCGAACAGAGCGAGTGGGCGGCCTGGAAAGTCGATTGCTTCCGCCTCCCGTCGGCTCCGATCCAGACCATCAACGAACTGCATTACCGCCTGCTCGTCCAGGGCGGGGACGTCCGGCCGGGCCAGGATTTTCTGTTCTGGTATTTTTTTACCCAGTCGCTCAGGTCGTTGTTGCTGAAGGACCAATACGTCCCGGCCATGCGTTGCCGCCGGAGCAAGGACGGATCGGCCTACGCATTTCATCCCGGCTGGGAATTTCTTTCCGACGCCTACGATCGCCTGTTGGTTGAAGCGGCCGAGTGCATGCCGCCCGCCGCCGCGCCGGGGTATGAAGCGGCTTCTATCCTGCGTCATTGCGCCGAAGTGATGCTGCACCAAGCCATCGGGAGAGCGCAGTTGACCCAGGCCGCGCTGAAAAAGCTCCAGTTCAGCTTCCTGCCCGAGGCCTGCGTCGCTCCCAGGAGAGCGCCCTGGCTGGCGGCCACGGACCCGACAGTGGCCGAGCAATGGACGAAATGGCGTCGACGGGTCGCCGGCAGCGGCGGTACGCGTTCGTTTCAGCTCGCGCTGCAGGTCCACGAACCCGCCGCCGAAGCGCCGGAGCACTGGCCGCTGGAATTCCTGGCCTGGTCGCGGCGCGATCCTTCCCTGCGGATTCCCCTGGCCGAGTATTGGTCGCTGCCGGATCGGGAACGCGAACCGCTGGGCCGCGAGTTCGGGCCAACTTTCGAGACCGATCTGCTCACCGATCTGGGCCAGATGGCCCGTATCTATCCCGCCCTTTGGGATGCCCTGGATACCGCGCGACCCACTGGCATGGTCCTGTCGCTGGAAGAGGCCTTCGCCTTCCTGACCGAAACCTCCTGGATACTGGAAGACGCCGGTTTCCGGGTGATCGTGCCCGCCTGGTGGACCCCGCAGGGACGCCGCCGCGCCAAGCTGCGGATGCGATCTTCGCCTGCCGGCAAGAAGGCCAGCGCCGCCGCCAAGCGCGCGGACCTGAGCCTGGACGAACTGCTGGAATTCCGCTACGAGCTGACCCTGGGCGGCGAAACGGTGGCCCCTGAAGAATGGGCCCGGCTGGTCGAAGCCAAGACCCCGCTGGTGCAGTTTCGCGGCCAGTGGGTCGTGCTCGACAAGGATCGCATGGCGGAGATGCTGGCGTTCTGGAAAAAGGAGGGCGAGGCCGGTGAGAACCTGGATGTGCAGGCGATGCTGCACCGCACCGCGGACGAGGACGATGTCTTCGAAATCGACCCCACTGACGCCCTCGCCGCCATGCTCGACAAGCTGCGCGATCACAGCCGGCTGAAGCCGATCGACGACCCTCCGGGTCTGCGGGCCCAGTTGCGGGACTACCAGAAGCGCGGCGTGGCTTGGCTGGCCTTCCTGGAATCGCTCAAGCTGAGCGGCTGTCTGGCCGACGACATGGGCCTGGGCAAGACCATCCAGGTCATCGCCCGTCTGCTCCATGAAAGATCGCAGGCAGGCCGCCCCGCCCCCACCCTGTTGGTTGCACCGACCTCGGTCCTGGGAAACTGGCGCAAGGAAATCGAACGCTTCGCCCCCCAACTGCAAACCCTGGTCCATCACGGCGCCGAACGCTGCAAGAATCCCCAAGCCTTTGCCGCTGCCGCCCTCGACCAGGATGTAGTCATCGTCTCCTACGCCCTGGCGCTGCGGGATTCGGCGCTGCTGTCCGCGGTGCGCTGGCATCGCCTGGTGCTGGACGAGGCTCAGAACATCAAGAATCCCGAAGCCAAGCAGACCAAGGCCATCCTCAAGCTGGACGCCGGTTCGCGGCTGGCGCTCACCGGCACCCCTGTGGAAAACCGGCTGCTCGATCTGTGGTCGATCTTCAATTTCCTCAATCCCGGCTATCTGGGCAGGCAGGCGGCTTTTCGCAAACACTACGAAACGCCGATCCAGCGCGACCACGACCCGGCCAGGTCGGCGCAGCTCCGGCGCCTGGTCGAGCCGTTCATCCTGCGCCGCGTGAAGACCGATCCCGCCATCATCAAGGACCTGCCCGACAAGGTGGAGAACAAGCAATACTGCAACCTCAGCCGGGAGCAAGCCTCGCTGTACGAGGCGGTGGTGCGCGACGTGGAGAAGCAGTTGGAAGCCAGCGAAGGCATTCAGCGCCAGGGCCTGATGCTGTCCACGCTCATGAGGCTCAAGCAGATTTGCAACCATCCGGCGCAGTTTCTGCAGGACGACAGCCCGTTCGACCCCCAGCGCTCGCACAAGCTGGAGCGCTTGACCGACATGCTGGGCGACGTCCTGGCGGAAGGGGAAAGCGCACTGGTCTTCACACAGTTCACCGAGATCGGCGAGCGGCTGGAACGGCATTTGAAAACGCACCTGGACTGTCAGACCTACTATCTGCACGGCGGCACCTCGCGCCAGAGGCGGGAGCAGATGATCGCCCGCTTCCAGGACCCGCAGACGCCGCCGGCGGTGTTCGTGCTCTCGCTCAAGGCCGGCGGCGTCGGCATCACCCTCACCCGCGCCAATCACGTCTTCCATTTCGACCGCTGGTGGAACCCCGCGGTGGAGGATCAGGCCAGCGACCGCGCCTTCCGCATCGGCCAGACCCGCAACGTATTCGTGCACAAATTCCTCACCCTGGGCACCCTGGAAGAGCGCATCGACCAGATGATCGAAGACAAGAAGCGCATGGCCGGAGCCATCGTCGGCAGTGACGAATCCTGGCTGGCCCAGCTCGACAACGACGCGTTCAAGAAGCTCATCGCCTTGAACCGGACCACTATCCTGGACGACTGAAGGATCGGGAGGACACGCCATGCGAGCCATTCGCACCTGGTGGGGACAGCGCTTCATCGCCGCCCTCGAACGCTTCACCGATGCCGCCCGCCTCGCCCGCGGCCGCAGCTATGCCGGCAGCGACCGCATCAAGTCATGGCAACTGAAGAAGGGCGAGGTCTCGGCCAGGATTCGCGGCAACGCGAACCCCTCTTACGGCATATACCAGGAACCCACTTACGACACGGCGCTGTCGCTCAGCCCCATCCGCGACAGCGACTGGGCGCTGCTCGTCCGCCACCTGGGCTCCCGCGCCGCTTTCGTCTCGCGATTGCTGTTGAACGAGATGCCGGAAAACATCGAGAAGCCGTTCGAGCTGCTCGACCTGCACCTGCTGCCCCATAGCGCGAAGGACTTCAAGACCCGCTGCTCCTGCCCGGATTACCAGAATCCCTGCAAGCACATCGCCGGCCTCTGTTATCTGCTTTCGGCGCAGCTCGACCAGGACCCTTTCCTGTTGTTCGAATTGCGCGGCCTGCCGCGCGCAAGCCTGTTCGAGCAACTGCGCCACACGCCTTTGGGCAAGGTGCTGGCGCAGGCTCGAGACGCCGAACGGGAGGAAGGGCTGCGGGTCGTGGATGCCTATTTCACCCGCCCGCAGCCTGCCCCTCCGCCGGGAACCTGCGCCCCCGGAGCGTTCTGGGATGCCCCGAAACGCCTGCCCGAACTGCCGGAAACTCCGGCTACGACCACCGTGCCCGCCCTGTTGATCCGGAAAGGCGGCGATTTTCCGGAATTCTGGAATCTCTCGCTGCCGTTTCCCGCGGCCATGGAAATGATCTACGACGCGGTCCGGAAGCGGGAAAAGGAGTGGTGACGTCTTGCGCCCTCGAAGCGCGGGAAAGAAACCTCCCCAGGAACCAGCGACTGAAAGCCGCCCGGCAGCTCTGCGCCGCCCCGCCCTGAGCCCCGCCGAGGCGGATCAGTTGCCCCCGGGAGCGGCGTGTATCCGGGTCCATCCACGAGGCACGGGATTGCGCAGGAAAAACCCTGCGTCCGCCCTGAGGGCCTCGCGCGGATGCTCGCAGAAGACGCCGCCTACGTCGCACAGAGGAACGACCCGGTCCTCTCCGCCCACCAGGCCGCGCGCCACGACGACCCCCGCCGACACGCTGCCCCTGGCGATGATGTCGTGCGGCCGAAACCCGAGGATCATGCTTCCGTCCTTCAGCATCACCTGAGTCGAAAAGCCTTGGTCGATCAAGCGGATCAATGTATCGATATGGTTCATGCCTTTGCGTTTTTGAAATCCTGTGTTTGCCTTATGACTTTCGTCGCCCCCTGGAGCTCCCGATTTTACGGGGCTTCGGGGCGGCGTTTTTCGAAGGGTTTTCCTTATGGGCTCATACGCCCCTTTGCAGGCTCGACTGCCTGCAACCCAGGTATCCGCATGATGCCCGGCGGGCAAGACCATTCAGCGCGTGGCCTCGACGAGGGAAGTGGCGACCCCTGGAAAATTCTTGAGCACTTTCTGGTCGGCGGTCACCAGAGGAACCGCGAGCCGCCTGGCCAGGGCCACAAATTCACAGTCGTAGGCTGAGCATTCGCTATCCTCAACGAGGCGCAGCACTTCGAAGGAATCGACGGTGTATTCCCGATCCGCCAGGAGCGTCTCCGCCTCCGTTTGTATCGCGTAAGCCTGGTCGAAGTTCAGCAGCCGCCTGCGCAGGTAGAGGGTGAGCACGTTGCGCAGTTCGCTGCGCCAGAGCAGGGGGGCAACCCAGTCCGGCTCGTGCTCCAGAAGCCGTTCCGCCAGCGGAGTGAACTCCGTCGGCAGATACAGGTAGGCCAGGACGTTGGTGTCCACCACGATCATGGACGGCCCTGATCGATGGCCTCCGCAATCTCGTCAGCCTTGAATTGACCAGGCTGCAACCCTTCGCGTATTCGCCGGGCACGGGCGAGGTGTTCGCCCGGACTGATACGGAGCGGCATCAGGGCCTGCTCCAAGCAGGCGATCACCTCGCTGTTCAGGCTGCGGTGATGCGCCTGGGCCGCCTCTTTGAGGCGATCGTAGATTTCATCGGGGATATTCTTGAGGGTCAGGCTGGCGGCCATGGCGGTCTCCGTCGAAAGACACCAGTATGACACCAATAGGGTGGCCTTTGCGTCTGAAGGCGCCACATCGTCCGCATTCGATCCCTGCGGAAGGCTCGCCGGCGCCGACATTGCGCTCCGCCCGGTCAGTTCACTGTTTCCGGGATCGCTCACCACAGCGAGCCCGTCGCGGCCCAAAAAGCGTTGCCTCATATAACCCAGCGCCATAGTATGGTTAATTCCACTTCCCACCAGTGTCGACACAACGGTGAAAAAAATCATGGAGACGCCGGACCGAATTTCCGCCGAAACCCTCGGACATTACGAGCGCAACGCCGAGGCGTTCTTCGAGGGCACGCGCGATCACGACGTCAGCCAGAACATCGCCGCCCTGCTCTCCCATATCCGGAACGAGCCGCCGTTCACCGTGCTGGATTTCGGCTGCGGGCCAGGGCGCGACCTCAAGGCTTTCACCGAACTGGGACACCGCGCCATCGGCCTGGACGGCGCCTTCCGTTTCGTCGAAATGGCGAAGGATTACAGCGGCTGTGAAGTCTGGCACCAGGATTTCCTCAGCCTCGATCTCCCGGACGGGCATTTCGACGGAATTTTCGCCAACGCGACCCTCTTCCACGTGCCGAGCCGTGAGCTGCCGAGAGTTCTCCGCGAGCTGCGCGCCGCGCTCAAACCCGAAGGGGTGCTGTTCGCCTCGAATCCGAGGGGCCGGAACGAGGAAGGCTGGAACCGGGGACGCTACGGCGCCTACTACGATCTCGATACCTGGCGCGGGTTCCTGGCATCGGCCGGGTTCCTGGAGCTGGAACACTATTACCGGCCCGCCGGCCTGCCGCGCGACCGGCAGCCCTGGCTGGCCAGCGTGTGGCGCCGCACCTGAGGTTGATCCGATGCAAAAAGACGGCTTTCTGGTTTCCGCTTACGGCGTCCGCATGCCCGGCATCATCTACGGCACGGCCTGGAAAAAGGACCGTACCGCGGCCCTGGTGGAACAGGCCGTCTCGCTCGGATTCCGCGGCATCGACACCGCCTGCCAGCCCAGACATTACGACGAAGCCGGTGTCGGCGCCGGCCTCGCGGCGAGTACGAATGCCGGCCTGAAACGGGCCGACCTCTACCTCCAGAGCAAATTCACCCCGGTCGACGGCCAGGACCCCGAGCGGATACCCTACGATCCAACGGCGAGCCTGGCCGAGCAAGTCGCCCAGTCCTTCGAAACCTCGCTGAAGAATCTCCGCACGCCTTATCTGGACTGTCTGATCCTGCATTCGCCGTTGTCGGACGAGCGCGATACCCTGGAAGCATGGCGGGCGATGGAGACGGTCTTCGACGGCGGCGGCGCCAGGCAACTGGGGATCAGCAACTGCTACCGGCCCGAACTGCTGGAATGCCTGTACCGCCTGAGCCGGGTCAAACCGGCCGTGGTGCAGAACCGCTTCTATGCAAAGACCCGGTACGACCGCGAGATCCGGGAATTCTGCCGGCACAACCGGATCGTCTATCAGAGCTTCTGGACCCTGACCGCCAACCCGTCGATCCTGGCCCATGCCACGCTGTGGGCTCTGGCGTCGACTCACGGCCGCACGCCCGCGCAGGTCTTCTTCCGCTATCTCACCCAGATCGGCGTCGTCCCCTTGACCGGAACGGCATCGGAAGCCCACATGCGGGAAGACCTGGCGATCTTCGAATTCGAGCTGACGCAGGATCAGTGCGCCGCGGTCTCCGGCCTGCTGAAGACTTGACGCCCCCCGGCAGCTCTCAGGCACTCGATGAAGATCACCGGCGGATGGTCGAGGAAATCCGCCCAGAAGTCTTCGCCGAACTCCGCCTTGCCCTCCGGGGACAGCCTGGGGGCATGCCAGCGGATTTCCCGGAATCCGGCGGCACGGAACGCGGCCTCATGGGCCGGCACGTCGAGATAGTAGTTCTCGATCTCGAGCGGGCCGTCTTCCAGGAAAAAAGTCCAGGTCACCGGCATACCCTGGCGGATTTCTCCCGCCACTCGGGTGTCGAAGCCGTACCGACGGTAGGAGGGAAGCGCCGAAAAGTCCATGGCCGGATTCGAATTGACCGTCACGAAGCGTCCCCCCGGCCGGAGGCAGGCCGATATCCCGGCGCACATGGCTTCCAGCTCGTGCCGGTCCGCCGCGTAGTTCAAGAGGTAAGCCGCCACCGCCAGGTCGAATTCGGAAGGCAGGGACAGGTTCTTGCCGTCTCCCACGCGGTAGTCGATGCCCAAGGGCTGCTCCGCCTCCTGCTCACGGGCGAGTTCGACCATGCGCTCGGACAGGTCGATGCCCAGCACTCGGGCCGCGCCTTGGGCCCTGAGCCTCCGGGTGTAGAAACCCTCCCCGCAGGCGACGTCCACGACCGCCTGGCCGGAAAGGTTTCCGACCAAGTCCAGCAGAGTGAAGGCTTCGATGCAATTCCGCCAAGGCTGCAACTTGGCCCGCTTGTATCGTTCGGCGATGGGGTCGTAGTCGGTACGCACGATGAGGTTTCCTCCACAACGAATGATGGCGTTCAGCCGAAGGCCGGCAAGGCTCAATCGTGCCCGGCCGGTGGCCGAACGCGGCGGTCGCCCAAGGCGGCCCGGACTCTGCGTGCCGCCGCCTCCGCCGCCTGCACGGCATTCTTTTCCTGGTCCTCGGCGAGCTTACCTTCCGCTTTCAGGGCACGGCCGTCAACGAAGACGTACTCCACGTTCGCCGGCTGCCCGTTGAGGACGATCTGGCTGGGCCAATCCCAGCGCGGGGCGATATTCGCGCTTCCCGGATCGAGGATGATGAGGTCCGCCCGCTTGCCCGGCGTCAGCGAGCCGGTGATCGTGTCGAGCCCGAGCGCTTCCGCGCCTCCCAGCGTCGCCATGCGCAAGACGTCCGCAATGCCTGGATACGCCGAGGCGCTCTCGAGGCGGGCACGCTGCAGCCCGACGGCGGCCTTCATGTCGGCGAACATGTCCGGACCGTCCCCGGTTCCGCCGTCCAGGCCCAGCCCGATCCTGAGCCCCGCCCCATGCATTTCGGGCAGACGCATGATGCCGGAGGCGAGCCGCATGTTGCTCAGAGGATTGTGCGCGACCGCGACCCGGTGCCGCGCCAGCAGTTCCACATCCCCATCCGTCAGGTGAATCGCGTGGTCGGCCAACAGTGGCCCATCCAAGGCGCCGGACAGCTCCAGCGCCTGAATCTGCCCCTGCTGCGGGTCTTTCGGGCTTTCGCCGAGATGCACGTTGAGCGGCACATGGAGCTCCTCCGCACAACGCACCGCCTCCTTCAATTGATCCAGATTCACCAGGGTGGGGTGTGTTGCGACCTGAAAACCCGCCGCCGGCCGGTGGCTGAGCACATCCGTTCGAAGACGCTCCGCCTCCCCGCACCCCTCGCCCCACGGCGGGGTGAGCCAGTAAGCGAATACGAATCGCAGACCGGAATCGCGCAAGGCTCTCAGGTTGCCGTCGACGAAACCGGGATTGAAAGCGTGGGACCAGTCCAGGACCGTCGTGACGCCCGTCCCGATGAGTCCGAGGGCGCCGAGCCGCACCGCCGCGTAGGCGTCCGCTTCCGAAATCCGTATCCGGCCCATGGGATACACGCAAGTCTCCAGCCAGCCGTAGAGATCGCGATCGCTGGCGCAGCCGCGAATGAGGGATTGCCAGAGGTGGTCGTGCGTATCGACGAAACCCGGCATGACGATCTTGCCGGCCGCATCGAGCGTGGGCAGGCGCCCGCCGTCCAGCCTACGCCCCACCGCGGCGATCCTGCCGCCTTCCAGCAGCACGTCCCCGTCCTCGACGATCCCGAGAGGCCCCTCGCCCAGGGCCGGATCCATGGTGATCAGGAGGGAAGCATTCCGGATAAGGAGATGGGACGCATCAAGCTCCGTTTCGGTCACGGTCGGGGGCGGCCCAAAAGCACACCCGAAACCGAACAGGGCCGTGATCAGACAGGGCAAGATCGACCGCAACGAACCGCTCATGAGCCGTCCCCCACACTGTCGATGAAATGCGGCGGTCATTCCAACGGGCTCAGTCGAAAGTGAGATTCCTGTGCCGTCGAAGACCCGCATATTCCCGGCCCCAGGCGCGGGCTGACCGTGTGACGGCAACCCCCTGGCCGCGATATCCGGAATATCCCGCCTGGAGCCCGGATCGGCCAACTCCGGATTTGAGACAGGGCACCACGCCAACGTGGCAGGGATCAGATAGCCGGCGGATGGCGCTTCCATACGCCATCGACCGGCCAGATACATCGACAGAATCAGTAAGTTTCCTTCACTATGATGCGACCGCCCCAGCCGCCGGCATCCAGCGTTACGCCATTTGACGTACCGGCTGGGGCGCTCCTCGCCCATACGCTGACGGTATGACTTCCCGCGGGAAGCCCTTCGAAGACCGCAAAAATAGAAAGGAACTCTCTCGTGTTTGTGGTCGTGATGGCACCCAGGTTTCCTTGTGTTGGCGGGTTGCCGTCTATTCTCACCTGAAATTGGACCCCATTGGTACCGCTAAAGTTACCCCCTAAAACGAGCGCATTCAGAGTGACTTCGATACGGCTGCCCACGTCCGCTTTGTTGAATGTCAAAAAGTCGTCGATCTTCTGGAACGTAGATGTCGCATCGAGGGAGTGGGTATTGAGCGCGCCGGAAGTAAAATATCGAGAACGGTATGGCCCAGTTCCGATCTGAACCTGGCATGCCCCACCCACGGGAACTATGCCGGGGCCAGTGACTACGAGATAGAGAGGTCCTGGAGGCGTCGTGAACGGAAGGGTGGTATGCAGGAGAATCGTCTTCGCTGGTGCTGTCCCTCCTTTCACCTTTTGGGTGGTCGGCTTTTCATAAGAAATAGAGGAATCTCCCGCCAACAGGCTGTGAGTAAATACCTGGTGGGTGCACGCCTGGTCATCATATAGGTTAAATGTCAGGCTATCGGTCGATTTCGTGGTGGCTTTGAATGCAGGACGATCGAGCAGATAGTCAGCGGCAACATCGGCATTGACCGCAGATACAAAGGAAAGGAACAATGCCATTGCTGCGAGCAATTCAAGAAGGGGCTTTGTAAGTTTCATTTCGCTCTCCTAATGGTCGTTTTCTGTCTTGGCCAGCATTTAGGAAAAAAAGCGGGGGAGCCTGGAAATCGTTATGAAATAACCTTGACTGACGCTCCGACGCATTGGCCCTTAATTGTGGTCGCAATGCAAGCGGCGTCCCATGAATGCGATGCAATCGACCTCAAGCAGTTTGAGCTTACCTTCGACGCCACATTCAGAACGTTAGGCCCAGTTACGAAATAAAGCAAGGGAAGGAATAATAGGCGGGCACTCGGCGAACTTCCGGGCCACCGGTCTCGATAGCTGAGGATCAGGGGGAGACTTCGTGGTGGGATTCTGTGGCAAGGCAGCCGCTCGACCCGAAATTCAAGCACGCCGCGTTCCCCTCACTGGAACGTGAAATCTCGACACCATGCCTGGCCCCCTCCCTCTCAATCGAAGTAGACTTTCGAGTTGACCTAATCCGCCCCTTCACCAAGCCTGACGTCTTTCCATGAGCGAATACCAATACTACGAATTCGCGGCTGTCGACCGGCCGCTGACGCCCCAACAACAGACCGAACTGCGTTCCCACTCGTCACGCGCCGCCATTACCGCGACCGGCTTCATCAACGAATACCACTGGGGCGATCTCAAGGGGGATCCGCTGGCATGGGTAGAGCGGTATTTCGACGCCCATGTCTACTCCGCCAACTGGGGCAGCTGCCGCCTGCTGCTGCGCCTGCCGCGCGGGACATTCGACGAGGCCACCCTGAATGGGTTCACCCCACCATCACCGGACGGCCTTGACAGCGCCTTCGGCGTCCATCGCACCGCAAGTCATTGGATTCTCGACTGGTGCTTTCATGACGACTCCGGGGAGTTGGAGCGATTCTGGACCGAAGCCGACGGACCAGGCTGGATGACCCGGCTGCTGCCCCTGCGCGATGAGTTGCTCCGGGGCGACTTGCGGCCCTTGTACCTTGGCTGGCTCGCACGGGTCTGCAACGATGAAGTGGATGACACGGACGTCGAACCGCCGGTACCGCCTGGCCTGCAGTCCCTCACGCCCGCCCAGGCGGCGCTGGTGGAATTCCTGCTGATCGACCCCGACTGGCTCTCGGCTGCGGCTGTGGCGAGCCCGAATACGGAGGACTCCGCAGACTCGGACGGCCAGGCCGATGCCTGGCTGTCGCTGCAGTCACCGGAAGACATGCGGAAAACTCTCCGCCTCCTGCTCGCCGGAGCCGGCCAGCAGGCCGAACGGGAGCTGAAAGGGCGCTTCCTCGCATGGCAACGGTCGCAACAGCGGCCTGGGCAGGCATACGCGGAGCGCCGTACTCTCGCCCGGATCGCGGAAGGCTATGACGAGGCCCGAACGGCTCGGCTGGATCGCGAACGGCGGGCAGCGGACGCCCTGGCGGCCCGGCAACGTGAAGAGCGGGAAAAGTATCTCCGCCGACTGTCCGAGCAGGCCGATGAAATATGGGCATCCGTCGACGAGACGCTGCAACGGGGTTCCGGAGCCGCTTACGATCAGGCGCTCCACGCGGTGAGGGAACTTGCCGACGCGCTGGCTTTGGCGGGGCGACCTGCCGATTTCGACCTGGGCCTGGCCCGCTTGCAGGCCAGCCATGGCAAACGCGCCGCTTGGGTTGCCCGACTCGACAAGGCCGGGATCGGCCGAGGGGAAGCATGATAAAAGCCGCTTCCGCCTTCGCGGGCACGTGGCGCATCACGGAAATGGAACAGTGGGATGCCGACTATTTCGACATGGAAGTGCCGGCTCACATCACGATCCGTAAGGACCTGACCGGCAGTTTCCAGTTCGGCCTGGTACAGGGCGATCTCGACGGACGGATCGAAACGATCGATGGCAGACCGCGCTTCGATTTTTCCTGGTCGGGTTTCGACGAGAACGATCCGGTGAGCGGACGCGGCTGGCTTCGTACCTGCGGCGAGCAGGCCGAGGGACGCATCTTCATACATCGTGGCGACGACTCGGAACTGAAAGCCGAGCGCCAGACGTGAGCCCATGAGCCTCAGCCCGCCCCGCCTCGCGCCGCTGGGCGACAGCGCCCTGCTGATCGTTTTCGGCGACCGGATCGATCCGGCGCTGAACCGGCGTGCAGTCGCCCTGTCGAAGGCGCTGGCCGGCCTGCCCGGCGTCACCGACCGGGTCCCGGCTTACGCCAGCCTGACGCTGCATTACGATCCTGGCGTTTGGAGCCATGACAGACTGGTCGAAGCGGTGACGCCTTACCTCGCGGACGAAGACGGCACCGCCCTCGAAGACCGGCATCTCCTCATCCCGGTCTGCTACGGCGGTGAGCACGGGCCGGACCTGGACGAAGTGGCCCGCCATTGCGGGCTCACCCCGGACGAGGTGATCGCCCGTCACAGCGGCGGCGAATACCTCGTGTATTTTCTCGGCTTCACGCCGGGATTCGCCTATCTGGGCGGCCTCGATCCGGACTTGGCGACGCCCCGCCGCGGCACGCCGCGTTCCAGCGTACCGGCGGGAGCGGTAGGGATCGCAGGGGAGCAGACCGGCATCTATCCGCAGGCCAGTCCTGGCGGCTGGCGGCTCATCGGCCGCACACCCCTGCGCCTGTTCGATCCGCTGCGCGAGCCACCTTGCCTCTTGGCTCCGGGCGACCGGCTGCGCTTCGTGCCGATCGGACCGGACGAATTCGAGTCGCGCATGAGGGGGAAGGACCGGTGATCCGGGTCGAACATCCCGGCCTCCTGAGCACACTGCAGGACCTGGGCCGGCCCGGCTGCCAGCATCTGGGCGTGACGCCGGGCGGCGCCATGGACAGCTACTCCGCCGCCATCGCCAATGCACTGGTGGGCAATCCGCCGGCAGCCGCGGTGTTGGAAATGACGCTCCAGGGCCCCAGACTGAGCTTCGAGCGCGGCGCCTGGGTGTCCCTCACCGGCGCCGATCTCTCCGCGGAAGTGGACGGCAGGCCGCTCGCCTGCTGGCGGCCGGTGTGGCTGCCCGCCGGCTCGCGGCTCGGCTTCGGCAGGCCTCGCCTGGGCTGCCGCCCCTATCTGGCGGTGGCCGGCGGTTTCGAAGTCGGGCTTGTGCTGGGCAGCCGCGGCACCGACCTTCGGGCGGGGTTCGGAGGATTGGGGGGACGTCCGCTCGGCAAGGGCGATGTCATCGAGACGGGCGAAAGCGGCTTGGCCCTGCCGGACGACCCGTCACGCCCTTACGTACCAGCCTGGTCCGCGGCGTGGAACAGGGCGCTGCCGCTGGAATACCCGGCGCGGCTGCGCCTGATTCCGGGACCGGCCTGGCAGACCCTGCCCGACGAAGACCGGCGCGCGCTCGAGGCGGACGCCTTCCGGGTCGGCCAGGCGTCCGACCGGATGGGCTTGCGCCTGGAAGGGCCGCCGTTGCGCCTGGCCGCAGCCGAACGGCTCTCCGCCGGCGTCACCTTCGGCACGCTGCAACTGCCGCCGGGCGGCCAGCCCATCCTGCTGGGGGCGGACCGCCAGACCACCGGTGGCTATCCGGTGCTGGGCACGGTGGCGAGCGTCGACCATCCGCGGCTCGCACAGTTGAGACCGGGAGAGACCGTCCGCTTCGAACCCATTCCGGTGGAACGAGCGCAGACGCTGTACCGCATCCGCGCCCTCCAGCTCCGCCGGCTGCGCACCAGCCTGGGCCTGCGCTGGCCATTGAACAGCCCATCCTCATGAGAACTCGCATGGCACGAACCATCGACCTCAACGCCGATCTCGGCGAAAGCTTCGGCC
The DNA here is from genome assembly GCF_040730495.1 of Methylococcus sp. ANG. Classification (NCBI taxonomy): domain Bacteria; kingdom Pseudomonadati; phylum Pseudomonadota; class Gammaproteobacteria; order Methylococcales; family Methylococcaceae; genus Methylococcus; species Methylococcus sp. ANG. The sequence continues at coordinate 3,614,645 of NZ_CP160399.1, read as the reverse complement.
CCTGGCGCATGGGCCAGGACGACATCCTGCTGGAACTGGTCACCTCGGCCAACATCGCCTGCGGCTTCCACGCCGGCGATCCGGACGTCATGGCGGAAACGGTACGTCTCGCAGTGAGCCGTGGCGTCGCCCTCGGCGCCCACCCATCGCTACCGGACCGCCAGGGCTTCGGGCGCCGCCCCATGGCATTGCGTCCGGACGAAATCCGCAACCTGGTGCTCTACCAGATCGGCGCGCTGGCCGGTTTCGCCAGGGCCGCCGGCGCGCGGCTGGTCCACGTCAAGCCGCACGGCGCGCTGTACGGCCAAGCGGCGTCCGATGCGGCCATGGCCGAAGCGGTTGCCGCCGCGGTCCGAGCCTTCGACGCGAACCTCATCCTGGTGGGACCCGCTGGCTCGCATCTCGTCCAGGCCGGAGAGGCGGCGGGCCTGGCGGTCGCGCGGGAAGGCTTCGCCGACCGCCGCTACGAACCGGACGGCACCCTGACACCGCGCAGCCGGCCCGACGCCCTGATCGGGAATCCGGCCGAAGCCGTCGCCCAAGTCCTGAGCATGGTGGAGCGCGGCGAGGTGACCGCCCGCGACGGGACGGTCATCGCGATACCCGTGGACACCCTCTGCCTGCACGGCGACGGTCCGGACGCCGCGGCCTTCGCCCGGCGCCTGCGCATGGAACTGGCGGGACGGGGCATCGGCTTGGCGGCCTTGGGCGGATGGCTCCCCGACGCAGCCGCCCGGCAGCCGGTGTAAGGCTCCCCCCAAGGCTTTCGTCGTGATGACACGGTCAGGGACAACTTTGACGCTGACGCGCATCGAGCCGAACCATCCGTTGCTCGATTCATTGGCCGGAATCCCAGACATTCTGCATCGTCCGCCGGCAAGACGAAACCGAAGCCGAGTACCCGTCAAAGGCGTGTTGCGATACCTGGGAAGTAGTGATTCCGGAAAAAGTGCGGGTGAGAGCGGAAAACTCCGTTTCGACCGGAGATAATTAGGCGGCAGATGCTTCCCGAGACGTCAAGTGCTCGTGAGCCAGCCGTGCGGTCTCTCTGAGCATCTTCACGTCCCACGTGTCCCTTCCGCGATAAGTCTGCATCAGCCGTATAGCCTTCCGGTCGAGCCTCGCCAGCTCCTCAGCCTCTGCGGATGTCAGGCGTCCGGCGTTCTTGCCCAGTATTTCCCGCGCCCCGAGCATTTCATGGCTGTCCCCTTCGTCTGGGGACCAGTATTCAAGATAGACCGAATACTCGTGCAAATAGTCGGCTAATTTCTCTGCTGATAGTGCACTCATGGATGCTGTCCCCGTTCTGGCGGTGACGCTCTTCGAATGTCACCTTGTTTGGGTCGAAAGGGTAGGATGTCACTATGCGCCCGTCTTCGCTAAAAATCACTACCCACCGGTCCATCACGGCGCTGATCTTTCCGCTCACCAAGCCATCCTTATTGGCTGGCATAGCGATTACCAGCTTCCTTGCGGCGGCAATTGCTCCAAACGTCTTGGACGCGTAATCACCAGCATCTTCGGCGTGACCCCGTGTAACGCGCTTGACGACATGCCGATCGAATCCACCTGGATTTATCCACAGGTCCCTAAGCAAGTCAGCCCCTTTCGCTTTGGAGGCCTCTGCCCGCCCTAGCAGTCCTTTGAGTATTCCTTGGCTTAAATCGTCCATGGCCGGCATGATATCCCCTACCCGCCTGAGCCGGTACAGCGGATCGGCGTTGCCGTTGATCACCTTCTCCCAGTCGTCGCCGGCCAGGATGCGCTGGAGCTTGTCGTATGAGCCGGCTACAAAGAAGCGGGTCGAACGCTTGGCCGATCCACGCGTTCCGGCGGCACAGTTGTCCGGACGGAATGACCGCTACCAGATCAAACTGCGATCGGCGGGCTACCGCCTGGTGTATGAAGTTCGGGATTCCGAACTGCTCGTACTGGTCGTGGCCGTGGGCAAACGCGAGCGCGACGCCGTCTACCAGACCGCAGTCAAGCGGTGAACGAATCCGGGTACCCTTAAACCCCGGCCTTCCACTCCAGCCATTCGCTCACGACGATCAAGGTCCACAGCGCGCGGGCATGGTCGGCGCTGCGGCGGTCGTGCTCGCGCAGCAGGTCCAGGGCGGCGGTGCGGTCGATGCCGATTTCTTCCAGACGCGGATTGGAAATCCGGGCTTCGGCCCAATCATGCAAGGGACCCCGCAGCCAGGCGCTCAGCGGCACGGACAGTCCTCGCTTCTTGCGGTAGACGATGTCCTTCGGCAGATAGCGCAGCGCCATGCGCTTGAGGAACACCTTGGTTTCCAGGCCTTGCACGCGGTCGCGCTCGGGCAGGGTGGCGGCGAATTCGATCACGTCCTTGTCCAGGAACGGCGCCCGCAGCTCCAGCGCGGAGCGCATGCTGGCGCGGTCGGCCTTGGTCAGCAGGCCCTCGGCCAGGGAGGTTTCCAGGTCGTGCTGCTGCAGCCGGTCGAGCATGGTTTCGCGGGGGCCGGCGACACGCGCCGCTTCGGGCGGCGTCACGCTCAGCCGCCGCAGCAGCGCGGGCGAAATGCTGGACGTCCACAGAACGTGGCGCGCCAGGAAATCCAGTTCGTCGCCCTGGACGAAGCGCTTGAGCAGGAACGACACCGTCACTTTCTTGTCGCTCACCGGCCAGGCTTCCACCGCCTTGCGGATCAACGCCCGCAGTCCTCCCGGCAGGCGGCTGTAGCGCTCGGCCATGCGGGCGCCGAAATAGGTGGGATAGCCGCCGAACAATTCGTCCGCGCCCTCCCCCACCAGCGCCACCCGCACCTCGTCGGAGGCGCGCCGGGCCAGCAGGGCAGTGGGCACCCAGGCCGGATCGGCCAGCGGCTCGCCGGACTGGCGGACCAGATCGGCGATGGTCTCGGGGAAATCTTCGGGCCGTACCCAGATCGGGGTGTAGTCGACCCCCAAGGATTCGGCCACGCGCTCGGCGAAGACGCCTTCGTCGTAGGAACTTTCGCCGAAGCGCAGGCCGAAGGCCTTGAGTTTGCGGTCCGGATGGACGCTGCGCATCACCGCCGTGACCAGGGAGGAATCGACCCCGCCGCTCAAGAAGGCGCCGAAATCGACCTCGACTTCGCTCTGGCGGCGCACCGCCTCGCGGAACACCGCGTCGAACTCGTCCAGGGGATTCTTGCGCGCCGGGCCGCGGGTGAAATTCAGGCGCCAGTAGCGGGTGCTCTCGACGCCCTTGACGTCGATGGCGATCCGCTCGCCCGGCAGCACTTTCCGCATGCCGGCGAAGGGGCTGGCCGGGGCCTCGAAATAGCCGGCCTTGAGGAATGCCTGTACAGCCGCCTTGTCGGCCGGATACGGCTCGCTGCTCCCAGCCACCAGCGCGGCCGCCTGGGAGGCGAAGCCGACCCGGCCGTCGCGGCAAGCGTAGAACAGCGGACGCTCGCCGGCCCGGTCGCGGGCGAGCAGCAACCGGCCATTGCGGGGGTCCCAGACGGCGAGGGCAAAGGCGCCGACCAGCCGCTCGACGAAGGCATCGCCCAGCTCGAGGTAGAGTCCAGGGATCACGGCCACGTCGGTCGCGTGCTCGACCACCCTCCCGCGCTCCGCCAGCCAGCCGCGGAGTTCGGCGTGGTTGTCGATCTCGCCGTTGCAGACCATCATCACGCCGGTCTCGGCATCCACCATCGGCTGTTTGCCGTCGTGGCAGCCGCGGATCGCCAGGCGGGCCATGCCGAACACCGCCGCGCCGTCGCCGGCCACGCCGGAGTCGTCGGGACCGCGGTGGGCCAGCGCCTTGACCATGGTTTCCACGCTGCGCCGCATCGCGCTCCTGTCGGCCGCGCCTTCCAACTGCACCAGTCCGCTGATCCCGCACATGTCAAAGTCCTTCCTTCTGGTGAGGAGCCAGCAGGACCCCCCAATAGCCGAACCCCAGTTCGATCTGGCTGGCACCGTATTTTTCGGCAATCGTATCGAGCTGCTCCACGTCGTCCCCCCGCGCCATCAGGAACACCGGGTGGTCGCGGCCGGCCAGCCAGGCATCCCGCTGCGCCAGCGGCACCACCCGCTCCGGCCAGGGCTTGCCGCTCTTGAGGCTGAACAGCACATAGTTGCTGGTGAACTCCCGCCCTTCGTCGCTGATGACGGTGATCAACCGCTTGAGATAAAACGGCAGACCGTTGGGCAGGCAATCCAGGCAGGCGATTTCCACCTCGGCGGGCAGATCCGGCATGTGCGCCGCCAGCCGGCGCCCCGAGCGGCTGTCGGCATAGTCCGCGAGCAGATCGAAATTCAGCGTGATCAGCAGCGCCGGAAAGCTGAGAAAGGCGGCGAATGCCACCCTGAAATCGCGCCGCCGCCAGGCGAACGCGGCCAGCGCGGTCACCACGCCCAGCGAGACGACCATCGCCAACAAACCCGGCTGGAGAAATTCCGCCGTCTTGCGCTTCAGCCCCAGCACCCGCTCCAGCCACAGGGCATCGGATGCGGCGGTGGCGCAGACGACGGCCACCGGCGCGGCGAGAGCGAACAGCGCGACGGTGCCGCGATGCACGATGGCTGCGGCCCGCCCCGCCCCGTTCGCCAGCGCGAGGGCGAAAACGCGGGCGGCGAGCACCCCGAGGGCGACGACGGCGGTCAGGATGTAGCCGGGCAGCTTGGATTGCGACATGGAGAAGAATGCAACCACCACGACGGCCCAGACGATGAACAGCCGGTCCGGCCGCGACCAGCGCCGCCGGGCCCGCCAGGCCGCCACGATCGACTCCGGCAGCAGCAGGCTCCAGGCGAAGAAGCAGCTCGCGATGATGACGGCGTAGAAATAGAACGGCTGGGTACGGCGGAATTCGGTGGTGGTGAAGCGGGACACCGACTCCTTCATGATCCCGTAATAGGGGAAATCCGGGCATTGCAGCGACACGCCGACGAACCAGGGCAGCACCACCGCCAGGAAGATCAGCCAGTTCGGCCAGGCGAAGCAGCGCCGCAGGGCGCCCTCGCGCCCGTCGAGCTTGTTGAACGCCGCGACGACGAGGCTGGGCACGATGAAGCCGACCGGCCCCTTCACCAGGGTTGCGAAGCCCGCCGCCAGGGCGCCGACCCGGTACCAGCGTTCCCGCTGCCTGCCCTCGTATTCTTCCGCCAGATAGCAGGCGAAGACGGCGGAGCACACGAAGAACGCCAGCGTCATGTCGAAGATGACGATCCGGGCGAAGGCCCAGTACAAGGGCGTCGCCGCCACCACCAGCACCGCGAGACTGGCCGTGCGCGTGTCGTAGACCCGGCGGCAGAACAGGAACAGCGCGGCCAGCAGCGACAGCGCGAACAGCGCCGAAGACAGCCGCGCCACCGCCTCGGACTCCCCGAACAGCGCGAACGACAGGGCCACCGTCTTGAAATAGAAGGCCGGCTTGTCCAGGTAGGTCAGGCCGTCATAGGTCGGCACCAGCCAGGCGCCGCTCTCGCGCATCTCCCGCGCGACCTGGGCGTTGCGCCCCTCGTCCGGGCTCAGCAGCGGCGCGTCGCCCAGGTGCGTGAACAGCAGGAATGCGGCGAAAAGAAAGGCGAACGCCGGCAGCCAGCGCTCCAAGCTCCGTGCCGGGACGCCGGCGGTCGTGACAGGGATGGACATACGTGGGAATGGTTGCTCAATCGCGGATGGGAAATGGAAAGCCCGCCGGACCGTTCCCGGAAGACGGACCGGCCGGGGACATCGGAGCGCCGAGGACGCGCTCCGGCGGAAGCGGCGGGAACGGCCTTTAGGATTTGGGCTCGGAGGTCGCGGCCTTTTTCTTCTCCGGGCAAGGCCATTTGTCCGCGCCGAACTGGAACAGCACTTCGACGGCCGCTTCCTTGTCGTGCCCCGGATGCGCCTTGAGCCAGGCGAGGAACAGGCGGGCGACTTCCTCGCGGGACGGCGCCGGCTTGGGCAGACAGACGAAGTGCTCGACATCGGGCCCCTGGCGCTCGGCCAGGTAATAGTCGTACGCGCCCTGCATGTAACCGTAGCAGAACTGGAGAGCGGCGACGTGGGCCGGATCGGCGGGCTGCGTCGCGCATAGATCCGCCAGATCCTTCGCATCGTGGATGACGAAATCGTCCGCCGTCACCGCGCCGGCCGGCGTTCCGCAAATATCCGCCGCCAATATCGCCCCTGCCGCAATCGCCTTGATGTTCATGTTGTTCCGCCCCCTCGAACCATAAGGATGAGACCCGCCCCGGACCCTCCGGGACGCATATTTTCGCCGTGACATTCTAGCCGCAACGGCCGCAGAAAAAAGCTTCGGCAACGCAAGGGAAATCCTTCCGATGTTCTACAAAACGATATGATAACCTCAGATCATCCCCGAACCGGGGGAATGCCACGCCTTCAGGAGAAAACATGAACATTCGAGGAGCCCTGCTCGGCGCCGTCCTGGCGATGACCGCCGCCTGCGCCGACCTGGACATCAAGGTGCACACCGACTACGACCCGGTGGCGGATTTTTCGAAATACAAGACCTATGCCTGGATCAAGACGCCGCAAACCGGCAATCCCCTGATGGAGGAAAGGATAGTCCAGATGGTGGACGCCCAGCTCTCCGCCAAAGGCTGGCGCAAGGTGGCGGCGGGCCCCAGCGACGTGGCGCTGGGAGCCCAGGTGACGGCCCAGGAACAGGAACGGGTGGATACGTTCTACAGCGGCTGGGGCGGCTACGGCCACATGGGTATGGCGCAGTCCGAAGTCATCAAATACACCGTCGGCACGATCATCGTGGACATGTTCGATAGCCGGACCAAACAGCCGATCTGGCGCGGCACCGCGACGGACACCGTCTCCGACGATCCGCAGAAGAACACCGCGCTGATGCAGGAGGCGATGGACAAACTGTTCAAAGGGTTCCCGCCGAGACCGGCGGGATATTGACGGCCGCCCGCTGTCAACCCGAACGAAGAGGTCGTCCGTTCCGGCGGAACCCGAGGAGCCGGTTCCGCCCTACGTTTACTTGACTCCCATGGAGCGGATGCCGACAGGCGATCCGCCATCTTTCTGCACGATACATGGACCCCGTTTTCTCCCGCCTGCTCGACACCGCCAATACCGTCATCCTCGGCAAGGAACAGCCCATCCGCCTGTGCATCTGCTGCCTGCTGGCGCGCGGCCATCTGCTGATCGAGGACGTGCCGGGGGTCGGCAAGACCACGCTGGCCCGCACCCTAGCGGCGCTGCTGGGGCTGAAATACCAGCGCATCCAGTTCACCAGCGATCTGCTGCCGGCCGACGTGCTGGGCTCTTCGATCTACGACGCCGCCACCCACAGCTTCCGCTTCCATCCCGGCCCGGTGTTCAACCCCATGGTGCTGGCGGACGAGATCAACCGCTCCACGCCCAGGGCGCAGAGCGCGCTGCTGGAGGCCATGGAGGAACGGCAGGTGACGGTGGAGGGCGAGACCCGTCCGCTCCCCGAGCCGTTCTTCGTGATTGCCACCCAGAACCCGAATTCCCAGATCGGGACGTTCCCTTTGCCGGAATCCCAGCTCGACCGCTTCCTGATGCGGATCGAGCTGGGCTATCCCGACCCCCGTGCCGAACGCGAGCTGCTGATGGGGGAAGAACGCTATGCCTTGCTGCCGCAACTGCCGGTCTGCCTGCCGGCGGAAGAACTGCTGGCGCAGCAGAGCCGCGTCCGCGACGTTCATGCCTCGCCCGCTCTGCTGGACTACTTGCAGGCGCTGCTCCATTTCAGCCGGGAATCGCCGCTCTACCAGAGCGGGCTGTCGCCCAGGGCGGGGCTGGCCCTGCTGCACGCCGCCAAAGCCTGGGCGCTGATGGACGGACGCACGGCGGTGCTGCCCGAGGACATCCAGGCCGTCCTGGCGCCCGTAGCCGGCCACCGGCTGAAACTCGCGTCGGGCGGAGGCGGTGTGGCCGAGGCCGTCGCGCCGCTGCTGCGGGACGTCGCCATTCCCTGAGGATGAGCGCGCGATGATTTCCGTGGCGACGGAGTGGAAGGAGCGCTTCGACCTCCGCCGCTTCTTCAGGGGAGAGAAGGCGGTGGACGGGCCGATCCGCCTCACCCACCGCCGCGTGTTCATCCTGCCCAACCGGCGCGGATTCGGACTGGCCGTGCTGCTGGCCATCCAGTTCCTGGCCGCCATCAATTACAGCAATAACCTGGCCTTCATCCTGACCTTCCTGCTTGCCGGCATCGCCATGCAGTCCACGCTGTACGCGTTCCGCAACCTGGCGGGGCTGAGCGTGCGCCGCGGCAAGGCGCCGCCGGTGTTCGCCGGGGAGCCGGCGCGCTTCGAACTGCATCTGGACAATCCTTCCCGCATCCACCGGCTCGGCCTCAGCGCCCGGCTTGCCGGCTCTGCAACGACGATCCGCTTCGAGGTCGCACCGGAATCCACGGCCGCACTGACGCTACACGCCGAAACCGAAAAGCGCGGCTGGCTGCCGCTGCCCACGGTGACCTTCGACACCTGCTTCCCGCTGGGATTGTTCCGCGCCTGGTCTCCGATCAACCTGCGCCAACGGGCACTGGTCTATCCCCGCCCTGCCCCCGCGGGGATCGAACCGCCTGCGATTCCCGAACTGGGCAACGGTGCACGACCAAGCCACAGCGAAGAGGAGGATTTTTACGGCTTCTCCGGCTACCGGCCGGGCGATCCGCTGAAGCGCATCCACTGGAAAGGGGTGGCGAAGGGCCAGGGTGTACACGTCAAACAGTACGCCGGCGGCGAGACGGCGGAGCTGGCGCTGGACTGGCAATACACGCCCGGCGCCGATATCGAGGCCCGGCTGTCCCGCCTGTGCCGCTGGGTGCTGGACGCCGAGGCGGCGGGCACGCCCTACAGCCTGCGACTGCCCGGCGCCGTGATCGAGAAAGGCCGGGGTGAAGCCCATCGGGCCCGCTGCCTGGAAGTGCTGGCGTTGTTCGGACTGTAGAATGCCTATTACACCTGCATTCGAGGCCTCGCCCATGAAACCATCCGACGCTTTACACAACCACAGGGAGACCATCCTCCGCGTCGTGGAAGCGCACCGCGCCGTCAATCCTCGCGTGTTCGGATCGGTCGTCCACGGCAACGATACCGAGAACAGCGACCTCGATCTTCTGGTCGATCCCACCCCGGATACCACCTTGTTCGATATCGGGGCTATCCGGCACGAACTGTTGCAGTTGCTGGGCGTGCCGGTAGACGTGCTGACGCCGAAGGCGATACCCGAAAAATTTCGCGCAACCGTGCTTGCGGAGGCTAGGCCGGTTTGAGTGGAATACCCTCCATAACTACCTTCCGGACCTCCATACGCATACTAAGCGTTAAGGAAGAAAAGTCATTCGTCACCTCGGCAGGGAGTGCCGAGGTCCAGGTTACATGGACGTATCGGCCTTGCCATCCCTGGCTTCTGGATTCCGGCAATCCATGCCGGAATGACGAGCGATGCGACATTCATTTCTTTACGCTTAGTATCCGAACAGCCCTGCAAACGCTGTAACAGACCGTTCCGGCGCATGCCTCCTCCGCCCCTGCCCCCCGAACTCCTCCTGCGCACCCTGCCGCTGCTGTGCGCGGCCCTGGCGCTGGTGGTGACGCCGCATGCGGCCGACCTGCCGCTCGACATCCCCGGTTTCGTCTGGCTGGCCTGCGGCTGGCGCCTGGCGGCGCTTTACCGCAAGGCGCCCCTGCCTTCGCGAATCAGCCTGTTCCTGCTGACCCTGGCCGGGGCGGGGCTGGTTTATCTGCACTTCCACAAGTTCTACGGACGGGAGGGCGGCACCGCCCTGTTCCTGGTCGGGTTGGGCCTCAAGCTGCTGGAGATGCGCAGCCTGCGCGACCTGTACCTGGTGGTCTACCTGGCGCTGTTCGTCGCCGTCACCGAATACCTGTTCTCCCAGAGCATCCCCATCGCCGCCTATACCTTAGGGGTTGTCACGCTGCTGATGAGCTGCCTGATCGGCTTGAACGGCGGGGAGAGCCTCAGCCTCGCCGGCCGGCTGCGCCTCGGTGCGAAGATGGTGATGCAGGCGATCCCGGTCATGGTGGTGCTGTTCCTGTTCCTGCCTCGCATCGCCGGCCCTTTGTGGAAGCTGCCGGAGGATGAACCGGCCGGCCGGACCGGCTTGAGCGACTCCATGGAGCCCGGCGCGATCAGCCGGCTCGGGCTGTCGCGGGAAACCGCCTTCCGCGTCGACTTCGAGGGCGCCCTGCCGCCGCCGCAGGAGCGCTACTGGCGCGGCCCGGTGTTCTGGCAGTACGACGGCCGCCGCTGGACCGCCGGCTACGACGAACCGCTCCCGGCCCGGCGGCCGCCGCAAACGGCCGGAGCAAGCTACCGCTATGCCCTCACCCTGGAGCCGCAACGGCGGCGCTGGGTGTTTCCGCTGGAGACGGCGGAAACCTTCCCGGCCGAACTGACGTGCGCCGAGGACGGTTTCCTCCTGGCCGCGGAACCGATCCGCGAGCGCCGGCGCTACGTCCTGTCTTCGCGTCCGGCGGCGATTTTCGACGCATTGAGCGAGGGCGAACGGCGGCGCGCCTTGCAGATTCCCGGCATGCCCGACGAACGGGTACGGGAGCTGGTCAACGGCTGGCTGCTGGAGAACCCTTCCGCCGAAGCCCTGGCACAAAGGGCGCTGCGCCATTTCCGCGAGGAACCGTTCATCTATTCCCTGCGTCCGCCGGCCATCGAGGGCGATCCGGTCGCCGGCTTCCTGTTCGACACCCGGCGCGGCTTCTGCGAACACTACGCCGGCGCCTTCGTCTACTTGATGCGGGTCGCCGGCGTCCCGGCGCGGGTGATCACCGGCTACCAGGGCGGACACTGGAACCCGGTGGGCCATTTCCTGGAAGTCGCCCAGGCCGACGCCCATGCCTGGGCGGAAATCTGGCTCGACGGCAACGGCTGGACACGCTTCGATCCCACCGCCGCGGTCGCGCCGGAGCGTATCGAACGCGAGCTGGAATTCGCGGCCGGCGCCGACGGTGCGGTGGTGTTCGCCAGCCCGGTGGCGCAGGCATTGGGGGACCGGCTGTCCAGCCTGCGCGGCCTGATGCGCGAGGCCGGCCTGATGTGGGACGCGGTCGACCACGCCTGGGTGCAGTGGGTGCTGGCCTATGGGCCGGAGAACCAGGGCCGGTTTCTGGAGCGCTTAGGGGTCGTCGACTGGAACCGCCTGGTTTATTGGCTGACCGGCCTGCTCGGGCTCCTCGCCCTGATCTCCTTCGCCCTGCTGTGGCCACGCGACCGGACCGTCGCCGATCCGGCGCTGCGGCTCTATCTGCGGGTCGCCGGAAAGCTCGAACGCCAGGGACTCGTCCGCGCGCCCGCCGAAGGCATGCGCGATTTCGCGGCCCGCGTCGCCCAAACCCGGCCCGACCTGGCCGAACCCTTCGGCCGGTTCACGGCGCTGTTCCTGGCCATCCGCTACGGCGGCCCAGCGCAAGCCGCCGCGCTCGAGCGCCTGAAGGCGCTGGGGCGGGAAATCCCGTCACGCCAGCGCGGCGGCCACCAGCACCGCGGCTTCGGCGATCTCGATGCCGGCGCCGAGGGTGTCGCCGGTACAACCGCCGAGGCGCCGCAGCATCATGACCCGCAGTATCCAGGCGACCGCCGCGGCCACGAGTAGCGGCCAGGGCCCGAGCGCCGCCAGCGTCGCCGCCGCCGCGAACAGCACGGCGAAGAGGGCCGGCCGCCGCGGCAGATGCTCCGCCAAAGGACTGCCCAGCCCGCCTTCGCGCACATAGGGCGTGGTGAGCAAGAGGGCCGGAACCAGGCCGCGCGCGGCCAACGGGGCGATGAGCAGCGGCAACCCGCCGGACAGCTCGGCGAGGGCGCCGAATTTCACCAGCAGCAACAGGACGACGGCGGCGACGGCGATCGGCCCGGCGCGGGGATCCTTCATGATCTCCAGGCTGCGCTCCGCGTCGCCGTGGCCGCCCACCCAGGCGTCGGCACTGTCGGCGAGCCCGTCGATGTGCAGCCCGCCGGTGACGAGTACCCAGACCAGCAATACCAAGGCCGAAGCCAGTGCGGGACCGGCACCCTGCAGCAGCAGCCGGACGGCCAGCAGGATCGCGCCGATCAACAGCCCCACCGCGGGATAGAACACGACCGACCGGCCCAGAGCGCGCGGGGTGAAGTCCACAGCGCGCGGCACCGGCAGACGGGTCAGGAACTGCACCGCCAGCCAGAAAGGCGAGAGGTTCAAGGCCGGCCTCCGTGGAACACCAGCCGCGGCGAATCCTCGCCGTCGCGGACGATGCGGCTCAGGCAGGCAGGGGGAACGTCGATCCCGAACAGGCGAGTCGTGGGGAACTCCAGCACCCGGCACAGGATGGCGCGGATGGTGCCGGCGTGGGTCACCACCAGCCAGTGGCGCTCGCCGGGCAGGCCCAGCAATTCCTCCCAGGCCGCGGCCACGCGGCGCTCGAAATCCGGGTAATGCTCGCCGTCCAGAGCGGGGTTCCAGTCCGGGCGGCGCTGGAAATCCAACAATTGCTCGCCGTGGCGATCGTACAATTCCGACCAGGGCCTGCCTTCCCATTCGCCGAAGCCCAGTTCGCTGAAGCGCTCGTCGACCCGGAGCTCCAGGCCGAGCCGTCCGGCCAGCTCGCCGGCGAATTCGACACACCGCCGGAGCGGCGATGTGGCGATGCCTGTCCAGGGCGGACGCTCCGGCAGCATCGCTCGCAACTGCAACCAGCCCCGGGCATTGAGGGGGACGTCGCATCCCCGGCCCAGGCACAGGCCGCCATCGACCTCCCCGTGCCGCAGCAGATCGATGGTGACGCGGCTCATCCGCCCGACACCCCGGCCTCGGCGAAAGTCGCCATCTCGTTGTGCAGGGCGCAGGCCGCCCGCAAGAGCGGCACGGCCACCGCCGCCCCGCTGCCTTCGCCCAGCCGCATGCCCAGATCGATCAGCGGCTCCCCGCCCAGCGCCTCCAGCACCAGGCGATGGCCCGGCTCGGCCGAGCGGTGGGCGTAGAGGAACCAGTCCGCGCAGGCCGGCTGCATGCGGACCGCCAGCAGGGCGGCGACCGTGGTGATGAAACCGTCGACCAGCACCGGAATCGAGGCCGCGGCGGCAGCGAGATAGGCGCCGATCAGCGCGGCGATCTCGAATCCCCCCAGGCGGCGGAGGATTTCCGCCGGATCGCGCAACGCTTCCCCGTGCAGCCGCAGGGCCGTTTCGATCACCTCGCATTTGTGGCGGACGCCGGCGCCGTCGAGCCCGGTGCCGGGACCGGCCAGCCGCTCCGGCCCGACGCCGAGCAGGGCGCAGGCGAGAGCCGCGGCGGAGGTGGTATTGGCGATGCCCATCTCGCCGCCGATGAAAAGCTGCGCCCCGTAACGCTTTGCGCGCGAGGCCGCTTCCGCGCCGGCCGCCAGCGCCCTGTCGCGCTGGGATTCCGACATGGCGGCCGCGCGGGTGAAATTGGCGGTGCCAGACCCGGCGCGGCCGTCGACGATGCCGGGACTTGCGAGCGGCCCGGCGACACCGGCGTCGACCACCTCCAGCACCGCGCCGATCTGCCGCGCCAAGACGCTGATGGCGGCGCCTCCCGCCACGAACACACGGCACATCTCCCGCGTGACCGACTGGGGATAGGCGGAAACGCCCTCCTCGGCGACGCCATGGTCGCCGGCGAACACGCTGATCCAGATCCGCTCCAGCGACGGACGCTCGCTCCCCTGCATGGCGGCCAGGCGTACCGCCAGGTTTTCCAGACGCCCCAGCGATCCCGGCGGCTTGGTGAGTTCGGCCTGGCGCCGCAAGGCCCGGTGGAAGGTTTCGGCGCAGGGCGGCGCGAAATCGGGGACTATCCGGCTCATGAGGTCCCCTTCAGCACCTGGGGCAGGCCGGCGGCAATCCATACCACCCGGTCGCACTGCGCGGCGAGTTCCTGATGCAGCCAGCCGGCCTCGTCGACGAAACGGCGCGCCAGCGGATTGACGGGCACGATGCCGTGGCCGACTTCGTTGCTGACGAGGCAGACCGGGCCCGGCAAACCCGGCAGCACCCGCAGCAGCGCCTGCCGTTCGCGCCGGAACACGTCCTCGCCCTCGGCCAGCAGATTGCTGAGCCAGAGCGTCAGGCAGTCCACCAGGACGAACCGGCCGGGGCCGGCGTTCTCCTCCAGGCTGGCGGCGAGCGCCAGCGGCTCCTCCACGGTCAGCCAGGATTCGGGACGCCTCGCCCGGTGGCCGCCGATACGCGCCGCCATTTCGGCATCGCCCGCCATGGCGGTCGCGAGATACACGACCTCCAGTCCCGACAGCAAGGCGCGCTGTTCGGCGTGGCGGCTCTTCCCCGAGCGCGCGCCGCCCAGTATCAATTCCTTCATGCGTTCGTCTTATTTTCCGATCCGGCGGCGATGCCCGCCGCATGGCCCATTGTAAGGGCTCAGGCGGACTGGGACCGCGGACGACGCTCAGATGGACCGGGAATTTTCGAACCAGCGCGCGAAATCCTCCGCGGTGAGCGGCTCCGACAGCCGGAAGCCCTGGTATTCGCTGCAACCGCTGCGTTTGATGCGCTCCAGTTCCTCCGCGGTTTCCACGCCTTCGGCGATGACGTCCAGTCCCAAGCTCCCGCCCAGCGCGACGATGGCCTTGACGATGAGTTCATTGGCGGCGATCCGCTCGATCCCGCTGACGAAGGAGCGGTCGATCTTGAGACGGTCGAGCGGAAACCTCCTGAGATAGCTCAGGCTCGAATAGCCGGTGCCGAAATCGTCGATGGCGAGGCGAATGCCGGAATCGCGCAGCTCCCGGAGGATGCCGACCGAGTTTTCCGCGTCCGCCATCACCGCGCTCTCGGTCAGTTCCAGTTCCAGGTGCTCCGGGCGGATGCCGGTCTTTTGCACGATCGCGCGGACCTGGTCACAGAAATCCCGGTTCCTGAACTGCAAGGCCGAGATGTTCACGGCCATCCGCAAAGGCGGCAGCCCCTGGGAAAGCCACCGGACCTGCTGCGCACAGGCCGTCTCGAGCACCCACAGGCCGAGTGGGAGAATCAGGCCGGTCTCCTCCGCCACCGGAATGAATTTCACGGGTGGCACTACCCCCAGCGTGGGATTGATCCAGCGCAGCAGCACCTCGACGCCGACGAGGCGGTTGTCCGCCGTCGCCATCTGGGGCTGGAAATAGCAGTGGAACTCTCCCTTTTCCAGCGCCGTATTCAGGCATGACTCGAGCGTGACGCGCTCGACCACGGTCGAATTCATTTCCTCCGTGAACAGCGCGAGCCGGTTACGCCCTTCGCGCTTGGCGTGGTACATGGCCGCGTCGGCCTTGCGCATCAAGCCTTCGACCGTCGTGTCGTGTTCGGGGAACAGGACGACGCCGATGCTTGCCGAAGTCGTAATCTCCTGGTTCTGGATCTGGAACGGCCGTTCGAGGCTCTGCACCAGCTTGGATGCCGCCGCCAGCGCTTCGTCCCACCCCTGCACCGGCTCCAGCAACACCGTGAATTCGTCTCCGCCGAGGCGCGCCACGGTATCCACTTTGCGCACGCAGGCAGAGAAACGGCCGGCCACCCCTTGCAGCAACTGGTCGCCCGCCGCATGCCCCAGGGTATCGTTGACCAGCTTGAAACGGTCGAGGTCGATGAACAGCAGCGCGATCCGGTATCCCCCGCGCTCACCCCGCAGACAGGCGCGCTTGAGACGGTCGTTCAACAGCAGACGGTTCGGCAGGCCGGTGAGCTGGTCGTAATGCGCCAGATAGTGCAGATGGTTCTGCTTGCGGTTGGCGACCTCCTCGAACAGGTCGTGCCCGCTGCCGATGCCCAGATAGACGCCGCCCTCGGTGACGATGAAACCGCTGACCATGTGCCGCATGCCGGCGTCGATGATGATCCGGGAGAGGTCGTCGATGCTGGAATCGGCATCCACGATGACCGGCCTGGGATCCATGAACGCGGCGATGGAGCGCTTGTGGTAGAGGTCCCGGCTGTACGGATGGAGGAACTGCTCCACCAGCGAATAGCGGTCGATCAGGCCCACCGGCCGCATGTCGTCGTCGACCACCGCCGCGGCCGCCAGCGCGGGATCGTGCAGAAAGCGGTCGAGGATGGCGAGGCAGGGAGAATCGCGATGATAGGGCGGGAAGCGCCGGGCGAGTACCCGGACCCGGGCGTCGACGGGGAACCGGCCGGCGTAGAGATCGGAGTGGCCCTGGCCCGCTCCCGCCTCGATGGCACTGGAGTCCGACATGGCTAGGACGCTCCCTGCTTCGATTCACTCGGGAAACCCAACATAGCGGCCGACCGTTACCGTAATGTGACAAGCCGGGGCACGCCCAATGCCGTTACCATGCTCTGCCGGAGCTCGCCCCTTCGCCGCCTGGCCGGAGTCGCGCTGGCCGAGCGGAGTCGAAGCCAGCTCGTTCGCTTCGACTCCGCTCAGCGAACGGCTCAACTTAACGGCATTGGAGGGACGCCTAGGCGCGCTCGGTCTGGCCGGTGTTCAGTTCGACGAACTTCCTGTACAAAGTGTCGTGGTCTTCCCGGTAATCGGGATCGGGATGGATGCATTCCACCGGACACACTTCCACGCACTGCGGCCGCTCGAAGTGGCCCACGCATTCGGTGCAGCGGCCGGGGTCGATCACATAGATGTCCTCCCCTTGCGAGATGGCCCCGTTGGGGCACTCCGGCTCGCAAACGTCGCAGTTGATGCATTCGTCGGTGATGATCAGCGCCATTTCGCTTCCATAGTCGGTGACGACGGTGCTCAGCCTTTCCGGTAGAGCGTACGGATCTCGGGTTTGCCGCATTCCGCGGCGTGCCGGTTGAGGTGTTCCGTGACCTGTATCAAGTGGGCGTTCAGGGCGATGATGTCTTCCAGCAGCATGCGCGCGGTCTCGTGATCGAACAGCGTCAGGACATCATGGTTCCGCTCCATGCTGTGGCTGAGCATCCGGCACAGATCGCCGGACAGGCGATGGCGCTTGGACGAGAGTTCGTTGAACGTCTCCAGGCTCGCGTAATAGCGGCCAAGCGCTTCATAATCCGGTTCCATCAACATCCCCTCCACGCTTCGGGTGAGGTGATTTTATGGCCGGAGGCACCGTATATGTCAACGTACACCGCACTTGCCGACGCTGGAAACCGGGTGCATAGTGCGGTTTTCGGGCATGGCGTTCGTCACGAGACGGTCACATCCGGATTGTAACGTCGTTCCGGAGCCTCGCCCGGCAAGCATCCCGTTACCGCAATCAGGAACCCCTCCTAAGGAGAAGGAATACCATGCGCTCGATCGCAAGCAATACCGGCATCGGCAGGCTGAAGCGCATCGCTTTGCTCGTCTTTCTCGCCGGCGCCTGGGCGGTCCCCGGCCACGCTGCGCCGCATCCTCTGCCCTGCTCGGATGAAATCGCCAGATACTGCAAGAACCTCGGCCTCGGCGGCGGACGCATACAGAACTGTCTCAAGGAGCATCAGGCACGGCTCTCGCCGGCATGCCGCTCCGGCCTGGAATCCGCTCTCGCCAGGCACCGGGAGATACAGGCCGCCTGCGGGGCCGACGTCGAGCGCCTGTGCGGGGACGTCCGGCCAGGCAAGGGCCGGGTGGCCGCCTGCCTGAGGGAACATCACCGCCAGGTTTCCTCCGCCTGCAAGGACACGCTGGCTGCCGCCCGCAAGGGCGGGAGCCGGACCAAACCCACCCCCTGAACTTAAGGAATCCACGCATGAACATGGCGTTTTCGACACCATCGCGCCGTGCCGGCATCAAGGGTTTTCTGCGTCGCCTGGGCATGGCATCCCTGCTCGCGCTGGGCGCCGCCCCCACCGTCCAGGCCTGGGAAGAATGGGAAGACGAAGCGGACAACCCCATCCAGGTGCAGTGCTACCGGGTGGAGCGCTGGGGCGACGGTTACAACCTCGAGCAGGTCGGGAACGTCACCGTGCACAGCAATCAGCAGGCCGCTCTCATCTGCAACAACATGGAATATGCCTGCAGGGGACGCTGCATCGCCTGCGCTCACGATTACGACTACTACGAAGACATCTGCGTGGACATGTCCGGACGGCAATTCGTCAAGCCGTGACCTCTTCCGGCGCCGACCCGAAGCCCGCCGCGGCCGCTTCCGCCGGATCGAACGGAGGCGGAACGGCTCCTCACGACGCTCCAGGGGGCTGAAGCCGTGCTGGCCGACTGCTTCGCCCGTCCGCGGTTCGTATCGGCATTCGCCATCGTCATTTTCCTGCTGATCGCGGCATTCGGCGAGTATGTCGTCAGGATCGAGGCGGAACGGCTGCGGGTCATCTCTCAAAGCCAGGTGCTCGCCGAGGCGTCGACGATAAGGGCGCGGCTGGAGGGGGAACTGTACTCAACGCTCTACCTCGCCAACGGCCTGAGCGGCTACGTATCGGCCCACAAGACCCTCGACCCGGCATCGGTCAAGGTCATCCTGAGCACCGTCTTCGGCTATGGACGGCATTTGCGCAACATCGTGCTGGCGCCGGGAAACGAGGTCCGGTTCAGCTATCCGCTCAAGGGCAACGAAAAAGTGATCGGCTTCCGTTACCAGGACAACCCCGAGCAATGGGCGGCGGTCAAGCGGGCCATGGAAACCCGCACCACCGTACTCAGTGGCCCCGTGGACCTGATCCAGGGCGGCCGCGGCCTCATCAGCCGGACCCCGGTTTATCTGCTGAACGGCGATTACTGGGGAATCGTCGCCCTGGTGATCAATTTCGACTCGCTGTTCGCCGCGATCAACAAGGACCGCCGTCCGGCCAAGATCGCCTGGGCCTTGCGCAGCAAGGACGAGGCCGGGGAGAAAGGCCGGATCATCCTCGGCGACGCCTGGCTGTTCGACCACGACCACGTGGATTTGTCGATCGCCGTCCCCGGCGGCTCCTGGGAGCTCGCCGCCACTCCCGCCGAAGGCTGGCAGACCAAGGGGAAACGCCTGGTCATTCTGCGCATCGCCACTTTGCTGCTGTCGGGCCTGATCGCCGCCCTGGTGTTTCTGGTGCTTTTCGAGCGCATCCGCATCCAGCACCTGGCATTGCACGACTCCCTCACCGACCTGCCGAACCGGCGCCTGCTGGACGACCGGCTCGAACGGACCATCGCCCAGGCCCGGCGCCACCGTGACGGCTTTTCCCTGCTCTATATCGATCTCGACGACTTCAAGCCCATCAACGCCCGTTTCGGCCACCGGGCCGGCGACCAGGTACTCGTGGAAATCGCCAGGCGGCTGCGCGGTGCGCTGCGCAGCAACGATACCGTCGCCCGTGTCGGCGGCGATGAATTCATGCTGATTCTTCCCGGTGCCCGGGGGCACCATGGCGCGATGACCGTCGCGGAAAAGCTCGCCGGCATCATCTCACAATCGATCGGCTATAAGGGCCAGCGCCTCCATGTCAGCGCATCGATAGGCGTCTCCACCTATCCCGAAAACGGCGTGACCGCGGACGCATTGATCGCCCATGCCGACGGCTCCATGTACAGATTCAAGCAAAACCGGAAATCCCCGGCCGACTCGAACGGCGTTCAACAATCCGGCATGGCCTAGTTTGAAGTTTTCTGACATCCGTCCCTGATAACTATCTAACATCCATTATCTTTTACAGGGCTGAAATCTCCCGGTCATTTTTCCGGACGACAATCCGTAGAGATACTTCCTCCCGGGATACCGTTCTCTATGGCAAGATTCGAAACTCACAGGTCCCGCCGGCTCGTGGCACCCGGCGGGAATGAATCTCAGAAAGCCCTCCGTTCGATGCTATCGCGCTGGCTGGCCGCCGGCATCGGGCTGGGAACCATCATGCTTGGCGCCCCAGGCCATGCGGATACGAGCGGCGCCTACTATGAGAGTTTCGGAGATTTCCTGCAACAAACCAAGTTCCACGGCAACCTCCGCAGCTACTATTTTTCCCGCACATATACGGGCGAAGCGACGAACCAATACGCGTACTCCTTGGGTGGCTATGCCGGTCTGCTTACCGCGCCGCTTTATCATTTTCAGGCCGGCCTGACCCTGGGAGCCGGCAACAGCCTCGGCCTCAACCCGGTCAATCCGGCCCAGGTCGATACAACCCTGCCGGGCGGCACCGTCTGGGTACTGACCGAAGCCTTCCTGCAATACAAACACAAATACTTTACCTTGCGCGGCCCGGACCAGATTCTGGACACCCCTTGGATAAACCCGTCCGATTCGCGCATAAAGCCGTCAGCATACCGCGCTGTCTATGGTGAGCTCACTCCGTTCTCCGATTACGCCCCGCTGAAGGATTTGAGTTTTGTCGGCCTGCGTGTGTTCGAATTCAACGGGCGTGCGGAAGGATCGTTCACTCCGACCAATCTTTATTTTCCAGGACACGCCGGAGGCTCACCGGTCTCGGCATTATACGGCAAGAGCACGCCGGGCGCTTTGGCATTCGGGCTGAAATACGGTAGCCCAGGGAAGCCGCTGACGGCCCATCTCTGGTATAACAAATTCATTGACTTCTCCCAGCTCTTATGGTTTGACGGCAGTTTTGTCCACAAAACCGGCACCGGCTTCGATCCACTCTTCGGTTTTCAGTTCGGGAGCCAGTGGAGCGATGGGGACAACCTGCTGGCGCAGGTGGGACAAGGCGCGGCCGGAAATAGTCAGATCTACGGTGTCCTGGCAGGCATCGATACCCCCTCTGTGCGCCTGACCGCAGCTTACAATGGCATTACCAGGCAAAACGGGGCCTTCGGCAACGGTGCACTGCTTTCGCCGTACACTACCGGCTATGCAACCGACTATCTGTACACCACGCAGATGATAGGCGGCATGATCGAAATGCAATCCCCAGGGAGCGCGTTCAAGGTGGCTGCGACCTCATATTTCATGGATAAGCAGATCAAGGCCATGGTGTCTTATGGCGGCTATTACATCACGCCCACCAGCACCTTCACCTCCAATCCCTATGAAACCGATGTCGACGTAACCTATAGCTTTTCAAAATCATCCGGCCTGGACGGATTGTCCATCCGAAATCGGTTCGGCTGGCAGAATGGCAACATCCAAAGGCAGGATTTCTTTTATAACCGCCTCCAGATCCAATACCAGTTCTAACAGAGATGGCCGCAATGTCGCCTAAAAAGAATCACGCTCTGATTGCCTGTCTCCTGAGCGCCGGCTTGGGACTCATCGGATGCGCGGAGCCCCCCCCAAAACCCGCCACCAGCGCGTACCCGGCGGCCCTACCCACCGCAGCGGCCGGGGACGATACCGCCAGAACCCTTCCCGCTCCCACTGGAAAGTCCGCGCCGAAATCGGCCCTCATCCGAGCGCGGGCCTTCGAGGGAACGGTCAAGGCCATTCACCCTGCCGACCGCCAAGTGGTATTCCTGCTCGCCGATGGAAAGCGGGTCACCGTAAAGGTCGGCCCCCGGGCGGGCAGCCTCGCGGACCTGCGTGTCGGCGATCTAGCCACATTTGAATTGGCCGAGACGGTGGAAATCGTGAGAAACGACAATCATCATCCGGAAACCGGAGAAATCGTCATGCACCCCGTTCCTGGCAGCATGCAAGAACGCGAGTATTTCAATCCCTACTACCACCGGGATGGCCTATCCGCCGCCAAGCGTCACGAACTTTACTGGAGCGGAATCATCGAGATTCCCGCTTGGGTGGTCTCCTCCGATCCCCAATCGCGCCTAATCACCCTCAAAAGCCGTGAAGGCCGGGTCTTCAGCGTACGCATGGCTCCGGAAGCCGGAAGGCTTGACGAATATGAACCTGGAGAAGCCGTCGTCGCCCGCTTCAAGGAAGTCGACGACATCACCGTGATCAGTCCACGCTGATGCCGGCCCCGTCGATCCAGGTCAGAACATGAACGCAGGTGGACCCGCCATGAAACCGCTCCATATACTCTTTTTCCTGCTCGGTTTATCCGCTTGCGCGCCGCGGGATACCTTCAGGACAGCGATACCGCCTGAAGAGCTGGAAAAAGTCGGTGAAGAAAAGCCCGCGCACCATGCTCAAAACGTCGACGGCGTCGACATATGGACCACGGGCGCGCCCGACAGGAAATACAAGGTACTGGGTATGATCCACGACGTCCGGCGGAACATCCCCTGGCGAACCCAAAGCTATCTCGGGGATATCGCACACCTCACGAAAAAAGCGGGCGGGGATGCCGCGATCGTCATCATCGCCGACAGCAGGCTGATCTACAAAATGGGGATGGGTTGCGATGCGTCGGTGGAAGCCACCGAAAAATGTGAACATGCCGAAGGCGCATCGCTCAGCGGCGCGGCTCCCGGCGAGGAAGCCACCGTTTACAGCGAGAATATCGAATCCACGTCCGTCCCCCTCGAGTACAAGGACTCGAGGATTCTGGTAATCCGATATCTGGACGCAAAATAAGCTTGGGGAAGAGCCGCCGGTTCCTGGGACATCACGAGCCGTCCAGCTTTCCCCAGATGCCGGATGGCGGCTTCCGCGCCGGGCGCGAACGGCCGAATTTCGGCTGGTACGACTTCGGCCCGCCGGCACCCTCCGCAACGACGTAACCCCGCTTCTCCAGCGCGTCCAATCGGCTGCCTGCCTCCTCCTCCGGCATTTCCAACCACTCGGCGACTTCGCGGACGGAACCCGAGCCGCGCCGCATCAGCCACTGGAGAACGCGACGCTCGGCGGGCGACAGCATGAGCAGGTCGCTGGCCCTGAAACCGGCGGATGAAGGACGCTCCGGCGCCATCTCGGATACCTCTCTGCGAAACCGGCAGCGACTCGTCAAGCGGCGTCGATCCGCTGCGCCGCCGCTTCCAGTACGGAAGTCACGGGGTGTTCCGGATTCGCCAGGGCGAAGATGCCGCCGCTGCCCAGAATGGCGACGTCGCCCGAGAGGGGCAGGACGCCGAGCACCGGCACATGATAGGTCGACTCGACCCGCTGCTTCAACGCGCCGAAATCCTGCGGGTTGATCGCCTTGTTGACCAGCATGAACATCTGCTCCACCTCGAGTTGGCGCGCCAGTTCGACCGTGATCGCCGTGCCCTGGTAGTCCTGCTGATCGGGGCGCAGAATCAGCAGCAGGATGTCGGAGATGGCGATCGACAGCAGGGTTTCCTCGTTGACGCCGGGATGGGTGTCGATCAGCAGATGGGTGAGTTCCAGCCGCTCCATCAGCTCCTGGAATCCGCTGTTGAGCAGGCCGACATCGTAGCCGTCACGCAGGATCCGGGTGATCTCGCCGGTACGCATGCTGCCCGGTATCAGGTGCAGGGAACCGCCCTCCTTCAGCCGATGTCCTTCCAGCACGCCGCTGACGTCATAGGCGGCCTCCTCGATCCGGCATTTCCCCCACAGGTAATCGTTCAAGGCGTAGCGGAACCGCTCGGGCGAGAGGTTGAACAGCACATGGATGCCAGGTGACTGGATGTCCGTGTCGACGATGCCGACCCGTTTGCCGCGGCGGGCAAGCAGGGCGGCGAGGTTCGCCGTCACGTTGGACTTGCCGGTGCCGCCGCGAAAGGAATGTACGGATATGATTTTTCCCACGACTCGAGTCCTCGAAGGTACACGCTGTTTGCGGCGGCCCGATGCCGCCGCCGTCAAATGTCAAGGTTCATGCTCGACGAAAGCCCGCACCGGCGGTTCCGCGGCGCGCTTCCGCTCGTCCCGAATGCGCCTGGCCTTGCTTTTCAAATCGGCGAAAAACTCGCTGTCGGTGATCTGCTTGATCTTGGCCTGCGTGCCGGTCTCGTCGATGTTGACCCGAAGCTGCTCCAACTGAGCCTCGAGCAGGTCGTGACGGGCCCGCACTTCCTGGACCATGCGCAGAAAAATGCGAGCCAGTTCGCCGAATTCGTTGCGCCGGCGGGCGTCGCGCTCGAGCTGGCGGATGTCGAGGTGCCGCGCGTCGAGTTCGTCTTTTTCCAGGGCCGCCGCCACCTTACCCAAGGTGAGGATGGGACGGATCATCCAGGCTCCGGTCCACAAACCCACGGCGATGGCCAGCACCAGCAGACCCAGCGACAGCCAGGCGGCCGAATGGATGCCGGTGATGAGATTTTCGATCAAGTCGCTTTCCGCGATCACCACGGCCAGTCTCCAGTCCAGGCCGAGACCGGCGAACTGCCGGTCGGTGAGGAGATGGTCGGTGTACACATAATTGTGCTGGTCGCCGCGCACGTATTTGAACGATTCGGCGTCCGGAACCTCGAGAAAGCCGAAGCGCTCGCCGATGTACCCGGCCGTGCTGCGAATGACGGAATCCGTGCTTTCGGCCGCAAGCAGCAGCCGCCCCGGCGTCGAGGCCGAGCCGCGCGAGGCGGCGATCAGGTGGCCTTCGGCGTCGAAGAGGAAAGCGATGGAGGAATTCGGCAGATGGAGGTTCTGAAGATAACGGCTGATGCCGGCCAGATAGATGTCGGACGAGACCACCGCCCTGGGCCTGCCGTCCGCCGCATAGACCGGCTCGGCCACCGTCACGACGGGCGCCGAACCTTGCAGAACCGGGCTGAAATGGATCGGCGAGATGACCAGGCCGCCCTTGGCCAGCGCATCCTGGTAGTACGCCTCGGTACGGGGATCGTAGGCGACCTCCTGCACCTCCAGCGGCGCATCGCCTTTCCCGTAATTCTCCAGCAAACGCCATTCGACGGCGCCGCCCCGCCGGATGTCGGACACCTTGACCACCTTCTTGCCGTACTCCCTGCGGTCGAACCTGAGGTTCTGCCCGGCGGGATTGGCGATGCTGAGATTCGCCCAACGCGTCATCCGGGCCTGGGTCCAGACGCAGTTCGAGAGCCTCTTCACCAGCCGTGGCTCCAGCAGATCGCCGAGCGGCAGATCCGGCTGGCTTCTGAGGCCATCCGCGTAAAACTGGGTCACATCGATGGGCAGGGACAGAAAGCGGTAGAGCTGGTCGTCGATCGTATTCCCGATCAATTCGAGGATCTCCTCGGCGGTGTCCTGCGCCTCCCTCATGTGGCTGACATAGGCGATGGCCCCCGTCAGTCCCACGGCGACGAATATCTGCAAAGCAAAAATAAAGGGGAATACGACCCTGATCGATATCATTCGCACTCTTCCTGCAGCCGCCGGCGGCTGGCGGAACATTGTGCCCGTGCCGGCCGCCGACGGCTAGGCCGGCTCGGCGTGTCCCGAATGGCCGCCGAGGATGCCATCGACGCCGGCGCGGCCGCGTTTGCGCCAGGGAATGCCCAGCAGGCTTTCGTCGTCCCGAAGCGTGGTCCGCTGTATTTCCGGGTCCCTGCGCTCGCCCGCATAAAGCGGCCGCATGCCGTTGAGGCAGGCCAGAAGCGCCGCCCCGTTGTTGACGACGACCGCGCTCACCGTGCTCAGATTGAAGAAAACCCCGCCGGCCACCACGGCGATGTTCGCGGCCGTGACCGCCACGATGTTCTGGTGCACCAGCCGCATCGCCTCGCGGGCGGTCTCGATGCCGTAGCACAGCCCCTGGAGGCCGTCGTCGAGCAGCACCACGTCCGCCGTCTCCCGGGCGAGATCGGTCGCCTGCTGGAAGGAGACCGCCACGTCGGCATGGCTCATGGCGGGCGCGTCGTTGATCCCGTCGCCCACATAGGCGATCGCCCTGTGTTTCCGGCGCAATCTGCTCAGCACTTCCACCTTGTGTTCGGGAGAAGCTTCCGCGAAAGTGCAGCCCGGCCTGATGCCGAGCTTGTACGCCACCGCGTTTGCGGACTTGCTGGTGTCCCCGGTCAGCAGGTAACACGATATGCCCATGCGCCTCAAAGTCTCGATGGTGACCGCGCTTTCCCGCCGCAGGGCGTTGCTGAAGAAAATCGCGCCCAGGACTTCACGGTCGCGGGCGACGTAGCGGATCGAGCGATTGAGGATGACGCCATCGTGCCTGCGGTGATATTCGGCGTCCACCGGAATGCCGCGCGACTCCAGGAACTGGAACGTCCCGACGACGATTTCGCGCCCGTCCACGTGGGACACGACGGCGGAGTCGGAGTAGTCCAGCGGATCACTGGCCGTCAGCGCCACGCCTCTTCCTTCGGCATACGCGACCAGCGCGGCGCTGAACGGCCGCAGGACGTAGCGGTTCGCCGATGCCGCCCAGTACAGCAGTTCGTCTTCGGAGACCGAAGACAGGGAGGTTTCCACCGAGCCGACCTCCACACCGCGCTCGGTCAGCGTTCCGGTCTTGTCGAACACCACGGCATCCACCTTCGCCAACTGCTCCAGCGCGTGGCCGCTGCGGATGAGAATCCGGTTCTGAGCGGCGTGATGGAGCGAGGCCAGCACCGGGACCGGCGCGCTGACGCCGATGCCCTGGGCGAAGTCCAATTGAAGCGGCGCGACGGCCCTGGGCAGACTGGCGGTCACCGCGAACACCAGCGCGCTGGCCCCGATCGCCGGCATCACCGCCTGGTTGCCGATCTCTTCCATGTAGTTGCTGATCCGGGTTTCCTTCCAGGGCCGCTCCTTGACCGTTTCGGCCATCTGCGCCATCCGCGTTTCCGCCCCCAGCCGGCGCATCTCCACCACCAGGCGTCCCTGGGTCAGGAGGGACGCCGCATAGACTTCGTCGAGAGCCGTGCGCGGCACCAGCTTGGCGCCGCCCAGCAGGTCGTGCTCGTCGATCAGCCCGTCGCCGCCCACCACGACGCCATCGCCCGGCACCCGGTCGCCGGGTCCGAGGAAAACGTGATCGTCCTTCCGCAAGTCCTTCGCCAGGACCAGCCGTCTTCTGCCCTTGCGCTCGATCCAGTACTGCCGGTTGGGAACCATGTCGGGCTTGCGCCGCTCGCCGGTGATGGCGGTCAGATCCCTGAGCACGCGGGCGGTCTCGGTGAGGCAGATGGCCAGGGCGGGCGCGAACATTTCGCCCGTCGCGCCGTGGACCAGAACCCATAGCGAATCCAGGAGGTCGGCGTTGGGGCGTCCGGTCTTTTTCAGGTTGGCGAGGGTGCGCTTCCACAAGGGAAAAGCGGCGCGCGCGAGGACGATGCCGACGACGGCGGGCGCGAACGGCAATTCCAAGGGCGTCGCGGCCACCGA
Organism: Methylococcus sp. ANG; assembly: GCF_040730495.1. NCBI lineage: Bacteria > Pseudomonadati > Pseudomonadota > Gammaproteobacteria > Methylococcales > Methylococcaceae > Methylococcus > Methylococcus sp. ANG. The sequence goes on along the minus strand of NZ_CP160399.1, from coordinate 3,587,684 downwards.
CGCGCCCAGCGCCAGAACGGGATATTTGAACCGCTCGCCGTAATCGATCCTGTGCTGTGCCGCCGCCGTCTCGCCCCAAGCGGCGGAGGCCGCTCCGCTCTGGCGCCGAGGAAGCACGCTCAGTCGCCCGCCAGCAGATCCGCCTTGTCCGTCCGCTCCCACGGCAGGGCAGTGAAAGAAGCCCCGAAATGGCCGTAGGCCGGCAGCATGCGGTAGAAGCTGCCCCGGTACTCGGAAGGCAGCCGCCGCAGATTGAAATCACGGACGATGGCGCCCAGCCGGAAATCGAAGCGCTTCTCCAGACGCTGCTTGATGACGTCCTCGCCCACGCTGCCGGTGCCGAAAGTCGATACCTGCACGCTCACCGGGCGGGCCTGGCCTATGGTGTAGCTGAGCTGGACCTCGCACTCCTCGGCCAGCCCCGCCGCGACCACGTTCTTCGCCGCGTGGCGGGCGGCATAGGCGGCCACCCGGTCGATCCGCAGCGGCCCCTTGCCGCTCAGGGCCGAACCGGAATGGCGGGCATAGCCGCCGTAGGTGTCGCTCGCGCTCTTGCGTCCGGTCATCCCGGAATGCGCCGCCGGGCCGCTGCGGTGCAGCATGCCGCGCGGGTTGACGAAGATTTCGGTGTTCTCGTCGGGCCGCACCGCCTCGCCTTCGAACGCCGGCGCGATCACCCATTTGTCGAGATCGCCGCGCAGTTCCTCCACCCCCAGCTCCGGCACGCCGTGGGTGCCCGCGATCAGGGTGATGCTGTGGATGCGCGCCGGCTTGCCCTTGTCGAATTCGACGCCGACCTGGGTCGTGCAGTCCGGGGAAAGATAGGGCACCTCGCCGCGCCGCCTGGCTCCGGTCAACTGCCGCGCCAGGCGGCGGGCCAGCACGATGGGCAGCGGCAGCAGCTCGGGCGTCTGGCTGCAGGCGAAACCGAACTGGGTCACCTGGTTCTTGACGGTGAGCTTATCCAGTTCCTTGTCGGTCATTTCCGCCTCGTCGCGCTCGGCGCGACCTTCCAGCGACTGCACGATGAAGCTGGTCACCACGGTGGACTCCGGCGCGGAGAATTCCTCCGGATGGTAGCCGATGTCCTCGATGGTGCGCCGCGCCAGCTCGGGGATGTCCACCACCGCGGTCGAAGCGAAGCGCGCCGCCAGGAAGATGACGCTCTTCGACAAGGCGCACTCGGTCACGATCCGGGCGTAAGGATCCTGCTGCAGGAACCGGTCGACCACCGCGTCGCTGATGATGTCGCACACGCAGTCCGGATGGCCCTCGGTAACTGCCTCGGACGTGAAGAGGAATGTCTTTTTCATGCACGGTTCTCGCTTTCGGGTTCCTTGGAAGGGAGCAGTTTGATGGCTTCATTGGCCACGAACGGCAACACCGAGCCGGCCGCGATCGCCGCCCAGTCCGCCGGGCTGATCGGCGTCAGCCGCAACAAGCCCCGCAGCGGCGGGAACACCGCCGCGAATGCCTGCAGCGCCACGGTCGCGGCGACGCCGGACACCAGCACCGGGTTGCCCGCCCTTTTATCCAGCACGGTCGTCCGCTCGGACCGGCAACTGACGGCGTGAAACATCTGTCCCACGGTCAGCGTCAGAAAGGCATTCGTCGAAGCCGCGGGCCCCAGGCCGTAGCGGGCCAGGCTGTAGCCGTAGACGCCGAGCGTGCCGGCCGAGACCACCAGGGACTGGCGCAGCAGCCGGAGCAAATCCTCGCGCCGGAAGATCTTTTCCTTCGGATCGCGCGGCTTCTCCTTGAGCACGTCGCTCTCCGGCGGCTCCAGGGACAGGCCGACGGCCGGCAAGATATCCGTGACGAGGTTGATCCACAAGAGCTGCATCGGATTCAGGGCTTCGCCGGCGCCGATCGCCGTCGCGACCACCATGACCTCGATCTCGGCGAGGTTGCCGCTGAGCAGGTACGCCAGGCTCTTGCGGATGTTGCGGTAGATCGTCCGGCCCTGCTGCACCGCGGTGATCATGGTGTGCAGGTTGTCGTCCTCCAGCACCACGTCGGCGACGGAGCGCGCCACGTCGCTGCCGTTGCCCAGCGCGACGCCGACGTCGGACGCCTTCAGCGCGGGGCCGTCGTTGATCCCGTCGCCGGTCATGGCGACCACCCGGCCGTTGGCCTGCAGGGCCTGGACGATGCGGAGCTTCTGCGCAGGCGCCACCCGCGCGAACACCGTGGTGTCGCGCACGATGCCCTTCAGCACGTCCGGGTCGAGCTCGTCGAGGTTGGTCGAATCGACGATTTCCAGCGGCTTCTTGTAGTTGAGATTGAGCCGCGAACCGAAGGCGAAAGCGGTGGCGCTCTGATCGCCGGTGATCATCACGGTATCGATGCCGGCGTCGTGGAACTGGGCCATCAGCTCGGCCATGCCCGGCCGCATGGTGTCCTCCATGCCCACCATGCCGAGCCAGATGAGCTTTTCGGAAATCGCCGCGGTCGAGGTCTCCCTGGAATAGCCGTAGGCCATGCCCAGCACCCGCAGCGCCTGGCCGGCCATGAGTTCATTCTGCTCCACGATGGCCGCCCGCGCGTCTTCGTCGAGCGGCACCGGCACCCCGCCTTCCATGCGCCGGTCGCACAGCGCCAACACGTGAGTGGGACTGCCCTTGACCGCGATCAGGTGCTCCTCGCCGCCGGTGTCGTGGACGGTCAGCATGTAAGGCCGCCCTTCGGCCCGGTGCACGGTCTTGACCAGCGGCAGGCTCCGGCGCAAGGCCGCGACGTCCTCGCCGGAGTGTATCGCCATCTCCACCAGCGCCATTTCCGTCGGCGAGCCGTCAAGGCCCGGCCGGCACGAATCGCCGTTGAGCTGCACCTCGCTGCACAGGCACACCACCTGCATCAGGCGCCGCAGGTCTTCGGCCTCGGCGGGCCGGACCGTCTGCCCGTTCGAGCGGAATTCGCCCGAAGGAGACAAGCCGATGTCCTGGTCTGGCGTCTTGAGGCTGACGACCCGCATGCAGTTCTCGGTCAGCGTGCCGGTCTTGTCCAGGCACAGCGTCTGCACCGAGCCCAAACTTTCCACCGAAGGCAGTTGACGGATCAGGACGTGGCGCTTCTTCATCTCGCGGATGCCGAGCGCCAGCGTGGACGTCGCCACCGTGGGCAAGCCTTCGGGAACGGCGGCCACCGCCAGCGAAATCGCCGTCTTCAGCATCTGCAGCGCCGGAGCGCCGCGCAGGACGCCCAACCCGAACACGAACACGCAGATGCCGCTGGAGGCCAGCGCGAGCTGCTTGCCCATTTCGTCGAGCTGGCGCTGCAAGGGGGTTTCCGGCGTTTTCACCTCGCCCACGAGGGACTGGATCAGGCCGATCTCGGTGTGGCGGCCTGTCGCCACCACGATCGCCTGGCCGCTCCCCCCCGTCACGATGGTGCCCATGTGCAACATGTTCTTGCGGTCGCCCAGGGGCGTGTCCTTGGTGCCGACGAAGGCATGGCGCTTGCTCACCGGCAGGCTCTCGCCCGTCAGTGCCGATTCGTCGACGGTTAGCTGGTTGCTCCCCAGCAGGCGGGCGTCCGCGGCGATGTAGGAGCCGGGCGAGAGCACCAGGATGTCGCCGGGCACCACGTCTTCCAGGGCCACCGACCGCTTGACGCCGTCGCGCATGACGAGGGCCTGGGTCGGGCCGATCTTGCCCAGGGCGTCGATCGTCTTCTGCGCCTGTGCCTCCGTCACGTAGCCGATCACGGCGTTGATCAGCACCACGCCGACGATCACCACCGCATCGGCCATGCCGCCGGTGGCGATGGATACGGCGGCGGAAAGCCCCAGCAGGGCGACGGGGGGGCTGGCGAACTGCTCCAGGAACATCGCCACCGCCGAACGCGGCTTGATCTCGGTCAGCACGTTGTGCCCGTACTGCAGCAGCCTGTCCGCGGCCACGGCGGAACTGAGGCCGTCCCGGTTCGCCGACAGACGGGAAAGCACGTCCTCGGCGTCCAGGGTATGCCAGCTCTCCTTGCTTCTTACGGTGTCCCCGACGACGGCGGCCAGCTTAGGACGAGGGGCGGCGGCGGGGCGCTTGCCCCGTCCGCGCTTCGGCTCGGCCGAGCTCCGGCCCGATACCGGCCTGGACCTGGGGACGGGAAAAGGCGCGCCATGAATCAGCGCGCATCGTTCCAGCGCTGTGAGCACCGCGGCCAGAGGGCATTGCGGATCGAAGACGACCAGGGCGTTGCCCGTGACCGGATTGGCGCTGACCATGCGCAGCGCCTGCGCCTCCGACGGCAAGGCTTCGAGCGCCCGCTGCATGTCGTCGCAGCGGTACAGGCCCACCACCTTGACGCGCAGCCGGCCGGGAGCGGGCACCCGCAGCACGCTGACCCGAGTCTCGCCGGAAGGCCGGGAGCTCATGATCGTATCGGCCGCATAGAGGTTCTTTTCCATTGTGTTCATTTCCACACCAAAGTCCTGGCGGTCATCACAAATGCTGGCCGGCGGAAGCGGGTCGTTCGATTAGCGGAAAGGGCGTGGCATACGGAGGCGTCCATCGTCCGGAAGATTAAAGGCGGTTCGTTACACTTTCGTGACTCGCCGGGAACCGCTGCCAGACGAGCGGAAACAGCATTTGCGCGGGGCGTCGAGCCGACGCACAATGCGGTCCCGCAAGGTTTCCCAGCCCGGAGCACGCCGTGACTCATCACATCATAGTACGGATATTGGCGGCCTCCACCCTGTCCGGCGCGTCCCTCATATCTGCCGCCCGTCTCTACGCGGCGCCTGATCCCACGGTTGCATCAGACGGCAAGCCGGCCATCGCAGTCAAGATCATCGCGATCAACGATTTCCACGGCAACCTGCGCCCACCCGGCGACCTCATGCTGAACGGCGCCCCCGTCAGCGCCGGCGGGGCGGCTCATCTCGCTGGCCACGTCCGCGAGCTCCGGGCCGCCAATCCGGACAACGTCCTGGTTTCCGCCGGTGACCTGATCGGCGCCAGCCCGCTCATTTCCGCCAATTTCCAGGACGAGCCCACCATCGAGGCCATGAATCTGCTCGGCCTGGACTTCAACGCGGTGGGGAACCACGAATTCGACGAAGGCCGCGACGAACTTCTGCGCATGCAGCGGGGAGGATGCCACCCCCGGCTGGAAAGAGCGGGCCGGTCGTGCCGGGAAAAGGGACTCAGCCCCATGATCCGCTCGAAAGTCGGCAGGAAATTCAAAGGCGCCGATTTCCGCTTCCTGGCCGCCAACGTCTTCGACCGGAAGAGCGGCGGGACGCTGTTCCCGGCCTATGGCGTCAAGCAGTTCCACGGCCGGAAAATCGGCTTCATCGGCCTGACCCTGAAAGACACGCCGAAGCTGGTCAAGCCGAGCGGCGTCAAAGACCTCGAATTTCGCGACGAGGCCGACACCGTCAACGCCCTGGTTCCCGTCCTGCGCTCCCAGGGAATCGAAGCCATCGTCGTGCTGATCCACGAAGGGGGACATCCCGGCGGCGGCCCCGACGGCTGCGCCGGCATCTCCGGACCGATCGCCGGCATCGTGCGCCGGCTCGACCCGGAAGTCGACCTGGTCGTCAGCGGCCACACCCATGAGACGTATGCCTGCCGCCTGCCCAACGCCGCCGGCGAACCGGTGCTCGTCACCAGCGCCCACGACTACGGCCGCCTGGTCAGCGACATCGACCTGGTGCTGGACGCGAAGACCGGCGAGGTGATTTCGACGGCGGCGCGCAACCTGGTGGTAAGCCGCGATATCCGGCCGGAGCCGCTGCTGACCCGGCTGGTCGAAGACTATGGCCGGCTTTCCCGGCCGATCGAGGAACGGATCGTCGGCCGCATCACCGCGACCTTCAGCCGGACGCCCAACGAAGCCGGCGAATCCGCCCTGGGGGACCTCATCGCCGACGCCCAGTTGGAAGCGACGCGCAGCCGCAGATACGGCGCCGCCGCCATCGCCTTCATGAACAGCGGCGGCATGCGGGCGGATTTCTCCTACGCCCCGGGAAAGAAAGGACGGGTGAGCTACCGCGAGGCGTTCGACGTCCAGCCGTTCGGCGGCACGCTGGTCACGATGACGTTGACGGGCGCGCAGATCGAGCAGCTCCTGGAGCAGCAGTTCCCGGGCTGCCCGAACGGCCAGCCGGCCAACCGGATTCTGCAGGTCTCCGCCGGTTTCGAATACGCGTGGAACGCCGGCGGAAAAGCCTGCGACAAGGTCGATCCGGCGTCCATCAGGCTCGGCGGCAAACCGATCGCCGCCGGGAAGATCTACCGGATCGTCACCAACGATTTCCTGGCCGATGGCGGCGACGGCTTCACGCTGTTCACCCAGGGCGCGAACCGCATGGCCGCCCTACCGGAGCTGTCGGCGCTGGAGCGCTATTTCGGCCGGCACTCGCCGCTGACACCGGGGACGCCCCGCCGGATCATCCGTCTTCCCTGACCGGCCGCCCGGGAATCAGTCGATGCCGTATTTCTGGATACGGTAGTTGAGCTGGTCGCGGGTGAGGCCGAGCAGCCTGGCGGTGCGGCTCCGGTTGCCGTGGGTCCGCTGCAGCGCCTGCCGGATGAAGTCGATTTCCATCTGTTCCAGCTCGAGCCCTTCGTCCGGAAGCGTGAACAGCGGCTTGGCCCGTGGCACGGAGCGGAGGGCTTCTTCCGGGAGGTCCTGCTCTTCGATCACCCGGCCGGGCATCAGGATGGCCAGGCGCTCACAGAAATTCCGCAATTCCCGGATGTTTCCCGGCCAGGGATAAGCATTCAGACGCCGCACCGCCCCCCGGCCGAACACCGCCGGCGGAATATCGTAGGCTTGCGCGAAATGGCGCATGAAGTGGTGCAGAAGCAGTTCCACGTCGCCGCCCCGCTCGCGCAAGGGGGGAATTTCGAGCGGAACCACGCTCAGCCGGTAGTAGAGGTCGCGGCGGAATTCCCCGGCGTCGATCTTGTCGGCCAGCTTCGCATTGGTCGCCGCGATGATGCGGACGTCCACCCGTTGCGGCGAACGCGCGCCGACCGGCTGGATTTCCCCGGAATCCAGGAATCTCAGGAGCTTGGCCTGAACCGGCAAAGGCAGCGAATTGATCTCGTCCAGGAACAGGGTGCCGCCGTCCGCGGTCTCGAGCCGCCCCGAGAAATCCGAAACCGCACCCGTGAAAGCCCCGCGGCGATGGCCGAACAGCTCGGATTCCGCGACCGATGCCGGAAGCGCGGCGCAGTTGAGCGTGACGAACGGCCTTTCGGCGCGCAGGCTGTGGCCCTGCAGGGCCTGGGCCAGGAGCTCCTTGCCGGTGCCGGTTTCGCCCACGATGAGGACGGTCACGTCAGTCGCGGCCACCAGCCGCGCGCTGCGGATGAGCGCCTCGAAACCGGGGGACCGGCCGATGAGCACTTCGAACATGGACGCTTTTCCTTATTTTCCGTCGACGGTCGAGCCTGTCTCGACCGCGCTCGCCGCGCACTTCGAAGCATCAGGCGTGCCATGCGGGGAAATCCGGATATCCGTCTTCGAGACCCGAAGTCTCACCCCCGCTGCAACCCCACGGAACGGAAATGCGGTTTCGCTCCAAGAGCAAAGTGAGCGATTAGCCGCATTGATTGAGGCATTTCACACACAATCGAACGGACCCACCCGCGGAACGCCGGAATTCCGCCGCCCATCCCTTGGCCTGCATATTGCGTGTATCAGGGCCGGATAATATGTTCCCGAACACTCTCGTCATGAGGAAACGATGACCTACCGCAAACTGCTGATTTCGATGACGGCCGCCGCCGGCATCGCAGGTATCGCCGGCAACGCCCTGGCCGGCGACGTCTACCCGAGCTATGGCATCCGGTACGCCGCCAAGCTGATCTTCGACAAGAAGGACACCAAGACCGGCGCAGCCGCCGCCTCCCTTCATTCGGGCCAGGCTTTCAACACCCCGAACGATGACGGCAATGCGACGATGATCCCGCAGACCAAGTCGATGGCTTATTGCGATCCGGCCGTCACCCCCGCCGGCTACGAGACCAACGGCTGCTACGGCTGGGGTATGCACGCCAACTGGTACCTGATCGACCTGAGCAAACTCAAGGGCCAGGGCCTGGGCGCCGTCTGGGTCACGGTGAGTGTCGAACGCCACGCGGGCAGCGACCCCAAGAACAATGACATCATTCCCGCCCTTACCGTCTACCGCGGCAACCAGACGCTGGGACCGCAAATGCACTGGTATCCGAGCGAACTCCAGGGCGTGCCGGAATTCTGGGGCTGGCTGCTGCAACGCGCTACTTTCGTCAAGGGCGATGTGATCAGCTACAACAGCGCCTATGCGACCCCCGCGCAGAACTTCGCCTCGGTCATGGGGAAGTTCAAGCTCAAGGGCGGTACTCAGGATTATCTGACGGTCGCGGTGGGCGGCGACGCCAAGGATCCCAACACCAAACACAGCGTCAATTACCAGTTGACCGTCGACGTAAAGCAGAAGCAGCCGGCGCAGTGAGACCACCCGTGCCGCGAATTCAGCCGTCCGCCAACCTTCCAGTCCGACCCGTTTAGGATTCACGATGAAAAGAATTTTCAACGCCCTTGCCCTGGGCCTCGTCTACGCCGCAACCCCGGCGGGAGCCGTCGAAATCGTCCCCGCCGACGGCATCACCTACGCCGCGAAATTCGTCTTCCAGAAAAAGGACACCAAGTCCGGCGCCCCGGCGCTCTCGGTCCATTCCGGCCAGACCATCGGCACCCCCGGCGACGGCGGCTCGCCCGCCAGCATCCCGACCACCAAGTCCATGGCTTGGTGCGACCCGGCGACCAATCCGCCGGCCGGCGCCGTACCCGGAACCTGCTATGGCTGGGCCATGCATTCGCAATGGTTCCTCATCGACCTGAGCGGCCTGAAGGCGCAGGGCCTGACCAAGCTCAACGTCACCATCAACGCCAAGCGCTATATCGGCAGCGACCCGGCCAAGAGCGACCTGATCCCGGCGCTCACTGTCTGGCGCGGCAACCAGAACCAGGGGCCGCACCTGCACTGGTATCCGAACCAGTTCCAGACCACACCTCCGTTCTGGGGCTGGCTGCTCAGCCCGTGGACCGACAAAACGAACCCGGGCTACATGTCGGCTAACGGTGTCGGTCCGCAGACCGTGGCCAGCGTCAACGGTGTTTTCAAACTCAAGGGCAGGAAAGAAGACTGGCTGACCGTGGCCGTGGGCGGAGACGCCCAGCACGGCGACCCCAGCCAGAAGCACGACGTCTATTTCCAGCTCGAGGTGGACGTCAAGCAGGCCTCGAGCGGCGGTGGCGGCGGCACTGTCATCGACCCCAACGGCTGCACCGTTGGCAAGACCTGCTGGCATCCGCCGATGAGCCATTGCATGAACGTGGACCTGTGCAACCTGCCGCAGTATCAAGGCCAGTGCCAGTGCTACTGAGGCCGTAAGTTTTCGGGATACATGGACGTATCCCACCTTGAGAAGCGGCCCGCCGCTTCCTCCAGACAGGCAAGAATAAGCCTGAACCGCCACCTCCCGGACCAAACCGGCCCGACCCGGGCCATTCCCGGCCGCCTGCGCGCATCGAGCCCGCCGGCGGGTCTGTCCGCTATCAATGGTACAATGCCGTGCTTTCATCCTCTCGACACCTTGCCTCGCTCGCCGCCGCCCTTGCGCTGGCGGCGGCGCTGAACACCGCCTTTTTCGACGAACCCGCGCCGGATTCCCCGATGCTCGGCCACGGGGACGTTGCCGCCCTCCGTTCCGTCCTGGACCGATGGAAAACCCGGCATGAGCGGCGGGGCGACGCGGAGACACTGAAGGTTTCCCTGGTCCATTCCCCCGCGCTCTCGGCCGGCGGGGCGCAGGCCCGCGGCGAGCTGCGCCTCGACATGCTGACGGGCGCCCTGGAGGTGAAGGCACGCGGCTTGCCGGCGGAGGGAAATTACGAGGTCTGGCTGGCGGACAACCGCGGCGGCGCCAGCCAGGCGGTGACGCCCGAGGCCGGCGATCGCCTGATCGGGCTGGGCACGCTGGCGCGGACGGCGGACGGCTGGGCGGTGCTGCGCACCACCCTCGATCGGGCGTCCCTTGCCGGCTTCGAACTCGACCAGGCCATCATCGCCCGCGGCGGGGAAGCCCCGGGACGCGGCGGCCTCCTGTTCGGCGCCCCGAATCTCATGCAGCGCGCCTATTTTTCCTCCCAGCCCTGGAGCCTGACGGCGAAGGGGGACGAGCCGCGGCCGGCCGCCGGCCCCGCCCTGCCCTTCGCCTTCCTGCTGCCGAAGGCCGCGGTCGCGCAAACTTCGGCGGCGGACGCGGCCAGCCTGGAACTGCTCATCGCCCGCGGCCGGCAAATCTTCGTCGAGGAAACCTTCGACGGCAACGGCCGCACCTGCGCGACCTGCCACCGGCCGGACAACAACCACACCATCGATCCGCGCTACATCGCCAAGCTGCCCCCCTCCGACCCGCTGTTCGTCGCCGAGTACAACCCGGATCTCAAGGAACTGGAGAAACCCGCCCTGCTGCGGCAGATGGGCCTGATCCTGGCCAACGTCGACGGTTTCGACAAACCGGGCGTCATGCGCAGCGTCCCCTATCTGCTGGGCCTTGCCACGTCCATGGAGGTCGAGGTCTGCGCCGAACACGGCGGCAAGGGCGAATTCTGCGAGGACGAGGCCTTCGCCCATGCCCTGGGCTGGTCCGGCGACGGCTCGCCGGGCACCGGTTCGCTGCGGGAATTCGCCCTGGGCGCCATCACCCAGCACATGCCGAAGACCCTGAACCGCATTCCGCAGGTCGATTTCCGCCTTCCCACGGACGAGGAACTGACCGCGCTGGAAGCCTACATGCTGTCCTTGGGACGCAGCGAGGACATCGATCTTTCCAAGCTCAGCTTCAACTCCCCCCTGGTCCAGCAGGGCAAGCTGCTGTTCGACGTCAAGGAGAACCCCGTGAGGAACGGCGAAGTGATCCTGGGAGAAACGGCCAACTGCAACGGCTGCCACCAGAACGCCGGCGCCAACAGTTCGACCACCAAGGCCAACCCGACCCGCGACACGGGGGTGGAGAACATGCGCAGTCCCCCCGCCTTCCTGCTCGACCCCGGCCTCGCCGTGGACGGCGGTTTCGGCAAGAACGAGCAGGTCAGTTGCGGCTTCAGCCAGGACCACCCCTGTTACGGCACCGGCCGCTTCAACACCCCCCCGCTGATCGAGGCCGCCGACACCGCGCCGTTCTTCCACAACAACAGCGTGAACACGCTGGAAGAAGCGATCGCCTCCTACAACGGCGACTCCTTCAACCTCTCGCCGGGCGCGAAGACCTCGTCCGGAAAGGACCGGCGGGTCAAGCTCGAATCGTCCCAGGTCACCGCCATCGCGCTGTTCCTGCGCACACTGAACGCCGTGGAGAACATCCGCAGTTCGAACAGCCTGTCCAGGAAATCCATGGCCCTGCGCGGCAAGAAAGCCAAGGAAACGCTGAAACTCGCCATGGCCGACACCGAGGATGCCATCGAAGTCCTGCAAGGCGGGGTACTGCTCCCCTACCCCGAAGCCCTGGCCCGGCTGGAAGAGGCACTGGCCCTGGAAAAGAAGGCGCTGCACACGGAAATCGGCCCGATGCGGAACCTGCGCCTGCACAAGGCGATCGCGCTCAAGCTGCAGGCCAAGGCGTTGATGGTGACGGAGCAGCCTTGAGGATTAAGCGCGGTTGGGAAACGTCGGCATACTCTTGCATTTCAAGGGGAGATTTCAGATGGCTCCGCATCAGACTATGATCTTCTGAAGCGCGATTCAGCGATGCAAGAGTAAGCTTTGAACCATGCCCGAAATTTCCCGTTTTCTTGGCATCGTGATAGGGATGTACTGGAGCGATCACGCGCCCCCTCGCTTTCATGCCAAATACAGCGGCTATGAAATTACCGTTGACATCGAAACCGGGATCGTTCGAGGCGAGTTTCCGAAACGGGCATTGCGCGCAGTATTGGATTGGCTCGACCTGCATCAGGACGAATTGCTGGCCGACTGGGAACTGGCGCAGCGCGATGAGCCGCTGAACCCCATCCAGCCCTTGGAGTAACCGATATGTTCCTGCATACGAAGGAAGTCAGAGCATTGGACAACTTCCGGTTGTACGTCGCTTTCAATAATGGAGAAGCGGGCGAAATCGACTTGCGGCATCGCCTGACCGGAACGATGTTCTCCCCCTTGAGAGACCCAAAACTTTTTGCCACGGCTCACCAGCACCCGGATTTGGAAACCGTGGCTTGGGCGAACGGTGCCGACCTGGCACCGGAGTATTTGTTGGAACTGCTTAGACAGCAGAGAGGCAAAGCTGCTTAAGCCCGGACCCGGAATGCCGAGCCGGCGAGCATGTTTCGCAGTAGATTGAAGAATGTAGGGTGGATAAGCGAAGCGCATCCACCCAACCCCATCGATTCATGAAATCCGGCGATGCTCCCTCGTCCCCATCATTCCAATTCCAGACCTGAAATGTGCGGCTCGTCACTGCCCCACGCCGGTTCATACCAGCCTTTTGCCACCGCCTTCTTGAAACTGGACCAAGGCCAATCGATCGGCCGTCGAGCCAAACCATGTTTGACGGGGTTGTAATGGACGTAATCCATGTGCCGGCGTCAATCTTCTTCGTCACGGATGACATGTTCCCAGAATCGGCGCTGCCATACCGGGCGTTTGTTGCGGAGATTGGTGACCGGGTCTAACTGCCGCGATGCGATTTTCTTGATCTCCCGCCAGCGTCCGGAATAGTCGTCATCTCCTGTCGGCAGGCGCCAGATGCAATGGAGGTGATCCGGCATGACGACGATGGCCTCGATCTCGAAGGGACGGGCAGTTTTCACCTTCGCAAATGCGGCCCGCAGGATTTGGATGGCAGACTCATCGGCGAAATACGGCGTTCTGTCGTGCGTGACCACGGTGAAGAAGAAGGTTCCTCCGGCGATTTTGGCTCTTCGGTAGTTGCTCATCGGTGTTTGTCTGGTGGATGCGCTTCGCTTATCCACCCTACCTGCTGACCGGCGAGCCTGTTCCGCAGCATCTACTCCTGAACCGTCGCCAGAGACAGCCGGTTGACCCCGGCCTTGTGGGCGGTGGCGAGCACCTTGGCGACGACGGCATAGGACACCGCCTGGTCGGCGTGGACGATGTACAGGCCTTCCGGATTCTGCTGCACCTGATCCCGGAGCTTGGCTTCCAACTGCGCCAGGTCGGCGATCTCGGTCTTGTCCAGCACGATGCGTCCCTGGGCGTCGATGCCGATCGGGGTCGATTGGTTGTCGTCCGAGGCGGCCACCGCGCCGGTCTTGGGCAGGTTGACGTTCATGCTCTGGGTCAGCAGCGGCGCCGTCACCAGGAACACGATCACCAGCACCAGCATGACGTCGACCAGCGGGGTGACGTTGATCTCGCTCATCACTTCGTCGTTGTCGCCCCCGGTTTTCATGGCCATGGCGTCTCTCCTTCACTCGCCCTGAGCGTAGCCGAAGGGGCTCAGCGCTTGGGCAAGACCGCGAAGCCAGCATGGATCTTCTCGGAAGTATGCAGCGTCAACACCACGGTCTCGTCGACAAACAGAACGGCGGTGCCGCGATACCCGGCATTTCCGGAAAAGGCCTGTAGGCTCGGATGCTTTTCCGCGGATCGACGGAGCACTTCGCAAACACACCCACCGTATTGTGACGGTTGGCGGCATGAACCTGGACGTGCAATAGATTACCCAACACATCGACCACGATGTGGCATTCTTTTCGACTGCACTCAGGGCAGGTGCACCCATTCACTTTTTTTGCCGCCATTGATCCCGCGGTCTTCGCTGTCGTATTGGGCTTTGACGCTTTGCGCGTCAATGATGCCGTAGCTGGGGCGAAGGCCTCTGCCGTTCTTTTCCGCCACTGCCGATTCAAGTCGTCCAACGCGCGCTCCCATACACTTTGGTTCCGGCGGCTGACATGGTCGCACACCGTTTTCCAAGGGGGAAATTGTGGGGCAGTTGCCGCCATTGGACACCCGTTTTTACCAAGTACAGAATGACATCTATGATCCGTTTACGCGACTGCCTGCTTCCACTACTGCGCCGAACGTTGGGCTGGAAATAGCGTTCAATCCGCCCCCCCAATTTGTGCTCGTTCAAATCACTCGGATAACTCAACGGCTTCATCTCTTTGTCCAGATGTATTGACTATACTACATCTTATTTTTCAAGACAGGTTCGAAGCCTTGGTCAGGGGCAGGCTTCCGCGGGATCGCGTATTGACTCCCAGAGATTTGACAGTTAGTAAGGACAGCTTGCAAAATGGTCAAATTGCCTCAATACTGGCGTCCCTAGCCCGGGCCACGAAAACCTCCGAGGAAGACCGCGAGATCAAAAACTTCCTACAGACGGAGATGTATCCAGCGTCGGCCGCGGCCGGGCTTGTCGAAGTGCTGCGGCCTCGCCTGGCCGCTGGGCCATCACGCTGGAACCACAAACGGGTGTAGCGGACCTCCACGGACCTCTGATTGAATAAGCGCAAGGTGCGCCATCGGGTGCCTCAGCGAAAATGGCACACTAATCGCGCCTACGTGCCCCAACAGGGCTCGATCATGGAGTTAACGGCAATAGAGTTGCTTCCGTTGAACTAAATGGATTTGCTGTGATATAAAATGATTAACAACAATCGAATGATGTCAGCCAATGATTTTTGAAAAGTTCATGGAAGAAACCAGTGAGCGTACCGTCAGAGCCCTGATCGGAATGAGTAAGGCTCAATTCGCCAAGCTTTGCCCTATCTTTGAGGAGGCCTATGCGGAGATTCAGCAAGAACGCGTTCAGCAAGGCGAAATAAAACGGGTACCCAAAGGTGGTCATGTGGGCTATCTCGATCGGATAGATAAGAAGCTGTTCTTCATTTTGCATTACCTCAAGACCTACTGTACCTTCGATGTCCTGGGCTTTCATTTTGGCTTCAGCTCGGGACACGCGCATCGCCATGTGGCGCAACTTCTGCCCGTGTTACGGCGCAGCCTGGCGAAACTTGATCTGCTGCCCGAGCGGGAGCTGACGACCCCGGGAGAGATGATGAAGCTGATTGAAAAATATGGAGATATCATCATTGACGGGGTGGAATGCAGTTGCGTCGGGCCGCAGGATGACGATCAGCAGAAAGCCCACTATAGCGGTAAAAAAAACGCCATACGGTTAAAACCCTAATCATTTCGACCCTTGCACGGCAAATTTTGTTCGTTGGAAATATCGTGGCCGGCAGTGTTCATGATTATGCGCTGATGAAGCGATGGTTCGATCCTGCCTTATCATGGTTTGACGGTGCCGATGTCTGGTTGGATTTGGGGTTCTTGGGGGCCGCTTCCGATTATGGGAATAAAGCCAGAATTCACCTGCCTCATAAGAAACCCAGAGCCTCCAAGAACAATCCTCATCCCGCGTTGGCAGATCAACAAAGGCGCGAGAACAAAAAGCAAGCGCGAACTCGCATCTCCGTCGAACACTCCATTGGAGGAATGAAGACCTTTCATTGCTTGATGCATCGCATTAGAAACCGACTCAGTATATTCATAGATAGCTTTTTCGGGCTTGGTGCTGGCCTTTGGAATCTAAAAATTTCTTTGTAATCATGCGGTTATCATCGGAAACAACTCTAATATGCTAAGCAACTGGCGCGTAGTTCCAACTCTAAATCTCACCGATGAATTCCATAGGAAGGCGCTCGCCCTCGAAGTGGACATATCGTTACCTACCACCAGAGTAATTTTAGTTTTTTGACCAAATCAAAATCCACCCAAAGCTGACCGGCTGAAAGCCGGTGGTTTGAACCGCATGACGGAAAATCAACGTACACAACTCTAATGCTGCTCCTAAAAAATGCAATACCCCAAAGATATCGCGCCGATATCGACGGGCTGCGCGCCGTCGCAGTACTATCTGTTGTCGGATTCCATATCTTTCCAGAACGCGTTACGGGCGGATTTGTCGGCGTCGACATTTTCTACGTTATATCTGGATATCTAATTTCCACCATAATATTCTCCGCTATCCAAACTGACAAATTCAGTTTTGTCGAGTTTTACAGTCGCCGCATCCGACGAATATTCCCTGCATTGCTAGTAGTATTATCTGCGTCATTTGCTATTGGTTGGCATATATTGCTAGCAGACGAATACAAGCAACTAGGGAAACACATTGCTGGTGCTGCGGCATTTATATCAAACTTCATACTATGGCGCGAAAGCGGCTATTTTGATACCTCCACAACAACGAAGCCATTACTACACTTATGGAGCCTTGGAATAGAAGAACAGTTCTACATCGCATGGCCTCTCTTACTTGTATTGACATCGAAAAAAAGGATCAATCCTCAGTTAATAATCATTTTAACCACAACGATTTCATTTTCATTCAACATCGCCATATATCAAAGCAGCCCTGTAGAAGACTTTTACTCCCCCAAAACTAGATTTTGGGAGTTGGCGAGCGGTTCTCTCCTTGCTTCCTCTGCATTCTATAAAAACCCATTTTCCGAGCGCTTCTACTGTGCGTTAGAGGGCCACCTTAACAAGGCTCTTCACTTACCCCAAAAACATACAGCACGAGGAGCATTGCGCAATTTTCAATCTATTCTCGGGGTAACGCTAATCGTCATTAGTGTATTCAATATCACCAAACAAAATGAATTCCCTGGCATCTTAGCGACAATACCTGTTATTGGTACCATATTTGTTATTTCAGCAGGGGCGGATACATGGCTAAATCGCTTTCTTTTGTCAAACCGAGTTGCGGTTTGGTTCGGCACAATAAGTTATCCCCTATATTTGTGGCATTGGCCACTACTGGCGTTTACGTACATCGTAGAGAACTCTATCCCGGGATATTTTGTCCGAATCGCGACGGCCGTGATCTCTATCGCACTAGCTTGGGCTACATACACGATAATTGAACGACCGATACGCTTCGGAACACAACCCAAGAAAAAAACAATCGTCTTGTTTTCGCTGATGAGCCTTGTTGGCTTTACAGGATGTCTAACATACTTGACAGAAGGGATACCAGATAGGTTATTTGTAGAACAGCACAATACGATTTCGGAGGCAGTAAGCGATTGGAAATGGCCGGCAGGCCTGAACAAATTTGAAAATGATGGGCTCGTTCTTTACGGGAATTCTACACAACCCCCAAAGATACTAATTGTCGGTGACTCCCATGTTATGCAATTCGGCCCCAGAGTTGTGCATCTCGGACAAAATACTAAGATGCCGCCCGTAGCGTTCATGACAGACATAGGATGCCCGCTAGTGCCTTTTGTATTTGATGACGAGAGACATCAACACTGTAGACCTTTTGTGGACAAATTTCGTGAGCTCTTGAAGAAATCGCTCGATATACGAAAGATCGTTATAGGGGGATGCTGGAATTGCTACTTCATTGATCAAACCAAGCCATCCGGACTAGTACACCACCCCCAAACTTTTAAACTTGTCAATGACCCACAAAATTTCTACTACGAAAAGAGCGGGGCTAGGTTCCTATTTAGAGGCTCCGACGGCAAGAAATTAGCGATCGCCTCGCTCAAGGAAATGCTTGCAGATCTCTCAAAAAACTATTCTGTCTATTTGCTCCTTGATAATCCCAATGGTGAATTCTTCAATCCGCGCAATATATTACGGAACAGACTAAATATTACAAGACGCATTGAGACTGATACAATCAACCTTTCTCAGGAACAACTCAACCTAAATAATGAGCTGCGGTCAATTGCTCTAGGCGCTGGCGCAAGAGTTGTTGACCAGATCCGCGATTTATGCCCCAATAATAAGTGTTTCCGGCTCGACAAATTTGGGCGCCCAATTTACAAAGATGAAAATCATCTTCGATCCAGCTTTGTAATTGAAACCAAGAGTAGGCTCGACGATGTCTTTCTGGAATAATTTATCCATAGATCAAAATGTAACTACAAATATTAACTTTTCCCACATCCAAAGGCAGATGAAATACATTATACGTTATAATAGATACACAGCATAGCCGGCAACATAATCTATTATGTAGACTGCACAAACTTTTTTTACCAAGAAAAATGATGGGGCAAATGGCCCCGAGTTATTCGTTGAGCGCATCACGAAGATAACTTGACATCATTAGAGTTGTTTCCGATGATAACCGCATAATTACAAATAAATTTTAGATTCCAAAGGCCGGCGCCAAGCCCGAAAAAGCTATCTATGAATATACTGAGTCGGTTTCTAATGCGATGCATCAAGCAATGAAAGGTCTTCATTCCTCCAATGGAGTGTTCGACGGAGATGCGAGTTCGCGCTTGCTTTTTGTTCTCGCGCCTTTGTTGATCTGCCAACGCGGGATGAGGATTGTTCTTGGAGGCTCTGGGTTTCTTATGAGGCAGGTGAATTCTGGCTTTATTCCCATAATCGGAAGCGGCCCCCAAGAACCCCAAATCCAACCAGACATCGGCACCGTCAAACCATGATAAGGCAGGATCGAACCATCGCTTCATCAGCGCATAATCATGAACACTGCCGGCCACGATACTTCCAACGAACAAAATTTGCCGTGCAAGGGTCGAAATGACTAGGGTTTTAACCGTATGGCGTTTTTTTTACCGCTATAGTGGGCTTTCTGCTGATCGTCATCCTGCGGCCCGACGCAACTGCATTCCACCCCGTCAATGATGATATCTCCATGTTTTTCAATCAGCTTCATCATCTCTCCCGGGGTCGTCAGCTCCCGCTCGGGCAGCAGATCAAGTTTCGCCAGGCTGCGCCGTAACACGGGCAGAAGTTGCGCCACATGGCAATGCGCGTGTCCCGAGCTGAAGCCAAAATGAAAGCCCAGGACATCGAAGGTACAGTAGGTCTTGAGGTAATGCAAAATGAAGAACAGCTTCTTATCTATCCGATCGAGATAGCCCACATGGCCACCTTTGGGTACCCGTTTTATTTCGCCTTGCTGAACGCGTTCTTGCGGAATCTCCGCATGGGCCTCCTCAAAGATAGGGCAAAGCTTGGCGAATTGAGCCTTACTCATTCCGATCAGGGCTCTGACGGTACGCTCACTGGTTTCTTCCATGAACTTTTCAAAAATCATTGGCTGACATCATTTTATACGACAGCAAATCCATTTAGTTCAACGGAAGCAACTCTATTAACACAACCATTAGCTACGCTTAAATTAGAATGACATTAAAAGTATTCCACGTCGATCTAGACTATCCTTTAAGTGCTCACCCTAGATACGAATTAGGAAAAAAACCGCATCCAGGGCTCTTAGCGGTATTGGAACGACAGCGTAAACACTATGAGGATGTTATACACTCCTTCAGCAAGTTTGCAGAGCCGCTGTCTAAACTAAACAGACTCCCTCAATCTGTCCAGCTTTCACCCCATGACCTAACCCAACTCTCGCTTAGATATTCCCAAGCAATTCAAGGAAGTCATGAGGCCAACGAATGGTTTATGCCAATAGCAGGGGAAGTTGCTCGGGAAATTAGCCCTTGCTGGTTAAACGGCTGGATTCCAGGATTAGACGGAATGGCTCTTTATGCTTTTATGGCGCTTCAAAAGCCTCAAACTTACATAGAAATTGGTTCGGGGGCCTCCACTAAATTTGTTCACCAAGCTGCTTCGGATTATGGGCTCTCTACCCGAATTATCTCAATCGATCCTCACCCAAGGAGTGAAATCGACAAATTATGTGACACAATAATCCGAACATCGCTCGAAGAAACCGATCTTGTGATATTTGACAATCTCAACGCTGGGGATATGCTTTTTTTTGACGGAACCCATCGATGCTTCGCTAACTCCGATGTCACCGTTTTCTTCTTAGAGGTATTGCCGCGCTTGAAGCCAGGTGTATTGGTCGGAATTCACGATATCTTTTTACCTTATGATTATCCAACGGAATGGGTAAGGAAGGGCTATTCGGAACAATATCTCCTAGCCGCATTGTTACTCGCTAACACATCCATGTTTACCATTGAATTTCCTGCATTATTTATTAGTTACGACAAGCGTTTGAGCCAGCGCATGGAGTCGCTGTGGGAGCAGATTCCTAATGTATTCGAAAAGCACGGCGGAGCGTTTTGGATACGGACCCGTAAACCATGAATAGTTTCAACCACTTCACCAACAGAAGCTATGACCGGATGGCTGAATTGTGACCTCATAGAACATCCACAACTGGGCATCTCGAAAAACCGAGGTCATGTGACAATGCCGCCCCTGAACAACCTGCCTGAGGCGCCCTGATCAGAGAGAGCCTATTCGCCGCGGAGGGACGTGAGGCCAAGCTGGACCGCTTGCCCCCCACGTCAAGATAGTTGCCGCCTCGATAGCTCTGTAACCTAAGGGGGCTGAGAGGTGAAAAATGGCACTATACGGACGAGCATTCAAAGAGCGTGCGGTGGCGCGATTGCTGCCGCCGGAGAGTTCTTCGGTGGAAACGGTATCCCGGGAGATTGGAGTGAGTGTTGATACGCTGGAGCGCTGGCGGTCCGAGGCGTGCCTTCCGTCAGCGCATTTTCCGCTCCGTATGCGAGCTGGCTCCTTCCGGGGAACCGGAATCCGCGCTTCGAGGGCCGTATCCGCTTGCCATCATCCCGAGGACGCCGCCGCCCACAGCCGATTCTGAAGCATCACGAACACGGCTACGTTTGCCGCCACGCCACGGCCGAAATCGAGGATCAGCCGGCGGGCATGGGCGACGAACTTCGCCGCCCGGTACATGATCTCCTGCAGCACGGTCCGGATGCGGCGGCGCTTGGCCGGATGACGGATCGGCGCAATCTCGCCGGTCAGGCCGATCTGTCCCAAGAGACGCAGGCAGTTGTAGGCGAAGGCCGCCAGATGCAGGATCACGTCGTTGGTGTCGAACTTGCCCGAGGGCAGCCGCTCCAGATCGAGGTCGGTCTTGAACTCGGAGTGGAACTGCTCATGCATGCCGTGGTGCTGGTAGAGTTCGATCACTTCCTCGGCGGAACAGGAGAGCGTCGTCCACCAGCCTTCCAGTTCGACCTCCGGGGCCAGCAGGTGTTGGCCCTTCTTGTCGATGGTGCGCTCGACGACCCTGACGATCAGCCGGAAGCTGCGCTTCTCCTTGTGCCAGGCGCGCTCGATGTCCAGCGACAGGAGGGCCTCGCGCTTACCGGGGCGAGTCTCGACCCAGGCCTTCGCCTCCTCGGCGCGCTTGACCCAGGCCGCCTTGTCCTGCTTGCGGGGGTTCCACTTGCAGATGAAGTCGAGGCTTCGCCCCAGCGCGGCTTGCCGGTCTCGCTCCGCGGCCTTGGCGAACAGAAGCTGTGCGCCGTCGAAACCGCTGTCCTCGCGCAGCAGCACGGGCTGATCCGGTTTGACCAGGCGTTCGATGCGCGGAAACAGCCGCTCGTAGAAGTAGTGCGTCTCGAACGCCGAGTGGCGGGACCCTGGCCTCAGTTCCAGCCCGGTGTTCCAGCCTTCGTTGCCGAGATAGGCGGCAATCGGCGTGTAACCGTCGAAGCCCTGATAGGTGCGCGACACCGCTTCCTTCTTCGTGCCACTATTGTCCATGGCGAAGGTATCGATGTCGCAGCAGACATAGCCCTTGTGCGGCGTGATCGGCGCCTCGGTTCGCTCCAGCAGCCTCAGGGAAAGCTCATCGGCCAGATCGCGGATGGCTTCCGCCTTGGCATTCAGACGCTGGCGCAGCCACACGGCTCCGGGCACCTTCGTCAGCCCCAGCGACTCCTTGAAGAAGCGATCATTCCGGAATGGCTCGATGGCTTCGAAGTCGCTCTTGCCCAGACTCAACAGCCCGACCACGCTCTTGACGATGTCCGAGGTACGCATGCCTTGCGACACCGGGATCTTCGGGTCAATGACCGCCTCCACCTGCGCCGCCTGGCAGCACTGGCCAATCAGCGCCAGGCCGGAATACGAGGTCAGGTTGAGCTTGCCGGTCTGGCGTACTTCAAATCGGGGCATGATCAGTTGGGTGAAGAACAATGACGCATCATTGTCTCAATAAATCATACGGTTGGAATTGATCGTGAACAAGCGGAACACGGATTCAGGTACTTTATTCTCGCCTTGTCTAAAGGCAAGCCTGCTGAACCCCTATGACCATGTATCCAAGGGATTCAGCTGACCTTACAGACCATGAGATTACTCTAAAACTCCACACCTATTTTTAGAAGCTTGTCCATGGAAATCCTACGCATTTATTATAGGCCCGGAACTGACGTGGTATATAATATGGAGCCCAGGTGTTACCAATGGCGTAACCTTGCGCGCTATTGGATGTAGCCAAAGCAAGGGCAGAATTAAACTCGCTTAAAGATATTTGCCTTATATCAACATCATTACTCGACGCCCCCCAAAATATTTGCGGACTTCCCCAGTCATATATAGCATCTGCGCCATAAAGAATATCGCCGTCTGCCGACGCTCCAGTGAATGAAAACTGCCCTGTTAGGCCCGGCATGTTCCCAGACAACGTACCGATCTCGTGAAAAAACATCACGCCTCGTTCTACGAGAACTGTGCTCTGCGCTGGATACGTGATTGGTGGTGGGCTTGAAGGCTTTGACATATAATTCCCCGCTGTAGCAGCACCGAAGAACCTCCATGCCCCCAACACACTGTCCCAAGTGCGACTGTTCATCGCTGGCCAGATGTTACATTCTTGATCAAAATGCCAGCATACCCCGTTATAAACTGTTCCGGACGAATTTCTATACTCGTGACATGCACCCCAAACACGATCTTGTGGCGGTCCATTTTCCGCTATGGCCCAGTAGGTCATACCGGCATCAACGCTTGCGTACGCAACTTGCCCCCCGATAACCAAGCCCCCAAAAATAAGAGCAATGTATTTTCGCATCTCGATACCTTTCAAAAATCCCAGTTTAAAAGAGCCGTACACGCACCAGTTGGCGCACTCGTTTTTGCTGAATTTAAAGCGGACGCCCATTGGCTAGCTGATATAACTTTGAATGTTCCTCCAAATTGCTGATCAATAGTGACGCTGTCGCTAGCCCATTGAGAATCAATGCGACCACTATATGTTCCATTTGTTGAGTCAGTCATTATTACGGTTGGATATGCAATAGCTAGCTTGCGCCCTGGATATCCATTCGCCTTAAATGTATTCCCGCGCTGGGCCCATACATATATTTGAGAACCAGGATCACTCGGACCCTGGTAAATGTAGGTGGCGCTAGGATTTAGATTGCATCCAGCATCAAAATCCCAGCATTCTCCATATGAATCTGTCTGACTATTTGTGTTACGCCAGATGCGGCATTTGCTATATATGGTCTGCTTATTACGTCCAGATGTGTCTACATACTTGTAATAAGTATATCCGGAGTCGGCGAAATTTGCAGGTATTGCTTTGCAATTTACAGCGAATACAACCAAGCATAAAAATAATGAAACACAATGGAATGATTTAAACATTTGCGCTCCTGTATCATAAGTTGTCGCTTTCAGACTAAACCCTCAAAATACCGTTCATGCCTTCTCTCAAGCAAGAACAACATAACTAGATAGATATTGACCATTCGAAATACAAATGGGAACCGCAAAACACTGTTACCACAGTAGCATGACCCCGCCAGATGTCAATATTTTCCATAGACGCGCCTTATTAGCCAACCCCTAAGTCGTCTCTATTTGGTTTAAGGGAACCTCTAAAAATCCGAATTCCATGCTCTCCGATTCGTTCGTACCGGAAAAATTCAGGTTTTCGCGCCCAGGACGGCAAAATTCGGGGTTGATCCGGTCCGCAACGGCCTGTTGCGGGGGTATTTCCCCCGTTTCAGGCCACAGCGGGCAGACCGATCCCGTCCGGGCTTGCCGCCCGGCGGGCCTGCCTTCTGACTTCGTTCGCCGTCAACTGCACCAGACGCTTCATGTTGTAAGCCAGGTTCAGCAGGCCCACCTTCACCCGTGCTCGCTCCAGGCCGATGGTCCGGACGATGTGTCCGTCCATGGCGGCCTGGGCGCCGAAGATGTGTTCCACCCGCGCCCGTACCTTGGATTTGTTGCGGTTCGACGCGGTTTGTTCTTCCGTCAGCGGGGCGGCGCGGGTGCCTTTTTCGTGGATTTGGCTGACCATCCCCGCTTCGGCCAGACGCTCTTCGTGTTTTTCCGAGCGGTAGGCGCTGTCGGCATACACCGGGCGCTTATGGCCTTCGGCATCGGTGGTTTCCGTATCCAGCAGGTCTTCGAAAACCTGGCTGTCGTGGACGTGGGCGGGCGTGACGCTGTAGTCCTGGATCAGCTTGGTGGCCGCGTCGGCGTTGATGTGGTTTTTGTAGCCGTAATGGGTCTCGTGGTTCTTCTTGGTCCAGCGGGCCTCCGTGTCCTTTTGCCGCCGCATGGGGGCGTTCTCGTCATCGTCCCAGCCCTCGGGAATCTCTCCCGCCTTGATCCGGGCGTTCTCTTCCCGGCTGTTGCGCTGGCGCGGCGCTTCGATGAAGGTCGCGTCGATCATCTGCCCGGTTTTGGCCACATAGCCGCGCCGCGCCAGTTGCTCGTTAAAACGGCCAAACAGCACCTCGACCAGACCCAAGGCTTTCAGCCGTTCGCGGAACAGCCACACGGTCTTGGCATCCGGCACCCGGTGTTCCATCCGCAGCCCCAGGAAACGCATGAAGCTCAGCCGATCGCGGATCTGATATTCCAGTCCGTCGTCGGAGAGGTTGTAGAGATGTTGCAGGATCAGTACCTTGAACATCAGCACCCCGTCAAAGGGTTTGGCCCCGGCGTTACTCTTGCGCTCCTTCTCGTGAACCCGGTTGAGATCGGCCCGAAAATCCTCAAAGTCGATTTCCGCCTTGAGCTTGACCAAAGGATCGCCCAAGGCGGTGAGTTGGGCGGCACGCTCGTCGAGATCAAACAGGCCGGGCTGGCGGTGGAAGTTCATGCGGCAATCTCAGTGGCAGGGCTATCCCGGTATTTTCTCAAAGGGACGGTGCAAGGGGGAATTTTTAGAGGTGCCCTTAATGGATCTGAGTCCGCGCTCATCGCCATGAGCCTCAATTGAAATCATGCACATAGCCGCTGTTCGATAATCATTCTGGTTGAACTGTATTCTTTGATATCTGATTGCTTTATATGGTAACCCGCGAACATTCGGCGGGTTCACGTGATAGTTAAAAAAAGAATTCCACTGTTTACTTGCCCTCACCCAACTCTCTCCCAAAGGTAGATGGCTCGTTGTATGAAATTATTTTCTCTATGCTTACTTAGTAAACCCGAGCCAGAAATGCTGACCGGCGAGCATGTTCCGCAGCATCTACTCCTGAACCGTCGCCAGAGACAGCCGGTTGACCCCGGCCTTGTGGGCGGTGGCGAGCACCTTGGCGACGACGGCATAGGACACCGCCTGGTCGGCGTGGACGATGTACAGGCCTTCCGGATTCTGCTGCACCTGATCCCGGAGCCTGGCTTCCAACTGCGCCAGGTCAGCGATCTCGCTCTTGTCCAGCACGATGCGTCCCTGGGCGTCGATGCCGATCGGGGTCGATTGGTTGTCGTCCGAGGCGGCCACCGCGCCGGTCTTGGGCAGGTTGACGTTCATGCTCTGGGTCAGCAGCGGCGCCGTCACCAGGAACACGATCACCAGCACCAGCATGACGTCGACCAGCGGGGTGACGTTGATCTCGCTCATCACTTCGTCGTTGTCGCCCCCGGTTTTCATGGCCATGGCGTCTCTCCTTCACTCGCCCTGAGCGTAGCCGAAGGGGCGGCCGGCGGTTTCGGCGGCGACCAGGTGCAGGAAGTCTTCGGCGAAGATTTCCAGCGCCTGCTGTCGGCGGCGCGATTGCCGCATCAGGAAGTTGTAGGCCAGCACCGCGGGCACCGCGACGGCGATGCCGATGGCGGTGGCGATCAGCGCTTCGCCGATCGGGCCGGCCACCACGTCCAGGCTGGCCTTGCCGCTTTTGCTGATGTCCTGCAGGGCATGCATGATGCCCCAGACGGTGCCGAACAGCCCCACGAAAGGCGCCGTCGAACCGATGCTCGCGAGTACGGTGAGCCCCAGATCCGACAGGCGGGACTCGCGCTCCAGTTGCCGTTTCAGTTTCCGCTCCAGGGTCGCCACCAGATCCCCGCGGTGCTTCAAACTGGGGGCGCCGTTCCCGTTGCCGCTGTCGAACACCTGGAAACCCGCGCTCGCCAGCCTGTGCAAGGGACAGATGCCGGCCTCCCCCATCCTCAGCCGCGCCTCGTCGAGCGTGGCCGCACTCCAGAATTTCTCCTCGAACAGGCGGTTGCCCACCGCGTGCCGCCAGTATTGCCCCCCTTTCAGCAGGATGACGGTCCAGGTCAGGACGGAAAACGAGATCAGCACCCAGAGGGTGATGTTGATGATGAGGGTGGAAGTATCGGTGACCATGATTCCTGCCAGTGCTGTCAACGAGTCAGAGAGAATTCGAGCGGCACCACGACCCAACTGGCCACCGCCTTGCCGCCCTTGGTGGCCGGGACGAAGCGCCAGCGGCGGACCGTTTCCATCGCGGACTCGTCGAGGATGTCGTGGCCGCTGCTGTTTTGCAGCTCGACTTCCGCAGGAAGGCCGGTGGGCATGACGTGAACCTTCATCGTCACCTTCCCCTGCCAGCGCTGCTTCCTGGCGAATGCCGGGTAGTCGGGTACGGGATTGTGCAGATAGTTCGCGCTGAAATTCGCGGGAGTCGATGCGGGTACGGACGTACCGCTCCCGCTTGCCACGCCTTCGCCGCGCGCGGCGGACGAGGTTTCGGAAGACGGCGCGGCAGACTCGCTCCGCGGCGCGGCGTCCCCCACCGTCCGCTCGGGCTGGACCGGGAGCGGCTTGGGCAGGGTCCTGGCCACGGGCTTCGGCTTGGCGACGGGCTTGGGTTTGGGCGGGGTGACCGGCTTGGGCGGCGCGGTCGGCGCCGGCGCGGGCTGGGCGGCGGGCTCCGCCGGCTTCGGCGCCGGGGCGATCATTTCCAGCGACACCTCGATGGGCTGCGACGGCCGCGCTTCCGGTTCCAGCAGCTTCAACTGCCGGTAACTCCACCAAACACCCAGATGCGCCAGGCACACGATCAGCAGAATCGCAACGCCGGGGCGATACAGGGAGTCAGCTCCGCTGCTATTCGAGTCGGTCTGGGCAAGGGGAACTGCGGCCATGGCTGCTGCGGCGAGACGCCCGCTCAGAACTCCAAGTTCAACGAGATGTATACCGACCGGCCGATGGCCGGGAGCCTGACCACGGCTTTCGCCTTATCGCTTTCGACGATGTCCACGCCGCCCAGCGGATGGTAGTAGAGTTTGTTGAGCAGGTTGTCGGCGCCCACGTCCACTCTCAGGTGCTCGCGCTGGTAGCTGGTCCGCAGGTTGAGCAGCACATAGCCCGGCGTGGTCGGTTCCGCATAGCTCTGGGCCACCGCCGTCTTGCTGTCCACCAGGTTCACCGAAATCGCGCTATCCACCACGGCCGAACCGGCGGGGATGCTGTGCTCCAGCGACACGGTCGCGTTCAGCGGCATCATGTGGTAGAGGTTGACCGAATTCGGCGCCAGAAAGCCGTTGACCGGCCAGAATTGCTGATTGTTATTGCACAAGCTCGCCAGTGAGGTCCCCACGTAGGGGCAGCCCATGGAACGCTGGCCGTCGTTGCCCACGCCGCGCACGTAGGCCGCGACCACCTTCGCCGCGAAGCTGCCGGCGGGCGATTCCGGCAGGAAGGCGTAGCGGGCCGAGAAGTCGCCGCCGTACATGTCGGCATGGCTCAGATTGACGAACTGCATGCCGTGGAAGCCGTTGGCCTGCTGCGTGATCTGTTGGCCGTAGATGTAGTCGTTCACCCGCGTGTAATAGGGCGTCAGAGTCACGCTCCAGACCTGCTGCTGTTCGTCGTGCCAGTTGGCGGTGAAAGTCGCCGTGTAGGCCGCCTCGGGATTGAGGTTCAGATTCCCCAAGTAGCCGTTGCCGTCGCCGAACCAGGTGATCATCGAGTTGGTGCCCCACCAGGCGTACCGCTCGTACAGGTTGGGGGAGCGCTGCTTACGCGAGAGGCCCAGTTCGTAGCGGCTGTTGGCATCCGGCGTGAAAGCGGCCGTGGCGGTGGCGTCGAAGTTGTGATCGACCCGCGAGCGGTTGGCGGCGTTGAAGGGCGTGGCCCAGATGGTGTAAATGGGATCGTTGTCATAGCCCTGGACCCGGCCAGTGTTCATCCACACCATGTCGTTGCGCACGCCGAGCTGGGTCAGCCATTCCTTGTTCCAGTTCGCCTCCCACTCGGCGAAAGTGCCGAGGCGGTTGCGCTGGCCGTTGTTGATGCTCAAGAAATCCTGCGGCTGAAAGACCGGCTGGCCCGGCCACCAGTCCTGCAGACCTTGCTGGAAGTATTCGCTGCCGACCCGCACGGTATGGACGTCATCCACCGGCAGATGCGCCCGCAGCCGGTAACCCAGGTCGGACCCGTCGGCCTTCATTGGCATGAAACCGCCGCGTTCCGGCAGCATATCCATCAGATGCCAGGTGGAATGGTAGTAAACCCGCGCATCCAGCTTGCCCCAGTCGAAGCTGTTCTCGTAGCTGAAGCCGCCGAGCAGGCCGGTGTTCTCGGCCATGTCCATGCGCTGGTTCGGGAAGCCTTGGTAGGGAATGTACTGGCCGGTCACGTCCGCCGAGAAGAAGCCGTTGTCGAGCCTGGTCGAAGCCCGCAGGTTCATGTTGGTGCTCAGGTACCGGGTCGGCAATACCGTCGGACCGCCGTTGCCCGCCATGTAATTGTTGCCCTTGGCCCAGGAACCGCCGTAGTCGAAAGCGAAGTCTTCGCTGGAGATGGAGCCGCTGAAGTTGTTGCCGAAGGTGTCGCTGTTGCTGCGGAACATGCCGCCCAGTTTGCCGGTATAGGCCATCTGCCCAGCCTTGGCGAAACCCGGCGCCACCGGATCGACCGAAATGGTTCCGCCGATGGAGTCGCCGCCCTGGCTGACCGGCGTGACCCCGGCCATGATCGAGGCCTTGCCGACCGAAGCCGGCGCGACGTAGGACAGCGGCGGGTTCATGTGATTGGCGCAGGCGGAGGTGATGTTCATGCCGTTGACCAGCACCTTCACCCGGTCGTCCGCCATGCCGTGGATCGCCGGCAGACTGGAGACGCCGCCGCCGGTGTACAGGCTCACCCCCGGCACGTCCTTGAACATGCTGGCGGTGTCCGTGGTCTGCGCCTTCTTTTCCTCCAGCTCCTCCTCGGGAAGATCCGTCGTTTCCGGAGAAACCTCGTCCTCTTCGCCGTAGACGGTGATCTTGTCGAGTTCCACGACGTCCTCCGCCGCCTCGGCGAAGCCGACTCGAAGAGCAGCGGAGCTGAAAGCGAAGAGGAGCGGCGCCAGCACCCACGCATCACGGCGAAGCCGGGAACGGCGAGCGCCGGCTGCCGGCAAACCTGAATCTGAATGCGTATTCATGTGTTTCCTGGACCTGATGACGAATCGGCTTCAATGCTTTACAAGTTCCGCGCCACTCACACCCCAGGGTCCCACGCGGCACCCGCGGCCGCTCGCGAGCCGCCGCCAAGCCGCCGAACCTTCCGACCTTCGGGACGGCGAGGACGGATGCAAATCAGCGGTTTGCGTTCCCACCGCCAGTTTCCACCCCTTGCCGTCCGGGCGGGCCGGAGCGGCGGGCGATGGCTCGTCTCGGCTCTGGCCCCGCAAAAGTGCGCCATATCGCGCACAAAACTGTGTGATTTAACCCACCCCGTTTTCGAAATACAGAACACCCTGTATTTGCTACGGTTTCGCCGGGGAGGGATAGGCGGGGAGAGACCGCCCGGTCCCATGGCTCGCGGATCGTACCCTGGAACCAAGCGGCCTCTCCCTCATCCGGCCCTTCGGGCGAGCTTCGCTCGACCAAAACCGCTCCCGGCGTTCTTTGTCCCAGAGATGGAGCCGGCTACGGCATGTCGGGTTGCCAGGGATCGATCAGCGCAAGCTCCGCGATTTCCTGGAAGTCCCGGAGATTGCGGGTCGCCAGGGTCAAGCCGTGACGCAAAGCGATCGCGGCGATTTGTGCATCCTCGACCGTGATCGGCCGGCCAACGCGGGTGCGATGCGCTACCAGCATCGCGTAATGCCTGGCCGCGCCCGCATCAAAAGGCAAGACGGCGCCGGCAAAGTCTTCCGCGAACATGGCATCTGCCGCCGATGCGAGGGCAGCGCGACGCTTGCCGTCGGGTAACAGGGCGATGCCCAGTTCGATTTCGGCCTGGGTGATGGCACTGGTGAACAGATCGCTCCGGGATTGCCCATCCAGCCAGCCGAGGACGATTGCATCCGGCTTCGCTTTCATCAACTCCGATACGACATTGGTGTCCACCAAGATCATGGATCGTCCACGCCCGAAAAGTCCGGCGGCTGACGGGCCGCTGTCCGATCGGGGAGGGTAAGCTCCGCTCCGCCGATGGCGGCAAAGCGCCTGTGAATGCGGGTGCCCAGGCCGGTCTCGGCCGCGGACGCCTGCACCGCTTGCCTGAGGATTTGCCGCACTTCTTCTTCCATCGAGTGGCCGTGGCTGGCGGCGCGGAGACGTAAGCCGGCCTTGATGGCTTCATCGAGATTGCGGATGGTGAGCGTGGCCATGTCGAATGCCTTGTATTCAATGCAAGCATCGAAATCGTAAGGCTCTGGGAACGGGAGTGTCAAACGGCCCGCAATGGTGTATTCGCTTGGTTCAATGCCGCTCCAAACTCAAGGTGGCTTGCCGATTCCGCGTCCGCATACCCGACCCGCCGCGTGCCATCCAGTGGTCGACCGAGAGGACCCCGCCGCCGCGCGCCATCAGGTACAGCAGCACGGTCGCCCACACGCCGTGGGTGGGATAGGCGTCGGGATAGACGAACACCTGGATGACCAGGGTCATGAACAGCAAAGCCGCGGCGGAAAAGCGGGTCGCAAGGCCCAGCAGGAGCAGTACCGGGAACAGGTATTCGGCGAACGCGGCGAGCGGGGCGGCGAATTCCGGGCTCATGAACGGCAACCGGTATTCGTCGCGGAACAGGTTGACGGCCGATTCCGACGGCCGCGGCCAGGGGGCCGCTGGTCATCGACAAGGCCGCGCCGAGCGCCGTGGCGAGGGCAATGGTGGAAATGGCGTGTTGGGTGTGAGATTTGTTCGTCATTTTGCTACTCCTAACTTTTCAGGTTTCCAAGGGAAGCGACGGGGCGTGACCCCGCGCAGGGCCGGTTTACACCGGATTCTTGCGGTGCCCGAACCGGGCGCATGGCGCGTTTGGCTTGGCACCTTCACGGATTAGTCGCGGCTTAGGTCCGGCTCCTTACAGGAGACGGTTCAATCGCCCAAGGCCGCCATGATTTCCCGGATGCGTGCCTCGACATCGATCGGCAGATAGCCCGTGACGTCCAGGGCACGGTCCTCGTACACGGCCGCTCCGGGATGATCCTTCTGCCTGCGAGCCACCACCGCATGAAGGTATGGAAATGTCCGTGCTCGCCCGAATCGGGGCGATGGGCGTGGTAGTAATACTGGCAACGGCTCTCGTCGTCGAACACGTCGTCTTTCGGATAGTGATCGAGTTCGTAGAACGTGCCCTGATCGCGCAGCACCTCGCCGACGATGTTGAGCCCGCCCTTGCGCAGCACGCGGTAGCATTCCAGGATGCGCGCGCCGGCCTCGGCCATGGTTTCGAGGCGGGCCGGGTCCAGGCCCGCCGGATCGAAGCGGGGCAAGGCATCCGGCGTGTCGACTGCGAGTGAATTCGGTGTGTTTGCCATGGTCCGGAGAGTCATCGAGATGGCCGGCGGCCAACGTGCCGCCGGCCGCTTCGGTCCGGCTTATTTCGCGGCGCAGGGGTTTTTTGCCGCACAAGGGTTCTTTTGCGTCGACCGGGTTTTCGGTGCGCAGGGACTGCACATCATGGCGCAGCCGCCGGTTCCCAGGGTCAGGGTGAGCAGACCGGCGGAGAGCAGGGATTTTTTCGGGTTCATGGTCGAATCCTCCGTGGAAGAAAAGTTTAAGGTTGATGGCGGACGCCTCACCGAAGGGTCGGAAAAGCGTTATCCGTCGATTGGTCGGTGCAAGAAGCCATTCCTTACCGCCGGTCTCTCCACGCCTCCGAGCGGATATCGAAAACGCCGGATAATCCTGCCCGGCGCTCCGGGGACCGATCCGCTTTCCCACCCATCCGCTCAGATGGAGATGGTCAGCCGCGTCAGCCATTCGGGGGCCTGGGTCAGTACCCAGGCTTCAAGCGCCTTGTCGTAGCCGGTGACGATCAGCAGCCCCAGGATCAGGAGCAACGCGCCGAGCAGGGTTTTGCCGGTCTTGCCGGTGGCCGACAGCTTGCTCTTGAAGCGCAGCATGGCCCGATGGGACAGGGTCCCCAGCGCGATCAGCGGGAGTCCGGCGCCGATGCCGAACAGCGCCATGACCGCAGCGGCATGACCCAGGCTTTCGCCCTGACTGGCCAAGGTGATGGTGGCACCCAAGGTCGGGCCGACGCAGGGGCTCCACACCACGCCCAACAGCAGGCCGAGCAGGAACTGACCGGTCAGACTGTCGCCGGAGATACGTTCGAGCAGTGGTTGCCCGGCGCCGCTCAAACCCGAGGTCGCAGCCGCTCATCGAAGTCCACCCGCAGCAGTTGAATGCGGCGGTAGGGATTCTGTTCCAGCAGGCTCTGGACGATCGGCGCCTGCGCCCGGCAGGTCGGGCACCAGTCGGCATGGATCGACACCAGGATCGGCGTACCTTCCTTTTGGAGTCGTTCGAAAGCCGTTTGCGTGCACGGCTCGGCGCCGGCCCCGAGCGGGACGGCGAGAAGCAGGGACAGTAAAAAGTTACGGATCAAAAGAGACATGGGAGGTTCCTTGTGGGGTAATGGAGTCGAACGGAAGCCGCGAATGTGGCTACAACGATTTGTTTGTCGCCGAATGCAGCCAGTCCTTACATCTGGGTCGCTGGGCCGACCGCATCCACGGACTTGCAAGTGATCGAGGCGATTGAGCGACTAAGGGTCGTCAATCCCGGCGGCTTCGTCGGGATGAGGGCCACCCGAGGGCCCCGGCCGAAAACCACTCCCGCGACCAACACTCACGGAACAGAAGCGGCACCGAGCCGGGGCAAACGAATAACACCGTCAGCCGCGCTGACGGCACGAGGAGTAGCATCATGAACACGACACTTGCACTCACCCTGTTGGCCGCCGTGCTACTGCTGTGGGTCGGACACACCTACTGCTGGCAGCGACGCGCATTGCGCGGGCTCCCGTTGCGACCAAAACCCAGGAACCATCCCTCCATCACTGTAATTCGCCCGATCAAGGCCCTCGATACCGGTCTCGAAGCGAACGTCCGCGCCGCGCTGGACCACGGCTATCCCGGTCCGGTCGAAACGCTGTTCGTGTTCGACGACGAGCGGGAGCCGGCCTGGCCGGTGGTGGAAAAAGCCCTTGCCGAGCGCGGCCATGCGGACGACACTCGAGTGCTGTTCTGCGGCCGCCCCGCCGGGAATCGTACCGGCAAGCTCAATGCGATGATCGCCGGCTTGCGCAAAGCGCGGGGCGAGTTGGTCGCATTCGTGGATTCCGATGTGCGACAGGACCGTGACGCGCTGCGTACGCTGGTGGACACTTTACTGGGGACGGCCTGCGCCGGCGCGGCCTTTGCGCCGGTGGTTGCCACGGCACCGCCGCTGACCGTCGGTGATGCCGGTTACGCTCTGATGATCAACGGCTTGTACGAGCCGGCCGCGATCGCCGCCGCGGCAGACCGGGGTGGCGAGCTCCCGTTCATCATGGGGGAATTCATGGCCTTCAAACGCGAGGCGATCGCAGCCATCGGCGGCTTGGAGACTGCCGACGGGCAGCTGGTCGACGACATGTTCCTCGGCCACCGTCTGAACGAGTACGGCTACCGCAACGTGATGTCGTCGCATCCGGTCGCGATCATCCAGCAAGGCGCGTCGCTGCATGAATTCTTACCGATCCTCGTGCGCTGGCTCGCTTTCTCCCGCTCGGGTCTGCCGGTATTGGCGTTCAAGCTGCATCACTGGCTGGTCGGGGGCGCGTTCTGGGCTGGCCTGGCGATCGCGCTGGTGGCAGCGGGCCGCAGCCTGCCGCTGGTGGCGGTTCTGTCCGGCAGCGTGCCGATCGCGGTCGGTTGGATGATCCACGACCTGCATGTGCGCCTGGGCGGCGCGCCTTTGCCGTGGTCGCTGCGGTGGGTCGGATTCGCGCTTTGGCTGACGGCGCCGTTGATTTACGCCCGGGCACTCACCCGCACCGAGATCGATTGGCGCGGACGGCGCTATCGGCTCGACCCATGTGGCCGTCTGGATTGCACCCCGGCGACACTCGTACCCCGCGGAGGTCGATGATGGCCGCCGCGCGCTGGTTACTACTGTGTTCTGCCTTGGCCACACTCGGCGTGCCGGGGGCGGCTAGGGCGAGCGCGGGCTGCGCAGGCGCCGCGCTGGCCGTGCAGATCCTCGGTTCCGGCGGTCCGGCCGCCGAGCCGGGCCGCGCGTCCTCGGGCTACCTGCTGTGGCAGGGCGGCCGCTCGCGCGTGCTGGTGGACGCGGGCGGCGGCGTGTTCGTGCGCTTCGGCGAAGCCGGCGCGCGGATCGAGGATCTCGAGCTGATCGCGATCACGCACCTCCATGTCGACCACGTGGCCGACTTGCCGGCGATTCTGAAGACCGGGTTCTTCTCCGGCCGCAACCGCCCGTTGCCACTGGCGGGTCCCGACGGCAACGAGGTGATGCCCGCCATGGACGAGTTCGTCCGTATCCTGTTCGATCCGGCGAAGGGCGCTTTCCGTTATCTGTCGGGCTTCCTGGACGGCAGTGGTGGCTTGTTCCGGCTGGATGTCCACCCCGTTCCGTCCCGCAGCGGGACGCCGCGCACCGTCTTCGAGCATGCGGCCTTTCGCGTCGACGCCGTCGGCGTTCGGCACGGGCCACTGCCGGCACTCGCCTACCGCATCATCAGCGAAGGCAAGCGGATCGTCTTCAGCGGTGATCTAAACGGCGACAACCCGGCATTCGCACGTCTGGCCCGAGGTGCCGACGTGTTGGTGATGGATCACGCGGTCCCGGACGATGCCGATCCGGTCGCGCGCCGACTGCACGCGACGCCGCGGGAGATCGGCCGGATGGCCGGCGAAGCGGGGGTCAAGATGCTGCTGCTCAGCCATCGCATGGGCCGCACGCTGGGGCGGGAGGATGAAAGTCTGACGGCGATCCGACAGCACTACCAGGGCCCGGTGCGGTTCGCCGAGGACCTGCAGTGCGCTCGGATTCCACTGGCGAGCGATGAATCGATGCGATGACTGTTCGGCCCACGTCGTTTGACCGGGCAACCACTCCAAAGAACTGGATCGGCCTTCGATTCGGCGGGGACCGGTTCATTGCTGACGATGTCCGAAATGGCCACCCGGCCGCCGGGTCTTATCGCCCGGAATATCTCAGGGTCGCACTTTGTAGCGGGCAGGGCCGAATGGCGCCGGCAAGGTGTAAGGATGTCCTTCGGCCGACGACTAAGAGTAAGTAAACCCACGATGGTGGGGGGCGTGTCCTCGGAACGGGAGCCACGCGTGCATAAACGGGATAAGCGGGCCCGCGCCGCTGGCGGCAGCCCCGCCTTGATTTCCCGAATGAGTGAATTAGCCCGTGCGAACGCCTCGCGGCGGACGCACCTTACCGAGGATTGGTCATGATCACGATAATCGGGTGCGGTAAGCGCGCTGTCAGCCGGATACAGGCAGGATTCATCGCATCGGTGAGGGTCGTACCGCGGGCATCGAGGAATACGGGTAAGGCGGGTATCGGCGCCGCTGCCGTGCTCGCCCTCCCCCCGATGTTCATGTTCGCCGCCAGCACCAGCGTCCGCGCCGATCACGGCGGACTGGGCGTCGGTCTCGGTATCGCTTCACCTATCGTCACCGACAGCGCGATCACTTTGCCCGACGGTAAGTGGGTCGTGGGAGAACGAACACAGTGGGTTCAATTCAACCGCTTCTCGAACCCGCAGATGCTTCGAATCAAGAATGCCTTCGGCGACGGTCCGCGTGCCGATGTGCACAGCTTGACCGGCATCCTGAATCCAGCACTCTTTGCCGCGTACGGCGTCACCGATACGCTGAGCGTCGGCCTGCGGCTTCCGGCCGTGGCCCGATTCAACGTGCGCGCGCCCGCGGAGGACGGGGATCACGTCGACGTGCTCGGGGATGCCACCGGTTTCGGGGACATCACTGCGTTCGGGCAGTATCGATTCTGGCATACCAAGGACAATTCGACCCATGCCTCTCTCTTGTTCGGCCTCCAGATGCCTACGGGCATGGACCATGTGAAGACCAAACAGGGCGAGCCATTCGACCCCCATTTCCAGCCGGGGACCGGCGCCTGGAGCCCGTTTGTGGGGGCGGCCTTTACCCATGGGTTCGGTCAATGGTCGGTGGATACCAGCTATCAGTATCAATTCCAAGGCACCGGGGTGGCGGGCTCCGACCAGGGCGATGACTTTTTGTACAACGTCGCTGTTTCATATGCTTTGTCGGATAGCGCTCCGAACCCCTTGTACGCCGAAACCAACAGCGCCACGTGGGTGCTGGTGGCGGAAATCAATGGTGAGTGGCGTGCGAGTCAAAATACGCACGGGGTCGTCGATCCAAACACCGGTGGTAACACTATTTATTTGTCCCCGGGGTTTCGCTATGCCGGGGGGGCAAACTGGAATGTCTCATTCTCTTTCGGTGCACCGATTGTTCGCAACGAATATGGCCACCAGAACATACCCGATTACCGAATCGTCAACCGCATATCCATCACCTTCTAACGCGGGAGAACCCGGCCCCGATCCGGTCGGGAGTCTTTCCGGCGCAAGGGCGGCGGTCCCTCTGACGTTGAGCTTTGGGATCGTTCTGACTTTGTGCGCGTTGCTGGCTGCTTGCGCGACCGGTTCGCCCATTCCGGCGACCGGCGCCAGACCCCGGCCGGAAAAGCGCGGCCTGCCCATGTCTGCAACTTTCGACCAGCGAGGCGGGCTCTGGCGAGTCTCCATTTCGGACTCACTGGTCCTGATCGACCGGTCGTCGGATTTCGGCAAGACGTTTAGTGTTCCGACGGTCGTCAATCCAGACGGACAACGCCTGAAAGCACAATCGGAGGACCGGCCGTCGATTGCCGTTGATAGGGCCGGCAGGGTGCTGGTCACCTATCCGGCGGAAGGGCGTCAGGCGATGACCACCTATCTTGCGGTATCCGGGGACGGGGGGCGCCATTTCTCCGAACCCAAGCCCGTCAGCGAGCGCTGGGAGGAGGTGAAAGACTACCAGAGCAAGCTGGTGGTTGATGGCGATAGTCGCCCTTATGTCTACTGGCATGATGAACGCGACCGCCGAGACTATCGCGAGGTCGGTCTTCCGATGTATTACGCGCTCCTCGAATCTTCGGATACGCCGAATCTTGTCAATCGCAAGGTGGTGAACGATACCTGCGAATGCTGCCGGATCGCTGCCGCCTTCGAGCCGGATGGAACGCCGGTGGTCTTGAGTCGGATGATTTATCCGGGAGGAGTACGCGACCACGGCCTGATCCGCCGCGATGCTGGCGACTGGAAGACATGGCGCGTTACGTTCGATGATTGGAAGATCGATGCCTGTCCCGAGCACGGGCCGGCGTTGTCGATCGGTGACAGGGGCACTTACCATATCGTCTGGTTCACTCAGGGCGACAAACGGCAAGGGCTGTTCTACGCCCGGTCGCCGGACCGGGGCAGGACTTTCTCCGCGCCCGTCCCTGTCGGTAGCCGGGAAGACCTGGCCGGTCACGCCGATGTGGTCGCGGTCGGCCCTCGGGTGGTGCTGATTTGGCTGGAATTCGACGGCACCCGCCATAGGTTGCGCCTCAGATCGTCTGAAGACGACGGTGGCACATGGAGCGCCGACCGCACGGTTGCCGAAACGGTCGGGCCGGCTGACTATCCTCTGCTGCTCAATCATGGCGGTTCCTTGTTTGTGTCGTGGAACACGAAAAGCGACGGCTATCGATTGCTGCATCTGCCTTGAACACGGTCGGTACGTGCCGGCGGAAATGAGCCGCCCGTATTTGAAATTTTATAATAGGCCTTGCGAGAGAATTGCTATGTGGCGTTGTGCGCTCAGGTGGTTGACTTTGGCAGCCTTCGCAGCGATAGGCGTAAACCCCGCCTTGGCCGACACGCGCCAGTTCGTGTCAGGCAGTCTCGCCGAGATCGAAAAGGCCCAAAGGGGGCGTCCGTTCTTGCTGATCGTGTGGTCATTGGACTGCACGGCGTGCCTACGGGAGCTGGACATGCTGGCTGCGGAGGCCAAGCGCCATCCCGAAATGGCCTTGATTATGGTATCGACCGACGAACTATCTCGGCAGCCGGACGTGGAACGCATGCTCGCCAGACATGGCCTCGACCCGATGCAGTCTTGGATCTTCGCGGAAGATGACGCGCAGCGTCTGCGCCATGAGATCGACCGGGCCTGGTATGGCGAAATGCCGCGCGCCTATTTCTACGACCATCGGCATCAACGCGTCTCGCGGAGTGGCGCCCTCACCGCGGAGTATATCGACGCGTGGCTCGCCCGATCGAAGCCCAAGTTCGAATAGCCTGAACCGCTTGCTTCCCGTTGCCGGTTCGTCTCCCGCCAGCGCGAGACGCTGCGGGCCATGTCCGAGGACTGTTCCTGCAAATCCGGCCGCAGTCGGCGCGTCTCGCAGGTTTGGCGGCTTACCTCAAAAGCCTGCATGATCCAGGCAGGGCGATCCCGCTATATGGTGTCGCTAACCTATTGATTCGCTGACGACGACGGACTTGTAATCCTGTGTGATTTGTGACCCCCGAGAGCAAGAGTCTTCACGCTCCCGGAGTTTGGCTTCCCGCGAAGCAAAATGGTGGTCGGCAACGTGCAGATCGCCTAAAACCAAAATTTATCTTATTGATTTGTCGCTAAACATAGCGCGATCGCCCTTCTTACCCGGTTAGAAACGTAAAAAAAGGCTATGTCTGCGTTAACCGTTGAAAATTACTGGCTGACTTGCAACTCATTGAAATATCAAGTGATTGCAAAGCCATGAAAACCCCGAGGTGCGGGTTCCAGGACTTATCAACTGTTAACGCAGACATAGCCTAAAAAAAAACCGTGAGCCGGCCAGGACGCCGACCTGCCTCAGCCCTGTGGCGCCCCGAAGCACTTCGGAATTTTGATCCTGGCCACCGCCGACACCACCTCCGCCGCCGCCGAAATCAGGGCGAACAGCAAACCGCCGAGAAACGTCCGCCAAAACGGATGCATCTCCTGGACTGGGTCAAGGAAATTCATGGTTCCTCCGGACTCTTGTTACGTGCGGCCGCCACCGCGGGAAAACCATACGAGCAATACGATGTTTAGCAACAATCGCGCCAAGAAGAAAACCACCATAAAACCAGAGACATATATGAAGACGAACTTATAGCAGCGTCGTGATTTCACGCATCCGGTGCGTGTCTTCACTCACCACTCCATTCCGGATGGGAGGTACGGACGGGCCGCTTGTCTTTGCAAAATGAGGACGGACATTGGACACTGAAATGCAACGAAACCCTGTAAAAAGGGGCGCCGAAGCGCCCCATGAGAGGGTTGTCCGTTCCGGTTCACATGCACTTGCCCTGATCGGTGTGCCAGGTTTTCGGCAACCTGCATACGATGGCGACGACGGTCTGGGTGGCGC
The DNA here is from genome assembly GCF_040730495.1 of Methylococcus sp. ANG. Taxonomy (NCBI): domain Bacteria; kingdom Pseudomonadati; phylum Pseudomonadota; class Gammaproteobacteria; order Methylococcales; family Methylococcaceae; genus Methylococcus; species Methylococcus sp. ANG. Next base: position 3,547,993 of record NZ_CP160399.1, on the reverse strand, counting down.
TGCCGCCCTGGCCGTCCTCGGCTTTCACCGTGAAAAAGAGATTCCTAACGAACTGGGGCGTCCCCCGCTTTCCGGGGGTCGCTGTAAGCAAACCCGTTTTTGAGTCAACACTGTAATCCGAAGCCTTGAGATTGTACGGCGGCGCGTTTGGAGCCGTCGGCACGGCCACGCTATAAGTCAAAGGCAAGCCCTTGTCGCTGACGGCGGTCACCTGATAGGTGTAGGTCTCGCCTTCCGTCACTCCCAGGACCGGCCGCGAAGTGATGGTCACGCCGGTGTCGGTCACGCAGGTGCCCCGTAGCGCCGGACCGTGATCATGACCTCCGGCTCCCCCGCCCGGGAAATTGCCGAACTCCCAGTGCTGGCCATCCGGACAGCGGAGGTTCATGGTGATGGTCTGTGTGGCGTAACCGCCCTTGCCGTCCTTGACCGTGATGGTATAGGGGAAGGCGAAGGGAGCCTGGCGGTAGCCGCCGAATGTGTCGATCGGCCAGTCGGTGGTCACCAGGCCCTGATCGCTGATGGTCATGGAACCCGGCTTGAGCCCCAGGCTATAGGTCAAGGGATCGCCATCCGGATCGCTGGCGATGACCTGATAGCTGTAGGGCTGGCCCATGACGGCGGTGGTCACGCCCGGCGTCGAGGTGATGACCGGATCGTGGTTGGGCTTATCGGGCACGAAGTCCGAGGCCACCCCGCACTGGCTGCCGGCGGGCGAGCCGATGCAGGAGGTCTCGATGCTGTGGCAGGTGTCGCAGCCGATCGGCGTGCCGGCGGCCACTTTCACGACCTTCGACTTGAACCCGGCCTTCTTCAGCTTCTTGCCGTCGAAGCCCCGGAAGTCGAATACCCGGTCCACCGGCGTCTTGGACAGACGGGTTCCCTTGTGGTCGTTGCCGTGGCAGGCCGCGCACTGGTCTTCGCCGTCTTTGCCGGGCTTTTTGGCGTAGTTGTTGTGCCAGCCGCCATAAGTCGTGCCGTCGGCGTTGGGTTTGTCGCCTTCACTCGATTTCCACCAATAGGGATCGTCGACCGGATGCAGGTTGTGCGGACCGCCCAGAATACCGGGTATGGGATCACCGCTGTACTGGCCGCCGTCCAAGTCCATCTCGTTCTTGAAGGCATCGGCGGTATGGCAGACGTTGCATTCGAGAATGTGGCCGGCATGGCCCTGTAACTGCATCGCCGTGACGTTGTCGTTGGCCTTGGGATCGCGGTTGGGCCAGACTTCGTGGGCGCCGCCGTGGCAGACCGCGCAGGCGACGTCGCCGTGGGTGTCGCGGCTGTTGCGGTAGAGCGGGCTGGACAAGCTGAGGATGCTGCTGCGCTCACCTGGGTTCGCAGCGGTATCCACCCAGTTCCGGTAGTAGACGTCCGTAGTCGGACTGGGCTGCACGGCAAACCTTAGCGACGGCGGTGTGCGCGGGGCCGCGGAGGGGTCTGATGCTTCGAAGGCCCGTTTCATCACCCCGGCGCTGTAGAACCCGTTGGTTCCGTCCTTGCCGCGGTTGGCGTTGCCGGTATGGCAGGAGCCGCAGTCCGGCTGCTCGTACCAAGGCACGCGAATGGCGAAGCCTTCCGGTCCCGGTTTGGGCTTGTTGTAAGTCTGGCCCACCGCCAGCATGTCGCCGTGGCAGTCGTAGCAGGTCACGCCCGCCGTGGACATCCGGTCGCGGTACAGCGGTTCGCGGTGACCGGCATGGCAGCGCAGGCAGTTTTGTTCCTGCGGCAAGGAATTGCCCTGCGCGTCCACGGTCGGGAACAGGGTATTCGGATTGGGGCCCTTGCTCGGATCCCAGCGCAGCGGCCGGCCGTCGGTACCCCGCAAGATTTTGCCGGGATCGTTCGGATCGCGTTGCAACACCGCATGGAAGTGGTGCATGGTGGGCGTGTAGTCGGGATAAAAGTGATCGTCTCCATAACGATTCCCGAGAAATTTAATGACGGGCCGCGCTCTCAGTTCCGCTTCCACCATGGAGTGATGGCACAGAGTACAGGTATCCGGCCTGTCGAAATTGTGGGCGCCGTTCGACAGCCCCAAATGCCCATCCATATGTTCGATGAGATATAAAGCATCGTACCAGTCGTGGAGACTGGAAGCGTTCTTCACGGCGGCGTATTCCTGATCGAACAGGTTCTGGCTCGGCTGGCCATTACGGTCGACAGCGTCGTAGAACGTAGGTGGCGCAAATGTGTCGCTGCAGTAGGTACGCGCCGGCGGGCACGCCGGGTATTCCCAGGTGGAATGAAAGGCTTGGCTGTATTGCGACCAATCCAGCCGATCGTTCGCGGCGATCTTGCCCTTGGCATGGCATTCCCGGCAGTGGAAATCTTTGCCGGTGCTCAACACCGCGTCGGTGGCGGCCAGGGACTGGCCGGTGTTCTTGTCGACGGCTTCCGCCCTCATCAGAGGGAACGGGTTGGCCCGCCCGCCGTCATCGACGTCGGTCACGGGAATGAAGCGGGCGGTATGTCGACGCTGCTCCTCGAAATAGGCAGTGAAGTCCTGCTGGGCATTGGCGGCATAGGGTTGATCACGTCCAGGCATATAGCGGCCATGATCGTCGGCGTAAACCGCCGGCGGTGTTCCTCCCCAAAAGAAATAACCTTTGGCAAATGGCGGCTTTCCAACGATCAAACCTTCATCGGGAGCGACCGGCGTCGTTGCTCCCACAATCCAATCCAGCCAGTTGAGGCTGGCATAGGAAGGCGCCAACGGCTCGGAGGCCGGGCGCACCAGAAATTCCCACTGGTCGGTTTTCTGGATCGTCGCCTCCGCTAGCGGAGCTGGCTTGCGGATATCGCTGGCAAGCGGCCAGTTCTGGCTGGTGGCGTTGATGGAATCGGCACCCACCGGGTCGTCCGGATTGCTGGCCGCCGAGTACTTCATCTGCACGTCCTGCCCGGTCAATTGCACGGGCAGGCGGTCCTTCCGGTAAACCTGAGCGTTGAGGCTGGTGAAAGGTCCCAGGGGCGCGGCGACATACAAGCTGGGGGTATAACGGGCGTCGCCGGCGTTCTGGAAAGTCAGGTCGGGAAACGGCAACACCACCACCTCGCCCTTGTTCCCCGCCAACTGGCTGCCGAACCTGGGCGCGCTGTCCTGGGCCTGCTTCGCCAGCGCCGAGACGTCGGGCAGGTTGGCCGGCGGGTTGCCGACGTGCACCATGACGCTGTCTTCGCAGTAGCGGTTTTTCCGGTCCCAGGCGGTGAAGCGCACTTTGTAGCTGGCGTTGTCGCGCACAAACTGGACGGTGGTGGTTTCGGTGTCGGGTCGCTTGTAGGCGGTGGGGTGGGTGTTGGGCATGGGCTCGCCCATGCTTCCGCCGGCGAAGTCCCATTCGAGCTTGAGGGGCTGGGCTTCGGGGTCGTTGAGGCTGGCCGTACCGGCGAAGCTGACGTCGGTGTTGGCGCCGACGTGGATTTCCTGAGCCGGGGTGAGGATCTGGCAGGCCGGGGCTTTCCTGCAGTCGGCGGGGCTGCCTTTGACGGCCTTGACGGCTTCCGTGCCGCCGGCCTGAACCCGCACGGCGCACGGGACGGCGGCGAGGCTGCCGCGATCGAGCTTCAGGACGAAGGAGGGACCGGGGCTCGAGCCCAGCAGGCGGCCGGCGAGGTCGTGGATTTCGATGGGGCCGGCGGCGTTCTTGGCGCTGCCTTTCACCACCAGCATCCCGGTCTTGTCCGACCAGGCCGCCTTGGCGATCTTGAGCTTGGCGGCGGCGAGCCCATATTCCGGGGCCAGCGCCGCGATGAGTGCGAACATGAGGGTTGCGACAAGCTGCCGTGTCAACGATATGGCCGGCGGCGCATGGCTTGCGATCTGCATGGTTCCTCCTTCTTCTTGGTTCTTATCGCCCGGACGGCGGTGTCTTCCGGTCCCAATGAATCCAAGGCTCTTCAATGCAGCACTCGAGCCAAGAAAAAAAACCGTTACAGAACATAACGATAAATGTCGTCGAGGAAATATCGCCAGGGAAATTCGCGTGGTTTCACACGACTCCGTGGCATATCGCGCACGGCGCCAACCGGCGGAAGCGGGCAGGCGGCGGAATGCCGGCCCCGCCCTAACGCCGCATGAGCCTGAACTCCATCGTCAGCATCGCCCGTTGCTCCACGGCCCGGCCGTCCTTGAAAGCCGGCTTGAAACGCCAGTGCCGGATCGCTTCGAGCGCGGCCTCGTCGAACGTGTGCCGGGGGCTGGCATCCACGACTCGGGCGTCGCCGAGGAGGCCTGTCGCCGTCACTGTCACTTCGAGCCGGACCCAGCCTTCTATTCCCCTGCGGCGGGCCGCGGCCGGATATTTAGGCACGACCCGGAATATGACGGTCAACGGATTGTTGCCGGCCCCGCCTTCGCCTTCCGCGCCGCGGTCCAAATCTCCAGCGCCTGCCGGCTTCTTCCCGGGATTCCACTGTGCCGGAGGCGCCGTCAGCCGCGAATCGCCCCCCGGAACGGCCGGGAATTCCGCGCCGGTTCCCCGCGCGGGAATATCCAGCCGGGGAGCGGCCACGCCGGGAGTTTTCGTCTCCCGCTTCGAACCGGGAGATTCTTTGCTGCGGGACAAACGCTGCGCCGATGGCGTGGAGGACTTCGCGGAATCGGACCGCGCGTCTGACGGCCTGCTCTCGGTGGGCGGTTCGATCCCGGTCTTCCGTGTCTGCGGCGGTGGCGGCCTGGACTCGGCGGGTTTGGGAGGGAGCCGGACGAAGTCCACGGGCACCGGCTGCGGCTCGGACTCTCCGATAAAGTCTTGCCGGCGGACCAGCGCGGCGATCAACAGGAGCAAGGCCAGATTGACGACCAGCGCGCCGACGCAGCGTCCCGACAGCGCCCGAAACGCGCGGAGCGGTGCGCTGAGACCCGCTGCGTTCACGGGGTGTCGGGGGAGGAACTGGCCGCCACCGAAATATTGGTGAAGCCGGCCAACCGGAGCTGGTCCATGACCTTCACCAGCAGCCCCGTCGTCGTGCGGCTGTCGGCCAGGATGATGGCCGAGCGCGCGGGGTTGCCGAGCCCCAAACCTTCGAGGCGGGCACGCAACAGGCGGACGTCCACCGAGACGTTGTTGAGCCAGACCTGTTCGTCCGCGCTGATCGTGACGACGACTTCGACGTTGCGCGGGAGCGTCGCCGTCGCGGCCTTGGGGCGCTGCACCGCAATGGACGACTCGCGGATGAAGGAGGTCGTCACCAGGAAGAAGATCAGCAGGATGAACACCATGTCGATCAGGGGCGTGAGATTGATGGCGTCGGCGCTGTCTTCGGCGCCGCCGGTCCGCGACCTGAACAAACCGCGCCTTTTCATGGCGCCCGGCTCCCGGCCATGGCCCGCTCGCCCGCCTCCGCCCGCCGGTTCAGGTCGTAACCCGCGCCCACGCCGGAGAGCCCCATGACCAGGCCGGTCAGCGTCGTGATCAATGCCTGGGACACGCCGCGGGCGACGATGCGGGTCTCGGCGGTGCCGAACACCCGGATCAGGTCGAAAGTCTCCACGATGCCGGTGACCGTTCCCAGCAGGCCCAGCATGGGAAGGATCCCGGACAAGGTCCTGATGAGGCGGAGGTGGCGCCACAACGCGATGCGGACCTCGGCGGTCTCCACGGCCGAACGGTGTCTCCCCCGCGCCTTGGGCAAGGTATGGAGGAAATACCAGTAGCGGTCCAGGATCAGTCCCCACAGCAGCAGCGAAACACCCAGCAGCGGCCACATCACCGGACCGCCCGAGGCCATCAGCTCCTGGATGCCCTGAGCCGCGGCCAGCATGGCGTCCGCCAGAGATCGAAACCCGAGCGCCGCCATCTTGCCGTCACCGGTCGGGGGTTTGCGGCCCGCCGGCTGCCGGAACCGCTCCGTTCCCCCGGCTTGCGGTTTGCCTGCGTTCGAGGCGCCCGGACAGGGCGGCGGCAGCATGCGCCTCCAGCATCGTGCCGAGCGCCTGGCTCTTGCCCGCCAGCAGGCTGTGCAGCAACAGGACCGGTATGGCGGTCACCAGGCCTTCGACGGTGGTCACCAGCGCCTCGGAGATCCCGCCCGACATCAGTTTCGGGTCCCCCGAACCGTGCAGGGCTATGGCTTGAAATGTCTTGATCATGCCGGTCACCGTGCCGAGCAGCCCCAGCATGGGCGCGATGGCCGCGACCAGTTTCAGGAGCCCCAGGGCACGCTCCAAACGCATACGCTCGCCGGCCAAGGCTTCCTCCACCGTCAGGTAAAGCGCTTCCTCGTCATCGGTCTTCGTTTGCTCCAGCCGGGCGAGCACCCGGCCCAGGGGATTGTCGGGCCGCGCTTCGAACGATTCCAACTGCCGCCGGATGCGCTGCCCCACCAGCGACAGTTCGGCGAAACGGTAGCCGCTGAGGAACAGCGCGAACACGGCCAGAGCCAGAATGAGGTAACCGACCGCGCCACCCTGGGCGATGCGCTCCCGCAGCTCCGGTATCTGCACCAGCAGTTGCAAGGTCTGGCCGCCGGAGGGGTCGATGGCGACCGGCGCCAGCGATTTCGCGTCCGCCTGGGCGAAGCGTCGCGCCAGATCGACGAGGGCCGAAGACGGCTGGCGCGCCAGCTCCACCAGCCTGCCGACCTCGGGAGCGTAAACCAGATAGTGGCCGTCGGCGAGAAGACTGAAACCGCCGAGCCGGAGCACCTCCCGCTCCGCCATCCGCCCATCCGGGGCATAGACCGGGGCCCGGAAGGTCGAAACGCGTCCGAGGGCGTCCAACTGGGTCCGCAAGCTGGCGAACAGGTCCTCCAGTTCGTTCGCGGCGGGCAGGTGCTCGGGATCGGCCAGCCGATCGAGGAGTCTCCGCTGTCCGGGTCCGTCACCGGCCAGGCAATTCTGCTCGTAGAAGAGCTTGAGATTCGCCGCGCTTTCCCGAATCGCGAGGAACAGCGCTTCGTGTGCGGCGAGCGCGGCGGTCAACGCCGCATCGGGGGCGGCCCCGAGGGACGGCTCCGGCGAAGGCGCCGGAAAGCCGGGCCGGGCCGCCGCGACGAGCGCGACCCAAACGGCGGCGCAGGCCAGGCTCCGGAAGCTGGAAAGCCCCTTCATGGCGATCTCGGCCCCGGCAGGGGCAAGGGGAGGAGCTGCGGGGGTTCCAGCTTGCGGGCGGCGCGCAGCCCGAGCGCGATTGCGCGGTTGTATTCGGGGGAGAGCCTGCGCCATTGCTTCTCGCGGTCGCGCCAGATGCCCGACTCGCGGCCGTCCAGGGTCTGGTAATACAGCGCCAGGCGGCCGATGCTCAGGAAATCCACCAAGCGTTCGCCGTCCTCCGTCCGCAGCAGGTCACGGTATGCCTCCACGGTTTTCCCATAGTCGAGCTCCGCCCGGTAAGCCTCCAGAACGCGGCGGTATTTCTCGGCGACGTCGACATTGGGCTCGCCCAGCAGCTTTTCCAGCCGGGCGATGCGGCTTCTCCGCTCGGTCAGCGAAAACGGCGGGCCATTCTCGATTCCCTGCCTCAATGCGGCAACCGCGCCATCCAAGAGCGCGGGAACCGCCGACTCGGAGAGCAGCGGAGCTGAATCGAGACGGGCGAGCGCTTCGAGCTGCCGCCCTTTGTCGGCAACGTCCGCAGACGGCGCCGGATCCTCCGGGCGCCGGTCGGCAGCCGGCGAAACGGCCGGCAGGCCCAAGGAAGATCCGAGGGCGAGCAAGACGCCGGCGAGAAAAGGCCGGGAGAAACCGATGCCCGCGGATCGAACGGGAGAGCCCCGGCCATTGCGCCGCCGCGCGACGGCCACGCGGGTTGATTCCAGCAGGTTCATGGCCACCTCGCCCTGTTTGTATCACTCAACGTGAAAGTCGCAGCAACCTTGCTCACCCTCTCCCTCCGGGCCGGGGTGAGGGGCCGGACCGGCCAGGGCGGCTTGCATCGCGGTCCAGACCTCCCAGGTCAACCTGCCGACATGACGGTAGCGGACGATGTTGCCGCCGTCCACCGCATAGGTCTCGGGCGCCCCCATGACCTGGAACTCCGAACCGAGGGTACCGCGTTCGTCGAACAGGACCGCGGCGTAGGGATCGCCGAGGCGGTCCAGCCAGTCCAGCGCCGCTTCCCGCCGATCCACATAGTCGATGCCGTAGATCGTGACGCCGGCGTTGCGGGCGAGGTCCAGCAGCAGCGCGTGCTCATCGCGGCATGCGGCGCACCAGCTTGCCCAGAAGTTGACCAGCGCGGGTCCCTTGATTTCCTTGTCCGAGATCACCCTGGAGGGATCGCGCAGCGCGGGCAGTTCGAACGCCGGCAAGGGCTTGCCCAGCAGCGGTGAGGGGAGCGTATTGGGATCGAGGTTCATGCCCTGGAAAAACAGGAAGCCCAGAATGGAAAAGATCAGCAGCGGAAGAAGGAGAAAGAGACGGGGCATGTCCGGGCTCATTAACGTGAAAGTCGCTCAACCTTGCTCACCCTTTGGGAGAGGGCCGGAGATGAGGGGAACGATCATGGCGAGCGGTTGCTTTCATCATCCAGGGCAGCTGGTCGCCATGATCGTTAGCGTATGACACGAGTCGGCGCAATTCGTGGACTGTAGCCCACTCCGGTAGGCGCCGGGCGTCGATTCATTCCAAATAATCCACACCACCGTTACGGGCGCGCCTGGCGTCGTGATAGTACTTGTACTTCACCAGGGTCCCGAGGCCGTGACAATCGACGCAGAACACCTTGTCGGCATCCTTCGCCCGGAGGAACGCGTCGCGGTTGCTGCCTTCCAGGTTTTCCCTGTTGGCGGACAGTGCGATCGTCCCGTCCTTGCCGGGCGGCGGGATCCTGTCGGCATCCCAGACGTGCGGTTCATGGCAGGTGATGCAGGCGATGCCGCCGAAGTCCTCGGGCTCTTCCTTGGCGCCCAGCAGCGGCAGGACCTTCTGGTCGGAGCGCAGCACCAGATCCTTTCGCGGGTGGCTGAAATGATGGACCACCTTCTTCTCGCCGATCCCGCCCTTCCGGTGGCAGTTCAGGCACAGTCCATCCCGCTTGAAAGGCGTCTCGTCCATCACCGGGCCGGGCTGCGGCTCCACCTTCCTCGCCGCGAACAGGAAGCGGCGGTCGCCCTTGCCGCGGTGCAGGGTATGGCAGCTTCCGCAGACGCCGGTTTCGGACGGCAGCTTGCCCAGGGCGTTCTTCTCGTCCTTGGCGGTGATGCGCAGGTCGTGATCGGTGCCCACGACGGTCTGCTTCTGTTTGTGGCAATGGCTGCACAGCTCGCCGTCGCGGTCCGTCTCCACCAGGGCGGCGGTATGGGGTTTGCCGCCGTGCACGGAGTGGCAACTGAGGCAGCCCACTGTCCTGACTTCCTTGCCGCCGATCCGCACCGGCTCGTCCAGCTCGGCGTTGACCGGATGCACGCCCTTCTTCCTGGCGTCCTTCTCGTCCTCGGCGTGCTGGCGTTCGTGGCAGTTCTTGCACAGGCTTTCCGCGTTCGCGACCCCTTCGGGCAGAAGCGGGGTCCGCGCGCCGCCGTCGTGGACGCGGTGGCAGGTCTGACAGCCGACCTCGGTGATTTCCGGCTTGCCTTTCCACAACACGGGCCTTGCGCCGGACTCGTCCGGTTCGCGCTTGACGTTGACGGGGTGGACGCCCTTCTCGTGGGCCTCCTCCTTGCTCTTGGTGAACTGGCGCCGATGGCAGGCGGCGCACAGCTCGCCCTTGGCGGTTTCCAGGACCGTGGTCTTGCCGTCGCCGTGACCGCCGTGGACCTGGTGACAGGTCTGGCAGATCAGTTCCTCGTGATCGCCGAGCGCCGCGCCTCCGGCGGTCAGGCGCTCCGGCAGCCCTTTGCGCAATTCGGTCTCGGAAGGGTAGCCCTTCGCCTCCGGATGCGGCGGCGGCACGAAGCGTATCCCCAAGGGATGGTTGAGGCCCTTGGGGCCTTTCTTCCCTTCGGCGGACCCGGGCTGCACCGGCGCGTCGAGGCGAGCGCCCTTGACCTTGGATTCGTGGCAGCGCTCGCACAGATCGCCGCCCCGGTTCGGTATTCGCAGCCAGGCGTTGCCGTGGGCCGGATACAGCGTCTGCGCCTTTTCCGCGTCGGTATGCGGGGTATGGCAGGAGGTGCAGAGCAGCTGCTTGTCCCGGGTGACCGGAAACTTGTCGGGAAGCTTGTCCTTGCGCGGCTCGAGTCCCGCATGGCGTTTTTTCTCCTTGGGGCTTTCGTAAACCGTGGGATGCTGCGCGCCCCGATGGATGGCCAGGCGCGAATCCATGACCGCGCCGTTGTGGCAACTGTAGCACATGCGGTAGGAGGCCTCCGGCAGCGCTCCTTCCGCATCGGCGGCGCGGACCTCTGGCGGCGCATCGCCGGCCCAGGACAGATGGCACAGCAGGCAATTCTTTTGCGACAGCTCGGTGCGCACGCCGCTTTCCTCGGCTGACGCGGCACGCTCGGGATAGCTCACCCGGTAGCGCCACACCCGGCTGGCGCCGGTTTCGGCGACGTAAAGCCGGCCGTCGCGGAAATGGAGGCCGGTGGGCGAATCCAGCTTGACCGGCTGGCCGTCCGGCGTCCGCAGCAGTCCCAGGAACTCGCCCTTGCGGAACACCGAGATGGTCCCGAAATAGCCGTCGCTGACGAAAAACGCGTCCTGCTCCCGGTCGATGGCGAGGCCGTTGGGGCGGAACAGTTCGCCTTCGTCGAGGCCGAACCGGCCGATCTGGGAAAACGCGCGCCCGCTCTTGTCGAACACCTGGACGCGGGCATTGACGACGTCCACGACGTTGAAATAACCGTCGCGGTCCTGAGCGATCTGGAACGGGTATTGGAACTGCCCCGGCTCTTCCCCGCGCCCGCCGAAACAGCCCAAGTCCCGGCCGTCCGCCAGCCGGGTCCGGCACACGCGGTGGCTGCGCCGGTCGGCCCAGAAGGCGATGCCGTCCTGCACGCTGACGGCCACCGGCTCCGGCGGCAGCCTCGGCGGGGGGCTGGTTTGCGGCGACGCTTCCGGCTTCGGCGAGGGCTCCGGCAAGGACTCGCTGGGCAGGTCCAGCGTCTTTTGCAACGTGCCGTCGGGGCGGAACAGCACCAGCCGGTGATGTCCGGTATTGGCGACCGCCAGCCCTTCCTCGGAGAGAGCGAAGTCCATCGGCAGCTTCAGCAGCTCAGCGCCGCCGAGGGTTCGAAGGATTCCCCCGTCCGGCGTGAGCACCACGATCCGGTGGTGGGCGCCGTCGAGCACGTAGACCCGGCCCGCGCCATCCGCGGCCACGGACGAAGGCTGCTCGAAGCCGGCCTCGTACCTGACCGGATCGGACGCCACCACCGCCTGGAGGGCACCGGCCGCTGCCGGCCACAGCCCGATCAGGCCGGCGGCGATCGCGGCGGCACAGCGCAGCACGAGTGCTCCCGCAAGATTGTTCGCCATGATCGCTTCAGCGCAGGATGTCGATGATCTTCAGCCGTTCGTCGTCGGACTGGTAACGGTCGAAGAACTGCGGGATGACGTGCCTGCGGATGGCCGCGGCTTGGCGGGCATCCGCGCCGAGGGCCGCGAGATCCAGCATGGGAGCGTCTTCGGTATGGCACTTCGCGCAGGCCGGACCTTCCTTGCTCAATGGCGCATGCAGACGGGCCTTGAGCCGCGCCCTGGCGGAAAGATCGCCCTCCTTCCACTCGCGGCCGACCCGTTCGGCGAACGCCGTTCCGGGCAAGGCGAACGCGGGCTCGCCCCGGTAGAACGGCGCGATCTTGAAGTCGCCGTCGATCAGCACCGAATTGTCGAGGTTCCGCCCGGTCCGGAACCGGCTGCCATCGGGAGCAGCCGGCTGGCGAGCGGCATAGTCGAACCAGCGGTAATCCAGCCGCACGTCCTCGGGCCGGAAGTGGCAGGTCTCGCAGGCGACGTAACGGCTGTGCATGTTGAGGAAACTGCGGGTACGGAGCTTCTTGCCGTGCGGCTGGGGACGGTGACAGCCCTGGCAGTAGGTTTCGCCCTCGCGCAGCGGCGGCTCCACCCGTTTGTGGAACGGCGGCACGGCCATCTTTTCCCGGAGCTTCACGTCCTTGTGCTCGCGTACCTGCTCCTCCGCCTTGCCGATGGCTTCCTGCGTCGGCACGGCCGACTCGACCCGCTGGACGAACAGCGGCTCGCCGGCGAAGGACGAGCCGCCGTTCGCCCAGCACGAGAGGAACAGCACCAGACCCGCGGGTCCCAACCTCAGCTTACCCTTCAACTTCATCTCCAAGCACCGTTCAGCGAAGCCGGCTCAATACACGTCGCGCAGATAGCGCCGGGAGGCGGCCATGGCCTCGAGGTATTCCTCGGCCTGTGCCTGCGTCCTCCCGCCCTCCTGCATCACGATCGTCAGCAGCGCCTGGTGGACGTCCTGGGCCATGCGCGAGGCGTCGCCGCAGACGTAGAAACAGGCGCCCTCCTCGAGCCAGGCGTACATCTCCCCGGCGTTTTCCAGCATCCGGGTCTGCACGTAAACCTTCCACTCCTGGTCGCGCGAGAAGGCGAGATCCAGCCGGGTCAGCACGCCGCGCGCGAGCTTGTCCTCCCATTCCTCCCGGTAGAGGTAATCGGTGGCGCGGCGCTGGTCGCCGAAATACAGCCAGTTCCGGCCGCTGGCGCCGGTGGCCTCGCGTTCCTCCACGAACCCCCGGAACGGCGCGATGCCGGTGCCCGGCCCGACCATGATCAGCGGCGTCGCCGGGTCTTCGGGCAGGCGGAAATGCTTGTTCGGCTGCACGAAGATGGAAAGCCGCTCGTCCGCGCCGACACGGCCGGCGAGGTAGGTGGAGCAGACCCCTTCCCGGTCCCGGCCATGGGCGTGGTAGCGCACTGCGCCGACGGTGAGATGCACCTGGCCGGGATGGGCCTTCATGCTCGAGGCGATCGAATACAGCCGGGGCGGCATGCGCCGCAGGACGTTGACGAAAACCTGTGGCGGAACGTCCTCGAGCGGGAAATCCTCGACCAGGTCGATGAGCTGCCGGCCCCACATATAGCCCTCCAGCCGGGTGGGGTCGGCATCCGCCAGCAGCCCGGCCAGGACCCGGCTGTCGCACAGTTCCGCGTATTTCTCGACCAGCACCCGGCTCAGGCCGGTGATGTCGAGATGCCTGTAGAACGCTTCCCGCAGCGTGAGGGTCTCCTTGCCCAGGCTCACTTCGGCGTAGCCGTCGGCCCGCAAGGCGGCCAGCAGGGCTTCGACGTAAACGGGGTTGTTCTTCGGATAGACTCCCAGGGCATCCCCCGGCTCGTAGCTCAGGCCGGAATCGCCGAGGTCGATTTCGATGTGGCGGGTTTCCTTGGCGGAGCCCTCCCCGTTGAGATTGACGTTGCGCCGGACCTCCGCCGGGTAGGGATTGGTCTTGCCGTAGCCGGCCCTGGCCGCCTGATCGGCCGGCTCGGCCTCAAGAGGCTGCTCGATGCCGGTGTCGCCGATGATGGCGCGGCAGCAGCCGAGGACCGCCTCGATCCAGGCCGCCGCTGGTTCCTCGAAATCGGCATCGGCGTCCACCCGGTCGAGCACCCGGCTCGCCCCCATGCGCTGCAGGAAGGCGTCGAAATCCTTGCCGGCCTTGCAGAAATGCTTGTAGCTGCTGTCGCCGAGGGCGAATACGGCGAATTTGAGATGCTCCAGCCGCGGCGCGGTTTCGGCATAGAGATAGCCGTGCAGCTTCTCCGCCGGGATCGGCGGCTGGCCCTCGCCGTGGGTGCTGACGATGACGAACAGCAGCCTTTCGTTGACGATTTCGTGCGGATCGTAGTGCGCCATGTCGGCCAGCTTGACGCTGTAGCCCCAGGACTTGGCCCTCGCCTCGAGATCGGCGGCGACGCCTTCGCCGTTGCCGGTCTGGGAGCCGAACAGGATGGTCAGCGAGGTGACGGGGGCGTCGGGTTCGACCGCCGGCGCGGAGGCCGGAGCGGCGGAGGGCACCCGTCCGGCCAGCCGCGGCAGGATGCGCCGCCACAGGCCGGTCTTGGCGGAAGTGCTGCCGATCATCACGCGCTGGAAGTGGTCGTAACCCACGACCTCGGTGACCGGCGAATTCCGGGAATGGGACAAGGGCGAGAGGAAGCTGGACACCAGGAAGATCAGGCCGAGCGGACCCAGCACCCATGCGGCGACGTACCAGGCCGAATCGAGGCGGGAGAAGTCCAGGGCGAAGGACGAATCCTCCATGCGCAGGAAATCCAGGTCATGCAGGTCGGTGTTGAGGAATCCGAGATTGAGCGGGCTCTTCGCATAGCCGTGGCATCCCGCCTGCGAGCAGGTCTCGCCGAGCCGGTCCGGGTGGGTCGAGGCGGCCTTCGACTCGTCCCGCAGGACGCCGTGGCGGAAACCGTCGGGCGCGTGGCAGTCGATGCAGCTCGCGCCGGCTTCGTCGTCGACCGCGAGGAACCTGCCATGCAGCGTCTTCGCGTAACTGTCGGCGGCGTGGGCGAAGCGGTAGCTGGCCTTTTTCCTTTCCTTGGTTTCCGGGTCCTGGATTTCGACCTTGGCCATGGCTTCAGGATTGCCGTGGCAGTCCACGCACATGGCGTTGGCTTCCATCTTGTTGTAGTTCTTGCCGACCAGGCGGCGCAGGATGTGGCCGCTGAACTGGTTGCGCCAGGTTTCGCCCTGGTGGCAGGTGCCGCACTCGGTCTCGGTGTGGTGCAGCTCCTGCTTGAACCGCTCCAGGTTGGCGTCCTTGATGTACGGGGTGTTGGAATGGCAGCGCCGGCAGGAGGGATTCTGCTGGCCGGTCTCCTCCTCGAGGCGGTTGCCGCCGTGGAAATCCGTGGTCGCTCCCGGCGCATGGCCGGCGCCGTGGACCGATTTCTTGAACTCGTCGACCACCGGCTTGTGGGTGAAGGCCTTGTCCTTGGACGGCTCCTTCAAATGGCAGGACTCGGAGCAGTCCACATAGCCTTCCTCCGGCTTGTGCGGATAGCGCTCGATCTTGCGGTGGCAGTCCTTGCAGGGCACGCTGCCATGCAGCGATCCGTAATAGTCGCTCTTGAGGATGGTGGCGACCCGCAGCACGCCGTGGTCGTCCAGGTATTCGAGCCCCGGCAGGCCATGGCAGGAGAAACAGCCGTCGGGATCGCTGTGCCGCTCCGCGGCCAGGACGGAACCGCACGCGGCCAGCATCAGCCACGCGAGACACAGAGAACAGGCGTACCGCATCGTCTTCGAATTCAAAAATCGCTGCCGCATCGGTGCGGATTCAAGTTCCTCGAGCTCAGTGCAGCCACACCGCGGTCGCGAACAGGAACAGGGAAAAGCCCGCCACGATCACGCCATTGACCACCCGCCCCCAGTGGATGACCGGCGCGGTCGGCGCCGGCTTCGGCTGCATCCTCACCACCGCCTGCCATTGCGGCTCCGGATGGATCTGGATGCCGCGCTTGACCCGCTTGGGCGTCTTGTTCCTGGGCGCCGTGGTCCATTCGATGGCATTCCAGTCGCAGGCGTCGACGCAGTCGTGGCAGGACATGCAGGAGAACTGATCGACCACGGCGACCTTGTCGACCATCTTGATGGCGCCGCACATGCACTTCTTCGCGCAATCGGTGCAGCCGGTGCAGCGCTGCTTGTCGACCCGGATGTGGTGGGTGAAGCGGAATTTCGCGCCCAGGCGGTTGACCAGCCCGTCGATGGCGCCGATCGGGCAGAGGAACTGGCAGTAGGCGCGCCCCTTGCTGGCGAAGAAGCCGAGCAGGAACAACAGGGACAGGTTGACCAGGCCGACGGTGGAGAAGATGAAGGCCAGGCCGACGAAGCCCCCGCTCAGGGCCTCGACGAAGCGCGGCACGGTGATGAAGTTGCACAGGGTGCAGGCGCTGACCCCGAGCAGCGGCAGCAGGCCCATGTAGACCGCGAGGTAACCGTAACGGATCTGGACCTGGGGCAGCCCGCGGTATTCGATCTTCCAGCGGTCGTTCAGCATCCGGCTGACCAGCTCCGAGAACCCGCCGACCGGGCAGATGAAGGAACACCAGATGCGCCCGAAGAAGAAGGTGAAGGTGATGATGACGAAGAAGGCCACCACGCCGATCAGGGCCACCGAGACGTGCATGAACAGGTCGTCCCAGTTCATGCCGGGGAAATACAGATAGAAGCGGCGCATGCACAGCTTGCCGCACAGATCGGTGTTGCCGGCCAGCCCCGGCAGCACCGCCAGCGGCCCCAGGAACATCGCGCAGGACACGGCGATCCAGAAATAGCGGTAACGCTGGATCTTCGGCACGGATCGGAGTTTTTCGGAAAATTTCGCGGTCAGGGCATTCATGGTCTTGCTCCTCGCGGTTGGGTTGGTGTCATTCGTCGAACTGATGGCAGGCCAGGCACAGTTGTCCGTCCTTCGCCGGCAGCCTCAGCAACACTTCCTTGTCGATCCGCCGGTATCCCAGCTCGAATCGTTGTCCGCTTTGTTCGCTCAAGGCCTCCAGCCGCGCCTTCTTGTCTTCCCGCACCACCGCATCCCAGGGGTGCTCGCGGTAGCTGACGCCGGTTTCCAGATCGGCGTCGTCCACCCGGCCGGCGGCGGTGTTGAGCGCATCGATGACGCCCGGCTGGTGAGGGGCGTGGCAGGTCGGGCACATGACCTTGCCCTCCCGGCTCAGGGGCAGAA
The DNA here is from genome assembly GCF_040730495.1 of Methylococcus sp. ANG. Classification (NCBI taxonomy): domain Bacteria; kingdom Pseudomonadati; phylum Pseudomonadota; class Gammaproteobacteria; order Methylococcales; family Methylococcaceae; genus Methylococcus; species Methylococcus sp. ANG. The sequence goes on along the minus strand of NZ_CP160399.1, from coordinate 3,531,427 downwards.
TGATGCCGTAACGCTCCTTCGAGTCTTTCATGTGGAGCTTCATCCGGGCGTCGGGCTTCGAATCCTGGTGCTCCAGCGCATTGAAATGCGGCGTCTTCAGATGGCAGCCGTAGCAGAGGCGTTCCGGCGGCAGCCGCAGCCTGTAGTCCGCCGCGCGCAGCGGCCGGTCCCGCTCCCGGTGCACCTCCTCGTGGCAGTAGGTGCAGTGCTCCTCCTGGAGCTTGCCGTTCTTGTCCAGCATGATGTGGACGTTGGGGCGCTTGAACTTGTCTTCCTCGTGGCATTCGTAACAGAAGGTCTCCAGCTTGTCGTAAGGCCCGCCCCGCAGGAAATCCGGCAGGCTGCGGTCGATCCGGCGGTACGGCACCTTGTCGATGTCCTCGATGCCGTGGCAGGTCGGACAGCGCAGCTCGCGGTCCTCCCGCAGCGGCAGGCGTTTCGGCGTCTTCATCTCCTCGGGCAGCACGACGCCGATGACGTGGTGCAGGGGGGGCAGCTTCTTCGTCGTCGCGTAGCTGTCGTCGGCGCCCGCAGCCGCGATGCCGGTGCCGAGCACCCACAGCAGCATTCCCGCCAGCCACCTGCTCGATTCCGGCCACGCGCTCCGCCCTCCCCTCACAATCAATGATGTTGAAATAAGTTTTGGCCCGTCGTTCCGGCATGGACTCACGGCAGGCTGTCCTGCCTGCCGCCCTGCGGGTAAATGCAAATCCGCTCCCGGCGGATTTGTGCCGGAACCCAGTGGCCAGGGATGGCCGGCGCGAATCACATCCTTGTGGCCTGGATGCCGGCAATCCATGCCGGCATGACGGCTTAATTCAACAGTATTGCCCCTCACAACCCCCCCTTCACCGGCTCCCCGTGGGTGTGGCACTGGGTACAGTCCGAGGTGACGTCGTGCACGCCGGACAGACCGTTGCCCGCGTCATACGCGCCTTCCTCGACCGAAGGGTCCTCCATCCGGTGGCACAGCACGCAGAATTGGGCGTAGTTGCCGCCGTGGACCCGGGCCTTGTAAGGCTTGGGCAGCGTCTTCAGCAGCCGGTTGGAGCCCTTGCGGGTGTCGTCCAGGATGAGCTTGGGGTTGCGGGTTCCATGCATGACGTGGCAGTCGGTGCAGGCGACCTCGTCGGCATAGTGGAATTTCTTGCCGCGCAAGCCGGGGTACGGCCCCGTACCGCCATTGACCCAGCCGTGGCGGTCGATGAGCGTGTAGTCATCCTCGATGGCCACCAGCGGATCGTTGAGCCCGTAGCTCGGCCTGGACTTGATGCGGACGCCGGCCGGCTGATGGTCGCGGTTGTGGCAGCGCAGGCAGAAGTCGGTATCGCGGGTGTACGGCGAGAAGCCGCCGGAGGCGTCGCGGATCGCGGTCAGATCCACGTCGCGCTCGAACTGGCCGTCCATGTCCGGCTTGACGTGGCAGGTCAGGCAGTCGCCGTCGCCGAGCGCGCGGACCTTCTTGACCGAAAAGTCGTGCTTGTGGGCGCCGCCTTGCCGGGGCGAGGTGGCCAGATCGGTGGCGTTGTGGCAGATGATGCAGCGCCGCGGCGCGTTGGTCCCGTTGGTGCCGTGGCAGCCGGTGCAGGTGGCCGTGCCTTTGTAGAGCACCCAGTTGCGGATGTTGGGGGCCTTCTTGTGGATGTTCTGCAGAAAATGGCAACTGGCGCATTTGGTCCTGCCCCAGGCGGTGCCGTCGCCGCCATGCTTCGGCGTCAGCAGCAGGTTGCCGGTCACGGTCGACACCGTGTAGGCACCGGCCATCGCGGGATAGAGCACCGCAAACCCGACCATGCACAGCCATGTCGCCAGACGCTTCGGGGTCGTTTTCATCGGAATCGGGTCCTCGCGTGGCAGGTCTCGCAATAGACCTGGTTGTGGCAGCGTCCGCAGTCCAGCGTGTCGACCCGCACCGACAGGCCGTGCAGGGTGCGGTATCCCAGCGGATGGTAGCCGGTGCCCATGGTGTCCCTGCGGAAATGGCAGTTGGTGCAGAAGGCCAGGTCGAGATGGCACTCCTTGCAGGCGGCCTCGTCCCGACGCGCGGCCTCACCATGATGGTCGATATAGCCGAAGCGGTGGTCTTCCGGCCAGATCTTGGTCTTGTCGTCGTGGCACAGGTTGCAGCGCCAGGGGCCGCGCTGCTCGGTCACGTGGCAGTCGTGGCAGACCGCCTTGAGCGGTTCGTTGGAGATCGTGGTGAGCGGCTTGAGCTTGCTCTCGTCGGTCATCGCGTTGGGGGCGAAGGAATGGCACAGCATGCAACTGTCGCCCTCCTCGTCCATCACCTCCATGTGGGCGTTGTGCGGATAGCGGATGTCCGTGCGTTTCTCCCGCTTCTCCCACCACTTGGGGTCCTTGACCGCATCGGGCAGGTCACCGGCGCCGACGAGGGGAGCGAGGACCACGGCCCAGAGCAGAACCAGTATCAGCCGCGCCATCACATCCCCTTCGGTTTGAAGTTGTCGAAGTAATAGATCACCTGGACCGCCCCCAGGTACTCGTCGAGGATGCGGGTATACCAGACGTAGCTCCCCGCGACGTTGAGCACGAGATTGTTGCGCAGCATGTAGAAAGCCTCGATTTCCGCGCCCACCGCCCGGTTGAACCCGTACAGGATCTTGTCCTCGAACCGCAGCGCGGTGTTCACCCGCATCTGCAGCCGGGAATTCACGGTGTGCGTGCTGCTGAGGTAAAAGCTACTCGCAGTTTCCGGCCCCAGGGACATGTAGTCGAACTCGCCGATCAGACCGAAGTTGGGATTGAAAACGTAGTTCGCCCCGAGCTCGCCGCCGTAGCCGTCGTAACCCTGGCGGCTCGAAGCCAGGCCGCCGACGTAGTAGTTGAAATTCTTCACCGGCTCGTGCTGGATGCGGGTCCGCGCCAGGGTCTGCTCGCCCAGCGCATAGGCGCTGTAGAACTTTTCGCGGAAGGTCAGGATGGGATCGCGCGGCTGGAAGTATTCGTAGGAACCGCGGACGCGTACCGCATTGGTCAGGTCGAGCTGGCCGTTGAGGCGGATGTTCTCGAACGCCTCCCGGTCGGCCCGGTAGGTTCCCAGCACCCCCATTTCGTAATCGCTGTTCCGCCAAAGCCCCAGCCTGCCCGCGCCGGTGGTGGCGAAATACAGGCGCTGCAGAGAGCTTCCCCAGGGCTTGGAACCGCCGTAAGCCAAATAACTGCTAGCGACCGCGCCTTGCAGGCCGGTATCGCCGATCAGCGCCCCCGAATTCACGTTTCCGCTGGCGGATCCCCCATATCCCGTATACGGGGAATAGTCGAACGCGCTCTGGGACAGATCGCGCCAGAAATACTGGTAGCCGCCGCGTACGTCGATCCGGCTCAGCGACGGCCCGTCGCTCCCCCAGCCCCAGTCCGGCGTCCATTGCGCGCGCCCCTCCAGGCCGCCGACGAACTTTCCTTCCACGCTGATCACGTGGTCGTAACGGCTGGGATGGCCGGCATAGGCGTCGAAGCCCCATCCCTTGTCGTCGGAGGCATAGGCGACGGCGCCGCCGTCGACCAGGTACAGGCCCAGGTTGTCGGTGCGTTGGAAACGCCCCAGCTTGACGCGGGTGTTCAGCGAATCGAAACCCTTTTCGACGAAAGCCTGGTACAGCCCCGCCACGCCGCCTCCGTCGGGCTGATAGCCTGTGCGCGTCACGAATTCCACGGCGCCGTGCAGATCCTCCTGGCTGTTGTCATAAAACCCCTGGCCCCACAGCTCGCCGAACACGTGCGCATTCCGCAGGGTATAACGGTTGTCGACCTGGACCTTGCTGCGCACCGAACCATGCCAGTTGTCGCAGCGGCCGGGGGAGGAACCCAGGCCGCACAGCACCAGGCAAGCCATCGGCAGGGCGGCGCCTCCCCGACGCAACGCCAAGGCACGCCGGAGGCGCACCTCTTTCCCAAAACAGCAACGCCTCCGGACCATCAGGACTTGCTTCCCGCCTTGCCCGTGAACGCCAGAGATGCGACGGGGCGCTTCAGGCGCAACAGGACGTAGCCCGGCGCGCCGCCGGTGCCGGCCTTGAAGGCGGCGATCCGTTCGCGCGGCAGCATGCGCCAGTTCTTCCCATCCTCGGAATACGCGACCTTGACGCCCTTGAGCCGGGTCGCGGCGCCCGAATACGGCAGTTTGACCCAGCCGTTGCCGCTGCCGAAATTCTTCACCGTCTTGCCGCCGCTCCGGGTCAGGCTCAGGCCGTAGACGTCCGACGCGAGGGCGCCTGCGCCCAGCTTGCCGACCTTGCGGCGCTCGGCGGCGGTGGGCTCTTTGCTGCTCAGTTCCGCCCGGACGCCGTCCAGCAGCAGTTGGTTCAGCGAGGAGCCGGGGATGAAAAGCGCAGCCCCCTGAACGGAGGCATGGCCGACCTTGGCGGAAAAGGTCAGCGACAGACCGCTGCCCCACTGCGCGGTGAGCTTTGCGGCGGCGTCTTCGTCCAGCGAAGCCAGCGTCACGGCCTCGGCGGCCGGCAGTTTTCTCAGCGGACCGCCGACGGCGCGGCTGGTCGCCGCCTTGAGGATCGACATGTCCGGCGCCTTTTCGGTGGCCTTGAGCACCTCCGCAACGGTCTCGGTGATCCTGCCGTCGGACTGCAGCTTGTGGTAGCCCGATGTCAGCTCCACCACGCCTTCGTCGACGAGGCGGGAATCCGGGATTCTCGCGACCTCGATGACGCGGTTGGCGCCCATCAGGCCGTTGGCCGCGACCGCGCCGTTGATCGAGCCGTCCGCCCTGCGGGTATGGCACTCCTCGCAGGCTACCGCCTGCTCCGCCGGCCGGGTCTGGTGGGTGAAGATGTATTCGTTGCTCTCGGCATAGACGAAGCGCACGTCGGCGCTGGCGTAGCCTTTGCCCTTGAGCAGGCCGTCGTAGGCCTGCTTGAGCGCCTTGAAGTCGTTGTAGGTGGAGGGCGGATCGAACTGGCCGCCGGTGACGGTGACCGACCCGGTTTCCTGCCCGCCGACCGGATCGACGATGGCCGCCTGGCCGTCGTTCTTCTGGCGGAACACCGACTGTCTTTCGTAGCGGTACAGCACCCGCCCGCTGCTGCGGTCCTGGACGAAGAAGCGGGCGTTGGGCAGGTAGGGAATGACCCGCAGCGCCCCGTCCGCACGCGCCCGGTAGCGGTAGTGCATGGGCAGGGTCTTGCCGTTGTACACCGCCTTGTGATTGTGGCAGGCCTGGCAGGCGAGGTCGTCGAAATGCACCTGCACCACCCGGTTGTACGAGTTCGCGGCATAGCCGCGCATGAAACCCGAGGACTTCCAGCGCTCGCGGTGGGCATCGAGCAGGGTGGGCTGGCCCGACGGCAGGGCCGGCGCCTTGGCGGTGCTGTGGCAATACTCGCAGTCCGCCGGACCGGGCTGGTAATCGAGGTCGTTGCGGACGTCGGCGTCGCCGTTGCCCTTGGGGAAGTCGTGATCGGCGTCGAGGTCGATGTTGGCGTAGGCCGGCTTGTAGTACTGCTTGGCATGGCAGGCGTTGCAGTTGTCGATGATCCGGGTCTCGCCGGTGTCGTCGGTCCAGCTCTTCCCCTTGTGGACGTCGTCCTTGTAGTCGTCGACGGGCTTTCCATCCTCGCCCGGGGTCTCCGCGGCCTCCGCGCCGAAACCGTAGAACCCGCGCCGGCTGCTCTTCACCTCGGCATCGATGCGATTGATGCCGGCCCCCGCCAGATGGCACAGCATGCAGTTGTCGTTGCCGGGGAAGCGGCGCATGGGGATCTGCACCTTGCCTCTGTCGTCGAAGGCGTCCCGGTTCCAGTGCAGGACGGGTTCGCCAGAGTCGTCCAGCACCAGGTCGTAATCCGGCTTGGCGGTTCCCGGCTTGACGGTCCGCTCCACCGTCAGCAACTGAGCCCCTCCGGCCAGATCGGGCCGGACGTCGAGAAACTCGAACATCGCCGAATTCGCATAGCGGAAGAAGCCTTGGGCCACGAACTTTCCGTCCTGCAGCAAGCCCCAGTGTTCCTGGGCGCCGGCCGTGCCGTCGCCGCCGAGTCCGCTGGCGGGAAATTTTTTCAAGAGCGAAAAATCGGCATGGCAGATCATGCAGTCGGCCTCGCGCACGCCGCTCTTCTTCCAGTCCCACGGGACCACCTGGCCGTCGCCGTTGCGGTCGTAGTAATCGCCGTCCCAGGCCGGGATCGAACCGGCCGGCATCTGGTCGTAGCGCGTGCCGCCGCGGTCGGACTCCTCCCAGCCGCCGCCCAGATGGCAGGTGCTGCAGGCTTTGACATAGCCCGCCGCGCCGTAATCGCCGAATTCCGCCTCGTTGGGATTCGCTTTCCGGGCGAGCGCGGCGGCGGCATTGCCCTGCATGCAGTTGAAACCGCCGAAATAGCCGGGGCCGACCAGATGGGGCAGGCCGCGCTTGGCGCCGTAGTCGTCGCGGGTTTCGTCACGCCCCTGCTCGAAATGGTAGGCGTGGTTCATCGCGTCGTAGTCGTGGCAGCCGCCGCCGCTGCCGTTGCCGCAGCTCATCCGGACGCTGTAGGGCTTGCCGCTCTCCAGCACGTGCCGGCCGTCCTCGTCCACCAGCGGGATGGCTGGGTGCATGACGGTGCGGTCGAAGGCGTTGGCGGCCTCTCCCGCCACCGCGCTGGACGCGAATCCGATCAGCAGCGACCAGCACCACGCAGCGATCCGCCGTCCCCGCCCGCTCGGCTCCCTCATGCCCGATCTCCCCGGTATCGGCCAATTCCGACGACGGCCGCAGCGCTCCTCACCGCCCGCTCTCCTCGTAGAACGCGCCCTGTCCCTTTTTTCTGGACAACGCCCAGGCGGCCAACGAGCCGACCACCAGGATGCAACTGCCGCAACTGCTGCAGCGTCCCTGCTGGGGGACGGTGCAGCTGGACGCCACCGCCGCATGCCCCAGCCCCATTCCCGCCCCGGCGAGCCAGGGCAGGATCTTCCGCACCAGCGGATGGCCAAGCATTCCCGATGCCCGCGGCAATTCGGCCGCGTCTTCGGCGACCAGCGGACTCGAAGAGCAGCGGAGCTGACTCCGGCGAGACTTGGTATGCATGTCATGACTCCTCGTATGATCGTTACCGTGAAAACGTCGCGTAGCGACTCCTTCGATCCCGGCTTCGCCCCCCTCGCTGCGCTCTCCCCGCGGGCGGGAGAGACCGATGTGCGCAATGCGCACCGGCTCGTTCCCCGGAACCTACAGGTAAGGTGGATAAGCGTAGCGCATCCACCTCCGCGCCGACTCGAAGAGCAGCGGAGCTGCATTTGGCGGATGCGCTGCCGCTTATCCGCCCGATCCCGATAGGTTCCTGGGTAGGGAAACCGTGCAGGCCGAACCCCTCGGCCTTGGCTCAGCCCGCCTTGTCGGCGATGGTCAGATAGACGGCGGGCTGCCTGATCCGGACCACCACGTAGCCGTCCACTTCGCCGCGCGGGCGGAACACCAGCAGGTTTTTCCCCCCGACCCTTTGCCAGCTCTTGCCGTTCTTCGAAATCAACACGTTCATCTGGCCGCGCGCCTTGGCCTTGCCCCGGTAGGGCAGCCTGACCAGCGCGGTACCTTCGATGAGCCCCTGCAGCGTTTTGCCGCTGGCGTCCATGACGGCCAATGAATAGATGTCCGCGACCGGATTGCCGAACCCTTGGCTGACGATCCGCGTACGGTCCTTGGCCTTCGCCTGGCGGCTCTCCACCCGCCCCTTGAGGATTCCGCCGTAGGCCACGGTGCGGGTTCCCCGCGCCTGGATCAGGGCGAATCCGCGCAGGGAGCTGTGTCCGACCTTCGAACCGAACAGCAGCGCCTCCCCGGAAGCAAGGTCCGCCGCAAGCTTTTGTCCCGCCGCCTCGTCCAGGTCCGCGTAGGACAGCGTCTCGGCATTGCTCAGGGGCTTGAACTCGTTCTCGACGGTCCGGGCGGTCTCCGACTTGAGAATCGACATGGACGGATCGAGGCGGCTGGCGTATAGCACATCGGCCACGTTCTCGACGATGCGTCCGTCGTCCTGCACCCGGAAATATGGCATGCCGAGTTCGACGATGCCGGCGTCCACCAGCCTGCGGTCCGGCAGCTTCGCGACTTCGGCCAGGTTGGCCTCGCCCAGCAGCCCTTCCGCGGAAATCAGCGCGCTGAAGGCCCCGCTCTGCTTGCGCGCGTGACAGTCCTCGCACTGCACCGCCTGGGGCGATGGCCGCGTCGCGTGGCTCAGCGCGTATTCGTTGGATTCGATGTAGACGAAGCGGACGTCGGGCGCGGCGTATCCCTTCCTCCCCAGCAGAGCGTCGTAGGCCCGTTTCAGCGCCTTGTAGTCGGCGAAAGTCGGCGGCTCTCCGAACTCGTCCCCGTTCATGGCCACCTGTCCCACTTCCTTGCCGCTGGCGGGATCGAGGATCGCTCCGTACTTTCCGCCGTCCGAACCGCTCCGCTCCTCGATCACGGAGAAGCGCTCGTAGCGGTTCAGCACCCGCCCGCTGGTCCGGTCCTGGACGAAATAGCGGTAGGCCGGCTTGTAGGGGAAGATCTTCAGCCGCCCGCCATAGCCGACCCGGTAGCGGTAGCGCATGGGGAAGGCCTTGCCGTTGTCGGCCAGCTTGGAAATGTGGCAGGTCTGGCAGGCGACGACGTTGAGGTGCGTCTGGGTGATCCGGTTCAGCGTGTTTTCCGGATAGCCCCGCATGTCGCCGTTGGCCTTCCAGATTTCACGGTGGGCATCCAGCACGTTTTTGTGCCCGGACGGCAATGCCGGCTTCGCCGCCTTATCATGGCAATGCTCGCAGGCCGTCGCCGACGGCATGTTGTCGAGGTCGTTGCGGATGTCGTTGTCGCCGTTGCCCTTCGGAAAATTGTGGTCGGCATCCAGGTCGACGTTGGCTGAAGGCGACTTGTAGTACTGCTTGGCATGGCAGGCGTTGCAGTTTTCGATGGCCCGCGCCTGGCCGTTGTCCTCGGTCCAGACGGAGCCTTTGTGCACGTCGGTGCGGAAGTCGGTGATCGCGACGCCATCGACCCCGGTCCTCATCCTGACTTCCGACCCGAAGCCGTAGAATCCGCGCCGAGCATTGCCGGTCTTGTGGCAATACATGCAGTTGTCGCTGGCGGGAAACCGCAGCATGGGAACCTGAATCTTACCGGACTCGTCGAAAGCCTCCCGGTTCCAGTGCAGCCTGGGGTTGCCCTGGTCGTCCAGGACGAGCCGGTAATCCGGCGCCGCCGTGCCGGCGATCGGGCTGCGCGCCACTGCCAAGAGCGCGGCGCCTCCTTCCGTATCGGGCCGCACGTCGAGGAACTCCCAGATCGCCGATGCGGCATAGCGGAAAAAACCGCCCGCGATGAATTTCTCGTCGCGCAGACGGGCGAACTGCAGGGCTGCAGAGTCCGAACCGTCGGCAGCCCCTAGCCGGCTGGCGGGAAATTTCTTCAGGCGGGAGAAATCGGCATGGCAAAGCATGCAGTCGGCTTCCCGGACCCCGCTTTTCTTCCAGTCCCATGCCACCACTTCGGAAGGTCCGGAACCGCCGTACTGCCCCGTCTTGACGGCATCCTGGAACTGGCGGCTGAAATAATCGCCGTCGAAAGCCTTGACCGCCTCGGCGGACTGCTCGTCGTAGCGCACGCCGCTGCGGTCGAGTTCGCCCCAGCCGCCGCCGGCATGGCAGGAGCCGCAGTACCTGACGAGATCGGGCGCGCCGAAATCGGCGAACTCCGCCGCGCCGCCGTTGCTCTTCCTGGCCAGCCAGCCCGGCGCATTGCCGGACATGCAGTTGTAACCGCCGAAATAGCCGGGGCCGGCCAGTTGCGGCAGCCCCAGCTTCTTGCCGAAGCCGTCACGGGTTTCGTCGCGGCCCTGCTCGAAGTGGTAGCCGCGGGTGATCCTGGCGTAGTCGTGGCAGCCGCTGCCCGAGCCGTTGCCGCAACTGGTCTTGGGACTATAAGGCAAGCCGCTGTCCACGACGTGGCGTCCGCTCTCGTCCAGGAGCGGGATGGCGGGATGGAGGACGGCTCGGTCGAAACCGTTGTCGGCCGGCGCCTCTCCGCCATACGACGGAAGAATTCCGGCGAGAAGACAGACCGCCCACAGCCATGGGCGGATCTGTAGCCGGTGAATCCGCATTCGTTGTGCCTCTCTCATTCGTCCAACGCCGTGGGCGCCGTTGCCGGCTCGCGGCGGCGTCTCATCCCATCGCCCAGGGATGCCGGCGATGCCGTTTTCCGGGGGGTGCGAGGAGCTAAAGCAAAATGCGAACCATTCCAAATTATGTTTCAAAATCAGACATCGCGGCGGCCCGGAGAACACCCCACGCCGGCCATCTAAGTGATTTCACACGCCATTGCGTGAAATCCCGCACACGCCGGCGGGAGGACGGAAGCTCGGTCGGCGACGGCCGCTTGCCCGCGCCGAAACCTCACCGGAGGAAAAGAGAAGCCCCTTTGAAGAAGGCCGCGGTACTGCGTCCGCGCCCCATCGCACCCGATACAAATGATATTGATTCGTATTTCGTAAGTAAACCAAATCTCATCGGCTTTTGAAAGAAAGAAGCCGGCGCCGTTTCCGGCGCCGGCTTGCGGAGCCCCGGGCAGGCCCGACCGGACCGCCCGGAGAGTTGAACAGGAAAGCTCAGTGGTTGTGTCCGCCGCCACCTCCGCCGCCGCCTCCATGGATCGGCGAGGGCGTCGGGGGCGGATAGGCCCGCGGCTGTCCCGTGGGAACACCCGTGAAGCTCTTCTGCAGACTGTGGCAGAGATTGCAGCCGATCGGGGTATTGGCGGCCACTTTCACCACCTTGCCCTTCTCGTTCACGAACTCGCGGGCCGTCAAAGTCTTCGACAACCGCGTACCCTTGTGGTCGCTGCCGTGGCAGGCGGCGCACTGGTCTTCGCCGAACGGCCCCGGCTTCTTGGCGAAGTCGTTGTGCCAGCCGCCCTTGCGGGTGCCGCTGCCGTTGGGTGCGGAAGCCGCGGCCTCCTTCCACCAGTACGGGTCATTGACCGGGTGCATGCCGTGGGGACCTGCCAGGTAGGCCCGCGCGCTGGTGGCGTCGACCACCTTGCCTTCGCGCACGCCCTGCGCCACGCCCTTGTTGCTGGCGCCGCCGTCGGTCGCCACCAGGCCTTCCTTGAAGTCGTCCTTGACGTGGCAGACCGAGCACTCGGCGATGTTGCCGTCGTAGCCTTGCAACTGCCTGGCCGTCACGTTGTCGTTGGCGTCCGGATCGGCGTTCGGCCAGATGGCGTGCGATCCGCCGTGGCAGGCCGAACAGGCGATGGCGCCGCCCGATCCGGTGCCGTGCACGTCCTTGCTCTTGCGGAACAGCGCGACCGACACCTGCTTGTCGACATAAACCGTGTTGCCGTCGTGGTCGGTCGATTTTTCCTTGCGCGTCTCGACGATGGGCATGACCGCGAAGCGGGCGTCGTCCGGGAAAACGCTGGCCTTGGCCGGATCGTTCGCCTGCCAGGCGGTTTTCTTCACGCCGGCGCTGAAGAACCCCTGATTCGGATCCTTCCGGTTGCCGTCGCCGACGTGGCACGAGCCGCAATCCGGCTCGTCCAGCCAGGGCCTTCTGAAGTGGATGGAGTCGCCGACATAGGCGCCGGCGCCGCTCAGGTTGGCATCGTAGCGATGGCTGGGGTACGCGTTGCCGACCGCCAGCATGTCGCCGTGGCAGTTGTCGCACTTGAGACCCGACGCGTAGTGGATGTCGCGGTAGGCCTTCTCGGTATGGCCGGTGTGGCACTTCGCGCAGTTCTCCTCCTGCGCCACGCTCTCGCCGAACCGGTACAGCAGTTCGCCCCTGGCGTGCATCGGGAACTGGTCCGGCGCCCAGTCGTTCTTGCCCGTATCCCAGGCGTAGCTGGTCGCCGAACCATCCGACTTGATCGGAACCCCGTTGTTGTCGTTGTGCTGCGAATCCCAGCCGCGGCCGCCGAACATCAGCGGATGGCCGCGCCCGTCGCGGATCAGGTCACCCTTCTTGTGTTCCTGGCCGTCGGCGCTTTCGGAAGACGTGACGTCCTGGGCATAGACCTGCATCTTGCCGTGGAAGGCGTGGAAAGCCCGCGAATAGTCGGAACGGTTGGAAGGATAGGAACGGCCCGCGACGCCGGCGTCGAACTTCAACTGGCTGGTGTGATGCGAGGAACAGAAGTACATCGCCTGCCCACGTGAGCTGTTGAGCTTGTCTTCGACGTAGTCGGCGACCTGAGAAGAAATGGTGCCGGTCGGGCTGTACTTCACCATGTAGTCGTGCAGCACCAGGGTGTTGAACAGCGCCGCCTTTTCCTGCGCCACCCAGTCGTCCGGATCGCCGTACTCCGACGCATCCTTGAACTTCAGCCGGATCTGCAGCTTGCCGTCCGCGCCGATGCGCGACTCGGCCACCCGGTCGGTGCGCAAGCCGGAAGCATCCGCCGGCACCGCGCCGCTCAACAGGTAGGTCGCCGGCTTGTTCGGCGGCAGGGGGTCGTAGGCGTTAACGTTGAACACGTTATGGATCGCCGGCGGCCAGATGCCGTTGTACCCGGTGTTACCGGCCGAGAAACTCCCCGCGCCGGTGGCCGGCCCCGGACTCCCGTCGGCATTGACCAACTCGGTTTCCTGCACCGGCGTTCTCCAGACGGTATCGTCCGCGGCTATATTTCCCTTGGCGTGGCATTCGCGGCAGCGGGTTTCCGAAGCGGTGGAGAACACCGCATCGGTCTTGGCCACCACGTTGCCGCCCTTCTCCTTGGCTTCGACCCGGAATAGCGGATAGGGATTGACTCGCCCCTTGTCGTCGACGTCGCTCGCCGGGATGAACTGGGCGAGGAAGGTCTTGGACGCGTTGTCGTAGGCGGCGATCGGCTGCGGGTCGTTGGCCTGGTAGGGATTCGCCGCGCCCGGCATCTTGCGGGCGCCAACGCCTTCGTCGGCGTTGCCGCGGATGCCCTCGTCCAACTGCATCATGGGTTTGGCGGGCTTGAACGTGTTCTGCTGCTCCGCCATGGACTTGCCGCTCTTGGGCTTGCCGGAAAGGTCCGAGTTGGGCTGGTCGATCTTGTCCCACATCTCGGTCTTGCGCAACGTGGCTTCGGCGAAGTTGCGGCCGCCGATCAGGACGGTCTGGCTGCCGGTGGTCTGGGCGGGATCCCAGTTGGCACCGGATTCCCCGGTCGAAAACCGGTTCTGGCTGGTCGAGTTGATGGAGTCGCTCCCCACCGGGTCTTTCGGGTTGGAAGCCGCCGAGTAGAAGACGTCGAGCTCGCTGGGATCGACGACCGCCGGCTTCTGTTTCACCTTCCTGAACACCTGCGCGTTCAGCGTGTTGTAGGGAATGAGGGGGTTGTACGGCAGCGTGACCTGGCTGCCGCCCTGCATGCCGGTTTCCTCGAACGGCATCACGACGTAGGCGCCGTCCGCCGCGTTGAGCGCTTCGGCGGTCGCGGGCGCGGGGCGCTCGGAAACCTTGGGATAAGGATTAGCGTTCGGCGGCACCACCCGGACGACCACGTCGTCCGCACACTGGTTGCCGGTGGAGTCGGCGACGTTCAGCATCACCCGGTACTGGCCGGCGTGGTTGAACTGATGCGAGAAGTTCGAGGTCTTGGAAGGTTCCGAACCGTCGCTCACGGTCCAAAGGTAATCCAGGGTCACCTTCTTCTTCGCCTTGGCCGCGGCGGCGAACTCGACCGACTGGCCTTCGCTGATTTCCACGTCGCCCGCCGGACTCTGGATGGAACAGGCCGCCGCCTTCTTGCACGAGGCATCGGCTCCGCCGACGGGGATCAGCAGCTTGCCGCCGTCGCCCGTCTCAAGGCGCAGCCGGCAAGGCACCCCGCCGTTCTGCAGCGTGACGTTGAATTTCCGTTTGCCGTCGGTCTTGGCCGTATAAAGGCGGATGTTGCTGTCGGCATCGTAGATCGATACCCAGGAGCCCGGCGCAAGGCCCGCGGCCTTGCCCTTGACGCTCACTTTGCCCAGCCCGGCATCGACCTTGGCCGAGCCGCTGACGGAAGCGGCCTGCGCCCCTCCGCCCGCAAGCGCGAGCACCAGCGCCGCGACGCCTGTCGCAACGCCCAGCGGCCCGCCGGGTTTATGAAGATATTTCGAGTTCATTTACCTACCCTCTATGTGACGCGTGTTGTTGTTTTGGATTTTTCCAATCCCGCGAGAGCGGTTCCCCCTAAATGCGGGGTGCCATTGCGATGATCCAAGGGCGTAATGCAAGACACGTACCCGGTTGCATTTCCGCAGTTCCATTGGGCAAGGTTTCCTCCCGCCACCCCCGCGCCGAGGACACGACGCCAGAACCACTCAATTGATTTCGATTCACTTTTTCATCATCAGCGAAAGGGGGACGGCGCTTGAGGAAATCCAGGACAGTCGCCAGATCGAGAAAATCGAAAGGCCGCGCCCCGGCACCCACCCCCGGAGCGCGAGTGAAATCCCATGCTTTCTGAGGCAAATGACGCAGACCAGCCGGAAGCGAATGGACTCGGGGGAACACGTCCCCACGAAAAATTGACGGACAAAAAAGCGGGGCACTCTGTGCCCCGCCTATCGCCGCCCTCCCTGGCGCCGATTCCTTGAGACGCCGTCAGTGTCCGGGCGAGCCGATGAAGCTGGTCTCCAGGCTGTGGCAGGTGTCGCAGCCGATCGACGTACCCGCGGCCACTTTGACGACCTTGGTCTTGAACCCGGCCTTCTTCAGCTTCTTGCCGTCGTAGCCCCGGAAGTCGAACACCCGGTCCACCGGCGTCTTCGACAACCGGGTGCCCTTGTGATCGTTGCCGTGGCAGGCCGCGCACTGGTCTTCGCCTTTCATCCCCGGCAGCTTGGCGTAGTCGTTGTGCCAGCCGCCGTAGGTGGTGCCGTCGCCGTTGGCTCCGTCGCCCTGGGCGCCTTTCCACCAGTACGGGTCGTTGACGGGATGCATGTCGTGCGGTCCGCCCAGGATGCCGGTCTGCGCGTCGCCGCTGTACTGGCCGCCGTCCAGGTCTTCCTTCTTGGCGAAGGAATCCGCGGTGTGGCAGACGTTGCATTCCAGGATGGTGCCGGTATGGCCCTGGAGCTGCAGCGCGGTGACGTTGTCATTGGCGCTAGGATCGCTGTTGGGCCAGATCGAATGGGCGGCACCGTGGCAGGCCGCGCAAGGCACATTGCCGTGGCGGTCTTTGCCGAAGCGGAAGACCGGGGCATCGACCTGCTTGTCCACCATGGTGTCGGTCATCTCCATGGTGACCGGATCCATCGTCATGACATCCGTCGTGAAAGTGGCTTGGTAATTTTTCAACGGTGCGGCGGAGAATCGGCGCGAATTCGGATCGCTACGGTCCACGGCCCGAGTAGTCGCCGACAGATCCACCTCGTCGAAGGCCCGCTTCATCACGCCGGCACTGAAGAAGCCATTGGTCTTGTCTGCGCCTTTGTTAGCGTCGCCGACATGGCAGGAACCGCAGTCCGGATTGTCGAACCAGCCGAGGCGGTAATCCCTCAAGTCGGTCGAACCGAGCTTGTCCTTGTGATTGGGATAATCCATGGGGAAGGCCTCGCCCACCGCGAGCATGTCGCCGTGGCAGTCGTAGCAGGTCACGCCCGCCGTAGCCATGCGGTCGCGGTAGTGCTGCTCCCGCTGACCGGAGTGGCATTTCAGGCAGTTTTCCTCCATCGGCAACTCGTTACCCTGATCGTCGAAGATCGGGAACAGGGTCCTGGTGTTGCGGCCCTTGGTCTTCCAGTCCCAGCGTTCGTAAATTCCGTTGGGCTTGCGGACGATGTCGGTCTTGGCATCGTTCCATTGCAGCTCGCCGTGGAAGCGGTGCATGGATATCGTGTAATTGGGGTCGTAGTCCATGCTGGTCGGGTCGAAATCGCCCATGGCCCACCAGCCTTCGTCGAAGGGAACGGACCGCATGCCCGTGTTGTGACAGCCGGTGCACTGTGTAGGCCCGTTCACATTCACCTTGTCGGTCAGGAACGTGCTGCTGTACATGTCGTCCTTGTTGCCGTACAGCATGTACTTGAGGAAGAACTCGCCGTCGTAGAATTCGTGCAAGCTGGAGAAGTTCAGCGCCGCTGCGTGCTCCTGGTCATAAATGCTGTCGCTCTCCGCCTCGAAAAACTCTGGCTTATCCAGCGGCGTCTGCGGTCGATTTTGTTGCTGCATTTGGCCATCCGGCGTTGCAGCGAATGCATCCTTGGTATAAGGCGCATTGGGATTGGCCGCGATCTTGCCCTTGGCGTGGCAGCCCCGGCACTGGAAATCCCGGCCTGCGGTCATGACCGCATCGGTCGCCGCTTGCACGGCGCCATTCTGCTTGGCCTGCACCCGGAACAATGGGTAGGAATTCACCCGTCCCTTGTCATCGACACCGGAAAGCGGCAGCAAGCTGGCTTCGTGCTGATTTTCTTCCTTGCTGAATTTGCCGAAGACTTGCGGGTCATTGGATGAATAGGGATTGTTCTTTCCCGGCATCACGCTGCCGGTCAAGTCGTCCTGTTGGCCGAAACCGATGATGTACCCCATGTCCGGTGGCGGATTGATGGATTCGGGAAACGGGCTGAACGGATAATTTGAGCCGAACGCGGCCCAGAAATGCCGCTTGTATTTCGCCGATTTGTCGCTGTCCGGTAGACCGGTGTATTTCTCCCACAGCTGCGACTTTTGGACGGTCGCCGTCATCATCGGGGAAAACACCGTGATATCGGGATTGAGCGGCCAGTTCTGACTGGTGGAATTGATGGAACCGGAGCCGACCGGATCGGAAGGATTGGAAGCGGCGGAATAGACGACCTGCGCATCGTCCTGCGTCACCACCACCGGGAGCCTGTCTTTGCGGTAGACCACCGCCTTCAGGTTGTGGATGGTCGGCGACATCGAGTTGTACAGGTTCGGCATGAAGTCGGCGTCGCTGTCGCCCTGCATGGTCCAGTCGTCGAAAGGCAGCACGACCAGATCGCCCTTGCTTCCGTCCAGTTCCGCCCCCAGCTTCGGCGCCGGTTGTTCCGAAACCTTGGCCGGCAAACCCGAAGGCGGACTGCCGACGGCGATTTCCACCGCGTCCTCGCAGCGCCGTCCCTTGGCGTCGGTGGCAATGAAGCGTACCCGGTGGGTGGTGTTGTCCAGCACAAAGGAAACCGAGGCAGCCAGCGCGTCCGCCTTTTTGTGAACGGCGACCGGACTGCCGCCGCTGGTCTCCACGCCGAGGGAGCCGCCGGCAAAATCCCATTCATACTTGAGCGGCTGCGCCGCCGGGTCCTTGGCTGTAGCGGTGGCTTCGAAGGCGGTTTCGGCACCGGCCTGTATGGCCTTGCCCTGCACGGGATTCACGATGCTGCAGGTGGGAGCGCCGCTGCAGGATTTGGGTGCGCCCTTCACCGCCTTGATGACCTCAGCCTCGCCGGACTGCACCCGCACCGCGCAGGGGACGCCCGCCAGGTCCTGGCGGCTCAGCGTCACCGCGAAACTGCCGCCCTGGCCGTTGCCCAGGCGGCGGCCATTGATGTCGTAGATCTCGACGGCGCCGGTTCCGCCCTTGGCTTTGCCGGTGATCGTCAATGCGCCGGCCTTTTCCGACCAGGCCGCTTTGGCAATCTTGATCTTGGCCGCGGCCGAGACCGCTTGCGGCGCCAGCAGCACGGCCAGGGCGAGCAGCGGGACTCCGAGGAGGAGGCGCCGGGCGGGACGCGTCTCCGTAGCAGGGCGAAGGGTATTCATGGTTCCTCCAGGATTCTTGTTGTCGTGCGAGGCGCCGTGGGAAAGACAGCGCGGCCGAAACGAGAAGGGGCAACAATCGGGCCAGCAAAAAATCCCGATTAAAACAATCTGATAAGAATTTACCGCCGATACAATCCGTGTGATTGCCCACAACTAAGCGGGATATCACGCAATAGCCGGGAGCAGGACCGGCTTGCCCAATTACTAAGCGTAAAGGTGGAAATCCTTCATCTCCACGCCACCGTCGAAGCGGACGACGTCGCCTTTCCTGACTTCCACGGACGGCCCGGCGATCCACTGGGATCGGCTGTCCTGCTTCACTTCGAGGTAGGTGTACTGGGGCACGTTTATCACGTCGATCACCCTGAACTCTTGTGCCGTTTGAGCTGGCGCCTGGGATCATGCGTTTCGACCGGACAAAAAAACGGGGCGCCGAAGCGCCCCTAAGCGGCTTGCCCCCTATTGCCTGCATGCATATCCATGGTCGGCGCGCCGGATCCGCAATGGTTTGCACGATCTACCGATGGCGAACTGTCCCGCGCTGCCGCGCAGGACGAGTCCCCTGATAAAGCAGAGATCGGGCCAACACCTAACCCTCTGATAGATATAGCCTTGGTCAGCCCGGAAAAATTGCCGCTCCGGGTTTTCACGGGGGTACTAAGTCATTTGACACGCCGGATGGCAGAAACCGCGGGCATCCCGACGGCACTGGAAGTTGCTCGCCCAGCCATGCCGGATGTGGACCCGGCGGCGGAAAATCGCCATGATGGACGGCGTCGCCCAACCCGGAAGTCCTCCCATGAGCCGCCCCGCCGAACGCCTGGCCGAATACCGCGACCTGTTCGACCTACCCGAGCACGTCATCGGCGAAATCCTGAACGGCCAGCTCATCACCCAGCCCCGTCCCGCGCCGAAACACGTGCTCGCAACATCCATCCTTGGCGACGAACTGGTCGGCCCATTTCAGCGAGGGCGAGGCGGTCCCGGCGGCTGGTGGATTCTCGACGAACCGGAATTGCATCTGGGACCGCACATCCTGGTGCCCGACCTGGCCGGCTGGCGACGCGAGCGGATGCCGGCCTTGCCCGACGAGGCCTATTTCATCCTGGCGCCGGATTGGGTGTGCGAGGTGCTCTCCCCCGGCACGGCGCGCATCGACCGCGTGGTCAAGATGCCGATCTACGCCGGACAAGCCGTGCAATGGCTGTGGCTGGTCGAGCCGGATCTGCACACGCTGGAGGTCTTCCGCCTCCACGACGGCCATTGGCTGCTGGAAGGCGCCTGGCAGGAAGCCGATGAGGTGCGCGCTCTGCCTTTCGCCGAACTGGTTTTCTCCCTGGCCGATCTTTGGGCTTAGACGATGGCGATGAGGTAGACCGGGCGGCGGAAAATCGCCATGATGGACGGCATCGCCCAGCCCGGAAGTCTTTCCATGAGCCGCCCCGCCGAACGCCTGGCCGAATACCGCGACCTGTTCGACCTACCCGAGCACGTCATCGGCGAAATCCTGAACGGCCAAGTCATTACACAACCCCGCCCCGCGCCGAAACACGCCCGCGCATCGTCGATCGTCGGCGGTGAACTGATCGGACCTTATGACCAAGGCCGCGGTGGTCCCGGCGGCTGGTGGATCCTCGACAAACCCGAAATGCATCTGGGACCGCACATCCTGGTGCCCGACCTGGCCGGCTGGCGGCGCGAGCGGATGCCGGCCTTGCCCGACGAGGCCTATTTCACCCTGGCGCCGGATTGGGTGTGCGAGGTGCTCTCCCCCGGCACGGCGCGCATCGACCGCGTGGTCAAAATGCCGATCTACGCCGGACAAGCCGTGCAATGGCTGTGGCTGGTCGAGCCGGATCTGCACACGCTGGAGGTCTTCCGCCTCCACGACGGCCATTGGCTGCTGGAAGGCGCCTGGCAGGAAGCCGATGAGGTGCGCGCTCTGCCTTTCGCCGAACTGGCGTTCTCCCTGGCCGATCTTTGGGCTTAGACGATGGCGATGAGGTAGACCGGGCGGCGGAAAATCGCCATGATGGACGGCGTCGCCCAACCCGGAAGTCTTTCCATGAGCCGCCCCGCCGAACGCCTGGCCGAATACCGCGACCTGTTCGATCTGCCCGAGCACGTCATCGGTGAAATCCTGAACGGCCAGCTCGTCACCCAGCCCCGCCCCGCGCCTAGACACGCGCAGGCCACCTCCATTCTGACCGGTGAAATCGTTCCACCCTATCATCAGGGGCGTGGCGGTCCCGGCGGGTGGTGGATATTGTTCGAACCCGAAATGCATCTGGGACCGCACATCCTGGTGCCCGACCTGGCCGGCTGGCGGCGCGAGCGGATGCCGGCCTTGCCCGACGAGGCCTATTTCACCCTGGCGCCGGATTGGGTGTGCGAGGTGCTCTCCCCCGGCACGGCGCGCATCGACCGCGTGGTCAAGATGCCGATCTACGCCGGACAAGCCGTGCAATGGCTGTGGCTGGTCGAGCCGGATCTGCACACGCTGGAGGTCTTCCGCCTCCACGACGGCCATTGGCTGCTGGAAGGCGCCTGGCAGGAAGCCGACGAGGTGCGCGCTCCGCCTTTCGCCGAACTGGCGTTCTCCCTGGCCGATCTTTGGGCGTCCACGGCGGGCCAGCAGGGTGAAGGGGAACAGGGAACGGGCTGATCGAATACCGGAACGACATGGGGGCCGGCAATTTCACGCACGACTTGCGTGACATGCCACATCGCTCGAAATCCCTCGCCCGGATTTCAATCCAAACACAACCTCACCGGCTCCTCGACGACGGTCGGAGCGTGAGGACGCGCCATACTCGCCGACGCATCAACGCTCGGCACAGTCCCTGCTTGGCGGGAAGTACGTTGAACGGCCCTGTCCCCGCCTTCCTCCGACCGTCCCCATGCATCCCTTTACTTCCCCCGCAGCACTCATCTTCATCCTTTTGTTATTGGCCGGAAACACGGCGACTGCCGCGGACGCGCCTCCGGCGGCCGCCCAGCAGCGCTGCATCGCGGCACTCCAGAAAGCCGGGGCCGGCGTGGCCAGCGCGGCGGCCCGCGCCGCGCTCCATTGCGTCAAAGCCTCGGTACGGGGAAAACTCGCGGCGGACGGAATCGGCGCCTGCCTTGCCGCCCGGAATCCCGACATCGAGCACGCCCGCGACGCAACCCTCGCCGCCGCGGCACGGGAATGCGGCGAGACGCCGGCATTCGGTCCGGCGAATCCGGAGGACGTCAACGCCGCATTTTCCGAGGCATCCGAGATGACCGCCCTGTTCGGCGCCGAGCTTGCCGACGTGCTGGATTCGGGCGGCGGAGACCGCGCCACGGCGCGCTGCCAACTGACGCTCGCGCAGTCTTTCGCCACCTTCGTCAGGACCGAACTGGCCGAATATCACCTCTGCGTCCGAAAACGCCTGAAGGGGAACCAAGCGAGTACGGCGGCCGATCTGGAAGCCTGCATCGGCGTCGACTCTCCGCGCCTGCGGGACACGGAACGAAAAGCCGAGAGCCGCATTGCCCGCCGCTGTGAAGGGATCGCCGGACGCACCGCTTTTCCCGGCCTCTGCGCCAGCCTGCCCGGCGGGGAACCCGGCGCCTGTCTGGTCGCCCAGGCGCATTGCAGCGCTTGCACCGCGGTCAACCGGGCCGACCGCCTCTCCGCCGACTGCCGCAAGCGCGGCAACTATTTTGCGGCCCCCTATTGCGACAGCCGTCCGCAGCGTCATTGGTCGGTCGCGCGGCAATGGAACGAGGAAATCCTGGATGCCATCCGGCTGGACAATCCCCGTCCCGGCGTCCACGCACGCAACCTTTTCCATCTCTCGCTCGCGATGTACGACGCCTGGACGGCCTATGGCGGCGGGTCGAAGCCCTATCTCACGGCTGAACATCCGGCGTCGGCGGACATCGAGCATGACCGCAGGATTGCCATCAGCTACGCGGCCTACCGGGTCCTGTCCCGGCGCTACTCGGAAAAACTCGCCCTGGGCTCTGCGGCTTCGCAGGCCCGCTTCGGTTCCCGCATGGCCCGGCTGGGCCTGGACCCCGGCGTCACCGACACCACCGGAAACACGCCTGCTTCGGTCGGAAACCGGATCGCCGCGGCGGTGCTCGCCTTCGGCGACCGGGACGGCGCCGGCGAAGCCGCCAACTACCAGGACCCCACCTATACGCCGGTGAACAAACCCCTGGTCGTGAAGCTGCCGGGGATAGACCTCACCGATCCCTCGGACCCCGGCTACCACCTCGATCCCAATCGCTGGCAGCCGCTCGCCCTGGACAAGACCGTTTCCCAGAACGGAATTCCGTTGCCCGGCAAGGTCCAGACGTTCATCGGATCGCAATGGGGCGGAGTGATCCCCTTCGCTCTCCCGGATATCGCCACGGCGGAAGCGCTTTACGATCCCGGCCCGCCGCCGCGGCTCGGCGGCGAGGGAGACGCGGAATACAAGGCGCAGGCGCTCCGCGTGATCGAGCTGGCCAGCCAACTGGCGGCGGACGACGGGGCGACGATGGACGTCTCGCCCGCATCCCTGGGCAACAACCCGCTCGGCTCGAACGAGGGAACCGGCCATCCCGTCAATCCGGCGACCGGCCAGCCCTACCCGCCGCAGGTCGTCCCGCGCGGCGATTTCGGGCGGGTGGTCGCCGAATTCTGGGCGGACGGACCGCATTCGGAGACCCCGCCCGGCCACTGGAACACCATCGCCAACGCCGTTGCCGACTCGCCCGGCTTCCAACGCCGTATCGGCGGCGGCGGCCCGGAACTGGCCCCGCTGGAATGGGACGTGAAGACCTATTTCGCCCTCAACGGCGCGCTTCACGACGCGGCCATCGCTTGCTGGGGCAGCAAGCGGAAATACGACGGCGTGCGCCCGATCACGATGATCCGCTATATGGCCAGGAACGGTCAGTCGTCCGACCCGTCCCTGCCCTCCTACAGCCCGCGGGGACTGCCGCTCAACCCCGGCCTGGTCGAACTCGTCACCCCGGAAACCGCGGCTCCGGGCGGACGCCATGCGGAACTGGTCTCCGCCGAAGCCGGCGGCAGGATCGGCGACGTCGCGCTGCTGTCATGGCCGGGCAGCCCGGCCGATCCTCAAACCCAGGTCAGCGGGGTGCGCTGGGGCCTGGGCACCGCCTGGGTTCCTTATCAGCGCAGGACTTTCGTCACACCCGCCTTCCCCGGCTACATTTCGGGCCACAGCACCTTCAGCCGGGCGGCTGCCGAAGTGCTGGCGGCGCTCACCGGCAGCCCCTACTTTCCAGGCGGACTGATGGAGTTCACCGCACGAAAAGACGACTATCTCATCCACGAGCGCGGACCTTCCGTCGACCTGCGGCTGCAATGGGCCAGCTACTTCGACGCCGCCGACCAGGCCGGCCAGTCCAGGCTGTGGGGCGGCATCCACGTCGAGGCCGATGACTTCGCCGGACGCAGGATAGGTCAACAGGTCGGGCGCGGCGCCTTAGCCAGGGCGATGGAATATTTCGGCGGGGCGGCAGACCGGTAGGCCCGCCCCAAACGGATGACACAGGCCGCTTCCCGGATCGAAACCTGGGTACCCCGCAAACCCGCCGTGGGGAGGGACCGATAGCCCGGAGGGACTATCCTCCTTGGCTGAGTACCGCTCAGGGGGGTTGAGAATACACAACGTTGGCGGTGAGCAACGCCCGGCGGTCCGTATGGCATCTCGCCGGCCACCTCCGGGATTTGCCGAATCTCCACTTTCCGCAGGTCCGGCTGGAAAGCGGGGAGGCGGTTGAGAATCCGGCCTCCCCATGCAAGACTGTATTCCTGTCCGTTTCTTTTATTGGCGACCGCTAGAGCGATGGAAGCCCCGGAATTCTCTTTATCGCGACTTACCCACGCGCAAAAACTCGAACTCATGGAACGCCTCTGGGCGGATCTGACTCAAGAAGACCCGTCCTTCGATTCCCCCCATTGGCATGAGCCCATCCTGCGGGATCGTGAAGCGGCTTTGGCCGGGGGGACAATGGGCGTGTCCGATTGGGAAGAGGCCAAGGAAAGAATCCGCCGAAACGTCGCGTGCAAGTAAAAATCCTCGCCGCTGCCGCAAGCGATCTCGAAGAAGGGTATCGCTTCTACGAGGGGCGTTCGCCGGGTCTGGGACCGTACTTTCTCGACTCGCTCTATGCGGATATCGACTCCCTGGTTTTTTACGGGGGCATGCATCGCATCGTGTTCGGCTATCACAGGCTCATTGCCAAGCGATTTCCGTTTGCCGTCTATTATCGGCTCATCGAGGAAACCGTCCTGGTCATGGCGGTATTGGATTGTCGCCGCGATCCCAATTGGACAAGAAAGCGGCTCGCGCCGAACTGAGGCCGGGTCGTGCTACAAAAACCTGTAGTCCTAAATCCAGCAGTTGCGGGGAGTATGAAAGACCGCTAACCCTCATCCCTGGCCCTTCTCCCGCGGGGAGAAGGGAGCAGAACCCCTCTCCCACTGGGGGAGGGGTAGGGGTGAGGGTGCAACCACGGTGGACTTGGGTTTGAAATTGCTCACACTCATCCAACTGCTTGTTCTAGGATTGCCGGCTGTTCCGTCTCGCGAATCGCAACGAAGGATGGGAGAGGTCCGCAAGACAAGCGGGGCATCACTGCCCCGCTATTGACCTGGAATCGAATCGCCGGTGGATTTTAATGCCCCGGCGCCCCCTTGAAGCTGGTCTCCAGGCTATGGCAGGTGTCGCAGCCGATCGGCGTGCCGGCGGCCACCTTGACGACCTTGGCCTTGAACCCGGCCTTCTTCAGCTTCTTGCCGTCGAAGCCGCGGAAGTCGAACACCCGGTCCACCGGCGTCTTGGACAGACGGGTGCCCTTGTGGTCGCTGCCGTGGCAGGCCGCGCACTGGTCTTCGCCGTTGGCTCCGGGCAGCTTGGCGTAGTTGTTGTGCCAGCCACCGTAGTTACTGCCGTCGCTGTTGGCGACGTCACCATCGGCCTGCTTCCACCAGTACGGATCGTCGATCGGATGGGTGTTGTGCGGGCCGCCCAGGATGCCGGGTTTGGCGTCGCCGCTGTACTGGCCGCCGTCCAGGTCGTCCAGCTTGGCGAAGGAATCCGCCGTGTGGCAGACGTTGCATTCCAGGATGGGGCCGGTATGGCCCTGCAACTGGAGGGAGGTCACGTTCTCGTTGGCGCCGGGCTCCTTGATCGGCCAGATCGCATGGGTGGAGCCATGGCAGGCCGCGCAAGGGACCTTCCCGTGGGTGTCCAGGCTCTTACGGAACAAGGGCAGATCGTAGCTCTTGTCCACCCGGTTCATGTCCCAGTCGACATAATTGAACGCGATCTTCGCGCTGTTGACGGCGAACCGCGGATTCTCCGGCAACAACGGCGTGGCCGCGGGGTCGGCAGGATCGTAGGCCAGCTTGCGCACGGGTTCGTTTCCGTTGCCGGTATGGCAGGATCCGCAGTTCGGCTGGTCGAGATAGTCGACCCGATGCACAGGCGTCGGATTGCCCTGCTCGTCGAGCTTGTCGGGATCGACCAGTTCGCCCTTGGCGTTCCTCGGCTGATCCCCCTGGGCTTTCTTGGGGAAGACGTCGCCCACGGCCAGCATGTCGCCGTGGCAGTCCGCGCACTGGATGCCGGCGCTGTACATGGGGTCGTGATAGCCCTTCTGGCTGGCGCCCACGTGACACTTCAGGCAGTTCTGCTCCATCGGAACCTTGTTGCCCTGCTTGTCCACGACCGGGAACAGCGAGTTGGGGTTGGTCTTGCCCGTCCCCTGGTCGTCCCACATCAGCGGCCGGCCCTCAGCGTCGCGGATCACCTTGCCCTGCCCGTCCACCTGGATACGGCCGTGGAAGCGGTGCTCCGAGGGGCCGTATTCCAGGCCGTCCCAGTTGGTGGTGGCATAGCCGCATTCGTTCAGATAGGCGGACTGATGGCACCATTGGCAGGGTTCGGGCGCCTTGAACTGCTTGATGTAGCGCAAGCCGTTCTCCCAGGGGTGATGGTCTCCTTCGCCGGCGATGCCATCGCCGTCGGGATCCCAATCGTCCAGAAGTGCGCCGGTGCGGTCCTGCAACTCCATGAAGGGATGGATCGCATAGGTATTCCAGAAGGCTTCCTTCTCCTTTTCTTCCAGAGTCTTGGGATTGGAATTCATGTAGTCGGGAAAATACTCGACGCGGGTATTCTTCTCTCCAGCCAGCAATACCTTGTTGCCATAGCCGTCGAACATCGGATTGCCCTGGGCGTCCTTCTTCTGCGGGCGCAGATAGCGTTTCACGGTGGGATCGGCGCCGATGCCGCCATAGACGTGACATTCGCTGCAGCGTACGTCCTTGGCGGTATTGAACGCGACGTCCGCGGCCGCGGCGGTCTGTCCGGTGGACTTGCTCCTGGCTTCCACCCGCATCACCGGGAAGGGATTGACCCGGCCCTGGTCGTCCATGTCGGTCAAAGGTATTCCCAGCGCCAGGAAAGCCTGGGTATCCGCCTCCCGGGTCGGGAACGCCTGCGGTGTATTGGCTTGGTAGGGATTGTCCTTGCCCGGCATCAGGCCGCCCTTGAAATTGTCCTTGTCGGCAGGGTCGCCGGTCATCCGGGTCTCGAACTTGCCGGTGAGATAGCCTTCGTCCGGCACCGAATTGCGGGCCAGGTACCAGGTCCAATCGGCCCCCTGTCCCCACATGTCGGGAAAGGCCGCGTTCAATATCTTGGTGATGGTGGGCGGCTCCTTCCACAAGGGCGAAACCGTCGGCGTGCTCTCGTCGACCTGCCAGAACGGCTCGTAGCCCGCCGTGGTCTCCCAGCCTTCCTGAGCCTCCCACATGTCGGTCTTCCTGATCTGGGCGTCACGGAACGAGGCATCCACCGGGTAATTCCGGCTGGTGGTGTTGATGGAATCCGCCCCCACCGGATCGGCGGGATTCACCGCGGCGGAATAGAACAGCTCGAAGGCGTCGGCTTCCACGTTCAAGGGCTGGCGCGCCTTGGTATACGCGATGGCGTTCAAGTGAAAAAAACCGGGCCAGGGGTTGCCCGCATCCAGGTTCATCACGCCCTGCCCCATCGCCGCGCTGTGGGCGAAGGGAAGGACCACGACGTCGCCGGCCTTGCCCTCCAGCTCGCTGCCAAACTTGGGGGCTGCCTGCACCGAGGCCGCCGCAAGGGACGCCGCCGCCGGCGGGGCGGCCGGCGCCTGGCCGACGCTGACGGCTATCGAATCCTCGCATCGGCGCCCCAGGGCGTCGGTCGCCACGAAGCGGACCCGATAAACGCCGTGATCGCGGACGAAGGCCACGTGTTCGCCGACCGAACCGGACTGGGCCAGGGTGCCGGACGGGAAGCCCATGGCGCCGCCGCCGAAGTCCCACTCGTATTTGAACGGCAAGGCGGCCGGGGCTTTCGCCGTGGCTTTGGCTTCGAAATGGGTTTCCACGCCCATCTGAAGGACCGTGCCGTCGCCCGGGCTGACGATACTGCAGACAGGCACGCCAGCGCAGGATTTGGGCGCACCCTTCACCGGCTTGATGATCTCGGTGTCGCCGGATTGAACCCGCACCGCGCAAGGGATGCCCGCCAGGTCCTGGCGGTTCAGCGTCACCGCGAAACTGCCGCCCTGGCTGCTGCCCAGGCGGCGGCCATTGATGTCGTAGATCTCGACGGCGCCGGTTCCGCCCTTGGCTTTGCCGGTGATCGTCAGCGTGCCGGCCTTTTCCGACCAGGCCGCTTTGGCAATCTTGATCTTGGCGGCGGCCGAGACCGCTTGCGGAGCCAGCAGCACGGCCAGGGCGAGCAGCGGGCCTCCGAGGAGGAGACGCCGAGAGGGACGCGTCTCCGTAGCAGGGCGAAGGGTATTCATGGTTCCTCCAGGATTCTTGTTGTCGTGCACGGCGCCGCGGGAAAGACGCGCGGCCGAAACGAGAGGGGGCAACAATCGAGCCAGCGGAAAAACCAAGCCAAAACAATGAGGAACGCCAGTATCGGTATCGCCGATCGCGCGATTTCACGAACCGTATGAGTTATTTCGCGCACGAGATCGCCGACAAGGCGGGGCGAGGGTGGAACTCGCGGGATGCGGCATTTGACGCGGCTCTCAGGGCAGATCACACACATTGGAAACCGTCGCACCTGTCCGCTCGATCTCGATGAGGCCGTGACACCACCGGCGCAAACCAAAAAGTGTAAACCCGATTCACCTCGCGGCGCGATTTGTGCTTTATTGTTGGACGGTCCATCGACCGCATAACTCCCGGCCGCTCGGGAAAGGAACGACGCCATCCTCCGCTGTTCCATTTCTCCGGTAGCCGCTGAAGTCGCCATTGCCGTAACATATCGTGTCGATCCCAATCACCCCTCCATCCGAGGCCTTCCCCAAGCACATGAATTTCCAAGAGTTCTTCCATATGGGCGGCTATGCCGTCTACGTATGGACTTCCTACGGCCTGTGTTTGGCCGTGCTCGTCTTCAACCTGATCGCTCCGCTGCGCCGGAAAAACGAAATGCTGAAAAGCCTTCGCCGCCAGTTGAAGCAGGAGTCCCGCCCATGATGACGCCGCGCCGCAGACGCATGATGTGGGTAGCGCTGATGGTCGCCGGCGTGTGCATCGCCGCCTTCTTCGCCCTCACCGCCTTCCAGAAGAATCTCCTTTATTTCTATACGCCTTCTCAGGTGGCCTCCGGCGAAGCGCCGAAGGGCTACCCGTTCCGCATCGGCGGGCTGGTGGTCAAGGAAAGCGTCAAACGCGAACCGGACAGCCTGAGCGTGCGCTTCGAGGTCTCCGACGGCCCGAACGCCGTACCGGTGCTCTATACCGGCATCCTTCCCGACCTGTTCCGGGAAGGCCAGGGCATCATCGCCGTGGGCCAGGTCGACGATGCCGGCACTTTCCAGGCGACTGAAGTGCTGGCCAAGCACGACGAGAACTACATGCCGCCCGAAGTCGCCGATTCGCTGAAGAAGAACGGCCAACTCCCCGCCGACTACTCGGAGTACCAGAAAAAATGATCGCCGAACTCGGCCACATCGCCCTGGTCATGGCCCTCCTGATGGCCTTGCTGCAGGGCACTTTCCCGCTCCTGGGCGCATCCCAGGGCGTGGGCATCTGGATGAGCGTCGCGAAGCCCGCCGGCCGCGCGCAGTTCCTGTTTCTGCTGGCATCCTTCGGCGCCCTGACGGCCTGCTTCATCAACAACGATTTTTCCGTGGAGTACGTCGCGCGCAACTCGAACTCGGCCTTGCCGCTGTACTATCGCATCGCCGCAGTCTGGGGCTCGCATGAGGGCTCGATGCTGCTGTGGGCCACGATTCTCGGGCTTTGGACGGCGGCGGTGACGGTGTTCAGCCGCAGCCTGTCCGAAGACTTCCTGGCCCGCGTGCTCGGCGTCATGGGGTTGGTGAGCGTCGGCATCCTGCTGTTCATCCTGTTCACCTCGAACCCGTTCGAGCGGCTGGTGCCGGTGCCGCCCGACGGCAACGACCTGAATCCGCTGCTGCAGGATTTCGGCATGACGGTGCATCCGCCCATGCTGTACATGGGCTACGTGGGCCTCAGCGTGGCTTTCGCGTTCGCCATCGCCGCCCTGCTCGGCGGCTCGCTGGACTCGGCCTGGGCGCGCTGGTCGCGGCCCTGGACCCTGGTGGCCTGGCTGTTCCTGACCGGCGGCATCACCCTCGGTTCCTGGTGGGCCTATTACGAGTTGGGCTGGGGCGGCTGGTGGTTCTGGGATCCGGTGGAAAACGCCTCTTTCATGCCCTGGCTGGTCGCCACCGCGCTGATACACTCGCTGGCGGTCACCGAGAAGCGCGGCGCCTTCAAGGCCTGGACCGTGCTGCTGGCGATCTTCGCCTTTTCCCTGAGCCTCCTCGGCACCTTCCTGGTCCGGTCCGGGGTGCTGACGTCCGTGCACGCCTTCGCCTCCGACCCCACCCGCGGCCTGTTCATCCTGATCCTGCTGGCCATCGTGGTGGGCGGTTCGCTGCTGGTATACACCGTGAAGGCCCCGGGGGTCCGCGATGTGGCGCGCTATAGCCTGGTGTCCAAGGAAAACCTGCTGCTGCTCAACAACATCCTGCTGGTGACCGCCTCGGGCAGTATCCTGCTCGGCACCCTCTACCCGCTGATCCTGGATGCGCTGAAGCTCGGCAAGATTTCGGTCGGCCCGCCGTATTTCGGCACGGTGTTCGCCCCGCTGATGGCGCCGATCTTCCTGCTGGCCGGCATCGGCCCGATGTTCGCCTGGCGTGAAAGCCCCATCGGCCGAATTCTTCACCGGGTCCGCTACCTGTTCCCGGCGAGCTTCGCGGCCGGCATGGCGCTCGCCGCCTGGGCCTGGGACGAGGCCGATTTCAAGATGATGGCCGGGCTGGGCTGCGCGTTCTGGCTGGCGGCGAGCGCCTGCCTGAGCCTGTGGACCCGGATCCGGCTGCGCGACGGCTGGCTCGATGGCCTGCGCGCCCAGTCGCCCAGCGTCTACGGCATGACCGCTGCGCATCTCGGCGCCGCGGTGTTCCTGGTCGGCGCCGTGCTGTCCGACCGCCTGAGCCAGGAAAAGCTGGTGCGCATGGCGCCCGGCGACAGCGTGACGCTGTCCGGCTACACCTTCCACTTCCTCGGCACGGAGACCGTGCAGGGCCCCAACTTCTCGGCCCAGCGAGCCACGTTCCGGGTGGAGCGGGACGGCGAGAGCCTGGAACTCAGGCCCGAGAAGCGGAACTACAAGGTCCAGCGCAACATGATGACCGAAGCGGCCATCGACGCCGGCCTGTCCCGCGATCTCTACGTCGCCCTCGGCGAACCGCTGGACAAGACCGCCTGGAGCGTGCGGCTTTACGTCAAGCCGTTCATCCGCTGGATCTGGGCCGGCGGCCTGTTCATGATCGCAGGAGGCCTCCTGTCCGTCGGCGACCGGCGCTACCGGCTGCCGCTGCGCGAAGCCCGCGCCGTTCCCGAACGCGCCGCGGCCCGCGCAACCTGATACCCTTCGAACGCAACCCATGGTGACATCACGCATGCGTTTCGCCATTCCTCTCGTCATTTTCGTCCTGCTGGTCGTCCTCCTGGGCGTGGGTCTGACCCTGGACCCGCGCGAAGTGCCTTCCCCCCTCATCGGCAAGCCGGCCCCGGCGTTCTCGCTGCCCGAGGTGGCCGCGGCCGACCGCACCCTGAGCCTGGACCAACTCAAGGGCCAGGTGTTCCTGCTCAACGTCTGGGCGTCCTGGTGCGTCTCCTGCCGCCAGGAACATCCGGTGCTGGTGGACTTCGCCAAGCGCGGCATCGTCCCGATCTACGGCCTCAACTATAAGGACACCCGCGACGACGCCCTGGCCTGGCTGAAGCGCTTCGGCGATCCTTACCGGGCCAGTGCTTTCGACGAGGACGGCAAGATGGGCATCGAGTGGGGCGTCTACGGCGTGCCGGAAACCTTCCTGGTCGACAAGCACGGCGTGATCCGCTACAAGCAGACCGGTCCCGTGACTCCCGAAGACCTCGAAAACAAGATACTGCCGCTGATCCGCGAATTGCAGGGCGCCGCATGAAACGATTGATTCTCTGCCTGTGCGGCCTCCTGGCCATTCCCGCCGCGGATGCCATGGAAGTCCGCCAGTTCGACGATCCCGCCAAACAGGAGCGCTACGAAACGCTCATCAAGGACGTGCGCTGCCTGGTCTGCCAGAACCAGTCGCTGGCCGAATCGGACGCCGAACTGGCCAAGGACCTGCGCACGGAGGTCTACAACATCATCCAGAGCGGCAAGTCGAGCGAGGAAGCCGTGCAGTTCCTGACCGACCGCTACGGCGACTTCGTGCTCTACCGCCCGCCGTTCAAGAGCGTCACGCTGCTGCTCTGGCTCGGGCCGTTCCTGCTGCTGGCCGGCGGCGCCGTCTTCCTGTGGAAGCAGGCCAAGCGGCGCGCCGACCCGGTCCGGCCGGAAGAAGCGCTTTCCGCGGAAGAGCGCCGGCGCCTCCAGCAGTTGAAAGACCGATTCCAGGGGTAATCACATGACATCGTTTTGGGTGCTGGCGGCGGCCCTGCTGCTGGCCGGCTACGGCTTTTTCCTTCCCGCCCTGCTGGGGCGGAAATCCGCCCCCGGCGTCGACCGCGCGAAGCTCAACTGGCTGATCAACCGGCAGAAGCGGGAAGAACTCGCGGCCGAGACGGGCGACGACAAGGCGGCGGAACGGTTCGGCGACGAATTCGACCGCGATCTCCTGGCCGACCTCGCCGCCGCCGAGACCAAGCTCCCCCGGCAGGCGCCGGAGGCAGGGAAGACCGCTCTCATCGTCGTGCTGACGGCCTTGCCGCTGGCGATTCTGGCGCTGTACGGGGGGCTGGGCCGGATGGACCTGATCGCCCACCCGGCCACCGTGGCCGCCGCCGAGCCGGACATGGCCGCGGGGGATTTGCAGGCCAGGATCGAGCAGCTCTCCAAGCGCCTCCAGCAGCAGCCCAACGATCTGGACGGCTGGCTCCTGCTCGGCCGGTCGCTCCTGGCCGTCCAGCAGATGGACAAGGCGGTGCAGGCCTACGAGTTCGCGCTGAAGCTGGCGCCCGGCAATCCCGATGTGGAGGCGCTGTATGCCCAGGCGCTGGGCGAGACGAACCAGGGCAGCCTCGTGGGCAAGCCCACCGAAATCATTGCCGGCGTCCTCCAGCGCAATCCGGATCACATGCACAGCCTCTGGCTGGCCGGCCTCGCCGCGGTGGAACGGGAGGACAAAGCCAAGGCCCTGGAATACTGGAAGAAGCTCCGATCGCTGCTGCCCGCGGACGGCGAGCAGACCCGGCAACTGGACGGCTATATCGCCGAGCTGGAGGGCACGGCCCCGCCCCAGGCCAAGACGGCGGACACGGTTCCCGCAGCCACCGAAACAGGCAAGAGCATCCGGGTGAAAGTCAGCCTCGACGACAAACTGAAAGGACAGGCGGGCCCCAACGACGTCGTATTCGTCTTCGCCCGCGCGGCGGAAGGCCCGCCCATGCCCCTGGCCATCAGCCGCAAGAAGGTCAGCGACCTGCCGGCCGAAATCACCCTGAACGACGGCATGGCGATGGCGCCCGGTATGAAGTTGTCGTCCTTCCCGCGCATCGTCATCGGCGCCCGCGTCTCCAAGACCGGCAACGCCATGCCCTCCCCGGGCGACCTGCAGGGGCTGACCTCCGCGGTGGAGGCGCAGGATGGCGGCAGCTATTCGGTGGAAATCGGCCAGGTCGTGAACTGACGGCAACGGCAGCACAAGCGCCGCCGATAGGCTATATTGACGGCTACGGCGGAGGTCGGTTCACCCGCCCCCCGTCTTGCATGCCGTCATCGCATTTTCCGACATCGTTGCCGGGAGAGAACAACAACATGAACACGAAGCGCGGCCTAGCCGTCACCCTGGTCCTGATCGCCACCTTGGCAAGCGGGTGCGCCAGTATCCGTGCCCGCAACGACGTATTGCCCAGGAAGGGCTGGACCGTCTACCCCGGCGCCCAGCAAGGGGTGAAGGACATCGACGCGGCCATCAACGGCAAACTGCCCTATCCCGGCTGGATGCACGTGCTGCTGTTCCCCGCGTTCGTGCTGGACCTGCCCGTGGGCGCCGTCTTCGACACCCTGGCCCTGCCCTACGACCTCTACCGCATCCACCACCCGGAAGACTTCCCCGGAAGAAAGCGCAAGTGATTCCCGGAGCGGCGTGGGATACACTCCGGCCATGCCGTCCCGCCATTCCTTACTGACGTTCCTCATCCTGTCGACCGCGCTGGCGCTCGGCTCCGCCGCGTCGGCTTATGTGCGTCCCCCGGAAATCCCCAAGGGGCACTTCGATACCTCCGGCCAATTTCTGGTCGCGCATCCGAAGATGCCGGCGAACATCTTCGCGCACAGCGTCATCTACGTCGTGAGCCACAGCGAGGGAGGGGCCATGGGCCTCATCGTCAACCGCCTCGCCGGGGCGGGTCCGCTGGCGAAGCTGCTGGAAGCCTTCGGACTGTCTTCCAAAGAGCAGCGCGAAATCAAACTGTATCTGGGCGGCCCGGTGGGAGTCGGCCAGGGCTTCGTACTCCATTCGGACGATTACGCCGGCGCCAGCACGCGCGCGCTGAAGAAGGGGCTGTCCCTGTCAACCGGGCCGGATGTCCTGGAAGCCCTCGCGCGCGGCCGCGGCCCCCGGCAGGTGCGTATGCTGTTCGGCTATGCCGGCTGGTCGCCCGGCCAGCTCGACGGAGAGATCGCCCGCGGCGACTGGCTGCTCGCACCGGCCGACACTTCCCTCATCTTCTCCGAGGAGCCGGACAAGGTCTGGGAAGAGGCGCTCAAGCACGCCGGCATGCCCCTGTGACTCGGCCTCACCGGCCGGCCTGCGCCGGAGGCTTCGCCCCCGCGACACGCATCGAATCGGTGGGCGGACGTACTTCGGCGTCGAGTTCCAGGTCGATCTTCAAACGCTTCGCCGCCATTTTGGCGGCCTTGCCGTCCTTGAACGGCCCCGCCAGCACCTCGAAGCCGTCGCCGGCCTTTACCGCCCGCGCGGGGATCGGCGGTCCCTGGTGGTTGAGCACCGCGGCGACGCGGCGGGCACTCAGCTCTTCCCGCGTCGCCGCCGCCTTCACCAGCCAGCCGCTCGCATCCTCGGCGGGAAGCTCCGGCCGGCCGAACCAGGCGGCGGGCCGCCGCAGCTCGGTCGCCTGGGCCACTACGGCCGACGCCGCCGGTGAATTCGCCTGGATCGGCACGGGAATGCCCCGAGCCTCGGAAAGAACCTGCTCCACCTTGGGCCAGTCCAGCGCGATGCCTTCCTTTTTTTCCAGACGCTTCAGCCTGGCGGTCAGCTCGGCTTTCAGCCGCGCCTGGTTCAGCTCCTCGTAGGGCTCATGCGCCTCCAGGTAGACCTGGCCTCCCTTGCGGCCCACCAGATACGGCTGGTTGACGATGCGCACGGCGGCCCCCGTCTTCACTTGGGGGAACACGGCGGCGATGTCTTCGGGGTACAGCCGGATGCAGCCGTTGCTGGCGCGGAACCCGATGCTGTAAGGCTTGTTGGTACCGTGGATCAGGTACTGCGGCCGGCTGAGATACATCGCAAAATCGCCCAGCGGGTTGTCGGGGCCGGGCGACACCGCCGCCGGCAGCGGGTCGCCCTTCAACGCATGATCCTTGCGGATGTTCTCGGTGGGATACCAGGTCGGAAACTCGGTCTTGCGGACCACGGTCATGTAGCCGGTGGGCGTCGAACGTCCTTCCTTGCCGATGCCTACCGGATAGGTGGACACGGCGCCTTCCGCAGCCTTCGGCGGAAAATGGTACAGGCGCATCGTCGCCAAATTGACGACCATGCCTTTACGCGGCGCGTCCGGCAGAGTGAACTGCAAGGGCAGCACCAAGCGGCGGCCGGCCTCCGGCACCCACGGGTCGACGCCCGGATTGGCTGTGGTAAGCTCCTGAAATCCCAGGCCGTAATGGCGGGCCATGTCCGACAGCGTGTCGCCGTCGCGGGTCTCGACCGATGCAAGCTGGCCGACCACGCTTTCGTCTCCGGCCACGCTGAACTGGTGTTTCTCGACCGCGACCGGAAGCGGCGGCGGACTCGGAGGCGCCTCCCGCGGCGGAGGCGTGAAGGCACAGCCTCCGAGCAGGGCGCTGGCCGCAGCCACGAACAGCAGCCGCTGCGGCAGACGGATGGAGAAATTGCCGCACAGGCGGCGAGCCGAAACAAAGACGGGGAAAAGTAAGGCGTTCATGCCGAATGCCGCAAGCAGCATGCATGCCACTCACGACACATGCTCTCCGCCCGGCGAATCATTCGACGCGGTAATCCCACCCCTTCAGGCAGGCGCCCGCCATGGGCTCGCAGATAGTCGCCGAACTGCGGGGACCGGGTCTGGGCTTGCCGAGCCTGGGCTTTCTGTTCGGCCTGCTGCTGGCGGCGGCGCTTCGCGGCGCTGAGCACGCCGCCGCCCTCCGCGCCGATCGCAACGCCTTTGCCGGCATCGCCCACGATCGCGCCGACCACGTTCACGGCCTCTCTTGCGGCCAGGGAGACATAGCCCCGAATCCGGGGCGAGGTTCTTGACGCAGGCCAGCGTTCGGAAACAACTCAGACCTTCTGCTTGACTTTCACTGTCCGCGCGTGCCGCTCCGCTGGGTTAAATTACCCGCGGCGAGGCTGGGGCTTACCACTGAGCGGCAACCCATTTATCGACTCAGCGGTCCTTTTCTTCCGCTTGCTGGCAACCCAAAATCCAGGGTCTTCATCTCATGCCTTGAGGAAGGACCATCGCCAATCGCCAAATGAATTTTTAGGTGCTCCGGTTCAAATATCATGGTCTGAATTGTCAAGTCACCTTGATTAACCGAATGAAGCCGTTGTTGCATTTCTTTAATCCCAAGTTTTTCGCCCGGCGCGATGTTCTGGAGTTTCTCTTGCCGATCGAGAGTTCTATAAACATTGTCCTGCTTCTTTGCAGAAAGCTGTTTCGATGTAAAGTGGTTAGTACAGGTACAGAAGCCGTTAACCATAGATCGCCTGATAACGTTATCTGGCGTCAATTCCAACGTAGCACCGCCCTCCTTATCACAAAGAACCAAGAGCGTGCTTGTGGTACGTTCCATCTTCTTCAGCAATTCGATTGCTTCATCCACACTGCAGCATTCCTCGAGCAGCCTACGATAACATAAAGCAAATGGCGTCCCATTGGGATTGAATTTCCGATCCGGTGTAGGGGTGAAAACATCGTGACTAGCAAGGCACAAACCTGCGTCGTTCATGCCAGAAATACAGCCGATGAATCCTGGGAACCCTATGCATACAAATGCCTTCTTGTCCTTTTGCCGGTAGACAGTTACCAGGCTGTATGCATGGAGGTAGCCGCAGGAAAAAAAATCGAGATTTCGTCCGAACAAGGGCTTGCCGGTTGCGGTATGTTCGGCATTCACAATCAGACTGGAGCAGCCGAATAACTCGCGCAGCCCCACATTTTTGAGGTCAAACATGGTGTTCGCTGCCAACAGAGGGTCGCGGTCCATGTTGAAATTGGCAAGGGCGTCAAATTCTGCACGATGATGCTCAGGAAAGTTGAGAAGTAACAACCTTCCTTTTTGAACGAGTTTTTCGAAGACTTTTTGTCTCAGCTTGTCCCCGATGGGAAGGCGCCGCCTGAGGACATCCATCGGATAGCCCAATAGAATTTGAGCCGGTAGTAGGGCAAGAACGGCAACCTGCTCACCGATCTCCCGTGGAAGGCCCTCGACGGCGAGCACCGGGATATCATGGATATATGCTAACTCCCCCCTCTCGTACTTGCCCTCGGGGTAACGAAAGGGAATATTCGGCTGCGAAGCGCAAAGACCCAAGCGATTGGCGCTCCTGGAAAGAATCATCTCCAACCGAAAGCCTGGCATCGATGCAACTCCAGGAGCAGGGTGAAGGAACGAACCGGAAAGAGTTCCGATACACCCAGGTTCACGCACCCGTTCATACCCCCCGCTTTTTTTGCCGGGATCGCGGCCGTCTTGGCCGCATTTTCAGGGGGCGGGACGCCCGCGCTCCCAGGAAACTGAACGGTTACAAGTTCACAGCGTTGGGGGAGACGTCCCTGAACCTTGTCTATTGAACCGGAATAAGCTCCGGTTTCCGCGCTTCGCCCCCGGCAGAAGCCCGCTCACCATGGTTCCTGTGCCAGGCTCAAGGCACATTGTTGTCGATCTTTTCCTCAAAGCTCTGCTCCTTGGGGCTGGAGGCGAACGAGCCCGTCGTCCGGCAGTTCACCAGCCGCCGCGCTCCCCGCTCGCCCCAGGACTTGAACGCCTCTTTCACGTCATCCCATTCGTGGAAATCGCGGACGTCGAGCTTGCCGACCCGCTTGTCCGCGGCGGCATACAGGCGCTGGCCGGTCCGGGAATCCAGGAGCTCCAGCTCGAACGCCGCGTCTCCCGTGAACAAGGCCTGGCCCGTGGTTTCCGAGTAAAGCGCGGCGGGCGCGGTGACATAAGGCGCCAGGACGGCACCCTCTTTCAGCAGCACGTTGGCCTTGTCGGCCTCGGTCAGCGCCATGCGCACCCGCATCACATCCGGGCCCGGCTGGGTCACGACCTCGAACCGGGCCTTGTTCATGACGTCCTGCACGGTCTCGGTACCGAGCTTGCGCAGCATGTCGCGGTCCTTGGGCTCGAGCTTCTGCAGCCAGGAATCGCCCGGTTTCGCCCATAGCGTCACCGGATCGATCATCACTTTCGTGTACTTCCGACAGTCGGCGGCCGGATCGGCGTACATCAGCAGGGGCTCGTCGCCGTTGCCCTTGCGCAGGCTGGAATAGCTTCCCAGGAATCCGGAACGTTCGACCTCCCTTGCCTGCTTGGTCGCGCTGCAGCCGCAGAGAAACGACACGGCCACGGCTGCCAGCAGAGCACGGGAGCGGCCGTGACCATTGCGAAATGACGGCATCCGGCCGCGCCCCTTTTCCCTGTTCGAGATCCTCACCGCGGCTCTCCTCAAAATGAGGGGGCTTTTAGGCATTCGGACTGTTGACGACCTGGTAGACCACGTCGCTGCCGCTGTAGAACGGACGGTACCAGATCCCGCCGAACTCGTAGTACCTGACGCCGTTGACGGTATGGGTCGCCGCGCCGCCGGGGAGCGAACTCACGGTCAGGCCGGGGGGCGGCGTGACCACCGTATAGCCGCCGCCGGACGGTGTATAGAACGCCCCGCCGCAGTCGGAATAAGGCTGCTGGCCGCTGTAGACCGTGACGCAGGATGGCGGCAGGCTGGTCACGGTCGCCCCCAGCGGCGGAGGCGTCACCACATAACCCGAGCCCTGCGGCAGATAATAGGCGCCGTTCGAGTAGTAGTAGGTGTTGTTCTCGACCACGACGGGCTGCGAGTTGCGCGGCACCGAAGCGACCATTTCGCCGATCATGAGGCCCTCCATCATGCCCATCATCGCCATGCCGCTGTAATAGCCGCCCCAGGTGCCGCCGATGAACACCGGCCCGTAGTAGTTGCCGCCGCCGTAATAGTCGTAGCGGTTCCTCTGGAGCTGCTCCGCTTGTTGATAGTGGTACTGCGCCATGGCGTCCTGCTGCTTGTAGGCATTCTGCTGGACGGTGTTTATCTCCTTGTCGCGATTCTGCTGAGCCGTGTTGACCTCATTGTCCCGATCCTGTTGACGCTGGGCCGGCGTCGCCTCCTGGCGGTCTTCCGGGCGCTGGAAGCCCTGGCCTCCAGTCCCGAAATCGCGGTTCGCGCTCTGCCGCCAGTCGTGGCCGGCGCCGTCCGCGCCGTCGGACGCCCGCACACTGCCCAAGCCGCCGCCGCCGAAACTGCCGCCGCCTATCCCGGTCCCGCCGTAGCGTTGGCCCTCGTCACCGCGGTCATCCCCCGCGCGCTGGCCGAAACCGCCGCCCCCGACATGGCCGCCGAATTCCCCACCGCCGAAATGGCCGCCTCCGAATCCCCCGCCAAATCCGCCATGCGCGCCGGCAATCCGGGGCAGCCCCGCACCGGCCAGCAGCAATCCCAATACGGCGATGCCCAGACGGTTCTCAAATCCGGTATTTCGATTCATCAGTTTGTCCTCCACTCGCGTCACGGCGTTTTCTTTGCCTGCTCTTTCCTGGCAGAAGCCGCGGCTTTCAAGAACCCTATGCGCTCGGCCTTCGGCGGGAGCGCGGCACTGAACGCCGAATCCGGCAGATGGCTGGCGAAGTCCCAATCGGACAGCACCGCCATGTACTGCGGCGCGCCGGGAAGCGTCTTGTAGGTGATGACGAATTTCCGTGGCAGCGGCAGTTTGCCGTCTTCGATCCAGAGCTGCCAGTCGACGTTCTTGCCGACGAAGGCGAGATGATGGCACGGCATCCCCCCCACTTCGCTCATTCCGGCATGGAAACCGAATACCGCATGCTGCTTCAGGATGGCATAGGGGTCACTGTACAGCAGGTCCGACAATGGCGGCGTGAAACCGAGCTGGGAAATCAGATAGTCCAGCGTGGCGTCGATGCCCGCCGGCGTCTGCTCGGTGGCATAGGTGCCGTGCGCCTCGTCCAGCAGGGTGGAGGTCTTGCCGTCGTACCAGAAGCGTTTTCCGCCCGTGTCGGTGCGGTACCGGATCCGGAAACGGTCGGGGCGGCGGACCGCGATGTCGTCGGACGCCGCGAGCTGGATCTTCTGGCCGGAAGCGAGAAGATCGTCGTACAACACATCCACGTGCACCGAAAATTCCTTGGCGGACTTGAGGTAGTCCCCCATCTGCCGCAGCAACTGGTCCACCTGCGCACCGATCGCCGCTTCCGGCGCGCTTTCGGCGGCGGCCTTGGGTGCCGGCTTGTCGGCCCCGGTGGCCCAGCCGCCACCGGCGCAAATCAGCAGGCCGGCGAGCGCCAGGGCGCCGCGACGGCGTGTCCGTCGATTCTGTTTCACCACGTCCTCCGTTTGTCGAAGTGGGACAAGGCGCCGATGGCGCCGGTCCGAAAGATACCGCCGCCAATCCCGCAGACCAGCGCCGGCGTCTGCCCAGTCAGGGAATCAGTGACCTCGTCCGTCGCTGGGCGGTGCCAACGAGGGAAATGGTACCGGTGGCCAGTTAGTCGAGATTGCAATGCATATGTGCCTGCAAGACGGTCATCGATACCGATCGCAGCATAGGCACCGCACATTCGGCATCGGCCCAGGCTGGGAAAAGCGCACATCCGGAATCGATCGAGTCGGCAACCGAAGCTTCGCTCCACGCATCTTCTCCTTGAATCGAACAACCTAAGGACAAATCGGGCCAACTGCCGACAAAACCAGCCATCGCGAAAATGACGCCGCGCAGTGACACTGCGCGAATAAGCCTACAACATCGAAGTGAGAGCGCAAACCATGAGCGGGCGCTTGTTCTAGCGGGGCGCGCGTGCCGGCGGAAAGGCCGCGAACATCTTCGCTATCGCCTGCCCGGCCAGCGCCTCGTTCTCGGCCGGATCCTCGGAGAGGGTTTCATGCGCCACACCTCGCCAGATGGGACGCCCCGACCGCCCATCGAGGACGTTCACGATCAGCGTCCCTTCCCGGAAGGTGGTGACCACCGTTTGGGCGGGACCGACATTCTGGTTGAGCGCCCAACCATCGTAGTAGGTATCGTTGCGCTCCTCCTCTTCGGTCAGGACTTCAGCGTCCAGAGCGGCGTCCCCCTTGCCCTCGGCGACCCTGTGCCAGCCTTTGGAACGCAATGCGGCGTCGATCAGCTCGACGATCCTGCGGTCCACCGACGCGTTGCCGGACGCCGGCCGGCTGAGCCAAAAGTAGGTCTTGTACCGCGAAAAATCGGCGTTCCGGTCGAAACCGGTATCCACCTGGATCGCGGCGCAAGCCAAAAGCAGCGCAAGAACGAGCGAGCCAGCCACTGCCGACATCCACCTCCATTTCGTATTCGAATGCACGGTTTCTCCTCCGATGCGTTTAATCTCTGGATTGGGACAATTGCATGCCGACCAGCCGGGCCACCAGGATCGCCACGTACATCTGGCCGGCGATCGCCTCCATGTAGGCCAGCATGCCCGCCACCCGGCTCAAGGGGACGATGTCGCCGTAGCCCACGGTCGCAAGCGTGACGAAGCTGAAATACAGATAGGCGGGCGATACCGGATCCTGATGACACTGCGGCGCGCCGCACTGGTAGGAGCCCGGCGCGACGGTCTCCAGCAGGAAATGGGCGTTGGCGAAGGTGAATCCCATGAGCAGATAGACGCTGACGGCGCCGTACAGCAGGCTGGCGGAAACATGCGCCCGGCTGGAGAAGATGTCCCAGGCCAGCGCGAGTGTGACGCGGGAGAAAAACAGGAAGCTGAATATCAGCCAGACGACCGTGAGCCAGTAGGTTTCCGGCACGAACAGACGGGCCCAGCCGGCCACGAACATGACGAAGGCTGCAGTAACCGTAAGCGCGATCTGGATGGGCGTCCTGCCGGTGGCCAGGGTGCCGGAAATGAGGGTGCCGATCATGATCAGCTGCTCCACGATCCGGACCACCAGCCGTTCCGTCACGGCGCTGATGATGAGGAGCACGATCAAAGTGGCCAGCAGATAGACGTAATAGTGCGGCCCGCGGCCGAAGCCGAGAAGGTGACCCGGCGTGACACGCCGCGGAGGAGATTTGCCGCGAACAGGTTCCTTCATGAGAGAAGACTGGGCATGGTCGATCCCGGATTACGCTCCTGACACGGCGCTCTATCGGGAAGTTTACCTGCTATTTCGAGGATTTCTTGCGAGCGCGGCCACCTCCGGCGCGCTTTTTTCCCTTCCCGCTGGAAGGCTTGTCCGCTTTATCCTCTGCCGAGGGCTTCGCCGCCTTGAGCTGCGCCTCCCGCCACTCGCCGACCCGCTGCAAGGCTTCGCCGATCTCGCCCGGCGTCATTTCGTCCACGAGGGTGGCGCGCGCCTCCAGCGCATCCGTCTGACCGCCGTCTGCAGCCAGCGTGTACCAGTAGTAAGCCTTCACGTTGTCGCGGATCACGCCCTCGCCTTCGGCATACATCGAACCCAGCACTGCCGCCGCGCCGGGTTCGCCCTGGTCCGCGGCTTTGGCAAACCAGCGGGCGGCTTCGTCGGTATTCTTGTCCACGCCGAGACCGTAGTAATAGAGGATGCCCAGCTTGCTCTGCCCGATGGGGTCGCCATGCTCGGCGGCCTGGCGGTACCAGCGCTCGGCAGCCGCATAGTCCTGCTCGACCCCCAACCCCTTCATGTAGAGATTGCCGAGATTCACCTGGGCCGCGGGCTCACCTCGCTCAGCCGCCTGCTTGAATTCCCGCAGTGCGGCCGGGTAATCGCCCCGCTCGACGGCCTTCACTCCGGCGTCCCCGTCGGCGTACGCCGCACCGCAAAGAAAAACCGTGAGAAGCCATGCCACGGGACGCATTAGGGATGCGTGGCAAGGATGAGCTTGGCGTTGGAGCCTGCGTGGGAAAAACATCTTTGGATTCGGATTGCATCAAGTAAGATCGAACACGCACAGCATACCGTACGTCATTCGCACGATTCACACTCGGTCGAATGCCGATTCCAGCCGATCGTCTTCCTCCCCGAGATCCACGCCGATCAGCCGGAACTGCTCCCGTAATCCGCCCGCAGTTCCTCGACCTTCAGCTCCCCGCTCATCCGTACACCCCGTCATGGCTACCGATGTCGAGCAGGAGGATTTGATGTTCGGTAATTCGCAAGGTGAGTGTGATGCGGTAGCGGTAGCGGTAGCGGTAGCTGTAGGTGAGGCTGACAACCTGCAGGCCCTGTAGCTTACCGCCGAGGGGATGCAGGCGCAGGCTGGGTTCGAAAGGGTCCGCGCGCAGTTTTTCCAATGTTTCGATGAAGCGAGCCCGGAGGTCAGGATGTTTGGTCAGAAACTTCCTCGCGCGCCGTTCGAAGAAGGCCGTGGTGGCGAGAGTCCATGTCATGCGGCGGGTTCGCTGTCCAGGCGTTGCATGAGGGCTTCGACGTTGTCATGCCGCGTGACGCGGCCGGCCTTGGCGTCCTCCAGCGAGGCCTTGATGCGGGCTAGAGCAGCTTCTTCCTGGGCTTCGAGCAGTTCCTGGTAGCTCTCTTCCGTCAGCACCACGTATTGCGGGCGGTTGTTCTTGATGATGTGCACCGGGCCTTGGGCCAGCGCTTCGTCCACGGCGGCGATGCCGCGGCGCTTGATTTCCTGGGCGGGGATGGCGTTCATTGAGGCTCCTGTACCGAATTGGATACCCATTCAAGCACCGAACATGGCATCTATCAAGCAGCATACGTGTGGCTGCGCTGGCTTATCCACTCTAACGCCGGTAGGGTCACCCGCCAGAGTTGGTGGATGCGCTTCGCTTATCCACCCTACGATGGGACGTTGATAAAAACAGCGTTGGTAGGGTGGATAAGCGAAGCGCATCCACCCAACCCCATCGATTCATGAAATCCGGCGATGCTCCCTCATCCCCATCATTCCAATTCCAAACCCGCAATGTGTGCCGGCTCGTCACTGCCCCACGCCGGTTCATACCAGCCTTTCGCCACCGCCTTCTTGAAACTGGACCAGGGCCAATCGATCGGCCGTCGAGCCAGACCATGTTTGACGGGGTTGTAATGGACGTAATCCATGTGCCGGCGGCAATCTTCTTGGTCACGGATGGCATGTTCCCAGAATCGGCGCTGCCATACCGGGCGTTCGTTTCGGAGATTGGTGACCGGGTCTAACTGCCGCGATGCGATTTTCTTGATCTCCCGCCAGCGTCCGGAATAGTCGTCATCTCCTGTCGGCAGGCGCCAGATGCAATGGAGGTGATCCGGCATGACGACGATGGCCTCGATCTCGAAGGGACGGGCGGTTTTCACCTTCGCAAATGCGGCCCGCAGGATTTGGATGGCAGACTCATCGGCGAAATACGGCGTTCTGTCGTGCGTGACCACGGTGAAGAAGAAGGTTCCTCCGGCGATTTTGGCTCTTCGGTAGTTGCTCATCGGTGTTTGTCTGGTGGATGCGCTTCGCTTATCCACCCTTCGGCTGTCTCATGCAGCCAACGTCTCGTTCAATTCTTCAATGATCGAGTTCAACTTATCGCCGAACAGCTGATGCAGCTTGCCGAGGCCGCCATGTTGCGGGAACGGCGCGTACTCGAAGTCATCCGGCTCGATGCCCAGATTTGCGGCGATGTGGTCGCAGATCATTTCCAGCCACGCCTTGAAGTTGGCGTTGACGCGCTCGGGGAAGGGGATGAGTTCGTTGTCCTGGTGGATGGCAAATCTGACCAGCGAGACGAGGTCGGTGAGGATGCGGCGGCCAGAGGCGCCTCTGACCTTGGATTTTTCCAGCGCGGCGTAGGCGTTCCAGAGCTGGGATTCGTTCAACAGGTAGGGCGGCTTTTCGATTGTCTCCGCGAGTTCCTTCACGGCCTCATCAGCCATCTGATTCGAAGGCCCCTTTGCCAACTGAAAGTGCGATTTCGCCGAACTGCGGCGCTTAACCCGCCGCGAGCCATAGCCGCAGACGCAGCATCCACTCCGGTGTGAAACCCACGCTGCGGGAACGGATCGTGCCGTCCGGGGCGAGGACGAAGAACGCCGGCACGCCGCGGATACCGTAACCTGCGCCTACGACGCCATCCGGATCGGGTACGATCCGCCAATCCAGGCGCCGCTCCGCGACATGACGCGCGACCTCCGCAACATCCCCGGACTGGTACGCGACCGTGATGACCGCGTGGTCGCGGGCGAGGCTTCCGATCTTGTCTTCCATCGCGCCGCAGATCGGGCACCAGCTTGCCCAGAA
The DNA here is from genome assembly GCF_040730495.1 of Methylococcus sp. ANG. Lineage (NCBI taxonomy): Bacteria > Pseudomonadati > Pseudomonadota > Gammaproteobacteria > Methylococcales > Methylococcaceae > Methylococcus > Methylococcus sp. ANG. The sequence goes on along the minus strand of NZ_CP160399.1, from coordinate 3,486,513 downwards.
GTAGACGAGCGCGGGCCGGCCGCGCAAGCTGTCCAGCGAAACGGGGGAACCGTCCAGGAAGCGGCCCTCGATGGCGGGAGCGGGCCCGGAAGCCATGTCACGGTTGAGAAACCCTTGCACGGCGAAGAACAGGGCGACGACCGCACCCCACCCCAGCACCCTGCGCCAGCGGACGGCCATCACGGGAACGCCGGATCGAAGCGCTGGATCAGGCCGCCGCCATGGGTCTTGAGCCACTGGCGTTCCTGCCGCCAGTCCGGCAGATGGGCCGCCACCAGTTCCCAGAAATCACCCGAGTGGTTGCGGTGGCGGATATGGCAGAGTTCATGCACCACCACGTACTCCAGGACCGAAAGCGGCGCCAGCCCCAGCAGCCAGTTGAGATTCACGTCGTTCGCCGGGCCGCAGCTTCCCCAGCGGGTGCGCATGCTCTTGATCCGCAATTGGCGCGGATAAAGCCCGTGCAGCGGCGCATGCCGCTGGATCAGTTCGGTCACACGGCCCGGCAACCGGCGCTTCATCCAGCCGAACAAAGCGTCGCGCACGTAACGGTCCCGTTCGGCACCGCAGGTCTGGGGCAGGATCAGGCGCAGCCCCCGCTCCTCCAAGGAAATCCGGACGCGGTTGCCGCCGGTTTCCTCGATGAACAGCGGCGTTTCCCGGCCCTCCAGCGGCACGCTGCCGCCTTCCGCCGGGAAACGCTCCACCCGGCCCTGCCGCAGCTTGGCCAGCCGCGCCTGCATTTCTTCCAGCTTCGCCTGGGCCCAGCCGCTATGCTGGCGGACGAAGGCCAGCACCGTGGATTCGGGCAGCCCCTCGGGCGCCACCACCTCGATGCCCTCGGGGCGTATCAGCAGCCGCAGGTACTTGGCGCGGGTGCTGCGGCGAAGGCGGTAGGGTGGCAGTGGGTGCACGATAGCGACTGCTAGCGAGAAGGATGGATGGCGAGGATATGAAGCTCCTTGTCGCCGGCGGGACGCTTCCAGGTGACCGTATCGCCGGCCTCGGCGTTCAGCAGCGCCTTGGCCAGCGGCGACACCCAGCTGATCTTGCCGTGGGCCGCGTCCGCCTCGTCTTCGCCGACGATGGAATAACGCAGTGCATTGCCGGCCTCGTCCTCCAGCTCGACCGTCGCTCCGAAATGGACCCTGTCGCAGGCTTGGGCCGCGGTATCGACCGGGATGGCGCTGACGACCCGCTCGTCGTAATAGCGCAGTTCGCGCTCGACGTGGCGGAGCTGCTGTTTCGCACCGACCGACTCGTCGCCCAACAGGCGCTGCCGTTCGGCCGAAAGCTCCGCGACCCTGGCCTGGAGCTGGGCCAGCCCCGCCGGTGTCACGTAGTTCGGATGCGGGCTGACGGGGCGCTCCGGCGCGCCGTCGTCCAGCTCGTCGCCGTCGGTTTCCTTGACGAATGCACGGCTCATGGGTTCGTTTCGGGTTGGGTGAAAAACGGCTTGCGAGAATACTCTTGCAGGCACCGGGAAACAAATGTGCCGCTACCGGGCGGACACCCCAAGCAATTCCGCCGTCAGTTCGGCCAGGCGCCGCGAACCGCCGCCTTCGCCCAGCGTGGTCCTGACCTCGGCCAGATCGTCCCGGACCCGCAAGGCGTAGGCCGGGTCGTTCAGGATGCGCAGTATCTCGCCGCCGACCGCTTCCGCATCGGCTTCGTGCTGGATGAACTCCTGCACGATCTTGCGCCCCGCCAGGATGTTGGGCAGGCCGATGAAAGGAATGGTCACCAGCAGCCTGCCGAGCCAATAGCTCAGCGGCGCCAGCTTGTAGACGATGGCCATGGGCACGCCGAGCAGGGCCACTTCCAGGGTCGCGGTGCCCGAGGTGGTGATGACGGCATCGCAGCAGCCCAAGGCGTCGTGCCGCCGTTCCTTGACCACCTCGACCGGCACCGGCGCCGCCTCCAGTTCGGCGGCCAACAGCTCGTCGGCGACCGACGGCGCCTGGATCAGCACGAAACGGGCGTCCGGCCGCTCCCCGGCGATTCGCATCGCGGCCCGCAGCATCATCGGCAGCAGGCGGCGGATTTCATTGCCTCGGCTGCCCGGCAGCAGGCCGACCAGGGGGCCGGATTCGTCCAGCCCCAGCTCCCGCCTCATCCTCCCCGCATCGGCGACCGGCGCGATCTTCCCGGCCAGGGGATGGCCGACATAGGTCACGGGGATGCCGTGCCGCTCGTAGAACGGCACTTCGAACGGGAAGATCACCGCCATGTGGTCGATCGCCCGGCCGTAGTCCTTGACCCGTCCCGGCCGCCACGCCCACACCTGCGGGCTGACGTAGAACAGCACCTCGATGCCGGCCGCCTTGGCGGCGCGGGCCAGGCGGAAATTGAATTCCTTGTAGTCGACGCAGATCAGCAGATCGGGCCGCTCGGTGCGGGCCAGCGCCTTCATGGCCTCGAGCGCACGGCTGATCTCGCCGTAGTGGCGGGCGATTTCGGCCAGCCCGATGACGCCGAGGCCGGTAGAGTCGACCCGGATGTCGATGCCGGCCTCGCGCATGGCGGAACCGCCCATGCCGATGCCGCGGACTTGCGGAATCAGGGCCCGGAGTTCGCGGAACATCGCGGCGGCATGCTGGTCGCCGGAGGCTTCCCCGGCGACCAGCATGACCAGCGGAGCACGCTCAGCCATTCACCGCCTGGCGCACCACGTCCGCGATCTTGCGGATATCCGCTTCCGCCAGCTCGGGGAAGATCGGCAGCGAAACGCAGCGCGCCGCCACCGCCTCGCAGACCGGCAGGCTGACGTCGGCGTAGTCCTGCGCGAACACGTTTTGCCGGTGCAGCGGCACGGGGTAGTAGATCGCACAGCCGATGCCGGCTTTCTGCAGCGCTTCCAGGATGGCGTCGCGGCGGTCGCTCAGCAGGGTGTACTGGTGGTAGACGTGCACGCCGATGCCGTCCTCGTAAGGCACTTCGGCGATGTCGGCCATCAGTTCCGAATACCGATGGGCGACGCGGCGGCGGTCGGCGTTGAATTCGTCGATGTATTTGAGCTTGACCCGCAGCACCACCGCCTGCAGTTCGTCCAGCCGGCTGTTGTAGCCGATCACGTCGTGGTAGTAGCGCACCTTCGAGCCGTGGTTGCGCAGCGTCTTGACCTGTTCCGCCACCTCGTCCGAGTCGGTCGTCACCAGGCCGCCGTCGCCGTAGCAGCCGAGGTTCTTGCTGGGGAAGAAACTGAAACCGGAGCTTAGCCCTAAACTTCCGGTCTGCCGCCCGCCGACGGTGGCGCCGAAGGATTGCGCGCAGTCTTCGACGATCTTGAGGCCATGACGGTCGGCGACGGCCTGGAGCCGCGGCATGTCGGCCGGTTGGCCGAACAGGTGGACCGGCATGATGGCGCGGGTCCTGGCCGTCACCGCGGCTTCGACAGCCACGGGGCAGAGATTGAAGGTCCTGGCGTCGATGTCGACGAACACCGGCTTGGCGCCGACGTAGCGGATCGCCTCCGCCGTCGCGATGAAGGTGAAGGGCGAGGTGATGACCTCGTCGCCCTCGCCGATGCCGGCGGCCAAGAGGGCCAGATGCAGGGCGTCGGTGCCCGAGGCCACCCCGATGGCATGCTTCACGCCCAGGTATTCGGCGGCCTCCTTCTCGAAGGCCTGCACGTTCGGCCCCAGCACGAAGGCGCAGGATTCCAGCGCATCCGCCAGGCCCTTGTCGATTTCCGGCTTCAGGCGGGCGTACTGGGTCTTGAGGTCAACCATGGGGATCATGCGGCAAAACTCCTGAATATCTTTAAGACTTGAGCAGATGGGTGATTTCGATGGCTGTCGCCAGAGCGCGGCGACCAGCCTGGCCGGATACCAGCGGCTCGCGGTTTTCGCGGATGCAGTCGAGGAAATGGCGGATCTCCTCCATCAGAGCGTCGCCGTTCTCGAACACCGACTCCTCGCTGAGGATTTCCGGCACGCCGGGGAACATCTCGCCCTCGCCCTTGCAGTGGCGGGCCAGCACGCGGTTCTGGAAATCGACCGAGACATAGGCGTTGGGCATGAACAGGCGCATCTTGCGCTCGACCTTCAGGCTCACCCGGCTGGCGGTGACGTTGGCGACGCAGCCGCTCGTGAACTGGAGCCGGGCGTTGGCGATGTCGATGTCGCCGGTGAGCACGGCCACGCCCTTGGCGTCGATCCGCTCGACCTCGGAGTCAACCATGTCGAGGATGATGTCGATGTCGTGGATCATCAGGTCCAGCACCACGCTGACGTCGTTGGCGCGGGGCTTGAACGGCGCCAGCCGGTGCGATTCGATGAACAGCGGCTTGTGGTGGTCGAGGTCCAACCCCAGCACGGCAGCGTTGAAGCGCTCCAGATGGCCGACCATGAGAACGCGCTGCTTTTCCTTGGCGATCCGGATCAGCTCGTCGGCCTCCTCCACCGTCACGGTGATGGGTTTTTCCACCAGCACGTGCGCGCCGGCTTCGAGAAAATCCCGGGCAACGCGATGGTGCAGGCTGGTCGGCACCACGATGCTGACCGCATCCACCTTGCCCAGGAGGGCCCGGTAGTCGGTCAGACCTTCGACGCCCAGGCGGTCGCCGATCTCCGCAGCGGTCAGGGGATCGGCATCGACCACGGCGACCAGTTCGCAGCCCGGCAGGGCGGCATATTTTTCCGCGTGGAACTTGCCGAGATAGCCCACGCCGATCACGGCGCATTTCAAAGGATTCATGGGAGCAACCTTGGGTTTTTCTGGATTATTCCGGATCGCGCGATTCCAGCTCGAAGAAAGCGAGGGTGCCGCGCTTGGAGCCCGCGCCGCACCAGGCGCGGAGATAGGCCAGTTCCGGCGTGTCGGGCAGGCCGTCGAGCGCGGCGCGGATCCGCAGGCGGCGGAAAGCGGCCGAGACGGCCTTGAGCCGGTCGCTGTCGATGCCGGCGCGGCGCATGCCGACCAGATTGAGACGATAGTGCTTGCCGGGACGGCCGCCGACCATGGTGTAGGGAATCACGTCCTTGTTGATGCCGGCCAACCCCTGCAGCATCGCGAGGGTCCCGATCCGGCAGAACTGGTGCACCATCACCCCGCCGCCGAAGAATACCCGGTCGTCCACCCGGCAGTGGCCGCCCAGCGTGGCGCCGCTGGCCAGGATGTTGTGGTCGCCCAGCACGCAATCGTGGCCGACGTGGGTGTTGTTCATGAGGTAGTTGTTCGATCCCAACCGGGTCGAGCCGCCCGCCTTGGTGGCGCGGCTGACCGTCACGCCTTCGCGCAGCACATTGCCGTCACCAAGCTCGACATAAGTTTCCGTAGCAGGATCGAAGCCCAGGTCCTGCGGCAGGCCGCCGAGCACGGCATGGGGATGGACCACGTTCGCCCGCCCCATCCGGACATAGGAATGAATCACGGCGTGCGCGCCGATCCGGCAGCCGTCACCGATCTCGACATGGTCCTCGATGGCGGCGAAAGGGCCGACGGAGACGTCGGCGCCGAGCTTGGCCGTCGGCGCGACACAGGCGGTGGGATGGATGCTGGGCATTCTCTTGCTTTCCTCTTTAACGTGAAACAACGCGAAGCGTTTCCTTGTCCCCCTCTCCCGCAAGCGGGAGAGGGCCCGGGTGAGGGGAACGATCATGGCGACCAGCCGCCCTGGATGATGAAAGCGACTGCTCGCCATGATCGTTAGCCCCGCGGATGAAAGCGGGTATGCAATTCCTTGAGCCGCTCCTGGGCGACATGGGTATAGATCTGGGTGGTCGACAGATCGCTGTGTCCGAGCAGCATCTGCACGACGCGGAGATCCGCGCCGTGGTTCAGCAGATGGGTGGCGAAGGCGTGGCGCAGGGTATGCGGTGACAACGGCTTGGAAATCCCGGCCTGCACGGCGTAGCGCTTGATGAGATGCCAGAAGGCCTGACGCGTCATCGGGCCGCCGCGGTCGGTGACGAACAGGAAATCGCTCTGCCTGCCCTTCAGGGTGGCCGGCCGCACCTTGTCGAGATAGCGCTCCAGCCAGTCCAGGGCCTCCTCGCCGACGGGCACCAGCCGGTCCTTGTCTCCCTTGCCGCTGACCCGGACCACCCCCTGGCGCAGGCTGATCTGGCCGAAGCTCAAACCAACCAGCTCGGTGACGCGCAAACCGGTGGCATAGAGCATTTCCAGCATGGCCCGGTCGCGGAAGCCCAGCGGAGCGTCGACATCCGGCGCGGCCAGCAGGGCTTCCACCTCCGATTCCGTCAGCGTGTTGGGCAGGGACCGGCCCAGCTTCGGCGCATCTATCAAGGCGCAGGGATCGCTGGCGGTTTCACCCCGCCGCAGCCGGTAGGCGCAGAAATGCCGGATGGAGGAAAGCACGCGCGCAGAGGTCCGGCTCGTGCTTTTCCGGCTGTGCCGCCAGCCCAGATAGGCCTCGACGTCTTCCCCGGTCAGCGCAGCCAGCTCCGGGCGCCGGTTCCTCGCCAGCCAGACCGCGAAGAGGCTGAGATCGCTTCCGTAGGCCTTGAGGGTGTTGTGGCTCAAACCCTCTTCCACCCAGAGCGACTCGACGAAGCGCCGGATCATCAAACGGTCGGCCTCGCGGATTTCCCCGGCATCGGGCAGAGCCTCGTTCACCGTCTCCCCATCAAAAACAAAGGGCGGAAAAACCGCCCTTCATTCTCAGTGACCGATCGAGCTGCGCAAACGACCCGCGATCCGTCAGATCTTTTCCTTGATGCGGGCCGCCTTGCCGGCACGGTCACGCAGGTAGTACAGCTTCGCGCGCCGCACGTCGCCGCGCCGCTTGACCTGGATTTCCTCGACCTGCGGACTGTAGGTCTGGAACACGCGCTCCACGCCTTCGCCGTGGGAGACCTTGCGCACAGTGAAAGCGGAATTGTAGCCACGGTTGCGCTTGGCGATGACCACGCCTTCGAAGGCCTGCAGACGCTCGCGGTTGCCTTCCTTCACCTTCACCTGCACCACGACGGTATCGCCGGGGCCGAACGCCGGAATGGTCTTGCCGCTCATCCATTCGGATTCGAGCTGTTGAATGATGTTCATGAAACTAACCTCTGTTCTTTTGAGTTTCAAATTCCCGCTTGAATTCGTCCAGGAGCGCCATCTGCTCCGGAGTCATCACCCGGCAGGCCAGCAAATCCGGCCGCTTGAGCCATGTCTTCCCCAGCGCCTGCTTCAGGCGCCAGCGCCCGATCGCGGCATGGTTGCCGCTCTGCAACACCGCGGGAACGTCCCGCCCCGCCACCCGCTCCGGCCGGGTGTAATGCGGATGATCCAGCAGCCCCTCGGTGTGAGAATCCTGCTCCGCCGATTCCGCGTCGCCCAGCACGCCCGGCAGGAGGCGCACCACCGCGTCGAATACGACCAGGGCCGGCAGCTCACCGCCGCTCAGCACGTAATCGCCGATCGACCATTCTTCATCGATCTCGGTCTCGATCAGGCGCTCGTCCACGCCTTCATAGCGCGCGGCCACCAGGATCAGACCCGGCACCGTCGCGAAACTGCGTACCGCCGCCTGATCGAGCCTGCTGCCCTGCGGGCTCATGAGTACGACCCGCGCACCCGGCGCCGCCTGTTCCTTCGCCGCATGGATGGCATCCCGCAGTGGCTCCACCTTCATCACCATGCCGGGGCCGCCGCCGTAAGGTCGGTCGTCGACGGTGCGATGGCGGTCGCTGGTGAAATCCCGCGGATTCCAGACCTCCAAGGAGACCTTGCCGGCGGCGAGCGCCCGCCCAGTGACGCCGTACCGCGCCGCGTCCCGGACCATCTCCGGGAACAGGGTCACGATGTCGAAACGCATGCAGGCACCCGACGCTTCAGAACTCGGGGTCCCAGTCGACCACCATCCGCGACTCGGCCAGATTCACGGACTTGACGAATTCGCCCAGCACGAACGGCACCAGCCGCTCGCGGTCGCCCCGCACCACGAGCACATCGTTGGCACCGGTTTCCATCACATCGACGACTTCGCCCAACTCGGCCCCTTCCAGGTTGATCACCCTCAGGCCGATCAGATCGACGCGGTAATACTCCCCCGGCGCCGGCGGAGGCAACTGGCTCCGAAGGACGGTCACCTCGAAGCCTTTCAGGGCCTCGGCCTGTTCGCGCGTATCGACGCCTTGCAGGCGCACGACCACCGCACTGCCATGTTCACGGCCTTCCAGCACGTCGACCCGGTGCTCGGCATCGCCCCGCCGCAATGTCCAAGGGCGGTAACCGACCAAATTGACGGGAGGATCGGTGAAGGAAACCGCCTTGACCCAGCCTCTCACGCCGAAGGCACCGGAAACCCGGCCCACCACGACGGCCGGGTCGCTGCCGGAGTTCCCCGGCATCAAACCTGTTGCTGCTTCTTGAATTCCTTGATCAGCGAAACCACGCGATCCGAAGCCTTGGCGCCGGTGCCGATCCAGTATTCGATGCGGCCTTCATCCAGCCGCAGCCGCTCTTCCTGGCCCCGTGCAATCGGATTGAAGAACCCCACGCGCTCGATGTAACGGCCATCCCGCTTGCTGCGGCTCTCCGCAACCACCACGTGATAAAAAGGACGCTTTTTTGCGCCGCCGCGCGCCAACCGAATGCTTACCATGCCTTTGCCTCTAGTCAAACCGTACGGAGAAAAGCGCGTATTGTATGCGATCCTGAGAAATTGTGAAGCCCTGCCCCTCTTGACCCGCTGCAAAATACAAGGGCGGGAAAGAAAAAACCCGGACACCATCCGGCACCGGGTTTATCCTGAAATGGCGGAGAGAGAGGGATTCGAACCCTCGATGCAGCTTTTGACCGCATACTCCCTTAGCAGGGGAGCGCCTTCAGCCTCTCGGCCATCTCTCCAGAAAAACGGGGGGAAGGAATCAATCGCTGTCGTGCTCAGGGCCTGCCTGCTGCTCTTTCTTGATTCTTTCGTAAATCTCTTCGCGATGAACGGACACGTCCTTGGGCGCATTGACTCCGATGCGCACTTGATTTCCCTTCACACCCAAAACAGTGACGGTCACTTCATCACCAATCATCAGGGTTTCACCCACTCTACGAGTCAAAATCAGCATAAACCCTTCCTTTGTCCATTGCCCACACCAAGTTGACAAGAGCCGTAGCGGCCGCGCTGCCAACCCCCACCGATCAGGCGCGATCAATCTACCAGATGGTGAATCTTAGCAGTTTTCGGCCAAAGGATAAAGGCTCGGCTGATTCGGTGCTCAAACCACGTCCGGCTCGCGATCGAGATTGAATGCCTCGTGCAGGGTCCGCACCGCAAGCTCGAGGTACTTTTCGTCCACGACGATGGAAATCTTGATTTCGGAGGTCGAGATCATCCGGATGTTGATGCCCTCCCGCGCCAGGGCTTCGAACATCTGGGCGGCAATCCCTGCATGCGAGCGCATCCCCACACCCACCAGCGAAACTTTCACGATCTTGTCGTCTCCCGCCACTTCGCGCGCGCCCAGGGCGGTGCAAGTCGCCTGCAGGATGTCGAGCGCCTTGCGGTAATCGTTGCGATGCACGGTGAAAGTGAAATCGGTCGTCGCATCCTCCGCGACGTTCTGGACGATCATGTCCACCTCGATGTTGGCATGGGCGACGGGCCCCAGGATCTGGTATGCCACGCCCGGTTTGTCCGGCACCCCCTTGACGGTCAGTTTCGCTTCGTCGCGATTGAAGGCGATACCGGAGATCAAAGGTTTTTCCACACTCGCTTCCTCGTAGGTAATCAATGTGCCGGGACCGGCCGCGAAACTGGACAAGACCCTGAGGGGGACGTTGTACTTGCCGGCAAATTCGACCGAACGGATCTGCAGCACCTTGGAACCCAGGCTCGCCATTTCGAGCATTTCTTCGAAAGTGATGCGGTCCAGCCGGCGCGCCTTCGGTTCGATCCTCGGATCGGTGGTGTAGACGCCGTCCACGTCAGTATAAATCAGGCATTCGTCCGCCTTGAGCGCGGCGGCCAGGGCGACCGCGGTGGTATCGGACCCGCCCCGGCCCAGGGTCGTGATGTCGCCTGCCTCGGTGATCCCCTGAAAGCCTGCCACCACGACCACCCGTCCCGCCGCGAGATCGCTGCGGATACGGTCGGTATCGATATCGAGGATGCGCGCCTTGGTATGCGCATCGTCGGTGAGTATCCGCACCTGCCCGCCGGTGTAGGAACAAGCCGGGTACCCTGCCGCCTCCAGCGCCATGCTCAGCAGCGCGATCGTGACCTGCTCGCCGGTGGACAGCAGAACATCCATTTCACGGGTGCTGGGCCTTTCGTGCATTTCATGCGCCAGCGCCACCAGCCGGTTGGTCTCGCCGCTCATTGCCGACACCACGACGATGATGTCGTCGCCCCGGCTGCGCGCCTGGATGACGTTCTTCGCCACGTTCTTGATGCGCTCCGGCGAGCCGACCGAGGTGCCGCCGTACTTGTGTACAAATAGAGCCATGATCGATGTCTGTTACGTTCGAATCCTTAAGAGGCTAGGCATCGAGCGTCCGCCGCACCCACTCCGGGACGCCGTCGAGGGCACCCTGCAATTCTGCCGGCCGGTTGCCGCCCGCCTGGGCCAGGTCGGGCCGGCCGCCGCCCTTGCCGCCGACGCGGGTCGCCACGCTGTTGACCAGATCGCCGGCACGGATGCGCCCGGTCTGGTCCTTGGTCACGCCGGCGATGAGGCTGACCTTCTCGCCTTCCACCGCAGCCAGGACGATCGCGGCGCTGCCCAGCTTGTCTTTGAGCTGGTCCACCAGTTCGCGCAGCGTCTTAGCATCCGTGTCGTCGACGCGCGCCGCCAGCACCTTGACGCCCGCGATGTCGACCGCCCGGGACACCAGGTCGGAGCCGGCCGCGCCGGCCGCCTTGGCTTTCAGCCGTTCCAGCTCCTTCTCCAGCGCCCGGTTCTTCTCGAACACCTGCTCGAGCCGTTCTTCCAGCGCATCGCGGCCGGCTTTCATGCGGTCGGCCAGCCGCTGCAGCAAGCGCTCCGTCGCTTCGACCGCTTCCACCGCGGCCGCCCCGGTGACGGCTTCGATGCGGCGCACGCCGGCGGCGACGCCGGTTTCGCTCACGATCTTGAACAGGCCGATGTCGCCCGCGCGGCGGGCATGGATGCCGCCGCACAGCTCGGTGGAAAAATCGCCGATCTTGAGCACCCGCACCTCGTCGCCGTATTTTTCACCGAACAGCGCCATCGCGCCGAGCTTCATCGCGGCGTCCTTGGCCATGACCTCGGCGGTGACTTCGGTATTGCGGCGGATTTCCCGGTTGACCAGGCGCTCGATTTCGTCGAGCTGAGCGGGGCTGACAGGCTCGAAATGCGAAAAATCGAATCGCAGCCGTTCGGGGTTGACCAGGGATCCTTTCTGCGCGACGTGCTCGCCGAGCACCCGGCGCAGCGCCGCGTGCAGGAGGTGCGTGGCCGAATGGTTCAGGGCGGTGGCCTGGCGCAGGGACTGATCCACTTCCGCCCGGCAGACCGCATCCCGGCGCAAAACCCCATCCCGCAGCTTCCCCCGATGCAGGATGAGGTCGCTGCCCTGCTTGCGGGTATCTGCCACCTCGAACACCGCCGAGTCGCTGCGGATCACGCCGCGGTCGCCCACCTGGCCGCCGGATTCGGCGTAGAACGGCGTCTTTTCCAGCACCACCACGCCGTCCTCGCCGGCCTCCAGCCGGTCCACGGCCTGGCCGTCGCGCAGCAGCGCCACGATCCGCGTGTTCTCGACGGCGCTCCGGTAGCCGGTGAACTCGCACGCCACGTCGAGATGGACCTCCTGCGAGTAGTCCACGCTGAAATGGCTCGCCGCCCGCGCCCGCTCGCGCTGGGCCTCCATGGCCCGCTCGAATCCGGCCATGTCGACCTGCAGGCCGTGTTCGCGCGCCACGTCCGCGGTCAGGTCGACCGGGAAGCCGTAGGTGTCGTAAAGCTGGAACGCGGTGCCGCCCGGTATCACCTTGCCGCCCAGGTCGCGCATGGCGACGTCGAGTATCCTCATGCCCTGTTCCAGCGTCTCGGCGAAGCGCTCCTCCTCCTTGTTGAGGACCTGTTCGACCCGCTGGCGGGCCTCGACCAGTTCGGGGTAGGCCTGGCCCATTTCCGCACAAAGCGGACCGACCAGCTTGTGGAAGAACGGCTCGCGGATGCCGAGCTTGTAACCGTGGCGGATCGCCCGGCGGATGATCCGGCGCAGGACGTAACCGCGCCCCTCGTTCGACGGCAGCACGCCGTCGGTGACCAGGAAGGCGCAGGAGCGGATGTGGTCGGCGATCACCCGCAGCGAACTTTGGGCAAGGTCGGTCGTGCCGGCCAGTTCGGCCGCCGCCTTGACCAGGTTGCGGAACAGGTCGATGTCGTAATTGTTGTGCACCCGCTGCATCACCGCGGCGAGCCGCTCCAGCCCCATGCCGGTATCCACCGAGGGCTTGGGCAAGGGCGTCAGCGTGCCGTCGGCCGCCCGGTCGTACTGCATGAACACCAGGTTCCAGATCTCGACATAGCGGTCGCCGTCTTCTTCCGGCGTTCCGGGAGGCCCGCCGGCGATGGACGGGCCATGGTCGTAGAAAATCTCGGTGCAAGGGCCGCAGGGGCCGGTGTCGCCCATGGACCAGAAATTGTCGGCAGTGGCGATCCGGGTGAAGCGACTCGGGTCGGCGCCGACCTCGTCCAGCCAGATCCGCTCCGCCTCCTTGTCCTCGGCGTACACCGTGACCCACAGCCGCTCGGGCGGCAGCATGAGCACCTCGGTCAGGAACTCCCAGGCGTAGACGATCGCATCGCGCTTGAAGTAATCGCCGAAGCTGAAATTGCCCAGCATCTCGAAGAAGGTGTGATGCCGGGCGGTGTAGCCGACGTTCTCCAGGTCGTTGTGCTTGCCGCCGGCGCGCACGCAGCGCTGCGCCGTCGCGGCGCGCACGTAGGGGCGTTGCTCACGGCCGAGGAACACGTCCTTGAACTGCACCATGCCGGCGTTGGTGAACAGCAAGGTGGGATCGTTGGCCGGCACCAGGGGGCTGGAGGCAACGACGCTGTGGCCGCGGTCTTCGAAGAATTTCAGGAATCGGGCGCGTAATTCCGCACTGGTCATGCTCGGTTTACCAAGGTCTTCAATCGATGTCCGGGTATTCGCCGGCCGCTCCCAGACGCTTGAAAAAATCCTGGATCTGGGAGGAGGTGAAACCACGTTGCGCGAGAAATCTCGCCCGCGACGCCCGCTCCTGCGGTGTCGTCATCGCAAGCTTTCCGCGATATTTTTTTGTGTAGACACGATCCATGTCGGTCATCCAGTCCGGCGAATCCGCAAGGTCCGCATCGACGCCGTGCTGGCGCAGCTCCTGCCGAATCCGGTTGACGCCGTACCCTCTCGCCTTACGGGCACGGACGAAGCTTTCGGCGAAGCGGTCGTCGCTCTGCCACCCCTGGTCCGAGCATTCGGCCAGAACGGATTCTATCGTCGGGGAGTCAAAACCGCGGGCGGCGAGCTTGCGTTTAAGTTCGAGCCGGCTGTGCTCGCGCCGCGCCAGCAGCCGCAGGCAAACCGCGCGCGCGGTTTCGAGCGTGTCTCGGGTTTCGTTCAGAACCCGCTCTCTTCCACCGCCGCGCGCCCGGCAGGCGCCGAGTGCTGAAACCCGGCCAGCGCCTTCTCGCGGACGGCCGCCTCGATGGCGGCCGCAACCTCCGGATGCTCCTTGAGATAGATCCGGACGTTGTCCTTGCCCTGGCCGATGCGGTCGCCGCCGTAGCTGTACCAGGAGCCGGACTTCTGCACGATGTCGTGACTCACGCCGAGGTCGATCAGCTCGCCCTCTCGCGAGACGCCCTCGCCGTACAGAATCTCGAAATCGGCGACGCGGAACGGCGGGGCCACCTTGTTCTTGACGACCTTGACGCGGGTTTCGTTCCCGATCACCTCGTCGCCGTTCTTGATCGCGCCCGAACGGCGGATGTCCAGCCGCACCGAGGCGTAGAACTTGAGCGCGTTGCCGCCGGTGGTGGTCTCCGGGTTGCCGAACATCACGCCGATCTTCATGCGGATCTGGTTGATGAAGATCACCAGCGTATTGGAGCGCTTGATGTTGGCGGTCAGCTTGCGCAAAGCCTGCGACATCAGCCGGGCCTGCAGGCCCATGTGGGAATCGCCCATCTCGCCTTCGAGTTCGGCCTTGGGCGTCAGCGCCGCCACCGAGTCGATCACCACCACGTCCACGCCGCCGGAACGCACCAGCATGTCGGCGATCTCCAGCGCCTGCTCGCCGGTATCCGGCTGCGACACCAGGAGCTCGTCGAGGTTCACCCCGATCTTTTCGGCGTAGACCGGGTCCAGCGCATGCTCCGCGTCCACGAACGCCGCCACGCCGCCGGTCTTCTGCGCCTGGGCGATGACCTCCAGGGTCAACGTGGTTTTGCCCGAGGATTCCGGGCCGTAAATCTCGACGATGCGGCCGCGCGGCAAACCGCCGCAGCCCAACGCGATGTCCAGCGCCAGCGAGCCGGTGGACACCACATCGATGTCCCGGACCGCCGCGACATCGCCCATGCGCATCACCGATCCCTTGCCGAACTGTTTCTCGATCTGGGAAAGAGCGGCACCCAAGGCCTTGCGTTTGTTCTCGTCCATCCGGGTTACTGCGTCGAAAGTGGAAACCAACATTATTTCATAGCGGCCATTTCGGGCATAGCCCGCAGCCGCTTTTCGGCATGTACGAGATAGCCCGGATGTTTCATAAAAATGCCCCCTGCGCCCGATAGCTTGGCCAGCTGCCTATTTTTTTAGTCCACCGAACTGACCTACGCCCCCCATGAGGCATGGGCAGCCCCTCGACCTGCCTCTTTTCGCGGGGGTGGTGGCCGGAATCCAGACACTGGACGCAATCAACCCTCCGAGTCCTGCCGGATCCTCCTCGGTTGAGGGTGACGGCGCGCTTCAGGCCATGGCCGGTGGTCGGACGAGATAGAGTATCTCGGTGACCCGGTGCAACAGCGCCTTCACCGGACAGGCGCTCGGCAAGTGCAACTTGATCCGGTCCTTGTACTGCACCACCCGCACCGCCAGCTTGAACAGCTTCAGGATGAGGGTCATGGGCTGCGCCTTGGCCAGTTCGGTGTGGCACAGGGTGTGCTCCCGCAGGCTGTGGATCAGGCTGTAGGCGGCACAGGCATAGAACAGGCGCAGGTGGTTGGCGAGGAAGGCATGGTCGGCGGTGCGATCACTGGCCAGATCGTTCTTCACCGCCTTGATGAAGTTCTCGTCCTGGCCGCGTGCGCAGTACAGATCCCGGTACAGCGCCTCCGGCGTCGGGTCGGCGAGCGAGGTCACGACGAAGCGCGGGTTGTCCCCCAGGCCCATGACCTCGGCCTTGAGCACCACCCGATAGGCCTTGGGCCAGGAACCGGCCTGGTAGGCCACCTCGTCATACAAACGGGTCGCCGCCGGCTCGGGCTGTTCGGCGCGGCGAGCGAAATCACAGCGTTGCGCATGCAAGGCGCGCGTCTTGGCAAGCAGCGGCTCGGCCTTGGGCGTCAGCACCTGGTTGCCGGCCAGGCCGAAGAGGAAATCCATCCGTGCATCGGCTTCGCACAGGGCCATCAACTCCGGGTTGGCGAAATGGCCATCCCCGCGCAGGACGAGGTGGGTATCCGGCCAGGCCTGGCGCAGGCGGCGCACGACCCGCTGGAGGATGGCGGCGTTCTCGCGCCCGGTGGGGCGTTTGCCGGGCCGCAGCACGGCGGTGATGAACTTGCCGGAGAGGCCCTCGAACAAGAACAGCGGCAGATAGCAGTGGCTGCCGTAGTGGTGATTGTAGAAGGCCAGTTCCTGCTGCCCGTGGGTGCGGTCTTCGGAGTGGTCCATGTCCAAGACGATGACCGCGGGCGGGGTGGTGTAGCTGGCGATGAAGGCATCGACGAAGGCGCGGGCCAGGCGGTAGATGTCCTTGCGGGAGACTCCGTTCTCCAAGCGCGAGAAGGTGGGGCCGGAAGCCAGGGCGTTGTCGGCATCCAACGGCGCCCGCTCGGCCGCCAGCTTGAACACGGGATCGTGGCGCAGGCTGTTGGCGTCGTTGCCGTCGGCATAGCCGCAGGCGGTCTGGAAGATGCGCTGACGCAGGAGGTCGGCCAAGCTGTGGGCGATGTAGGAAGGGTGCCGGCGATCCTGAATGGCCGAGGCCAGACGGGCGATCAATCCGGTCTGCCGATCCACGCCCTGCAGGAGGAGGGCGCCGAAGTCGCTGGACACCGCGCCGCCTTCGAAGTCGGCACGGACGGTGAAGCCGGCGACGGTGGGAAAACGGAGCTGGGTCGGGATAGAATCACTCATTGGGCGGTCTCGTTTAGGCTTCGTACGAAGCGTTATTGGCGCAACTCCAATTATATCAATTGGTTAAGCGAGATTCGCCCACTTTCTTGAAATATCCGGGATAGACCGAACCGGCACTGGAAGGGCGCGATTCGACGAGGGTGACGCACTCCACGGGCCAGATCACAGGCGCTTTCAACGGCATGGCGGACCAATCGGCCTCGGCCTTGCGCGCCAGCGTCAGATGCGCGCGGAAGGGACGCTGCTCGACCGGAAAGCCCGCCTGGCTCAGCTTCGAATTCAGGACCCGGACCAGCTCGAGCAGAAGCGGAGGCGTCACGCTCGCTCCCAGGCACAGTACCCGGTTGTGCCGCCAGCATTCCAGCCGGTCCAGCACCAGATCGAACCTCGGCGGGTCCAAACACTGGACCATCGCGGCCAGCTCCGGCAGACGTCCGGGCGGCACAGCCCCCAGGAATGCCAGGGTGAGATGGAGCTTATCGGCCTCCACCCAGCGCCCCCGGACCGTTCGGCGCAAAGACCGGAGCAGTTTGCCTAAGGTCTCGCGAACGCCGGCGTCCGGCCAGAGCGCGAAAAACAGGCGCAGCGGCGGCGGTTCAGGCGGCGCCGGCACAGACATCGATCAATCCTTCCAGGGCCGCCATCACGGCGTGCCGGCGCACCGCCTCCCGGTCGCCCTCGAACCGGAAACGCCGCGTGACGGGTGCCGCGCCTTTCAACTGCCAGGCAAGCCATACCGTGCCCACCGGCTTGTCCGGAGTACCACCCTCGGGGCCGGCGATGCCGCTGACCGCCACCGCGCAGTCGGCCCGGCTGTGGGCCAGCGCCCCGCCGGCCATGGCCGCCACGGTCTCCGCACTCACCGCGCCGTGCGTGGCGATCACCTCGGCCGGCACGCCGAGCAGCTCCTGCTTGGATTCGTTGCTGTAAGTCACGAAGCCGCGCTCGAACCAGCGCGAGCTGCCGGGGATGGACGTCACGCACTGGGCGATCCAGCCGCCGGTGCAGGATTCGGCCGTGACCAGACGGCGGCCTTCGCCTCCCAGCAACTCGCCCAGGCGCCCCGCCAGATCGTACATCTCCCGATTGCCATATGTGTCCACGGCGCTCCTCCCGCCTCGCCAAACGGTGACCGAAACATGACCATTTGCTGACGACTCAGGAACGGCCACCGAAATAGCCTACGCCGAATGGGCGCGAGCTCACACCCCCGGCCGTGCGCAGCGTCGAAAAGCGCGCCATCCGGTCGGGTCGGATGGCAGGACCGAAGACGTCTACAGAACCTCCCGCCACGACGCCGAGGCCGCATACTCGCCCTTCACTTCGCAGTAGAGACCTTCGCGCTCCGCCACGATTTCCTTCCCGCTCTTCAAGGTCCCGTGATACTGGCGGCACGGATAAGGGCCGATCGGATGGTCACCGGTCGCCTGGACCGTGCCGGAGTAGCGGGCGCCTTTCCAACTCAGGCTCTGGCCCGGCTCGAGAGCGATCAGCATCGGTGTGAACTTTTCGTGGCTGTTGCCCCCTTTCACCAGAAAGAAATGCGCCCAGGCGTCAAAGGAGTAGCCGCCCTCGCAATCCGAACAGGGTACCTTGCTGGCATCCTCAAAGGCCTTTTTCTGGACACGCGCCACGTCGAATTTCAGATCGCTGAATTTGTAGTAGTCGCACGCGCTCTCTTCCGGCCACAGCACCGCCGGCTCATAGCTGGCCGGGCGCGGGCCGAGCGGCGGCAACGGCGTCGCGCGCGTCCTGGGACAGCCGGCTTTCGGAGCGGTGTGGCTGGAGGACGCAGATGATGGCGCCGCCTGCGCCGTACCGGCCGCTGCCGTACCGCCGCTCCGCTGGGGAGAATCGTTGGCGACCGAGCGCACGACTTCGTTGGCGGCGTCCCTGATCAGGGACTCCAACGGGAAATCGGCCAGCGCGATGGATGGTCCGGCGATGCCGATGGAGAATGCGAAAAAGGCTTTCCTCATGGATATGGCTCTCATGCTGTCAAAGAGGGGATCAAAAAACAGACGACGCTTCGAGCGGACCGATAAGGGCACGAAACCGCGTAATCCGGATGGATGAAGTAAAAAAGGGCGGAACTCTAACGTTCGGCGATGAGAAGGGAATTGGAGAAATCGGTCACGCGGCACGCCCCTCACTCAACCGGCCTTGCCCCCGGAGGCGCCTGACTGCTGCAGACTGGGCGCGCATGACCATAATGAAATACTCATCAATCGGCTACTCTTGTTACATAATTACAAGATGAGATCGATTCCTTGTGCCCCGGCTCACGACGTCCGCGGGCCGTGCCCGCGCCCGTGAGCGAGCTGTATTCGTTTCCGCCATCGCCGCTGCTCGCGCCGTTCGTATCGGCGCTATGGGTCCACGACGACCTCATGAAGCCGGAGCTGGGGGCGTGCACCGTACTGCCCGACACGGCGACCTATATCTGCTTTCTGTGCGGCGATCATCCCATCCGGGCAACGCACAGGCACCGGACCTACACGACGCTGAGCGGTGTGTCGGGCTTTCAGACATACCGCTTCGACCTCGAAAGCCAGGGAGTGATGACGGGGGTGACCGTGCGCCTGACGCCGTGGGGACTGAACGCCTTCCTGGGGGATGCGGTGGGCGCCGTGGCGGAAATCCGGGCGGACTGCTGCGATCTGTTTCCGCCGGCGGCGGTCCGTGAACTGGAGGACCGCCTGTTCCGCCTGAATTCCCCCAAGGGCCGCGCGCAATGCGTGGAAAATTTCCTGCTGGCCCGGCTGCGCAACCCTTGTGTGGACGAGTTGGCGCGGGCCGCCTGCCTCGCCCTGGCGAGGACCAGCGGCGCACTGCCGATCAAGAAACTGGCGCGCGACCTCGATATGGGCGAACGCACGCTGGTGCGGCGCTTCCAGAACGCCGTCGGCACGACCCCCAAGAAATACGCACGCGTGCTGCGCCTGCGCGACGCGGTGTACCTGCACAACAAATTCTCGTCCTGGACCGAAATCGCCCATGTGGCGGGCTATTGTGACCAAAGCCACCTCATCCGGGAGTGCCAGGACATATTCGGCGCTTCGCCGGAAACGCTGTTTCCCATACCCCGCGGCGGCGATACGGGCAAATCCGCGGAGCCGGAACAGTCCGATCCGTCCAATTCCCGCCTGGTGATAGCCCGTTAAACCATTGCTCACCGGAAACGCCCCCCTTGCCGGAGAGCGGGTGGAGACTGCGGGGCAGCGGTCCGGACGCCGGCGGAACGCGCCACGCGTCCCGGCTCATCGCCTCCATGGAATCGCCCCATGCCAAAATCGACCATACGCTATTGGAATCCCCTGACCCAATCCGCCGGCGCCGGCTGGACGGCCGTGCCCGGTCTGGAAGGCATGGCCGAGCATCTGACCCTGAGCCTGGACGAGACGACCGGCGAATACACACGGCTGACCCGTTTCTTCCCCGGCGCGGACACCGGCGCACTGGGCGGCAAGAGCCACGACTATCCGGAGGAAATCTTCATCGTCTCAGGAAGGCTGTACGATCAGGCCTTCGACCTGTGGCTGGAAACCGGCCACTACGCCAGCCGCCCGCCGGGCGAAATCCATGGGCCGTTCCGCACCGACGCCGGGTGTGTGGTATTGGAGATTTCGTTTCCGCAGAGAACTGCCGGATGAGGCAACGGATGCGGGACGCCGGGGGAAAGGAGCCGGGCCGGTCGGCACCGGCCGCCCGATCCGCGGCTATGGCCGGTGCGCGGACCATGGAATGCGGCGAAGGGCTACTGCCGCCGTGACCGAAAAATGACCGCTGCCTGACGGATCGACGCCGAGACTCGACCAGCCTTCGAGTCTGCCTTGAAAAAGAAAATGGAGGATCGTGGCGGATAAGCGGCAGCGCATCCGCCAAATTCGGCTCCGCCGCTCTTCGAGTCAGCTTCGCTGCTCTTCGAGTCAGGCCCGCTGCTCTTCGAGTCAGCGCGGAGGTGGATGCGCTACGCTTATCCACCCTACTTGAGCGGAGAATTTTCCTGATTTCAACTGATTGACTTTGCTTGAATAATTTTTCAAGACAGGTCCTTAGCCGTTGGCGGCGGAAATCAGCCGCACGAAGCCGATCGCCCTTGCGGCCCGGTCTCCAGCCAGGCCAAAACGGCTTCGATCGTCCAGGCCGGATCATCCAGCGGAAGATCGTGCCCCGCGTCCGGATGCATTTTCAGCGGCAAACCCCAGTGCCGCGCGATGGCTTCTGAACATTCCGGGCCGACCAGCCGGTCGCCCCGGCTGCCGAGTAGCAGCACGGGGACGGCGGGCGCTTCCGCAGGCGGGCGGTAGCTGGCCGCGGCCCAGAGCTGCCGGAATACGTTGGCCCGGCGGATCGGATGCTCCCGGTAGGCGTCGACACGCGCCTGGACGCGGGACGGATCGTCCGCGGCAGAACGGCTGGTGAGGCGGAGTATCGCCCGCTCTCTGTCGGCGATGTCGGCTGTCAGCAGGGCGCCGACGACCTCCGGCCAGGCGCGCCAGCTCAGGCGACGGTGCAGCGGGCTCAAGCTGCTCAGGCTGGTGTTGATCAGCACGGCGCCGGCGATTTCACGGGGATGGCGCGCGATCCATTCGAGGGCGACCATCGCCCCGAGGGACAGGGCAAGGAGATAGCGCGGCATGCCGGCACTGGTTCCGAGTTCGGCGCGGGCGAACTCCATCGTCTCCCGGATGGAAAGCGGGCTGTCGAGACGCCAGTGCCGGCCGTTGCCGGGCAGGTCGACCGTACGCACGCGTGCACCCGGCACGGCGCGGGCGAACGTTTGCGGAAACCCGTCCCAGTGCGCGCTTTCCCGGACCAGGCCGCGGAGGAACACCCATTCCGCCGGACCGGGTCCCTCAGACATACCAGAAGTCCAGGCCCTGCTGCATCAGCCGGTGGCGCTCCCCGTTGTCCAGCCTGGTCCACGGGTCCGGCGAACGCACGGCACGGTAGAGCAGGTCGAACAGGAACAGGTGGCGGCGCAAGGTGCGGCGCACGCGGTGCGGCATGCGCGGATTGAACACGCCCAGGATGGAGAACAACTGGCTCCAGTTCTTCCGGATCCAGGCCCAGGAGCCCAGTTCCAGCGTGAAGGGGATGAACTGCCCGCCCGGCTGCTCTTCCCGGTAGCAGTCGTACAGGTAATCCCACAGATCCCCGTGTGCGAGGTACTGGCGGGACTGCGGCTCCATGCAATAGACATGGTTGGGATGGCTGCGGTCGAGCAAGTGCTTGAGCGCCACCGCTTCCGGCAGGTTCGGAAACGGCTCCCGCGTCTTCGCATAGGGAAACCAGAGCCGGTCGACCCGGCCATAGCCGGAGTGGACGTCCACGCTCAGGGCGATGCGCGCCGGAAAGATTTCCCGCCGCACGAAATCGCACAATGCCTGCGCTTCGGCCTGCATCGGCGCATCGGCGGCGCCTTGATACCAGGGCAGACTCGGAGACAGCCTTTGCCCCGCGAACAGATGCCAGGGCGAAAGGCCCTCCGCCTGCACCGGCGCGTTGCGCATGAGGTCCACGAACTCGCCATTGGAGCGGCGCTTCAAATACATCCCGACCGGGTTCACCAGCGGCACCATCAAGAGCCGGGTCTTCCGCAGCATCTCCCGGGTTACCTCGTCCCAGCGGGCGAGTTCCAGGATGGTGCGCAGATAGGCGATCACCACGCGGGTGCCGATGCGCTCGAGGCCGTGCACGCCGCCGAACAGCGCCAGCACCGGCGCGGCCGGGTCGGCGGGACCGAAACTTATCGCAAGCAGCGGAAAGCTGTCTTCGCCGTGCCGCAGCCGCGCCAGGGTTTCCACCCGGCCGAGTTCGGGGAACTCCTTCAGATGCTCCACCAGCAGCAGGATCTCGCGCAGCTCCGGCAAGCCGCGTAGCAGGTTGCGCGTAAGCGGCTGGGACTCGTTTTCGGCCCGGAAGAGGTGCTCGTGGGATGCGATCATGGCGCGGGCATTGTAGCCGTCCGGAGGCGGGGGTCAACCGGATGGCTGGATCGGGCTTCATGGCATGCCGGAGCGGCTGACGTTAGAATCGGCATCCCGCCACGACCCTGCTCCCCACAACCTTGCATCCTTCCCTGTTCGAGCCGGGGCGAAGCCCCCTCCTTTTGGTCATCTTCCTGCTGCTGCCGCTCACGGTTCGCGCCGGAGATGCGACGCGCGAATCCGGGCTGCCGGCAGCGATCGACAACGAACTCGCCTATCTGCTGGATTTCGTCGGCAAGAACCGGCTCGATCCCCACCGGTTCGATACCGCCCGCATCGGCCGGCTCCTCGATTTCGTCGAAAGCCCGAAGGACGAAGCCAGGCTCTACCGCGCCGGGGAACGCGACGGCGCCGCGTCGGCCTACTACGAGTCGGACCTCCAGCACAGCCTGGACCACCTGCTCCGCCTCACTTACAGCAACGACATCCCTTCGGTGTTCACCGCCCCGTCCACCGTGCGCACCGAACGCTGGACCGCGGTCGACGCACCCGGACAGAAGCTACCCGAACTCTGGACCCAGCCGGCCGCCCCGGACACGCCGGTCGTGGTCACCGGGATGGAACATCTGGTCAATTCGCCGGACAGCCACTCCGGCGCCTATTACGAATACGACCTGTACCGCACACTCATCTTGACCGGGGTGCGCGGGCGCAAGCTCCTGGTCAGCCTCTCCAGCCAGACCGGAGAGTCCAGGGTCGGGCGCAAGGGCATCATCGTGGGACCGGACGACAACTGGGACTACCTCTACACCGACCAGACCGGCCTGAACCGCATGGGGCTCGGCTGGGCCAGCACCCATATGTACGGCTCGCAATCGGTAGCGTTCTACCTCGAGACCGGCGGCGCCTCCCCGAAAACGCGCTTCGGGGTGTTCAAATGGATACGGGCGGGCTGGGCCGGTATCAACGTGGTCAATAGCCAGCACATCTTCAGTGGCCTCCGGCGCTTCGGCGAGGTGTTCAAGCGGATCGCAGAGCATCCGCGCACCGACGACACCGCGGCGCTGGCCCGGAGCTTCCGCGAAGTGTCGCGCATGCCGCAGCCGCGCCTGAAACGGATCGCGCAGGACTATCTCGCCGGATTGCGGAAGCGCTGCGAGGAAGTGGGGCTGCTCGCCGACGGCGACGTGCAGGCGTTGTTTCGCGACGGGCGCTACCTCGGCTCACTGAGCCGGGAAGACATGGAGTCCATCCTGGCCGTCGAATACGCCAAAGAGATACTCGGCAAACCGCATTACGTCGAGCTTTCGGATGAATTCGCGCAGGTGGAATAACGCACATCGCATTGTTATCGCTGCAAGAAAGCATTTTTCATCCTCCCGCAATCAGCATGTAACAGTCGGCTGCTAGTTTTCCCGGTTTCCTCCACCCAAGGTGACCACCCCATGACCAAGAAAACGCAGTTGTCGACCCTCGCCGCGGCCCTGTTCGCCGCGAGCGCCTGCCATGCCGGCGTAGACCTCATCGCGATCGGCACCGCCGATCCGGCGTCCTCCGACCGGGCCGCCAGAACCCACGCCCCGTTGGAAAACGGCGTCAGCGGCAACATCCTCGGCGGCCTCGGCTCCGGACTGGCCTGGGCCGGCGGCTCCATGTTCCTCGCGCTGCCCGATCGCGGCCCGAACGCCACGCCCTACAACCCGCTGGTGGACGACACCGCCTCGTACATCCCCCGTTTCCAGACCTTCCATTTCCAGCTCAAGCGCAACAACGGGGAATCGAGCCTCCCCTTCACCCTGAAACCCGTGCTGCTCTCGACCACCCTCTTCCACAGTGCCACGCCGCTCGTCTACGGAACCGGCGCCCTCGGCACCGACGGCACGCACACCCTGGGAAGCGGCGCGCCGGCCTTGAACGGCAGACGCAGCTTCTATTTCAGCGGCCGTTCGGACAATTTCGACGCCGCCGCCCCTTCGACCAACCCCGACAACGGCAGGCTGGACCCGGAAGGCATCCGGCTCTCCAATGACGGACGCAGCGTGTTCGTCTCCGACGAATACGGCCCGTACGTCTACCAGTTCGACCGTTTCACGGGCAAGCGGATCAAGTCGTTCACGCTGCCGGACCACTTCGCCGCCACGAACCTGAGCCCGAAGGGGAGCGACGAGATCGCCGGCAACGCGGTCGGCCGCGTCGCCAACAAGGGCATGGAAGGCCTGGCCATCACGCCGGACGGCAAGACCCTGGTGGGCGTCATGCAGACCAACCTGGCGCAGGACAAGAAGAACAGCGTCCGCATCGTCACCGTCAGCATCGCGACCGGCATGACCCACGAATACGCTTACCTGCTGACGGAAGGCTCGGGCGTCAGCGAGATCCTCGCGATCAACGATCACGAATTCCTGGTGGACGAACGCGACGGCAAGGGATTGGGCGACGACAGCGCCGCCAAGGTCAAGAAGCTGTTCAAGATCGACCTCGCCGGCGCCGCCGAAGTGAGCGGGATAAGCGGCAACCTGTCCGCCTACGCG
Source organism: Methylococcus sp. ANG (assembly GCF_040730495.1). Taxonomy (NCBI): domain Bacteria; kingdom Pseudomonadati; phylum Pseudomonadota; class Gammaproteobacteria; order Methylococcales; family Methylococcaceae; genus Methylococcus; species Methylococcus sp. ANG. The sequence continues at coordinate 3,461,786 of NZ_CP160399.1, read as the reverse complement.
GTCCCCAAGACCCTGTTCCTGGACTTCAAGGCGGCCCTGGTCAACGCCGGCATCAGCGCCTACGACGTCCCGTCCAAGATCGAAGGCATCGCGTTCGGCCCGGATGTCACGATCGACGGCCGGAAGCGGCACACGCTGTTCGTCGCCAACGACAACGACTTCCTGCCCAGCGTCACCGACTCCAATCACCCCAACGGCGTCGCCAATCCGAACAACTTCTACGTGTTCGCCTTCGACGATGCGGACCTGGGCACCGATGCGGAAGAAAACCCGACGGTGTTCCAGAAACAGAAAATCCTCGAAGCTTCCTTCAGGTAATCCCGCGGAAGCAGGAGACGCACCGCTGCCGGGCGGCGCGTCTCCTCGGCTTGGCTCCGGACCCGGTCGGGTCCGGCTTGCGTGATCAGCCTCGGCTCAGACCCCTTACCGCTTCGGCCACATCCCGGCTGAACCGGGCCAGCGCCCGGCTCATGGCGGCCACGGTCGCGCGGTAGTCCGTCCCGGCGGCAGGCTCCGCGTAGCGGGATTCGCGGACCAGGAGCTCGGTCTTGCCGTCGCCGCTGGACACCGACCAGCGCACATCGTGAAAACGGGATCAGACAACATTAGTTCTGGCAAAGGTACGGTCCGGTCCTTCTGCCCTTTCCCATCATGCACGGTCAGGTGATACTCAAGGTGGCGAATCACTTGATCCACTTCCTGGCGCGACAGCACGACCGGAATGTAAGGCCGGCGCTTGGCCCTCACCACCCCTTCGACCCTGCCAAAATCCTTCTCCAGCACATGTCTGAACAGAAATAGCAAGGCATTGAATGCCTGGTTCTGGCTGGAAGCCGCGAGATGCCTGTCGATCGCCAGAAAACTCAAAAATCCCTTGACATCTTCCACGGACACCAGGCGTGCGTCCTTGCTGCGGGTATAGGTCTGGAATTGCTGTATCCATATCTTATAGGCCTGTAGTGTCTTGCTGGAGTAGTGCCGCACCTTGATGGCCGAATACAATTTCTCGTAAACCCATACCCAGTTGGCTCCCGTTGATTTCGAATCACTTTCGCCCGCCGCCCCCGAGGACAGAATCGGCGGGCGTGGTGCCTCCTGAAGACGTGGCGCATCACGTGGGGTCGGGCTCTCCGCACGGGACGCTGCGCCTGCCGGGGTTGGCCGGTTCATCGGCGTGGGTGAGCGTAGCGGCACGGTCTCCTGCAGTCTCGTAACCACGGAACCACGGGGTCAGGTCTTGTCTTTTGCCATGCTGCACAATAGCCTTGCTGTATGTCCAGACCTTTACGAATCGAGTTTGCCGGTGGCCTGTACCACGTAACGTCCCGCGGCGACGGGCGCGAGGCGATTTTCCTGGCCGAGGAAGACAGGCCTTTATTTCTGGACGTGCTGTCCGAGGTGGTCCAGAACTTCAACTGGGCGGTGCATGCTTACTGTTTGATGGACAATCACTATCACCTCCTGGTCGAAACCCCGGATGGCAATCTCTCCAGAGGCATGCGGCAGTTGAACGGAGTCTACACACAGCGCTTCAATCGTCGGCACAGCCGTGTCGGGCATGTTTTTCAGGGCCGTTACAAAGCGATCATCGTGCAGAAGGACTCGTACCCCTTGGAACTGGCCCGCTATGTCGTCCTCAACCCGGTCAGGGCGGGCATGGTCCGAAGCCCGGCCGAATGGCCGTGGAGTAGTTACCGAGCCACCGCCGGCCTGTGCGACGCGCCGCTCTGGTTGACGACCGGGTGGCTTCTGTCTGCCTTTTCCGCAGAACCTAGCGAGGCAAGGGCGCGTTATGCGGCGTTCGTGTCGGACGGGAAGCATCAGCCGGGGCCTTGGGAACACCTGAAAAACCAGATTTTCCTGGGGTCTGAAACTTTCGTGACGAACCTCCTCCGCAGTATCAAGGCCGATACCGCACTCCGGGAAATTCCTGTCATCCAGCGCCGACCATTACCCCAACCACTGGCTCAGATTGCCCAGAACCATGAACGCGACGCGGCAATCTTCCTCGCCTATGCCAGCGGTGGGTACAGTTTGAAGGAAATCGGCGACCATTTCGGGCTGCACTACTCCCGGGTCAGTCGCATCCTGAAAAAACAATATGAGGCAAAAGGAAAGACCTGAACCCTTTGTCCTTGACCCCTTTGTCTCTGCGGGAAGGCCGGCTGATCCGGTCAGCTCAGCTTTTCGTACAAGCTCAGCGCAATCTCCACGAAGATCAGGATGACGATGTACCACTCGACCCGCAACGCCTGGCGGTGGTTTACCAGGTCCAGATAGGTCTCCGCGGTACGCGAGATGAGTTCGAGCTTGCGCGACAGCGCCCGGTCCCGGTCGCGCAGTTCGTATTCGGTCGCCAGTCGCTCGTAAAGCTGGTCGAGCTGGGGATCGTCCCAGACGATCTCCGGCTTTTCAGCGACCTCGACCCGCCCCACCATGCGCCCCATGATGGAGAGGGCCTTGCCGATTTCGTTGAGGATTTCCCGCTTGCCCCGCGGCGGTCCGGCGGCGCGGGTCAGGCGCTGGGCGATCTGTTCGATGCGGTCGAACTCTTCCGCCACGTTGCGCTCGTAGTAGGACAGGACGCAGCTCTTGGCCAGCACGTGGGCGACGACCTGCAGGCGGGCGACCGACGCCTCGCGCAGGACCAGGCGGCCTTCGCTGTCCAGCCGCTCCGGCAGTTCCGGGTGGATCAGGAGGTCGACCTCCTCCAGCTCCGGTTCCGGCAAAGGGTTGTGGACGGTCGGACGCAGACCCTGGAGGACCTCCGCTTCCTGCTCGGCGCTGAGACCGACCAGGACGACGACGCCGAACCGGAACGTGATCCGGTAACCTTCGCGTCCGACCACCAGAGTCAGGGGCCCCAGCGCGACCGCTCCGCCCCGTTCGATCTCGCGGTAGTCGATGCGGCTGCCGAGAAACCAGGCACGGGTACGGATCACCCGTTCGGTGCCGGCGGCCATGGCGGGAAAATCAGCGTGCCAGCGGCCGGATGCCCACCGATTCCCGGATCCGCTGCATGAAGGGGACGGCATGGGCCCGCGCCTTGGCCGCACCGGCCCGGAGTTCCTGTTCGATCCGTTCCGGCTCCTGGATCAGCGCTTCGTAACGCTCGCGGGCCGTTGCGAGGTGATCGTTCAAGTATTCGTACAGCTTGTTCTTCATCTCGCCCCAGCCGATGCCCTCGGCGTACCAGCGCCTGGCCTCCTCGACCTCGTGCTTGGTGGCAAAGGCCTGGTAGATCGAGAACAGCGTACAACCGGCGGGATCCTTGGGTTCGCCCGGAAGCTGGGAGTTGGTCTTGATTTTCATGATGAGCTTGCGCAACTGCTTTTCCGGCGCGAACAGCGGAATGGTGTTGTCGTAGCTCTTGCTCATCTTGCGGCCGTCCAGACCCTGGAGCACCGCGGTTTCCTCGCTGACCACGGCCTCCGGCAGCACGAAATGCTCGCCGAAGATGTGGTTGAAGCGCTGGCCGATGTCACGGGCCATCTCGATGTGCTGCACCTGGTCCCGGCCTACCGGCACCTTGTGGGCATTGAACATGAGGATGTCCGCCGCCATGAGCACGGGATAGTTGAAAAGTCCCATGGTGACGCCCTTGTCGGGATCGGCCTCATCGGCCTCCTGGTTGGCCTGAACCGCGGCCTTGTAGGCATGGGCACGGTTCATCAGGCCCTTGGCGGTCACACAGGTCAGCATCCAGGTCAGTTCGACGATTTCCGGAACGTCCGACTGGCGGTAGAACACGGCGTTCTGGGTATCCAGCCCCAGGGCCAGCCAGCTCGCGGCGATCTCCAGCGTCGATTGCCGCACCCGCTCCGGATCGTGGCATTTGATCAAGGCGTGATAATCGGCCAGAAAATAATAGGGCTGCACGCTCTGGTCCCGGCTCGCCTCGATCGCGGGCCGGATGGCGCCGACGTAATTGCCGAGATGGGGAGTCCCGGTGGTGGTGATGCCGGTCAGGACGACTGATTTGGTGCTCATACGGACGAAGTGGTGAAAAAGACGGCAGGAAACGGCGCGCCGGCCGGCGCGGGCGGCACTATGACACAAATCCCCCGGCGCCGCCACAATCGTCCGAGGCTCAAAACCCCCATACCGCGCACCATTCGTTTAGAATACGCCCCCGAGACAATCATGAGGGGGCGAGCCTATGCCGGATTTCATCGAGAGACGCCGCTCTCGACGCGTACCAGTCAGCTATCCGATCAAATACAGGATCGCGGGAGAGGACGAGGAACGCGCCGGTGTCTGCGTCAACATCAGCGGCTCCGGCATCCTGTTCCGGACCGATGAAATCATCGAGCCGGGCCGCGCCCTGGAAATCCGCATCGAGCCGGACAACCGGCTCGCCCCTCCCCTGACGGCCAACATCGAAGTGGTGCGCTGCACCCCGGCGCCGGAGCCCGGTTTCAACCATGTGGCCGGCGCCATCAAGGGAATCAAGAGCGAATAAACCCGCATGTACAGCGTCACCAAAGAGGTTTTTTTCTGCTACGGCCACCGCCTGATGCACCATGCCGGCAAGTGCCGCCATCTGCACGGCCACAGCGTTCGGGCGGCCATCACCGTGTCCGCCGCGGACCTGGACTCCCAGGGCATAGTTTGCGATTTCGCGGACATCTCGGCCGCCGCCCATGCCTTCATCGATACCCAGCTCGACCACAACCTGCTGCTGCACCGGGACGATCCTTTGCTGCCCTTGCTGCGGCAGGCCGGCGAGCGGGTCCTCGTGCTCGAGCAGCATCCCACGGCGGAAGCCCTGGCGGAAATGATCTACCGGGATTTGCGGCAGAAAGGATTCGCGGTGCAGAGCGTCACCCTCTGGGAAACTTCGAGCGCCTGCGCAAGCTACCGCGAGGAGGGCCAGCCGTGAGCCGGTTCCTGCCCCGCAACCGCTCCTACTGGCTGGCAAAGCTGTGCGAGGCGAATTACGAACGGCTGGTGGCGCTGGTGCCGGATCTCGATCAGATCCGGCCGGTTCTGAAGGCATCGGTGCACGGCAAACCCACCTTGCACATCCGCCTGCTCGAGCGGTCCCCCTATACCCTGACGCTGGAGCTGACGCATGCATTCGACCGCGCCATGGAAGAGCTGCGCAAGCCCGCCGTCAGGATCCGGGTCTATCTCGACGCCCGTTCCGTCGAAGTGCTCAGCGACCACTGCCGCCCCGAGGTGCGCGACGCCCTGCGGGACGAAGCGACGCCGCAGCGGGTGCTGGACTACAAATGGTCGTTGAACTATTTCCTGGCACGCTGGCTGGATTACTGCGTCGACAGCCGCTACCGGCTGTCGGCCGGCCCGGCCGACCTGTACCCTTGGATGGACAGTTCGGCGCCGGCCTAACTTCAACGCCGCAGGGCGCGCTTGAGCGCCTCCGCCTTCTCCAGGGCCGCGTCGGCGGTTTCGGCCAGCACGTTGAAATGGCCCATCTTCCTTCCCGCCCTGGCACTGGCCTTGCCGTAGAGATGCAGCAGCGCGGCGGGCTCGCTCAGAACCAGGTCCCAGGCCGGTTCGTCGTCGCGCCAGATGTCTCCCAAGAGGTTCACCATGACGACGGGGCTGAGCAGGCGCGTGTCCGCGGGAGGGAGCCCGCACAGGGTGCGGACCTGCTGCCCGAACTGGCTCACGGCGCAGGCGTCGAGGGTGTAATGGCCGCTGTTGTGGGGCCGCGGCGCGATTTCGTTGATGACTACGCCGCCGTCCCGCAGCACGAAAAACTCCACCGCCAGCACGCCGACGTAGTCCATCGCCTCCGCCAGGGCACAGGCCATCTCGCAAGCCCGTGCGGCAACGTCGGGCGCCACCCGCGCCGGCACGATGCTGATGTCGAGGATGCCCGCCTCGTGCCGGTTTTCCGCGACGGGGAAGGTTCTGACGAGATCCGCCGAAGTCCGAGCCACGATCACGGAGATTTCGGTCTGGAGGTCCAGCCTCTTCTCCAGCACGCAGGGGCGGCAGCCGAACGCTTCGAAGGCGCCGCGGACCTCCTCCGGGGTAGCGACCCGCGCCTGCCCCTTGCCGTCGTAACCGAAGCGCGCCGTCTTGAGAATCCCCGGCAGCAGCGGGCCGAGGTCGCCGGACAGGTCTTGCGCGGCTTCCACCGCCTTAAACGGCGCCACGGCCAGACCGGCGCCCGCGATATAGCGTTTTTCGGCGATCCGGTCCTGGGCGATGGCCACGCAGGCCGAGGAAGGCGAAACCCGCGTCCTGGACTCCAGGAATCGCAGGCTGTCGGCGGGAACGTTCTCGAATTCGGTGGTCACCGCCGCGCAGCCCGACGCGAGCTCCTCGAGCGCGCCCTCGTCATCGTAGCCGGCGCGGATATGGCGATCCGCCACCATTCCCGCGGGGCTCTGGACATCGGGGTCCAGCACGGTCACCCGGTAGCCCATGGAACGGGCGGCCATCGTGAACATGCGCCCCAACTGGCCGCCGCCGAGAATCCCGAGCATCGCGGGCGGCAGGATGTGCGCCATCAGCGCGCCTCCGGCAATTGCGCCGCCAACACGGATTCGGTCTGATGCCGGCGGAACTCGTCGAGACGAAGCTGCAGGGCCGGGTCGCCGTTCGCCAGCAGGGCCACCGCGAACAGCGCGGCGTTGACCGCTCCCGCCTCCCCGATGGCGAACGTCGCCACGGGCACGCCCTTGGGCATCTGCACGATCGAATACAGCGAATCCTGTCCGCCGAGATGCCTGCTGGGCACCGGCACTCCCAGCACCGGCACGGTGGTCTTGGCCGCCATCATCCCGGGCAGATGCGCCGCTCCGCCCGCGCCGGCGATGATGCACTTGATGCCGCGCGCTCGCGCGCGCTCGGCATAGTCGAACAACAGGTCCGGTGTTCGATGGGCTGACACCACTTTGGCCTCGCACGGGATGCCGAACTCCTCGAGCTTGCGGACAGCGTGCTGCATGACCTCCCAGTCGCTGGTACTCCCCATCACGATACCGACCTGAACCATTAGGGTACTCGTTGCCGTTGAAAAAAGTTCCTATGATACCCCACAGCATCGACACCTCCCAAATGCCGTCACGATCCTCGCCCAGGAACGATCCCGTCGCCGTAAATATCCGCCGAATCGGATCGCGGCCGATCTCCTTTTCTGACGCCCTTCCCGGGCAAGAATCCGGTGATGCCGGCCGGGAAGACCCGAACGATCCGGTCCGTCGTGATCTGGTAAAATTCCATGTTTTTGTTCCGAAACCCTCTGGACGGCGATCCCTTTATGCCTGAACCCCTTCACACACTCCGTTCCGGACAACGCTGGATCAGCGACACGGAGCCGGAATTGGGGCTCGGCACCGTGCTCGGCGTCGAGTACAACAGGATCACCGTCTCGTTCATCGCCAGCGGCGAACGGCGAATCTACGCCGTCGGCAATGCTCCGCTGACGCGGGTCCGGTTCGCGTCCGGCGACCGGGTGGAAAGCGTGGACGGCTGGTCGATGCGGGTCGACGAAGTCGAGGAGAAGGACGGCCTGCTGGTCTATGTCGGCAAGGACGCGGACGGAAGGCGGCGTGCGCTGGAAGAGATCGAGCTCAACCCGTTTCTCCAGTTCAACAAGCCGCAGGACCGGCTGTTCTCTGGCCAGATCGATCCCGGCGACGTGTTCCGCCTGCGCATCGAAACCGGCGAAAAGCTCGCGCGTCTCGAGCAGTCCCCGGTGCTGGGCCTCGTCGGCGCCCGCACCAGCCCGATTCCCCACCAGCTCTACATCGCCCACGAAGTCGCATCCCGGCATGCGCCGCGGGTGCTGCTGGCGGACGAAGTCGGCCTCGGCAAGACCATCGAGGCCGGCCTGATCGTCCACCACCGCCTCCTCACGGGACGGACCGAAAAAGTGCTGATCCTGGTGCCAAACATGCTGCTTCACCAGTGGCTGGTGGAGATGCTGCGGCGGTTCAACCTGCGTTTCAGCCTGATCGGCGACGACGCCTACGAGGACGCCGCCGAAGAAGGCAGCCCGTTCACCGACGTGAACCTAGCCCTGAGCAGCCTCGATTTCATCCTCAAAGACCCCGAGCGCCACCGCTACGTGCTGGACGTCGCCTGGGACATGATCGTCATCGACGAGGCCCATCATCTGGAGTGGACGCCGGAAGGGCCGAGCCCCGCCTATGCCTTCGTCGAAACGCTGGCCCGGCGCACGCCCGGCCTGCTGCTCTTGACCGCCACGCCGGAACAGCTCGGCAAGCTCGGCCACTTCGCCCGTCTGCGGCTGCTCGATCCGGACCGTTTCTTCGATTTCGAGCAGTTCCGGCAGGAGGAGCAGGAATACACGGCGCTGGCCGAGGTCATCAACAAGCTGCTCGACAGCCCCCGGCTCGATGCCGAGACCTTCGGACAACTGCAGCGTTTCTTGCGCCACGACCGCGCCGATGCGCTGGTGGGAGACCTGGACGACCCGGAGCACGCCGCGGCGGCCCGCGATGCACTGATCCAGCTCCTGCTGGACCGCCACGGCACCGGCCGCGTGCTGTTCCGCAACACCCGAAACACCGTCCACGGCTTCCCTTCCCGCCTGCTGCACGGCCGCCCCCTCCCCCCGCCGGAACATTACCGGTCGCGGACGGAGTCTATCGAAGCTCGGTTGTGGCCAGAATCGTCCGGCGCGGACCCGGAGTGGTGGCGCCACGATCCGCGCGTGCACTGGCTGCTCGACACCGTCCAGCGCCTCAAGCCGTCGCGCTCGAAGCTTCTGGTCATCTGCCATCGGCAGCAGACGGCGGTGGACCTGGAAAACGCCCTGAGAACGCTGGGCGGCGTCCGCGCCGCGGTGTTCCACGAGGACATGTCGATCATCGCCCGCGACCGCGCCGCGGCATGGTTCGCGGAGGAGGAGGAAGGCGCCCAGGTGCTCGTCTGCTCGGAGATCGGCAGCGAAGGGCGAAATTTCCAGTTCGCCCACCATCTCGTGCTGTTCGATCTGCCCCTGGACCCGAACCTGCTGGAGCAGCGGATCGGCCGCCTGGACCGTATCGGCCAGCGCCACAGCATCGACATCCATGTGCCCTATTTCGAGGACACGGCCCAGGAAATCCTGTTCCGCTGGTACCACGAAGGCCTGGACGCCTTCCATCGCCCCGCCGCGGCCGGGGCCGCGGTGTTCGCCCGGATCGGCGACGAGCTCGGGCGAGTCCTGCTGGCACTGGACGCCGCCGCGGGCGAAGCCCTGATCCGGAATACCCGGAAACTGGCCGAAACCATAGAAGCCGAACTCCACGCCGGCCGGGACCGCTTGCTGGAACTCAACTCCTGCCGGCCGGGGCCGGCCAACCGCCTGGTCGAAGCCGTCGGCGCCTGGGACCGGGACGCCGCCTTGTGGCCCTGGCTGGAAACGGTGTGCGACGCCTACGGCGTCGTCGTCGAGGAGCATTCCACCGACTGTTACATCCTCCGTCCCGGCGAACACCTGCGGGTCCCCAAGTTCCCGGAGCTGCCGGAAGACGGCGTCACCGTCACCCTCAGCCGGGACGTCGCACTGGCGCGCGAAGACATGCTGTTCCTGAGCTGGGAACACCCGCTGGTGCGGGGCGCCATGGACCTGATCCTGAACGGCGAGCACGGCAGCGCTTCGCTCGGCTTCGTATCGCACCCCGCACTCGCCCCCGGCCAGATGCTGCTGGAAACCTTCCACCGGATCGAATGCACGGCACCGCGCCGACTGCAACTCTTCCGATTCCTTCCGACGACGCTGATGCGCACGCTGCTCGACCATCGCGGCCAGGACCTCGGCCGGATCGCGGCGGCGGAATTCCACGAGCGTCCCCACGCCTTCGAGCCCGAGAAGGTCCGCGCGTTCGTGCGGAGCCAGAAACCGAATCTGGAAAAGCTACTGGCCCTGGCCGAAGCCCGGACAAGGGCTCTCCTTCCTGAAGTCGTGGCCGAGAGCAGCCGGCGCATGCTCGATGAGATGGGGGACGAACTCAAGCGGCTGGCCGCGCTCCGGAGCATCAACCCCAGCGTCCGCCAGGAGGAGCTGGACAGGCTCAAGGACGATGCCGTCGAGATGCACGAATACCTTCAGGCCGCGCAGCTGCGGCTCGATGCGGTCCGGCTCCTCATCACCGTGTAGCGCCCATGAAAAAGGGAAGCGAGGCTCCCCTTTTTCCACCCGCCGCCTGGCGTCAATCGGCGCTCACGACGATTCGCCGCGGCTGAATCGCCGCTTTCTTGGGAATCACGATCTCCAGCACGCCGTTGTTGTAGCGCGCGGATATGCCGTCGGCGTCGGCGGTATCCGGCAGCGAAAACCGGCGGTAGAAGCTGCCGTAGACCCGCTCGATGCGCTTGTAGCCGGAACGCTCCGTACGGGCTTCGGTATTCCGCTCGCCGCGCAGCGTCAGAACGCCCTGCTCCATCGACACATCGATGTTCTCCGTGCTGACGCCGGGAAGATCGGCGAGGAGGACGTAACGATCGGCTTCCTCCTTGATGTCCACGGCCGGCGTCCATTCGGCCGTCGCAGCGGAGTCCGGACCCGGACGTCCCTCGAAGGAACGCTCCAGCTCCCGCTGCAGTTGATTCAACAAACTCCACGGCTCATTGCGGCTGATTGTCATGGCGCATCTCCTGTCTGGTTTGGCCTGTCTGCGTTATGGCGCGCTGCCCCGCCGATTTCAATGGGAGATATCGGGCGCTTTGCCGGAAACGCCGTCGTGATCAGTTCTTGAAGCCGTTCTTGTGCACGATGTTGATGCCCTTGAGCAGATTGAGCGCTTCGTTCAGCGGATAATCCTGCAGGGCGAGCGCCTCGTCGAGCTTTTCCGAGTCCTTGTCCTTCGCATCGCCACCTTTCTTGGCTTTGTCGTTGCTCAGATGGCCGGTGAGATCGGCCTCCTTGATGGGGGCGAACTCCGACTTCGCCGCCATTTCCAGCTTGATCCGGGAAATCGACACGTCCGGCGTGATGCCCTCGGCCTGGATCGAACGCCCCGACGGCGTGTAGTAGCGCGCCGTGGTGAGCTTGACCGCGCCGCCGTTGCTGGTCGGGAGGATGGTCTGCACCGAGCCCTTGCCGAAGGTCTTCTCGCCCATGATGACCGCCCGCTTGTGGTCCTGCAGCGCGCCCGCGACGATCTCCGAGGCCGAGGCCGAACCGCCGTTGATCAACACCACGATGGGCGCGCCGCCGATGATGTCGTTGGGCGTGGCGGAGAAGCGCATCTTGGCGTCCTCCACCCGGCCATCGGTGTAGACGATCAGGCCGCTTTCGAGGAAGGCGTCGCTGACCGCCACGGCGGCGTTGAGCACACCGCCCGGATTGTTGCGCAGGTCGAGGACGAGGCCTTTCAGGGCGCCCTTCTTCTTCATCTCGTCGATGGCCTCGACCATGTTGTCCCCGGTCTTGGACTGGAAACTGGTGATGCGCAGATAGCCGTAGCCGTCTTCGAGTATCCGGCTCTTGACGCTCTTGATCTTGATGATGTCGCGGGTGATGGTGATCTTGAGCGGCTGCTCGACGCCTTCGCGGACCACGGTCAGCACGATCGGGCTGCCCGGTTCGCCGCGCATCATCTTGACCGCATCGTTGAGGGACATGCCTTTCACCGGCTTGTCGTCCAGGCGGATGATCAGGTCGCCCGCCTTGATGCCCGCATGGAACGCCGGCGTGTCGTCGATCGGTGCGATCACTTTGACGAAGCCGTTCTCCATCCCGACTTCGATGCCCAGCCCGCCGAACTGGCCGGTGGTACCGACCTTCAGTTCGTTGTACTGCTCCTGGTCCAGGTAGGTGGAGTGCGGATCGAGGCCCGACAGCATCCCCCGGATGGCGTCTTCCAGCAGTTTGTCGTCCGGTACCGGCTCCACGTAATCCTGCTGGATGCGACCGTAGACTTCTGAAAATGTCTTCAACCCTTCGAACGGGATATTGACCGCCCCCGCGGGGGTCTGTTTATCCTCCGCCCAACTTGCCGCCGACACCACACCGAGTAACAAACCAATCTTGAGCGCACGCATGCCCGTCACTTTCACCCTATATTCAAAGATTCCGCAATAAATACCGCCACAAACCACATCCCCGGCGCCGCTCAATCCTTGCACCACTGCGACGGATCCATGGGCTGGCCCTTCTCCCGGATGCCGAAATACAGGCCCGGCTCCGGTTGTCCGCCGCTGGAACCGACACTGGCGATGACCTCTCCGGAGTCCACCCAGTCGCCGACGTTCTTGTAAACGCTCTGATTGAATGCGTACAAGCTCATGTAGCCGTCACCGTGATCGACGATGGTAAGCAAACCGTAGCCGCGAAGCCAATCGGAAAAAACCACCCGCCCTTCCGAAACCGCCTTGACCGGCGCGCCCTCCGGCGCCCGGATCACCACGCCGTCCCAGCGCCCCGACATCCGCTGGCCGCCGAATTGCTCCGCCCGCTCCCCCGCCGCCGGCCAGCTCAATTGCCCCTTGCGCAGCGCGAAGGATCGCGGCGCGGCGAGCGAAGCGGTGAAACCCATGACGATTTCGCGCAGGGAGGATACCAGAGCTTCCAGCCGATGCTCGCTTTCCTTGAGCCGGGCCAGTTCGGCATCCTTTCCCTGGCGCTCCTGGCGAAGCCGGGCCAGCACATCGAGCCGCTCCCGCCGGGTTTCATCCAGTTCGACCTTTTCATGCTCGACGCGTTCCCGCAGCGCCTCGAGACGGCCGGCATCGGCCGCCGCCTCGTCCTGCAGCGCCCGGACCTGGGCGACGTCCTTTTGCAGTGCCTCGAGACGGGCGTAACGGTCACGGTTCAGGTAACCGTGGTACGCCATCATGCGGGCGAGCCGCCCCGGCTCATCGATGTTCAGCACGAGCTTGAGCCATTGCCGATCGCCGAGCGCGTAGGCGGACCGGGCCAGCGAGGCCAGCGCCTTGTGCTGCTTGAGCACCGCCTGCTGCAACTCGGCGAGACGGCGGTTCGACTCCGCCGCGCGCCTGGACTGAACGGCAGTCTTGTCCTCCAGCAGCCGGAGCGTGTGTACCAGATCGCCATAACGCTCCTCGACCCGCCTCAACTCGGCGGAAACGCTGCCCTGGCGGGCTTCGATCGTTTCCAGCTCCTTCTCCGCGGACTCGATCCGGTCGCGTACCGCCTTCAGCCGCTCGGCGGCGTCGCCGTCGTCGGCAGGAATCGCCTGCCAGGGCGCCGACAACATCAGGAATCCGGAGAAGACGAACGCCTTCACAGGCCGCAGCATCCCGAACGGGTCCCATTCGGCCCCGGCAGCGCCCGCCGGACCGGCGCTGGCTCGAGAGAAAAAACAAGACCTTCGCGAGGCGGCTTTCACGTCGAAAGATCACTGGCAGGCACACGGGGGCGCCGGTTCAACGTATAATTTTCCGATTGGACGACCGCCGCGGACGAAGTCTGGCCCGATAGCCTGATAGAATGCGGGATGCGTACGAAACTAGAGACATTAGTCTAACCAATTTTTGGGGTTGCGTCGTGCCTGTCCATATGCAGATGGCCGGGAAACATGCCACTCGGGTGCGAATAACATGCAAACTGACCTCATCACCGACGAATCGGAGATCCGCCTCGCCGCCCACAGCCTGAAGGCCATGGCGCATCCCTTGCGGCTCAAGATTCTATGCACCTTGAGCACGGGGCGCATCAGCGTCCAGGACCTGGTGGAACAAGTCGGGACGACGCAGAGCAATGTCTCTCAGCACCTCGCCATCCTGCGGGACAAGGGCATCCTGAATTTCCACCGGGACGCCAACAAGGTCTACTACTTCGTGGAAGACGAAAGGATGCTGCAGCTCGTCCGCATGATCAAGGAAGTATTCTGCAAACACTAAGTAACCTAGCAGAAATAACTTGAACAATAGCCTTTTAGCCGCCGAGATCGCGAGGCTTGAGCCGATAGTTCCACTCGCCATGGAACTCGTCGCGTTCAATGGCCAGTTCCGCGAGTTCCTGGTCGGAGACTTTAACTCCTGCCGGATAATCCCGGTCGTCGAGTTGTGCCTGGATGCGCAGCCCTTCGGTGGTCGTCGTGTTGCCAATCAGGTTCACGACAACCTCCCGACTGACCAAAGGACGACCACGCCAGTTCTGGGTGATGTGACAGAACATCCGGTGCTCGATTTTGTTCCACTTGCTAGTGCCGGGCGGAAAGTGACAGACCTGGATCACCATCCCCAGTTCGTCGGCCAGTTGCTGCAGCTCAACCTTCCAGAGCCGCACACGATAGCCGTTACTGCCGCCGCAGTCGGCGGTGATCAGCAGGCGACGCGCGGCCGGATAGAGTGGCTGGCCCATCTCGCGCCACCACCGGCGGATACTCTCAACCGCAAATGCCGCCGTGTCGTGGGTGATCCCAACACTGACCCAGCCCTGGTTGGCGCCCACGTCATACACGCCATAGGGCGCGACTTTACCCAGTTGCGGATCGATGAAGTCGTAGACGCGTACGCCCTCCGGACGACCTTTCGGCTGCCATTCGCGCCCGCCATTCTTGAAGTCCCCGACCAGTTCTTTCTTTTTGGTATCAACCGAGACCACCGGATCGCCCGCCGCCTGATACTGCGCCGCCGTCGCGGCAATGTGGCTGAACTGCGCATCACGATCGGCCTGCTGACCCCCTTCGTGAATCTTCCGGGTCGCTTGCAGACTGTAGTCCAACTGCGCCAGCAAATCACACACGGTGCGCTGGCTCACCTGATGACCTTGGGCCACCAATTCCTTGGCCAAACGCGGCGTACTCTTGCAGGTCCAACGCAACGGCGACTGCGGGTCCCCACGCGTCGTCGGTTCGACCAACGCATCCAGGTCGCGCAACAGCGTTGGGTCTTTGGCCGTCAGCTTCTTGCGCCCACCACCCTTGGCCCGAACACGGCCCATCCTCGCCGTGACTGGCTCGCCACCGGATGGCGCCATAGCGAGCTCGCGCAGACCGGCATAGATCGTCGTGCGCGACAAACCCACCGCGCTCGCTACGGTACTGACGCCCCCATGGCCGAGGGTAAGCGCCTCAACCGCTGCCCACAACCGCAGCGTTGCTTCGTCCAGACGGCCGGAAAGCGCCAGAAATTTTTCCTCAATCACCTTGGTGGCGTCCATGCACAAAGCGTAGGCACAGACCGCTCACTGTTCAAGTTATTTCTGCTAGGCTCCTAAGACGCCAGAACAGCCGGCGGTTTTTTCGCCGGAACAAGACCAACGAATCCCAATTCTAGAAAGTGAGGAAGAAATGACCCGGTTGCTCGAATTTCTCGGCAATCACTGGATGATGGCCAGCGCCCTGCTCGTCGTCACCGTCCTGCTGATGCAAGACCTCCTGGAATCGCTGTTCCGCAAGCACAAGGTGCTGACTCCGGCCGGCGCCGTGCAGCTCATGAATACGGAAGAGGCTCTGGTGGTCGACGTCCGCGAGCCGGCGGAGTTCGCCGAAGGCCACATCGAGGGCGCCTACCACATCCCCTTGGGAAAGCTCGAAGAGCGCGCCTCCGAAATCGCCCGGCACAAGGACACACCGGTCATCGTCACCTGCCAGCAGGGCAGCCGTTCGCCCTCTGCCTGCAAGACCCTGACCAAACAAGGCTTCAGCCGGGTCTACGAGATGCGCGGAGGCATGGCGGCCTGGGGAGACGCCCATTATCCCGTGACCAAGAAACGCAAGAAGTCCTGATACCTCATCCTTTCACCACTCGGCCATTGCCAAAACCATGAGCGAAGAAAACCAACAGCCCGAAAGACAGTTCGCCATCCAGAAGCTTTACGTCAAGGATGTTTCCTTCGAGACCCCCAACTCGCCCGGCATATTCACCCAGACCTGGGAACCGAAAGTCGAGTTCAACCTCGGCTCCAAGGTCCAGCAACTCCAGGAGGGCCTGTTCGAAGTCAGCCTCTCGGTCACGATCACCGTGAAGCTGGAAGAGAAGACCGCCTACCTGGTCGAAATCTGCCAGGCCGGCATTTTCACGATCAGCGGTTTTCCGGAACAGGAAATGGGCCCCTTGCTCGGCAGCTATTGCCCCAACATCCTGTTCCCCTATGTCCGCGAGGCGGTCTCCGACCTCGTGAACAAAGGCGGCTTCCCGCCGCTGCTGCTGGCGCCGATCAATTTCGACGCGCTGTACATGCAGCAGGTCCAGATGGCGCAGCAGCAGGCCCAGCAGGCCACGCCGCACTGAAGCCGGTAGTTGCGCGCATGACGCCCCGCATCACCGTTCTCGGCGCCGGCTCCTGGGGAACGGCGCTGGCCCTGCTCGTCGCGAGGAACGGCGTTCCCACCCTGTTGTGGAGCCACCGTCGGGAACACGCCGAAGAAATGGCGGCAGAGCGCCGCAACACGCGCTATCTGCCCCATGCCGCATTCCCCGAAACCCTGGCGGTGACGCCGGACCTGGCCGAGGCGGTCGCCAAGGCCAGCGACGCCGTGCTCGTCGCCGTCCCCAGCCATGCCTTCCGCGACACCCTCGAGCGGTGCCAGCCCCATCTGCAGGCGGGAGCCGGTCTCATGTGGGCCACCAAGGGGCTGGACCGCACCCGCGGCTGCCTGCTGCACGAAACCGCCCGCGAAATCCTCGGCCCGGAGCGGGAGCTCGCCGTGCTGTCGGGACCGACCTTTGCCGCCGAAGTGGTCGCGGAGCTGCCCAGCGCCATCACCGTCGGCGCCAGCAGTGAAGCCTTCGGCGCCAAGATCGTCTCCTGGCTGCACAACGCCTATTTCCGCGCCTATACCACCGACGACATCATCGGCGCCCAGTTGGGCGGCGCCTGCAAGAACGTGCTGGCGATCGCCGCCGGCATTTCCGACGGCTTGGGGTTCGGCGCCAACGCCCGGGCCGCCCTCATCACCCGAGGGCTGGCCGAGATGATGCGGCTGAGCCTCGCCCTGGGCGCCAGGAGCGAAACGCTCATGGGCCTGGCCGGGGTCGGCGACCTGGTGCTCACGGCCACCGACAACCAGAGCCGCAATCGCCGCTTCGGCCTGGGGGTGGGCAAAGGCAAGCCGCGCGAGGAAATCCACGCGGAGATCGGTCAGGAAATCGAAGGCATCCTGGCGGCCCGGCTGATCCACGAACTCGCCGGCAGGAAGGGCGTGGACATGCCGATCACCGCCCAGACCTACCGCGTGCTGTACGAAGGCCTGCCGCCGGAGGAAGCGGTGCGCAATCTGCTGCTGCGGGAACCCAAGCCGGAGTGGGGCTGCTAGCGGCCTGAGGCGGGCGCCGCGCCCTCGAAGCCGCATTGACGCCAGGCTTCGAAACACACCACGGCGACGGCGTTGGACAGGTTCAGGCTGCGCGAGCCCGGCCGCATCGGCAGCCGGATCCGCCGGCCGGGGTCGAACCGGGCGAGCATCGCCGCCGGCAGGCCGCGCGACTCCGGGCCGAACAGGAAGACATCGCCGGGCCGGTAAGCCACGTCGGCATGGTCTACCTCGCCCTTGGTGGTCAGCGCAAACATCCGCTCCGGCGCGACCGCCGCCACGAAGCCGTCCCAGTCCCGATGCCGGGCCACCTCGGCCCATTCCCGGTAATCCAGCCCCGCCCGGCGCAGACGCGCATCGTCCATCTCGAACCCCAGCGGCTCGATGAGGTGCAGGCGGGCGCCGGTGTTGGCGCAGAGCCGGATGACGTTGCCGGTATTCGGCGGAATCTCCGGCTCGTACAGCACGATGTGAAACATCTCCTTCGACTGTGCTCAGGACGGGGCTCGAGCGTCACTTCACCGGGAGGGCCGGTATGGGAGTCAGCTTCCAGATGTCGCGGTTGTACTCGGCGATGGTGCGGTCGGTGGAGAACTTGCCGCTGGCAGCGGTGTTCAGGATGCTCATCCGGGCCCAGCGCTCCTTGTCGCTGAACGCGGCGGCGGCGGCCTTCTGCGCCTCGACGTAGCCGGGAAAGTCGGCGGCCGTCATCCAGGGGTCGTGGGAGCTGCGGATCGATTCGACGATGGGATCGAAGATGCCGGGCTCGAAGCGGTTGAAAAACCCGCCTTCCAGGAGACCCATGACCCGCTTCAAGTCTTCATTGGCCTCGATGATGGCGCCGGGGTCGTAGCTGCCGCGGCGACGTTCGACTTCCTCGGCGGTCAAGCCGAACAGGAAGAAGTTTTCCTCACCCACCTCCTCCCGGATCTCGATGTTGGCGCCGTCCAGCGTTCCGATCGTCAGGGCACCGTTCATCATGAACTTCATGTTGCCGGTGCCCGAAGCCTCCTTGCCCGCCGTGGAAATCTGCTCCGACAGATCGGTGCCGGGACAGATCACCTCCATGGCAGTGACCCGGTAGTTCGGCAGGAATACCACGCTCAGGCGGTCGCTCATTTCGGGATCGCCGTTGATCGTTCCGGCCACGTTGTTGATGAGCTTGATGATGCGCTTCGCCATCACGTAGCCCGGCGCCGCCTTGCCGCCGAACAGGACACAGCGGGGCGTCCAGTCCTGGACATCGCCCCGCTTGATCCGGTCGAACAGGTGGATCACGTGCAGCACGTTGAGCAGTTGGCGCTTGTATTCGTGGATGCGCTTGACCTGGATGTCGAACATCAGGTCGGGATTCACCAGATTCAACCCCAGCTCGCGGTTCTTGAAGTCGAGCAGCTTCTCCTTGTTGCGCCGCTTGATCGCCATCCACCGTTCCCGGAACGCCGCATCCTCGGCGAACGGACGGAGATCGGTCAGACGGGTCAGATCGGCGGTCCACTTGTCGCCGATGGCCTCGGTGATGAGTCCGGCCAGCGCCGGATTGCAGGCGGCCAGCCAGCGCCGGGGGGTGATGCCGTTGGTCTTGTTGTTGAAGCGCTCCGGCCACAGCTCGTGGAAATCCCTGAACATGCCTTCCTTCAGCAGATCGGAATGCAGGGCCGCGACGCCGTTGACCGAGAAGCTGCCGACGATGGCGAGATAGGCCATCCGCACCTGCTGTTCGTAGCCCTCTTCGATCAACGACATCCGCGCCAGCCGGTCGACGTCGCCGGGCCAGCGCGCCGCGACCTCGCCCAGGAAGCGCGCGTTGATCTCGAAGATGATTTCCAGCAGCCGCGGCAGCATCTGCCGGAACAGCCGCACCGGCCATTTTTCCAGTGCCTCGGGCAGCAGGGTATGGTTGGTGTAGGCCATGGTGCGGCTGGTGATGGCCCAGGCATCGTTCCAGGCCAGGCCGTGCTCGTCGATGAAGAGGCGCATCAGCTCGGCCACCGCGATGGTCGGGTGGGTATCGTTGAGCTGGAAGCAGTTCTTCGCGGCGAATTCCGAGAAATCCTCGCCGTGGTCCGCCACCCACCGGCGCATGACGTCCTGCAGGCTGGCCGAGGCCAGGAAATACTGCTGGCGCAGCCGCAGTTCCTTGCCGTTCTCGCTGGCGTCGTTCGGATACAGCACCATCGAGATGTTTTCCGCCAGGTTCTTGGCCCGGACCGATTCGGCGTAGTCGCCGGCGTTGAATTCGCCCAGCTTGAACTCGTCGGTGGCGGCGGATTTCCACAGCCTCAGGGTATTGACCGTGCCGTTCCGGTACCCCGGCACCGGGAGATCGAAAGGCACGGCCAGCACGTCGTCGGTGTCGAGCCAGACCACCTGGCCGGGGCGCGAAGCATCGTTCGACAATTCGGTCCGGCCGCCGAATTTGACCCGCACCGTCAGCTCCGGGCGCTCCTGCTCCCATACGTGGCCGTTCCGCAACCAGTGGTCCGGTTCCTCGACCTGGTAGCCGTTGATCACCAGTTGCCGGAACATGCCGTATTCATAACGGATGCCGTAACCCATGACCGGGAGTTGCAGCGTGGCGCAACTGTCGATGAAGCAGGCCGCGAGCCGTCCGAGCCCGCCGTTGCCCAGGCCGGCATCGAACTCGGAATCCGCCAGTTCCTCCAGCTCCAGTCCCAGCTCGTTGAGCGCCTGATGGATGGGCTCCTCGATACCGAGGTTAAGCATCGCGTTGCTCAAGGCGCGGCCGAGCAGGAATTCCAGCGAGAGGTAATAGGTCCTGCGGCAATCCTCCCGGTCGTAGGCATATTCGGTGTTCTTCCAGCGCTCCATCAGGCGGTCGCGCACCGTCAGCGCCAGCGCCGAGTACGCATAGTGCACCGAGCGGCAATTCCGGTCCCGACCCAGGGTGCAGTTGAAATGCCGGCGGATGTCGGCGCTCAGGTTTTTTGCCTTCATTCCCAGACCGGGCATTTCGGTCAGGAGTGCGGTCGGGTTGCTGGTCTTGAACTTGCGCGTGAGCATGAGCGGTCACCTCCCGTGTGAGGATTGGATGCGGACTTTCCCGGCCGCTGAACGGGGCGGGAAAGTCCGGTGGATGGTGCCGACAGTCTGAGGGAGACCGGTTACAGCCGTTCAGACGTCGAGATTCAACTCGCTTATTTTACGCGTCAAGGTGTTCCTGCCGTAACCCAGCAGTTTGGCCGCCTCCTGACGGCGGCCCCGGGTGAACTGCAAGGCGGTGCTGATGAGGATGCCTTCGGCCGAATCGATGGCCTCCTTCGCCACGTTGCGGTCGCCGCGCCGCAGGCGGGCATCGATCCACTGGGTGAAGCTGTCCTGCCATTCGCTGGAGACGGCGACCGGCTCCGGCCGGGCCTTCAGCAGCTCCGGCGGCAGATCGTCGAGGTGCACGTCCTTGCCGGCCGCCATGACCGTGATCCAGCGGCAGGTGTTCTCCAGTTGCCGGACGTTGCCCGGCCAGTCCAGCCGGCACAGGTAGGTCTCGACTTCGGGCAGCAGGGTCTTGGTCTCGACGTTGAGTTCCTGGCTGGCCTCCTTCAGGAAATGCTTGAGCAGCAGGATGATGTCCTGGCGCCGTTCCCGCAGCGGCGGAATGTGGATGCGGATGACGTTGAGGCGGTGGAACAAATCCTCCCGGAACCGCCCCTCGGCCACCAACTGCTCCAGGTTCTGGTGCGTCGCCGCGATGATCCGCACGTCCACCTTGACCGGGGCGTGGGCGCCGACCGGGAAAAACTCGCCTTCGGCCAGCACGCGCAGCAGGCGGGTCTGCAATTCCGCCGGCATGTCGCCGATCTCGTCCAGGAACAGGGTGCCGCCGTCGGCCTGTTCGAAACGTCCGGCGCGGCGGGCCTGGGCACCGGTGAAAGCGCCGCGCTCGTGGCCGAACAACTCGGACTCCAGCAGGTCCCGCGGAATGGCGGCCATGTTGAGCGCGATGAACGGCTTGTCCGCACGCGGGCTGTGGCGGTGCAGGGCGCGGGCGACCAGCTCCTTGCCGGTCCCGGACTCGCCGTTGATCAGCACGGTGATGTTCGAACGCGCAAGCCGGGCGATGGCGCGGAACACCTCCTGCATCGCCGGCGCCTCTCCGATGATTTCCGGGGTCTTTTCCGGCAAGCCCTTGTCGGCCGCCTCCTCGGTCGCAGCCCGCTGGCTATGGGTACAGGCGCGCGCGACCAGGTCCACCGCCTCGTCCACGTCGAAGGGTTTCGGCAGGTACTCGAACGCGCCGCCGCTGAACGCGGAAACCGCGCTCTCCAGGTCGGAATGCGCGGTCATGATCACCACCGGCAGGTCGGGATACTTGGCCTGCAGTTGCTTCAGCAGCTCGATGCCGTCCAGACCCGGCATGCGGATATCGGTGAGCACCGCATCCGGCCGGTCCCGGCTCAGCGCTTCCATCATGCTGTTGGCGGTGGAGAAGGCGCGGGTCTGTATCGACGCCTTCTGCAGGGCCTTTTCCAAGACCCAGCGGATAGACCGGTCGTCATCGACCACCCAAACCTGGAACGCTCGTTTCATGGTCCTCCTCCAGAGGCAAAAATATGGAAAAAACGGTGTTTCCGGGCACGCTGCTGCACTCGATCAGGCCGCCGTGCTGGCTGATCAGGCCCTGCGCGATCGACAGCCCCAGGCCGGTGCCGTCGGCCCGGCCGGTGACCATCGGATAGAAAATATGGTTCAAGAGTTCCGGCTTGATGCCGGGGCCGTCGTCGATGATGTCGACCTTCACCGCCATGCGGTGGCGCCGCTCGCCGATCGTCACCTGCCGGTCGATGCGGGTGCGGATGACGATCCGGCCGTGCATCCCCAAGGCCTGGGCGGCATTGCGCACGATGTTGAGTATGGCCTGGATCAGTTGATCGGCGTCGCCGAAGATTTCCGGGATGCTCGGGTCGTAGTCGCGGACGATCCGGACGCCGGCGGGCACTTCCACCTGCACCAGTTGGGTCACCCGGTCCAGCACCCGGTGGATATTGAGCCAGGTTTTCTGCGGCAGCTTGTTCGGCCCGAGCATGCGGTCCAGCAGGGACTGCAGGCGGTCGGATTCCTCGATGATGATCTGGGTGTATTCGCGCAGCTCGTCCTGCAGCTCCTGCTCCAGGAGCTGCGCCGCGCCGCGCAGCCCCCCGAGCGGATTCTTGATCTCGTGCGCCAGCCCCCGTAGCAGCGACCTGGCCGCATTCTGCTGCGCCAGCAACTGCTCCTCCATGGAAATCCGGAGGTGGCGGTCCACCTGCTGAACCTGGACCAGCACCCCGGTGGCCTCGTCCTCGGTCATCGGCGTGACGTGCAGGTTCACCGTGATCACGTGGAGGGGATGGACCAGGGTGACGTTGCGCTTGGTCAGCGAGATGCCGGTCTCCATGGCATGCCGCAAGTCCGGCTCGATCGGCTGTTCGCCGCACGGCAGCACCAGGCGCGCACGCGCGCCCAGGACCTGGCGGGCGCTTACGGCGAGCAGCATTTCGCCGGGCATGTTGATGTAGGTCAGGGTCAGCTTTTTATCGAACAGCAGCACGCCGTCCCCGAGGTTGTCGAGGATGCGCCGGTAGAAGGAAAGGGTGTCCGATGCCGTCATGCCAGGACCCGCAGCAAGTAATGCGCCATGCAAAAGGATTCGCCGGAGCCGGATTTTTCGCGCATTTCCGCGCCCCGCATAGGGTTGGGCTGGGTCGCGTGCACGACATGCGCGACTTGGCGCACCGATATGGTGCACTATTCCCCGGGGCTTGTCGCGTCTCGCCGGGAATTCGTCCTGTTTCCTGATTGCGACCTGCCTGCATTGCCGCACCGGACCGGCGCGCTTACCATGCCGGCATTCCGCCGCAATCCGGAGTTTTTCCGTGGATCCCCAACCCATTTCCCTCGAAGTCTTGCTGGAGAAATACGCCAAGCACGGCGAAACCAGCGCCGAGGAAATTTTCGCGCGAGTAGCGGAAGCCCTCGCCGCTCCGGAGAAGTCACCGGACGCATGGCGGCCTCGGTTCCTGTCGGCGCTCAAGTCGGGCTTCATCCCTGCCGGCAGGATCATGTCCGCGGCCGGTACCGGTATGCAGGCGACCCTGATCAACTGCTTCGTGCAGCCGGTGGGCGATTCGGTTTCGGAAGAAGTGGACGGCAGACCGGGCATTTACACGGCCCTGGCGGAAGCCGCCGAAACCATGCGGCGCGGCGGCGGCGTGGGCTACGATTTCTCGGCCATCCGCCCCAAAGGGGCGCGCGTCCACACGACGGAATCGCGGGCTTCCGGGCCGGTGTCGTACATGCGCGTTTTCGACCGCTCCTGCGAGACGGTGGAGTCCGCCGGTGCCCGCCGCGGCGCGCAGATGGGGATGCTGCGCTGCGAGCACCCGGATATCTTCGAATTCGTCCGCGCCAAGGACCGCGCGGGCGAATTGACCAACTTCAATCTCTCGGTCGCGTTGAGCGAGCACTTCATGCAGGCCGTGGAAACCGATGGCCTCTGGGACCTGACGCACCGCGCCGAACCCTCGCCCGAACAGCAGTGCGAAGGCGCCCACCTGCGCGAGGATGGACTATGGGTTTACCGCAGCGTCCCGGCGCGCGAGCTGTGGGACCTCATCATGCGCTCGACCTACGACCACGCCGAACCCGGCGTGCTGTTCATCGACCGGATGAGCCGGGAAAACAACCTGGGCTATTGCGAACGCATCGAAGCCACCAACCCTTGCGTCACGGCCGACACCTGGGTGATGACCGCCAAAGGCGCCCGGCAGGTGCGTGACCTGATCGATCGACCTTTCGAGGCTGTCGTAGACGGTAAATGCTATCCGACCGAATCGCAGGGCTTCTTCTTCACGGGCAATAAACCGGTACTGCGCTTGAATACTGCTGAAGGGCATGCCCTCCGCCTGACCGACGACCACCCCGTGCTGCGCGTTTCAAAAATGACTCGCTACCTGCGCGAAACGGAATGGGTGAAGGCTGGGGAACTCCGCCCCCATGACAAGATCGTGCTGCACGACCATCGCGCCCTGCCCGCCTGGGATGGCGCGCATACCGAAGCGGAAGGCTACCTGATCGGATTGCTGATCGGCGACGGTACACTCAAGCAGAACAAAGCCGTGTTGAGCGTCTGGGATGCGACCGCATTGAAGGTCGCCAATGGCGGCGAGAGCGTCCCCTCCTCCGGCGTAGCCGGTGTCATGCGCGCCGCGGAACAAGCCGCACGCAGATTGCCGCACCGTGCCGACTTCAATGGCTGGCAAACGACCATAGAGGGACGCGGTGAATACCGCATGGCGACCGGCGCCCTGCGCACGCTGGCGCTGGAACTGGGGCTGACACCCGGCAACAAGCGCTTCACCCCCGCGATGGAAACCGCATCGTCCGCCTTCTATCGCGGCGTGCTGCGCGGCATGTTCGATGCCGACGGCTCGGTGCAGGGCTCGCAGCAGAAAGGTATCAGCATCCGCCTGACGCAGACCGACCTCGGCAACCTGCAAGCCATGCAACGCATGCTGCTGCGCCTCGGCATCGCCGCCACCATCTATCAGAACCGCCGACCTGGCGGGATGAAGGTGCTGCCGGACGGCAAGGGCGGCGCGAAGGAATATGCCTGCCAAGCGCTGCATGAAATCATCATCGGCAACGAGAACATCGTGCGTTATGCCGAGCTGATCGGCTTCGCAGACAGCGACAAGATGGATCGGCTGACCGCTTTGATGCAGCGATACCAACGCAAACCGAATGCGGAACGTTTCGTCGCCACCGTACAGGCGCTCGAAGACGATGGCGTGGAAGCGGTCTACGACGTCACCGTTGCTGACATGCATGCTTTCGACGCCAACGGCCTGTATGTGCACAACTGCGCCGAGCAGCCCCTGCCCGCCTACGGCTGCTGCTGCCTGGGCAGCCTGGACCTGACCCGCTTCGTCGCCCACCCTTTCACACCGGATGCCACCTTCGAGGCCGAGCGCTTCGCCGAAGTCGCCGCCATCGCCGTGCGCATGCTGGACAACGTCCTGGATGCGACCTACTGGCCGCTGGAGCGACAACGGGAAGAGGCGAAAGCCAAGCGCAGGATCGGTCTGGGCTTCACCGGCTTAGGGGATGCACTCGCCATGCTGGGGGTACGCTACGACAGCGCCGAGGCGCGCGACGTGGCGGCCGGCATCGCCCGGTCGCTGCGCGATGCGGCCTATCTCGCCTCGGCCGAGCTGGCGCTGGAGAAAGGCGCATTCCCCTGCTTCGAGGCCGAACCCTATCTCGCATCGCCCTTCATCGCCGGCCTGCCCGAGCCACTGCGCGCCCGGATCCGGGAATCAGGGATCCGCAACAGCCACCTGCTCAGCATCGCTCCGACCGGCACCATCTCGCTGGCCTTCGCCGACAATGCCAGCAACGGCATCGAGCCGCCTTACGCCTGGACCTACGTCCGCAAGAAACGCGAACCCGACGGTTCCACCCGCGAATATCCGGTCGAGGACCACGCCTACCGGCTGTATCGGGCGACGGCGGGCGACCAGCCCCTGCCGCCGGCATTCGTCACGGCGCTGGACATTTCGGCGCTCGATCACATGCGCATGCTCGCGGCGGTCCAGCCTTTTGTGGACTCGTCCATCTCCAAAACGGTCAACGTCCCCGCCGACTACCCTTACGCGGATTTCCAGCACCTCTATCTCGAAGCCTGGAAAGCCGGGCTCAAGGGCCTCGCCACGTACCGCCCCAACCCGGTCACGGGAGCGGTCCTGGAAGCGGCACCGGCAACCGGCGTATCGCGCCCCGAATTCGACGAATCCGACCCCGACCGCAGGCTCCGCCTGGACGAAGTCCCCACGCCGGCCCTGGCCTCCTTGCGCTGGCGCCGCCGGCCCCGGCCAGCGGGCGGCAATCCGGCCTGGAGCTATCTGATCGACCACCCCCTGGGATCGTTCGCCGTGTTCATCGGCCATGTCGAAGACCACGGCGGCCATCCCTTCGAGGTGTGGGTCAACGGCGCGGAACAGCCGCGTGGCCTCGGCGCCCTGGCCAAGTCACTGTCGATGGACATGCGCTCCAACGACCGCGGCTGGCTCAAGACCAAGCTGGAGAGCCTGATGAAGGCGCACGGAGACGACGGTTTCGAACTGCCCTTCCCGCCCGACGGACGGCCCGTCCGCGTCCCCAGCCTGGTGGCGGGATTCGCCCGGCTGATCTACTACCGCTGCGCGGAACTCGGCGCCTTCGACACGCTCACCGACACCCCGGTACTGGACGCCCTGATGTCGCCCAAGGAACCCAAGACCGGTCCCGACGGCACGCTGTCCTGGACCGTCGACATCCTCAACGTCGCCACCGGCGACGACTTCGTCATGGGCCTCAAGGAACTGGTCCTCCCCAACGGCCAGCGGCGGCCCTACTCCATCTGGCTGTCCGGCGAGTACCCCCGAGTACTCGACGGCCTGTGCAAGAGCCTGTCCTTCGACATGCGCGTCATCGACCCCGCCTGGATCGGCGCGAAGCTGCGCCAATTGCTCGACTTTCCGGAACCGCGCGGCGATTTCCTGGCCCGAATCCCCGGCAGCGGTCGTCAGCGGAACTATCCTTCGACCGTCGCCTACATGGCGCGGCTGGCGATACACCGCTACGCCATGCTGGGGCTCCTGGACGAAGAAGGACAGCCGCTGCAGGACATGGGGCTGATGGACTACGAAACCCCCGGCCCGGAGATCGGGCGGGCCAAAACGCCCGTCCTGAAAGGCGCCCGCTGCCCGGAATGCGGCAACGATGCGGTGATACGCCGGGACGGCTGCGATTTCTGCACGGCTTGCGGGGCATTGGGCGGATGCGGGTAACTGGGCGCTTGCAGAAAACCATTTATGCCGCCCCTTTCCTACCGCGTCGATATTCCGCAATGAATCACCTGCCAGCAAAATCGCACCCAACCATCGATACCGTAGCACGAGTGTCCACTCTGCGGCCTCTTCATTTCGCCATATTGGTGGGAATCTTTTATGCCGGATTGGCGTATCTGATTGGATCGAGCTATTTTTTCATATACGATGACACGGCCCTCATCGACGTCGCGAGCGGCAACTCCGTCGCGCATATTCTCCAGACATCGTTCACAGGCTTCTTCCGCCCGCTGACTCTCTTATTGGTAAAACTCGAGACGATAGGCTTCGGCTGGACCCGGCCTTACGGGTACATCCTTGTTTCGCTGCTGATGCACAGCCTGAACGCCATACTTCTGTACGCCATATTACGCAGGCTCGATTTCAGCATCGGCGCATTTTTCGCGGGGGCTTTTTTTCTGTTATCGCCATTTGCAACGGAAACTTTTTTCTGGTTCAGCAGCCAGTTCGACCTGCTTTCAGCGCTGCTGACGCTGTTGAGTACCTGGATGCTGCTGCTATATCGGGATTCCGGAAAAACGAGGCATGCAATATGCGCCGTCCTATCCTACACGGGCGCCTTGTTCTCGAAAGAAAATGCCATCATTTTTGTTACGGTGCTTCCTTTGCTGATTATATGGCAACGGAAAAAGGCGCCGGCGGCCAGAACGGCCTGGTTGATCTCTGCTTTTCTTGTCCCGGCCGCCGGCTATCTTGCCATTCGCTCCATGCTGGTCGGAGCGTTCCATAGCCCTTACGGAAACATGCTGTCCCTGGTGCAGAATGCAGACATTGTGTCGCATCTCGCCTCCTACGCGAGGACATTCTCAGACCTTTCCCTGAAAATGCCGGAAGCTTTCTCCTGGGTCGGTATCTCTTACACGGGGGCGTTGATTGCATTCCTTGCAACCGCTCTTTATTGTCGTCCCAAACTCACGGTCACTACGCTGCTCCTATTCTGTCTGGCCTTGTCTCCCGTCATCTGGACCGCACCCACTCATGCGGGGACTGCCGATACCCGTTTTCTATACGTCCCGGCAATCTTCCCGATAATTGCCATCTCGATCGGAGTCGAAACCAGCCTTCGACAGCCGGTCCTCAGCGACGGCTGGACTCGCATCGCAAGGAACGCCGGCATCGCCGGCACTGGTGTCCTGCTGTCCGCCGCCGCTCTCAGCACGTCGGAACAGGCGGCGATATGGCGTTTCGCCTACGAAACCGCTCACAGCGCCGTGCTCGATGTCCTGCACACCGCATGGCAAAACCCCGGCTCCACCTTGCATGTCCGAAACCTTCCGCTCCGCCTCACGGAGGGGCCTTATCTTGTCAAGCCATATAACTTGATTCATTACGCCAAAGCGCTCGACAATCCCATTTCCAACCGCATCGTCTGTGATTCCGCAATACTATCCTACCGCGACCCGGAAATGCTCACGCCAGCCGAGCGCTCCGAATTGGGTCCCAGCGGCAACGAAAACGGTGCAATCAAGGACATAGTTATCGGCAGCCCTGCCAGGGCTCGATTCCTGCCAACGAACTAAACGAGCCCCCTTGATCGAAGCGGGACGTTTCTCATGTCCTGGAACTGATATTACGGGACGGCCCACTGCCTGCGGCCGGAACGGAACCATCGGGTAATCCATGCCGGATGGGCGTCGGAAAGCACGAACGACAAGGTAATGTGCGCGTAAGACCAGAAAATGAACTGCTGATAATACAAACTCTCGGAAACGGCGCCACCCGCCACGCCAGCCGGAGAAAACAGGATAAACCCGGCGACCATCACCACGGACATGGCGGCATAGCGCCACAAAGCCCCGTCCCCCAGCCTCTTGAACTTTTCTATCGGGTATAACGACCAGAAAATGAAGTGATATAAGACTATATGATTCAGATCAAACCTGACAAAGAAGGAAGACAGAACCAGCAACAGGCCGAACACCTCAAAAATACTACTGTCGATCATGCCCTTTACGCCCAACACCGGACGCATCTGGTTCAGCCGGTAAAAAAACAGTCCGTAGAAAAAAAACAAGCCGCCGAACAAAAAGGCCGGCCCGATCCAAGCCAACTCGGAATAATGACGAAGAAGGGCAGCGTAAATGGCGGCATTGAGAAGAACGGCGGCGACACGCAAACCTCGACGTTGCTCGCCTTCCGTCACCGGAAACTTCCGGTCCAGCAGATAAACCTCATTGAATACGTGGTGAACTCCGAAATACACCAAAAGGGAAAATTGACTCGCATATAACGCCAGCCCGCCGGACAAAACCGCCAGCGCCGGAGCGAGAGAGCTGGCATCCTTTGCGACGGCAAGAATGCGGTGTCTCGAGTAATAAAGCGCGAGCCCATAATGCACGAAGGCAATGCTCCAGAAGAGAGAAGACCAGAGGACACCGGTCGTCTGACTTGCGATCAGTGCGGTAATGAAAACAGCGGTGATTCTTGTCAATGCATGGATAGGCATCAGAGTCGTTCCATTTCAGCGAAAACCGGAGCGGCGTTTTTCTCCAGAACCGCGGTGTAGCCAAGAGTGATCGGGCTGAATTTTCCCGTAAACAGCTCATCGCAAGCCCCCGTATCACTTTGGCCGGGACGCGTTTTCCATAATCCGAGGTAGATTTTTTGTGGCAGGACGATGGTCAAATACGTCAACAGTGAACCCGAAAAAGACGACGCCTTTCCGAACCGCTCCAGCAGTTTCAGCCAGAGCCTCAGCCACAGATAGGTCAGGTACATCAAGGCAAACGCCCCCTCGCCCCCCTTCTCGCCGATGGATACGGCACGCAGCCCCGAGCAAGCCGCGATATGCTTTATCGCGAATGGCGTATAACGATAGTAATCGTGCGGAATCTCGTGTAACGGATTGAAAAAAGGCGTGCTCATGAACAGGCTGCCACCAGGTTTCAAGACGCGGCTGCATTCCTTCATCGCGAGGAGGGGATCGTGGAGGTGCTCGAATACCTCCGTGCAGAGGATGCAGTCGAATTCCCCATCGCGAAAAGGAAGGCGGTGCAGGGTCCCAGCCACATCCAGGCCGGCAATACCGTGAGGAGAGCCGGGCATGTCTATGCTCACGACCGACGCGAAAAATTCCTCGTAAACGGGCAGATAGGGCCGGCTGCCCGCCCCAGCGTCCAGAAGCCTCCCGCCACCGCCCTTTTCGAAGTTTCGTTCGAGAAAACGCACCAATTCCTGGAGAATGATCTCGTCGATGAGCAAGCTGTCCGGGCGTTGCCGCTCGTCGACACGAAAGCGGCCGTTCGCCGCTTTGATCACCAGATCACCCATCTATGCTCGAACCTCCCAAACTATCGAAACGGGCGCCGGTCAGTATCTCGTTCAAATAGCCGTCAAACGCCGCCAGCATTTTACCGACACTGAATTGGTTCGCCCTGTCGAGCCCGGAACGTACCATGGCAGAACGGCGCTCATCGTCGGACAGCAGGGTGGCACAGCGGTCCGCGAGTGCATGGGCATCCCCTACCGGCACCAGGAATCCATTTTCCCCGTCGCTGATGATCTCCCCTGGCCCCGACGGGCAATCGGTCGCCACCACCGGTACCCCCAACGCCATGGCTTCGACGATCACGTTGCCGAAACCTTCGAAAAAAGAGGAAAGAACGAAAATATCAGCTTGCGCCATGTAGGGGAAGGGATTCTCCCGGAATCCCACCAGAACGACATGCTCCCTTATTCCAAACTCGGAGGCGACTCTTTCGATGTCTCGGCGGAGTTCCCCGTCTCCCACCAGAACGAGCTTGGCGGGCCGGTGCGCTAGAACGTCCTTGAATGCCGCGAGGAGCGTGGGGAAGTCCTTCTGGCTGCCGAATCGGCTGGCGGAAACGATCCAGGTGCGGTCCTTGGCCAACTCGATCGGCTGTCCGGCTTTGCGCCTGACGTCGTCGATGTCGATGCCATTGTAGATGACCTCGAGCCTGCCGGGCGCCGCACCATAGGCGTCGACCAAATCTTCGAATACGCCGCGCGAGGGCACGATCACCCGATTCGGCAGAGTCAGGCAGCAGTGAATGACCCAACGCTCCAGCAACGTCGGCCCCCTGCCGACACTGGTGAAATAGCCGGTCAAGCTTCCCAAAATGGTTCCCGCCAACGGGATGTCGGGAAAGAACAACCGTTTCGCCAGGGCGGCGAACAGCGTGCCGTTATGCATGATCGAAAGCACCAGTTGAGGCCTTTCGCGCCGCACGACCGATCGGATCGCCCAGGCGTAACGCAGGCTGTTATCCACCGACAACCGGTAGGGCTGGCCAGACCGCCAGTCGTCGAACAGGTAAAGCCGGATGTCGCATCGGCGGTAGAACTCCGCGATGGCTGACTGGGTCAGCAAGGCGCAGTCGAATCCCCGCAGCCCCGTCAGCAGGTTGAAAACGACCGTCTCGGCGCCACCGATCACATCGGCGGGCAGTATCACCAGCAGCCGAGGCTTTACCGCCGGCACGTCGGGAGTCATAAGAAATCCGTATCGCCCATCATCAGCCACCAGCGATCTTTCAGGCGTTCGACGCTGCGGGCGTCGGTCCAGACGTTCGCCGGAATACGGACGTCGGTGTCGGCTGCCACACCTCCGCCATGAACCAGATACCGGGCATAGGGGGCGGAAATCCAGGCGGTGAGGGCGGACGATGAGCGACGGGCGGCGGCAGTCCTGGCCGCATCGACGATCAGAGGGATGTTGTTCAACGGTGCCAGCATATCCAGGAGCTTGTATTCGTTATTGTCACGCCGAAGTATCGCCACACCCTGGGGACGCCCCGTCAGCCGGTCGCGCACCAGCAGAGCCTCGTAGCGATGCACCGGGTGGCGCTGGTAGCGGTATCGGATATAGGCGGGGTCCCTGAGCACGAGCGCCGCATCCTGAAGATCCGCGGCCATCTGGCTCCACAACATCGCAAGCAGACCGTCGTCGAGTTCGGAAACGTCGATCAAGGTGGCCGCATATCTGACTCGGAAACGCTGGTCCGAGGGAGTCCAGCGCACTTCCGAAATTCGTCCGACTTCGCCGTAAAGCCCCAGCCGCTCGGCGATCCGCATGGCACGGTGGTTTGGAAAACCGAAGGCCAGCTCGTGCTCGTCGTAATAGCCGAAATAGGCCTCCAGGAATGCGCTGGCAACCTCGAAAAATACACCCTTTTTCGTCATCAGCCCCCGCTCGCCCGGGGCGACCATCACATCGCATACCTGCAATCCCCGAACGGTTCGCCCGTTGACGGCAACACGGCGGGACGTTGCCCCATAATGCGCGACGATGCGTCCATTCCGGCGGGCGATGACGGCTCGGCCCCGGCCTTCGCCGTATTTCCAGTGCCATAAGTCGGGACTCATTTCGGCTGCGAAAGTCTCTTTGAAAAGCGACATACAGCCCGGCAGGTCTTCGGGCGCGAATTCACTGAGCCGCCAACGCGCCGCCGCCGTCTTCGCCAGGACGACTTGCAAAGGACCGGCGCCGTCGCCGATGGGGCCGGCATGACCGGAGAACCCCGAATGCGCGGCCAGCGCCTCCAGGTAAAAGGCCTTTTCACGGCATCGCGCAGGACTGCCGCCCTCTTCGGCATCGAGTTCGAAAATCAGCGAACCTTCCTCCCGCAACAGCGAGTGCGCGTGCGCGAGGAGCCTTAAAGGCTGCGGACGCCATCCCCGCATGTCGATCCATAGACGCGAAGCGCGATCCGCGTCTTGCGATTCCGACTGAATGGGCGAGTACCCGAAGAATTCGGTGGGAGAGAAATGGCGGACGCCAGCCCGCGGCAGCGCATTACATCTGATGCGCCGCTCCGGCGCGTGCCCGACCCGCCAAAAGGGACCGGCGGGGAGACAGGCCGGGGACGAAGACTCTTCCCTGGGTGTACACATGATCGATGGCGAGCCCGGCCGGGGGCGCACGAGGTTCGGGGTTTATCGCGCCGCGACGGGCTGCTTCGCCGGTTCGCGCCCGGCAACCGGACCGCCCTTTACCGACCACCGCCGGGGAAGGCTCACCACGCCCTGTTCCAAGCCGTCCTGCACCACCTGCAGCTCCGCCGCGTGCTCGACGCGGTCGTAAAGGTGGATGCCCTGCTCGCAAAGCAGGAAGACATTCACCCAATACGCCCCCTTCAGCAGCGAAAAATGGGGAAACACCAGCATGACCTCCCCGCTGCCGTCCGAGCGACGGTCGAGCGCCAGACCGTCATTCGAAGTGGAAGCGCTGGTGACGGCCCAGCCGTTGGATCCCGTGATGGTCAGCCCGACGCTAGGGGGTGGCAGAGCGGGATCCGACTCGAATCCGATGGCAACCTCCAAATCCGTCCGGCCGCTTCGCACCGCCAGTTTGCGATCCGTGACCCCATCCGCGGTCACTTCGACTTTCGTGAGCCGTCCTCCGCCGCTGGCCGCCGCGGGAGCGAGCGCCGGCTGGTCCGGGGCGCCACCCCCGTTTTCCGCCCCGCTCAGGAACTCGGCATAAGCGCTGACCACCCGTCCCGGATCTCCGTCCATGACGACCCGGCCATGATCCAGCCAAAGCACCCGGCTGCAGATCGCCTCCACCTGATACAGGGAATGAGAACAGAACAGGATCGTCTTACCGGCGTTCTTGTACCCGATGATCCGCTCGAACGACTTCCTGGCAAACGCGCCGTCACCGACCGAAAGCGTTTCGTCGAGAATCAGCACGTCCGGATCGGCGGCCGTTGCCACCGCGAACGCCAGACGCATGTACATCCCGGAGGAGTAGGTCTTCACCGGCTGGTCCATGAAATCCTCCAAGCCGGAGAACTCGACGATCCCATCGTACAGTTGCCCGACCCGGTCATTGGACAATCCCATCACGGACGCACCCAGGTATACGTTCTCCCGGCCGGTCATCTCCGGGTGGAATCCCGCCCCGAGCTCCAGCAGAGCCGCCACATGCCCGTTCACGCGGATGTCCCCCGCGGACGGAATCAAGGTGCCGGCGATCAGCTTGAGCAAAGTACTCTTGCCGGCACCGTTCGTGCCGACGATACCGACGACTTCACCTTGGGAGATTTCCAGGCTCAGAGGATGCAGCGCCGTCCACTCGCGATGGCGTCTGGTCTTCGTGAGGACCTCCCACAACGTCTCCCAGGGGTGGTCATAGGAGCGGTAGCTCTTGGCCACGTTGCGAAGGGAAATGGCCGTCATACCGCCTCACGTATGTGGGGCTCGCCACGATGGAACAACACCCAGGCGGGTCCGAGCGACAGGAACCAGAGCAACAGGGGCCGGATGAAGTTCCCGGCGGTCACCGGCAAACCGTGCACGGCGGACTCGATGACCGCCATGACATCCGCCAGCGGATTGAC
Organism: Methylococcus sp. ANG; assembly: GCF_040730495.1. NCBI lineage: Bacteria > Pseudomonadati > Pseudomonadota > Gammaproteobacteria > Methylococcales > Methylococcaceae > Methylococcus > Methylococcus sp. ANG. Next base: position 3,427,442 of record NZ_CP160399.1, on the reverse strand, counting down.
CGCCAGCAGTTCCTGAAACTCCTGCGGCAGCATTCCCGGAAGATACAGAATGGGTGTCAGATACAGCAGCATATTGAGCATGAAGGGGAACGCCTGGCGCAAATCCTTCACGAAACAACCGAGCACCGCAAGGAGATAGCAGGCGGGCATCAGCAAGACGAGCAACCCCGCCATCAGCAGAACACCTTGGATCGCGGCGCCGGGCCCTGCCAGCAACCCCATGGTGACCGCATAGATCGGCGTATAAACGAGGCAAGCCGAAAATCCCGGCAGCAACGGAAGCACCTTCAGCGGAAAAACCGTGCGCTTATAGAGGCTGCTGAATTCTGTGAGGACCGCCAGACAGCGATTCAGCGTGTCGCTGATGAACAGCCAGGGCAACATGGCGGTGAGGAAGTAGTCGATGAACACGACTTTGCCCGGAACCCTGACCTGGAGGACAAAATCCAGCAGAAACCAAAACGCCAGGATCTGCAGCGCCGGCTGGGCAAGCATCCATACCCAGCCCAGCACCGTCCCCCGGGTACGGCCGATGATGTCTCGGCGCACCAGCAGACTCAGCAGCTCGCGCTCCCGTGCAAGAACTTGAAAAGGGCCGAGCAGACCTGCCCAGGTCACGGCCCCAAAACGGGTAAACATCTGAAGCGGCTCTACAACCGACATTGCGTCTGCAGTAACGCTTATACCGAGCAATCGCGGGTCTGGAACCGGCTCAGGGGCTCGGCGATGGCGAACTCCCGCTCTTTGCAGGCTTGGAACGTTCGCCGTGGTACCACTTGCCGTCCATGAAGGTCCAATAATCGACGATGGAAGGCCCGACCAGGGCCTTGCCCTCGATGGCGGGGTGCATCACTTCCGTATCCAGCTTGATTTCAGCCTTATCCCCGGTGATCTTTACATCCGTGATGTTGTAACCGACGATTCGCAGCGTCGAAAACTGAGTCCGTGACATCTGGTCCGGCCTCAGCCGTCCCTCCAAGGTCGCGGTTTCCATCGAATACAGCGTTTGCAGGTCATTGATCTTCCTGGCATCCCAATAGACCTTGGCCCTTTCGCGCAGCGCGGCCTCACCTTCCACCCCAACCGCAGCGCTTGCCAACGTCGTAACCGCCAGCCATGCCCCGATTACCCACACAGCCCATTTACGTACCATAACCATTCCTCTCAGCAAAGATTACTGACTATCGGGAAAGTAACGCCCTATACAAACCGCCTCTCCCCCGCCCAATCTTGCCGGACCATCCTGCCCGACACCTTTCGGGTAAATACACAAATCGGCTTGGCTACCGATTTAACGTGAAACAACGCGAAGCGTTTCGTTGTCCCCCTCTCCCGCAAGCGGGAGATGGCTGCGGTGAGGGTAACGCTCATGCGACAAAACCTGTGCAACTGCAGGGAGCAAATTTGAACATGCGGAGCATGGCCCGCCGGTCACCGGCCCCACCCTCAAGCCCTGGAAACGCACTTAGCGTAAAAGAAATAATGTCGCTACCGTCCGTCATTCTGGGTGGGAACCCGGAATCCAGCGTCCAGAGCCTGCCCCGGACTCGATCCGGGGGATGGCGAGGCTTTCACGTCCTTGTGACTGGATGCCGCAGCCCATACGGCATGACGATCTGACATTCTTTTCGTTACGCTTAGTAAGTGTTTCCGAACTCGATCAGGGGAACACTCCTTTCGGGAACAGAGGCTTCAGCTCCTCTTGAACGATTTCGATCTTGGCATGCTTGGCAAGATCCTTGATATAGGCGTCGCGCAACTTGGCCTGCTCGGCGCCGCGCATACGTTGAATCACCTTGTCCCGGACATTGACATAAGGCGTGATCAGCGCCTTGCGCACATCCGTCAACATCAGAATTTCGTAACCAGCCGGCGACTCGATCACTTTGGTGCGCTCGCCAACCTTCAAATTGCGCACGGCTTCCGTCAGCCAGGGGTCACCCTCGCGAGGCAGAAAACCAATGTCCCCTTGAGGGGGTTTCGCCGCAGGATTCTCGGTCAGCTCCCCCGCCAACTTCGGAAAAGGCTCACCCGCATCCAACCGGCGCAAGGCGGCCTCGGCTCGCTGGCGTGCGGCCACCTTCTGCTCGGGGGTCGCGTTATCCGGGATGCGGAACTGGATCTGGCTGATCCGCACCATTTCCGGAATCCCGTAATCATTCTGGTGATCGAGATAATATTTGTATACCGCGTCTTCTTCCGGCATCGGCGGCAGCGGGAAATGCTCCTTGGCAAGCTTCTGGAAAGCCTCGCCCAGCTCGGCGGCCGTAGCTTCCTTCTTGGCCAAGCCCTTCTTGATGATGTCGTCCTTGAGCAACTGATTGCCGATGATCTCGCGGATCACTTCCGCCTTGCCTTCGTCCGTCATCGACTTCTGGACGTAAGCCTGGTTCCGCTGGAGGAAATTCACATAGTCCTGAACGGTCACTTCCACCCCGTTGGTCTTGAACATGACGACCCGCGGAGGCTTGGTCGGCGCGCTCTGTTCGGCGGCGGCTTTATCCGACTTTGCCGCCGGCGCCGACTTTGCGGCTGCGCCGGCGTACGATGCCGCGGTCAAGCCAAGCCCCGCCAGCAAAATGCCCAATGCAATTTTCACCATCTTTGCTCCTTCGAATCAGTTCAACACAAACCGCGCAGCGGAAAGCTCTTCAAAACGTTCCCACAAGGGTCCGTAGACGATCCACGCGCCCGGGGGGCCTTTGCCGCGTCCAACGATGCCATCCAACCAACCGTCACCGTCCAAATCCTGAAGAACGATATCCTGACTACCCTCGCTGGAACCGACGGGGACGCTGCGCATTGGCACAGGTGCTTTCCCGTCCCAGTTATTGGGAAAACGATAAATCGCAATCGCGCCGTAGCCGACACCGAACAAATAATTGAACCCGTCCTTGTCCTTGCTCCAGGCGAACCGTCTCAAGCCCATGTCCGTCGGAAACGGCAGCGCCGTCGTCTCCTGGAAATTCCCGTGGCCGTCGTTCAACAAAACGTGAATCACAAAAGGCCTCGATTGGTTTGGCACCAGCAGATCAAGCGCACCGTCGCCGTTGAGGTCCGCCGTGAGAACGTCCCATGGTGCGCCCGAACGGAATTTTGCGACGAGCTTCGGCTTGATCGCCCCGTCGGGGCCGGGATATTTGAGCATCAATACTTCCTGCGTCGTATTGCTGGCAAACAGCAACTCATCGACACCATCGCCATCGACGTCCGCCGGACGCACCCACTCCGCCCGGCGTATCGTGTGCTCCTTTTCACTGAGCGCGACCTGGAGCCGCTCCGATGCTTGCCCTTTGACTGGATCGAAGTTTTTCAGCAATACCAGGAAATCCTGCCCGAAAGGGCTCACCACCACGCTGTCTCCCCATCCTGGCCAACGGAACGATGCGGCGTGACGGGGTACCGGCACCTTCAATTCCGCAGCCTGGCGGAGACTGCCATTCGGGCCTGGCTCGAGGACAAGGACCTTATTCTGTCCTTCCGCCGCGGCCAGATAACGCGGACGGTCGGTTGACAAGCGAATGAGGTCGCCCGGATGAAATCCGACGATCGGCTGGCGCTCGCCGGCTATGAACGTACGCGCATCCTGTTGCAGAAATACCTGAGCGTAATTGTCGCCGTGGGAAACGAGTGCAACGTCAGCACGTCCATTGCCATCCATGTCATCCACCAGAATGTCGAACGGAGAGTCCGCGAACGGCAGCGATTGGTGAAACGAACTCGTATCCTCGATATTGACCGGCGCAACCTTTCTCGAGGCGCAGCCACTCAATGCGAATACGCTTAGAGCGATCCCTAAGGCCAAGATAATACGGGACATATCGCAACTACATACCCTATGTTCGTGAGTAAGAAGCGACCGGCACCGGCGCTTTATCGACCATCGATGAACCTTCGACACGACGCGGCGATCGCGAATTTTACCGGAAGGAACTCGGGAAATTGAATTCTGACCCATAGCGACGAAGGTCAAACCGAGAAATTCAATCGAACTGGAGAGCCCGGGTCACGGGCAGATGACGTTCTTCGAGGAAGAATAAAGAACGGCGTGCGGCAAGCCGCACGCCGTTTTCTTTCTCAGCCGCCGGGGACCGGCTCACACCGGCCCCGACCCCGCTAGATTACGGAGCCTGGCTGAAGAGGCCGCGATCGTGACCCAGCGCGGTCTCGAACGGAATCACACTGATGTCCGTCGGGACCCAGTCGCCGTTGGTCGGATCGGTTTCCAGCGTCACGAAGTACTGCAGCGGGACCGAGAAGGCAACGGCTGCCGACTCGGGCGCGCCGATACCGGTATCGACCGGCTCCGGCAGATACAGCTTCATGAAGCCGCCCTGCAGCAGGTTCTCGAGCGCGATGGCGCCAGTCGGATCGGTGACCGGGGTTTCCTGGTACGGCGGTACGCAGAAGATCCGGTTGAAGCCATGGTTCTTGATGAACTTCGGAACCGGCCACTTGAACGGAATCTGCGCGTTCTTACCAGCGGTGACGTCGGTCTGCGCCCATACCAGGTTCAGCTGATAGGGAAGATCGATGTTGTCAGAGCACTTCTGTTCCTTGTCGTTGTAGACGTCGACGCCGAGGCCCGTCCAAGATCCCGCGTTGCGGTCGTTCCACACCACCATCAGGGTCGGAACCTGCAGGATGTTGATGAGGTTGGCGTTGCCGATCGGCACGTTGCGGTTGCCCAGGGTCAGATCGACCACGGTCACATCGCTGCCGTTGCCATCCGACCAGTTGGTGCGGATGCCGGCGATCAGCGGAGAGGCGATGACGTTCTGGTTCACACCGGCCTCGATGACGCCGTTCTCGACGGTGGGCTTCTTGCTGCCGTTGTCCGCGCCGTCGCTCATCGGCATGACCGGGATCTTGGCGTCGATGAGGCCGATGACGCCACCGGTATCCGGATTGGCACCCGCGCGAACGCCGGCGAACATCCAGGCTTCCGCGAAGAAGCTGAAGTCGGCGTCGTCGCCGCCTGCGCCTGCTTCCGTGACCAGCACCATGTAGCCGGGGAAGCCATCGAACTCGCCCTGCTTGCCGTTCTTACGAACGAAAGCACCCCAGTCGATCACGGCCACGTCTTCCGGCGTGACATCGATCGTACCGTTCAGACGGTGGACGCTCTTCTTGTCCAGGAAGTACCAGTGAATGGTGTTCGACGGCATCAGATCCGGGTCCGCGGGCTTCTGCTTGCCCGGCTTGATGAGGGTGCCATTGGTCGGGGAAGTGTGGATCGCGGTGTAGAAGTTCGGGATCACGTCGTTACCGACCGACATCGGCACCGTGATCTTGATGACGGTGTTGATGCCCAGAATAGTCGGATTCTCATCGACCCAGCTGCTGGACCACAGAACGAACGGGACGAGGTTGGCTTCACCCGCTTCGGTTTCACGCATCGCGTTGGCCGACATGCTCGTCGCGGCCAGAGCCGTGAACATGCCCGCTGCGATAGCGGTCTTTTTGAAGTTCATACTCATTAGGGAACCTCTAAAAATCCGAATTCCATGCTCTCCGATTCGTTCGTACCGGAAAAATTCAGGTTTTCGCGCCCAGGACGGCAAAATTCGGGGTTGATCCGGTCCGCAACGGCCTGTTGCGGGGGTATTTCCCCCGTTTCAGGCCACAGCGGGCAGACCGATCCCGTCCGGGCTTGCCGCCCGGCGGGCCTGCCTTCTGACTTCGTTCGCCGTCAACTGCACCAGACGCTTCATGTTGTAAGCCAGGTTCAGCAGGCCCACCTTCACCCGTGCTCGCTCCAGGCCGATGGTCCGGACGATGTGTCCGTCCATGGCGGCCTGGGCGCCGAAGATGTGTTCCACCCGCGCCCGTACCTTGGATTTGTTGCGGTTCGACGCGGTTTGTTCTTCCGTCAGCGGGGCGGCGCGGGTGCCTTTTTCGTGGATTTGGCTGACCATCCCCGCTTCGGCCAGACGCTCTTCGTGTTTTTCCGAGCGGTAGGCGCTGTCGGCATACACCGGGCGCTTATGGCCTTCGGCATCGGTGGTTTCCGTATCCAGCAGGTCTTCGAAAACCTGGCTGTCGTGGACGTGGGCGGGCGTGACGCTGTAGTCCTGGATCAGCTTGGTGGCCGCGTCGGCGTTGATGTGGTTTTTGTAGCCGTAATGGGTCTCGTGGTTCTTCTTGGTCCAGCGGGCCTCCGTGTCCTTTTGCCGCCGCATGGGGGCGTTCTCGTCATCGTCCCAGCCCTCGGGAATCTCTCCCGCCTTGATCCGGGCGTTCTCTTCCCGGCTGTTGCGCTGGCGCGGCGCTTCGATGAAGGTCGCGTCGATCATCTGCCCGGTTTTGGCCACATAGCCGCGCCGCGCCAGTTGCTCGTTAAAACGGCCAAACAGCACCTCGACCAGACCCAAGGCTTTCAGCCGTTCGCGGAACAGCCACACGGTCTTGGCATCCGGCACCCGGTGTTCCATCCGCAGCCCCAGGAAACGCATGAAGCTCAGCCGATCGCGGATCTGATATTCCAGTCCGTCGTCGGAGAGGTTGTAGAGATGTTGCAGGATCAGTACCTTGAACATCAGCACCCCGTCAAAGGGTTTGGCCCCGGCGTTACTCTTGCGCTCCTTCTCGTGAACCCGGTTGAGATCGGCCCGAAAATCCTCAAAGTCGATTTCCGCCTTGAGCTTGACCAAAGGATCGCCCAAGGCGGTGAGTTGGGCGGCACGCTCGTCGAGATCAAACAGGCCGGGCTGGCGGTGGAAGTTCATGCGGCAATCTCAGTGGCAGGGCTATCCCGGTATTTTCTCAAAGGGACGGTGCAAGGGGGAATTTTTAGAGGTGCCCATTAGAAGATCTCCCTTTGAAGTCGACAGTTAACCCAGGAAATGGAGCACCCCAATCCTTTGCCCTAAAACTGCTTGAGACCAGGGCCAAGCCAGACGTCCAGGACGTCCTCCGGGAATTATGAACGTTTCGCCGCTTTTTGCCAAACGCGACAGGTGCTCACGCATTCCCGCAGCTCCATGCGAGAGATAAGCTAAGCCGCGCCGCGCGCGATGTCAAGCTTTTTTGTAGCTAAACTATTACTGTTTTGTTGTAAAAACGAGATAAGCGGAACGGCATTTCCGCACCTGGCCACCGCACTGCTCGCGGATCGCGAACAAACGCTCGCCGGCCCACCGGATTGTCCACACGCTTCACGTGCCGCCGAAAAGCCAGCCGGGCGCGCATCCCTCCGCACACCCGACGGGCGGTGGCCATGTCGGCGCCGCTCTGCCAGCAGCAAGGGAGCCCTGCTGGCTCAGGGAGGCCACCTTATGGATGATAGGTATGCGCGCGAATGCGCTGCGACGGGCGTGACACCTCGCCTCCTTGAAGCAGCCATCCCCAACAAGCTGAAATTCAATTGTTTTCACACTCTTAGGCATGAACCCCAATTTTAACGCGCCGCCCGAGGTGCTAGCATTTGCTTTCGTTGCGACGGGAACGCCGCCAAGCCGCAGGCCAAGACCGGAAGGCCAGCCGATCCGCGCCGAAGAAACCCAATCCTGAAATCACTCAGTTCGTTCATGCAATCCTGCGAACAAGACTTTATTCCCTATGCCGCGATTTCTTCCATCGGGCCAGGGCCGGCCATCGTTTTCGCGCCGCACCCGGACGACGAAGTGTTCGGGTGCGGGGGAGCCATCATGCGCCACGTCTCCTCCGGCGATCCGGTGCGTGTCGTCATAGTCACCGACGGCGCCTACGGCGCTCCCACGGATTCCGAAGAGTACGCTCGGACACGCCGGAAGGAGAGCGCGCAGGCTGCGGCAATCCTGGGATACGGGGTTCCTGAGTTCTGGAACCTGCCCGACCGGGGGCTGGAATACGGTGAGCGGCTGATCCAACGCATTCTCGCCACTATAGAAGAATGTGCGGTAAAACTCGTCTACACGCCTTCCTGGTGGGAAATTCATCCCGACCACCGCGTGGCGGCGCTGGCAGTCGCCGAAGCAGTGCGCCGCTGCGCCCGGCCGATCCACCTGGCGATGTACGAGGTCGGCGTGCCATTGCAACCCAATGCCCTTCTGGACATTACCGACCTGACCGTGCGCAAGGCCTCCGCCGTAGCCTGTTTCTCCAGCCAACTGGCGCAGCAAGATTACGACGAGCAGATCGCTGCGCTCAACCGTTTCCGCACCTATACGCTGCCTCGAACCGTTCAGGCGGCCGAAGGCTATCTCGTCCTGTCCGCGGAAGAACTGAGAAACGGCATCCCCGGCATGATGACTCACAAAGACCGTCTGGCCGTACGCGGTGAAACCGGCGACATGGCCACTGCTCCCTTGGTCTCGGTCATCGTACGCAGCATGGACCGAGTACGACTGAAAGAAGCCCTCGACTCGGTCGCGCTGCAGACCTACCCTCGCATCGAAGTCATCGTGGTCAATGCCAAAGGGGACGGCCATACGCCGCTAGCGCCGTGGTGCGGCCGCTTCCCGCTTCGGTTCGTTCCCTCGGATGTCCCACTGCCACGCAGCCGGGCCGCCAATATCGGGCTCGATCGCGCCGATGGCGAGTACATCGTTGTTCTCGACGACGATCACGTCTTTCAACCAGACCACATCACTTCTCTGGTCGATGCCCTCCACGGCCAGAGCGCCGTCCGCTGCGCCTATGCCGGCCCGCGGGTGGATTTTTTTTCGGCGGAACAACACCCAGGCGAAAGCGTTTTCCATGAACCGCCCCAGGTGGAAAAACCGGGGAAACCCGATATCGTCCCGGTCCACGCGGTCCTGTTTCATCGGTCGCTGCTCGACTTGCAATGCCGCTTCGACGAAAATCTGAACATGCTGGAAGATTGGGATTTCTGGCTTCAGGCGATGCGGCACACGGCTTTTATCCATGTAGACAAAATCGGTCTCTGTCATCACACCGGCAGACACCCTCGCGAAAGGGATACCGAACTCCATCGATTTCCCGACCGTCTGTCCAAATGCGAAACCGAGCTTGCGAACTACCGGTCCCTGGTCGAAGCAAAACATGCTGAGATGGAAGTACGCGACATCGAGCTCGAACGCCTGCGACGGTCGATAGACGCGCTCCTGGCCGCTCGGCTCAAGACTCAGGGACAATTGGACTCGGCAACCGCATCGGCCAACCGGTTGCGGCTTGGCCACGATGCCGTCCACGAATCGCCATCACGGGCCATTTCCGCGCCATCACGCTTCGGCGCCCACTTGGTTCGAGGCCGATACGGCGAAGCATGGGACGCATTGCGCCGAGGGATTCGGCCTGCAGGGCGGACAATATACAAGACCCTGCCCCGCCATTTAGCCGATACTTTAGTCCACACGATATATCGCCATTTCGGGCCGATTTTCGTCGGATTTGATGATTATGAGCGATGGAGACGTGAACCAAGCCCCTCCCCGGAAGAAACATCCGAGCACCACCCGAGAGAGACTGACAACTATCGACGGTGTTCCGGCCCCGGCTAATCCGACGAATGGGCGTATCGCCGTTCATGGGCATTTTTCTTACTCGGGTCTCGCTAAAGAAATGGCGAAACACCTGTCCCGGCTCCCTTCCCGTTGGACTTGATCGCGACGGCGAAATCGCACGCCGATGGCAAAGCCTGCCACGATGTGCTGGCAGAGTTGCCGCAACTTGGAACGCTTGCGATCTCCGGCGTGCCTGATCGGGACAAGGCCGTCCAATGCTGAAAAATCCCAATACGGCAGAAGACCATCTAGCGAAGACAACTCGAGTAGGGGGGAACAGCAGATCGTTCCGCGCACAAACCATTAGATCACTTGCTACCCAACCAAAGATAGGACGACGGCATCATCTCCTCGGCCGGAAGATTTCTCCTTCTTCCCAAGAACTTTGCCGCACCTATCGCTGGAAACCTCGTCCGCACCGTCATGCCGCAAATTAGCATTAAGGTACCGCAAAATATGTCCACCGCCTCTCCAGGCCGCATTCACATCGTTTCGAGCCGACCATTATTTTTTAGATATCCAAAGCCTGAACCGGAAACGTCGCCAAGCTATCGGCACGACGAATCCTGCCCGGATATAATCCACACCACTCAACAATAAAACTCCGGCGGATCAGCGGCCACCCATTAGCGCCAATGCCATCCAAGAAAGGCTGATTTTGGCATATATATTGACATCCGATCATCGAAAGCATAATGAACAATACTCCTGCTGAACCGGCTCACCTGAGCCATGAGAACCCACTGGTCTCAGTGGTGATCCGAACGAAAGACCGCCCCAAACGCCTGGCAGATGCGGTACGAAGTGTACGCGAGCAGACTCACAGACCGTTGGAGGTGATCGTCGTCAACGACGGTGGATGGACCTTACCCGAGGAAGCGCTCAAGGAGCATGCCGGCGATGTCGAACTTGTCCTGATTCAACTCGAGCAGAACCAAGGCCGTGCCAAAGCAGCCAATACGGGCCTGCAAGCAGCAACGGGGCGGTATCTATGCTTTCTCGACGACGACGATAGATTCTTGCCTGAGCATATAGAGCTTTTGGCCTCTTGCCTCGAGCACATCGAGCACCGGGTCTGCTACTCGGATGCCGAGCTGTGCTGGCAGGTTTACAACGTAGAAACAGGCGAGTTTGAGATCGTCAATCGCCAGGTATTCGGCTCCAGAGACTTCAACCTCGCCGAACTGCTCTGCGGTAACTACATTCCCCTAAACACCCTGCTTTTCGATCGACAAGTGCTGCTGGAGGTCGAGGGGTTCGATCCCCAGTTTGATATTTACGAGGACTGGGACCTCCTACTGCGCGTCGGCAGCCGCTATCCCTTCTATCACCTGCCTCGCGTGACCGCCCAATACAACCAGTGGAGCAGGGATCATCAGAATTTCTACGATCATTTTGCGCAAACCGGTCATGCCCCCCTCTTGCATATCACCGGCTACGACAAGCTCATCGAAAAGAACCGGCATCTCTTCAACGCCGACGTGGCAAGACATCTGTTGGCCGCGGTTAATCGCCTGAGGGCGGTCGAAACGGAGCTTGCTCACCGGGATGCCGCGCCACCGGAATCCCCCTTTACACAACTGAAAACACAACTGGACCAGATACTCGCAACCATCGGTCCGTCATTTGCCGAACTCGAAGGGCGTATAGCCGATCTCGACGAGAGCCACCGCGATGTCATCGTTTCGGCTGCCTCCAGACTTGATGCGGGTGTCGGCGATCTGGACAGGCTCCGGTCCGACGTCAGCCGCCTTCTCACGGACACAGAGGCTGCATGGCAGCAAATAGGCGCGCGTGAGCTCGACCTTGAAAAGGTTGGAACAGATCTGATAAAGGCTCAGAAGGTGTTTGAGGAATGCCGATCAGAGGTCGTCCACTTAACCACGCTCAACCAGATCATTTCCGAGCGTGACAGCCAAATCGTGGCCCTTCAGCAAGTAATGGCTCAGCGTGAAACGCTGCTCACAGCCCTCTACAGCTCCACTAGCTGGCGCGTTACCGCACCGCTCCGCGCCATCTCGCGCCCCTTGAGATGGCTTCTACGGAATACCCGCCGCGCACTAATGCTGAGCTGGTGGCTTGGCACAGGACAGTTCAGCCGCGCGATCGGCGCAGCATTTCCTTACTTCTGGCGCTATGTGCCACCACCGATAAAAATAATAATCCCGAGCCATGTAAGCGAAACTGTGAAACACCGGCTCAAATTGACTGACGTAAAGCCACCGCAAAGCCCTAAAGATCACGGCGACCACGGCATCGCAGCGGCACACAGTGCAGATGCCACATCGCTAGAACTTCCAGAGAAGTATTACTTTGACCTTTCCGCTGAACCCGTCGCCCATAGTCCAGTCAAGGCTATTGCATTTTACCTTCCCCAGTTCCATGCCATTCCCGAGAATGACGAATGGTGGGGCAAAGGATTTACCGAATGGACCAATACTCGGAGGGGGGAACCTCTGTTTGAAGGGCACCATCAGCCACGCGTTCCATTGCATCTTGGCTATTATAATTTGGATGATGTCGGCGTTTATGAAGAACAAGTCAAGCTCGCGAAGAAAGCAGGCGTCTACGGCTTCTGTTTTTATTTTTACTGGTTTGCAGGCAAGACATTACTTGAAAAGCCTTTACGTAACATGCTTGCCAACACGCAGATCAACCAACCGTTTTGCCTTTGCTGGGCAAACGAGAACTGGACCCGCCGCTGGGACGGGCTTGATGACGAGATACTGATCGCACAACGGCATAGCGAAAAAGATGCACTAGCTTTTCTCAATTATGTCAACGAATATTTCTGCGACGACAGATATATAAAAATCGATGGAAGACCCTTGCTCATAGTCTATAGACCAGGAATCATTCCCGAGATCACGCGTATTCAGGACCTATGGCGAAGGCGAGCAATGGAACTTGGCTGGCCCGGACTTTACCTGGTTTCCGCACAGACTTTTGGTCAAATGGACCCACGGGACTTCCATTTCGATGCCGCGGTACAGTTTCCCCCTCATTCTCCCAACCCTTTGCCCTCGATTAACGGTCAAACACCCAAGCTCCTGCAAGACTTTGAAGGATCTGTCGTTGATTATGACAATACTGCGCACCTTTTCTGTGACAGTTTGGCCACGGACTATAAGCTCTTCCCCGGCATCACACTTGGATGGGACAACACGGGCAGACGCGGCAAGCGTGCGACTGTCTTTCGAAATTTTTCCCTGACCAGTTATTCACAATGGCTGCTGACAGCCTGTAAAACCACTTCCGCAAACCCGAAATTGGCTGATAATGAAAAACTCGTCTTTATCAATGCATGGAATGAATGGGGCGAAGGCACGTATCTAGAACCCGATACCAAATATGGCTTTGGATACCTCGAGGCGACAAAAAAGGCATTAAACGCCTGCGCCGACAACAAGCCACGCATAACAGTAATTGTACCGAACTACAACCATGCTGAGTTTCTTGAACGGAGACTCACATCTATTATTCAGCAGAGCCAGAAACCAGAAGAAATCATCTTTCTTGACGACGCTTCTTCTGATAACAGCATAACAATCGCACGCGAGATCCTATCAAAGTCAAACATAAGGTATGTCATCCTTACAAATTCCAGCAATTCTGGCAATGTGTTCAAGCAATGGATAAAAGGACTAGAACATGCGACTGGGGATTTGATTTGGATAGCCGAAAGTGACGACGACGCCCCGCACGATTTCCTCGCCAATATCCTCCCTGAATTCGACCAAGAGGATGTTCTTCTGGCATACGGCGATATTAGTTATATCGATACGAAGGGCATGCCGGATCCGGGCCTCCTGCACTATTACGACGATCTGAATGACCTCAATTGGGATCACTCCCATGTTGTTCCTGCCTACCGCGCTTTTTCCGGTGCTTTCGCCATCAAGAACATCATTCCAAATGTTTCAGGCGCGGTATTCCGAAAGCCGATTCTCACAGAAACCGAAAAGAACCGCCTGACTTCATATACTTTTGCGGGCGACTGGTATTTTTATGCCATGATTGCGCGAGGAGGTTCAATTGCCTTCCGCAAGGAAGCCAAGTCGTATTTCCGCATCAATCATGGGGGGACGTCGCGGAAGGCATTCTTCTCTGACAGGCATCTTTTAGAACATGAGATGATCCTTCAAGACCTGCGCAAATTGTATGGGATAACAAAGGAAGTCACTCAAGACCATATCGAGGCGCTTCAAAAAGTATTTGAATACGAATTATCCGATAGTTCAGCGATCGATATGGCGCATGTACAAGATGTCCACGCATCAAAGAATGAAAGCTTGCGCATCTGCATAGCGAGCTACGGCTTTACTGTGGGAGGCGGGGAGATCGTACCTGTCGACATCGCAAACGCACTCCGTGCACGCGGGCATCATATTACATTTCTGGCGCTGGTAAAGAATTCTCCAGACGATCCCCCGGTGCTTCGCCACCGCTTGCGTAACGATATCCCTGTCGTCTATTGGGATGACGTCAAGCATTGTTTTCAATATTTCTTGGATCAGTACGGAATCGAAATTATCAATTCTCATAATTTCGGTGTCGAATATTGCCTTTCTCACACCGGCGTTGATATTAGACGCCCTTATATCGCTTCCCTTCATGGCGGCTATGAATCAGTAGACGAAAAACTTCTAACAAAGGATTTCATGGCATACATTGGAAAGAATGTAAACGAATGGCTGTATTTGTCCAACAAGAACACCGCACCTCTAAAAATCCGCGGACTGCGGCATGCGCGCTTTACCAAGTCATTCAACGCAATTACCTTACGTCCGCCAAACGCTGGCTTGGACCTCAATATTCGAAAAAGCCTTAATGCAAACAAGGACACGGTTCTTCTTGTCATCGCTTCGCGCGCGGTCTACGAAAAAGGGTGGCAGATGGCAATTGAGGCTACAAGACGAGTGCGACACCAAATCGAACGCGACTGCAGACTATTGCTCATCGGCGATGGGCGTGATTTCGAAGCGATCAAATCCGCCAATCTGGATAAGGATTATTTGTACTTCCTGGGGCGCCTCGATAATCCTTTCCCAGTCATAAAGGAATGTGATATTGGAGTTTTCCCAAGCACTTATCCTGGAGAATCGTTCCCTCTTTTCGTTTTGGAATGCCTTCAGAGCGGTCTTCCTGTCGTCGCAACAGATATCGGAGAAATCCCAAATATAATGAGCATAGCCAAGGAAGAGATGCCTGGATTTGTCGTCTCCAGGAACCATAACGAGGAAGCGCTTATCGATGAGATGGCGCAAGCCATAGGCGCATTAATAAAAGACGAGCGAAGAATGAATTCTGCGAGGCAGCAGGCCCGCATGGCCGGAGAGCGTTTCTGCATTGAAAGGCTCGTGGATTTTTATCTTGATATGTTTGAAAAACATATCGATCCCACCTTAAATTGATCTATCCGGCCGTTTCATTCGCACACCGAGGCTTCACGTGCTTGACGACTCTAAACCCGGCGATTGGATAATTCGAGACACGGCACCCAAATGAAGTACCCCCATTTTTTGAAAAAAATCGCTTCAAATACGCCAATCCTCGGACGAATCGTCTCTGAGCGGGATCAAATGCGGTCCGAGATTAGTGTGCTTTCTCGTGAGCATAATCGGCTCCTCGAAGAATTGTCATTGATCTCATCAGAGCGTGACCAATTCAAAAAATTGCTCGAAGCCAGTAATCATGGATATTGCCACTGTTGCAGACAGAAAACGGTGTTTAGGTTAGACGGCGACTGGCTGAGGGATCAATACGTTTGCGTTAATTGCCTTTCGCTTCCGCGTCAACGCCACATTCAATACATCCTTGACACTCACTTCGAAGGCTGGGAGCGTCAGGAGATTCATGAATCATCCCCGTCAAATGATTTCATCTCTCGATACTGCAATTCCTACTCATTCTCTCAATATTTTGACTCCGAAGAGAGGGGCGCAATTATTGAGGGAGTCCGCTGCGAAAATCTAGAGTCCCTCACATTTCCGGACAACAGCTTTGATTTATTCATAACCCAAGATGTATTCGAGCACATTTTTCACCCATCCCTTGCATTCAAGGAAATAATTAGAGTATTAAAACCCGGCGGAACTCATATATTTACCGTACCCAAAGAAAAAAATCTGCCTTTTAGCAGCCCCAGGGCGAAGCTTATTGGGTCACAAATTGAATATGTCAAGGAGCCCGTCTATCATGGAAACCCCGTAGGAGACGGAAGATCGCTTGTCACCTGGGATTATGGAGCTGATTTCGAAGCTTTAATCAGCATTTGGTCGGGGGCCATGACCACCACCTATCTCACCAGGGACAGAACTTTGGGCATTGACGGCGAATATATTGAAGTCTTTGCGACAAAAAAGCCGCAATGATGACTTATGCTTCGACGAAATCTTCGACCGAAGACCACCGAAATGTAACCGTTCAGCCCCCTGAGAGCGTGGGCGTCCCGCCCGCTGAAAAAGCGGCCAGGACGGCCCCGTTCCCAGCAAAAAAGTGTGGGGCTGAACGGATACATTCAGCCTCGTTTAGCGGGACGCAGAAGATCGGTTTCGACCGCCAAAGATGATCTAAGGACACTAACTTATGACCATGATATATGCGGAAGGCATATTGAAGCATGCAGGGAAGACATGTGCCCGACTGGAAAACAGCATGACGCTCAGGATTGAAGGCTTAATTCAGCAATATAGCTCGGCCTTTGGCTTCTTGATGCTATTGCAAGTCGCCGGTTACAGTTATTTTTATACCCTACCCATATTCAATAATCACATATTCCCTCATTCTTGGTCCATGCCATATCCAAGTTTCAAGACATGGGGTGAGGGGCGTTGGTTTGCGGATATGATAATTTTGGCTCAAGGCAGTTCCGGAGTCCAATCATTCCAGATGATCTGCGCCACGATGCTTCAGGCCGTGAACGGCATCCTTCTGGCGAAACTGGTTGGGCTGACTAGCAGGCGTGCAGTCCTGTGTGTAGCCGGCGTGCTTTGCATGTTCCCTGCTTTCCTTGATTACTATTCATTTTCGATCGACCACCTGAGCTTCGTGCTGGGTGACACGTTTGCGTTACTTGGCGCGTGGAACCTGATGCGGGCTAAGACCTACTGGGGACGGGTCATCGGCGGCGCCTTCTTTTTTCTGCTTGAAATCGCCGCTTATCAACCGAAGATCGGCGTGGTCAGTTTCCTGGCCTGCGGTGTGGTGCTGCTGCAGTTGACCCAAGATCGCCCGTTGACGCGCAGTGCGGCGCCGTTACGGGGGGCACTAGTGGATCTGTCCGCCGCTTTCCTTGCGGTCGTTGGCGCTGTGGCGCTCTATTGGGCGATAACAAAGCTGTTCATAACTACCGATTTTAGTGCTGCAAACGCAAATACCATTAAGTATTATGGCAGCAGGACACATATCAATACATTCCAAGAAGCGATGATCGAAAGTTCAGCGGCTTACAGAAAAACGTGGGCCTACTTCACCGCTGGCATGGCCGGCATTCCGGCCGATCTCAAGTTTTTGCCCGCTCTGGCACTCGGTTTCGGCGTTGCTGGAACATTGTCCGCGGCTTGGAGAAAAGGATCCATCATATTACTTCTGGCACTTTTCATAGCCGGGCTGACGCCGTTAGCCATACACGCACCCTACGTCATTAACAACCACTCTCCGTCTGAAGCCGGAAGAATTCTCGCGGCGTATGGCTACTGCTTTGCCTTCTTTGTTGCCATGGGGCTTGTGACAAGATTTACTAGGGCGGTTTGTACAATAGGCGCCACCGTCTGCCTGTATTTTTTTGTAATTCTCGCGACTCAGGAAAGCAATGCTGCCGCAATGAAGACTATGTACGACATCAATACGATCAATCGCATAGTGGCGCGTGCGGAATTGGTTGCCGGACGGGAGGACGCTAGCCAACCACTACCTGTAGTAATTGCTGGACAATATTCATCTTTTGATCGTGCCAAGTATGTCAATAACTTCACTGGCCCACTGACGCCCCATATTACATCTTACGCTTTCAAAAACTATCGCCAAGTCCAGATGTTGAATTTTTTCGTTGGCAAAGATGTTTTCCGCAGCCCCACAAAGGCGGAAGTCGCCACGGCTGTCGAATCCATGACGTCGAAAACCCCTTGGCCATCGGATGACTCCGTCTACATGGTTAATGGGATACTCGTCATATTGCTTGAGCAATACCGAACCGATCTGCCCCTTACCTGGACAGAGGATTAGCACGCTATGATCCAACCTCCCGGCCAACGGTGGGTTTACCAAGATTTCAGGTTCATGACATCCCACGAACCGGTGAAGCCCCCGCTAGCACCTTCCGGCAGAGCCGTGGGCTTACCTCAATGAATCAGCCAAGCAACCGCTATTCCTGCCAAGATACCGACGCTGATTTCGGCTTTTGTATGCCCCATTCGCTCTCGCAGCGGCTCGGTGTCTTTATCAAGTCCCGCGAGGCGGTTAATTGCCGTTGCATGTTTGCCGACTTGGCGACGCAAGCTGTTGGCATCCATGATTACGACGAAAGCAATAGTGACTGCGACCCCAAAGGCTGGATGGCTCATACCTTCTCGAAAAGCGATGAGCGCGGCTGTGCTGCTGACTATGGCACTGTGATTGCTTGGCAGGCCGCCGTAGCCGATCTGGCCGAATGCCAGACGGCGGGCGCGGCAACTGTTGATGATGAATTTCAAGGTGCCAGCGGCGAACCAAGCCAGAAAAGGGGTGATTGCGTATGCGATGTCCATAGAACTACACGATGGTCGGCCAAAGCGCCCAGATACAAGTGCCGATCCAGAGCAACACTGTCAAAGCAAGCTGCCAGTCGCTGAGTAGAGCATCCGTGGGGGACTCGCCGCCGTCCAGCACTTCGATCACATACCAGTAGCGGAACAACCCGAACAGCACGAAGGGTATGGTGACCACCATCCCGGGCTTGGCCGATATCACGAACAAACTGTAGAACACGAGTGCGCCGGTCGCCGCCATTTCGGCGTAGCGGTCCACCAGCGCCACGCTATAGCGCTCGAGCACCCTGCGTCCACCGGTGCCGCTGAAGGCGAGTTCCTGGCGGCGTTTGGCGGCGGCGAGATAGAGGGCGAGACACAGGGTGGTGACGAACATCCACGGGGAAACCGGAACGGCGAGGGCCTGGGCGCCGGCATAAACGCGCAGCACAAAACCGATGGCAATCGTGAAGATGTCTATCACCGGCTGATGTTTGAGCACAAGCGTGTACAGGAGATTCAGCACCAAGTACGCCGCGATGACCTGAACCACGCCGGGCATGACAAAATATGCCCAGATCAGCGCACCGTAGAG
This sequence comes from Methylococcus sp. ANG, assembly GCF_040730495.1. Lineage (NCBI taxonomy): Bacteria > Pseudomonadati > Pseudomonadota > Gammaproteobacteria > Methylococcales > Methylococcaceae > Methylococcus > Methylococcus sp. ANG. The sequence goes on along the minus strand of NZ_CP160399.1, from coordinate 3,408,675 downwards.
ACCGGCGAGCAGCAGACCGGCCTGAGACGGTGAAACGATACCCGCGGCGAGGGGACGGGTCCTGGATTTGGTGGGATGCAGACGGTCACGCTCGATGTCGTGGAGGTCGTTGACCACATAGGTGGCAGAAGCCGCGAGGCTGAACAACAACGCGGCGAGCAGCGACTGGCCGATGGCAGACAAGTTGAGAAACTCGCCGGAAAATACCAGAGGGGCCAGGACGAAGGCGTTCTTGACCCATTGGCGGGGCCGCAGCAGCATGAGCAACCCGACGAGACTGGATTTACCCGTGTTGCGCGCCGTGGCAGAATTGGAGGCCGTCACAGCCCTTCCCCTTGACGGAAACCTGTAAAACCCTCCCTCACCCCAGCCCAGTCATGCCGGGCCGTCCTGCCCGGCACCCTTCGGGTCCACGCACAAATCGGCAGGAAAGCCGATTGACAGGTCCCGTCCTTGGGATCTGCCCTCCGGGCCATGCTCCGCATGTTCAAATTTGCTCCCTGCAAATTTGTGCACGCGGAGCGCCCGAAGGGTGCGGCATAGGGATGTGCCGCATAAAATCCGCTCCTGGCGGATTTGTCCCAGAGGGAGAGGGGGCAAAAAGCTTTGTGGTTTCGGTTGCATACTGCGCTTCGAGTAACTGTCATATACAGGAATAGGAAATTGGATGAAGGGTATGAAGACGGCGCTATGGTATTCATTTTTCGCGCTTATCGCCACCGCAGCCAATATCGGCAGCCAGGATGTCGCCGTCCGGCTTTATCAGGGGATTTATAGCGTGACGGCCTCCGTATTGGTAGGCACGGCGGTCGGATTGGTAGTCAAGTACGTGCTCGACAAGAAATACATCTTCCGTTTCAAGGTGAAGGGACTGGGACACGACACCCGCACCTTTGCCTTGTATACGCTGATGGGGCTGGTGACGACCGGGGTTTTCTGGGGATTCGAGTTCGGGTTCGATTACCTGTTCCAAACCAAGACGCTGCGGTACGCGGGCGGGGTCATCGGCCTCGCCCTGGGATATTTGATGAAATACCACATGGACAAACGCTTCGTGTTCCGGCAGCGGGGAATCTGAATGCGGCTGACAGGATGGGGGCGGAAACCCGCCGTCGACGCCGAAGTGTTCGCGCCGCTCTCGATTCCGGACCTTCAGTCGCGGTTTCCGCGGGCTCAATTCCGCGGCATCCCGCGCGGAAACGGCCGCAGCTACGGAGACAGCGCCCTGGCGCCGCAGGTGTTGAGCAGCCGCCGGCTGGACCGGTTCCTGGCGTTCGATCCGGCCACCGGCGTGCTGCGGTGCGAAGCCGGCGTGCTGCTGGCCGACATCCTCGACGTGTTCGTGCCGCGCGGCTGGTTCCTGCATGCGACGCCCGGCACCAAGCTGATCAGCGTCGGCGGCGCCATCGGCAGCGACGTGCACGGCAAGAGCCATCACCTCGAAGGCTGTTTCAGCCGGCATCTGGAGCGCTTTTCGCTCATGCTGGCCGACGGCCGGATCGTCGAATGCTCGAAGACGCAGCATGCGGATCTGTTCCGGGCCACCTGCGGCGGCATGGGTCTGACCGGTTTCATCCTGGAAGCCTCGCTCCGGCTCAAGCCCATAGAGAGCGCCTATCTGCGGGAAACCACCTTCACGGCCGAAAATCTCGATCACGCCTTATCCCTGTTTTCAGAGCATGCCGGCGCCCCCTACTCGGTCGCCTGGATCGACTGCCTCTCCACCGGTCCGAGACTGGGCCGCTCGCTCGTCATGACCGGCGACTTCATCGACGACGGCCGCCTGCAGGGGACCGTAAAAAAACCGCTTTCGGTTCCCGTCGATGCGCCGGGTTTCGTTTTGAACCGGTACAGCGTGGCTGCGTTCAATGCGCTTTATTACCACAGGGTAAGGGCGCCGCAACGCGAACGCGTCGTGCATTTCGATCCGTTCTTCTATCCGCTGGACGGCGTAGGCCACTGGAACCGGATTTACGGCAAGTCGGGTTTCACCCAGTACCAGTTCGTGATCCCGAAGGTGTCGGGAGCGGCAGGCATCACGGCGGTCCTGCAGCGGATCGCGGCATCCAAGAGAGGTTCGTTCCTGGCCGTGCTCAAGACCTTCGGCCCCGCCAACGACAACCCTCTGTCCTTTCCCATGGAAGGCTACACCCTGGCGCTGGATTTCAAGCTGGAGCCGGGACTGTTGCCGTTTCTCGAGGAACTGGACCGCATCGTTCTGGATCACGGCGGGCGGATCTATCTGACCAAGGACGTGCGCATGAGTGGAGAAACCTTTCGCGCCGGTTACCCGCGTTGGGAGGAATTCCAGGATTTGCGCCGAAAATATGGGGCGGATGGAGTTTTCCGCTCGTTGCAATCGGAACGTTTGGGACTTTGAGCATGCAGAAAATATTGATCGTCGGCGCCACTTCCGCCATCGCCCAAGCCACCGCCAGGCGCTTCGCCCGGCGCGGCGACCGGCTCTACCTGCTCGGCCGCGACCCCGACAGGCTGGAGGCGCTGGCGCAGGACCTCCGCATCCGCGGCGCCGAGTCGGTGGGCTGCGCGAGCTTCGAGGCGGAAGACTTCGCCAGCCATCCCGCTTTACTCGACCAGGCGTACGAGGCCCTCGGCGGCATCGACGTGGCCTTGATCGCCCACGGCACCCTGCCCGACCAGCGGGCTTGCGAGCAGAGTTTCGACGAGGCGCTGCGGGAGCTCAACGTCAACGCCATCGGCACGCTGTCGCTGCTGACCCACCTCGCCAACCGGATGGAGACCCAAGGGAGCGGAACACTGGCCGTGATCAGCTCACCGGCCGGCGATCGCGGCAGGCAGAGCAATTACGTCTACGGCGCGGCCAAGGCCATGGTCACGGTGTTCTGCCAGGGACTGCGCAACCGGCTGTTCCGCAGCGGCGTGCGGGTCCTCACCATCAAACCCGGCTTCGTCGACACGCCGATGACCGCGGCCTTCGACAAGGGCATGCTATGGGCGCAGCCGGAGCAGATCGCCGCAGGCATCGAAAAGGCCATCGGCAAAGGCAGGGATTCGGTTTACCTGCCGGGATTCTGGGCATTCATCATGCTGGCGATCAAACACATCCCGGAGGGAATCTTCAAGCGCCTGAAACTTTGATCCCGACGGCGGAACACGCCGTTGGCGCGCGGCGCTTACCCGGAAAGGCAAGCGCTGTAGGTCACGGTCCCGTTTTCCTCCACCACGGCGATATCGTCCTTGACCGACAGGCCGGTCACGCCGTCGGAGTAATAGTCTCCGCTTTCGGACGCGGTAACCTTGGGCAGCGAAACCGACCTATCGCCCAGGTCCACGACCGCCGTCGCGCGGTCCCGCTGAAACCAGACCCTGAACTTCCTGCCGCCGTCGCAGTAATAACGGACATAACGGTCGGACTGTATTTCGTACTGCCCCATGCCGACGCAGGCGGAAACCAGAACGCCGATCGCCGCACCGACTACCTGCCGCATAACATCTCTGGAATTCACGAAAACGTTTCCTTCTTTCCTTATTGTCAACTCGTGGGTCCGTGAAACCACCCGCAAGCACTCACTTCTGCTCCGAAAGTTCGTCCTGCTCGATCGTTTCCCTGAAGCGGCACAGCCCGCGATAGACCATGTAGCCGACCCAGGGCACGCTGAGGCCGGTCATGAATTCCACGTTCACAAAGTGCAGGCCGGCGGCTTTCAAGCCCTTGAACAGTTCGTTGGCCAGCGACACGCCGTAGTAGGTGATGGCGACCGCCGACAGCCCTTCCACGGTCTGCTGCAGCCGCAGTTGCAGCTTCGCGCGGCGGTTCATGGACTGCAGCAGAGACTGGTTCTGCTGGGCCAGTTTGACGTCGATGCGGGTGGTCAGCAACTGGTTGGCGTTGGCGATGCGGCGGGAAAGCTGCTCCAGCCCGTGAGCGACCGCGTTGCAGGTCTGCATGGCGGGCGACAGGCGCCGCGTCAGGTATTCGGTGAAGGTCGGAAAGCCCGGAATGCGCTCTTCGCGCAACTGCTCGAGCCGGGTATTGACGATCGCGTGGTAGGCACGGGAGGCGTCGAATCTCGAATAGCTCGCCGACAGCAGGTTCTCGACCTTCGCGGCCAGTTCGGTCAATTCGGCCTGGATCGCCTCGTCCGTCTCGCCGCCGCCCCGCGCCAGCCCCGCCGTAAGGTGCAGGAGGCCACGGTCTGCGGTGCGCAGTTGCGGGATCAGCTTGCGCGCTTCCGGAAACGCCATGAGCGCGAGCATCCGGTAGGTCTCGATCTCCAGCAGACGCTGCACGGTCCGGCCCGCCTGCCCCGGCGAAAGCGACTCGTCCACGACCAGGAAGCGGCTGTAGCCGTCCCCGTGGATGCGGAAATCGGTGTAGGCGCGGCCGGCGCCCCCGGCGATCTTCGCCGCGATCACCCGGTTCCCTTCGAAAACGCGGCTCAAGTCCTCTTCGGTCCGGAAGCGGCTTTCCTCCTGCTTGGACACCAGTTCGACGTGCGCGGCGACCAGCAAGGTGCCCGGCAATTTGTTGAGCCAGTCGTGCGGCAAAGCGTTGCACAGGGAATTCTCGAACGGTCCGACGCCGTCGATGCGCCGGCCGAACCAGTAGCGGGTGAATTCCTGGTGACGCTCGATCTGTACCCGCACCTCGCCGTTGTCGAAATAGATCCGCCCGCCCGATTCCGGCGCGGCGATCCTCCAGGCGCGGCATAGTTTCGCGACGTGCGCATGCTCGTTCGCCCGGTCTTCGGGCGTCACCAGCATGATCAGTTGCGACACCTGTTCCGGAGCGAACAGGTTCTCGTAGGCCCGCGCATGAACTTCGTCGTTCAGCTCCCTGCGGTCCGCATGGCTGTGAGTCGGTAGCATAAGCCTCGATTCTCGTTGTGATTGTTCGAATTCCGCCATCGAGCCGACTTCAGGGAGTGATCCTGACCGCCAGCCCGCGTTCCCGGATCGCGGCGCCGAACGCCTCCAGAGCCTCCGCCGGCAATCGCGCCAGCCGGGACGACTCCGGCTGCAGGGAGGGCCGCGCCAGACCGTACAGCAATACGCCGCGCAAAGCGACGCCGTCGCAAACCAGACCGGACAGGAAGGCCAGATAGGCCTCCCGTTCCGGGGCGGAAGGCGGCGCACCGTCCATCGCAAACATGCAGGTCTGGAGCCAGGTCGGGCAAAGCTTCGCGCAGGCCGCGATGCGGCGCCTCACGGTTTGGGGCTTGAGATGCACGTTGTTGATCCGGCGGATGCCCTCCTCGGTGGCGCTGTCCAGCTTGAACCAGACCTCGCCGCCCAGGGCGGCCCAGTGCTTCAGGCCCTGCTGGACGGGCAAGCGCTCGACGCCGCTGCCGTTGGTGATCAGCACGAACCCGATCCGTCCGGGCAAGCCGAATCGCTCCGCCACCTTCCCGATGGTTGCGATGACCTGCTCGAACTCCGCCACACTGGTCGGCTCGCCGTTGCCGGAAATGGCGACGTCACGAATCCGCCGTTGGTCGTCCGGTACGCCGTAACGCTCGAAAAAATCCCCCTCGAGCACATCGGCCAGAAAGCCCTCCAGCTCTTGAGCGAGCAGAACGACATCGACGGCCGGCGCGCCGCCGCGGCGCAGGTCAGGCACCTGGCAGTAGACGCAGCGCCAGTTGCAGGCATTGTTCGGGTTGAGATTGATGCCGACCGACAAGCCGCCGGAGCGCCTGGACAAGACCGGATAGACGTAGCGCAGACCGGCGCTGTCGCGGCTGTGGTCGGAAACGGAAAGTCGATGGGATGCGGACACGCTCGAAAATACCAGGCTGGTTCCGGTCAGAACCCTTGAAACAGAAAATCCAGCGCCTGGGTAATTTCCGGGCGGCAGGCGGATAGCGAAGTCACCGGCACTTTCAGGATTCGCACGGGAACGGCGGCGAGCTTGGGAATTTCCAGAATGCATTCGTCGCCCTCGACCGTCACCATCGGCATCAGATTAGCCGGAACGATGGATGCCGGAAAACGGCTGCGTCGGCGCAATGGAACCACGACGCGGGTGTCCAGCCCGCTCAACACTTCGGTTTGCACATCGAGCAAATAGGGCACGTCGGCGGCTCGAGGACCGCTGTTGCGGTAGACGTCGAAACGCGCCATTTCAGAACATCCGCCACTGTTCCAGCGGCAACCCTTCCTGCTCCACCAAGCGGTTATAGGCCGCGACAAACTCGGCTTGCTCGCTTTGCCAGCGCCGTTCCCGTTCGGCACGCACCAAGTCGCGCAAGAACTGGTCGCAGGCTTGAGAAATGTTGATCCCTAAGGCTTTCGCTTCGGCCAGAACGTCGGCGGAAAGGGTGATGTTGGTCGCCTTCTTGGCGTGGGTCTCGGTAATCGCCATGACGCGGCGTCCTCATGGTAGCATCGTATGCGCATGATAGGCCAACATCAAAACTGGCGCCATTGCCATTAAACCGCTGCTACCCGCAGCCCCGCGCGCTCCGCCGCCTCGAGCTGCCGGCCGTCAGCGGAGACGAATACATCGGCCTTCAGCGCCACGGCACTGCCGATATGAATGGCATCCATACCTCGCAATACATTGTTCTCCAAACAGGAAATTGCACTTCCCAATACAGCCGGATTCAGATCACACACGGCGACATCTTGAATGTCGAGCAGCAGCAACGACTTGATCTGCCGATATTGCTCCTCCGTGATCCGATTTTCCCGACGCAAACGGCGGAACGCCGAAACGATCTCCGGCAATGCAATCCCGGAAAGTCCGATCTCGTCTGCGCGATCGCACCAAGCGAGAACCGAGTCGGTGCCCGTCTCGCGAACATAACGTTTCGCGAAGGCCGAAGAGTCGAAAAAAACCCGCATCGCAACGCTCCCCTCACCGCCCGGCTTCACGCTCCTCCAGAATCATGCGGCTGAGGGCGATACCATCAAGCACTAGAGGCTGCACGTTGCGGCGTTTCCACGACGGAAGTTCGGCCATCACCGGCACGATGTCGGCGATAGGCTTGCCGTTACGCAAAACCCGAACCGATTCTCCCGCCTCAACGAGGTCGAAATACTGCTTGGCATGATTGCGAACCTCGGTAAACGTGGCTTGTTTCACGGCAACTTCCTCCAGATGTACAAAATGGCATAATTATAAATGTACATTCGCGGAAACCGCCAAGCACTCGCTTCTGCCGCAGTACTTGAGATGGCTGCCACAGCCGCTGCGGCAGTCGCTGGCGCCGAAACCCGGCGCGACGACGACGCCTTCGGTCACCCGGTTCACCGCGCATTCGCCGTCCTCGAACAAACGGGCGCCCACCACCTCGGCCTCTCCGGCCATCAGCAGGTAATCGATGTGCCAGCGCAACCGCTTGTCCCGGCTCAGGTGGCGATCGATGCGCGCCGCCAGGTTGCGGCGGGCGCTGCCGGTGTAGACGTAACGGCCGGCCGGAAACAGGAACTCGCCCAGCCGGCCGACCGCGATCATGCGGTCGGCCGTCAGCACGATGTCGAGCTGGTAGACCGTCGCCGCTTGCGCGTCAATGGGCCTCATCCCAGTTGTCGCCCGTGCCGATGTCGACGACCAGCGGCACGGCGAGTTCTGCGGCGCGGCTCATGTGCTTAGCGATGGCCGTGGCGGCTTCGGGCACGAAGTCCTCGGCCACTTCGAACACCAGTTCGTCGTGGACCTGCATGATCATGCGCAGCGGCGCGCGGCTGGCCTCGATCCAGGCGTCCACCGCGAGCATCGCCCGCTTGATGATGTCGGCGGCCGTCCCCTGCATGGGCGCGTTGATGGCGGTGCGCTCGGCGTACTGACGGCGCTGGGCGTTGCGGGACTGGATGTCCGGCACATGCAGCCGGCGGCCGAACAGGGTTTCCACGTAGCCCAGCTCGCGGGCCGATTCGCGGGTGCGGTCCATGTAGGCGCGCACGCCGGGATAGCGGGTGAAATACAGGTCGATGTAGCCCTGCGCCAGCTTCTGCTGGATGCCGAGCTGCTTCGCCAGTCCGAAGGCGGACATGCCGTAGATCAGCCCGAAGTTGATGGCCTTGGCGGAACGGCGCTGGTTGAGCGTGACCTCTTCCAGCGGCACGCCGAACACTTCCGATGCGGTGGCACGGTGGATGTCGGCATCCTCGGCGAAGGCGGCGAGCAGGTTCGCATCGCCCGACAGATGCGCCATGATCCGCAGCTCGATCTGCGAGTAGTCCGCCGCCAGCAGCTTGTGGCCGGGCGGCGCGATGAAGGCCTGGCGGATGCGGCGGCCTTCCTCGGTCCGCACCGGGATGTTCTGCAAATTGGGATCGGAGGACGACAGCCGCCCGGTCGCCGCCACCGCCTGGTGATAGGAGGTGTGGACCCGACCGCTGCGGGGATTCACCTGCTGCGGCAGCTTGTCGGTGTAGGTGGACTTGAGCTTGGACAGCGAGCGGTATTCCAGGATCAGCCGCGGCAGTTCGAAGGTCTCGGCCAGGTCCTGCAGCACCGATTCGTCGGTGGACGGCTGACCGGTGGGCGTCTTCTTGATGACCGGGAGCCCCAGCTTGTCGTACAGGATGGTCTGGATCTGCTTGGGCGATGCGAGATTGAAGATCTCCCCGGCCACGGTCTGGGCCTCGGTCTCGACCTCCGCCATGCGTACTTCCAGCTCGCGGCTCTGCTCCGCCAGCTTGTACACGTCCACCAGCACGCCGGCGCGCTCGATGCGGGACAGCACCGGCACCAGCGGAATCTCGATGGTTTCGTACACCGCCCGCAGCGCGGGTATGCGCTCCAGTTGCGGCCAGAGCGCCCGGTGCAGGCACAGCGTGATGTCGGCGTCCTCGGCGGCATAGCGGCAAGCGTCCTCGACCGAGACCTGGGCGAACGGGATCTGCTTGGCGCCCTTGCCGGCGACATCTTCGTAATGGAGGGTCTTGCGGTCCAGGTAGCGCGCGGCCAGCGAATCCATGTCGTGCCGGGTGGCCGTGCTGTTCAGCACGTAGGACTCGAGCATGGTGTCGTGGCGGATGCCGCGCAGCGCGACGCCATGGTTGAGCAGCACGTTGGCGTCGTACTTGAGGTGCTGGCCCAGTTTAGGTTTGGTTTCGTCCTCCAGCAGCGGACGCAGGCGCTCCAGCACCATGGCGCGGTCGAGCTGGGGCGGCGCGCCGGCATAGTCGTGCGCCAGCGGCACATAGGCCGCCTCGCCCGGCTCGACCGCGAAGGACACGCCGACGATCTCGGCACGCATGTAGTCCAGGCTGCTGGTCTCGGTGTCGAAGGCGAACAGTTCGGCGGCCTTCAGCTTGTCCAGCCAGTGATCCAACGCCGCCTGGTCCGTGACCGCCTCGTAGCGCGTCTCGGCCTTCGGCGCCGGGGCGACGGCAGGACCGGCCTTCGGATCATCCGGTTCGGCGTCCAGTTGCCGCAGCAAGGTCTTGAACTCCAGCCGGGCGTACAGATCGCGCAAGGCCGCCTTGTCCGGCGGCTGCCGCTCCAGCGACTCCGGCGCCAGCGGCAGCGGGATGTCGCAGCGGATGGTGGCCAGCTCGCGCGAGAGGGGGATCAACTCCAAGCTGGCGCGGAGGTTCTCGCCGATCTTGCCGCCGACTTCGCCGGCCCGTGCGATCAGCGCATCGAGCGAGCCGTATTCGGCCAGCCATTTCGCCGCGGTCTTGGGGCCGACCTTGGGCACGCCGGGGATGTTGTCCGAGGTGTCTCCGACCAAGGCCAGGTAATCGACGATGCGCTGGGGTGGGACGCCGAACTTGGCGATCACGCCCTCGACGTCGAGCCGGCTGTCGAACATGGTGTTCTCCAGGGTCACGCCGTCGCACACCAGTTGCGCCATGTCCTTGTCGCCGGTCGAGATCAGCACCCGGAAGCCCCGCGCTACCGCCTGTTTGGCCAGGGTGCCGATGACGTCGTCCGCCTCCACCCCCGGCTCGATCAGCATCGGCAGGCCCAGCGCCCGCACCGCCTGGTGCAGCGGCTCGATCTGGCTCCTCAGATCGTCCGGCATGGGCGGCCGGTGCGCCTTGTAATGCTCGAACAGCTCGTCGCGGAAATTCCGGCCCGGCGCGTCGAACACCACGGCGATATGGGCGCCGTCGTAGGACTGCACCAGCTTGCGCAGCATGTTGATGACGCCGTAGACGGCCCCGGTCGGCTCGCCGCGGGAGTTGGTCAAGGGCGGCAGGGCGAAAAAGGCGCGGTACAGAAAGGAGGAGCCGTCGACGAGGACGAGGAGCGGGGAGGTGTCGGACACGGGCATGCTCAAGAACGGTCGGAGGGCAAAGGATAAACGATCTGTCCATCCAGGCTAACGATCATGGCGACCAGCCACCCTGGATGATGACAAATCGGCAGGAAGGCCGATTGACAGGTCCCGTCCTTGGGACCTGCCCTCCGGGCCATGCTCCGCATGTTCAAATTTGCTCCCTGCAAATTTGTGCACGCTTTGCGCCCGAAGGGTGCGATACAGGGAGGTATCGCATGAGCGCGACTGCCCCCCGCCATGATCGTTCCCCTCACCCCGTCCCAATCATGCCGGGCTCTCCTGCCCGGCACCCTTCGGGTAAACGCAAATCTGCTCCCGGCAGATTTGTCCCAGAGGGAGAGGGTGAGCAAGGTTGCCGTGACTTTCACGTTACCTCCGAGGTAGTCGCCCGACACGCAATTTGCAACCGCCCGGTGCTACACTCCGGACGGTTCCGCCTGCCTGAAAATCTCCGGGGCACGGCCACTCCACCTCATTCTTTGCCGATCAAGGAGGACCCATGTCTGGTTTGCGCATTCTGGCACTCTTGCTGAGTCTGGGTTCCGCGGCCGCGCTGGCGGCCGACGAAGACTACGCCCTGGCGAGAAAGCGCCTGATCGAGAGCAACCTGCAGCTCTCTCCCGAGGAAGCCGCCCGCTTCTGGCCGCTCTACGAGCGCTACTGGAGCGAACTCTCGGCCCTGACCGCCCGGCGCGAATACTATTACAGCGAGTTCGGCAACAATTTCGACGACATGACCGACGAACTGGCGAAGAAAATCACGCTGGGCTACATCGCGGTGGAGGAGGACCGTTACCGCATCCTGAAATCCCTTTTCCCGAAGTTCGTCTCCGCCATATCCGCCAAGAAGGCTGCGCGCTATTACCAGATCGAAGCCAAGATCCACTCCGCGGTCAACTCGGAAATCGCGGCCCGGATTCCCTTGATCAAATAACCGGGAACCCTCCTTAGGAACGCACGCCCATGCGAGCGTCGCCACGATCCGCCGGACTCCTTGCGATGGTCCTCGCCGCGGCGGGGTGCGCCTCCGCCGGCAAGACCTCCGTGCCCGCGGCGCCGACGTCCCCGGCCACGGCACAGCCCCCGAAGACGGAATCGTCATCCGCCGCCAACGTATCTCAGCCGGCCGTGGCGAACGCCGACTTCGAGTCTTCCTACCGGGAATTCCAGGCGCTGGCCAGAAAGCGGGTGGAAACCATGCAAACACATTTGCAAACCCGGAGCCAGGAGGGAGCAAGAATGCCGCCACCACGACCGATACCGGAACCGCAGGCAGCCTACCAGCAATTTCGGGCCTACGGCACCGAACGTGCGATCGACGTGGCCGAAGCCTTTTTCAAAGGCCGCTACAACCGTTCCCGCGCCCGGCTGCCCGAAAACGTCGAAAAATGGCGCTCGCGGCCCGATATCGGCAACCCCGGACCGGATCTGGCCAACTTCCCCAACAGCGCATTCACGCTTCCGTCCGGGCGTGCCTATGTGGAATTCGTGCCGTTCACCTATTACGGGACTTCGCAATCGAGCCCGGCGCAATACAACACCGAATTCCTGCTGCGGTACGGCCTGACCGACGACATCGAGCTGCGTTTGTTCGGCAACGGCGTGGCCTGGCAGGGCGGCAGCAATTCCGGCTGGGGCTTTTCACCCATCGCCTTCGACACCAAGATCAACGTCTGGCTCGAAAAGCCGGACTATTTCCTCCCGGCTCTGGGGATCGAGGCCTACATCCAGACCCAGTGGCTGGGCAGCGCGCCCTTCGACTCGGGCACCCAGCCTTCGATCAGCTTCAATTTCGACCAGTCGCTGCCGTTCGACATCGACCTGGAATACAACCTGGGCGCGACGCGCACCCAGCAGACGCCGGGCCAGAACGAATGGGAGTTCGTGTTCCAGTGGGCCTTGCAGCGCGACCTCTTCGACAAGGACTTCGCCGCCTTCATCCACGGCTATTACAACGCCACGACCCTGCCGCGGCTCCCCAGTTCCCAGGCTCCCGTGACCAACGACCTGACCCAGGACGCGGTCGGCGCCGGCCTGATCTGGACGGTCAACAGCCGTTTCGCCATGTGGGCACAGAGCGCCGCCGGCACCACCCGGAACTCCCCCTCCCTGATCGGTTCACTGGGACTCGCCCTCGCCTTCTGACCCCTATAGCCGAGCCGTGCCGCCGTTCCGACCCGCTCTTGCCCTGCTGTCAGTCTCCTGCCTGGCAGGCTGTGCTGCGCGAGACCGGCCGGCGGTCCCAATGAATGCGGAAGCGCCGAGCCGGCCGGCCGGCGAGAGGGATCGGGCGGGCGAACCCGACATCCGCAGCCCCGGCCCGGACCTGGCCAATTTCTCCAACAGCGCCTACACCCTGCCGCAGGGACGCGCCTACATCGAGTTCGCGCCATTCACCTATTACGGCACGGCGGCGGCGACGCCGGCCCAGTACAACACCGAATACCTGCTGCGCTACGGGCTGCTCGACAAACTGGAACTCCGGGTGTTCGGCAACGGCGTGACCTGGATCGGCGGCGCCCAGCCGACCTGGGGCTTCTCCCCCATCGCGATCGACGCCAAGGTCAATCTCTGGCTGGAAAACCGGGACTATTTCCTTCCCGCCGCCGGCATCGAGGCCTACGTGCAGACCGAATGGCTGGGCAGCACGGCATTCAATTCCGGCACCCAGCCCTCGATCGCGGCGAACTTCGACCAGACCTTGCCGTTCGAAATCGAATTCGAATACAACATCGGCACCACCCGCATGCTGAAGCCTTCCGGCCAGCAACAATGGGAGCTTACCTTCGAATGGTCGCTGCAGCGCGACATCGTCCAGGACACCCTCGCCGCCTTCGTCCACGGCTATTTCAACAACATGAGCCTGCCACGGGCGCCGCATGGACACAGGGACCCGACCCAGCCCGACCACATGCCGCAGAACGCCGTCGGCTTGGGTTTACTGTGGACGCTCAACGACCGCGTCGCCATGTGGGCCCAGAACGCCGTCGGCACCACCCGCTGGACGCCCGGCCTGCTCAGCACCGTCGGCGTCGACGTCGCATTCTGAAACCCGCGCCGGGGCCGTCCGGTGAGACGAACGCATGCCTTGCCCCGACTCAGGTCGAAATGACAGAATAGCCGGTCAGACCGCATCGAAGCGGTGAACACCCCGCGCAGACCGTGAAGTCCAACGGCCTGCGCTTTCGTTGAGTCCCAAGGAAAACCATTGCCATGAACGAATTCTGGATCGCCCCCTCGATTCTCTCCGCCGATTTCGCCCGCCTGGGGGAAGAAGTGGACAACGTCCTCAAGTCGGGCGCCGACATCGTCCATTTCGACGTGATGGACAACCACTACGTCCCGAACCTGACCATCGGCCCGCTGGTGTGCGAGGCGCTGCGCAAGCACGGCGTGACCGCGCCGATCGACGTACACCTGATGGTGAAGCCGGTGGACCGCATCATTCCCGATTTCGCCAAGGCCGGGGCCAGCTATATCACCTTCCATCCGGAAGCCTCCGAGCACATCGACCGCAGCCTGCAGCTCGCCAAGGACTCCGGCTGCAAGACCGGGCTGGTGTTCAATCCGGCTACGCCGCTCAATTATCTGGATCACGTCATGGACAAGCTCGACATGATCCTGCTGATGTCGGTGAATCCCGGCTTCGGCGGCCAGTCCTTCATCCCCTACGTGCTGGACAAGGTCCGCGAGTGCCGCCGCCGCATCGACGCCAGCGGACGCAACATCCGCCTGGAGATCGACGGCGGCGTCAACGCCAAGAACATCCGCGAGATCGCCGCGGCGGGCTGCGACACCTTCGTGGCCGGTTCGGCGGTGTTCGGTGCGGGTAAGACCGAAGACCCGAACCGCTACGACTCCATCATCCGCGCCCTGCGCGACGAACTCGCCCAAGCACGCACATGATCGGATTCCGGCCCGAGCTGATCGCCTTCGACCTCGACGGCACCCTGGTCGACAGCGCGCCCGACCTGGCCTGGGCGGTGGACGCCATGTTGGAACGGCTGGGCCATGCCCCGGTCGGCCTGGAGCGGGCGCGGGGCTGGATCGGCAACGGCGTGGACATGCTGATCAAGCGAGCCATGACCGGGCGGATGTGGCCGGAATCGGAACCCGAGGAGTTCCAGGAAGGCATGCGCCTGTTCCTGGAATTCCACGAGGCCCATCTGTGCGAGCGGGGCGGCCTGTTTCCGGGGGTGCTGGAAGGCCTCGAGGGCCTGAAGGCCGAAGGCTATGCCACGGCCGTCATCACCAACAAGCTGGCCCGCTTCACCGAACCGCTGCTGGAACGGCTCGGGGTGACCGAGTATCTCGACTTCATCGGCTCGGGCGACCAGTTCGAACGCCTCAAGCCGGACCCGCTGCCGCTGCTGAAGACGGCGGAGCGGTTCGGCGCCCGCCCCGAGCGCTGCCTGATGGTCGGCGATTCCAGCAACGACGTGCGGGCCGCGCGCGCCGCCGGTTATGCGATACTGTGCGTCCCCTACGGCTACCGGGGGGAGGTCGCCACGCCCGAGGCGCTGGGCGCGGACGGCATCCTGGATTCCATCGGCGAACTTCCCGCCATTTTGAAACGACCGACATGACGGCCTTATTCGGATTCGATCAGCAGGAACGATGGCGCGGCGCGGCCTGAGCACAGACGTTCGACCGCCACGGCCATGCGCCGTGCATCGTTTTCGCATCGAACACCTCAAGTTCTCATGACCCCCGAACAATTCCAGGCTCATGCCGCGCAAGGCTACAACCGCGTCCCGCTGGCGCGGCGCGTGCTCGCCGATCTCGACACCCCCTTGAGCGCCTATCTCAAGCTCGCCGACGGGCCTTATTCCTATCTGTTCGAATCCGTCCACGGCGGCGAGCAGTGGGGCCGCTATTCCATCATCGGCCTGCCCTGCCGCACCTGCATCGAGGTGCGCGGCCACACCATCGCCGTGCTGAAGGACGGCGCCCGCGCCGAAACCCTGACGGTCGAAAAGCCGCTGGAATGGATCAAGACCTACGGCGCCCAATTCAAGGTACCGGACATCGAAGGCCTGCCGCGCTTCACCGGCGGCCTGGTCGGCTATTTCGGCTACGAGACCATGGGCTACATCGAGCCGCGCCTCGCCAAGGCCAAGCCCGATCCGATCGGCTCGCCCGACATCCTGCTGATGGTGTCGGAAGAAGTGCTGGTGTTCGACAATCTCACCGGCAAGCTGCTGGTCATCGTCCACGCCGATCCGAACGAGGCCGGCGCCTACGACCAGGCCCAGGCCCGGCTGGACGAACTGGTCCGGGAACTGCGCAGCCGCCAGGTTCCCGCCGCAACGCCGCGCGCGCCGCGCAAGGTGGACGAAACCGACTTCGTCTCGGGCTTCACCCAGGAAGGCTTCGAGAACGCGGTGCGGCGGGTCAAGGACTACATCGTCGAGGGCGACGTGATGCAGGTGGTGCTGTCGCAGCGGCTGAGCATCCCCTACGCCGCCTCGCCCCTGGACCTCTACCGCGCCCTGCGCTGCCTCAACCCCTCGCCCTACATGTACCAGCTCAACCTGGGGGATTTCCACGTGGTCGGCTCCTCGCCGGAAATCCTGGTGCGGCTGGAGGACGGCACGGTCACGGTGCGCCCCATCGCCGGCACTCGCCGCCGCGGCCGCAGCCCGGAAGAGGATCAGGCGCTGGAGCGGGAGCTCCTGGCCGATCCCAAGGAACTCGCCGAGCATCTGATGCTGATCGACCTGGGCCGCAACGACACCGGCCGCATCTCCGAGACCGGCAGCGTACGCCTCACCGACAAGATGGTCGTCGAGCGCTATTCCCACGTCATGCACATCGTCTCCAACGTGACCGGCAAGCTCCAGACCGGCAAGGACGCCTACGACGTGCTGGCGGCCACCTTCCCCGCCGGCACCGTCAGCGGCGCGCCGAAGATCCGGGCCATGGAGATCATCGCCGAGCTGGAGCCGGTCAAGCGCGGGGTCTATTCCGGCGCGGTGGGCTACATCGGCTGGTCCGGCAACATGGACACGGCGATCGCCATCCGCACCGCCGTCATCAAGGACGGGCAGCTCCACATCCAGGCCGGCGCCGGCATCGTCTACGACTCGGTGCCGCGCAGCGAATGGGAGGAAACCATGAACAAGGGCCGGGCCATTTTCCGGGCGGTCGCCATGGCCGAAGCCGGCATCGAAGGAGGCGAGAACGTATGAGCACCCGCGTCCTGATGATCGACAACTACGATTCGTTCACCTACAACCTGGTGCAGTACCTGGCCGAGCTGGGCGCGGACGTCCAGGTGGTGCGGAACGACCAGATCGCGGTGGAGGAGATCGAGCGTATCCACCCCGACAAGATCGTGATTTCGCCCGGCCCCTGCACGCCGAAGGAAGCCGGCATCTCGGTGGAGACGATCCACCGCTACGCCGGACGCTATCCCATCCTCGGGGTCTGTCTCGGCCACCAGAGCATCGGCCACGCCTTCGGCGGCAACATCATCCACGCCAAGCGCATCATGCACGGCAAGGTATCGATGGTGCGCCACCGCGACGTCGGCGTGTTCCACGGCCTGAGCAACCCGTTCCAAGCCACCCGTTACCATTCGCTGGTGATCGAGCAATCCACCCTGCCCGAGTGCCTGGAAGTCACGGCCTGGACCGAGGACGATGACGGCGGCATCGAGGAAATCATGGGCGTGCGCCACAAGACCCTGGACGTCGAAGGCGTGCAGTTCCATCCCGAATCGATCATGACCGAGCAGGGCCACGACCTGCTCCGCAACTTCCTGCACCGGTAACAGCCCATGGAAATCCCCGAAATCCTGGAAACCCTGCTGGCCGGCAAGGACTTGAGCCCCAGCGCGATGCGCGCCGCCATGCGCACGATCATGAGCGGCGGCGCCACACCGGCCCAGATCGGCGCCTTTCTGATCGCCCTGCGCTGCAAGGGCGAGACCGTCGACGAAGTGGCCGCCGCGGCCCAGGTGCTGCGGGAAATGGCGACCAAGGTGCCGGTATCCGGCCCCCATCTGCTCGACACCTGCGGCACCGGAGGCGATGCCAGCAAGACCTTCAACATTTCCACCACCGCGGCCTTCGTGGTCGCGGCGGCGGGCGGACGGGTGGCCAAGCACGGCAGCCGCTCGGTGTCCGGCCGCTCGGGCAGCGCCGACGTGCTGGAAGCCGCCGGCGTCAACCTCGAACTCACCCCGGACCAGGTCAAGACCTGCATCGAAACCTTGGGCGTCGGCTTCCTGTTCGCCCAGCGCCACCACGGCGCGATGAAGTACGCCATCGGCCCGCGCCGCGAACTCGGCGTCCGCACCCTGTTCAACCTCTTGGGCCCCCTGACCAATCCCGCCGGCGCGCCGAACCAACTGGTCGGCGTCTACACCGACCAGTGGGTGGAAGGCCTCGCCCGCGTCCTGCAGAAACTGGGCAGCTCGCACGTCCTGGTCGTGCATGCCGAGGACGGGCTGGACGAGATCAGCATTGCCGCCCCTACCCACGTCGCCGAGTTGAAGGACGGCCTGATCACGAACTATTACGTGCAGCCGGAGCAGTTCGGCTTCAAACGCGCGCCCTTGAGCGAGCTCGCCATCGACACCGTCGCGGCCAGCCTGAGAATGATGCTGGGCGTGCTGGACAACGTGCCGGGCCCCGCCCGCGACATCGTCGCGCTGAACGCCGGCGCCGCCCTCTATGCCGCCGACGTGACCGACTCCCTGGAAGCCGGCGTCCGCCGCGCCGAGACCGTCATCGCCGACGGTTCGGCCCGCGCCAAGCTCGAAGCGCTGGCCGCCCTTTCCCGCCAATTCGCCGCCGTCTCAACGCCATGAGCGACACCCCCGACATTTTGAAAAAAATCCTGGCCCGCAAGGCCGAGGAGATCGCCGACCGCACGAAAGCGCTGCCGCTGTCCGAGGTGCGCGCCAAGGCCGAACGGGCCGATCCGGTGCGCGGCTTCGTCCGTTCGCTCCGGGCCAAGATCGAAGCCGGCCAGGCCGGGGTGATCGCCGAGATCAAGAAGGCCTCGCCCAGCAAGGGCGTGATGCGGGAGGATTTCCAGCCGGCGACGATCGCCCGGAGTTATGCCGCGGGCGGAGCGGCCTGTCTGTCCGTGCTGACCGACCGGGACTTCTTCCAGGGCTGCGAGGACTACCTACGGCAGGCCCGCGCCGCCTGCGCACTGCCGGTGTTGCGCAAGGACTTCACCGTCGACCCTTACCAGGTCTACGAGGCGCGGGCGATCGGCGCGGACTGCATCCTGCTCATCGCCGCCGCGCTGGACGACGCGCAGATGCGCGATCTGGCCCGGCTTGCCACCTCGCTCGGCATGGACGTGCTGGTGGAAGTGCACGACCGGGCCGAACTGGAACGATCGCTGCCGCTGGAGCTGCCGCTGGTCGGCATCAACAACCGCAACCTGCGCAGCTTCGACGTCAGCCTCCAGACCACCCTGGACCTGCTGCCGCTGATCCCGGAAGGCCGCACGGTGGTCACCGAAAGCGGCATCCTGGCGCCGCCGGACGTCGCCCTGATGCGTAGTCACGGGGTCCATGCCTTCCTGGTCGGCGAAGCCTTCATGCGCGCCCCCGAGCCCGGCGTCGAACTGCAGCGGCTGTTCGCCGCCTAGGCGGCCCTCACCCCGAATCATTCCGGCCATCGAAGAGGACTCACCATGCACGTCACCGTTTCGGAAATCCTCGAACGCTTCCAGCCGGAAGGGCTGATCACGAACCGGCTCGGCCCCGATGCCGTCATTACCCAGGTCGCGCCGATCGAGGACTGCGCCCCCGGCGACCTGGTGTTCATCGACAAGCCCAAGTACGTCAACGACGTGCTCGAACGCAAACCGGCAGCCGTCATCGCCACGGCGGCCATCGCCGCCGAATTCGGCGAATCGCCGGCACTGGCCGTACTGGTCGCACCCAACGTCCGCCTCGCCATCGCGCTGATCAAACAGGCCTACGCCGACCGCGACGTGCGCGACACCGAATGGCCGCGCATCCATCCTTCCGCCGTGATCCACGACAGCGTGGAAGTGCCCGACGATGCCATCATCGGTCCGGGCGTGGTGATCGGCGCCGATGTCGTACTGGGCCGCGGCGTGGTGCTGATGGCCAATGTGGTGATCGAGCGCGGCGCCCGGATCGGCGCGGAAACCGTGCTACATCCCGGCGTCACCGTCTGCATCGACTGCGAAATCGGCGCCAACTGCATCCTCAAACCCGGCTGCGTCATCGGCTCGGAAGGCTTCGGCTTCGCCCAGGACGCCCAGCGCCGCAACTACCGCATTCCGCATACCGGCAGGGTCGTCATCGAAGACCGCGTGGTGATCGGCGCCAACACCACCATCGACCGCGGCACCTACGGCGCGACCCGCGTCCGCGGCGGCACCATCATCGACGCACTGGTGCACCTCGGCCACAACGTCGAGATCGGGGAAGACTGCATCCTCTGCGCCCATACCGGGCTGTCCGGCTCCACCCGTTTCGGCAAGCGCGTCGTCGCCACCGGCCAGACAGGCACCATCGACCACATCACGGTCGCCGACGACAGCGTGCTGCTGCACCGCGCCGGCCTCAACACCAGTATCAAGCAGCCGGGCATGTACGCCGGCGGCCCCGCCCAGCCCTTGCAGCAATACCTCAAGAACATGGCGGTGATGCCGCGCCTGCACGAGATCTGGAGCCGGTTGAAGAAGCTGGAAAAAGCCGTCGCCGAGCTCGGCTCAGCCAAATAAAGTTCCCCCGCCGCAAGGCGACGGGGATTCCCTACCGATCAGGGCACGAATCGGACCGGCACCAGCCAGGCTGCTTACAGCAGTACATGGCTCCCCACCTTGACCATGTCGACCGCATTGTGGCTGACGCCATTCCGATAGGGCTGGGCAGCTTCACTGCCGTCGCGGCGGAGCCGCTCCCACATTTCAAAACGCCTCATAGGCAGCTCGAAAGTGCAGGCTGCGGGGCAAATCCCAAAAACGCAAAAGCCCCCGCAGCGGGCGCTGCGAGGGCTCTGATGTGCCGATTTTTTTGGGTCTACGGCTTGGAGATCGTGATGTTGACCCAGGCGCCCTTGGCCGGCACTTCCCAGACTTCGCCGGTGGTGGTTAGCTTGCCGTCGGCGCCGATGCCCCAGTCGTCCACTTCCAGGACGTTGGCGACATACAGCATGTAATAGCCCGTCTTAGGCAGGGTGATGGACTTGCTGAACGCCCCGGCGGTGCCGTCGTTCAGGGCCATCCCTTTGAACGCCGTGGGGTGCATGATGAGCTTCTTCGATGCCTCGTACTTGTCGGCGTCATAACCGGAATCGACGTAGTACATCGTGTAGCTGTCCGTCTTCATCGGATAGAGCTCGGCATCCACGCCCGCGGGTGCGGTATGGTCGGCCTTGGCCGGCAAACCCTGTACGGTCCAGTCGGCGTGCTGCACGATCACGTGGCCGACGACGGTGTCGGAGTCGGCGGGCAGCGCGGTCTGGCCCTCATCGAGATCCTGGGTGCCGGCCCAGAACAGCGGACCGCCCTCGGGCCGCCAGAACAGGATGAAGCCCGGATGGGCGCCTCTCAGGGTGGCTTCCTGCGCATCACGCTGTACGTTGAGGGTGATCTTGTCGCCGGCGTTGCCGTTGAAGAAGGACCATTTGCCGGTATGGGTCCAGCCGCGCCAGATGTCCTGGCCGTCGCTGACCGGCGTGGTGGTGTCGTCGTTCCACTTGATGCCGGTGGTCGGATCGTAATACGAGGTCTTGCCGATCGCCAGCGAGTAGCTCTTGTTGTAGCCGGAGAAATCGCGCGGCTCCCCGTAGACGGGCGTTCCCGGCCCTGGCGGAGAGGCGATCTTGAAGTTGATGACCGGGCTGGAATAGGTGCCCGGATTCTTGAAGGTCTCGACGACTTCCGCCACGCCGGAGTCGCGCCCGTCGCAGTTGGAGTCCACGCCGTCCAGCGTCGCTTCGGCGGCGCCCGGATGGATGGTGGGCGCGAAGTCGTTGCAATCGACGTCGGCGGTGTAGCTGTCGCCGTCCCGGTCCAGCGCATCCAGGCCTGCGGAGTTCGCGCTGCCTTTCAAGGCGATCTTGGACAGCACGACGCCATTCTTGGTCTTGGCCTTGGCCTGGCCGGTGACCGGAACGTTGAAATAGCCGTGCAGGCTGCCGATCGCGATGTCGACCGGGAATTGCGGCAGGTTGATGCTGGTGGTCTGGTCCTTGTAGAGCCGCGCCAAGGCGGGTTCGCCTTTCCATTTCAGCTTGAGCATGATGGCCTTGGCGTTCCAGGTGAATTTCAGCGTGCCGCCGCCGGGCACGTTGATCACCGCCATGCCACCCTTGGCGCCGAATTTCTTCTTGGTGGCGTCCCCCAGCTTGCCGGTCGCCAGGGTCTGGCCCTGAACGGCGGCCGACCAGGTCGTTTCAGGGGTGATGTCGGCCATGCCGACGTGTTCGTTGAATTCGAAGTGCCCGTCCAGCACCAGCTGTTCGGTGCCGACTTCCTGGCCCTTCTTGAGCTTTTCGGAATAGGCTTCCGAATAGCTCAGGTGGGCAACCGCGGTGACGTCGTGAGTGCCGCTATGGGCGGCAGCCAGTTGCGGCATGGCCGCAAAGAGGCCGGCAGCCAGTAGGGAATAACGATTCGTTTTGTTCATGGTGTCTCTCTTAAAGGTGTTGCAATAGTCCTGAGGTATTAAGGCATACCGTTGGATCCCTCGATGCTTCCCTGCAGGGCCTGAATCGGCCCCAGCCCCTGGGCGGTGCGGCCTTTCCTGCCCACCGCCGGGATTTCCAGAAATTCGTCGTCGGCCAGACCGTCCCCGTCGGCATCGCTGACCGACTGATGATCGCCGGCATGGCCGTTCGGCACCTGGAGCGCCGGATGGTCGAAAGGCGCCGCTTCGTCCCGCACCCGTTCGTCGGTCAGGGACTTGAGGAAGGCGACGATGTCGTCCTTCGGACCTTGCTCGTTGCCGATGATGTCGCTCAAGGTGGGCATCTCGACCACCTTGTCGCGGCTGGCGTAGTTGCCGACCCTGATATAGAAGTCGATGACCTGATTCAGGGTGAGAACGGAGCCGTTGTGGAAATACGGCGCCGTCAGCTCCACGTTGCGCAGCGTGGGAATCTTGAACGTACCCTGGACGCCGGCCCGCAGCAGGCTGCTGCTCCCGGCCTCGGCCTTGGCCGCTTCCGCGGCGGCCGCCGCCTGGGTCGGGATCATGGCCAGCTTGGAAAGAACACAGCCCTCGCTGCCCAGCGGATCGGGCTGCAGCTGGTCATCCGGGAAGCCGTAGGGGTCGGACTTCGAGGTCTTCACGAACGGCGCAGTGAACAGGCACGGCCGGACTTTCAGCTCGTCGAAAACGCCGCCGCCGTTCCCCACCAGCTCCGCCAGATACTGCTTGGCAAACGACAGCGGCTGCGAGGGATTGCTCGCACTGTTGTTTCCGAGTCCGGGGTCGAACGAATAATGGGTGACGCCGGTGTTGACGAAACCCGCGTCCATCAGCCGCGTATTCCCCAGGGGATCGTTGGTGCGGTCCACCAGGGTGTAGCCGTTCGGGTCGACCTTGACCGCCTTGCCGTTCGCCAGCCTCACGATCTCCGGACTGGCTGCCGTCGATGCCAGCGGTCCGGTATGGCAGAGGATGCAGTGGGCGTTGATGAAATGCTGCAGACCCCGGAGCTGGGCGGCGGTCATGGCCTGCGGGGCATCGATCAGATAGTCGGAATTGGGACAGCCCGCCACCGGATGCAGTTCCTGCCCGTCGAAACAGACCTGAACCTTGCCGGAGTCCACGGGGGCCTGGTCGGAAATCAGCGTACGCATGTAGGCCTGTACCGCCACGCCGAAATACAGGGCGAAATTGGCTTCCATCTGGGTGTACGGCTCGGAGGACCCGGCCGGCGTACCGAAGATCGCCCGGTTCTTGCGGGGCGCCTTGCCCGCCCAGTATTTGCTGCGGAAAGCCTTCTTGATCAGCTCTGCGTAGGTCTGCGCCAGGCCCTGGCCTTGCGCGGAGCGGGAGCCGGCGAGCACGCCGTCTTCGGCGTGGACTGCCTGCCGTTCCAGTGCTCGGCGCTGCAGCAGTTTGCGGCCGACGTCCGGGAAAGTGCGGCCGTTGCAGGACATCTCCTGGTTGTTGGTCGGCGGCCCCACGGCCTGGGAGGCGAGCGAGGAGTTCTCCAGCCGGAACGGCTTTTTCTTCGGCTTGCCGTTCACCACGACCCAGACGCCGGCACCGGTATCGCGGAGCCCGTCGCCGTTGACGCCATTGAACACGCTGTTGGCCCGGCCGTCCCAGAACTGGCGGTGAAACAATGCCGCATTGATGACGGTCGGCGTATTGCGCGGCTCGACCTGCCGGGTGCGGATGCCGCCGACGTGATAGACGCCGTCATGCCCGGCGCGGTCGCAGTCGTCGAGGGAATTGCCGGTCTTGCTTACCCCCTTGAACTCACCGGCATAGGTACCGGAAGACGACATGACGTTGTCGGTTTCCGCCGTGAAGCCGGAATCGTTGTCGTTGGGATCGGCGAAGCGGACGAAGGGAAAATCGTCGGCGGTAAGGTCGTAGTTCGGCCCGCCGGCGCCGCCGGAAGCCGTAGGCTTGAACCCCGCAGCCAGCGTCGGATACAGGGGATTGCCGCCGGCATCGGTCAAATGCCGCTTGCCGCCCGGATTCAGCGCGTTTTTCGTCCGTACGTCCGCGCCTGCGTGGAAATGGCAGCTCGCACAGGCCATGCCGTCGCTGCCGACGTTCATGTCCCAGAACAGCGCCTTGCCGAGCACCAGCAGCGCCTTTTCGTTCTTCACGACCTTGCCGAGGCCCGGAATGGGCGGCGGCTGGACGTTCTTCAGGGAAAAGGGGAAAACCAGCGCCCCGTGCGCGGACGCGGCCGGGGGGTAGATGGCGGCAGCCAGGAGGAGGGTGAGCAGGGTTGCCGACCCGATGGCCAGAAGCCTCGAGGAAACGGAGCGCATGGGATGATGGCGGAAAAGTTTGAACATGCCTCGCTCTAAGGCAAGTTCGATACCATCATGAAAAAATGCTGATAAACAGCGCCTTACGCGGTTCCGACCAAAAGACGGAGGCGATCAACCGCGTAAAATCACACGATCAGTGCGTGATATGACACACACCATCCACTCGTATCCATTCACCCTGGATGGATGGGAATTTAGGAAATATGCCGGCTAAATCCGTCCAAAGGCGATCCAGTGCCGGTCGCTGACGACGGAAACCCGGCAGGAACCAAGCCCAGCGTCATCCAGTTGCGCCCGTACCTCGTCCGGGCGGTAGGCGGCGTGCAGGGAACTGCGGAAGTCCCGCCGCAGGACGGGCGGGGCATCGGCCGCATGGCGCTCGACCAGTTCGTCGAGGCGTGCCGGCGTATCGGGCCTCAACAGGTCCATCACGAACAGCGCCGCGCCCGGCCGCCCATGGCGTTTCGCGGTCTCCCACAGAACCGACGGCGCCGCCAGATGGTGCAGCAGAGAATTGGAGATGACGGCGTCGTAGTCCCGGCAGGGCAACTCGACGCCGGGGAGGTATCCCCGAATCAGCCGGACACGGTCTCGCAGGTGTGCGGCTTCCACCGCCCGCTGCGCCAGCGCCAGCATCGCCGCGGCTCCGTCCACGCCGTCGATCCGGCATCCGGGATGGGCCCTGGCGAACCGCACCAGCACGTCGGCCGCCCCGCAGCCGAGATCCAGGCAGATGCCGGAACCCGGCTCGCCGGGAAAGCATTCGGTGAACAGGGCGACGAAACGGTCGTGCGCTTCGGAAAAGTCCGCTTGCGCATAGGCCAATGCCTGCGCCTCGTCGTCCATCAGTTCGGGTTCCGGTCTTCGTTCCATGAGGGTTCCTGCTCGTCTGGCCGCGGCTTGGAGGATGCCTTATTCTTGCGCGCCCCAGGAAGATTCGCCATGTCGACCGAAACCTTCAAGCGCCTATTGCCGGAGACCCCGGCTTTCATTTACGACCAGACCGCCATCGACCGGACCCTGTTGCACTTCAAAGAGGCGACCGGGGAGTCTGGCCCGAAGCTGCTGTATTCGGTCAAGTCGTTTCCGTTCCTGCCGCTGTTGCGGCGAATCGCGCCACGCGTCGACGGCTTTTCGGCCAGCTCGCTGTTCGAAGCGAAGCTCTGTGCCGAGGCGCTGGATGGGCGGGGCAGCCTGCACATCACGACGCCGGGATTTCGGCCCGGCGAGATCGATGAGATCGGCAGGCTCTGCGATTTCGTCAGCTTCAACTCGCTGGAACAGTTCGACCGCTGGGCGGGACGAATGGAAGGCACGGCCAGCGTGGGACTGCGGGTGAATCCGCAGCGGTCCTTCCTGCCGGACCCCCGTTACGACCCCTGCCGCCCGCATTCGAAACTCGGGGTTCCGCTCGACCGGCTGGTCCTGGCCGGCGCCGGGCGGACGGAACGGCTGCAAGGCATCCAATTCCATACCGTCTTCGACTGCGCGGGTTTCGGACCCCTCATGGAAACCCTGGCCGAGCTGGAAAATAAGCTGGGAGAACATTTCAAACGGTTGCAGTGGATCAACCTGGGCGGGGGCTACCGGCTGGACCGGAGCATGGACCTGGAACGCCTGGCCGGCCTTTCCGCCCGGCTGCAACGCGATTACGGCTTAGAGGTCTATTTCGAGCCGGGCAAGGCGGTGACGGGGCCTGCCGGCTATCTGGTCGCCAGCGTCCTCGACGTGTTCGGCAGCGGAGGAAAAACGGTCGCCGTCCTGGACACCAGCATCAACCACCATCCGGAGGTGTTCGAATACCAGCGCAGCGCCCGCCTGGCCGAATCCTGCGAAGAGGGACCAGCGAGTGCGATCCTTGCCGGCGGCACCTGCCTGGCGGGAGACCTGTTCGGAGAATACCCGCTACCTGCCCGGCCCCATGTCGGCGACCGCCTGGTCTTCAAGAACGTCGGGGCCTACACCCTGGTCAAGGCCAACCGTTTCAACGGCCATAACCTGCCTTCGATCTACCGCTGGGACGGGGAAGCATTGCACCTCGAACAAAGCTATGGCTACGAAGACTACCGGAGGCAGTGGGCAGGGGGGCCTGCCGCTCAGTAAAAATCCACCGGATCGACGTCCAGCGACCACCGCACGCGCCGCTCGGGTGCCTCCTGCAGCCGGGCCAGGGCATCCGTCAAAACGGCGTGCAATGCCTCCCGCCGGCCGCTCTTGAGCCAGAGCTGGGCCCGGTAGCGCCCGGCCTGCTTCGGCATCGGCGCGGGCGCCGGCCCCAGCCAGTGCACCGCGCCGTTCTTTCCACCGGCCTCCTCCCGCAGGCGCGCGAGGAAATCCATCGACAGCGCGAGTTCCTTCGACTCCGCCCGCCACAAAGCCTGATAACCGAAGGGCGGCAGGCAAGCCGCCTCGCGTTCGGCGAGCTCCGCGGCGGCGAAGCCGGGATAGCCTTCGCGCAACAGGCGCTGCAGCAAAGGATGATCCGGATGGCGGGTCTGGAGCAGCACCGTGCCGGGCTTTTCGCCCCGCCCGGCGCGGCCGGCCACCTGCACGATCAGCTGGGCGGTATGCTCGGCCGCACGGAAATCGGTGCTGTAGAAACCCGCGTCCACGTCGAGGATTCCGACCAGAGTCACGCCGGGGAAATGATGCCCCTTGGCCAGCATCTGGGTGCCCAACAGGATCCGCACCTCGCCCTGCCGCACCCGCTCCAGTATCCGCTCCAGGCTGCGGCGACCGCGGGTGCTGTCGCGGTCTATCCTCGCCACGCCGACGTCCGGAAACAGCCGCTGCAAAGCCTGGTCGACCCTTTCGGTACCGACCCCCAAGGGCCGCAGATCCTCCTGTCCGCAGGCCGGACAGCGCGGCGGCAAGCCATGCTCGGCGGCGCAGTGATGGCAGCGCAGCCGGCTTTCCCTGGCGTGCAGCACCAGGTTGGCATCGCAGCGCCGGCATTGCGCGACCCAGCCGCAACCATGACAGACCAGCGCCGGGGCGAAACCTCGGCGGTTGAGGAACAGCAGAACCTGGCCGCCCTCGGCCAGACTATCGCGCATTGCCGCGATCAGGGCCTCCGACAACCCGTCCTGTAAACGGCGCGAGCGGATGTCGAGCACGCGGCAGCGCGGATCGATCGCGGCGCCGGCCCGGGCCGGCAAGACCAGCCGGGCGTAGCGCCCGCACTGGGCATTGCGGATCGACTCCAGTGAAGGTGTAGCAGATCCGGCGACCAGGGGGATGTCCGCCATGCGTGCACGCATCACGGCCACGTCCCGCGCCGAAAAGCGGAATCCCTCCTGCTGCTTGAACGAGCGGTCGTGTTCCTCGTCCAGAATGATGACTCCCGGCCGCCGCATCGGAGCGAACACCGCGGAACGGGTCCCGAGCAGCACTCCGACCTCCCCCTTCTGAAAACCCAGCCAGGCGGCGGCGCGCTCGGTTTCGTTCAAGCCGGAATGGAACACGGCCAGCGGCGCCTCGATGCGCTCGCGCAGCCGCCGCTCCAACTGCGGCGTGAGGCTGATCTCGGGTACCAGGACGAGCGCCTGCCCGCCCCGGGCGATGACCCGGTGGATCACCTCGAGATAGACCTCGGTCTTGCCGCTCCCGGTCACCCCTTCGAGCAGGAAGGCGCCATATCGGCCGAGGTTCGCCGATACCGCATCGACCGCGGCAAGCTGGGCCGGATTGAGCTGCATAGGCGGCCTGGCAGCGGCGGGAATCCGGCCCTCCGGCAAATCCACCCATTCCGCCCAGCCGCGCTCGACCAGACGCCGGGCGGCGTCCCGCACCGTCCGGGCCGAGCCTGCCGCCTCCGCCAGACGCGATGCCGGCAACGGATTCTCCCGGCCGCGCAAGGCTTCGAACAGCATCCGCTGAACCGGAGCGCGCCTGAGCATCAGCGGATCGACGGCGGCGCCGGCCGGCGTGAGGGCCAGCCCCTGCGGGCGGACGAGCTCCGCCGCCCCCCCTTCCCGCAGATGCACCGGAAACGCGGACTGGATGACCTCCCCCAGCGGATGATGGTAATAGCGCGCGGCCCATCGCAGCAGCTTCAGGTCGGTCTCGGACAGCAGCGGCTCGTCGTCCAGCACCGCCTCGGCAGGGCGCAGCCGCTCGACGTCGCAGCCGGGCGTGTCCGCAACCGCGATGAGATAGCCCACGCGGGTGCGGTTGCCGAAAGGGACGCTCAGACGGACGCCGGGGAGCAAACTTTCGAGGGGGACGCCCGCCGGCGCGAGGTAGTCGAAACAGCGGTAGGCCGGGATGGGAACGGCGACTCTGACGACTCTTTCCATGCGGCTGATCGTCATAATCCATCGTTAGGCTTGAGCCCGGGCGTGATTCGCCGACGAAACGAACTTATCCACAAATCCTGTGGATAAGTCTGTGCAACGGGGCCGGGATAAGCCCGCGAGCCCGCAATTTTTCTGGGGTGCGGTCAAACTGTCGAGGTCTTGACCAGCCGGGCATAGACATCGCAAAAACAAAGGCTTAGATAAATCCTGAATGAACTTGCCAGTGCGATCGGCAAAGCAATTTCAACTTCACCGGGCATTTCTGTACACTGTGCATAAGTCGTTGCAGAAACACCCCCATTTGGGCCTGATTTGTCAAGATTCATGAACAATTTTTGAAAGCACTTGAGCCGCAGGAGAAGCCATGCACCACCGCCACCTTCAGGTACTGCGCACGGATGCCTCGGGAATGCCGCTTGAATGGATAGGCTACCAGGAAGCCGCCAAGCTCTACTATCTGGAACAGGTCGCCTACGGCTGCGGCAGCATTCTGTTCCGGCTGCGCGGCGGCATCAACGCCAAGACGGGGCAGCGCAGCCGGATCGAGGTGAATTCGATCGTGGCGACCTTCGGCCATGCCAACAGCGGCTACAAGATCGACATGGGCTACGTGCCGCCGCTCAACAACACGGCCCTGTTCCGCCGTGACGGCCACATCTGCCTCTATTGCGGCAATCTGTTCCGCCACAGCGAGCTGTCCCGCGACCACATCCAGCCCACCAGCCGCGGCGGTTCGGACACCTGGAACAACGTGGTGACCGCCTGCAAGCGCTGCAACAACCACAAGGCTGGCAGGACGCCGGAGGAGGCGAAGATGCAGTTGCTCGCCATCCCCTTCATGCCGACTCACGCCGAATACATCTACCTGCAGGGCCGCCGGGTACTCGCCGACCAGATGGAATTCCTCAAGGCGCATTTCCCCCGCAAGAGCCCGTTGCACGAACGGGCGAGCTGAAACCGCCGGCGCCTCAAGGCGCGGCGGCGATCACGTCGCTGATGCGCGATATCTTCAGGGCGTTGGTGCCGCCGGTACGGCCGGTCAGATCGCCCTTGGTCATGATGACCAGATCGTCCATCTTCACCAGGTTGCGTTTGAGGAATTCCTCGGCGATCGCCCGGTTGAGCACGTGGTGATCCGAGATGTCCTTCTCGCTGAAAAAGATCGGATAGACTCCCCGGAACAGCGTCACCCGCCGGCAGACGGTCTCATGCGGCGTCAGGGCGAAGATGGGAATGCCGGAACTGATGCGCGACATCCACAGGGGCGTCGACCCCGATTCCGTCAGTGCGCCGATGGCCCGGACCGGCAGGTGGTTGGCGATGTACATCGCCGACATGGCGATGGCCTCGTCGATGCGGTGGAATTTCTCGTCCATCCGGTGGCTCGACTGGCGCGTCCGCGGATATTTTTCCGCCTCCTTGCAAACCCGCACCATCGCGGCCACGGTGCGGTCCGGAAACTTGCCCGCCGCGGTTTCGGCGGACAGCATCACGGCATCGGTACCGTCGATCACCGCGTTGGCCACGTCCGAGACTTCGGCCCGCGTCGGCAAGGGATTCTCGATCATCGACTCCATCATCTGGGTCGCGGTGATGACGACCTTGTTGCGGGAGCGCGCCAAGCGGATCAGCTTCTTCTGCTCATGCGGCAGGCGGGCGTCGCCGATCTCCACGCCCAGGTCACCGCGCGCCACCATGATGGCATCGGAGGCGTCGATGATGCCTTCGATCACGCCGTCCCTGATCGCCTCCGCACGCTCGATCTTGGCCACCAGCCCCATGTTGCCGCCGGCCCGTCGCAGCAGTTCACGGGCTTCCAGCATGTCTTCCTTCGAGCGCGGGAAGGAAATCGCCAGATAGTCGGCCCCGATCTCCACGGCGGTGACCAGGTCCGCCTTGTCCTTTTCGGTCAGGGCCGGGGCCGAAAGGCCGCCGCCCTGCTTGTTGATGCCTTTGTGGTTGGACAGCACGCCGCCCACGCTGACGACGCATCTGACCCGGGTTCCCTCGACCGATTTGACCTTGAGCTCAATCAGGCCGTCGTTGAGCAGCAGGGTGTCGCCCGCTTCGACGTCCGTCGGCAGCGCCTCGTAGGCGCAGCCGACCTGGGTTTCATCGCCCTGGTCGGGCGGGAACGCGGTATCCAGGTCGAAAGGCTGGCCGGCTTCCAGCACGACCTTGCGATCGTCCTTGAAGCGGGCGATGCGGATCTTGGGCCCCTGCAGGTCGGCCAGGATGGCGACGTAGCGCTCCATCCGCCGGCTGATTTCCCGCACCCGCTCGGCGCGGGCGCGGTGTTCGTCCGCCGTGCCATGGGAGAAATTCAGCCGGACCACGTCGGCGCCGGCCTTCAGGATTCTCTCGAGCATCTCCGGGGACTCGGAAGCCGGTCCCAGCGTGGCGATGATCTTGGTACGGCGAATGCTGGTTTTCATCGGGCGCTAGCGGGCAGTCATCAGGGCGACCGTGGTGTCCAGCATGCGGTTGCTGAAACCCCACTCGTTGTCGTACCAGCTCAGCACTTTCACCAGATTGCCGACCACCTTGGTCTGGGTCGAGTCGAAATTGGAGGAGGTCGTCGTATGGTTGAAATCGCTGGAGACCAGCGGCTGGTCGTTGTAGGCGAGGATGCCCTTCAGTTCGTTTTCGGAGGCGGCCTTGAGGATGGCGTTGATCTCGTCCTTGCCGGTCTCCCGGGCCGCGATGAAGGTCAGGTCCACGACCGATACGTTGGCGGTCGGAACGCGGATGGCGAAACCGGACAGTTTGCCGTTCAGCTCCGGCAGCACCAGGCCCACGGCCTGCGCCGCGCCGGTCTTGGTCGGGATCATGTTCAGGGCCGCCGCCCGCGCCCGGTACAGGTCCTTGTGATAGACGTCGGTGAGCACCTGGTCGTTGGTGTAGGAATGCACGGTGGTCATCAGGCCGGACACGATGCCGATCTTTTCCATCAGCGGCTTGACCAACGGCGCCAGGCAGTTGGTGGTGCACGAGGCGTTCGAAATGACGGTATGGACGGCCTTCAGCGTGTGGTCGTTGACCCCGTAGACGATGGTCGCGTCGCACTCGTTCTTGTCGGCCGGCGCGGAAATGATCACCTTCTTGGCGCCGGCATCGAGGTGCGGCTGGCATTTGGCCTTGGTGCGGAACACCCCGGTACATTCATGCACGACGTCGACGCCCAGCGTCCCCCAGGGCAGCTTGGAAGGATCCTTCTCGGAGAAAACCTTGATGCGGTCGCCATTGATGATGATTTCGCCCTCGCCGACCTCAACGGTCCCCCGGAACGGCCCGTGCACGGTATCGTGGCGGGTGAGGTGGGCGTTGATCTGGGCATCGCCCAGGTCGTTGATGGCGACGATCTCGACATCCTTGCGCCCGGTTTCGTAAATCGCCCGCAGGATGTTGCGGCCGATGCGTCCATATCCATTGATTG
Organism: Methylococcus sp. ANG; assembly: GCF_040730495.1. NCBI lineage: Bacteria > Pseudomonadati > Pseudomonadota > Gammaproteobacteria > Methylococcales > Methylococcaceae > Methylococcus > Methylococcus sp. ANG. The sequence continues at coordinate 3,376,753 of NZ_CP160399.1, read as the reverse complement.
CAATCTTAATCGTCATTGCCCTGCTCCAGAATTTGCTGAAAAGTGAGGAATTGTCGTTATGCGCGAGAGCCCTCGAACCCTTGGCGGCCGGCGGAGTGGTGTGGGGAGAGCATTCGAGGCCGTCCCGGCCTGACCGGACGCCTGCGGGCTTTCGGCGAGGGAGAATCGAGCATTCTCCGGGGAATCTGCCAAAACAAAGCGCGGCCAATATAGCAAAGCGCCGGGCCGAGCGTCCAGTTCTTGCCCTCCGCGCGCCAAGGCTGATAGCTTAACCTGGAACCAGCAAGCGGCGCCGATCCAGATGCAGGAAACCTTCTATCGTTCGCGCGAACTCAGACGCGAGGCGCGCCTGCTCGGCGGAGCGACCTACAACCTCAGCCGGGTTCTGCTCGGACGCCGCCGACCCGATCCGCTGTTCGTCCCCATCCGCAGCATGCTTTACCTGGCCGTGGCCGATGATCTCGAGATCGTGTTCGTCGACGGCGCCGGTCCCCGCCACATCCAGATGGCCTGGCAAGCGTTCCGGCCCGGCCGGCGGAGCAGCCTGGACGCTCCGGTACCCTTCGAGGTGGTGTACTACACGGCCGAGTCGCTCCGGCTCCTGCCTCGCCTGCAGAGTGAATTCCAGCGCGCGCTGGCTCAACTGAAAAGCCGGGACGACCGGGGGCTGCGAAGCGCGGAAGTCGTGCCCTTGGCCACGCACCGCTGATTCCGCCGGCCCGATTCCTCAGCCGACATCCATGTCCAGACCACCGAATTCATTGCCCGCCGCTGCCCTGAAAACCGTCATTTCGCCGGACGACCTGCCCTTCGCTTCGACCGCCGAACTGGAACCGCTCGACCACATCCTGGGGCAGCAGCGGGCGCAGGAAGCCATCGACGTCGGCCTGGCCATGCGCCGCCCCGGCTACAACCTCTATGTCATGGGCGATCCGGGCACCGGCCGCCTGTCGCTGGTGAAACGGCTGCTCGAACGCCGGGCCGCCGGACAGCCCGCCCCCAGCGACTGGCTGTACCTCAACCGGTTCGACAATCCGCGTGAACCGGTCGCCGTATCCCTTCCCGCCGGCATGGGCCGCCGCTTCGCCGCCGACATCGAAACCTTCGTCGACAGTCTTCTGGCAACCTTTCCGGCGGCATTCGACAACCCGGCCTACCAGCGCCGCCGTACGGCGATCGACCGGGAATTTTCCCGGCGCTTCGACGAAGCCGTGGAGGCGGTGGGCAGGAAGGCGGAGCAGCGGGGCATCCTGCTGTTCCGCGACGGCGACGACATCTCCTTCACGCCGAGGGGGGACGGCGCACCGCTCGACGAAGCGGCTTTCGCCGCCCTCCCGGAGGCAAAGAAGGCGGAGTTCCACGTTCAGGTACGGGAACTCGAGGACGACCTGCACGAAGCCCTGCTGGAACTCCCCCAGTGGAAGCGGGAGGCCACCGAATCGCTGCGGGCGCTGAACCGGGAGACCATCGAGCAGGCGGCGGCGCCCTTGCTGTCGCGCCTGAGCGCGCCCTACGCCGGCTGCGCGGCCCTCATCGCCCATATCGCCGTCCTGGGCGAGCATCTGGACCGCACCGTGGCGGAATACCTGCTCGACGACCGCGGCCAGGATCCGCGCGAGGAGGCGAACCGCCGCAACCAACTGCTGGACCGCTACGCCCCCTGCCTCCTGGTCGGCCACGACCGTCAAGGCGGAACGCCGGTGCTGTTCGCCCCCAACCCGAGCTATCCCAACCTGTTCGGCCGGATCGAACCGCCCGGCGAACAGGATGCCTCACACGCCCATGCGCGGCTGATCTTTCCCGGCCTCCTGCACCAGGCCAACGGCGGTTGCCTGATCGTGGAAGCCGAACAACTGGTCGGCGATGCCGAGGCCTGGCCGGCGCTCAAGCGGGCGCTCAAGACCGGCCAGCTCCGCATCGAACCGCTCCCGGCCGACGCTGCCGGCGGGGCCAGGGTGCAGACCCTGCTGCCCGCCCCCATTCCGCTCGAGGTCAAGCTGGCCCTGGTGGGCACGAGGGATCTGTATTACCTGCTGGAAGCGGCCGACCCCGATTTCAAGGAGCTGTTCCGGCTCCCCGTGGATTTCGACGATCACTTCCCCCTCACCCCGGAGTCGATGCTGGACTTCGCCCGTCTGATCAAGAGCCAGGTGGCGCCGGCCGGGCACGGCGAGGTTTCCGCCTGCGGCATCGCGGCGCTGCTGGAATACGGCGCCCGCCTGGCCGAACACCAGAGCCGGGTGTCGGCACGCATGGGCGATATCTGCGAAATCCTGGCCGAAGCCGACCTGGAGCGGCGCCGGGAGGCGGCCGGCACCATCCGGGCCGAGCATGTCCGCCGCGCACTGGCGGCGCGCGAACGGCGCCTGGACCGGCTGAACCAAGAACTGCTGGACGACGTGATGGAAGGTGTCCTGCTCATCGCGACGGAGGGTGAGAAGATCGGTTGCGTCAACGGCCTGACCGTGCTGGAAGCGGGCGAGACCTGCTTCGCCACCCCGGCCCGCATCACCGCCACGGTTTCCCCCGGCGAGCGCGGTGTGGTGGACATCGAACGCGAGGTCGAACTGGGCCAGGCCATCCATTCCAAGGGCGTGCTGATCCTTTCCGGCTACCTGGCCTTCCGCTATGCCTGCGACTTCCCGCTGGCGCTCTCGGCCCACCTCGCCATCGAACAGTCCTACGGCTACATCGACGGCGACAGCGCCTCGCTCGGGGAGTTCTGCGCCTTGGTGTCGGCCCTGACGGGCGTCCCGATCCGGCAGAGTCTGGCGGTCACCGGCTCGATGAACCAGCACGGCGACGTGCAGGCCGTGGGCGGCGTCAACGAGAAGATCGAGGGCTTTTTCCGGCTATGCCGGGCGCGCGGCTTCACCGGAGGACAGGGAGTCATCATCCCGGCCGGGAACGTCCGCAATCTGATGCTGAAGACCGAGGTGGTCGATGCCGTGAGCGAAGAGAGGTTCGTGGTGTATGCGGTTCACACCGTGGACGAGGCCCTCGAACTGATGACCGGAAAGGCGGCGCGCACCGTGAACCGGCTGGCCGTTTCCCGCCTCAAGGCCTTTGCCGACTATTCGGAAAAGAAGGCCTGAGAGCGCCTCAGGCTGCCTGCCTCGCCTGGCGGATATGCGCCAGCGCGTCCGGCAGCACCACTTCCATCGACACCGGCAGATGGTCGGAACAGGCGAAGTCGACCACTTCCAACCGGTTGACCTGCAGCGATGGCGTGACCAGGATGTGGTCGAGCATCTTGTGCGGCCGCCAGCTCGGGAAGGTCTTCAGGCGGCAGACCGGGTCGCTCAGGTGCGTCGCCTCCAGCAGCAGATCGAGTTCCGGCGTATTCGGCTCGCAGTTGAGATCCCCCATCATCACCACATAGGGCAGATGGCCGATGAGATCGCTGATGAAGCGCAGTTGCTTGAGGCGCGCCCGGCGGCTCAAGGCCAGGTGCGCCACGCAGACGTACAGCGCATTACGGGGATCGGGGCCGAAACGGGCCAGCAGGGCGCCGCGCCCCGGCATGCCGGGAAGCGGGTAGTCATGAATGAAGTCGGGCCGGACCCGGCTGAGCAGGCCGTTGCTGTGCAGCGCCAGATTGCCGATCCGGCGGTTGACCTGATTGTGCCAGTAGGCGAAGCCCGCGTGTTCGGCCAAGTACTGGGTCTGGACGATGTTGTGGCTGCGCATTCCGCCGCCGTCCACCTCTTGCAGGCCGGCGATGTCGAACGGCTTGAGAAGCTGGGCGATGCGGTTCAGGTTCGGCAGGCGCTTGGTCGAAGGCCACACGTGCCGCCAGCCTCCCGTGACGTAATCACGGTAGCTGGAAGTGGAAATTCCGGTCTGGATATTGAAGCTGGCCAGACGGAGTACGACCGGCGCCGTATCCGCGTTCGCCGGCTCGGGGAACGCGTCCTCGACGCGTTCTCGGACTGCCAGAGCTCCTCCCATGGACATCCCCCTTATTTTGCCGGCTTGCCGCTTTCCTTGGCGATCAGGTAGTTGGTGATGGCGATCATGTTGGGGTAGGACTTGGCGAGCGAACCGGACACGCGGTACTTGCCGTTCACCACCAGCGTCGGCGTGCCGCTGATGCCGTAACGCGCCCCCATGCCCTCGGCCTGCCGCATCTTGGCGTCCACCGCAAACGACTTGTAGGTCTTCTGGAAGGCATCCTTGGCGACGCCGTGCTCGGCGAAGAATTTGGCCTGCTCGTCTTCGCTGGCGAGCGCCAGTTTCTTGACCTGGATGGCCTCGTAGAACTGCGGATGCAGCTTGTCCAGAACGCCCAATGCTTCAGCCGTGTAGAACATCTTGGCGTGCGCCGCCCAGCGTTCGTTGAAAACCGCCGGCTGGCGGACGAAGGCCACGTCGTCCGGCTTGGTCTTCAGCCAGGCGTTCAGATCCGGCTCGAAGTGATAGCAATGCGGGCAGCCGTACCAGAAGAATTCGAGGACTTCGACCTTGGACGGATCCGAGGTCGGCTGGGGCGGATTGATCACCTCGTAGTCCTTGCCCGCGGTGTACTCCTTGGTTTCCGCGGGAGCCGCAGACAGTAATGAGGAAAACAGCGCCAGAAACGCCAGCCCCAAACCGGTACGCAACATGTGGATGCCTGTGTTCACGAATTCTCCTCCGAGCCGGTCCGCACCGCGGCCCGAAACTCACACGATCGATAAGTCTTGAAAAGGCCCGGCGATGCCTGGCCTTGAGATCATTTCAGAACCGAAACGAAATCCGAAACCGCGCCGATGTCCTCATCGCTCAGTTTCGCCGCGATGTCGCGCATCATCTGGTTCCGGTCGTTGCGGCGCTCGCCGGCCTTGAACTCGCGCAGGGCCTTGGCGGCATAGGCCGAATACTGGCCCCGCACCGCCGGGAAACCGGCTTCCCCATTGCCCTCGCCGTGCGGGCCATGGCAAGCCGAACAGGCGGGAATGCCCTTCGCCAGGTCCCCGGCGCGGTAAAGGCGCTCGCCGGCGGTGTAATCGCCTTCTTCCTCTTCGATATGCACGGTGCCCTGGGCGAACCAGGCACCGAGGTCGGCGATGTCCTCATCGCTCAGCGGCTCGGCGATGGCCGCCATGGTGGATTCGCCCCGGCTCTGGGACCTGAACTCCTGCAACTGCTTGGTCAGATAGGCGGCATGCTGGCCGGCAAGCTTCGGAAAAATCGGGGCGTTGCTGTTGCCGTCCTCGCCGTGGCAGCCGGAGCAGGTCTCGGCCTTCTTTTTGCCCGCCGTGGGATTCCCCTCCGCATGCGCCCAGGGGCCCGCCCCCAGCGCCACCAGGCCGAGACCGAACGCCAGCGCCTTGATCGTCATTGTTTTCATCAGCGAATTATCTCAAAAAATAGCGGGCCATGATCGGCCGGCCGCACTCATGACAAAACACGCGAATCAAATAGGGATCGTCCCGAAAAGTCAACACCGGAGTGCGCGCACCGTGGGAACCGCAGTGTAGAATGTCCCGATGACAACAGCCCACTCCCTCGTGAAAATCCCACCCGTATCCATACGCTACCTGCGCAGCATCCTCGAATTGAAGGACGCCCCGCCGGATCAGGGCTGCGAAGTCGCTTTCGCCGGCCGTTCCAACGCCGGCAAGTCCAGCGCGATCAACACCCTGGCCAATATCGGCCGGCTGGCCCGGGTCAGCAAGACGCCCGGCCGGACCCAGATGATCAACTTCTTCACCATCGACGACGAGCGCCGGCTGGTCGATCTGCCGGGCTACGGCTACGCCAAGGTGCCCGGCGAAGTCCACCGCCGCTGGGAGGCGGCGCTGGAGCGGTATCTCCGCCACCGGCAGTCGCTGCGCGGCGTGTTCCTGCTGATGGACATCCGCCACCCGTTCACCGAGATGGACGAAATCATGATCGAATGGTGCGCCCACCGGGGCATCGCCCTGCATGTGGCGCTGACGAAGAGCGACAAGCTGAGCCGGGGCGCGGCGAAGAACACCTGGCTCCTGGCGAAAACCCGGCTTGCGAGCTACGGTGCGCCGGACTTCAGCGTTCAGCTTTTTTCCTCTCTCAAGAAAACCGGCACCGAAGAAGCCTGGGAAGTGCTGGGCAGGTGGCTCGACCTGCCGCGGGAGGACGAAGAAAAAGCCTCCGGAGCCTAGAGGGGGGGACGCTCCGGAGGGCGTGATTGCCCGGCTAGGGGGAGCCGGGGTTGCATAGGCTACTCACAAGGGAGACGATGAGTAGAGTGCGCGTCGAATCCAGACGACTTGTACATATGGATCATGGCGGCGCGAAAAAGTTCACTCCGTTCCGGTCACCATGACCCGCCCCATGCCTGGTGCGAGTTCGAACTCGAACGGCGCCGGGACGTAATCGAGCCGCCATTCCGGCGAAAGGTCCCGCAGCGGCGTCCTTCCCTGGATGTACTGGTAAATGTCGTCGGCCTGGAAATATTGGCGGTTCCAGGGATCCTTGTTGAACACCAGCAATGCCTCCTCCCCCTGCTTCCGCCCGGCCTTCCACATCAGCAGGATCGCCGGATTCGGGTGCGGCAGGAGCTGCGTGATGCTGTCTTCCTGGAACACCGGGCAGCGGGCCTTGACCTCGTTGACCGCCCGGATGAAGCCGGTGAGATCGCAGGCCGGCGGTTCCCAATCCTCGGGCCGGGTCTCGACCACATGCAGCGGCCGCCGGAATCCGAATTCGTATCCGACCGGCATCATCACCCCGCCGGAGAACAGCGCGGCGAACAGGTAGCGCTGCTTCAAGACGTCCACGTTGCCGTGCGCCTCCTCCATGAGCCTGGGCGTATCGTGGCTCTCGGGAAAGCCGATCGAGGGCGCGACCTCGCGGGTGAGCTGGTACTGCTCCAACAGCCAGGGACTGGAGAAATCCCACCACTTGGAGCTGTTGAAGATGGCGTCGAAACCGGCCTGGGCGGTCCGCCGGGTCTGGTCGGGGGAACACCCCAGGGTCTCGGCGACGAACACGGTTTCCGGCCATTCCCGCTTGATCTCCCGGATCAGGCGCTCCCAGACTTCCGGCGGCAACTGGTAAGCCGCGTCGCAGCGGAACCCGCTGAAGCCCAACCGACACAGGAAGCGGACGATTTCGACGCAATAGCGCACCAATGCCTCGCGCTCCGCCCCCTGGGCGAAATCGAACTGGGCGAGGTCCTCCCACACCACCCGCTGGCCGTCCTGGTCGCAGGAGGGATGGGCGATTTGTCCGTTTTCCCTGACGAACCACTCCGGGTGGGCGCCGGGCAACGGCGAGTCGTAGGCGCAGTGATTGATGACCAGGTCCACCATCACCTTCATGCCGAGCCCGTTCGCGGCCCGGACCATCGCTTTCACCTGCTCTTCCGCGGGAGGTTGAGCCTCGAGAAAAGCCGGATTGATGCCGAAATAGTCCTTGATCGAATACAGGCTGCCCGAACGGCCGGTCCGTTGGATCGGATTGACGAAGATCCAGTCGAAACCCATGGCCGCGGCCCGTTCGAGATGAGGCGTCCATTGCGGGAGGCGGCCCGCCAGCAGGGGGAACAGATTGTAGATCCTCATGGCCGGCTACTTCTCCCGGATATAGTCGTAAATGTTGAGGTAGTCCTGCCCCGGATGGTTCCAGGAATAGTCGTAGCGCATGGCATTTTTCATCAACTCGCGGAAGTGGTCCGGGTACTGGTAGTAGCAGGCGATCGCCCGCCCCAACGCCGACTCCAGCCCGCGTTCGTCATAGTCTCGGAACACGTAGCCGTTGCGCTCGTGCAATGCGCGGTGCGAGAAGTCCTTGTCGATCACGGTGTCGGCCAAGCCGCCGATTTCGCGCACCACCGGGATGGTGCCGTAGCGCATGGCGATGAGCTGGGTCAGTCCGCAGGGCTCGAAGCGGCTGGGCACCACCATGATGTCCGAGCCGGCGTAGACCAGATGCGCCAGCTCCTCGTTGTAGCCGATCTCCAGATGGCAATCCGGGTTGTCGTTGAACTGCCGCTTGAGACCCCAGAAATAGCCGTTGATCGCCCCGTCGGGGCTGGAGCCGAGCAGCACGAACTGGCCGCCCTGGCCCAGCGTGTAGAACAAGGCATGGCGGATCAGCTCGATGCCCTTCTGCGGATCGAGCCGGCCGACGAAGGACACGATGGGCTTCTCGTTGTCGGCGAGCAGCAGCCGGTCGCGCAGCGCCTTCTTGTCGGCATATTTGCCTTCGATCGTGTCCACGCCGAAATGCACGGGGATGTGCGGGTCGCTCTCCGGATTCCAGACGTCGTAGTCGATCCCGTTCACCACCCCGCCGTATTTCATGTGGTGGATGTGCAGGGTCGGCTCCAGTCCGAAGCCCTGGCCCCGGTCCTTGGCCTCCATCGCATAGCGCGGCGACACCGTGGTCACGAAATTGGCATAGACGATGCCGCCCTTCATCAGGTTGATGGCGTGCGGCTTGTGGTTGTCGCGGAGGCGGTCGTAGTGGAAATAGTATTCCGGGCGGTTGAGTCCGGAGGCGTGCAGCACCTGAGCCCCGGTGACGCCCTGGTGCTTGAAGTTATGGATGGTGAAGCAGACCCGCGGATGGCCCATCCCCATCGGCTGATAGATTTCGTACAGATACACCGGTACCAGCGCCGTCTGCCAGTCGTGGCAGTGGATGATGTCGGGATGCTTGCCGGACTTCCACAGAAACTCCATCGCCGCCCGCGAAAAGAAGGCGAAACGGAGAATGTCGTCGTGGAAACCGTACACCGCACCGCGGTTGAAAAAATTGTCCTGGGAGTGCGGTTCGATGAAGAAGCACTTGCGCCCGTGCACGAAGCCGAAATAGACGGAACAGTGGATGGCCCCGCCATACCACGGCACCCAAAGGTCGTCGAAGGTGCGCTGCAGACCCCAGATTTGGTCGTGGCGCATGCAGTCGTACTTGGGCAGGATGATCTCGACGTGGTTGCCGCGGATCTCCAGCTCCCGCCCCAGCCCGAACACCACGTCCGCCAGCCCGCCGACCTTCGCCACCGGCGCCAGTTCCGGCGTAATGTGGACCACGAACAGCGAGGGCCGGTGCTGGATGTGAGGCTGGGGCGATGGCTCCGCCTGAGTCTCGGGTTGGATTTCCGGCATCTCCGCGGCGACCGGCGGCGACCATTCGGGGGCATGGGGGGATTCGGCCAGAGCCTCCTCGGCCGCCTCCGCGTCGTTCGGGGGGAGCGGGGTTTCGGGTCCCGTCGCACCGGTGCCGGTTTCGACCCACACGTCCGCGGCCGTCCCGAACGCTTCGGCCGGTTCCGGCACAACCGCGGCCGCCGACGGGCCCGCTTCACGCACCGGGTCGACCGGAGCCGCCGGCGTTTCGGACACTGCGGGGACCGAATGGCCGGCGGCCTCGGGAGCCGGGGTCCTGGCTGTTGCCGGCGGCGGTAACGGAATGGCCGCGGCGGCACGATCCTCCGTCCCCCGGTGTTCGGGCGAAGCGCTCCCGGTGCCGAGCTCCGCCTTGCCGCCCGCCGCCGCAGTCGCGGTGCCGGCGACCCCCGGCTTCGGCTTGGCCGGCTTCTCCGGTACCGGCGGCGGAGCCTGGACCGGCTTGCCTCCTTTGGCGGATGCTTTCGTCGACCCCGACTCTGGGGCCGTTGGCGCTTTAGGCTTGCGAGCCATGTGTGTCCTCCGGATGGGCTCTCTCGAATTCATTCAGGCAGGCGTGCGCTCCAATGCCGCTGGCGCCTACCTCGACCGCTCGTCGACTGTGCATAATACGCTGCTCCCGCGCCGAACCTTCACCGGATTCCTGAAGAATCCGGGCGAATGGACAATCAACAAGGAAACACACCATGCCCCCTCGCAATCTCACAGCCATCCTGATCTGGTCCGCCGCCGTGCTGCTCGGCGCATCCGCGCTGGGAGGAATCGCACTCAACCGCGGCGAATCGGTCAGCAGCCTCTGGTTCGTGACCGCGGCGGTCTGCGTCTATGCCCTGAGTTATAGATTCTACAGCGCCTTTGTTGCAAGCCGCGTGCTGCTGCTCGACGCCGGCCGCGCCACGCCCGCGGAACGCTTCAACGACGGCCGCGACTTCGTGCCCACCAACCGCTGGGTCGTGTTCGGCCACCATTTCGCCGCGATCGCCGGCCCCGGCCCGCTGATCGGCCCGACGCTGGCGGCACAGTTCGGCTATTTGCCCGGCACCCTGTGGATATTGATCGGCGCAGTGTTCGGCGGCTGCGTGCAGGATTTCGTGGTGCTGGTGTGCTCAGTCCGCCGCGACGGTCGCTCGCTGGGCCAGATGGCCCGTGACGAACTGGGCCCCATCGGCGGCTCGGCGGCACTCGTCGGCGTCATGGCGATCATGATCATCCTGATCGCGGTCCTCGGCCTGGTCGTGGTCAACGCCATGAAGCACAGCCCCTGGGCGACTTCGACGGTGGCGGCGACGATTCCCATCGCGGTGCTGATCGGCCTGTACATGCGCGAGATCCGCCCGGGACGGGTGATCGAAGCGACGCTGATCGGCGTCAGCCTGCTGATCCTCTCGGTCGCCGGCGGCGGCTGGATCGACCATCACCCGGCCCTGCGCGCCTGGTTCGACTACGACGCCCCCACCCTGGCGCTGATGATCATCGCCTACGGCTTCGCCGCCGCGGTGTTGCCGGTGTGGCTGCTGCTGGCCCCGCGCGATTACCTGTCCACCTTCATGAAGCTGGGCACCATCGCCGCCCTCGCCGTCGCCATCCTGATCCTGCATCCCGACATCAAGATGCCGGCACTCACGACCTTCATCGACGGCACCGGACCGATCTTCGGCGGCAAGGTGTTCCCGTTCGTGTTCATCACCATCGCCTGCGGCGCGGTGTCCGGCTTCCACGCCCTGATCTCGTCCGGCACCACGCCCAAACTGCTGGCCAACGAGGCCGACGCGCGCTTCATCGGCTATGGCGCGATGATGATGGAATCCTTCGTGGCCATCATGGCCATGATCGCGGCGACCGTGCTCGACCCCGGCGTCTATTTCGCCATCAACAGCCCGGCCGGCGTGGTCGGCAAGGAAGCCGCCGACGCGGTGGCGACGATCTCGTCCTGGGGCTTCCCGGTCGATGTCGGGCAAATGGCGGCCCTGGCGCGCGAGATGGGCGAGGCGAGCCTGTTCGCCCGCACCGGCGGCGCCCCTTCATTGGCCGTGGGCATGGCCAGCCTGTTCGCCAGCGCTTTCGGCGACGGCCTGCTGTCGCTGTGGTACCACTTCGCCATCATGTTCGAGGCGCTGTTCATCCTGACCACGCTGGACGCCGGCACCCGGGTCGCCCGCTTCATGCTGCAGGATCTGCTGGGCAACTGGCATCCCGCGCTGGGCCGGACGGGCTGGTATCCCGGCGTGCTGTTCACCTCGGCGCTGGTCGTCGCCGGCTGGGGCTATTTCCTGTACATGGGCACCATCGACCCGCTGGGCGGCATCAACAGCCTGTGGCCGCTGTTCGGCATCGCCAACCAGATGCTGGCGGCCATCGCCCTCTGTGTCGTCACCACCATACTGGTCAAGACCGGCAAGGCTTCCCACGCATGGATCACCGCCCTGCCACTGTCCTGGCTGGTCGTGGTCACCAGCGGCGCGGCCTGGGACAAGCTGTTCAGCCCCGAACTTCGGGTCGGCTTCCTGGCCCACGCCCGCGACCTGAGCGACAAGCTGGCGGCAGGCCTGCTTTCGGCGGATCAAGCCGCCAAGGCCCCACAGCTGATCTTCAACGATTATCTCGATGCCGCCCTGACCGCGGCCTTCCTGGGGCTGAGCTGGATCCTGGTGGCGGACACGCTGAAGGTCTGCTACTGCGTGTTCGCCGGGCGCCCGCATCCGCCCAGCAGCGAGTCGCCCCACATTCCGAGCCGGCTGGCCGAAAACTGGGTCAGGGACTGATCGGGCGCGGCGCTTGCTGAGTGTCGAGTCCCCGGGGAAATCAATGCAAGCTTACGGTAACGATGATCCATACATGCTCGAACAAATTCCACCTCGTCCTCTCTCTGCTTCTGGCAATGGCCGCGGTTTTCGCGCCCGTTTGCGTCCCCGCCCAGGAACCGGCGGGGGAGAAGCCGCTGGCCGCCCGGGTCAAGGACTGGCACGCGCTGCTCGACCGTTACGAAAAAACCCTCGCCAAAGGCGACCTTGACGACGACCGGCTGGTCGAAATCCGTACCGAGCTGGCCTCTCTGCGTTTAGCGGCCCGCTCGGCCGCCGATCTGGCCCAGCCACTGGTGCAGTCCGCGCGGGACGAACTGGCGGCGCTCGGGCCGCCTCCGGGCGAGGGGGAACCGCCGGAAGCGGCGGGCGTCGCCGCCAAGCGCAAGGCCATCGCCGAACGCCTGACGAACATGGAAGGCAGCATGAAAGAGGCCGGTCTGGTCATCACCCGCGCCGATGGCCTGACCGAACGGCTCCAGGCCCTGCGCCGCTCGCGCTTTACGGAACGGGTACTGACCCGCGGCCCCTCGCCGCTCTCCCCGTCCGTATGGCGCAAGGGATTTCAGGAAATGGCGGAAGCGGCGGCGGCGCTGCACCAGGATTTCACGGCCTGGCTGGCCGGCGACGCCGCCGCCGCCAAACTCGACCAGATGCGCTGGCAATTGCCCATCGCCGTGCTGACGGCCGTGCTCATCGCCTGGCCGCTGCGGCTGTGGTTCATCCGGCGCTTCGGTTACGTCGAGCTTGCCGCCGAACCGACCTATGGCCAGCGGCTCCGGACCGCCCTGGTCACCGGCATCATCCGCACTCTTATCCCGTCGGCGGCCGTCCTGGCGCTCTATCTGGGATTCACCGCCGGCGATCTGGTTTCGGACCGCGTTCAGAACATCGTGGAGCCGTTGGCGGCCATGCTGGTGATGTTCTTCTTCGTCGTGGCTTTCTGCCGGGCGGCACTGGCGCCCGGGGAGCCGCTATGGCGGCTGGTCGCGCTCGGCGATCACGGCGCCAAGGTCATCGCCCGCATCGTTACCGCCATGACGGCGGTGTTCGCCATCGACGCGGTCGTCAATGCCTGGGGCAAACGGTTCGAGTGGTCCGTGGAACTCATGGCCTTGCACAACTTCGTGACCGGCCTGTCGATCGCGCTGCTGCTGCTGGTGATCCTCCGGCGGCGGATTTGGGAGTCCGAGGCCGGCACCGCGCGGTGGCCGGGACTGCGCTACGCGCTGACCCTGCTCGTCTACGCCATTCCCATCGCCGCCTTGCCGGGCTACGTGGTGCTGTCGCGGCTCCTCGCCATCCAGCTCGTGCTGTCGATCGGCCTCTACGTGCTGGTCACCGTATTGGCCAAGATCGGCGACGAGTTCGTCAACCATACGCTGAGCGAACACGCCATCGTCGGCAGGCATCTGCGCAGCAACCTGGAAGTCTCGCCCGAAGGCATCGATGCTCTGAGTTTCTGGCTCACCGGACTGGTCCGGCTGAGCATCGGCCTGGCCGGCATCCTGGCGCTGCTGGTCTTGTGGGGCGCGGGCGGCAGCGACCTCAGCGCCTGGCTGTACGAAGCGGTCTTTGGATTCAAGATCGGGAACATCACCGTGTCCCTGGCCGATCTGGCATTCGGCCTGCTCATGTTCGGCGGGATGCTGGTTCTGACCCGCTTCGTCCAGCGGACGCTGGAACACCGCATCCTGCCTCGCACCCGCATCGATCCGGGCCTGCAGCACAGCATCCGCACCGCCGTCGGCTACCTGGGATTCACCCTGGCCCTGATCACGCTGATCTCGGCAGCCGGCTTCGATGTGTCGCAGCTCGCCATCATCGCCGGCGCGCTATCGGTCGGCATCGGCATGGGACTCCAGAACGTGGTCAACAACTTCGTGTCCGGACTGATCCTGCTGGCCGAGCGGCCGATCAAGGTGGGCGACTGGATCGTGGTGGGCGAAACTCAGGGCTATGTGAAGAAGATCAGCGTGCGCGCCACCGAAGTGCTCACCTTCGACAGCGCTTCGGTATTCATCCCCAACTCCGAACTCATCGCCCACCCGGTGACGAACCGGACCTACGCCGACAAGGTGGGGCGAATCGTGATCCCGGTGAGCTTCACCTACGGCACCGACGCGCGGAAGGTCTGCGAAACCTTGATGCAGGTGGCCACGGCCCACCCCAAAGTGCTGCGCCACCCCGGTCCCTTCGTCTTCTTCAAGGAGTTCGGCCCCAGTTCGATGAACTTCGAAGTCATCGCCTTCGTCGCCGACGTCGACACCATGAAGTCGATGACCAGCGAACTCTGCATCGAGATCGATGCAGCCTGCCGCCGCGAAGGATTGTCGATGCCCTACCCGCAGCGCGACGTGCACCTGGACTTCGACCAGGAGCAGCTGGCCCGGCTGCTGGCGAGGCTGGGTACGCCGCAGCTCAGCCCGGCTGCGCCCGGAGCGCTTCCGTCAGATGGGGCCTGATGGCTTCCAGCATGCACTGATGCAGGCGCGGGCTGGCGGTCAGCACGTTGCCGCTGTCCATGTAGCCCTCGCCGCCGTCGAGATCGGTGACGATCCCGCCGGCTTCCTTGATCAGCAGAACGCCCGCCGCGATGTCCCATTTCTGCAGCCCCAGCTCCCAGAAGCCGTCGAGACGGCCGGCCGCCACATAGGCGAGATCGAGCGCCGCCGAACCGGCCCGGCGGATGCCGGCGGTGTCGCGGATCAGCGCCTTCAGCATGCCCAGATAGGCGTCGAGGTGGGTCTGGTCCTTGAAAGGGATGCCGGTGCCGAGCAAGGCGCCGGTCAGGCTGTTCAACTTGGTCACCCGGATGCGCCGGCTGTTCAGGGTGGCGCCGCCGCCCCGTTTGGCGGTGAAGAGGTCCTGCCGCATGGGGTCGTAGATCACCCCGGCTTCCGGAACGCCGCGGTGCAGCAAGGCGATGGAGACGGCGAACTGGGGGAATCCGTGCAGGAAGTTGGTGGTGCCGTCGAGCGGATCGACGACCCAGACGTATTCGTTGCCCCCCCCGCCCTGCCAGCCGCTTTCCTCGCCCAGGAACACATGGGTGGGATAGGCCTTGCGCAGAATCTGCATGATTTCCTGCTCGGCCTGGCGGTCCACCTCGCTGACGAAATCGTTCCGGCTCTTGGGCGCGATCTTCAGCGTGTCGACCCGATCGACGTAGCGGACGATCAAATCGCCGGCGGCGCGTGCCGCGCGAATGGCAATGTTCAGCATGGGATCCATAGCGACCTGCCCTAGTTCTGTCGAAAAGCCGGATAGCCTACCAAAATTCTGATACTATTTTCCGTTCTCAAAAAATCCCGAGCGCAAAAACTCGACCGTGCTCTCCGATATACGCATCGTACTGGTCGAAACCACCCATCCCGGCAACATCGGCGGCGTCGCCCGTGCCATGAAGAACATGGGCCTGAGCGACCTGGCCCTGGTCTCGCCGAAAATCTTCCCCAGTGAACAGGCCACCGCCCGCGCCTCCGGCGCCGACGACCTGCTGGCGGGCGCTCGGGTGGTCGGCTCGCTGGAGAACGCCATCGCGGACTGCCAGGTCGTCATCGGCGCCAGCGCACGCCTTAGAACCATCGCGTGGCCGGAGCTCGACCCCAGAACGGCCGCGGCGAAGATAGCCGGCCTGCCGGAGGGCACCGCCACCGCCATCGTGTTCGGGCGCGAGCATTCGGGGCTGACCAACGAGGAACTGGAGCGCTGCCACTACCTGCTGCACATCGCCGCCAACCCGGAATTCAGTTCACTCAACCTCGCCTGCGCGGTCCAGGTCGTCGCCTACGAGCTCTACCTCGCCGCCGGGCAGGGCAGCTCCGGCCGTTCCGGGGCAGCATTGGCGGACGGCGAACAGATGGCCTCATTCTTCGATCATCTGGAGCGGACGCTGTACGACATAAGGTTCCTGCACCAGCGCAGGTCATCGCCCTCGATCATGCGCAGACTCCGCCGCATCTTCAACAGCGCGCAGATCGAAGCCCAGGAAATCCACCTGCTGCGGGGCATCCTCACCGCGGCCCAGCACAGCGCCGCCGGCGCCGGAATCCGCAATGCTGAAGAAAATTAGAGAAGAGTTCAGCTGCATCTTCGCCCGGGACCCCGCGGCCCAGTCGTTTTTCGAGATACTGACCGTCTATCCCGGCGTCCACGCGGTGCTGATCCACCGCTTCAGCCACTGGCTCTGGAACCACGGCTTGCGCTGGCCCGCGCGGGCCCTGTCCTATCTCGCGCGCTGGGCGACCGGCATCGAGATCCATCCCGGCGCGACGCTGGGCCGCCGCCTGTTCATCGACCACGGCATGGGAGTCGTCATCGGAGAAACCGCGGTGATCGGGGACGATTGCACGCTCTACCACGGGGTGACCCTGGGCGGCACCAGTTGGCAGAAAGGCAAACGCCATCCGACTCTGGGCGACGGGGTGGTGATCGGCGCCGGCGCCAAGGTGCTCGGCCCCATCAGCGTGGGCGACGGCGCGCGCATCGGTTCCAATTCGGTCGTGCTGCGCACCGTGCCCGCCGGCGCCACGGTGGTCGGGATTCCGGGCCACATCATCAACCCGGACCGCAGGGCCCAGGAGGCGCAGCGCTTGGCCATCGCCAGCAAGCTCGGCTTCGACGCCTACGGCATGACGCCGGACATGCCGGACCCGGTCGCCCACGCCGTCAACCACATGCTCGACCACATCCAGGCGCTGGATCAGCAGCTCGCAAGCCTCAAGCAGGCGCTGCGGGAACGCGGGATCGACCTGGAGGAAGCCCCCCTGCCCGAGTTGGACGACTGCCAGCTCGACCCCGGCGACCCGCGTTAACCCGTAATCGTCAACAGCTCCCGCAAGGGGCGAGCTTGTGGCCCTCCGCGCTCCAGACCTGCAAGCCCTTCTCCAGATGGTAGACGCGCTCGTAGCCCAGCTCCTGCGTGAGCATCTTTCCGACCGTGGCGGTGCGGTTGCCTGAACGGCAGACCAGCACCACCGGCCGGGCGGCATCGGAGACGATCGTCTTGAACTGCCGCATCCAGGCGGTGGCGTCGTAAGCACCTTTGGAATCGAAGAACGTCAGCGGCTTGCTTCCCTCGATGACGCCGGTCTTGCGCCATTCCTCGGGCGTCCGGACGTCCACCACCGGAACGCCCTGAGCTTTCAGCGTTTCCAGTTCGTCGGGAGTGATGCCGAGGAGCTCACCGCCGAGAGTCGGCGCACTCGGTAACGATATCGCCAGCGTGACGGCTCGCAGCCATTTGTTCATGTTCGCCTCGTGGGTTCCGGGGATACTGACCGGGTTGGTTTGACCGAAGTGAATCACGAATTTCTAATTTTTCCAAGCTGTGGACAAAATGCATTTTTACGGGCCGGAATCGGCGAAAGGACCGGTTGGGAACGTATCCTCGGAGCGGCGGGAAACAATGGCCGCGATCGACTACACATTGGCACCCGCAGAACGCATCGAATTGTTTCATAACGACTTTGATTTCACTCTTCGCGGCTCTTTACCCACACGGAACCAGGAAATCAAGGTCTTGACGAGAATAAAAGCCGATGCTGATGCAGCCCGCGATATCCACAGAATCTGTGGATAACTTTGTGCGCAGTTTGTCGGCGACCGGCTGCAACGCGGGCTGTTCAACCCGTCCGGCGATTTGCGAAAATCTCGGTCATCCCCCTGTCACACTGCCTTTCCGGAACCCTTTCCATGTCCGATTCCCCATTTGATTTCGACCGCGCCGTCATCGAGGCCAGCTTCACCATCCCGGTGCTGGTGGATTTCTGGGCGCCTTGGTGCGCGCCCTGCCGCGCCCTCACGCCCGCGTTGGAAGCCGTCGCCGCGCGCTTGGCCGGCCGCTTCGAACTGGTCAAGGTGAACACCGAGGAACACCCCGAAATCGCCCAGCAATACGGCGTGCGCGGGATTCCCAACGTCAAGCTTTTCGTCGACGGCGCCGTCGCCGACGAATTCACCGGCGCCTTGCCCGAATCGGCCCTGGAAGACTGGCTGAAGGGCGCCCTGCCCAGCCCTCACCGGGGCCAGTTGAAGCTGGCCGAGGGACTGATCGGCGCCGGCCGGGCGGCAGAAGCGGAACCGGTGCTGCGCCAAGTCCTTGCTGCCGAGCCGGCCAACGGCCGAGCCGCCGTGCTGCTGGCCCACCTGCTCCTCAAGACCCAGCCGGACGAAGCCCTGGAGGCACTCAAACCCATCGGGCCGGACTCCGACCAGAGCGATGCCGCCGAGGCCCTGCGCACGCTGGCCCGGCTGTTCGGGCTGCTGGAGCACCCGGAACGGCTGGCGGAGGCGGACGCCAAATCCGCCTACCTGGACGCGATCGGAAAGATTCGGGAAGAGGATTACGAGCCGGCGCTGGATCAGCTGATCGAACTCGTGCGCAAGGCCCGCGGCTACGACGAGGACGGCGCCCGCAAAGCCTGCGTCGCCATTTTCCGGCTGCTGGGCGACGGCCATGAACTCACTCGCCGCTACCGCGGCCAGCTTTCCAACGCCCTCTATGTTTAAGCTGGGCGGGCTCATGACCACCGTAATCTTGATGAGCGCCGCGGCCACCGCAGCCCCGCTCCGGCCGCCCGTGGAAACCGGTCCGTTCCGGACGCCGGAGCTGATCGAAGTCACACCGCTGGACCCCACGATCAAGCTGGACGTGCGCTACGCCACACCCAACAACTTCGTCCACAAGCCGGTTTACGCCGAACCGCGGGTGTTCCTGCAGCGGCCGGCGGCCGAAGCCGTCGCCCGAGTCAA
Source organism: Methylococcus sp. ANG (assembly GCF_040730495.1). NCBI lineage: Bacteria > Pseudomonadati > Pseudomonadota > Gammaproteobacteria > Methylococcales > Methylococcaceae > Methylococcus > Methylococcus sp. ANG. The sequence goes on along the minus strand of NZ_CP160399.1, from coordinate 3,358,098 downwards.
CGCCCGGCTGAAGCCGCAGGGCTACGGCCTGATCCTGTTCGACGGCTACCGCCCCTGGTCGGTGACGCGTCTGTTCTGGGAATCGACCAGCGGCACCCAGCGGATGTTCGTGGCCGATCCCCGCGAGGGCTCGCGCCACAATCGCGGCTGCGCTGTCGACTTGAGCCTCTACGATCTGAAGACCGGTCACGAGGTAGCCATGCCATCCGATTACGACGAGATGACCGAACGCGCCTACCCCGCCTATGAAGGCGGCACGGCGGCGGCCCGCGAGCACCGCGACCGGCTGCGGGTGGCGATGGAAGCCGAAGGCTTCAGCGTTCATCCCCGGGAATGGTGGCATTACGACTATGCCTTATGGCAGGAATATGCCATCCTCGACGTACCGTTTTCCGACATCGGGCACTGAACACCCTTCAGTCGCGCCGCCCGAGCCCCGCGGGGAAAGGAATCGGGGCAACGGAGTCCAGGGATGGCCCTACACACTCACCCGGCACCTTTCCCGGTGGGAAGTGCCCGACGAGCCCACGGCTGGGCACTGACCATCACTCGAACCGACCCAGGGGGCCATCATGTTTCCGCTGCGCGACATCAACCCGGCCCTGCGCCGCCCCATCGCCGTCCTGCTGATCCTGCTGATCAACGTCGGCGCCTGGGCCATCGTACAGGGGCTCGGACAGGACCAACCCCTGGCGCAATCGCTTTGCGAGTATGCGCTCATACCCGGCGAACTGCTCAGGCTGGCGCCGGTCGGCACCATCATCCCGGTCAGCCAGAATTTCGGCTGCCAGCTCGACGGCGACGCGTCGGCCTGGACCCTCGTGACCCACATGTTCCTGCACGGCGGCTGGTTCCACATCATCGGCAACATGTGGTTCCTGTGGGTGTTCGGCGACAATGTGGAAGACGTGATGGGACCGGTGCGCTTCGTCGGCTTCTATGTGCTGTGCGGCCTGGCGGCGGCAGCGGCGCAGATCGCCTCGGACCCGACCGCCGCCGTGCCGATGGTCGGCGCTTCCGGCGCCATCGGCGGCGTCATGGGCGCTTACGCCCGCCTCTACCCCCGCACCCAGGTCATCACCCTGATATTCCTGGGCTTCTACTGGACCACCGTCGCCGTCCCGGCCTTCGCCATGCTCGGCTACTGGTTTTTCATCCAGCTCATCAGCGGCCTACCGGCCCTGGGCGGCGCCAGCGGCGGAGTGGCATTCTGGGCCCATGTCGGCGGCTTCCTCGCCGGCCTCCTTCTGGTCGGGCCGATGCACCGGCCGGATTACCTCGCCCAGCATGCGCGGTTCGCGGCACGCCGGTATTTCGATTCCGGACCGGTCTGAAATTTCCGGAGACGGAAGAGTCGTGCAGGCGCGCGACTCCCCGGCGAAGGCAGACCAGCCGCGCGCCTGCCGGGCCGGCGCGTCCTCAGATGCCCATGTTGCTCAGCGTCACCATCAGGTCGTTGAGTATGCCGGTCAGGCGCGGGTGCTCGACTTCGAAATGCGAGATCGCCTCCTTGAGTTCCGCCACCAGATGCACATGGTGCTCTTCGCTGCCGGCGCCTTGCAGCCGCTGCTCCAGCGTTCCGATCAAAGACTCCAGACGCGCCTTGGAAGCTTTATCCGCCTCCAGCGCCGCAACCTGCGCCCGCAACTGCTCCAAGGTTTCCAAGAGGTCTTTCTCGCTCATTTCCGTCTCCAGCTCCATGATGTGGTGCACGATGCCGGGCTAGTTTACGGTCGCCACGCCCCTTCTGCCAGGGGGACGAAACCGCATCCGGGCGTTAGCGCCTGTATTTACAACAGATGTAGGTCTTGGGTATTCTGACTCGCGCTCTTTGGCAGCAAACATCCGGGATTTTTTCCCTTGGCGGGCCTGTCGGCGGACTGTCATCCTATCCGCCGCCGTACCCGCCATGGCAGACGATGAAAAACTCCCGGTCAATACCCGAAAACAAACAGAGAAACGCAATGGATCACAAGAAGACGTCTATCCGGACAACCGCTCTGGCCACCCTGGTGCTCGGCGCCGTGGCCGCCCCCGCCTTCTCGGCTCCCGTCGACCAGGCCACCTACAATGGCTTCAAGATCTACAAGCAGCAGCGTTGCGAAACCTGCCACGGCGCCACCGGCGAAGGCAGCGCAGCATTCCCCAACCTGCTGAACAGCCTCAAGAACCTGAGCAAGGACCAGTTCACGGAAGTGGTTCTGAAGGGCCGCAACGCCATGCCCCCATTCGAAGCCAACAAGAAGGTGGCAGAAGGCATCGACGACCTCTACACCTACATCAAGGGCCGTTCCGACGGCACCGTGCCGGCGGGCGAACTCGAGAAAGCGCCGTAAGCTCGCTTCCGCATTACCCGCTCCGCCAAGCTGCGCCCCGCACGTCGGGGCGCCGCTCGTTCAGGCTCTCTCCAAATCCTCGTCCGTCGTCCGCCTCAACGCTTCGCCGTGGCCGAAGTCTTCGAAGACTTGGCGCGCACGGGAGAAGATTTCGCCGCGGCCGGCTTGCGTTTGGCGTGCGTGGGCGGCCCCTTCTGCTTCCCAGGGGAAGCGCGCGCAACCGCCGCTTTGGAACGATCTCCGTTCTTCTTACCTGCGGCCGCACGCCCGGCTTTCTTCGGAGCGGCGGAAGCCCGGCTCTCTCCGGAACGCGTCAACAAACGCGGTACGTATCCCTGGTCGAAACCGGCGAACCGCACGCTGGGCTCGCGGCCTTCGATCTGGGCGAATCCGTCGTCGAGAATGTCGCGCATGTGGGCATCCCGGCGGAATGACGAATTGCCGCCGAACACCACGCCTACCAGACGGACGCCGTTGCGGCGGGCCGATGCCACCAGGTTGAAGCCCGAGGCGTTGACGAAGCCGGTCTTGATGCCGTCCGCGCCGTAATAGTTCTCGAGCAGATGATTGTGATTGTGGAAGCTCCGCCCCCGGTACTGGAAGCGCGAAGTGGAGAAATACGGATAGTACTGGGGAAAACGCTTCAGCAGCGCCTTGCCGAGCCGGTACATGTCGCGGGCCGTCGTGACCTGCTCGGGATCGGGCAGCCCCGAGGCATTGCGGAAGACGGTCTGGCTCATGCCCAGCTCGCGCGCTTTTCGCGTCATCATGGCGGCGAAAGCCGGCTCCGAGCCGGCCAGCCCTTCGCCCAGCGTCGCCGCGGCGTCGTTGGCGGAGCAGGTGACCAGGGCCAGGATGCCCTCTTCCACCGTCAGCGGATCGCCCGGCCTGAGACCGATGCGGGAGGGGGACCTGGAGGCGGAATAGCTGGAAGCGTAGAAGGTGTCATGCAACGAAGCTCTGCCCTGCTCGAGCGCCTCGAACACCAGATAGAGGGTCATCATCTTGGTCAGGGAGGCGGGATGCCTGATCTCGTCGGCGTTCCGCTCGTACAGCACCCGATCCGATTCGATCTCCATGACCAGCGCCGAATAGGGGCCGGCAACGGCTTCCCCGGCGACCCAACCCATTGCAGCGGCAACGATAATCCATACAAAGCGACAAAGACGGCGCGACATCACTAAGATTTCCGATGAACTGACGAAACATTCCCTATTATTTTCATTGTCGCCCCCGCCGTGAAAAGGGCAAGAGGCAAAATGAGGCTCAACCCCGCCTCATGACCCGCTGTTTCTCCCGCTCCCAGTCGCGCTCCTTCTCGGTAGCGCGCTTGTCGTGCTGCTTTTTCCCGCGCGCCAGGCCGATTTCGAGCTTCGCGCGGCCCTGCTTCCAATACAGCGACAACGGCACCAGAGTATAGCCCTTGCGTTCCACCTGCCCGATCAGACGGCTGAGCTCCTCCGCATGCAAGAGGAGCTTGCGGCTGCGGGTGGGATCGGGCTGGACGTGGGTGGAAGCCGACGGCAGGGGCGAGAAATGCGCGCCGAACAACCATGCCTCGCCATTCTTCAATACGACGTAGCTTTCCTTGAGCTGCGCCTTGCCCGCCCGCAGACTCTTGACCTCCCAGCCTTCCAGCACCAGGCCCGCTTCGAAGCGTTCCTCGATGAAATATTCATGGGTCGCCTGGCGGTTCTGGGCGATGTTGGCGCTTCCTGCGGCGCTTTTCTTGCTGCTCATGACGGCGGGATTTCTTCGGTCCGGTTCGGTTTGTTATGCTGTGACGATTTTACCCTACTGGCGGCCATGCTCCGAACTTGTGCGAGCGTGTGTCGACAACACGGAGCCATACCCTCGAGGATACCCATGACCGATCAACGATTCGTCCACGTGCAGTGGTCGTCGCGACTGGCCTTCATTCTGGCCGCGAGCGGTTCGGCCATCGGCCTGGGCAACATCTGGAAATTTCCCTATCTCACCGGCGCAAACGGCGGCGGCGCCTTCGTGCTGGTGTACCTGCTGTGCGTCGCGGCCATCGGCATCCCGATCATGATCGCCGAAACCCTGCTCGGACGGCGCGGGCGGCAGAGCCCGATCAACGCCATGCTGAGTCTGGCCGAGGCGGCCAATGCCAGCCCGGCCTGGCGGTATGCGGGCTGGCTGGGCGTGGTGTCGGGTTTCCTGATCCTGTCCTACTACAGCGTCATCGCCGGCTGGGCCATGGCGTACATCTTCAAGATGAACAGCGCGCTGTTCACCCACATCACCCCCGAAACGGCGGCGCGCTACTTCGACGAATTCCGCACCGATCCCCAGATCCAGGTGATCTGGCACACCCTGTTCATGGCGGCCACCATGGCCATCGTGAGCCGCGGCGTGAGCGGCGGCCTGGAGAAAGGCACGCGCTACCTGATGCCGGCGCTGCTGGTCATGCTGGTCGTCCTGGTCCTCTATGCGGGGGGCACCGAAGGCTTCGGCCGGGCCATCGCTTTTCTGTTCCTGCCCGATTTTTCCCGGCTGAGCGGGGAAAGCGTGCTGACCGCCATGGGGCAAGCCTTCTTCTCGCTGGGGCTGGGCATGGGCTCGATCATGGTCTATGGCTCCTATCTGCCCGGCCATGTTTCCATCGCCCGATCCACGCTATTCATTGCGGCTGCCGATACTGCGGTCGCCCTGTTTGCAGGCCTGGCGATTTTCCCCATCGTGTTCAGCAACCATCTGGAACCCGGCATGGGACCGGGCCTGATTTTCCAGACCCTGCCGATCGCTTTCGGCGCCATGCCGGGCGGATCGTTCTTCGGCGCCCTGTTTTTCGTCCTGGTCTTTTTCGCCGCGCTGACTTCGTCGATCGCCATGATCGAACCGGCGGTCGCCTGGCTGACCGAGAACCGAGGGCTGAGCCGGGAAGCCGCCAGCGCCTGGAGTGGCTTGGCCTGCTGGGGGCTGGGCCTGGGCACCCTGTTGTCTTTCAGTTCCTGGTCGGACGTCCGATTCTTCGACAGGAACCTGTTCGAACTGCTCGACTTCCTGACCGCGGACGTCATGCTTCCCGCCGGCGGCGTCTTGGTCGCCGTATTCGCCGGCTGGGTGCTGAGCCGCCGGGACACCGCTGAGGAGCTGGAAATGGCCGACCCCCGCGGTTATGAGACCTGGAGGTTCCTGGTGCGCTACGTCGCCCCCGCCGGCATGGGCATCATCTTCCTGAAGGCGATGGAGCTGATCTGATGACCGGCGCGCCAGAACCGATCCGCGTGGAAGTGGCTTACGCCCGGCCCGACGTCCAGGTCATCGTGCCGCTCGGCGTCGCAGAGGAGACCTCCGCGGCGGCCGCCATCGAGGCATCCGGGCTGCTGGAAAAATTCCCGGAAATCGACCTGGCGGTCAACAAGATCGGCATCTTCGGCAAGGCCTGCGGGGTCGATCAGCCTTTGCGGCAAGGCGACCGGGTGGAGATCTACCGGCCTTTGATCGCCGACCCCAAGGAATCGCGCCGCCAGCGGGCGGCCAAGAAGGGCGAGGAAAAAGCCTAGCCGTTGCCGAACCAGCTCTTGATGTGTCCCCAAAGGCTCTGGTCGCGCTCGATCTTGGGGATGTCGACGTTCACGTCCTTGCTGGCGTCCAGGGAGGGCAGTTCGCCCGGCTTGAAGTCGCCCTGCAGCCCCACCAGTTCGTCCTGGTCGAACATGAGCGAAATCCGGCGCTGGACGCGCTCCTCGCCGCCCGGCTGATTGGAATAGACGTAGTCCCAGCGGTCGTCGTGGAACGGGCTCACCGTGAGCGGCGACCCCATGATGAACGTCACCTGGCGCCTGTTCATGCCCGGCTTCAGCTGGTCCACCATTTCCTGCGAGACGATGTTCCCCTGATGAATGTCCAGGTGATAAAGAAAGGGAATTCGGTCGACGTAGGTGCAGGCGGCCAACGGGAGAGTGGCGATCAGGGAGAGTATGGTACGATGTGGGTGCATGACGGGATGAAATCGCAGCCGGGTTCGAGCGGCACCATGCCGCATAATACCCGATCGAGGATTTTGAAGACATAGCGCGCTCGAACTCCATGGAAACGCAAGACATACGCAACGCCGGCCTCAAGGTCACCCTGCCCCGGATCAAGATCCTGGAAATGCTCGAGGAGCAGTCCGACCAGGAACGGCATCTGACCGCGGAAGACGTGTACAAGCGGCTGATCCAGCAGGGCGAGGAAATCGGGCTGGCGACCGTGTACCGCGTGCTGACCCAGTTCGAGGCGGCCGGCCTCGTCAAGCGCCATCATTTCGAAGGCGGCAATTCGATCTTCGAGTTCAACCGCGGCGAGCACCACGATCACATCGTCTGCGTCAAATGCGGGCGGGTCGAGGAATTCAGCGACGAGATGATCGAAAGCCGGCAAAAGGAAATCGCGAAAAACCTTGATTTTTCCCTGACCGACCACTCGCTCTGCCTCTACGGCATCTGCGCGCATTGCCGCACGGCCGCCCCCCATCCCTGACCTTTCCTCAAGGCTTCTCGGCCCCTCCATGTTCAAGCCGCTCGTCCTGTTCATCGGTCTGCGCTATACGCGCGCCAAACGGCGCACCCGCTTCATTTCCTTCATCACGCTGACGTCGGTACTGGGCATCGCGCTGGGGGTCACCGCGCTGATCACCGTGCTTTCGGTCATGAACGGCTTCGAGGCGGAGCTGCGCGAACGCATCCTCGGCATGACCTCGCACGCGTCCATTTCCGGCCCGGGCGGCGCTCTGGGCGAATGGCGGGTACTCGAGCCGGCGCTTTCGGAAGATTCCCGTATCCTGGGGTGGGCGCCCTACATCGAAGGCCAGGCCATGCTCAGTTCCGAACGGCGCGCCAGCGGCGCGATGCTGCGGGGCGTCCTGCCGGACTACGAGCCCCGGGTCTCGGACGTGGCGAACCATATGCAGCTCGGCAAGCTCGCCGACCTGGAGCCCGGCCAGTTCGGCATCATCCTGGGCGCGGAACTGGCGGCTTATCTCGGCGTATCCACCGGCGACAAGGTCACGGTCATCACGCCGCAGGTCACCGCGACGCCGGCGGGCATCCTCCCCAGGCTCAAGCGCTTCACCGTGATCGGCACGTTCCAGGTCGGCATGTTCGAATACGACCGGAACCTCGCCCTGATCCAGCTCGACGACGCGGCCCGCCTGCTGCACATGGAGGGCGAGATCAGCGGACTGCGGCTCAAACTCGACGACCTGTTCAACGCCCACCGCATCGCCCGCGACCTGGGGCCGAAGCTGCCCGGCGACTACTACGTCACCGACTGGACCCAGGCGCACACCAACTTCTTCCGCGCCATCAAGACCGAGAAGCGGGTGATGTTCATGATCCTCCTGCTGATCGTCGCCGTGGCCGCGTTCAACATCGTTTCGACCCTGGTCATGGTGGTGACGGACAAGCGCGCCGACATCGCCATCCTCCGCACCCAGGGCATGACGCCCGCCAGCGTGATGGGCATCTTCATGGTGCTCGGCACCGTGATCGGCGCGGTGGGCACCCTGATCGGCGGCGTCGGCGGCGTGCTCCTGGCCTTGAACGTCTCCGAGATCGTGAACTGGATCGAAAGCCAGCTCAGCATGAAATTCCTGTCCGCCGACGTCTATTACATCAGCGACCTGCCGTCCAAGCTGAACTGGACCGACGTGTTCCAGATCACGAGCATGGCCTTCCTGCTGTCCTTGCTGGCCACGATCTATCCGGCCTGGCAGGCTTCGCGGGTGCGCCCGGCGGAGGAGCTGCGCTATGAATGAGCCCGTCCTCGAATGCCGCGCTCTGCACAAGCGCTTCGTCCAGGGCATCCTCGACGTCGAGGTTCTACACGGGGTAGACCTGCGCATCCGGCGGGGCCAGCGCTTGGCCATCATGGGTGCTTCCGGCTCCGGCAAGAGCACTCTCCTGCATCTCCTGGGCGGGCTGGACAGTCCCACCAGCGGGAAGGTCCTGATGGACGGGATCGACCTGGCCTCGCTGAACGAACGCCGGCTGGCCGGCCTGCGCAACAGGACGCTGGGATTCGTCTACCAGTTCCATCACCTGCTGGGCGAATTCACCGTGCTGGAGAACGTCGCCATGCCGCTCCTGATCGGCGGCTCGTCCGTTACCGAAGCGAGGGGAAGCGCCGCGGCGCTATTGCAGAGGGTGGGCCTGGGGAATCGCCTGGAACACAAGCCGGGAGAGCTTTCCGGCGGCGAACGGCAGCGGGCGGCGATCGCCCGGGCGCTGGTGACGCGCCCGAAATGCGTCTTGGCGGACGAGCCTACCGGCAACCTGGACAGTAAGACCGCGGAGCAGGTCTATCAGCTCATGCTCGAACTCAACCAGGAATTCGGAGTCAGCTTCGTCATCGTGACCCACGACGCGGCACTGGCCCACAAGATGGATGAGGTCCTCCACATGGAGGACGGGCGGCTGGTCCGGCCCTGAGCGGGCTCAGAGCTTGTCGGCGTGATGGAGGTGCAACAGCTTCCAGTACGCCCGGCAGCTCAGGTTCACCAGATAATGGCTGTTGAGCGGCTTGGACCGCAGCTTGCGGAACTCCCAATGCTGCCGCACCGAGCGCCGCCATAGCCAGCGGATGGAGAAATAGCCCAGCACGGCCCCCAGGTTCATGAGCGTGAAACAGCCGACCAGGAGCGGCGCCCCGAGGTTCCATGCGGTTTCGATGCTGAAGAACGAGGAAAACTCGGTAAAGGTGAACGAATCCAGGCCCAGGATCCAGGTCCCGACCAGGTAGGCGAAATAGTACATCGGCACCCAGGTCAGGGGGTTGGTGATCCACACCAGCGCCACCGCCAGAGGCACGTTGGCGTCGAAATAGATCGAAAGGATCGCCGCGATGATCATCTGCCAGGGCAGCGGCGGGGTATACATCGCCCACAGCCCGACGGCGAATGCCCGCGATACCGAACGCCGGTTCAGATGCCAAAGATTCGGGGCGTGCAGTTTTTCCCCCAGGAACTCGAGGCTCTTGATCTCCCTGATCCGTTGCCGGTCCGGCATGTAACGCTTGAGAATCTTCTTGGGCATGAGGCGTCTTGTACTGATGAGGCTGTCGGCCGGGGCGGCTATTGTACGTGCTCCGTTTGCAAAGATGAAAGCGAGCGCCAGGGCGGGCCGCAACGGCATCCCGGCGCTGCTGGCCTTCGTGTGCGGCGGCATCGCGGTGCAGACGCTGCCGGAACTGCCGTCGCCGATGCTGCTGACCGGCCTCGCCGTCGCCGCCCCGATCCTGTTCCTCTGCCGCCGGTCTCTCGCCTGCGCGCTGCTGCTGGGCTTTGCCTGGGCCTCGGCCTTCGCCCTCCTCCGCCTGCATGACGAACTGCCCCGCAATCTCGAAGGGCGGGACATCATTGTCGAAGGCACCATCGCCAGCCTGCCGGAACCGAATGAAAGGGGCGTGCGCTTCGAATTCGACGTCGGCCGGATCGTCAGTCCGGAGGGTGGCCGAGCCCCCGGACATCTCCGCCTGACCTGGTACGACACCGACCGCACCCTCCGCGCGGGAGAGCACTGGCGCCTGACCGTCCGGCTCAAACGCCCGCACGGCATGCTCAATCCCGGCGGGATGGACTACGAACTCTGGCTGTTCTCCCGGAACATCCGTGCCCTCGGCTACGTGCGCGAATCCCCCGGCAACGCGCTGCTGAGGCCGGCGAATCCCTGGCTGCCCGGCGCTTGGCGCCAAACCCTGTCGGATCGCATCCATGCCGCCCTGGCCGACAGCCCGTTCGACGGCGTGATCCAGGCATTGGTCATGGGCGCCGAAGATGCCATCACCCCGTCCCAGTGGGAGGTGTTGAGGCGCACCGGCACCGCCCATCTGATCGCCATTTCCGGCTCCCACATCAGCCTGGTTGCCCTCCTCGCCTACGGCATCGCGGCAGGGGCCGCCGCCCTGCTGCAAGTGATGCGCTGGCCGCCTCCGGCCCTGGCCGCCTCGACGGCGGTCGCCGCGGCAGCCGGCTATTCCGCCCTCACCGGCTTCGCAATACCGACACGGCGGGCGCTGATCATGATCGCGATCGCCATGGGCGGCATCATCGCCCAGCGCCATCTCCGCCCGGTCCATACGCTGACATGGGCGCTCGCAGCCGTCGTCCTGCTCGATCCGCTCGCCGTGACCTCGCCGGGGTTCTGGCTGTCCTTCCTGGCGGTCGGGTTCATTCTCTATCTGCTGACCTGCCGGCTGCATCGCGCCGGATTCGTGCGGGGGCTGGCCTGGACCAACTGGGCCACCAGCCTCGGCCTCGCGCCGGTGCTGCTGTTCTTCTTCGGCCAGATCTCACTGATATCGCCCCTGGCGAATCTGTTCGCCGTCCCGGTGCTGGGCTTGGCGATCACGCCTCTGGCGCTGTTCGGCGCCCTGGTGCTCTTGGTCTGGCCCGCGGCAGGGATCGTCTTGATGGGATTCACGGAAACGCTTGTCGCCTGGACCTGGAAAGCGCTCGAATGGCTCTCCGCCCTCCCCTGGGCACAATGGCAGCATGCCGCCCCACCGTTACCGATGGCGCTGCTCGCGGCCTTTGGCGCAGCGGTGCTGATGATTCCGCGCGGCATTCCCGGACGCTGGCTGGGCCTGTTCCTGCTGCTGCCGGCTGCGACCTATGCCCCCGGCCCGCCGCCCGAAGGCAGCTACCGGCTCACCGTGCTGGACGTCGGCCAGGCGCTGGCCAGCGTGGTGGAAACCCATGCCCATACGCTGGTGTTCGACACCGGCGCACGCCTGAGCGACAGCTTCGACATGGGCACGGCGGTGCTGGAGCCTTATCTTCGCGCCCGCGGCATCTCGGCCATCGATACCCTCGTGGTCAGTCATGGCGACAACGACCACATCGGAGGAGCCGCCGCCCTGCTGCAGCGCTTCCCGGTCGCCGCGGCACTGAGCAGCGTGCCGGACAAACTTTCACATCCCGCCGCGAAAAGCTGCCGGGCCGGGCAAAGCTGGGAATGGGACGGAGTGCGGTTCGAGATGCTGTGGCCGCCCACCCCGGAGGGAGCCGAGGGGGAAGGCACCACGGCCGACGATGACAACGACACGTCCTGTGTGCTGAAGATCAGCGCCACTCAGGGCGGCGCCCTGCTGACCGGCGACATCGAACGCAGCGCCGAGTCCGGCCTGGTAACGCGCTATGCCGCGGCACTGGCCAGCACGGTACTGGTCGCGCCGCATCACGGCAGCAAGACCTCGTCCACCCCGGAATTCTTGAGCGAAGTGCGGCCGTCCACCGTTCTGGTTTCGGCCGGCTATCGCAACCGCTGGGGATTTCCGAGTCCTCAGGTGATGGAACGCTACCGGCGCCTCGGCATCCGGGTATTCGACACCGCCAGCGGCGGCGCATTGACCGTCCGGCCCGGTGCCGATGGTGCGGGACCCGAACTCATTCCCTACCGCCTGAGCCATCGCCGCTACTGGCACGATACCGCGCCTAGGACAGAATCCCCTGCTGGCGCAGCGCCTCGATGAGCTCGGCCACGTCCCGTCCGTCCACGGACAGCACCACCCGCCCCTCGCCCGAACCGAGCTCGCCATGCGCCAGTGGGCACAAACAGATCAGCCCTGCGTGGTTGACGAGTTGCGCCGCCCGGATCAGCTCGGCACCGAAGGCCTCATCCTCGAGCACCGTCGCCGGATGGCCGATATCGAACAGCGCCCGCTCGAGCCGATAAGCCATCTCATGACGCTGGGGTCCGGTGAGCCAGACGGTGAGGGCCTTCTGGCCGAAGCGGGCGGCGCGCTCCTCGGCGGTGACCTTGCGGAAGCCGGTTTCGCCCTGGACCGGACCTGAAATCATGCCGGCGCCGACGGTGACGTTGGTCAGCCGGTCGATGACGATGAAGGCGCCGGTATCCTTGCAGCGGGCATAGGCGTCGAATGCCAGCGGAGCGCTCAATGCCAGCTCGCACAAACCGATCTCGTTGAGATTGAGCTGGCCGGCCGGGTGCTGTTCCAAGGTGTTGACGTCGATCCGGTGGCGGATGGTGGCCACCGAGCCGGTGAGGGTCCGGGTGGCGTGCTTGAGGAGGTATTGCTTCCCCGGAATCAGCGGGGCTTCGGTCATCCACACCAGATGCGCCTCGAAGCGGCTGTCGAGGTGCGGCAGGCGGTCGGGGTGCACCAGGAGGTCGCCGCGGCTGACGTCGATCTCGTCCTCCAGGGTGAGGGTGACGGCCTGGGGCGGGAAGGCTGCCTCCAGTTCGCCGTCGTAGGTGACGATGGACTGGATCCGGCTGGTCGTCCTGGCCGGCAGCACCAGGACCGGGTCGCCCGGTTTGAACACCCCGGCGGCGACGGTGCCGCTGTAGCCGCGGAAGTCGAGGTGGGGCCGGTTGACGTACTGCACCGGGAATCGCGGGTCGTCGAAGTTCCGGTCCTGGGCGATCTCGAGGGTGTTGAGCAGCGCGATCAGGGACGGCCCGCCGTACCAGGGCATGGCCGCGCTCTTGTGCACCACGTTGTCGCCGTTCAAGGCGGAGATGGGGATGAAGCGCACGTCGTGCAGCTCGAGCTTGTCGGCGAAGGCCAGGTAGTCGGCGCGGATGCGGTCGAACACGGCTTCGCTGTGGTCCACCAGGTCCATCTTGTTGATGGCGACCAGGACGTGCTTGATCCCCAGCAGCGAGACGATGTAGCTGTGGCGCCGGGTCTGCACCTGCACCCCGTGGCGGGCGTCGATCAGGATGATGGCCAGGTCGCAGGTGGAGGCGCCGGTGGCCATGTTGCGGGTGTACTGCTCATGGCCGGGGGTGTCGGCGATGATGAACTTGCGCTGGGCCGTGGAGAAGTAGCGGTAGGCCACGTCGATGGTGATGCCCTGCTCGCGCTCGGCCTGCAGGCCGTCGACCAGGAGGGCCAGGTCGAGCTCGCCGCCGGTGGTGCCGGACTTGAGGCTGTCGCGCCGCACCGCGCTGAGCTGGTCCTCGTAGATCATCTGGGAGTCGTGCAGCAGCCGCCCGATCAGGGTGCTCTTGCCGTCGTCGACGCTGCCGCAGGTCAGGAGCCGCAAGAGCTCCTTCTGCTCGTGCTGGGCCAGGTAGGCGTGGATGTCGGTGCCGATGAGGTCGGATTGGTGTGACATGATTTTAAAAATACCCTTCCTTCTTCTTTTCTTCCATGGACCCGGCCTGGTCGTGGTCGATGAGCCGGCCCTGGCGTTCGGAGGTCTTGGTCAGCAGCATTTCCTGGATGATCTCGGGCAGGGTGGCGGCGTCGGATTCGACGGCGCCGGTGAGGGGATAGCAGCCCAGGGTGCGGAACCGCACCTTCTTCAGCATCGGCACCTCGCCCGGCTCGAGCGGCATGCGCTCGTCGTCGACCATGATGAGCATGCCGTCCCTTTCGACCACCGGCCGCTCGGCGGCGTAGTAGAGCGGGACGATGGGGATATTCTCGAGATAGATGTACTGCCAGACGTCGAGCTCGGTCCAGTTGGACAGGGGGAACACGCGGATGCTCTCGCCCTTGTTGATCTTGCCGTTGTACAAATTCCACAGTTCGGGACGCTGGCTCTTGGGGTCCCAGCGGTGGTGCTTGTCGCGGAACGAGTACACCCGTTCCTTGGCGCGGGATTTCTCCTCGTCCCGGCGGGCCCCGCCGAAGGCGGCGTCGAAGCGGTACTTGTCCAGGGCCTGCTTGAGCCCTTCGGTCTTCATGATGTCGGTGTGCTTCTTGCTGCCGTGGACGAAGGGATTGATGCCCTGGCGCACCCCGTCTTCGTTGACGTGGATGATGAGGTCCAGCCCCAGTTCCTGCGCCCGCCGGTCGCGGAAGGCGATCATGTCGCGGAACTTCCAGGTGGTGTCCACGTGCATCAAGGGAAACGGCGGCTTGCCCGGATGGAACGCCTTCATCGCCAAATGCAGCATCACCGCCGAGTCCTTCCCAATCGAATACAGCATCACCGGCCGCTCGAATTCGCTCACCACTTCGCGCAGTATGTGGATGCTCTCGGATTCCAGGTGCTTCAGGTGGGTCAATTTATGGGCGTTCATGCGGTACAGCCGAGGAAAGATGGGTTCGATAAAATCGGTAGAGAATACCATAAGCCCCCTCTTTACTCACGTTGCGTATTCCCGCCGATCAGCCAGGCCATTGACTCAACCTCGCCGAAGCGCTATATGGCCGTTTGAGGAGCCGGACTTCACTGTCGCGGCCCCGTGGCACTAACCCTGATATTTTGGTAGACCAAAGCAGAAAGCCGAGGCGACCTACAGCACGGAGGATGGCATCATGAGAAACTTCGAACAGGTCAGGGATGTTCTGGATCATGGCAAAGCGCTCCACGATCAGATACGGGACTACTACGAAACCTTGAAAAAGCAGGCGGATCACTCGGAAATCCCACTGAAAATGGCTCTCGACTACCTGAGCCGGCATGAAGACGAACAGAAGGAAATGCTGGAGCGATTCGAGGAAAACGCCCGCAGCGCAATCCTCAATACTTGGCTGCAGTTCGCCCCCAGCGACCGCGTCGAAGGGCTGCTGGCAAGCGCGGCGACCCGCCCCGGCATGAGTGTCGACGAAGTGGTGCAGATCGCCTGCGCTTTCGACGACGCCCTCGTGACACTATATAAGGAAGCAGCGGCGGAAATGGACGACCCCAAGGCCCGGAACGTCTTCAACAATCTGGCCGAAGCGAGCGAGAAGGAAAAACAGCGCATCGTCCGCGACACGCAGCAGATGCTTCACGAAATCTGAAGCCGCGGGCGGAGGGTGCCGCGCACCCTCCGCCCGAGCCGACGGCATTTCTGGTATGATTCGCTCCCAATCGGCCGCCCGGGAAACTTTCTCTGATCCGCGCGGTCTGATCTGTTAACTCGGGGGGCGACATGGCTTCGACGTGGATCGCGAAACCTGAGGTGCATGCCGAGGTGCAGATAACCTCGTAAATCAATCTGCAAACCAAATAAACGCCAACGACGACGTTTACGCACTGGCCGCTTAAGCCGGCCGGCCTCTGATCAGCAGCTCGCTTACAAGCGGCTGGTTGGGGGTAACCCAATTGTAAGCTCGCGCTGAAGCCTGTCCGGAGCCGAAGCGCTAAAACCTAACGGAATCGCCGTCCGTCTTCCCCGCCACTCGGGTAGCGTCCGGTTAAATCAATAGAGTGGATACGCATGTAGAGCCGATGGCAGAGGATTTGCGGACGCGGGTTCAATCCCCGCCGCCTCCACCAATACACCAAGGTCAACCGTTCTCGGTTGGCCTTTTTCTTTGCGCGCTCGCGCGTGTTCGCGGGGACTCCTGCGGATTCCTGCGGACTTCCTTCCTTCGGTCGTCTCGCCCATCTCAGACCTATTTCGCTCTCTCCTGGCCATTCTTCTCTCCGGCCTCGCTCCCCTTTGAGGCGCCGAAGTCCGCAAAGGCAATCGTCGGATCCAATTAATATCAACAGGTTACGTGCTGACCGTTCAAGTAGTTGGATGAAGGCATCGCCCGACCGTGAAGAAAGTCATCACCAGGCGAGTCCGTGTTCGAGCGGCAATCATCACCCTCGCAGGCCCATGAATCCTTCCGCCACCGGACCGGTTTCACGCCCACACGCCCACAAAATTTTTCGTGCGGCGTTGTCGAAATTGCCGTCGCCCGCACGTCGTAGGGATGAGCGGGTCAATCCCGACCGCTCTGACATTTCACTCTCAAGGAGCCTGACATGAACATCAACCCCTATGTCTTCTTCAACGGCCGCTGCGAAGAGGCGATCAACTTTTACCGGCGCGCCTTCGGCGCTGACGAGGTCTTTCTCATGCGCTACAAGGAAAGCCCCGAGCAGCCGCCGATGCCGCTGCCGCCCGGCTGGGAAGACAAGGTCATGCACGCCTCACTCAAGGTCGGCACGACGCTGCTCATGGGCTCGGACGGCTGCGGCGCCCCAGAATCATCCTCAGCGCCGGCCTTTCAGGGCTTCGCGCTCTCGGTCGAGATGCCGGATCAGCAGGCCGCGGAACGCGCATTCCATGCGCTGGCCGAAGGTGGCAAGGTGCAGATGCCGCTCGGCAAGACCTTCTTTGCGCCCTGCTTCGGCATGCTCACCGACCGTTTCGGCCTGGGATGGATGGTCATCGTCAACGAAAAGCCCGAATAGGAGAACGTCATGCGCTACATGATCATCGTCAAGGCAACCAAGGACTCCGAAGCGGGCGTGATGCCGAGCGAGGAACTGCTCGCCCGTATGGGCGCCTATCACGAAGAACTCGCGCGCGCGGGCGTGCTGCTCGACGGTTCGGGCCTGAAGCCCAGCCGCGAGGGCTGGCGCATCCGCTACGAGGGCGACTCGCGCCGCGTGACCGACGGCCCGTTCACCGAGACCAAGGAGCTCATCGCGGGCTATACGCTGATCCAGGTTCGCGATCGCGACGAGGCGATGGAATGGACGCGCCGCTTTCCCAACCCCGCAGGGGACGGCGGCGCGGCCGAGATCGAGGTGCGGCCGTTGTTCGAGCTGGAAGACTTCGGCCCCTCCGAGGCCGTCGCGCGCATGCACGAGATCGGCATCGGCGGCCCGAAGAAGTGAGCTCACCCGATCGCGTCATTTCAATCCCTTTGGAGAAACACCATGACGAACGCAGCAAAGAACACCGTATGCCTGTGGTTTGACCGGGACGCCGAGGACGCGGCCCGTTTTTACGCCGCGACCTTTCCGGATTCTTCCGTCGGCGCCGTGTATCGCGCGCCGGGGGATTTTCCGTCCGGCAAGCAGGGGGATGTGTTGACCGTCGCCTTCACCGTGATGGGCATTCCGTGCCTCGGACTCAACGGCGGGCCCGCCTTCAAACACAGCGAAGCGTTCTCGTTCCAGGTCGCAACCGCCGACCAGGCCGAAACGGATCGCTATTGGAACGCGATCGTCGGCAATGGCGGTCAGGAGAGTGAGTGCGGCTGGTGCAAGGACAGATGGGGCTTGTCGTGGCAGATCACGCCGCAGGCTCTCCTGGAAGCGATCGCCGACCCCGATCCCGCAGCCGCCAGACGCGCGTTCGATGCGATGATGACGATGCGAAAGATCGACATCGCCGCGATCGAGGCGGCGCGCCGTGGCTGAGATGGAGAGGGCAAGTCCGATGGAATTTCTGCTGATGATCATCGAGCGCCGCGAGGACCGCGCATCCCGCGGCGAAGCCGAGGGCCGGGCACTGTATGACGAAATGGTCCGCTTCGGCGAGGAACTCACCCGGCGCGGGCAGTTGCTCGCCAGCCGCTCGCTGCGACCGGACAAACATGGCGTGCGCGTGCAACAGGCCCAGGGCAAGTCCGTGCTCCGCGACGGCCCGTTCGCCGAGGCGAAGGAAATGGTGGGCGGCTTCTACCTCATCCAGTGCGCGAGTCGCGACGAGGCCCTTGCCATCGCCGCGCGCTGCCCCGCCGCGCGCTTCGCGAGCGTCGAGGTGCGCGAGTGCGCACCGTGTTATGTGGGCTGAAGGGCCACCCGATGACCATCACCATTACCGCCTTCGAACGCTCCCCCGATCGCGGGAAGGGGCTCGCGCGCGACATGCGCGTGCGCTGGGCGCTGGAAGAAGTGGGGCAGCCTTACGCGGTGCGCCTGCTTTCGTTCTCCGCGATGAAGGAACCCGCGCATCTTGCGCTGCATCCCTTCGGTCAGATTCCGACCTATGAGGAAGGCGATCTCGCCCTGTTCGAGACCGGCGCGATCGTGCTCCATATCGCCGAACGCCACGCGGGCCTGCTGCCGATGGATGCCAACGCCCGGGCACGCGCGATCATGTGGATGTTTGCCGCACTCAACACGGTCGAGCCACCGATCCTCGAACTCGCCACGGCTACCTTGCTGGAGAGCGGGAAGCCCTGGTCGGCGCAGCGCCTGCCGCTGGTCAAGGATCGCGTCCGCGAGCGGCTCGGCCAACTCTCGAACCGCCTCGGCGATGCCGACTGGCTCGATGGCGCCTTCAGTGCGGGCGATCTGATGATGGTGCACGCGCTGCAACGACTGAAGCCCTCGGGCCTGTTGGCTGAGTATCCGAACCTCGCCGCCTATGTCGCCCGCGGCGAGGCGCGGCCCGCCTACCAACGGGCTTTCGCCGCGCAGTTGGCGGTGTACAAGTCATCCGTCGAGGTTGACACGCGATGAGGATCCGGGCGCCATTTTGGCGAGGCAGCCGAGCCATCCGCATTTCTACCTTGGTTTTTTTTGCGTTCACGGGTGTGACGCCGCTCGCCTACCTGAGAGCCGCGCCGCGCGAGGCGAACCATCTCCCCATGGACCTGCGCCGCGCCGGCGGCAAGGTCACTTCTTCAATACCGGGACGGTCGAGCAGGCGACAATTGACACTCCGCAACCATTGAAGGAGCCATGCCATGAAAATCGAAGAGGTCTTTGCCTATCTCTGCGTATCCGATGCCGCCGCGGCAATAGACTTTTACCGGCGTGCCTTCGGTGTGGAGGAGAAGTTCCGCCTCACCGAGCCGGGCGGGCGCATCGGCCACGCCGAGCTCGCGTTCGGCGCGATGACGGTCATGTTGAGCGACGAGTTTCCGGAGTGCGGCATCCGCTCGGCCTCCACGATTGGCGCGACAGCGGTCACGATCCATCTGCATGTGGATGACGCCGACGCCATGATCGCCCAGGCCGTGCAGGCCGGCGCGACACTGGAGCGCGCGCCGCGGGACGAGTTCTACGGCGAGCGATCGGGTGTCATCCGCGACCCCTTCGGCCACCGTTGGCTCATCGGCCATCACATCGAGGACGTCGGTACGGACGAGATGCAGCGGCGGTACGACGACGCAAACAAGTCCTGAGCCGATGTCGCGTCATGAGCAACAACCAAACTGGCGGTGTGCAGGCGTTTATGCTTCCTATGCCAACGCGCAAAGGCTCTCCTTCTCCATGCTGCCATCACCGTTGACATGTCGGAAATATCCGACATATTATTCGGGCCATGCCAGTTACCGATATTTTTGGTGCCCTGTCCAATCCGGTCAGACGACGCATCCTCGAATTGTTGCGTGACAGCCCGCGCGCCGCAGGCGACATTGCCTCGGAGTTCGACCTGAACCGACCTGCCGTTTCCGAGCACCTGCAGGTGTTGAGGAATGTGGGGCTTGTCTCGGAAGAGATACGCGGCCGTCAGCGTGTCTACCACTTGAATGCGCCCCCTCTGTCCGAGATCCGTGACTGGTTGCATCCATTTGAGCGGTACTGGCAACAGCGCCTGCGCGCCCTCAACGAAGCACTCGACAAGGAGAAACAGAAATGATCGAACCCGGTCTGATCCAACTCACACAGTTCATTCCGCACCCTCCGGCCAAGGTATGGGCGGCGCTGACAGACCCTGTGCTCCATGCCCAATGGTGGGCTGCCGGGGACGTTCGGCCGGTCGTCGGCCATCACTTCACGCTGGATATGGGGCAATGGGGTCGGCAACCCTGTGAGGTTCTTGCAGTGGAACATGAGAAGCTTCTCTCTTATTCATTCGCGCCAGGAACCCTGAACACGACCATTACCTGGCGACTCCAAGCCGAAGGCGAAGGCACCCGCTTGTCGCTGGAACACAAGGGCTTCGACCTTGACTCACCCATTGGAAAAAACGCATTCCAAGGTATGGGTGGCGGGTGGCCTAAAGTGCTTACACGGATAGAGTCAGTCCTCACAGAGTCCGCGGCCGTATGATGAGGCGGCCAGACCAACATCAATCTCCAAAGGAAATAGCAACATGGCCCGTAGCCTGATTCCCATTCTGGGGATAGCCATGTTGCTATCTATCGCCGGTTGCACCTGTACTCGTCCTTTTACCGACACGGAGGGGCGCGTCGTTCCCGGCAGCATTGCGACCATGGAGATGCTGGCGATCGGCGGCATCTCGCAGAGCGTCTGGTTTCGCGGCGTGGACACGCGCAACCCGGCCGTCATCCTCCTGCACGGCGGCCCCGGCGTTAGCGAGTCGGCGTTGTTTCGCCACTACGATGCCGCGCTGGAACAACACTTCCTCATGGTCTATTGGGAGCAACGCGGTACGGGACGCTCCTATCATTCCGACATCCACCGCGACTCCATGACCCTTGCACAGTTCGAGCGCGACCTCGATGAACTGGTTGACCTCGTCCGGCGGCGTTTCGGCCACGACAAGGTCATCCTCTTGGCGCACTCCTGGGGTACCGAGCTAGGGACGATTTACGCTTACCAACACCCTGAGAAGGTCGCCGCATACGTGGGCATCGGTCAGGTCGCCAACTTCGCCGATGACGAGCGCGTCTCTTATCAATGGGCGCTGGAGCAGGCCATCGAGCGCGACAACCGCCGTGCGATCGCGCAATTGCGTGCCATGGGTCCCGGACCGAAGTCGGTCGACGACGAGTTGAACCTGGGCGAGTGGGTGGAGAAATTCGGCGGTTCCCTGCGCCAGGGCCTTTCCACCGGGAAACTGATCTGGGCCGCCTTGAGCACTGACGAGGCCGATCTCTCGGACCTGGTGAGGTTCGGGCGAGGCAACCGGTTCTCGCTGGAGAACCTGCGGACCGAGTATTCGAAGCTCGACCTCACGCATTACCGCCGCTTCCAGGTGCCGGTCGTCTTTCTTCTCGGCCGCCACGACTGGCACGTTCCGTCTATCCTCGCAGAGCAGTATTTCAATACAATCGACGCCCCATGCAAGCGGCTTATATGGTTCGAGCGGTCGGCGCACAATCCGCCTTTTGAGGAACCAGAGCGATTCGTCCACGTCATGGTTGACGAGGTTCTTCCCTTGGCAGCAGGACCGTCGAATGTTTGTACCGAATCGGTGGGCGTAACGAAGCACTCCAGCCGACCGGCTATGCCGTCGGTTGAGTTCGGTCATTAGGCCGCACACTCGCTCCACGACCGACATCAATCTCCAAAGGAAATAGCATCATGGCCAAGTACCTGATCTCCTTTCCCAGCGCTGCGATGGTCGTGCCCGAAGACGAGTGGGAGGCGGTGAGTCGCGACGCGCATGCCGTGATCGACGAGGCGAAGGCCGCAGGCGTCTACGTCTTCGGCGGCGGCATCGACGAAGGCGTGCCGCCCGTTCTTGTCGCAGCAGACGGAGCAGTCGCCGAGGGCGGCTACCCATGGGCACCCCCTCTTGACGGCGGCTTCACTGTACTCGAACTACCCTCACGCGAGGAGGCCGTCGCGTGGGCCGCGCGCATCGCGAAGGCCTGTCGTTGTGATCAAGAGCTACGCGTCTTCGGGTTCGACCCGCAGTCTTGATGTCAGGATGTTGTGGCTCGGCGCGGAACCGCCCCGCGCAACCCACGTTAACTCCCGAGGTGGGCCACCTCACGGCAAACCATGACTTGATTACCAACGAGCCGCAGCTGACCTTTCTATCTGGCGCTGCGTGTCTGCGGCGGGCTGGCGCTGACGGTTTGTGGCTTACTGTCGCTGATCGGCATGGCTCCGCCGCCTGCGCTGCGGTAGCTACCTGTCGGGGCAACCATCCATGCGATCCCACGACTCGCGCCCCATGGCCCATCCATCCCAATTCTTTTCGTCGCAGGCAACCTGCGGAAGCATCCATGACCAAGCCCATCGTCAACATCGCCGACATCGCCCTGGAGCCGCGGCCACCGGCCTTCGCGCCGACGGGCGCGGCGGCGGAACGCTATGAAGCGAAGATGGGGTTCATCGCCCCGCTCATCGGCGCCCGGAAACTCGGGTACAACATCACGGCCGTGCCGCCCGGCAAGCGCGCATTCCCGGCGCACAACCATCATGCGAACGAAGAGATGTTCTTCGTCCTGCAAGGCACTGGCGAGCTTCACGTCGGCGCGAATACCTAGCCTATCCGCGCGGGCGACGTGATCGCGTGCCCCGCGGGCGGCAAGGAAACGGCGCACCAGATCGTCAATACCGGCGCCGAGGAATTGCGGTACCTGGCCGTGAGCACGAAACTCTCGCCGGAACTCGTCGAGTATCCGGACTCCGGCAAGTTCGGCGTGCTGGCCGAGCTGCCCGCAAGCGCCGAAGGCAAGCCACAACGCTTCATGTTCATCGGGCGTGAAAGCCAGTGCCTCGGCTATTGGGACGGCGAATGACGGACGAGCGGCCTTTGGACGCTCGATGAGGCAAATGGGCGGCGACAGCGCTGCACATCGCGTCGTCGCAAGGGCTGCTGAACCATGAAGGACACCGAGCAACAAGTCAGCAGCGCCGTCGCCGCCATCTGGCGCATCGAGTCGGCGAAGGTCGTCGGCGCCGTCGCGCGCCTGACGCGCAACCTGAGCCTTGCCGAAGACTGCGCGCAGGACGCGCTCGTCGCGGCGCTCGAAACCTGGCCCGCCACGGGCATTCCCGACAACCCCGGCGCCTGGCTCACGACCGCGGCCAGGCGCCGCGCGCTCGACCGGATTCGCCACGCGCGGCTGGCCGACACCAAACACGCCGAGCTCGCGCTCGAACTCGACGCGGCGCACGCGGCGCGCGAGGCGGAACTTGCCGACGCGCGCGATGCGGCGCTCGATGACGACATCGGCGACGACGTGCTCCGGCTCATCTTCGCGGCGTGCCACCCGCTGCTCGCGCCGGAGGCGCGCGCCGCGCTCACGCTCAAGGTGGTCGGCGGCCTGTCCACCGAGGAGATCGCCCGCGCCTATCTCAAGCCCGAAGCGACTGTCGCCCAGCGCATCGTGCGCGCGAAGCGCACGCTCGCCGCGGCGCACGTGCCCTTCGAAGTGCCACGCGGTGTGGAGCTCGGCGCACGCCTCGCCTCGGTGCTGGAGGTCGTTTATCTCATCTTCAACGAGGGCTACGCCGCCACCGCCGGCGACGACTGGATGCGGCCGGCGCTCTGCGATGAGGCGCTACGGCTCGGGCAGGTGCTCGCCCGACGCATGCCCGATACCACCGAGGTTCTCGGGCTTGCGGCGCTCATGGACATCCAGGCCTCGCGCCTCGCCGCGCGCGCGGATGCCGAGGGCAATCCCGTGCTGCTCCTCGACCAGGACCGCGGCCGCTGGGATCGCGCGCTCATTCGCCGCGGGCTTGCCGCGCTCGCGCGCGCCGAGGCGCTGCCCGGCGCCTTCGGCCCTTATACCCTTCAGGCCGCGATCGCCGCCTGCCATGCGCGCGCCGCGACCGCCGCCGACACCGACTGGACGCGCATCGTGGCGCTCTATGATGCCCTCGAAGCACTCGCGCCCTCGCCGGTCGTCGCCCTCAACCGGGCGGTGGCGGTCGGCATGGCCTTCGGGCCCGCGGCAGCGCTCGAGCTGGTGAATGAGCTCGTGAACGAGCCCGCGCTCGAAAACTACCATCTGCTGCCGAGCGTGCGCGGCGATCTCCTCGCGAAGCTCGACCGCCTCGACGAGGCGCGCGCCGAATTCGAACGCGCCGCGACGCTGGCCCGCAATGCCCGCGAACGCGCGCTGCTCTATGCGCGCGCGGCGGCGTGCCGGATGGAGCAGTGAGCGTCGATTGATCGAAAAACGTGCCAGCCGCAACCTTGGCCTGCGGCGCCTCGACCAGCGTCAGCACCATGGACAGGACGATGGGGAGAAGTACCGCGTCGCCGCCGGGGCAAATAGATCAGATCCGTCTCGCCATAGTCGTAGCCGAGCTGCGAGATCAGCGTCGTGATCTGGCCGCGGTGGTGGGTCTGGTGATGGAACAGATGGGTCAGGATCAGACCGAGGGGAAGCGTCACCGACTCCTGCTTCACGAATGAGATGTACGTCACCGGCTCGGCGAGGCGCGCCGGCTGTAGCCCGGCAATGAATCCTGCAATCACGGCATCGGTGTCCGCACGTTCGCGTTGGAGCATGTCGAAGTCCGCGTACAACTCCTGATCGAGCGACCGAATCGGAAAGGGTTTGCCGGTGATGCGACCGAGCCAGAGCCGGTCCACGAGCAGGAGATGATTGAGCGTGCCGTGGATGGAGCGGAAGAAGGCGCCGAGGTCGCGTTTACGCGCTTCGTCCGGTATACCGGCGCAGACCGCGTAGAGCTTGTCGTTCATCCAGCGGTTGTGGTCGGCCATCAGGCTTAACATGGGCTTGTCGTACATCGGGAACACCTCTCTTTGGTTTGGGAACGCTTCCCCATTCCCCCTCATGACCAGAACAGCACCACGGTGGCAGCGGCAAGCAGCGCCATGACGCGATTGATTCGCCGCAGGGTGGCGGAGTTGTGTATCCAGCTTCGTATCAGACTGCCGCTGGCCGCCCACAGCGTGATGCACGGGACGGCCACGGCGATAAACAGCAGTGCGGCTGTGACGACACGTTGCGCATACTGATCACCGGCGGGCACGAAGGCGGCGATCACGGTCGTGGCCATCATCCAGACCTTGGGGTTCACGATCTGGAACACGGCCGCCTCAAAGAACCGGATCGGCCGTTGCGCGTTGGCAGTCGGCAACGCGTCCGCGTTCCAGAGCTGGCGCGCGAGCCACAGCATGTAGGCACTGCCCGCGAGTTTCAAAACCGTCTGGGCCGTGGGGACGGCAATGAACAGGGTCCCCAGTCCGGCGCCCACCAGACAGATCATCAGCCAGGTGCCCGCCAGCACACCGGCCAGATGCCATCCGGTGCGACGCAGCCCGAAAGCGAGCCCTGAAGCCAACAACAAGACATTGTTAGGCCCCGGCGTGATCGTCATCACGAAGGCGTAGGCCGCCAGCGACAACAGCATTTCCAGCGACGGTAACAACATGTATGCATCCTCAGCGATCCGGGGTGATCAGGGCCACCCGCGGTCTGCGCCAGACCATGACGGCGATGAGCGCGAGACAGGCCGCCGCCATAGCGGCCGGGAACAGCACGGTGACAGTCGTATGGCGGTCTAGCACTGCAATGACTAGGGCATTACGTATCACCAGCAACACCAGAAATCCCATCGACTCTGAGAACGGCTGCGCCCAGGTCTTGCGGAAGGTCGGCGCGAAGCCCAGCAGCTCGATCACCGTGATCAGCCAGACCGCCCAGAGCGGATCGTCTGCCCAATGCCATAGCGGCATGGCGGCCAGCGCCATGATGAAAAACAGCCGATCGGAGGTCGTGACGCTTACATCCGCACGCTTTAGATAGGCCAGCACGGCAATGAACAGTGTCACGCCAGCGGAAAAACCGATCACCCCGGCCCCGAACAGCCCCCCGCCTGCGTGCAGGGTCGCGAGAAAGGCCACGCTGGTGTTCATGCCCCAGACCACCCAGGAGAAGACATGCGGCCGCGTCTGGCCGCGAAAGGTCGACAGGATGTACGGCAGGAAGGCAATCCAGGTGAGGATGACCGCCACCGCACTCAGCCAGGATTGGTACGAACCTGTTTCCATACCCGCTTGTCGCCCGCTCAGCCCGCGTACAGCGCCTGGCCGCGCCGCACTTGACCGTTCGCATCGAATTCGAAGACCTCCGCCGCCAGGCCGCGATGCCCCCGGTACAGGATGAGCAGTCCATCGATGCCGGCCAGCACCTCGACGAGTTCGAAGCGTAAATCCGGCAGACGCGCGAGCGCGGCGCTCCAATACGCGCGCACGGCCTCCTTGCCCACGAGCCGGCCGGAGGCTTCACCAGCGAACTGGCGAATCAGCGGCGATGAGAATTCGAAGTCGTCGCTGTAGTGCGCAAGCACGGCATCGAGATCATGGCGATTCCAGGCGCTGATCCAGCTCTCGGCGAAGTGCCGAGGGTGTTGTGTGCCAAATGAAGTCATTGCGCTTTCCCCTTTCTTTCGTTGAAGACCCCCAAGGCAAGACGATCGGTCAGAACATCTTTTATCTTCCAACGCGATACGGTCAGCCCGACCTCGCTGTCGGCGGCTATCGTCCCGAAAGTACTTTCCGCTGACGATGGCTGGAATATCGCTGCGCGAAATACCGATGTCGTGCAGGGCGCGATCGTCCAATGCATTCAGTTCCGTCTCCGTCGAGACGCGCCGCCATAACCGTGCAAGTCGACGAATCAAAATACGCAGCCAACGGTGAATGAACCGAGAGCGCAACAGGCGCGCGCGTTGTTCGTAGTACTCGATATCGATGGCGCCGTTGCCGACTCGACGGATTTCCGGCCAAGTCGACTTGTCGGCTTCCGGTGCCGTGGTCGGTGGGAACGCGTGCGCTGCGGAATCGGGTATAAGTCGGCTCTCAGTACGACGTGCCATCTTTGTGTGTGAACACCCAGGCACCGCCGACGAAACGGGCACAGAGGTCGTCATCCGGATAAGTCACTTCGTCGCCATCCGTTCGATCGCCGACTTCCAGATAGACGACGTCCTCGGTGGTCTCGTTGATCAAGGAATGGGCGTTTCCGCTACCGGCCTTGAACCCCGCGCACATGCCGGGCGAGAGCCGTTGTTTGCCCTCGTCGGTATGCAGCGTCGGGCACCCCTCGAGGACATAAATGAACTCGTCCTGTTTGGTGTGCGCATGCCGCAGCGACGAGGCCGCGCCGGGCGGCAAGCGCGTCAGGTTGACGCCGAAATGGGTCAGCCCGAACAAATCACCCAGCGGGCGTTTTTCGCGCCCCTTCACCCGCGCCGCCAGCATCGGCGGATAGACCGTGGGCTTGGCACGCAGCGGCGCTTCAGCCGCATGCAGGGCGGCAAATTGGGTGTCGGTCATTGAATCGTCTCCGTTTCTGCGCTTGACAAGAGGCAGTTTAAGGAGGAACCTGCGCACATTACAGTTTCAGTAAATGTTTTTTACACCGGTACAGTTTGTACTTTAATAAAATCTGTACCGCTCCAGTGCGGTCGAACTGTACCGGAGGGAATCGATCATGAGTCTGCTGTACCGACAGGTCGCCGAAGAGATCGCACAGGGCATTGCTGCAGGCCGGTATGTTCCGGGCGAGCGTCTGCCCGGCGTGCGCAGCCATGCGCAAAACCGCAAGGTGAGCGTGGCCACGGTGGTCGCCGCCTATCAGGCGCTCGCGGATCGGGGCTACATCGAGGCAAGGCCGCGTTCCGGCTTTTACGTTCGGGCGCGCCAGCCCATTCAAGTCCTCGAGGCCGAACCCGCAGCCAAGGCGACCCCGCCGCGGCTCGTGACCGGCCAGTCCATGGCGATGGCTTTGATCAAGGCGGCGAATGATTCTGGCATCGTGCAGCTCGGTGCCGCCGTGCCCGATTCGACCTTTCTTCCCACTCAGGCAATCAGCCGTGCGTTGGCGCAGGTTGTGCGCACCCGACGCGCCGAGACCGCCGGCTACATGATGCCGCCGGGCGCACTGGAGCTACGCCGCCAGATCGCGCGGCGCATGAGCGAAACGGGCGGTGCGGTGTCCGCCGACGACATCGTCATCACCACCGGTTGCCAGGAAGCGCTGAGTCTGGCTTTGCGCGCGGTGACGGTACCGGGCGACATCGTGGCGGTTGAGTCACCCACCTTCTACGGGTTGCTACACGTCATGGAATCACTTGGGTTGGAGGCTCTGGAAATTCCCACCCATCCGCGCGACGGCTTGGCGCTCGACGCCCTGGCCTTCGCCCTGGAACGCTGGAAGGTCGCGGCCTGTGTGGTTTCCCCGAACTTCAGCAATCCGCTCGGCTCCTGTATGCCGGATGAAAAAAAGCGTGCGCTGGTGCGCCTGTTGGACAAGCACCGGATTCCGCTCATCGAAGACGATGTCTATGGCGATTTGGGATTCGCCCCGCAACGGCCGTCGACCTGCAAGGGACTGGCGCCGCATGCCGACATCTTGTATTGCAGCTCATTCTCCAAGACGCTGGCGCCCGGATTACGCATCGGATGGATCGCTGCAACCGGGGAGCGGCGTGAACGCATCGAGTACCTCAAGTATGTGACCAGCATCGCGAGCCCCACCGTACCGCAGCTCGCAGTCGCGGATCTGCTGGGAACGGGTCGTTATGAACGTTACCTGCGCGAAGTGCGCGGGCGCTACGCCAGCGCCGTGGCGCGCATGAGTGACGCCGTTATGAAGACCTTTCCGGAAGAAACCCGTATTTCTCAACCGCAAGGCGGATTCGTTCTCTGGCTGGAACTACCGGAAGGCGTGGACAGCTTTACCCTGGCACGCCGGGCGCTACGCAAAGGGGTGAGCATCGCCCCCGGCCCACTCTTTTCTGCGAGCGGCAAGTTCGGTAATTTCATTCGCCTATCCAGCGCACGTGTCTGGGACTCGCGCATGGAACGGGCACTCGTAGAACTGGCGAAGCTCATTTGACCACTTATTAAGTTGGGTCACGCCGACACCGGCATCGCCCGCTTCCGTTGCTCCTCCCACAACAACGGCGTCCCCGACGCCAGATCGAACAACGTCACCTCCAGCGGCAGGGTCTCGTCGAGGATGGCGGCGACAATGTCCGGTGCCAGGGTGGTAAGGTTCACCATCCGGCTCACATAGGCCCGATCCATCCCCTCGCGTTCGGCCACCTCCGACAGCGTGCGCGCCTCGCCGGATTGTTCGCCCCATCCCTGGGGCTCACCCCTTCCGGGGCCAGCCTTCGGCTGTCCAAAATCGCTCCCGGCGATTTTGTCCACCATCGCCAGCCAGCGGTGGCCGCGGGCGAGCGCGAACTGGATCGGCGTCGGCGTGTCATCCCACGGGCGTGGTTGCACGGCACCACCGTCCGGCAGCATCACGGCCTTGCGGCTGCCGCGGCGCTTGATCCGGATCGGCACGGTAACGGTAAGGCTGCCGTCGCTCGCGGTGATCACCTCGGCCTGGCCGGTCTTGTCGATCAAGATTTCGCTGCGGGCTCCACCCCTGGAGGCCTCGCTGATACTCCAGCGGGCGGCCAGTTGTTTTTGGTTGAGGTGAGCGACTTCCATCTTGGTCTCCTTCCGAATGAATGAGTTGGCAGGAGTCCATGAAGGCGCTGTTTCGCACGCGAGCCAAGCGATATGTTGCGCCGATCTATTCGCCGCAGTTTTTGCGGAGATTGATGCCGTTATTCTCCGCAAGAATAGGTAGTGGCGCAGTTCGGGCAGCGACAGGCGAACTGCGCCAAATTGGGCGTAAATGGGTGTCAATTTGGAATCGAGAGCCCTCATTGTTTCCCGATCGGGAAATATACGACCAATTCATGACCTGACCACACTAAACATTCCCGATCGGGAAATGTCGTTTGCACATAGCCCATTTGTGGCTGATAATTTCCCGAACGGGAAACTGAGCAAGCTATGACATCCATTCGATCACCTCAACAACTCGGCGATGCACTGCGTGCCGCTCGCAAGCAGCTCGGGCTGACTCAGCCTCAGTTGGCGCTGGCGGCAGGGGTTGGTGTGCGCTTCATTGTCGACCTTGAATCAGGCAAGCCCACCTTGCGACTGGAAAACGTGCTGCGGGTCATTGATGCCCTGGGTGGTGAGGTCCAGTTGAGTGGATTGCCATCGGTTGCTGCCGACGAACAACGTGAGGGAGGCGACCATGGCGCATGAGCTGGAAGTCTGGCTTTTCACCGATCGTGTCGGCACGTTGGCCCTGGTCGATGGACGACTAAACTTTTGCTACGCACCCGATTGGCTGTCACACAAAGACGCCGTTGCCTTGTCCGCCTCGCTGCCCTTGCAAGCGGAGCCATTCGACGATCGCAAAACGCGTCCTTTCTTTGCGGGTCTGCTGCCAGAGGGGCAGATGCGCCGCCTGATTGCGCAGCAGTTCCAGGTTTCGGGCCAGAACGACTTTGCGCTGCTGGACCATATCGGCGGCGAATGCGCCGGAGCCGTGACGTTCCTTGAACCGGGGCAGGCTTTGCCTGTGCCGACCCGCAACGATGACGTTCAATGGCTGAGCGACGACGAAGTCGTTGCCATCCTGGATGAATTGCCGCGTCGCCCCATGTTGGCAGGCAAAGACGGCTTGCGACTTTCCTTGGCTGGTGCCCAAGACAAGTTGCCAGTGGTTTTCGATGGTGCCCGCATTGGGCTGCCTCTCAACGGCACGCCGAGCTCCCACATCTTGAAACCCGCCATTCACGCTGTTGAAGACAGCGTGATCAACGAAGGGTTTTGCATGGCACTGGCTGACGCCATGCAGCTCAAGCCAGCGAAATCAAAAGTTCACCAGGTATTGGATCGCTCGTTCCTGCTGGTTGAACGCTACGACCGACTGATCGATGCCCAGGGGCACCGGCAACGCCTTCATCAAGAGGATTTCTGCCAGGCGATGGGCGTAGTGCCTGAAATGAAATACCAGAATGAAGGTGGTCCGGATCTGGCTCAGTGCTTTGACCTGGTACGCAGTGCGACACGCCCCAGTGCACCGCAGGTTCTGCGACTGCTCGACTACGTAATCTTCAATGCGCTGATCGGCAATCATGATGCGCACGCCAAGAATTTCTCTCTGCTGTACGCAGGCAAGGCCCCCGTTCTGGCACCGTTTTACGACACGCTCTCGACAGCGGTGTATCCAACAATGACACCGAAGATGGCGATGAAAATCGGCAGCAAGTACAAGTTCAGCGAAGTCCAGGCGCGGCACTGGGAGCAGTTTGCCGAAGGCGTAGGCTTTACCAAGGCTCAGGCCAAAAGGCGCATTCTGGAATTGGCAAAGTCACTACCAGCCACTGCGCGCAAGCTCCAGTCTGCCCCTGAACGAGGCTTTGCCGGGAATGCCGTAGTTGAGCGAATCACCGCACTGATTGAACAACGCTGCGCCCTGACGATTCGGCGGCTCACCGACCCTGCCGCCGAAAACGACGCACCCGACGAACCCTCTGTCTGAACCACTACGCGGACGCGGGTTCGATTCCGGATTTGGGAATTGAACTGACATCGGATCGCAGACGAGTTTGATGCCTATTCCCGGCGACCGGCATGAACAGAAAACCTGCTTGCAGGCCTACAATCCGACAGGCTTTTCACTCGGGCCATCCATGGCCCTCGCCCTGCGCGCGGCTGCGCCGTGCCAATGCGTTCCCACGCATTGGTCGATGGAGTTCGCAATGGTTCGCAGCAGTCCGCAGCGCTTCGATTGCGTACTTTCAATAGTCGTTTGATGCGGGGTATCATCCCACCACCAATATATAAAGGTCAACCGTTCTCGGTTGGCCTTTTTTTCTTGCGCACTCGCGCGTGTTCGCGGGGACTCCTGCGGATTCCTGCGGACTTCCTTCCTCCGGTCGTCTCGCCCATCTCGGACCCATTTCGCTCTCTCCTGGCCGTTCTTCTCTCCAGCCTCGCTCCCCGGCTAAGGAGCCTAGCAGAAATAACTTGAACAGTGAGCGGTCTGTGTCTACGCTTTGTGCATGGACGCCACCAAGGTGATTGAGGAAAAATTTCTGGCGCTTTCCGGCCGTCTGGACGAAGCAACGCTGCGGTTGTGGGCAGCGGTTGAGGCGCTTACCCTCGGCCATGGGGGCGTCAGTACCGTAGCGAGCGCGGTGGGTTTGTCGCGCACGACGATCTATGCCGGTCTGCGCGAGCTCGCTATGGCGCCATCCGGTGGCGAGCCAGTCACGGCGAGGATGGGCCGTGTTCGGGCCAAGGGTGGTGGGCGCAAGAAGCTGACGGCCAAAGACCCAACGCTGTTGCGCGACCTGGATGCGTTGGTCGAACCGACGACGCGTGGGGACCCGCAGTCGCCGTTGCGTTGGACCTGCAAGAGTACGCCGCGTTTGGCCAAGGAATTGGTGGCCCAAGGTCATCAGGTGAGCCAGCGCACCGTGTGTGATTTGCTGGCGCAGTTGGACTACAGTCTGCAAGCGACCCGGAAGATTCACGAAGGGGGTCAGCAGGCCGATCGTGATGCGCAGTTCAGCCACATTGCCGCGACGGCGGCGCAGTATCAGGCGGCGGGCGATCCGGTGGTCTCGGTTGATACCAAAAAGAAAGAACTGGTCGGGGACTTCAAGAATGGCGGGCGCGAATGGCAGCCGAAAGGTCGTCCGGAGGGCGTACGCGTCTACGACTTCATCGATCCGCAACTGGGTAAAGTCGCGCCCTATGGCGTGTATGACGTGGGCGCCAACCAGGGCTGGGTCAGTGTTGGGATCACCCACGACACGGCGGCATTTGCGGTTGAGAGTATCCGCCGGTGGTGGCGCGAGATGGGCCAGCCACTCTATCCGGCCGCGCGTCGCCTGCTGATCACCGCCGACTGCGGCGG
This sequence comes from Methylococcus sp. ANG, assembly GCF_040730495.1. Lineage (NCBI taxonomy): Bacteria > Pseudomonadati > Pseudomonadota > Gammaproteobacteria > Methylococcales > Methylococcaceae > Methylococcus > Methylococcus sp. ANG. Next base: position 3,325,765 of record NZ_CP160399.1, on the reverse strand, counting down.
CAGTAACGGCTATCGTGTGCGGCTCTGGAAGGTTGAGCTGCAGCAACTGGCCGACGAACTGGGGATGGTGATCCAGGTCTGTCACTTTCCGCCCGGCACTAGCAAGTGGAACAAAATCGAGCACCGGATGTTCTGTCACATCACCCAGAACTGGCGTGGTCGTCCTTTGGTCAGTCGGGAGGTTGTCGTGAACCTGATTGGCAACACGACGACCACCGAAGGGCTGCGCATCCAGGCACAACTCGACGACCGGGATTATCCGGCAGGAGTTAAAGTCTCCGACCAGGAACTCGCGGAACTGGCCATTGAACGCGACGAGTTCCATGGCGAGTGGAACTATCGGCTCAAGCCTCGCGATCTCGGCGGCTAAAAGGCTATTGTTCAAGTTATTTCTGCTAGGTTACTTAGGGCCGAAGTCCGCAGAGGCCGCAATCGCCACGCTGACAAATCAACGAGTTACGCGCGGACGAATCAAGCGGTTGGATCGAAGCATCGCCCGACCAAGGAAAACCACACCGTTCATGCCGACGCCGAGGCAGTTTGAAAGATGTCAGAAACAGATATAACTTCTGACAAACGGAGACCACTCCATGAGCCACCTCAGCGAAGCCATTCTGTCCGCCGCCCAGGCCCTCCCGGAGGGAGGCTTGATCTCGCCCAAGGAATTCCTGCATCTGGCGTCCAGGGCCGACTGGAGCGCGCCTTGCTCGCTCTGGCGAAGCTGCTTTAATCCAGCCCACCTGTCCGCAGCTCGAATCGGGTCTCGATCGAAGACGCAGTTCCTCTAGGGGCAATGGTGAGCCAGACGCCAAACCGACCCGCATCGCCAGTGACGAAAGATTCGCAGGCCGCCGCCTATCCCTTGGTGAGCGCCCGCAGCGCTGTATCGGCTACCACGACCCCGAGACCGGCAAGCACTACGTGTTCCTCACCAACAACACCCGCCTGGCGGGCGGAATCATCGCCGCGATCTACAAGGACCGCTGGCAGATCGAACTGTTCTTCAAATGGATCAAGCAGAAGCAGCCGATCCCGCGCCTGCTGCAACTCAATCTGTTCGAGCGCCGCGACCTGATGGCGCTGCTCAGCGACGATCCGCCCGAACCTACGGCATCGCCACTTCAAACCCGGTTGCTGTTCGCGTAATGTTTATGGGACAACAGTGATATGTTCTATACCTTACATCCCTCAAGTCGCACCATTCCTGCCAAGCCCGGCCCGCTTTGTACGGTAAATCCCTGTGCCTCCATCAGCGCCTTTATCCACTCAGGCGATAAGCGTTGCTTGTTATATGCGCTGATGCGGAAGTTCCATGCGCCGTCTCGTCTCTCGTACAGCAAGTCACTGACTGTCACCTCCGCATCTGAATATTCGAGAAAACATGTGAGGATCCGATTCTCGTCCGAACGGACCGGGATGAATCTGGACTCGTTCTGCAGCGGCACCGAGTAGTCGCGGAAACTGGTTATGAAGCGCCCACCGGCACAAAGCGTTTCCGCGATCTCGCCAATGAGCCTTTCGACGGACTTCTTGCTGTCGAGATGGGTGAGGGTATCCCCCATGCAGAGGATGAGTTCCGGGGTACACTTCATGCAGTACTGCTTGAAGTTGAGCAGATCATCTTTTACGCACTCGATTGGCAACGTGCCCGCGGCTTGCCGAAGCTCATCCAGCAACCCGGCGCAGAAATCGATGGCCAGCACATTGTAGCCGTTCTGCGCGAGCGGGATCGCATGCATACCGAACCCCGCACCCAGATTCAACCGCTATGCCTGTCGAAGCAGGAAAGGCGGCCAGCGCTGCCAACTCGTCGCTGCCGCGCTGCAACGACGCGTCGATCCCTCCGCTCGACCAGGCATAGATGGGGCCGAGATGATCCTCGTAATGGTGTTGCGAAATCGTCATGGGTATCCTCCGGGCGATGGCGACGATAATGCCTTTCCGATCATCGATTGTAGTGTCATCCCCTCGGTTCCTAAGTCTCGCAGTCGTCCACTGCGCGACGCGCCCAATTCGTTTTGGAGGTCTGCGTAGGGCATGAAATAGCTGTGCAGGCGCTCGAAGCCGGCCTCGTCCTTGAGCAGATCGAAGGCGGCGAAGTACGGCAGCTCGATACCCTCGTGATAGATCAGCGTGGTCTCCAGGCCGCCGTCGGTCAGAAACGGCTTGTCGTCCAACTGCGGAAGGTTGTGGCGGTATTTGCTCATGGCGTGACTCCTTGGGTTCAGGCTGAAGCTTGCGAGGTGACAGGCGGCGCCGCGCGCGGCCGCGACACGTCGCGCCACAGCAGCATGTCGCCGAGGCGGTACGAGGCGCCGTGGTAGAAGCCCGCGGCGGGCGCGAAGTCGCGCGGGTTGTAGAAAGTGCCGAACAGCAGGTCGAACACCGGCAGGTCCGAGTAGTTGCGCGCGTGCACATCGCGCTCGTGGTGGTGCGAGTGGCTCTCGGGGCGCTGCACGATGAACCCGAGCCAGCGCGGTGTGCGGATGTTGCTGTGCTGGAAGACGCTGAAAAAGGTGGTCACGTACAGCACCAGCGTCGCGGCCTCGGGGGTTACGCCGATCACGACGGTGAGACACAGGCTCGAAAGCGCCGTCCAGCCGAGCATGTCGAGCGGGCTGAACCAGAACGCACCGTACGTGTCGATGCGCTCGGCGCTGTGGTGCAGCTGGTGGAACGTGCGCCACAACCGGTTCGAGGTGTGCATGCCGCGATGCCAGAAATAGACGCCGGCCTCGTACACCAGCAGTCCCGCAGCCGCGCCGCCCCACTTGCCGAGGCCGGTCAAGTCAAAGAGCTGGAACCGCGCCAGGTGTTCGCCCCAGAGCAGCGGCAGGTATGAAGACAAAAAGAAAAACGCGACGAACGCGGCCAGCCCCATCAGTCGCCAGCCGTGCACGCGGGGCAGGGGCCGGGCCGGCGCCACGGCCTCCCAGAGCATGAGCGTGCCGTAGATGGCGAACACGACGAGGGACACGGGATCAAGGAGCAGTTCGACAGGGGTAGGCATGGTAGGTCTCCTGATAAAATTGACGATGCACAGCCTAGGCCCCCCAAGCCCGATCCGCTAAAGCCGAATACGCCACCAACCGGACAAACCGGCCATGACCGCCCTGCCAGCCCCCGTCACCGTCGCGATCCTCGCCGTCCTCGAGAGCAGCGGCTCGGTGGTCTACGGCATGTACGACTTGTTCCTGTCTGCCGGTCGCGACTGGGGGCTCATCGCGGAAGGCCGCCCCGGCCCGCAGCTCATGCAGCCGCTGCTGGTGGCAAGAGCGAGCGGAATCATGCAGCTCAGTAACGGGGTGCCGCTCACGCCCCATGCCACGCTCGCCGACTGCCCGCCCGCGGCTATCGTCTGCGTACCGGAGGTCAACCTGCCGCCCGGCACCCCGCTTGGCGAGCGTTTCGCGCCCGAGATCGAGTGGCTGCGCCGGCGCCACGCCGAGGGTGCGGTGCTCGCCACCGCCTGCTCGGGCGCGATGCTGCTCGCCGAGGCCGGCCTGCTCGACGGCCTCGAGGCCACCACCCACTGGGCCTGGTGCGATGTGCTGCGCGCGCGCTTTCCGCGCGTGCGGGTGCACGAACAGCGCGCCCTGGTGGTGACCGGCGAAGGCCAGCGCCTGGTGATGGCGGGCGGCGGCACGTCCTGGCTGGATCTGTCGCTCTATCTCATTGCCCGTAGCGTGGGTGTCGAGGCGGCCATGCAGGTCGCGCGCCTCAATCTCATCGACTGGCATGCGATCGGCCAACAGCCCTTCGCACGCCTGGCGCGCACGCGCCAGGTCGAAGACGCCGTCATCGGCCGCTGCCAGACCTGGATCGCCGAGCACTACGCGGAGCCCAATCCGGTGCGCCAGATGGTGCGCCTGTCGGGCCTGGCCGAGCGCACCTTCAAGCGCCGCTTCCAGCACGCGACCGGCATGTCGCCGCTCGAATATGTGCACGCCCTTCGCATCGAGGAGGCCAAGCAGATGCTGGAGGCGGGCGATGCGCCCATCGAGGCCATCGCGGGCGAGGCCGGCTACGAGGACGCGGGTTACTTCAGCCGGCTGTTCCGGCGCAGGGTGAACCTCACGCCGGCCCAGTACCGCAAGCGCTTCGGGGCGCTGCGAAGATCGCTCGCGCGCGGCGGGACTCCGTGACGATCTGCTGGCCCGGAAAGCCGGGCGCAACAGCGATCACCGCAGCGGACCTTGGCACGGCGAGGGTCCGTGTCAGGGAACAGCACGATGGTCATGGCGATGGGGATAAGCAGCGCGTCGCCGCCGCAGGCATGTAGATCATGTCCGTCTCGCCGAAGTCGTAGCCGAGCTGCGAGATCAGCGTCGTGATCTGGCCGCGGTGGTGGGTCTGGTGATGGAACAGATGGGTCAGCACGGGGCCGAGTGGTAAGGTCACCGGCTGATTCTCGGCTGCTCAAGGCCTCCGGCTGGTCTCTCGACAAGTAATCCGACCCGAAGGATGTCCGTGCGACTGTAATTCGCGATTGATGATGGCCCGCTGCTCCTCCCACAACAACGGCGTCCCCGACGCCAGATCGAACAGCGTCACCTCCGGCGGCAGGGTCTCGTCGAGGATCGCAGCCACGATATCCGGCGCCAGGGTGGTGAGGTTCACCATCCGGCTCACATAGGCCCGATCCATCCCCTCGCGCTCGGCCACCTCGGACAGCGTGCGCGCCTCGCCGGATTGTTCGCCCCATCCCTGGGGCTCACCCCTTCCGGGGCCAGCCTTCGGCTGTCCAAAATCGCTCCCGGCGAATTTGTCCACCATCGCCAGCCAACGGTGGCCAAGGGCGAGTGCGAGCTGGATCGGCGTCGGCGTGTCATCCCACGGGCGCGGCTGCATGGTCTCGCCATCCGGCAGGGTCACCGCCTTGCGGCTGCCGCGCCGCTTGATCCGGATCGGCACCGAGACGGTGAGGCTGCCGTCGCTCGCGGTGATCACCTCTGGCTGACCGGTCTTGTCGATCAAGATTTCGCTGCGGGCTCCATCCCTGGAGCCCGCCCCTGCGGGGCCAGCCTTGCGGCTGTCCAAATTGTTCGCCCCATCCCTGGGGTTCACCCCTTGGGGGCCGGCTGCGCCGTCCAAAATCGCTCCCAGCGATTTTGTCGTTCCCGACGAATTTGTCATGCCACGGCCTCCTCGAGGGATTCCGGGGCGGGTTCACGGCGCACATCCTGTGCTCCGCCCTGCGGGCAGCCTTCGGCTGTGCAAATCGGCAATCCTGCCGATTTGTCGGGGCGCAGCTCCAGGGCCGACACCTCGATGCCGTTCGGCCGGAACCGCACCTCGATGTCGTTCGGCGAGACGATCACCTTGTCGACGAGGAGCCGCACGATGCGCTGCTGCTCGGCCGGAAAGAGCTGATCCCAGATCGCATCCAGCCGGGTCATGGCCACGGTGACCTGGGCCTCGTCCAGGGAGGGGTCGAGCCGGGTGGCACGCTCGGCCACCCCGGCGACCATGGGAGGTAGCCGCAGCACCCGGCGCATCTGCGTAAGCCAAGCAGCCTCCAGCTCACCGGCCGGCAGGCGCGGCAGCCCGGAGGCACCGGCGTGCTCCTTGTTCTCCCGCGTCGGCAGGTAGTAGCGGTAGATGCGCCCGTTCTTCTTGCGCGTGGACCAGGGCGTGAGCGCCCGGCCGTCGATCCCCGCGACGATCCCCTTGAGCAGGAACGGCACCCGGGCGCGGGTGTTGTTGCCCCGCACACGCGAGTTCTGCGCGAGGATCGCCTGGGCGGCGTCCCACAGCTTGCGCTCGACGATGGTCGGGTGCTCGCCCGGATACCACTGATCGCGATGGCGGATCTCGCCCAGGTAGACCCGGTTGTTGAGCAGCTTGTAGACGAGGCTCTTGTCGATGGGCTTGCCCTCGCGCACCCGCCCGTCCTGGGTAGTCCAGGCCTTGGAGGTCACGCCGTCGAGACGCAGCTCCTTCACGAGCATGGTCGAGGACCCGAGTTCGACGAAGCGCTGGAAGATGTGGCGGACGATCTTGGCCTCGCGCTCGTTGGGCACCAGCCTCCGGTTGTCGACGTCGTAGCCGAGCGGCGGCACGCCGCCCATCCACATACCCTTGCGCTTGCTGGCGGCGATCTTGTCGCGGATGCGCTCGCGTGCGAGCAGTACTCGCACCCTCGCGCTCGAACTGCGCGAAGGAGAGCAGCACGTTGAGCATCAACCGCCCCATCGAGGTGGCCGAGTTGATCTGCTGGGTGACGGCGCTGAAGCTTACGCCGTGCCGGTCGAAGAGCTCGACCATCTTGGCGAAGTCGGTCAGCGATCGCGTCAGGCGGTCGATCTTGTAGACCACCACGATGTCGATCCTGCCGGCCTCGATGTCGGCGAGCAGCCGCTTGAGCGCCGGCCGCTCCATGTTGCCGCCGGAGAAACCGCCGTCGTCGTAGTCGTCGGCCACCGAGATCCAGCCCTCGTGACTCTGGCTCTTGATGAAGGCGTGACCCGCCTCGCGCTGTGCGTCGACGGAATTGAAGGACTGGTCGAGGCGTTCGTCGCTGGAGACGCGGCAATAGACCGCGCAGCGCTTGGGCGAGGTCAGGATGGGTGCGTTCATCGCTGGCCTCCCTTGCCCGCCTTCAGCCCGAAGAACTTGGGCCCGGACCACTGTGTACCGGTGATGTGCCGCGCCGCCGCCGACAGACTCTTGAAGCGCTGGCCCTCGAGCTCATAGAGGCCTTCGGCGGTCACGGTCACCCGGTACTCGCGCTCGTCCCACTCGCGCACCAGCACCGTTCCGGGCATCAGGTGGCATTCCGTGCCGCGCCCGGCCTGCTGGATCTTCGAGAACAGCGCGCCGCGCTCCACCAGATAGCGGCGCACGCCCGCCGGCAGTGGCCCATACGTCTGCACCTGCAGCCGGTAGGCCAGGCGCGATTCCACGTAGTGGCGGTTGGTGTGGGCGGGACGGCGCGGGAAGTGGGCGTCCCAGAGCGCCCAGAGCTCTTTCATGGGCAGGCCGGGCAGCGCCGCCAGCTGCGCGCTGATGCTGTCTTTCGTTGGGGTACCGGTCATCGTTTGGACTCCTGTGGTTGAGACCGGTCGATGAACGCGCTGTGGCGGGCAGAAGCCAAGTCCATAAACGGGCTCAGAGCGCGGGAAGCTCGGCGTCCAGCGCGGTAGCGGCAGCCTCCAGGGCCTCCTCGGGAATCTCGATCGCGTAGCGGTCCCGTTCGCGGCAGAAACCCGCCCGGTGCGCCGCCACGGCGGCCTGGGCGATGAGGCCGATGAAGGCCGGCAACTGCTCCTGCAGTTCGATCTCGGCCACGGTCGCCCGCGCCCCGAGCCACTGGTCCCGGACACGGCGGATGGACTCGGGCAGGGCCTCGCGCTCAGCCTCCAGTGCCTCGATGCGCCGGCCGACCTCCTCCAGCGTCTGCCGGGTGGCGATCAGTTCGGCCTGCTGTGTGGTCAGCTCCGCCGGAATCGGCGCCAGCTCTCCCGCGTCGATCAAGCGCTGGGCGGTGGATCGGGTCTCGTCCGTGAGCTGCCGCCGCAACTCGTCGATGCGCGCTTCGAGCTTACCGCGCAGCGCAGCGGCCTTCTGCACCTCGGCGCTGAGCGCGGCCCGGCGGGCGGCGAGCCGCTCCAATTCGGCCTTCGCCTCTTCCAACTGGTGGGGCGCAGTCACCAGCCGTTCGAGTCGGGCGTGTTCCTCGCGCAACGGATACAGCGCCTCCCGGCAGCGCGCGGCTTCGGCCTCGGCCTGGTTCTTCTCGCGATAGAGGCGCTGCTCGGCCGTGGATCAGGTGGTGGACGGGGACCGCTCCTCCAGCTCCCGATAGGCGCGGCGCTTGTGCTCGGCCTCGGTCTGCGCGGCGGTGGCGGCGCGTTCGGCCTCGGACAGCTGACGGCTCAGCACCTCGAACTCGGCGCGGAGCTGCTGGAGGTAGCCGCTGGGTCGGTGCTTGATCGACGCCATCGAGGTGCACGAACGGCGCCACAGCCGCCGCTGCACGGCGGGAAGCGAAACAGCGGGGATCTGCCGGTGAAGAGTCGCGGTCATCGGAACCTGCGTAAGCGTCTCGCCCGGCAACTGCGCGCGCAGATCGCCAAGCACGGCATCGAGCCGGTGCTCGACCGGATGTTCGGTCCCGGCTCCTGGCGCTACGACGAACGCGAGCGGCTCTGGATCGTGCCGGACACCCAAGACAGCGGGCCGGGACGTGCCTACTACTGCATCAACGCCGACGGCGACTGGTTCAAGGCGCGGCTCGACGGGGCGCACACCCAATGAGCACCGCCGCCATAGACGCGGTCTGCATTCCGCCCCATCCCTTCTTCGACTTCAACGACGCGCCCGACCACATCGAGCGCCGCCACGACAAGGACGATCTGCGCAACCGTTTGCTCGATCAGCTCGAAGCGGTCCTGAGCTACCTGTTTCCGCGCGGCAGGCGCCAGGGAACGCGCTTCGTGATCGGTAACCTGCAGGGCGATGCCGGCGACAGCCTGGTGATCGAACTCGAAGGGCCGAAGCGCGGGGTGTGGATCGACTTCGCCACCGGCGAATCCGGGGACGTGCTGGCGCTGTGGGCGGCGGATCGGGGCTTCACGCTGCCGTGGGATTTCGGTGAGCTGCTCGATGACGTCAGTGATTGGCTGCTGGTGCCGCCGCCGCTTGTTTCGCTGCCGCCCAGTGGAACCGTCATCCATGACGATCTCGGCCCCTTCACCGCAAAGTGGGACTACTTCGCGGCGGACGGTCGACTCATCGCCTGCGTCTACCGCTACGACCCGCCCACCGGCAAGGAGTACCGCCCCTGGGACGTCAGAAGCCGCACATTCCGCATGCCCGAGCCGCGCCCCTCTACAACCTCCCCGCACTCCATCCCACCGATACCGTGGTGCTGGTCGAGGGCGAGAAGTGCGCCGATGCGCTGATGTCACTGGGGATCGTCGCCACCACCGCCATGGGCGGTGCCGCCACGACCATCGACAAGACCGACTGGTCGCCGCTCACCAGCAAGACCGTCATCCTCTGGCCCGACCACGACGAAGCCGGGGCGAAGTACGCCGATAGGGTCGCACCCAAGCTGCACGCTATCGGCGCCGAGGTGCGGCGGGTCGCCATCCCGGCGGACAAGCCCCGCAAGTGGGATGCCGCCGATGCCGTGGCCGAAGGCGTCGATGTGCACGCCTTGCTGGCCGGGGCGATGCCAGTTACCGACGACCAACCCCGACGCCGATTCGACGTCACGCAATGGCGGGCCCGCGAACGCTTTACCGGCGAGCCGCAACCCCGGCGCTGGCTGGTCGAAGGTGTGTTCCCGCTGGCACAGACCGCGCTGGTAGCCGCCGCCGGCGGTGTCGGCAAATCCTTCCTGCTGCTGGCACTGGCGCGGGAAGTGGCTGCCTTCGATGGCGTCTGGGCCAACGCGCCCACTCTGTTCGGCGGCCCGCTCGCCGGCCATGGCCTTGCCGTCTATATCACGGCCGAGGACGACGGCATCGAGGTGCACAACCGCCTCAATGCTCTGGGTCCGATCCCGGACCGGCTCTACGTGCTACCGCTGCCAGACGCCGGTGGCGCCGTGCCGCCTTTCGCGCCCGATCCGGCAACCCGCGGCCCATCGACCACGCCGGCATGGCTGGCGCTGGAGCAGCAACTCTCCACCCTGGCCGGTCTGCGACTGATCATCCTCGATCCGCTGCAGCCGCTGTGCGCCCTGGATCTGAACGTGCCCGAGAACGCCCAGTTCGTCTGCTCACGGCTGGCGGCGCTGGCCGCCAGCACCGGCGCCTCGGTGATCGTGTCGCACCACTTCGCCAAGCGCGAGGCCTCTACACCCGAGCAGGCCCGCGAAGCGATCCGCGGCACCGGGGGCCTGGTCGATGGGGTGCGCTCGGTCTACGCCCTCTGGAACCCGAAGGAAGACCAGGCCAAGGCAATCTGCAAGGCGCTGGGTGAACCCTTCGATCGCGGTCGCGTCGCCATGGGCGGCGTGGTCGAGGCCAACGGCCATGCCAACCTGCGGGTGACCACCTTCCTGCGCGATAGGCGAGGACTGCTGGTGGATCGCAGCGAGGAGTTGGTTCGGTCCAATCGGACCGACGTGGACCTGCTGCCCGAGCTCAAAGCGGCCATCGCGCGGGCCGCCCTTGAGGGCAAGCCCTACACCAAGACCGGCGGCAACGGCGTCTACGAACGCCGGCACGAACTGCCCGAACCCTTCCACGGAATCGGCAAGCACCGCCTCGCCGACTGGGTGGGCACGCTGCTGGATCGGGGCGAGCTGGTCATGGCCATGGCCGCAGGCTCGAAGCTGGTCAAATGGCTCGATGTGCCCGACGGCCCGGTGGCGCGCGGTGAGGCGGTGTTCGTGACCGGGCATCTGGGGCGCTCCACACCGGAGGGCCGGGATGCCAAGTGAGCGTTCCCGGCTTCCCGCTTCCCGACCGGGAACGCAGGGTCGGGTGGGAAGGCAAAACACCAGCAACGACAAGGGCTTGAAGCTTTCCCGGCCGCAAGCCTTCCCGGACCGAGGCGGGAACGCGCAAACCCAGCAACGGCGGGACTTTCCCGGTTTCCCGGTCTTTCCTCTCTAAGAGAGAGGGTGAGCATGGGGAATGCTCACCCCCATCGCTCTTGTTCCGGCATTGACGAGCATGGCGTGCACTGCTGTAATAACTTGCTGTAATAACTGTTGTTAACAGATAGGAGACGTGCCATGCCAACCAGCGTCGCCCTGGGCCGCCACTTCGAGACCTTCATCCGCGAGCAACTGCAAAGCGGTCGTTTCAACAATGCCAGCGAAGTCGTCCGCGCCGGCCTGCGTCTGCTGGAGGAGCGCGAACAACGCCATCAGGCCGAGCTGCAGGCCCTGCGTGCCGACATCGCGGCGGGCAAGGCCAGCGGCACGCCCAAGCCTGCCGACGAGGTGTTCGCACGGCTCGAAGCCGAGTACAGCAATCAGTGAATGTCGTCTCTTGCCAAATTTTGCCAAGGCGACTAATCTTGCGGCATGAGCACGATGAATATTTCCCTGCCCGAAACGCTGAAAACCTTCGTTGACGAACAGGTCAGCCAGCGCGGCTACGGCACCAGCAGCGAGTATGTGCGCGAGCTGATCCGCAAGGATCAGGATCGCATGCGCCTGCGCGAACTGCTCCTGGCGGGAGCCTCTTCCTCACCCGGCGCGCCATCCGATGCCACCTACTTTGAAGGTCTGCGTCATCGGGTACGCCAGAGCGCAAAGCCCGGCGCCAAGGGGTGACGGTCAAGCCTGTCATTCCGCGCGAACAGGCCAACCGGGATGTAAACGATGCGGTCGCCTACTACCTGAGCGAAGGTGCTGAAACAGCCGCATTCGGGTTGATTGACGCGCTCGAGCAGGCCTACGAGCACATCAGCCGTCACCCCGCTACCGGCTCTGCACGTTACGCCCACGAACTGAACCTGCCCGGCCTGCGTGTCTGGCCTCTAACCCGCTATCCCTACCTCGTGTTCTACGTCGAGCAGCCGGATCACATCGACGTCTGGCGCGTACTGCAAGGCCAACGCGACATACCCGCGTGGATGCAGGAGCTGGACGCCAGCGTCTGAAGGCTCGCCAACGGCCTGACGGGTCCCGTCCTGGCCGGATTCGTATACGGGGGGCGCGAGCGCGCTACTCGTCTACCGTTCAGGGTGCAAACCGAGGTTTGCAGGGTTTGCGGTTTGCAGGCCCCATCCCTGGGGCCTGCCGCTTCGCGGCCAGCCTCCGGCTGTCCAAAATCGCTCCAGGCGATTTTGTGCACCTCGAAATCCGACGGTAACGATGACGGATACTATGCTTGCGTGATAGCATCTCGGCATCACAACGGGGAATCCAGGCATGCGCACAGTGATTGGCATCCGTCCGGCCAAACCCGGCCATCGGACGGTCGATGACGCCAATGGCCCCACGCCCACCGTCTGGTTCGATTCCTGGCGGCAGTTGGCCGGTCTGCTGTCGGACGAAAACCGCGCGCTGCTGCGCCTGATGCAGGAGCGGCAACCGCGCACGGTGTTGGAGCTGGCCGAATGGTCAGGCCGCGCGGCCAGCAATCTGTCGCGCACCCTGCGTCACCTGGAGCGTCACGGCCTGGTCAAGCTGCACCGCAGCCCGGACACCCGTGCCGTGCGCCCGGAGGCGCTGGCCACCGAGTTTCTGATTGTGCTGGATTGAGCTGAGAGGAGCAGAGATGACGTTCGAGGTGTATTGCAACAAAGCCAATCTGGATACACCGACATCCGCCAATTGGCGTGCGCGACATCTCTTGACCGGAAACCCCTGTTTTTGGGCGGCGCCGCGCCACCGGCGGGGAGCTTGCTCGTGATGGTCGTCCAGAACGAACGAAGGCCGCTGATTCGCTAGGCGGGTTCAGCGGCCGAGACCTCGATAGATTCAAAGCCGATAGGCAGTGAATTCAACGTCAGAGCCTATCCTAAACTGCTCGACAGTCAAGGCGGCCGGGATTTGGCTCAATCCCTGGCGTATCTGTCCGACTTGCGCCAGACCGGCGAGCCAAACAGCCGGCCGCATTCTGTAACGCACTGTCTTAACAGGCATTCCATCTTGCCTCACGCCCTCACAATGAGCCAAAGCGGCGAGTTGAGGCGCTGGTTGAAGATTACGCCGCTCACCCTCCGGACTGGCCCTCGGGTCGCCCTACAAGAACAGCAACGAGACCCTGCATGCCTACATTGAACTGGATCGGCAAGGAAGCCGTCGTCAAACACCACAAAGAAGTGCCGTTCCGGCTGGTGGAGCCGGTGCCGGAGCTTTCGCTCCCCTCGCCCGCCGGGAGAGGGGCCGGGGGTGAGGGCGACTACAGCGGCAACCTGATCGTGCAGGGCGACAACCTGCATGCGCTCAAGGCGCTGTTGCCGCGCTATGCCGGGCAGGTGAAGTGCATCTACATCGACCCGCCCTACAACACCGGCAACGAGGGCTGGATGTACAACGACAACGTCAACAGCCCCGAGATCCGCAAGTGGCTGGGCGAGGTTGTCGGCAAGGAGGGCGAGACGCTGGATCGGCACGACCGCTGGTTGTCAATGATGTACCCGCGCTTGGTGTTGCTGAAGCAGTTTCTGCGCGAGGACGGGGCGATCTTCGTGTCCATCGATGACAACGAGGTGGCGACGCTGCGCTTGTTGATGGATGAGATTTTCGGGGCGAAGAATTTCGTCGCCACTGTGCTGTGGCAGAAGGTCTATTCGCCGAAGAACTCGGCACGTCATCTATCCGAAGATCACGACTACATCGTCATCTACGCAGCCAAGGCCGATGCGTGGAAACCGAATCTCTTGCCGCGCACGGAAGAGCAGAACGCTGCGTACAAAAATCCGGACAAGGACACGCGCGGAGTCTGGAAAACAAGTGATTTGTCGGCGCGCAACTATTACTCGGCGGGAACGTACTCGATCACCTGCCCCTCTGGGCGAGTAATTGAAGCCCCACCAAAGGGAATGTATTGGCGGGTTTCAAAGGAAAAGTTCGAGGAACTGGACCGCGACAACAGAATCTGGTGGGGCAAGGATGGCAATGCCATTCCGCAGATCAAACGGTTCCTGCACGAAGTCAAGGACGGTCGGGTGCCGCAGACTATGTGGTTTTATCAAGAGGTCGGCCATACGCAGGAAGGCAAGAAAGAACTGCTCGAACTGGTCGATTTCGACACGTCTGACGACGTTTTCGTCACGCCGAAGCCCACCCGTCTCATTCAGCGCATCCTGCAGATTGCCACCGACAAGGACTCCATCGTCCTCGACAGCTTTGCCGGTTCCGGCACGACTGGCCACGCCGTGCTCAAGCAGAACGTCGAGGACGGCGGCAACCGCCGCTTCATCCTCGTGGAGATGGACGAGGGCATCGCTCAAAACGTCACCGCGGAGCGGATGCGGCGCGTCTGCACCGGCTACACCAAAGGCGCCCTCACCCCCGGCCCCTCTCCCGCCAGCGGGCGAGGGGAGAAGGTTGTCGAAGGCCTCGGTGGCGGCTTCCAGTTCTGCCGCCTCTCCAGTGAACCGCTGTTCAAGGCCGACGGCCCCATCCGCCCCGATGTGACTTTCGCGCAACTGGCGGAGTTCGTCTGGTTCATGGAGACGGGCACCGGGCTTGCGCAATCGGCGCTTTCGCCCTCACCCCCGGCCCCTCTCCCAAAGGGAGATGGGAGAAAGGCGGCGACGCCGTTTCTCGGCATGTACAAGGACCGCGCCGTCTTTCTACTCTACAACGGCGTCCTCAAGGACAAATCGGATAGGGGCGGCAACGTGCTCAACGGCCGCACGCTTGAGGTGCTTGAAAAGGCCCTGCCCGACTTCGACGGCCCGCGCGTGGTCTACGGGGCGCGCTCGCGCTTCGACAAGGCCAAGCTCGCCAAGCTGGGCATCACCTTCCACCAACTCCCCTACGAACTGGCGGTGAAGACATGGTTTTGAATGGATTGAAACAGTATCAGGAAGCCTTGCTCGACGCCTTCGCCGCCTATCTCGCCCGCTGCCGCGAGTTGAAGGACCCAGGCTTGGCCTTCGCCGAATCGACCCAGGCCCACTTCGGCCATGCCCTGCCCTACCACCCGCTGCCGGGGGCCGATGCGGTGCCCTATGTCTGCCTGCGCGTGCCGACCGGCGGCGGCAAGACGCGCCTCGCCGGGCAGGCGATCAAGCGGGTGAACGATGCGTTTCTCGCCACCGAACACGCCCTGGTGCTGTGGCTGGTGCCGTCGGACCCGATCCGCGAACAGACCCTGCGGGCGCTGAAGACGCCGGGGGAGCTGCTGCATCAGGACATGCGCGACCTCTTTGGCGCGGTGCATGTGCTGGACATCAACGAGGCGCTCTACCTGCAACCGGCGACGCTCAACACCGGTAACACCCTCATCGTCGCCACCATGCAGAGCTTCAAGCGCGACACCGCCGAGGGCTTGCGCGTCTATCGCCAGAACGGCGCCTTGATGCCGCACTTCGATGGTGTGTCGCCGGAACAGCGGGGCGAACACTCGCTGGTGGATGTGATCCGGCTGCGCCGCCCCTTCGTCATCGTGGACGAGGCGCACAACCAGGGCACGCCGCTGGCGGTCGATACCCTCACCCGCTTCAACCCGGCCTGCATTCTGGAGCTGACCGCGACGCCGGACCGCGCCAACCAGCCCTCCAACGTGCTGCGCAGCGTCTCCGCCGCCACCCTGCAGGCGGAGGACATGCTCAAGCTGCCGCTGGAGCTGGCGATTCACCCCGAGTGGCGGGTGTCGCTGACCGAGGCCATCGCCCGTTTACGCCAGTTGGAGAAAGAAGCGGAACTGGAAAAACAGCAGACCGGCGAAACCATCAAGCCGGTGGTGATGCTGATCCAGGCCGAGCGCAAGGCCGGTGACAAGGAGACCTTCACCCCGGAGCGGGTCAGGCAGCACCTGATCGAGGATTTCAACATCCCGGCGGAGACCATCGCCATCGCCACGGGGGCGGTGGACGAACTGACCGGCAAGACCCTCGACGACCCGGACTACCCGCAGTTCATCATCACCGTGGACAAGCTGCGCGAGGGGTGGGACTGCCCCTATGCCTATGTGCTGTTCTCCTTCCGCAACACCACCTCCGCCACGGCGGTGGAGCAGGTGTTGGGTAGGGTGCTGCGCATGCCCCACGTCACCCGCAAGCAGCAAGAGGCACTGAACCGCAGTTACGCCTATGTGGTGTCGTCGGAACTGGCCGCCACGGTGCAGGGGCTGCGCGACGGGCTGGTGCAGAGCGGCTTCGAGCGGCTGGAAACCAAAGACCTCATACGCGCCGCCGACGACACCGCGCCGATGGGTGATCTGTTCGCGCCGCAGGGGGATCTGGTGATCCCGCTGCCGGCGGTGAACGATGCGGTGGCCGTGCCGGATGAAACGGCGCTGTTGTCGCTGCCCAAGGCACTGCGCGACAAGGTGGAGGTTTCGCCGGAGAGCGGCACGCTGACGGTGAAGGGCGGCGCATCACCAAAACAGATTCAGCAACTGGCAGAAACGTTCAAAGAGCCAGAGACGGCGAAGGTGGTGCGTGAGCGACTCGACACCGCCCAGGCCGTTGCCACGGCCCCGCCAGCCCGTATGCCCACGCCGGCGGAACGGGGCGAGAAGGCTACGGTGCCGCTGTTGGGCTACACCCAGTACGGCTTCTTCGACGTGTTCGACGAAACGCCCCTGCTGGACGCCGATTGGGAGATTACGGATTTCGATCCGAAACTGACCGAGAGCGAGTTTGCCCACGACGTGGAGGCGATGCGCCGCGCCTCGCTCTCGATCTCGCAACTGGAGAAGATCGAGTGCGATGTGTACGACCGGCTCGACAGTCAGTTGGCGCTTTTTGGCGCAGAAGACGGCTGGACGGTGAACGACCTGATCTACTGGCTGGATCGTAATTTGTATTTCCCGTACTCGGAACGGGATCAGAAGGTGGCCTGGCTCGGCGCGGCCTTGGACCACCTGCTGCAACAGCGCGGTTTTTCCCTGGATGAGCTGGCCTATCGCAAGTTCCGCCTGCGCGGGGCCTTGCAACGCAAGATAGCAGCGGGACTGGTGCAGGCGAAACAGCGGGTGTTCGACGGGCTGTTTGCCGACGAATCGGGGTTCGCGGTGCGTGACGAACACAGCATCGTGCTGGAACAGGGACGTTACGCCTACGACTTCCAGTACACCGGGTTCATCCCCCTCAAGCGCCACTTCTTCCCGGTGATCGGCAACCTGAAGAACAGCGGCGAAGAGTTCGAGTGCGCCGAGTTCATCGCCAACCAGCTGGAAGGCGTGGCGTGGTGGGTGCGCAACGTGGAGCGCAAGCCGACCTCGTTCTGGCTGCAAACCGCCTCGGACCGTTTCTATCCCGATTTCCTCGTGCAGATGGCGAACGGCCCGCTGGTCGCCATCGAGTACAAGGGGGCCCATATCGCCGACGGCCGAGATAGCCAAGAAAAGCAGCGCATCGGCGATTTGTGGGCGCGGCGCAGTGAAGGGCGGTGTCGGTTTGTGTGGGTGGAGAACAGGCAATGGCAGCGGATCGAGGAGCATCTGAAATGACAAGCCGCAGCAAGCCCACCTGGTCCGACGTCAAGGGCAAGCTCGCCGGCTTCGACCGCCAGAGCCTGATAGGACTGGTGCAGGACCTCTACGCGGCCAGCAAGGACAACCAGGCCTTCCTGCATGCGCGCTTCGCGCTGGGCGGCGACGTGCTAAAGCCGTACAAGGCCACGATAGACCGCTGGCTCTGGCCGGATGTGTTCAAGAACCAGGACACCTCGGTGTCCAAGGCCAAGAAAGCGATCTCGGACTACAAGAAGGCCATCGGCCAGCCGGAGGGGCTGGCCGAACTCATGGTGTTCTACTGCGAGCGCGCAGCCGGCTTCAGCAACGATATCGGCTTGCAGGACGAGGGTTACTTCGACGCGCTGGTCCGGATGTTCGGGCAGGCGCTGAAGACTATCGATGCCTTGCCTGAAGATTGCAAACCCGCATTGATGGCGCGCCTGGATGCCGTGCGCCACATCAGCCGCAACTTCGGCTATGGCGTTGGCGACGACATGGACGATCTCCTCGCCGAGTATGGGCTCGATGGCCGATAGCGATGAACTCGCTGCACTGCGCGCCGAGAACGCTCGCCTGATCTCGCTGCTCGAATCGCACGGCATCGAATGGCGTGCGCGGCAGCAGCCATCACCGCTGCCCGTCGAGCCGTCGAGACTGTCCACCGACGAGAAGGTCGACCTGTTTCGACGCCTCTTTCGCGGCCGCACCGACGTGTTCCCAGTCCGATGGGAAAGCAAGACCACGGGCAAGTCGGGCTACGCGCCGGCCTGCGCCAACGACAAATTTGCACGGAGTGCGCATTCCGGCGAACGTGACCGTTGATTCCGGTGATCGTGACCGCCGGGGATCTCATGCCGCGCTGGAGGTTGGTTTTTTACTTGGACCGGTCACGTTGGGTCAAGCCGGCGGTGGTTTTGCGCATCGACTCGCCGGTCAGGGGTAGCCGGTGGGCGTTGTGCAGGAGGCGGTCGAGGATGGCATCGGCGAGGGTGGGCTCGCCGAGGTAGTCGTGCCAGTGCTCGACCGGCAGCTGGCTGGCGATGAGGGTGGAGCGCAGGCCGTGGCGGTCTTCGATCAACTCCATGAGGTCGTTGCGCTGAGAGGCGGTGAGCGGCTGGATGCCCCAGTCGTCGAGGATGAGCAGGTCGGTGCGGGCGAGCTGGTTCATGAGCCGGGAATAGGAGCCGTCGCCGCGGGCGACGGCGAGCTGTTCGAGCAGCCGAGGCAGGCGCAGGTAACGGACGGCTAGTCCCTGGCGGCAGGCCTGATTGCCGAGGGCGCAGGCGAGATAGGTCTTGCCGGTGCCGGTGGGGCCGGTGAGGCAGAGATTGTGATGGGCGCGCAGCCAAGAGCCTTCGGCGAGCGCGGCCATTGGGGGACGATGCAGGCCGCGGGGGTGGCGATAGTCGATATCCTCGATGCAGGCGGCAAGGCGCAGCTTGGCGTCCTTGAGCAAACGGCTGAGGCGGCGGTTGTCGCGGTAGAGCAGCTCCCGGTCGACGAGCAGCGCGAAGCGCTCGTCGAAGGAGAGATCGTGGGTGGCGGGCTGTTCGAGCTGTTGTTCGAAGGCCTCGCGCATGCCGGTGAGGCGCAGGGTGTGGAGCTTGTCCAGGGTTTGCTGGGTGAGCATGGTTTTGTCTCCTGTTGTAACGGGTTTCAGTTGTAGTAGTCGGGACCGCGCACGTTGCCGTGGGCCGGCAGCGCCGCGGCGGTCTCGTCATGGGCCTCATGCGGCTGGCGGTCGAGCCCCTTGTCGAGGATGGAGCTGACGGAGCGATAGGACGGTGATTGGATGGCCAAGGCCCGCGCACAGGCCGCCTCCAGCCGCGCTCGGCTGTAGCGCCGAGCGAGATTGAGCAGGCCCAGGCAGGCGCGGTAGCCGTGCTCGGGATGGGGCCGGTTGTTGAGCTGGTGTTCGACCACGTGCAGCGTCGCTACGCCGATGTCTTTGGCCCAGTTCATGAAGCGCCCCGGTGACCACTGGCGGTGCTCGCGGTGGGACTTGGGCATGTGCTCGGGGAGGGTGGAGAAGCGGCCGGCGCCCTGGCGCGGGTGCGCGGCGACGCGGTGTCCCCGGTGCAGCACCTCGATGCTGGTGGCGGTGGCGCGCAGCTCCAGCACCTGGCCGACCAGCGCATGGGGCACGCTGTAGAGGCGACCGCCGAACTCGACGTGGTAGTCGATGCCGGGCTTGACCTGTTTCCACTCGGCGTACTCGTAAGGCACCAGCGGCAGGGGTTTGAGGGCCGGCCGGTCGAGGGACTCGAACAGGTCGCGGCGGCTGTCGGGCTGGCGCTGGAAGGGGCGGCCGTTGAGTGACTCCAGCAGCTCGTGTATGGCCTGGTTGAGGGCCGCCAGGGAGTGGAAGGTGCGATGGCGCAGCCGGGCCAGAATCCACCGTTCCACGACTTGCACGGCCACCTCCACCTTGGCCTTGTCCTTCGGCTGGTAAGGGCGCGCCGGCAGGATGGCGGCGCCGTAGTGGCGGGCCAGCTCGGCGTAGGTGGCGTTGGGCTCGGGGGCGTAGCGGCAGGGCTGGCTCACCGCCGCGCGCAGGTTGTCCGGCACCCACAGCGCGGGGGTGCCGCCGAAGTAGCGCAGGGCGCGCTGATGGGAGGCGATCCAGTCCGGCAGCGCCTGGGTCCAGGTGGCCTCGGCGTAGGTGTAGCTGGAGGCGCCGAGCACGGCGACGAACACCTGCGCCTGGCGCAGCTCGCCGGTGGCGGGGTCGATCACCGGAACGGTGGGGCCGCAGTAGTCGAGAAAGAGCTTCTCGCCGGCGTGGTGAACCTGGCGCATGCTGCGCCGCTGCTGGCCCTGCCAGAGCCGGTAACGGTGGCAGAACTGGCTGTAACGGTAAGCGGCCTCGCCGTGGGTCGCCACGTACTCGGCCCACAGCAGCTGCAGGGTCACCCCCTTGCGCTTGAGCTCGTGGTGAAGGCGCGGCAGGTCCGGCTCCACGAAGCGCGCCGGGGCCGTGGGGGCGGGGAACAGCAACCGCTCCAGGGCCGCCTCGTCCATCGCCCCGGGCAGCGGCCAAGCAACGCCCTTCGCCTGGGCGAGGCTCACGTACTTGCTGACCACGCCCTTGGAGACGCCCAGCGCCCGGGCGATCTTCTCGTGGCTGAGCTTCGCCTCGTGCTTGAGGCGCAGAATCTCGGTGATGTGTCGCATGGAACTCCTCTTTGCCGGCATGTCGCCCCCTTCGAAAGTAAAAGGGCGGCTCTATGCCTGTTGGGGTTGAGAAATTCCAGCGCGGCTGAGGTGATTCCGGGAACGTGACCGCGATTTCCGGCATCGTGACCACCGATTCCGGCCGGAAGGCCAAAATCGGTCACGATCAAACGGAATCGCCGGTCACGTTCACCCGGCATGGGCGGTCACGATCAAACGGAATCGGCGGTCACGTTGGGCCGGAATACGCACGGAGAGCAATTTTGCACAGCGAAGCAGCCCGTAGGGCGAGGGCCATGGATGGCCCGAGTGAATGGCGTGCTGGCGTCTGCGAAAAGCCTCGCATCAAGTGTGCAGACTGCAGCAATCGCCTGCTGATTCCGCTGTCGGACGCGGTGATCTACAAGCATCTGGCCGGCGAGCACACGGTTGGGGTGTATCCGCTGCTGGAGGACGACGGCTGCCACTTCCTGGCCGTCGACTTCGATGAGGCGGAATGGCGGGACGACGCGCGAGCGTTCATGCAGTCCTGCGACGAGCTCGGCGTACCGGCGGCGCTGGAAGTTTCGCGCTCCGGAAAAGGTGCGCACGCATGGGTGTTCTTCGCCAACCGAGTCTCGGCCCGTGATGCGCGACGGTTGGGCACGGCCATCATCAGCCATGCCTGTACACGCACGCGGCAACTCCAACTCACCTCCTACGACAGGCTGTTCCCCAACCAGGACACGATGCCCAAGGGCGGCTTCGGCAACCTGATCGCCCTGCCGCTGCAGAAGGGCCCGAGGGAAAAGGGCTTCAGCGTGTTCGTCGACGCCGAGCTGCGCCCCTACCCGGACCAGTGGGCATTCCTGGCCTCCATCCAGCCGATGACCGCGCACGACATCGAGCCGACCATCCTGAGGGCCACGGGTGGCACCCATCCTTTGGATGTTACTTTCATCGACGACGAGGACTTGGCGACGCCCTGGAAGCGCAAGAACGTATCGACCAGGAAGCTGGCCGGGCCGATGCCAAAGTCGCTGAACGTGACGCTGGCCAATTTCATCTATTTCGAGAAGGCGCAATTGCCGCAGGCACTCGCCAATCGGCTGATCCGGCTGGCCGCTTTCCAGAACCCCGAGTTCTACAAGGCCCAGGCGATGCGGATGTCCGTGTGGGACAAGCCGCGCGTCATCGGCTGCGCCGAGAACTACCCGCAGCACATTGCCCTGCCTCGCGGGTGCCTGGATGCCGCCCTGTCATTGCTCCGCGACAACGGCATCGCCTGCGATCTGGAAGACGAGCGTTTCGCCGGTGCACCTCTGGAGGTGACCTTCGTCGGCACCCTGCGCCTCGACCAGGAGGCTGCCATCGCAGGAATGCTCCCCCACGATGCCGGCGTGCTGTGCGCGCCGACGGCATTCGGCAAAACGGTCACGGCCGCCGCGATGATTGCCCGGCGGGGAGTGAACACCTTGGTTCTGGTGCATCGCACGGAACTGCTCAAGCAGTGGCAGGAGCGCCTGCAAGCCTTTCTTGGCGCCGGCAAAGGCGTGGTAGGAACCATCGGCGGCGGCGGCAAGGCCAAGCCCACCGGCAAGATCGATATCGCGGTGATGCAGTCTTTGTCCCGCCAGGGCGAGGTGAACCCGCTGGTCGAAGACTACGGACAGGTCATCGTCGACGAGTGCCACCACGTCGGTGCGGTGTCCTTCGACGCCATCCTGAAGAGAACCAGGGCGAAATACGTGCTCGGCCTGACGGCAACGCCGATCCGCCGCGATGGCCAGCAGCCGATCATCTTCATGCAGTGCGGGCCGATCCGCCACACGGCGGCTGGGCCCGCAGGCGCTCCCCAGGATTTGGAGGTCGCGCCACGGTCACGCTTCGCGCGGATCGATCTGCCATCCGAAGCCGGGATTCAGGACGTGTTTCGTCACTTGGCCAACGATCAGGACCGTACCGACGCTATCACGGCAGAAATTCAGGGGGTTTTCGCACAAGGCCGCAAGGTTCTGGTGCTGACCGAGCGGACCGAGCACCTCGACGCCATCCACGCCGCGCTGGATGGGTATGAGCCGGCCCTCTTTGTGCTACATGGCCGAATGTCGAAAAAACAGCGAGGCGCCCTCATTGCTCAGCTGGATGCCTTGCCGGCCGAAGCGCCGCGCATCCTGCTGGCGACTGGTAAGCTGGTCGGAGAGGGTTTCGACCATCCCCCTCTCGATACACTGGTACTGGCGATGCCGGTTTCCTGGAAGGGAACGCTGCAGCAGTACGCCGGCCGCCTGCACCGGGAGCACGCATCCAAGACCGGCGTTCGGATCATTGATTTCGTCGATACCGGCCATCCAGCCTTGCTGCGGATGTGGGAAAAACGTCAGCGTGGATACCGGGCGATGGGTTACCGGGTCGCTGCGGAAGTGGTCGATTCATGAGCCGGCCTTTACGACATTCCGCGGGCTTTTGCACCGGTCCGAAATGGCTGACCGAGGAACCATTCCTGCCGTCAACCATCCGCCACCAAATACATAAAGGTCAACCGTTCTCGGTTGGCCTTTTTCTTGCGAACTCGCGCGTGTCCGCGGGGACTCCTGCGAATTCCTGCGGACTCCCTCCCCCGGCCGTCTTGGCCACCTCGGACCGCATTTCACTCACTCCGTGCCGTTTTTCTCTCCGGCCTCGCTCCCCGGCGAAGGGGCGAAGTCCGCAAGGGCTGCAGGTCCAGAAGGTGCAGGTGTTCGATTCTTTCCGCAGGAACCCGCAAGAGTTCGAAATCGTCCGCACGGCCTGATGGTAGGTTGTTGATTTTGAACAAACCGCTCGATCGGTCCGCGCTTGCGGACTGCGGACTTTCAGTACGCTGGCAATCCGGCTTGTAACGTGGTCGGGATGTCGTTGCGTTGCGAAACGTCTGGTTGTCTACATCTACCGACGGACCGGAACACTTCTCAGCCGGCACCACCCCGAGCCGCGGCGGTTTTGGTCGATGTGGCCAAACACGACTCCTCATAGGCCTCGATATCGACCTGGCGGTACAGCACCCGACCGCAGATCTTCAGGAACTTGGGCCCTATCCCCTCGCTGCGCCAGCGTTCGAGGCTGGCCTCGCTGATGTTCCAGCGGGCAGCCAGTTGCTTCTGGTCGAGGTGAACGACGTCCATCTTGGTCTCCTTGCGCATGAGCTGGCAGGAGTCCATGAAGGCCCCGTTTCGCCGACGAGCCAAGTCAATTCCAGGAGACGCAGCTACTCCGGGAGATCGTTCAGCTCATAGCTGGTGCTTCGGCCACCCGCATCCGTTTTCCGCAGCACGCCCCGCGCAAGCAGATCGGTGATGTCGCGCAGGGCCGTGTCCGGCGAGCACTTTGCAATGGCCGCCCACTTGCTGCTGGTGAGTTTGCCGTCGAAGCCGTCGAGTAGTCGATTGAGCAGCTTCACCTGCCGCTCGTTCAATGGGGTGGTCGCCCAGCGCTGCCAGAACCGCGCCTTGGTCAGCACGGCATCTAGCGTGTGCTGTGCCTGATCGACGGCGCGATGGAGCGTGTCGAGGAACCATGCGAGCCACTCGGTGACATCCAGCGACCTCTTCTGGTTCCGCTCCAGGATGTCGTAGTAGGCCTTGCGTTCGCGCTGGATCTGCGCCGACAAGCTGTAGAAGCGCTGCGGGCTGCCATCGGCGCGCGCCAGCAGTAGATCGCCAATGGCCCGGGCGATACGGCCATTGCCGTCATCAAACGGGTGCAAGGTGACGAACCACAGATGGCCGAGGCCGGCTTTGAGCAGCGACGGTTCGTTCGACGCGCCATTCAGCCAGTCGAGGAAGCGGCTGGTTTCCGCCTCCAGGCGATCGGCTGGAGGCGCCTCGAAATGCACCCGCTGACGACCGATGGGGCCGGACACCACCTGCATTGGGCCGGTAGCATCGTCGCGCCAGCCGCCCACCTTGATCTTGGCAAGGCCGGAGTAACCGGTAGGAAACAGCGCGGCATGCCAACCGAACAGACGCTCCCGCGACACCGGCGCAAGACAGTTGGCGGTGGCATCGAGCACCATCTCGACCACGCCTTCGACGTGCCGATCCACCGGGGCCAGGGCACCGATGTCGACGCCCAGCCTGCGTGCGACGGACGAGCGCACGGATTCGACGTTGAGCTGCTCACCTTCGATCTCGCTGGTCTTGACCACGTCCTCGGTGAGAGCGGCCAGGCTAGCCTGATCGCGCAGCCCCATGCCCACGTCGGCCAGCCGGCCCATCAGAAGTCCTTGGGCGCGACTGACCTCAGCCATAGGCCCAGCCAGCGCTGCCAGGTCGAAGCGCCAGTTCGGCCAGTCGTTGGACTGCCAGATGTATTTGTAATCGCCGCCATTCATGGGGAGAGTATGGGCTGCATTCTCCGGCCATGCAAGTCATTCGCCGCATTTAATGCGGTGAATGTGACCGCTATTCGCCGCACGGGCAAGGAACCTGCCGACACCGCACCAGAACGGGTGTACAGGTATCCGCCCGGTTTATCAAAGCCTTCGAGACCGGCGAGCCCCCTCCCAGGAGGCTCGAATCAACTTCGAGAGCGAAGAACAGCTCCAGAAGACCCCTAAGCGCTGGGACATCCTCAAGAAATGACCGGCGCCGCACCGATGACCCTACGCGAAGTCTCACGGCGGGCGAGCGACGTCAAAGCCGTGCACGGTGACGTCAACGCCCTCCGCAACGCCGGCTTGCTCGACAAAGCCGAAAACGGCCGGGTCGTCTTCCCTTATGATTCCATGCATGTCGACAACATCATGAAGGCGGCCAGAATCTTGACGGTGCGCTTGATTCTTCGGCGCCCTATCGATCTGACCACTTCGCCGAACAGGAAGCCATCCCGTGACGGGCAGAGTCATGATTTGGTCACGCAAGAGATCTAGGAGTCTGTCGGACTATGGATTTACTCGGGTCGGGATTCTTGGAATCGAGAATTTTTCGGGGGCATTGGCGGGGTAGTCACCAGCGTTTCGCGTCGATAACTAGACCAAGATGTGCCCCGCCTCCCCCATGGCGGCGCTATTGGTGTGTAACGCTTGGTTTTTACGTGAAGCCTGTCACGCTGCCGCCAACACGTGCATCCGCCTCAGATTGAACGCCATCGCCACCAGCTTCCATTCTCCGGCCACTGCCTCCAAGCCGCGCAGAGAGAACTGGCGGAATCCCAAGACCTGTTTGATGATGCCGAACACCGGCTCCACCGTGGATTTGCGCTTGGCGTAGCGGGCCTTCCCTGCCTTCGTTTTGAGTTTCCAGGCCATCTTCTCCACGGGATCGGTGGTTTCCGGTTCCGGGGCATCCGGAGCCAGGCGTTCCGCCAGCGGCACGTGATGGCTGTCCCGTCCCATCGCGATCAGCGGTTCGATCTGCTGTTCGCAGCAGGCGTGCACGTTGCCGGCGCTGAAGTAGCCCGTGTCGGCCAGCAGGGCTTCGGGCTTCCCCCAGGCTTCCGGCAGCTTCTCGATCTCGGCCAGCATCGGTTCGACCTGCTGCTTGTCGTTGGTCTGCTGACTGACGGTGGTGGCGACGATCAACATCGTCTCCACATCCACCGCAGCCTGGCTGTTATAGCCCTGGAGGAAACCCGCGTGGCTCGGCATGATGCGGGATTCCTCGTCGGTCAGATTGATCTGGTCGCTGGCCTTCGGCCCGGTTTCCGGCGGCTTCGGCTCCTGCCCACGTGGCTTCTTGCCCGCCTGCCGCTGGCCTTCGCGACGGGCTACCTTGGCTTCATAGTCCTGCTGCGCCCGGGCATCGCGCTCCGCGACCCGCTCCACGATCTTGGCCTTCGCCTCCGCCAGGGCCTTCAGCCGATCCTGCCGCCGCGCCAACTCCTCTGGCAGGTCGATGCCGTCCGGCTCCTCCGCCCCGTCGGCCTCCGCCGCCTTCTGCAACAAGGCCTGCACCTCCTCCCGCAACTGCGCTTCCAACTTCTCGATGTGGCCATGAGACAAGGCCTTGTGCTTGGAGGCGTTGGCCTTAATCTTGGTCCCGTCCAGGGAAATCTGCCCGAGCCTCACCAGCTTCATCGCCTGCGCCAGGCTCAAGACCTGAACGAACAGGTCCTCCAGCTCCCCCAGAAAGGTCTTGCGAAAGTGGGCCAGGGTGTCATGATCGGGATGGGTTTCCGCCGACAGAAAGCGGAAGGCCACCGAATCGTAGGTGGCCCGCTCAATCTTGCGGCTGGAGAACACCCCGGTGGCATAACCATAAACCAGCAGGGCCAGTAGTACCGACGGATGGTGCGCCGCCGACCCGCGCCCCGAGTAGCGGCTCGTCAGTCGACTTAAATCCAGCTGATCGATGACCTCGACGAGGAACCGTGCCAGGTGGTTGGCTGGCAGCCATTCGTCAACCGAGGGCGGTAGCAGATACTGCTGGTGGCGATTGACGGGGATGAAGCGGCTCATCGGGTCTCACCTTGTCGCGATCTATCCGGAATAGGCCGCTATGTTAACGGAAACAGCGGACTTCCGCCCCTCCAATCCGGTTCGAACCAGAACCGGAAAGTCCGACAGACTCCTAGCGTTGAACGAGTTGCTCAGGGATGATGAAGCGGCTTCCGCAGAAGACGGATAATTCCCTTTCAAATTGAAATCAACAGAATTTTACGATGACAGACCGAGGTAAACGAAAATGCATGGCAGATCCTTCCTGATGTGGCGTATCACCCCGACACGATTTCACGCCGCCGCCCGGTTTCCATCGCGCACTCCCTCTGCCCTGCGGAGAGGGGCGCTTCTCGTCGCCACACTTGTATCTCTCGCTGGTCTCGGCAGCGGCGCTGCTGACGTCGAAGCGGCCGATTTTTCCCTCGGCGCGCCCGGTCAATTTGCCGCCGGACCTTCCAAGCCGTCACTCTATGTGCATCAAGCCGAGCACGGTTTGCTGCGACGCCATGGGGAACGGTGGGTGCTGACGCTGCGTGGCTCCGCTCCCAGGCTCCCCGGTTTTGGCAACTCACCAGAGCCGGTCGTCGACTCTCGGGAACTGGTATCGTTCGTCTCCGGCTGGAAAGATATCTTCGGGGATGCGAAAGCGGTCGCCGCACTGGAAATCACGGACGCACCGGCCAGCCGCGATGTCATCCTGCTCGAACTGGCAGCACCCCAATTCCGCGGAAGATCCGACACGGTAAGCTACGAAGCGTACCCGGTGACGCAGACTTCCCGCACCTCGCTCGCCACCCTGGCAGCGCGTGCGGACGGCAGCGTCTCGACGCGCTTCGGGCGCGCCTCGCTGTATATCGACGCGACGGGTGGTACGGTTCCCCTCGCTATCTCCTGGACCTCGAATGGCGGGACTTTCGGTTTGTCCTTCGATAATGCCACCCTGTCCCAGGGGTCGCTGATGACCGAATTCACGGAGGGCAATTACATCTTCATCGGGACGACGGGTATCGATGGGCAAAGCTTCAATCCGACGGGCTTGTTCCAGGGCTCCATCCAAGTCAGAGTGACCCTGCCGGCTTCAGGCCCGATCACGGGGAGCGCCGATTTGCCATCGGGATTTTCAGTGCAAGCTTCCTTTTGCGGCAGTACCTCCTGGGTGACACTGCCGAACGGTCCGTTTTCCATTGCTCCGCCGTCTGGCGGTTGCTAATCGCGATGAACGCCCTAACGGGTGTCAGTGCCTCTTGTTTCGGCAAGGCCCACTGCTACCGGAATTCATGGCTCGAAAGAATGACGTCCATCCGCCCCTCGCAACGGTCTTCGAGTGTCGGAATTGCTTCACGATTGTAACCGTTCAGTCCTCTGGGAGCGCGGACGTCCCGCTGAAGGAGCGGCCAGGATGGCCGCGATCCCAGCAAAAAAAGCGGGGGGGTATGAATGCTTACTCGTCGTCTGTACCGGAGCCGAATTCGGAAATATCCCCGGATTGGATCGACGAAATTGGAAATTCCGTTGGCGATGATTCCGTAGCGTCATTCCTCGTCGTGCCAGCAGAATCCGTCTCGCGACAACAACTCCGCCGAGGCGGCAGGCCCCCAGGTGCCGGCCGCATACAGCCTGGGTCCGGCCGGGTCGGACGCCCAAGCATTCAGGATCGGCTCCACCCAGCGCCAAGCCTGCTCCAATTCGTCTTGCCGCACGAACAGTGACTGGTTGCCCCGGATAATGTCCATCAGCAGACGTTCGTACCCTTCCGCCCGCCGTGTTTTGTTCTTGAAAGCACCGGCGAAATTCAGGTCGAGATATACCGGCTGCAGCTCCATCGTGTCGCCCGGCTGCTTCGCATACAGGTAAAGACGTATGTATTCGTCGGGCTGCAGACGGATCACCAGCTTCGCCGGCGCCCCCGCGGCACCCGGCGCCAAAGGGAATATCTGGTGAGGAACATCGCGGAAATTGATCACGATTTCCGCCAGCCGCGTCGGCAGGCGTTTGCCGGTGAAAAGGTAAAACGGCACCCCTGCCCAGCGCCAATTGGCGATCTCCGCTTTGATCGCCACGAAGGTTTCGGTCTTGCTGTCTGGCGGTATGCCGGCTTCTTCGGTATACGCCACTACCGGTTTTCCGTGCAACTTGCCGGCGCGATATTGTCCACGCACGGTTTTCTTGAATACATCTTCATCCTTAAACGGTATCAAGGATTCCAGGACCTTGAGCTTTTCATCGCGGATCGCGTTGGAATCGAGGCTGACAGGGGGTTCCATGGCTATGAAGCAAAGCAGTTGCAGCAGATGGTTTTGCACCATGTCTCGCAGTGCACCCGTGCCTTCGTAAAACCCGCCGCGGCTGCCGATCCCGACCTCTTCGGCAATGGTAATCTGTACGTTGCTGATCCATTCCCGCCGCCACAACGGCTCGAACAGCGCGTTGCCAAACCGCAGCGCCATCAGGTTCTGCACCGACTCCTTGCCCAGGTAATGGTCTATCCGGTAGATCTGGTTTTCCCGATAATGCTTGCCGACCGCCTCGGTAATCGCGTTGCTGGAGGCGAGATCGTGCCCCAAAGGCTTCTCCAGCACTACCCGGCAGTCCGGCCGGCTGAGGCCCTGCCGGGCCAGATTGTCACATACGGTGGTAAAAAACGAGGGCGCCACGGACAGGAAGAACACGTTCACTTCGGCCGGGTTCCGCTCCAGAACCTCCTTCAGTACTGCATACTCGGCGGGCTCGCCGGCATCCACCCGGACATATTGCAAGCGGGAGAGGAAAGCCGACCACACTCTGTCATCCCAGTCCGCCTTCGGAATGAACTCCCGGGCTTTTTCCTCGATCTTCGCCAGATACATCTCCTGCGTCAGGTCCTGCCGACCGAGACAGTAGATACGCCCATCCGGAACCAACAGACCGTTCCTGTCGCACTGATACATTCCAGGCAGGAGCTTGCGGGTGACCAGATCGCCGGTACCGCCAAAAAACACCAGGTTGAATGACTTGGGAAGTTGGAGCTGACTCATCGCTTGATCCTCTTGTTATTGAGAGACCGATCATCAGCCGGCCTCGTTCGGGTGACATCCGATGACCTCCCCGGGAAACGGGGCTCCTTTCGACCTCAAATGCTATTCGCCCCCATCCCGTACGTCCAATCGAATCGATGCCATCGGTCTCAGCGACGGCTTGTATGAAACGAGCACAGACCGCGGCCGGATATTCCGAGACGTACCCCTCGTGGCCGACCTTTTCGCTGCAGGCCAATAGGCCGCATGCCGAACCACGGCCCCTGCGGTCGTTACCGAGACGGCACCAGCGTGGTTGCAGTTTCCACTACCGTCGGGTTCTTACGCCCCGACTGTTTTGGCATCGGTTCTGCCTGCCTCGAGGCGTCGATGGCCGCGGTGGTGTAACCTTACGTAATATTGGATCGTTGGAATAAGGAAAACTGCAGCAAGACTCTCTCCTTCCGGAAGCGGCTCAACCATGCACTCTCCGATCACTGCCTTCGCCACCGCATTCGTAATACTCCAATTCGTAAAAATCGTTGTTCCGGCGCTGCTCACATCTTTTCGGATCACTCGAAATCGCAGGCGGCACAGGGAGCCTTTTGAACCCAAAGCCACGGTCATCGTTCCCTGCAAAGGGAGTGAACCCGGCCTCGAGGACAATATTCGCGCCTTCCTGAATCAGGAATATCGGGACTACTCGTTGCTATTTGTGACCGAGAGCGGGAGCGACGCGGCATACGCCATCATAAAACGCATCATCTCACAGCACTCCCGGCCCGCTCGGATGATCGTGGCGGGACTGGCGAAGGAATGCGGTCAGAAGGCACATAATCTTTGCGCGGCGGTTCAATCCGTGGAGCAAGACGCGGAAGTTCTGGTATTTGCGGATTCAGACGCACATCCGCGATCGAGTTGGCTGGCCGAGCTATGCGCCCCGCTGTCGGATCCGGCGGTCGGGGCGACCACGGGTTTCCGCTGGTATATCCCCATCGCAAGCAACTTCTGGTCGATTCTTCTGTCCAGCTGGAACGCGCAAGGGCTCGTTATGCTGCATGAACGATCCCTGTTTGCATGGGGCGGCTCCATGGCGGTGCGAACCGAGGATTTCAGGCGGCTTGGGATCGAACGGATATGGAGGACTGCGCTGAGCGATGATCTGTCCCTGTCGAAAGCCATTCGTGGCAGCGGGCTCAAGATCACCTTCGTCCCCCAGTGTCTAGTCGCAACGTATGCCGATCTGAACATGAGGCAGGTCCTGGAATTCACGACCCGCCAGATCAGTATTACCCGGTTTTATCGGCGCGACATGTGGTGGCAGGTCGTGGCGGCCCACTCCTTGTATACCGCGGTATTTTGGGGAGGATTGGCGGTTGCCGTTTCGGAAATTCCGTCGGCAACCTTTGATGGCCGCCTGATAATCCCGTTGGCGGCGATCATGACGCTGTCGGCCTGTCACCTCTGGTCAAGGCTCGCTCTGGCGATACATTGCCTGCCCGAGGATTACAGCGCCAACCTGATCCGGACGCGCCTGGCCTTCGTGTCCACCGGACCCCTCGTAACTCTCGTCTACCTGTACAATATCGTCGTCTCCTGCATGACCAGACGTATCACTTGGCGAGGCATCGTTTACGAGATGGTATCCCCCAGCGAAATCAAGGTGATCCGGCCGTCAAACCCGGCGGAATAACCCGTCCGGTCATGATCGAAACCGGCCGTTTCAAAACGGCACGTCGTCGTCGAACCCCTCGTCGAATTGGCTGCTTCCAGCGCCGCTCCCGCCGGTGCCGGTGCCGCCGCCATATCCGCCCCCCGAACTGCGCGGCCTGGAGCCGCCGCCCGCCGGAGGGGCATCCCAGTCCGGTTCGCCCGCCCCCGTTCCGCCGCCACCCATGCCCCCGCCGGCACGGTCGAGCATCTGCATTTCATTGCCGATGATTTCGGTGGTGTAGCGGTCCTGACCGGTGTTCTTGTCCTGCCACTTCCGGGTCCGAAGGCTCCCTTCGATGTAGACCTTGCTGCCTTTCTTCAGATACTCGCCGGCGATTTCCGCCAAGCGGCGGTACATCACCACGCTGTGCCATTCGGTGCGTTCCTGGAGCTGGCCGGTTTGCTGGTCCTTCCAGGATTCGCTGGTGGCGATGCGCAGATTGGCGACCGCGCCGCCGTTCGGCATGTAACGCACTTCCGGGTCCGCGCCCAGGTTGCCGATGAGTATGACTTTGTTGACGCCTCGACTGGCCATGCTTGATTCTCCGTTGTAAACCTTGAGCGGGCGGCTAGGCGCTCGCCGTTTCGTTGAGCAATGCTTCGAGCCGGCTCCGGTCCAGCCGCTCGCGTTCGATTTTGAGATAGGCCACGCCGTCGTCGGGAACGACCACGGCGTCGGCGATGCCGGGGACGCCGCGCAGGCGCGCCGAGAGATCGGCCGCCGCGGCGGCGCTGATTTCGCCCAGATTGACCATGAGGCTGCTCAGGTGCCGCGGCTTCTGCATGCCGAAGGCGACCGCCAGCCACAGCAAGGCAATGGCGGCGCAGAACAGGAACACGGCCGGAATGCCGTAATGCCCATGAATCCAGCCCGCGCCGGCGCCGCCCACGAAGGCGCCGAGGAACTGGGTGGTGGAATAAACCCCCATGGCCGTGCCCTTGAGGTCGGCCGGAGCCGCTTTGGAAACCATCGAAGGCAGGGTGGCTTCCAGCAGGTTGAAGCCGGTGAAGAACAGGTAAAGCAGCACGCCGATGCCCAGCGTCGTCGGAACGAGGCCGGCGAGACCCGCGTCGACGGCGGCGGTCAGCAGAATGAAGGCCAGGAAAACCGGCTTCATCTGCCGCTTCTTCTCGGCCACGATCACGAAAGGCACCATGCTGAACAGCGACAGCACGAACACCGGCAGATAGATCTTCCAGTGTTCCGGCGTGTCCATGTGCAACTCGTCGCGCAGGATCAGCGGCAGGGCGACGAAGGTCGCGGTCAGAATGGCGTGCAGGGCGAAGATGCCGAAATCCAGCCGCACCAGCTCGGGATTGGCCAGCACGCTGGCAAAACGCGCGGGCTGTGCCTCGGTATCGCGGTGGAAACGGACCCGCCGCGGCGTCGGGACGGCGGTATAAAGCACGGCGATGCCGAGCAGCGCCAGACCGGCGACGGCCCAGAAGATACCCTTGACGCCGATCCAGCCGGACAGCACCGGACCCGCCACCATCGAAAAGGCGAAAGAGACGCCGATGCTGATGCCGATCAGCGCCATCGCCTTGGTGCGGTGCTCCTCCTGGGTGAGGTCGGCGGCCAGCGCCATGATCACCCCGGCGACGGCGCCCGCCCCCTGCAGCGCCCGGCCCGCGACGATGCCGTAGATCGAATCGGCCGCCGCCGCCATGACGCTGCCGGCCGCGAACATCAGGAGACCGACGACGATGAGCGGCTTGCGCCCAAAGCGGTCCGACCAGATGCCGAAGGGAATCTGGAACACGGCCTGGGTCAGGCCGTAGGCGCTGATGGCCAGGCCGATCAGGGCCGGCGTCGCGTCGGGCAGGTCTCGCGCATAGATCGAGAACACCGGCAGGATCATGAACAAGCCCAGCATGCGGAACATATAGATTGCCGCAAGCGAAATGGCAGCCCGGATTTCGGTGCGGGTCATCGGGCTGTCGATGTCGATAGTGTGGCGCAAAACTGCGTCTCCTTGAGGGGCGCTTCCAAATTCATAATGGTACCAGCTTCGCCGCGCCCGGGGTGTCCGGAAACCCGCCGGCGGAACTGGCGCCTACATCAGGACACCTTTCGCCGGATCGAGCGGGGGCGGGACTTCGGCTTCGCCGAGCTGCTGCCTGAGATCGATTTCGATCGTGCGGCAAAGAGCCGACATAGGCGTGTCGTTGACATGGTTCTCGAACGGGTCACGCAGTTCCGAACCGAGCCGCTCGATGGTGACGAACACGAAAGCCAGCAGCGTCTCCATGACGATGGCCACCACGTCGAAGCGCTGGTCGGTCTGGATCAGACTGAACGGGATCAGGCTGGCGACCAGCCAGACGAAGGCATGGGTGTGAAACCGGAAACGGTCGGGAAACGCGGTGCGTTTGATGCGTTCGCAGCCGCCCTGGACGTCGTAGAACAGATTGAGGGAATCGTCGAGCTGCAACAGGATTTGCTGCTCAGTCCAGTCGGTGCCGATGATTTCGGCGAGCCTTTCGGCCTGGCGCTGGATCAGCTGCGTCGGCGCATTGCGCGCACGTCGCAAGCGCTCGATTTCGCTCTCGCCAAGCCAGCCGCCGAAAATTCGCCAGTCTTCCTCCGCCAGCCCGCCGCCGGAGCGCAGGCCGATGCGCAACGCGTTGACGTAGGCGATCTGCCGATGGAGCAGCTCCCGCTGCAACGCCTCTGCCTGAGCTTCGTCCGCGATCCCCGCGATGCGCTTTGGCGTCAGCAAGGTCGTCACCTGGCGTCCGAACGATCGGCTCACGTTGACCAACTGCCCCCACAGGCGCCGCGCCTCCCACCAGCGCTCGTAGCACTGGTTGACCTGGAATCCGAGGAAGATCGACATGGCCGTGATCAGAACGCTCAGCGGCAGCAACGGGAGCGCCGTGTGTTCCAGGTGGGTGTACTCGTAGATGAACTCAGCCAGCAGCGCCAGCGCCAGAAAATAGAGCAAGGCGGGCCAGTCGCTGCGCAAAGCCCGCCACAGGGTGGTGCCGCTTCGGACGATCATCAAAGTCTCCCGACTCGGGAAAGGCGCCGGTAAGCGAGTTTCTCCAGACCGACCGCCCAGAAGATCACGACACCGCCCGCCAGGGTCAGCAGCCATTCGTCCAGTCCGATGGGTTCGGAATGAAACAGCCAGTGCATGACCGGCGCGTAGACGAAGCCGGTCTGCGCCAGCATCATCGCCCCGATCCCGCCCCAGATCCAAGGATTGGAAAACACCCCCAGCTTCAGCATCGAATGGCTGAGGGAGCGGCAGTTGAGCAGATAGAACGCCTGGCCGACGCAAAAGAAGTTGACCGCTGCAGTACGTGCCTTGTC
This sequence comes from Methylococcus sp. ANG, assembly GCF_040730495.1. NCBI lineage: Bacteria > Pseudomonadati > Pseudomonadota > Gammaproteobacteria > Methylococcales > Methylococcaceae > Methylococcus > Methylococcus sp. ANG. Next base: position 3,291,121 of record NZ_CP160399.1, on the reverse strand, counting down.
GACGCTCTCCTCGTGCGTCAGCTCCCATTCGAACAAGCCGAACGAGCCCGCGCACAGCAGCAGCCCCACCCAGAGGGTGCGGAACATAAGCCGGCGGGTGAGGATAGGCTGCTCGGGGTTGCGCGGCGGCCGCCGCATGATATCCGGCTCCTTGGCCTCGAAGGCCAAGGGCAGGCCGAGCAGCACGGCGGTGGTCATGTTGATCCAGAGGATCTGCCCGGGCAGGATGGGCAGGGCGATGCCCGCGAACACCGCGATCAGGATGACCAGGCCCTGGCCGATGTTGGTGGGGAGGGTCCAGGTGATGAATTTCACCAGGTTGTCGTAGACACCCCGTCCCTCCTCCACGGCAGCCGCGATCGAAGCGAAGTTGTCGTCGGTCAGGACCATGGCGGCGGCCTCCTTGGACACCTCGGTGCCGGTGATGCCCATGGCCACGCCGATGTTGGCCTGGCGCAGCGCGGGGGCGTCGTTCACCCCGTCCCCGGTCATGGCGACGATGTGACCACGGGTCTGCAGGGCTTGGACGAGGCGCAGCTTCTGCTCGGGCGCGACGCGGGCGAACACCGCCGTCCGCTCGGCGGCCTCGGGCAGCGCCGCGTCCGGAATCGCGGCCAAGGCTCTGCCGTCGATGGCGTTCACGTTCGCACCTTCGCCGTTCAGGCCGATCTGCCCGGCGATCGCGACGGCGGTGCCGATGTGGTCGCCGGTGATCATCTTCACCCCGATGCCCGCGGCGCGGCAGGAGGCGACGGCCCGGACAGCCTCCGGTCGGGGCGGGTCGATCATGCCTTGAAGGCCGAGAAAGCTCAGGCCGGCGCTCACGTGCCCGTGCTCCACCGTGGGGTCGTCGGACGGCCGTTCGCCCCGGGCGAACGCCAGGACACGCAGACCCTGGGCCGCCATGGCGTCCACTTCACGATGGATGGCCTCTGGATCGAGCGGTTCCGGCGCCAATTCTCTGCCGAAGGCCGAATCGCAGCGACTCAGAATGCTTTCCACGGAACCCTTCAGGTACACATGGCGGGTATTTTCGGCCCTGTTGTGGTGAAGGGTGGCCATGAACTGATGCACAGACTCAAAGGGAATGGCATCCAACCGCGGGTGCGACTCAGCCATGGCACCATGATGCAGGCCCGCCTTGTGGGCGCAGACCAGCAACGCCCCTTCGGTGGGATCCCCTTCGATTCGCCAGAACTCGTCCTCCCGCACCAGCCGGGCGTCGTTGCACAGCAAGCCGGCTTTCAGGGTTTCCAGCAAGACGGGATGGGCGGCGGGATCGATCTCGCCGCCTTCGCGCAGGAATTCGCCCTCGGGAGCGTACCCGGAACCGCCCACCGCGAACCGGTCTCCGCCCGCGTAGACGGCTTTGACGGTCATCTGGTTCTGGGTCAAGGTTCCCGTCTTGTCCGAACAGATGATGGTGGTGCCGCCGAGGGTCTCCACTGCCGGCAGCTTGCGGATGATGGCGTGGCGGCCGGCCATGCGCCGCACGCCGATGGCCAGCGTGATGGTCACGGCCACCGGCAATCCTTCCGGAATCGCGGCGACCGCCAGCGCCACCGAGGCGATGAAAGTCCCGGCCAGATCTTCCCCGCGCCAATAGCCGGCCAGGAAGGTGAGCGCCGCGAGCGCGACGATGAACCACATCAGTACCCGGCTGAAATGGCCTATCTTGCGGGTCAGGGGCGTTTCCAGTTCGCCGGCTTCCCGGATCATCCGGTTGATGCGCCCGATTTCCGTGGCATCGCCGGTGGCGACGACGATTCCGACGCCGGTCCCATAGCTGACCAGGGTGGAGGAATAGGCCATGTTATTGCGGTCGGCCAGCAGGGTGTCGTCCGGCAAAGGGTCGCATCCCTTCTCGACCGGCACCGATTCACCGGTCAGGGTCGATTCATCGATCTGCAGTTCCTTGTGACGCAGCAGTCGCAGGTCCGCCGGCACCTTGTCGCCGGACTGCAGAAACACGATGTCGCCCGGCACCAGATCCTCCGCCGGCACCACCCGCCGGCCCCCCTCCCGCAGGACCGCTGCGCTCTGGCTGAGCGCCCGCGCCAGCGCATCGATGGAACGCAGCGCGTTGATCTCCTGGATGAAGCCGATCACCGCATTGATGAAAACGACGCCGAAGATGACGGCGGAATCCACCCAGCTCTTGAGGAATCCGGTCACGCCGGCGGAAACCAGGAGGATGTAGACGAGCGGGTGGTGGAATTGGGACAGGAACAGGGCGATGGCGCTTTTGCCCCGCTTGGGCGTGAGACGGTTGGGACCGTGGCGCTCACGCCGCCGTTCGGCTTCGCTTTCACTGAGCCCTCGTCCGGCGTCGACGCCGAGCAGCTCCGGAACGGAGTCGGTCGGAACGTGATGCCAAGGGCGCGGAATCGGTTCGTGCATGACGTCCCTCCGGGATGCGGCGGAAAGTCGTGATGGTACACCAAGCGCCGGACGGCCGTCCGGCAAGCCCGGCCGGCTTCGGACGCCGCTGCGCCGCTTTGCCAAAGCGCCACCAAAACCCTTATATTCGGGCGTTTAACCACGCGGCGAGCGCATGGACGTCATCAGCATCCGGGGCGCCAGAACCCACAATCTCAAGAACATCGACCTCGATCTTCCTCGCGACAAGCTGATCGTGATCACCGGGCTTTCGGGCTCGGGCAAGTCCTCGCTGGCCTTCGACACGATCTACGCGGAAGGCCAGCGGCGCTACGTCGAATCGCTGTCAGCCTACGCCCGCCAGTTCCTTTCGATGATGGAAAAGCCGGACGTCGACCACATCGAGGGGCTGTCGCCGGCGATCTCCATCGAGCAGAAATCGACCTCGCACAATCCGCGCTCCACCGTCGGCACCATCACCGAAATCTACGACTACCTGCGCCTTTTGTTCGCCCGCGCCGGGATTCCGCGCTGCCCGGAGCACGGGGTGTCGCTGGAGGCGCAGACCATCAGTCAGATGGTCGACCACATCCTGGCCCAGCCGGAAGGCTCGCGCTGGATGCTGCTGGCGCCGGTGGTGAGCGAGCGCAAGGGCGAGCACGTGCAGGTGCTCGAAGATCTGCGGGGACGCGGCTTCATCCGTGCCCGTATCGACGGCGCGGTGTACGAGCTGGACGAACCGCCCAAGCTCGACCTCCGCAAGAAGCACAGCATCGAGGTGATCGTCGACCGCTTCAAGGTGCGCTCCGACCTGGCCCTGCGCATGGCCGAATCTTTCGAGACCGCGCTCAAGCTGGCCGACGGCATCGCCATCGCCGCCTCCATGGACGACGATACCTCCGAGATCGTCTATTCGGACAAGTACGCCTGCCCGCATTGCGGCTACTCGCTGAGCGAACTCGAGCCGCGGATTTTCTCGTTCAACAACCCGCGCGGCGCCTGCCCCGAATGCGACGGCCTGGGCGTCAAGCAGTATTTCGATCCCGGCCTGATCGTTCACAATCCGGAACTGAGCCTGGCCGGCGGTGCTGTGCGCGGCTGGGACCGGCGCAATGCCTATTACTACGGCATGATCCAGTCGCTGGCCGAGCACTACGGCTTCGATCCGGAGGAGCCGTTTTCCAGTCTGCCCTTGCATGTGCGGGAGGTGATCCTACACGGCAGCGGCAGCGAGGTGATTCCGTTCAAGCTGCTGTCGCCGCGTGGCACCGCGCTGGTGCAGCGCTACACCTTCGAGGGAGTGATCCCGGTGATGGAACGGCGCTACCGCGAGACCGACTCCACGCTGGTGCGAGAGGAGCTGGCCAAGTACCTGTCGAGCAAGCCCTGCCCCGCCTGCGAAGGCACCCGCCTCAACCGCGGCGCCCGCCACGTGTTCGTGGGCGATACCAATTTGCCTGGGTTGACCCATCTGCCGGTCCGGCGCGTGCTGGAGTTCTTCGACGGGCTCGAAATGAGCGGAAGGCGCGGCGAGGTGGCGGCCAAGATCGTCAAGGAAATCCGCGCCCGGCTCCAGTTCCTCATCAACGTCGGCCTAGACTACCTCAGTCTGGATCGCAGCGCCGACACCCTCTCCGGCGGCGAGGCCCAGCGCATCCGCCTGGCCAGCCAGGTCGGCGCGGGCTTGGTCGGCGTCATGTACGTGCTGGACGAGCCCTCCATCGGCCTGCACCAGCGCGACAACCAGAGGCTGCTGGATACCCTGATCCGGCTGCGCGACATCGGCAATACCGTGATCGTGGTGGAGCACGACGAGGACGCGATCCGGCTGGCCGACCACGTGGTCGACATCGGCCCCGGCGCCGGCGTGCACGGCGGCCAGATCATCGCCCAGGGCACGCCGGAAGACGTGATGGCCACCCCCGAGTCCGTGACCGGCCAGTATCTCTCCGGCCGGCGCCGCATCGCCGTGCCGGCCCAGCGCAACCCGCCCGATCCCGAACGCCGCTTGGCGGTGCGCGGCGCCAGCGCCAACAACCTCAAATCGCTCGACGTGTCGATCCCGGTCGGATTGCTGGTCTGCGTCACCGGCGTGTCGGGTTCCGGCAAGTCCACCCTGGTCAACGACACCCTCTATCCCGCCGCCGCCCGCGAACTCAACGGCGCCTCGCTGACCCCGGCGGCCTGTACCGGGATAGAAGGGCTGGAGCATTTCGACAAGGTGGTGGACATCGACCAGAGCCCGATCGGGCGGACGCCCCGCTCCAATCCGGCTACTTACACCGGATTGTTCACGCCCATCCGCGAGCTGTTCGCGGCCACCCCGGAAGCGCGCTCGCGCGGCTACACGCCCGGCCGTTTCAGCTTCAACGTCAAGGGCGGTCGCTGCGAAGCCTGCGCGGGCGACGGCGTCATCAAGGTGGAAATGCACTTCCTGCCCGACGTGTTCGTGCATTGCGACGTCTGCAAAGGCCAGCGCTACAACCGCGAAACCCTGGAAATCCGCTTCAAGGGCAAGACCATCCACGAAGTGCTGGCGATGACGGTGGAAGAGGCCGCGGCGTTCTTCTCGGCCATCCCGGCGGTGGCGCGCAAGCTCCAGATGCTGATGGAAGTCGGCCTCTCCTACGTCACCCTCGGCCAGAACGCCGTCACCCTGTCCGGGGGCGAAGCCCAGCGCGTCAAGCTCGCCCGCGAACTGTCGCGGCGCGACACCGGCAAGACCCTGTACATCCTCGACGAGCCCACCACCGGCCTGCATTTCCACGACATCCAGCAGCTCCTCAACGTCCTCCACGAACTCCGCGACCGCGGCAACACCGTCATCGTCATCGAGCACAACCTGGACGTCATCAAGACCGCCGACTGGATCATCGACCTCGGCCCCGAAGGCGGCGAAGGCGGCGGCCGCCTGGTGGCCGAGGGCACGCCCGAGCAGGTCGCGGCGAATCCGGATTCGCATACGGGGAGGTTTTTGGCGCCGTTGTTGGAACGGGGTGGCTGATGCGGCATTCAGTCCACGGCGGTCAAGCCTATAAACAAATTAGTGATGGATTCTGTTAGCCCGGATGTTTCATAAAAATGCCCCCTGCGCCCGATAGCTTGGCCAGCTGCCTATTTTTTCAGTCCACCGAACTGACCTACGCCCCCCATGAGGCATGGGCAGCCCCTCGACCTGCCTCTTTTCGCGGGGGTGGTGGCCGGAATCCAGACACTGGACGCAATCAACCCTCCGAGTCCTGCCGGATCCTCCTCGGTTGAGGGTGACGGCGCGCTTCAGGCCATGGCCGGTGGTCGGACGAGATAGAGTATCTCGGTGACCCGGTGCAACAGCGCCTTCACCGGACAGGCGCTCGGCAAGTGCAACTTGATCCGGTCCTTGTACTGCACCACCCGCACCGCCAGCTTGAACAGCTTCAGGATGAGGGTCATGGGCTGCGCCTTGGCCAGTTCGGTGTGGCACAGGGTGTGCTCCCGCAGGCTGTGGATCAGGCTGTAGGCGGCACAGGCATAGAACAGGCGCAGGTGGTTGGCGAGGAAGGCATGGTCGGCGGTGCGATCACTGGCCAGATCGTTCTTCACCGCCTTGATGAAGTTCTCGTCCTGGCCGCGTGCGCAGTACAGATCCCGGTACAGCGCCTCCGGCGTCGGGTCGGCGAGCGAGGTCACGACGAAGCGCGGGTTGTCCCCCAGGCCCATGACCTCGGCCTTGAGCACCACCCGATAGGCCTTGGGCCAGGAACCGGCCTGGTAGGCCACCTCGTCATACAAACGGGTCGCCGCCGGCTCGGGCTGTTCGGCGCGGCGAGCGAAATCACAGCGTTGCGCATGCAAGGCGCGCGTCTTGGCAAGCAGCGGCTCGGCCTTGGGCGTCAGCACCTGGTTGCCGGCCAGGCCGAAGAGGAAATCCATCCGTGCATCGGCTTCGCACAGGGCCATCAACTCCGGGTTGGCGAAATGGCCATCCCCGCGCAGGACGAGGTGGGTATCCGGCCAGGCCTGGCGCAGGCGGCGCACGACCCGCTGGAGGATGGCGGCGTTCTCGCGCCCGGTGGGGCGTTTGCCGGGCCGCAGCACGGCGGTGATGAACTTGCCGGAGAGGCCCTCGAACAAGAACAGCGGCAGATAGCAGTGGCTGCCGTAGTGGTGATTGTAGAAGGCCAGTTCCTGCTGCCCGTGGGTGCGGTCTTCGGAGTGGTCCATGTCCAAGACGATGACCGCGGGCGGGGTGGTGTAGCTGGCGATGAAGGCATCGACGAAGGCGCGGGCCAGGCGGTAGATGTCCTTGCGGGAGACTCCGTTCTCCAAGCGCGAGAAGGTGGGGCCGGAAGCCAGGGCGTTGTCGGCATCCAACGGCGCCCGCTCGGCCGCCAGCTTGAACACGGGATCGTGGCGCAGGCTGTTGGCGTCGTTGCCGTCGGCATAGCCGCAGGCGGTCTGGAAGATGCGCTGACGCAGGAGGTCGGCCAAGCTGTGGGCGATGTAGGAAGGGTGCCGGCGATCCTGAATGGCCGAGGCCAGACGGGCGATCAATCCGGTCTGCCGATCCACGCCCTGCAGGAGGAGGGCGCCGAAGTCGCTGGACACCGCGCCGCCTTCGAAGTCGGCACGGACGGTGAAGCCGGCGACGGTGGGAAAACGGAGCTGGGTCGGGATAGAATCACTCATTGGGCGGTCTCGTTTAGGCTTCGTACGAAGCGTTATTGGCGCAACTCCAATTATATCAATTGGTTAAGCGAGATTCGCCCACTTTCTTGAAATATCCGGGTTAGTAACAAAGCGGGAACCAGATAACAGCTGGCTTGAAACTTACATACAGGAACAGTCGAAATGTTCGAAAAAATTAAGAAAAATGGCTTTCAAGTCATGACGCTGCATCACGCAGAGGCGATACTAACTCACGACATGGCCGACGCGGTTACCGAACTCGAGAAGGTCCTTTTAGCTATTCAACTCCCAGCCGAGGAGTTGGTCCGAGGCGGCGGTGGAGAGGGTGAGTTGACGCAACGCTTGCGGCGGGCATTGACTGATGATTGCGGGTGGACTAAACATAATTTTGAGATTAAAAAGATCGTTGATGGCGAAGAAAAAGAGTCCATTTCACATGAAATTGATCACGTCAAGCGCTTCCCAACCGGCACGTTTGCGCTGGAGATCGAATGGAACAACAAAGATCCGTTTTTTGATCGGGACTTGGAGAATTTTAAACGATTGCACGCCGATGGTGTTATTTCAATTGGGGCAATCATTACAAGGGGTGCCAGCCTTCAAGATTCGCTCAGAGACTTTGTGGCTGAATTTGCTCGCAAGCATGGCATTAGCGAGCCCGCTGCATTATCCGAGTATTATTCACCAACCAAGCGACAGCTTGGTATAATTGAAAAAGCTGTGCAGTCAAAGGGTTCTTTCCAAGAAGGGTGGGCCCATGCCTTCGTTTCGGACAAATTCGGGGAGGCGACAACACACTGGCGAAAGCTTGAAGACCGCGTCCGGCGCGGCGTAGGAAATCCATGCCCACTTCTGTTAATTGGGATTCCCAAAGACGTCGTAGTTGTGTGAAAAGGATAAAAAACGATGACTGCTCAAATATATAGCATTGCGGAACCGAACCCATCTGAAGATTTATTAGCGAAGATAGGGGGCCAATACTCGACGATCTTGGCAGACCCACCTTGGCAATTCCAAAATCGGACAGGAAAGATGGCGCCAGAGCACAGACGACTTCTCAGATATCCGACAATGGAATTGAAAGAAATCGTGGAACTTCCAGTTGCCAGACTTGCCGCAGCAAAATCGCATCTCTATCTCTGGGTCCCTAATGCCTTGTTGCAAGAAGGCCTCAAAGTCATGGAGGCTTGGGGTTTCACTTACAAGTCAAATCTAGTTTGGTACAAGGTAAGGAAGGATGGTGGCCCCGATGGGCGCGGCGTCGGTTTCTATTTCAGAAATGTCACCGAGCTAGTATTATTCGGAGTTCGTGGAAGCATGCGCACTCTCCCCCCTGGCCGGACACAGGTTAATCTCTTTTCCAGTCGGAAGCGGGAGCATTCGCGCAAACCAGATGAAATTTACGAGCTTATTGAGGCATGCTCTCCCGGCCCCTATCTGGAGCTGTTCGCTCGTTTTCGTCGTACGGGATGGAATCAGTGGGGCAACGAAGACGTGGAAGAAAACACTTACTACGGCGTAGCGCGCCGCAAAGGCCACGTTGACCCACAACTTCGGCTTCTTGAAACACCTCGTGGTTACAACACCAAAGAGTGACCGATCCGAATGATACAAAGGACGCGGCAAAATAAAAAATAGCTCGCGTAGGACGAATGGCTGGCATCAGGCGATAACGCCTACTTCAATAGCGGAAAACGGACATGCCAAACTATCGACGCGCGTTTGTGCCTGGTGGTACTTGGTTCTTTACGGTCAATAGAGTTGTTTCCGATGATAACCGCATGATTACAAAGAAATTTTTAGATTCCAAAGGCCAGCGCCAAGCCCGAAAAAGCTATCTATGAATAGACTGAGTCGGTTTCTAATGCGATGCATCAAGCAATGAAAGGTCTTCATTCCTCCAATGGAGTGTTCGACGGAGATGCGAGTTCGCGCTTGCTTTTTGTTCTCGCGCCTTTGTTGATCTGCCAACGCGGGATGAGGATTGTTCTTGGAGGCTCTGGGTTTCTTATGAGGCAGGTGAATTCTGGCTTTATTCCCATAATCGGAAGCGGCCCCCAAGAACCCCAAATCCAACCAGACATCGGCACCGTCAAACCATGATAAGGCAGGATCGAACCATCGCTTCATCAGCGCATAATCATGAACACTGCCGGCCACGATACTTCCAACGAACAAAATTTGCCGTGCCAGGGTCGAAATGACTAGGGTTTTAACCGTATGGCGTTTTTTTTACCGCTATAGTGGGCTTTCTGCTGATCGTCATCCTGCGGCCTGACGCAACTGCATTCCACCCCGTCAATGATGATATCTCCATGTTTTTCAATCAGCTTCATCATCTCTCCCGGGGTCGTCAGCTCCCGCTCGGGCAGCAGATCAAGTTTCGCCAGGCTGCGCCGTAACACGGGCAGAAGTTGCGCCACATGGCGATGCGCGTGTCCCGAGCTGAAGCCAAAATGAAAGCCCAGGACATCGAAGGTACAGTAGGTCTTGAGGTAATGCAAAATGAAGAACAGCTTCTTATCTATCCGATCGAGATAGCCCACATGGCCACCTTTGGGTACCCGTTTTATTTCGCCTTGCTGAACGCGTTCTTGCTGAATCTCCGCATGAGCCTCCTCAAAGATAGGGCAAAGCTTGGCGAATTGCGCCTTACTCATTCCGATCAGGGCTCTGACGGTACGCTCACTGGTTTCTTCCATGAACTTTTCAAAAATCATTGGCTGACATCATTCGATTGTTGTTAATTGTTTTATACCACAACAAATCCATTTATTTCAACGGAAGCAACTCTAATCTGCTGCAACGCTACGGCAACGATCTGCTGGTCCGCGAGATCGACTTGTTACGCGCGACGGTGAGGCGGGTGCGTTCGCATCATCCGTTTCGAATCGATGCCTGGGTGGTATTGCCGGATCACCTGCATTGCGTGTGGACCTTGCCGCCCGGCGATAGCGATTTCAGCCTACGATGGCGATTGATCAAGAGCGGATTTTCGCGTGCATTACCCAAGACCGAACGCCGGTCGGATATCCGCAAGGCCGCCGGGGAGCGTGGAATCTGGCAGCGTCATTATTGGGAGCATTTGATCCGAGATGATGCCGACTATCAACGGCATGCGGATTATGTGCACGTGAATCCGCTGAAACATGGCCATGTCATGCGTGCACAGGATTGGCCCTATTCCACCTTTCACCGGTACGTTGCGAAAGGGACTTATCCGGCGGACTGGTGCGGCGATATAGGCGTTTCGGTGGGTGGCGGCGAATGACATTCGTCCGATTACGCTGCGCTAATCGGACCTACGTGAACTATCAACGGCATGTGGATTATGTGCACGTGAATCCGCTGAAACATGGCTATGTCCTGCGTGCACAGGATTGGCCTTATTCCACCTTTCACCGATACGTTGCGAAAGGGATTTATTCGGCGGACTGGTGCGGCGATATAGGCGTTTCGGTGGGTGGCGGCGAATGACATTCGTCCGATTACGCTGCGCTAATCGGACCTACGTGAATTGGCGGCATTCTCAAGGCGGTAAGAGAGGAAATCGAAAACGGCTGATCGCAAGCAATCTGCCAAGCCTGCGTCCGCAGGCGATGCATTGGGTATGAAGCTGCTGCAATCGGTTCGCGAAATGAAGGCAGCACAGGCCGCGCGCGTTACGCAAGTCGAACCTAATGAAGTGGCGCAAGCCCGGCAAAACACCGGGCTCTCGCAGGCGCAGTTCGCCCGTGCGCTCTGCATCTCCAAGCGTACGTTGCAGGAGTGGGAGCAAGGGCGTCGTTCGCCTTCGGGAGCGGCCCAGGCTCTCATCCGGATTGCCCGCCGCCATCCGGAGGTGGTTCTCGAGGCGCTGGATTGATCCGCTGGTTCAGTTCACGTAGGTCCGATTAGCGCAGCGTAATCGGACGAATGGCTGGCGTCAGGCGATAACGCCTACTCCAATAGCGGACAACGGACATGCCAAACTATCGACGCGCGTTCGTGCCTGGCGGTACTTGGTTCTTTACGGTCAATCTGCTGCAACGCTACGGCAACGATCTATTGGTCCGCGAGATCGATTTGTTACGCGAGACGGTGAGGCGGGTGCGTTCGCGTCACCCTTTCCGAATCGATGCCTGGGTGGTATTGCCGGATCACCTGCATTGCGTGTGGACCTTGCCGCCCGGCGATAGCGATTTCAGCATGCGATGGCGATTGATCAAGAGCGGATTCTCGCGCGCATTACCCAAGACCGAACGCCGGTCGGATATCCGCAAGGCCGCCGGGGAGCGTGGAATCTGGCAGCGTCATTATTGGGAGCATTTGATCCGAGATGATGCCGACTATCAACGGCATGCGGATTATGTGCACGTGAATCCGCTGAAACATGGCTATGTCCTGCGTGCACAGGATTGGCCTTATTCCACCTTTCACCGGTACGTTGCGAAAGGTATTTATTCGGCGGACTGGTGCGGCGAATGAATTTGTCCGATTACGCTGCGCTAATCGGACCTACGTGAAGTTGGCGCATGGCGATGGGTGACGCAATCCCGGACGATAGACAAGATGTCATTTGCCGCTGCAGCGGCACGACGGCCCAGCAAATCAGGCGGCAGTTCGATAAGGGCGTTACCGATATCGACGGGATATCGAGAGCGACGGGCGCATGTTCCGGTTGCGGGGCTTGCGATACCGATATTATGGCGCTGTTGGCCGAATACCTTTTAGCCGCTTCCCCCGATCCAGGCTGATGCCTGAACCGCTCTGCCTCCCTCTTGCCGGTCGAAGCAAAGAGCAGCTACAATCCGAATACCCCGTCACCCTCTATAAATTCGAGATATGAGCTACAAAGCCAGCCTCGTCAAACTCGCGATCAAGTGGACCCCGAAATTCCTGGTTTTGTGGGTCGCAAATATTATTCTCAAAGGCATCGCGGAGCTGACTTATTTTGCCTTTGACATCGATACGCGAAAACCTGAATCCGTGTTCCCCTCGGCTTACACCTTCCCATCGGGCCTGAACGCATGAATTTCGAGCGCTCTCCCTTGGGATTTGCCCTCGCTACCGGCGATCCGGGGAACGTTCGACCGGGGTTTCGGGGCCAATCTGCTTGGCGTGCGCTTATCGTCAGCTCATTTTCCGCTCCCTGCGCGAGACTGTCCCTTCCGGGGTTCCGGAATCAGGGATTCGAGGCGTGCGGCAGGCATTTCCCGTCATCCGGACGCCGCCGCCCACAGCCGATTCTGAAGCATCACGAACACGGCTACGTTTGCCGCCACGCCACGGCCGAAATCGAGGATCAGCCGGCGGGCATGGGCGACGAACTTCGCCGCCCGGTACATGATCTCCTGCAGCACGGTCCGGATGCGGCGGCGCTTGGCCGGATGACGGATCGGCGCAATCTCGCCAGTCAGGCCGATCTGTCCCAAGAGACGCAGGCAGTTGTAGGCGAAGGCCGCCAGATGCAGGATCACGTCGTGGGTGTCGAACTTGCCCGAGGGCAGCCGTTCCAGGTCGAGGTCGGTCTTGACAAGCCCGAAGGGCGCAGGACGCCACGCAGTGGCGGTCCTGAGCGAAGCGAAGGATTCGGCGGAGCCGAACAACTCGGAGTGGAACTGCTCATGCATGCCGTGGTGCTGGTAGAGTTCGATCACTTCCTCGGCGGAACAGGAGAGCGTCGTCCACCCGCCTTCCAGTTCGACCTCCGGGGCCAGCAGGTGTTGGCCCTTCTTGTCGATGGTGCGCTCGACGACCCTGGCGACCAGGCGGAAGGAGCGCTTCTCCTTGTGCCAGGCGCGCTCGATGTCCAGCGACAGGAGGGCCTCGCGCTTACCGGGGCGAGTCTCGACCCAGGCCTTCGCCTCCTCGGCGCGCTTGACCCAGGCCGCCTTGTCCTGCTTGCGGGGGTTCCACTTGCAGATGAAGTCGAGGCTTCGCCCCAGCGCGGCTTGCCGGTCTCGCTCCGCGGCCTTGGCGAACAGGAGCTGTGCGCCGTCGAAACCGCTGTCCTCGCGCAGCAGCACGGGCTGATCCGGTTTGACCAGGCGTTCGATGCGCGGAAACAGCCGCTCGTAGAAGTAGTGCGTCTCGAACGCCGAGTGGCGGGACCCTGGCCTCAGTTCCAGCCCGGTGTTCCAGCCTTCGTTGCCGAGATAGGCGGCAATCGGCGGGTAACCGTCGAAGCCCTGATAGGTGCGCGACACCGCTTCCTTCTTCGTGCCACTATTGTCCATGGCGAAGGTATCAATGTCGCAGCAGACATAGCCCTTGTGCGGCGTGATCGGCGCCTCGGCTCGCTCCAGCAACCTCAGGGAAAGCTCATCGGCCAGATCGCGGATGGCTTCCGCCTTGGCATTCAGACGCTGGCGCAGCCACACGGCTCCGGGCACCTTCGTCAGCCCCAGCGACTCCTTGAAGAAGCGGTCCTCCCGAAACGGCTCGATGGCTTCGAAGTCGCTCTTGCCCAGACTCAACAACCCGACCACGCTCTTGACGATGTCCGAGGTGCGCATGCCTTGCGACACCGGAATCTTCGGATCAATGACCGCCTCCACCTGCGCCGCCTGGCAGCACTGGCCAATCAGCGCCAGGCCGGAATACGAGGTCAGTTGCAGCTTGCTGGATTGCTTGACTTCAAAGCGCGGCATGATCAAATGGGTGACATCGAAAATGGGCTAATTATACAATGGATTCAATATGTTATGAATTATTTAGAGGGTGGGAGCACGGATTCAGGGAAAAGCATACGTCGCAATCAACCTCACCGGCGAATCGGAAACGATCGAAGTCTGGCTTGAAGATTTTTATATCATCTCCGACGAAACATCCTTTCAATTCGTCGTCCAGCAGGCCCGGTCCAACAGGCTCTGGCTGAATAACCTGCTGGCCCATGTGACGGGAAAAACCTGGAAAATCCCGGAAATACCCCAATATTCGGCTCAGCTCAAGCTTGTCGCGGAGCTGCTGGAAGCGAAAGGCTGAATCCCACCCTCATCCCCGGCCCTTCTCCCGCTGGGAGAAGGGAGCAGCCCCCTCCCGGCGTGAGTCGGAAGGACTTGCCTCCATGGCATTACCCGAGCCGGAGGCCGTTCGCACCCCGACTCCATCACGGCTATTCGCTCGCCGGTCACGCGGCGCAGGACTCGCAAACCAGGGCCGCGGCCCGTCAATCACCTGCCACCGTCATGGATTCGATCAGAATCGATCCGGTGCGGACGTTGCCGCGGAGGTCGACGTCGTTGCCGACGGCGACGATGTGGCCGAACATGTCCCTGAGATTGCCGGCGATCGTGATTTCCTCGACCGGGAACCGGATCTCGCCGTTCTCGACCCAGTAGCCCGCCGCGCCGCGCGAGTAGTCGCCGGTGACGATATTGACGCCCTGCCCCAGCAATTCGGTGACGACCAAACCGGTGCCCATGCGCCGGATCAGGGCGTCGAAGCCCTCATTGCCCGAGTCGACGATCAGATTGTGCACGCCGCCGGCGTTGCCGGTCGTCTGCATCCCCAGCTTTCGGGCCGAGTAAGTGCTCAGCACGTAGGATTCCAATACGCCGCCGCGGACCAGGTCGCGCGCCCGCGTCGCCACGCCTTCGGCATCGTAGGGGGCGCTGCCTAAGCCCCGGGGCAGGTGCGGCAGTTCGTGGATGTGGACGAACTCGGGGAAGATGCGCTGGCCCAGGGCGTCGAGCAGGAACGAGGACTTGCGGTAGAGATTGCCGCCGCGGATCGCTGCGATCAGATGGCCGATCAAGCCGGAGGCTACGTCGGCGGCGAACAGCACGGGGCATTGGCGGGTCGACAGGCCCTGCGCCCCCAGCCTGCGCACGGTGCGCTCGGCGGCCTTGCGCCCTACCGCCTCGGCGGATTCCAGTTCGGCCGGATTGCGCGCCACGGTCCACCAGTCGTCGCGCTGCATGCCGCCGTCGCTCTCGCCGATCACGGAACACGACAGGCTGTGGCGGCTGCTGGCGTAGCCGTGCAGGAAGCCCAAGCTGTTGCCCAGTACCCGGACGCCTTCGAAGGCGTTGAGGCTGGCCCCTTCCGAATTGGTGATGGCGTCGGAATAGCCCCGCGCCGCGTTTTCGCAGGCCAGGGCCAATTCGATGCCTTGCTCCGCGTCCAGCGTCCAGGGATGGTAGAGATCGAGTTCCGGGATGTCCTGGGCCAGCAGCTCGGCGTCGGGCAGACCGGCGCAGGGGTCTTCCGCGCCGTAGCGGGCGATCCGGCAGGCCGCGCCCACGGTTTCGGTCAGGGCACGCTCGCCGAGGTCCGTGGTGCTGGCCGAGCCCTTGCGCTGGCCGTAATACACGGTGATCCCGAGGCCCTGGCTGCGGTGGTGCTCGATGGTTTCCACCTCGCCCAGCCGGACGGTGAGCGAGAGGCCCTGGTCGGCGCTGCAGCCGACTTCGGCGGCGCTGGCGCCTTGCCTGGCGGCTTCGGCCAGGCAGAACCGGGTCAGCGATTCGAGCCGTTCGAGTTGAGTTCTGTTGTCAGACACGGGTGCCTCCCACCGTCAATCCGTCGATCTTCAGGGTCGGCTGGCCGACCCCCACGGGCACGCTCTGCCCGTCCTTGCCACAGGTGCCCACGCCGGGATCGAGCTCCAGGTCGTTGCCCACCATGCTGACCCGGGTCAGCACGTCCGGCCCGTTGCCGATCAAGGTGGCGCCGCGCACCGGGCGGGTGATGCGACCGTCCTCGATCAGATAAGCCTCGCTGGCGGAGAACACGAACTTGCCCGAGGTGATGTCGACCTGGCCGCCGCCGAAATTGCGGGCGTACAGGCCCTTCGGCACGGAGGCGATGATTTCCTCCGGCGCGTGCCCGCCCGGCAGCATGTAGGTGTTGGTCATGCGCGGCATGGGCAGGCACTGGTAGGATTCGCGGCGGCCGTTGCCGGTGGGCGCCACGCCCATGAGGCGAGCGTTGAGCTTGTCCTGCATGTAGCCCTTGAGGATGCCGTTTTCGATCAGCACGGTCTGGCGGGTGGGCGTGCCTTCGTCGTCGATGCTCAAGGAGCCGCGGCGGTTCGCCAGGGTGCCGTCGTCCACCACCGTGCACAGGGGCGAGGCGACCCGCTCGCCGACCCGCCCGCTGAAGGCGGACGTACCCTTGCGGTTGAAATCGCCTTCCAGGCCGTGGCCGATCGCCTCGTGCAGCAGGATGCCGGGCCAGCCGGGACCCAACACCACGGTCATGGTCCCGGCCGGGGCATCGCCGGCCTCCAGGTTGACCAGCGCCTGGCGCACCGCTTCACGCGCATAGCCCAGCGCCCGGTCCTGTTCGAAGAAGAAACCGTAGTCGGTACGTCCGCCGCCGCCCGCGCTGCCCTGTTCGCGCCGGCCGTCGCTTTCGACGATGACGCTGACGTTGAGCCGCACCATCGGCCGCACGTCGCCGTGCATCGCGCCGTCCAGGCCGAAGACCAGCACCGAGGAATAGCCGCCGGAGAGGCTGACGAACACCTGCTCGACGCGGGGATCGGCGCGGCGGGCTTCGGCGTCCAGACTGCGCAGCAGATCGATCTTGGCCTCCGCCGACAGCGAGGCCAGCGGATCGACCGGGGCGTACAGCCGCGGCGCGGCATGGCCGCCGGGTACGGCGATACGGGCGGCCTGCCCGCCGCGGGCGATGCTGCGGGCATTGCCCGCCGCCTCCAGCAGCACCGGCAGCGCCAGCTCGTCGCTGTAGGCGAAGCCGGTCTTCTCGCCGGAGACGGCGCGCAGGCCGGCCCCCTGCTCGATGCCGTAGGAACCTTCCTTGACGATGCCGTCCTCCAGCGACCAGGACTCGTAATGGCTGGACTGGAGGTAGACGTCGGCATCGTCGATCTCGCCGCCCGCCAGCCGGGCCACGACCTTTTCGATGTCCTGCGGGATCAGCCCGCAGGGTTCAAGGATCGCCCGTTCGGCGATCGCCAGGATTTCAGTTGTCATGATGACTCAAGCCATTGCTTTAGGACGTTCAGGCGCAATGCAGGCGCCGGTGTTCGAGCACGGGGAAGGAGGCGCGCACCTGCGCCAGACGTTCGCGGTCGATTTCGGCGCAGACGATGCCGGCACCCGTGGGCAACGAAGCCAGCACCTTGCCCCAGGGATCGACCACCATGCTGTGGCCGAAGGTCTCGCGCCCGTTCAGATGGAAACCGCCCTGGTTGGACGCCACGGTGTAGCAAAGATTCTCGACCGCGCGCGCCCGCACCAGGATTTCCCAGTGCGCCGCGCCGGTGCGGGCGGTAAAGGCCGCCGGCACGGCGAGGAGGTCCAGCCCTTGCTCCGCCATGCGGCGGAACAGCTCCGGGAACCGGAGGTCGTAGCAGATGGCTATCCCCAAGGCGCCGAACGGCGAATCCAGCACCAGCGGCTCGGTGCCGGCTTCGATGGTCTGGGACTCGCGATAGGTCTCCTCGGTGCCCGGAACCACGACGTCGAACAGATGGATCTTGTCGTAGCGGCCGACCCGTCGCCCGTGGTCGTCGTAGACCAGGCACGATGCCCGCACCCGGCCGTCCCCGGCACACATCGGCATGGTCCCGCCGACCAGCCAGACCTTGTGGCGCTCGGCCGCGCCCGCGAGAAACTCCTGGATCGGCCCGCTGCCGTCGGATTCCGCCACGCCGAGCTTGTCCGTTTCCGTCATGCCCATGATCGCGAAATTTTCCGGCAGCACCACCAGCTTGGCGCCGGCGGCCGCGGCCTGCTTGACCAGCCGGCCCGCCTCCAGCAGATTCGACCCGACCTGCGGTCCGGAAGCCATCTGAACCGCCGCACAAATCATTTTCTTCATTCCTTATCTCTCTACCAGTAATTCAATCGATTCTTTGCCGTTCCGGCCTCATTCCTGCGGCGTGTCGCCCGAGGCCTTGGTGATGACCGGATTGTCCAGGCTGCCCTTGACCAGATAGCGCGTCTGGGTCAGGCGCTCCACTTGTCCATTCATCATCTTGTCGGCGACGAACACGCCGGCCCCCACCGCGGCCCCCACCGCCGGCCCGAGCGGGCCGCCCATGAGCACGCCGGCGACGGGCAGGGCGATGCTGGTGTTGGGAATCACCGTCACGACCTGATCGACCTCCCGGGTCGCCAGTTTCACGCCGCCGTTGATGACGATCTTCGCCGCCACGCCATCGATTACGAAACCCTTGGTCTCCGCCCGTCCATTCGCGATGTCCAGTTTGCCGGCGATGCCGTCGTAGGCCATGCCGGCGCCGAACAGATCGGAGAAATCCAGGCTGAGGCGCCGCCACAGGGCATCGACGTTGAACAGTCCGAGAAACCGGCCTATCCCCACGTCCACCTTCAGCAGAGCTCCCTTGCCCAGTTTCATGTCGACCGTGCCCGCGAGATTGGCGGAGGAGACCCCGAACGGCGTCTCCGCCCAGTTCAGCGCGTAGTTCACGTCCGCCGGCGTATCCCGTACGAACTCCGGGTAGCCGAGCTCCGCCGCCAGCATGCCCGAATCCTTCACGTTGAGCTTGCCGCTGATGTAGGTCCTGTCGGTGCCGCCCTGGCGCGTCCATTCGCCCCGCTGGACGACGAGCTCGTGATTGTCGGAACGCAAACTGGCCGAACGCAGCACAATGCCGCGCGCCCGGCTGTCCACCTCGGCCTGCAGCCGGCCCACGTCGAAACCGTGCCAGAGCACGTGGTGGCCGACCAGGCTCAGGGACGGGAAACTGCCCGGATGCAGCGTGTCCAGCCAGGAGTCGGTCGAAGCGACCGCCTTTTCGTCCAGCCGGGACAGTTTGACGAAATCGAGGTCGGCCTTGACGCTGGACAACCGCCCCGCGGCCATGTCAGCGTCGAATCCGCCCTTGACGTAGTCCGAATCGATCACGCCGCGGAAGCCGCCCGCACGCGAGACTGCCTGCACGGCCACCGGGCCTTTCGCCTTGCCGTCCCACAGCACCTGCCCCACCTGCACGTCCAGCGCCTTGACGTCCATCCTGATGCCCTCGCGTCCGGCGCCGCCGGCGGCGGCGAAGACGTCGGCCCAGGGCGCCAGATCCAGGCTCGGCGACCGGACCACGACGCGCAAGCCGGAACCGTCGACGCTCTTCGGCAGCCCGGTTCCGATCGCGAGCTGTACGCCTTTCAGGCGGTATTCCTCGCCGGCCAGGTCGAACCGCGCCGCGACGTCCGCGCCATAGCTCAGATCGGCGCGTATGGCGGCCCCGCCCAGACGGGTATCGAGGCGGAACATCCGCCGCTCGCCCGGGGCCTTGCCCAAAGGGACCGGCAAGACCACCTTCGTGCCGACGAGGTCCGAACTCAGGCTCAACGGCACGCCGTCGCTCTGCTCCGTGCCGGCGGGCAGCTTGACGCTCACGGTCAGAGGAACGGCCCCCGCCAGATAGCGCCAAGCGGGGTTCGGAAACCTGTCCTTGAGCGCTGCCACCGGGAACTGGCCGCTGACGTCGACGTCCAGGGTATCGCCATTGCGCCGGGCCCGGGCGGACACGGCCTGGCGCAGCCATTTTCCCTGGAGCCGGCCGGATACCAGCCCGTCCTCGGTGAATCCCAGTTCGCCTTTGGCATTCTCGACCCGCTCGGTGAGCCCGGTGAGCTCGATGCTGGTCCGGCTCAGCCGCGCGGTGCCGTCCAGCTTGAACGGCGGCGCCTTGCTTTCCATCGGGACTTTCATGGCCAGATCGAGCAGGGCATCCCCATCGACCGCCATCACGGCGTCCACTTTACCGGCCACCGGCCGAAGCGGGGTCGTCCGGAAAAACTCGAGGCACTGCGCCAAGGTAGCCGACACCCGGCCCTCGATGCCGATGACCGCGTCCTTCGCCAAGTCGGCGACCTTGGCCTTGGCGCCACGTATTTCGCCACCGGCCAAACGGGCGCCGGCCGCCTCGATCTCCATCCCCGGCCCGGAGAAACGGACCGTCCCGCCGGCATCCTCCAAGGCAGGCCACTCCGGATCGTAGCGCAGGCGCACACCGGAAAACCCGACGTCGGCTTGGAATATCCCCTCGCCCTTGCGAAACGGAAACGCCGCCAGCGGCCCCTCGAAACGGAGATGCGCCCCGTCCAACCGGCCGTGCTCCAGACTCTGGCCCAGCCAGCGGCCCAGCAGCGGAAACGCCTTGGCCGGAAAATAGCGCTTGAGGCGGGACGTTTCCGCCGCCCCCGCCTCCGCCCGCAGATCGAGCCGGAGCCCCTGGCCCGCGCCCCGGCTGACACCGAACGACGCGGAAAGGGACCAGTCGCCGGTTTCCAGGCTTGCCCGATCGGCGCGTACGGCCCAGCCTTCGCCGGTCCACTGCCACGCCAGGGCCATGCCTCCCCGCCGCACCAGGAGCGGCTCGGCCAGCATTCCGGCCAGGTCCAGCACGCCATCCTGCATGCGGATCACAGCCCCGCCCCGCTCGTCGCTGCCGCAGATGTGGCCGCCGAGGCCGGCGGCGCCCGGCAGACCGTCGCGGGCCGGGAGCGCGACCCCGCCGAAGCGCGCGCACAGACCGAAGCGCCGGCGACCTGCGTTCTCGTAGCCGAGACGGAGCGCGTCGACCGTGCCCGACGGCGCGGGTCCGCGCAATCCGAGCAGGGGCCACAGCGGCTTGAGGTCGTCCAGGGCCACGGTATCGGCGGCGGCAAACGCCGATTCGACGGCGCCGCCCGAGCCGCGGTTCAGAGCCAGGGCCAGCCGGGACAGAGGCCATTCGTGCCCCGCGGACACCAGTTTCAGCCGCTGTGCGTTCATCCGCCAGCCGTTCGGTTCGCGGCGCCAGAACACGTCGCCCGCAATGGCGGCCAGTGCGAACCCCGGCGCACTCCCGTTTTCGCCCGGCAAATGCCCGAGGCGGACGTTGCGTCCGCCGAAACGCGCCGCAAGCGACCCGATGCGGCCCGCCGTAAGCTCTGCCCAGGCCCGCACGTCCGCCAGTCCGGACTCCAGACGGAAACCCGGCGGCAGTTCGTCGTCCAGGGCGGTCAGGGCCAGATCCTTGGCATCGGCATGGATGCGGCCCGACAGCGTGCTGGATTCGAACAGGTCCCCGCGCAGATCGAAGCCCGCCCGCACGGTGCCCGCCAGCGCCGCCGGCGGGTCCAGGCTGACGCTCATCCGGTGGCGGTCGCCGCGGCTGACCAGCAGCAGATCGACGTCGCCCAGTTCCAGCCTGGCGCCGCCCCGCTGGATGTCCTGCCAGTCGATCCGGCAGTCGCTGATCCGGAAAGAACCCAGAGTCCGCAGCCACTCCGGAATCGTCTCGATCGCGTGCAGGCCGACGATGCCGAAGCTGCCGTCGGCGAGGCGGCGCAGGGAGAGCGGGGTGCCGCGCAGTTCCAGCCAGGCGACGCGCAGGTCGCGCGCCATCAGCGAGGCCATGGCCGCTATGCCGAACCGTATCTCGGCGAAACGGAGGGCTTCGGCGCCCGCGTCGTCGAGAACGGTGACCTCCCGCAACACCAGTTCCAGCGTTCCGGTCCACATCGCGGCCGAAATATGGCCGATCCGGATGTTTTCGCCGCCGAGCTGGCCTATCCGCCGTTCCAACTGCCCCTTGAATTCGTCGATCCCGGGTACCAGCCACAGCCGGAACGCCGCGGACCCGGCGGCGAGCCCGAGCAGCGCGGCGAGCGCTCCGTAACGGACGGCGCGGGCGGAAACGCGAAGAATTCTTTTCAAAAGACCGGTAGCCGCATGGAAATATCGACAGGGAACGTCGCCCGAAGGCGTCGGCGGATTCTCCCACGCCGGCCGGTTGCCCGCAAAACGCCGGCGGAACGAGGGAAATGCGGGCTAGAGGATCACGACATCGTACTGTTCCTGGTTGTACTGGGACTCGGCGCGGAACTTGATCGGGACGCCGATGAAGGATTCGAGTTCGGACAGCGTGTCGGCCTCCTCGTCCAGCAGCCGCTCCACCACCTCGTTGGACGCCAGCACCAACAGCTCCTGGACCTGGTACTGGCGCACCTCGCGGATGATCTCGCGGAAAATGTCCAGGCAGGTCGTTTCCGCGGTCTTCAGCACCCCGCGCCCCCCGCAGGCGGGGCAAGGCTCGCACAGCACGTGCTCCAGGCTCTCGCGGGTGCGTTTGCGGGTCATCTCCACCAGCCCCAGCGGCGATACCTCGCTGATGGTGTTCTTGGCCGGGTCGCGCTCGAGGTGGCGGATCAAGGCCTGCAGGACCTGTGCCTTGTGGTCCTCGTCCCACATGTCGATGAAGTCGATGATGATGATGCCGCCCAGGTTCCTCAGCCGGAGTTGGCGGGCGATGGCCTGAGCGGCTTCGAGATTCGTCTTGAAGATGGTTTCCTCGAGGTTGCGCCCGCCGACGAAGGCACCGGTGTTGACGTCGACCGTGGTCATCGCCTCGGTCTGGTCGAAGATCAGGTAGCCGCCGGACTTGAGCGTCACCCGCCGCTCCAGCGCCTTCTGGATTTCCTCCTCCACGCCGTAGAGGTCGAACAGCGGCCGCTCGCCGGCGTAATGCTCGATCATCGGAGCGATCTCGGGTACGAACTCGCGGGCGAATTTCGTGAGCCGCGCATGGGTTTCCCGCGAATCCACCCGGATCTTGTCCACCCGGGTGCGGCGCAGGTCGCGCAGCACCCGCATGCTCAAGGGGAGATCCTCGTGCAGCAGCATCTTGACCCGCGCGGTCTTGATCCGCTGGGCGATGGAGTTCCAGAGCTTGAGCAGGAACAGCATGTCCGCCCGCAGCATGGCCTCGTCCACGCCCTCCGCCGAAGTCCGGGCGATGAAGCCGCCGGTGCCGTGCTCGCGCTGGAAGGCTTCCACGCAGGCGCGGAGGCGTATCCTTTCGGCCTCGCACTCGATCCGCTGCGACACGCCCGAAGTCTTGGCAAACGGCATGTAGACTTCGTAGACCGACGGCACCGAAATCTCGGTGCTCAGGCGCGCGCCCTTGGTGCCGATGGGGTCCTTGACAACCTGGACGGCGATCTCCTGGCCGTCCTTGAAGATGGCCTCGATCTTGTCGGTGCCGGCCTTTTCGCGCTCGGCCGCGCTCAGGTCGGAGATATGCAGGAAGGCCGCCCGTTCCAGGCCGATGTCGACGAACACCGCCTGCATGCCGGGCAGCACCCGGCAGATCTTGCCCTTGTAGATGTTGCCGACCAGGCCGCGGCGGCGCGTCCGCTCGATCAGGACCTCCTGCACCACGCCGTTTTCGACGAGGGCGACGCGGGTTTCCGGCGGGGTGATGTTGATGAGTATCTCGTCGCTCATGGCGCGGCTCCGGCCAGCAGGCGCGCGGTCCCCAGTCCCAGATGCTGCAGCAGGCGGGCAGTTTCCAGCAGCGGCAGGCCCATGACGCCGGAAAAGCTGCCGCGAAGCTCGGCCACGAACAGCTCGCCGCGGCCCTGGATGGCATAGGCGCCCGCCTTGTCCGCCGGTTCGCCGCTGGCCCAGTAGGCGTCGATCTCCTCGAGGCCGATGTCGCGAAACCGCACCCGGCTGACGCTCAGCGCCTCCCAGTGGCGGTCGCCCCGGCGCAGGGAGACCGCGCTGAGCACCTCGTGGGTCCGTCCCGACAGACGGCCCAGCATCTCGCGGGCGTGCTCCGGCCCCTGCGGCTTGCCGAAGATTTGGCCGTCGAGCACCACCTCGGTGTCCGCCGCCAGCACCGCCGCGTCAGCCGGCGCCATCGTCTGGCCTTGCGCGGACTTGTCGGACGCCACCCGGCGCACGTAGTCCTCGGCGGCCTCCCCGGACCGGGGCCGCTCTTCGACCTCGACGGCGAGCACTTCGAACGGGAGGCCGAAGCGGCCCAGCAGCTCGCGGCGCCTGGGCGAGGTCGAAGCGAGGATCAGGTTGAGGTCTTTGGCCTGCATGGGGTCAGCGATGATAGGGATGGTTGTTCAGGAGGCTCCAGGCCCGGTACATCTGTTCGGCCACGATGACCCGCACCAGGGGATGCGGAAAGGTCAACCGGGACAGGCTCCAGCTTTCCGCCGCGCGCTGCCGGCAGGCGTCCGACAGGCCGTCCGGTCCGCCGACCAGGAGGGCGATGTCCCGCCCTTCGCGCAGCCAGCGCGCCAAGGCTTCGGCCAGCTCGCGCGTACTCCAAGCCTTGCCGCCGACGTCCAGCGCGACGACGTGCGCACTGCCGCCCACCGCGGCCAGCATCCGCTGGCCTTCGTCGGCGACGATGCGCTGGGTGTCGCAATTGCGGGTGCGCCGGCCCGGCGCGATCTCGCGCAGCACCAGAGCGCATTCGCGCGGCAGGCGACGGGCATATTCCTCGTACCCCTCGTTGACCCAGGACGGCATGCGCTCGCCCACGCAGACCAAGTTGAGTTGCATCGGGCGGGGTCAGGCCACCTGCAGCATGTTTTCCAGCGCCTCGCGGGCCTCGGCGGCGATGGCGGCGGGCACCTCGATCCGGTTGACCACATGACCTTCGACCAGATTCTCCAGCACCCAGAGCAGATGCTGCGGGTCGGTCCGGAACATGGTCGAGCACATGCATACCGTGGGCGAGAGGAAATGCACCGATTTGCCCTGCGGCTGGACCTCGCGGGCCAAGCGGTTGACCAGGTTGAGCTCCGTGCCCACCAGCCAGCGCGTGTTCGGCTCGGCGGCCCGGACGGTGTTGAGGATGTATTCGGTGGAGCCGATGAACTGCGCCTTCTGGCAGACCTCGAAGCTGCACTCGGGATGCACGATCACCCGGGTGTCGGGGTACTGCTCCAGGAAGCGGTCGATGTGCTCGGGGCGGAACATCTGGTGCACCGAGCAGAAACCGGCCCAGAGGATCATCCGCGCCCGCCGGATCTCGTCCGCCGTCAGGCCGCCCAGGGGCTTGCCGAAATCCCAGGTGACCATCTCCTCCAGCGGGATCCCCATGCGGTAGCCGGTATTGCGGCCCAGGTGCTGGTCGGGGAAGAACAGGATTTTCTCGCGCCGGGCGAAACTCCACTCCAGGATCTTCTGCGCATTGCTGGACGTGCAGACGATGCCGCCGTGGCGCCCGCAGAACGCCTTGAGGTCGGCCGCCGAATTGATGTAGGTGACCGGTGTCACCTCGCTTTCCGGATCGAGCACCGTCGCCAGTTCGCGCCAGCAGCGCTCCACGGCGACCAAGTTCGCCATGTCCGCCATCGAGCAGCCGGCGGCCAGGTCGGGCAGGATGGCGATCTGGTCAGGCCGCGACAGGATATCCGCCACCTCCGCCATGAAATGCACGCCGCAGAAGACGATGTATTCCGCGTCCGACTGCGAGGCCAGGCGGGACAGCTTCAGCGAATCGCCGGTGAAATCGGCATGCCGGAACACCTCGTCGCGCTGGTAATGATGGCCGAGGATCACGCAGCGCTTGCCCAGCGCCGCCCGCGCCGCCCGGATGCGGGTTTCGCACTCGGCATCGTCGAGCATCGCGTAATCGTGTATGGATAAAGCGGTTTCACTCATGGACTTCGTCAGCCGGTCTGGCGGAAGGAATAACCAAGTGGACTAGTATGTTATGACAAAGCGGGCCGGCGCGGTTCATTTCGGCTTCGCCAGCTCGACCAGGATGATCTCCGCCTCGTTTTCGCCGACGTTCTCGATGCTCATCCACTGCCCGGATTCCCAGAAAACCTGCCCCGGTTCGTAGGTGTTGGACTGGCCCCCCTCCTCGACCTGCACCCGTCCCCGCACCACATAGCGCGGCCCCGGCCCTTCATGGGTGTGCAGCGGCGTCTTGTAGCCCACGGGCAGCACCACCCGCGCCACCCGCACGTCGATGCGCGGCCCGCCCGGCTCGAAGTCTTTCTCGAGCAGCTCCTGGCGGGAGAAGGACGGCTCCGCGGCAATGGCCTGGCCGCCCAGGCCGGCGGCAGCCAGCAACAGCAGCAAGCGAATGCGTGATTTCATGCTCTCCTCTGCATCAGGAACCCAGCTCTTCGACCTGAGGCACGCGCGCGCGCCTCTGCAGCCACATCACACCGAACAGGTCGACGATCCCCACCCACAGGCGGTGCCAGGTGCCGTATTTCGAGACCCCGGAGAGGCGCGGCCGGTGATTGACCTCGACCGAGATGACCGGCGCGCCGGCCCGCTGGGTCAGCGCCGGCAAGAAGCGGTGCATGTGGTCGAAATAGGGCAGCTCCAGGAACAAAGCGCGGGAAAACACCTTGAGGCCGCAGCCGGTATCCGGCGTGTTGTCCCGCAGCAAACCGCCGCGCACGGCGTTGGCGATGCGGGAGGAAAACCGGCGCCAGCCGGTGTCCTTGCGCTTCCGCCGATACCCGGCCACCATGCCGCGGCCGGTTTCCCCGCCGAGCTGGTCCAGGGCTTCGAGCAGGCGGGGGATGTCCGCCGGGTCGTTCTGGCCGTCGCCGTCCAGGGTGGCGATCCACGCCCCCCGCGCCGCCAGAATGCCGGTGCGCAGCGCCGTGCTCTGCCCGCAGCAGCGGACATGCCGGAGCACGCGCAGCGCGGGCACCGAGGCTTTCAGCGCGCGCAGCTTCTCTAGCGTCCCGTCGGTGCTGCCGTCGTCGACGTAGACGATTTCGTAATCGCCCAGCGGAGACAGCGCCTGGGTGATTTCGCCGATGAGGGATTCGAGATTGTCTATTTCGTTATGGACGGGAACGACGACCGAAAGGCGCATGGATATACCTTGGAATAGGGACGCTTAAAAGGGCTCAGACGTAATGGACGGCGGGCTCGCCGGGGACGGTTTCGCCCAGGGGAAACGCGCTCTCGCCCTGGCCGCGCAAGGTCTCCAGGGTGCGAGCTTCGTCCTCCGCCGCCACGCAAACGATCATGCCGACGCCGCAGTTGAACGTCCTGAGCATCTCGGAAGTCTCCACCCCGCCCTGCCGCTGCAGCCAGCGGAAAATCTCCGGCATCGCCCAGGCGGCGGTGTCGATCCGGGCCGCGGTTCCGGCGGGCAGCACGCGCGGCAGGTTCTCGGTGATGCCGCCGCCGGTGATGTGGGCCAGGGCGTGGACCTCCACGCATTTCAGGAGTTCGAGCAGCGGCTTGACGTAGATCCGGGTTGGCTCGAGCAGCCAGTCGCCCAAGGCGCGGCCGGCAACCGGCGCATCCAGCCCCAGGCCGGAATGATCGACGATCTTGCGGATGAGCGAATAGCCGTTGGAATGCGGCCCCGAGGACGCCAGGCCGATCAGCCGGTCACCGGGCCTGACCCGGCTGCCGTCGATGATCGCGTCCTTCTCCACCACGCCGACACAGAAGCCGGCCAGATCGTAGTCGCCCCCGGCGTACATGCCCGGCATCTCCGCCGTTTCGCCGCCGACCAGGGCGCAGCCGGCCTGCTCGCAGCCCTGGGCGATGCCGGCGATCACGGAGGCGGCGACGTCCACGTCCAGCTTGCCGGTCGCGTAGTAATCGAGGAAGAACAGCGGCTCGGCGCCCTGCACCACGATGTCGTTGGCGCACATCGCCACCAGGTCGATGCCGACGCCGCCGTGGCGGCCCGACTCGATCGCCAGCCGGAGCTTGGTACCGACCCCATCGGTTCCCGCCACCAGCACGGGCTTGCGGTAGCGATCCACCGGCAGCTCGAACAGCGAACCGAATCCCCCCAACCCCGCCAGCACGCCGGGCCGCACCGTCTTCCGCGCCGCCGGCTTGATGCGCTCCACCAGGGCATTGCCGGCCGCGATGTCGACGCCGGCGCTCTTGTAGTCGAAAGAAGGGGGATTTTCGGTTTTCAAGGAGACTCCTGCATGAAGATCGGACCGTGTGGCCCGCCGGCCGTCACTTGAGTCAAGACGGCGCCTTGTTCGGAATAAGGATGACTGGGTAGTTTATCACCATCCCCCCGCCTCCGTTACCGTCGGCTCCAGGCTTGACGGCCACCCCCCATCCGGAGATTATCGACGTCCCGTAAGGAGTGCGACCATGCGGCCAGAACACATCCCAAACATCATCAGCACCCTCCGGATATTCCTGGTCTACCCGGTCGTCCATCTGATGTTGGCGGAGCGCTACACCGGCGCCCTGGCGCTGTTCGTGGTCGCCGGCCTATCCGATGCGATCGACGGCTTCCTCGCCAAGCACTACGGCTGGCAATCCCGGCTCGGCTCCTACCTGGACCCGCTGGCGGACAAACTGCTCCTGGTCTGCTGCTTCGTCGCCGGCGCCTGGCTCGGCCTCCTCCCCGTCTGGATGGCCGCCGCCGTACTCCTCCGCGATGCCGTTATCGTCACCGGCGCCATCGCTTACTACCTGCTAGCACACCCGTTCGACGGCCAGCCCATCCTCGCCAGCAAGCTGAACACCCTGCTGCAACTGGCGTTCATCGTCGCCATCCTCTTCAACCGCGGCGTCTCCGAACTGCCCCCGTTCCTGCTCGACGCCCTCCTCGCCGCCACCCTCGCCACCACGATCGCCAGCGGAGCGATCTACGTCTACGTCTGGGGGCGGAACTACCGGCTGGAGACGGCGCAGGGGCGAAGGTGAGGTTTTCCGGATGTGCAAGGCGGGTGCTTCGAGCGGCGCCTCGGGCCGGGAACAACCGTCGAGATTCCAGCCAGAAAGGGGAGAAACCGGGTCAGACACCATCAGCCCCCTTTCCTTGCATGGCGCAGGAGCGGATCGCGGTGGCGCCCCGACAATTCTGGATACCGTGATTCAAGCAAGCGTCGTGAGGAGTGATCATCATGCAAACCGTTAAGCAGATCGTCCACGATATCGCCGACCGCCTGCCGGAGCAGGCGACCTTCAACGATACCATGTATGCCCTCTATGTGCGCCAGAAACTGGAGCGCTCGCTCCAGGCGGCGGAAGCAGGCAAGGTGACTTCGCAGGAGGAGATGGAAAAGCGATTCCTGAATGATGCGCGTTGAATGGTCGGATTTTGCGCGCAACGATCTCGATGATCTGTTGCGCTACATCGGCCGCGACTCGGCGCTTTATGCCCGGCGCTCCGGCCAAAAGGTGGTACTTGCCACCCGGCGGCTGAGGGAGCTTCCGGAAAGCGGGCGGATGATTCCGGAGGCCGAGGACAAATCACGGCGCGAGATCATCGTGCAAGGCTAGCGCGTGATGTATCACCTTGAAACTGACCGTGTGCTCATCCTTGCCGTCATGCACGGCAGCCGTGACCTGACGGGGCAGGAGAAGAAGCCGTGGGAGAATGATTGAGACAGCCCCGCAGAGCGGGGTCTGGTGTTTCAATAAGCTTCTTCCGATTCCGCAACCTTGATCTCATCAAGACGACGCTGAATTCAAGATAGGCCGGAACGTTGCCTTTGTCGGCTTAGGCGAACAGTGCGGCGAGTATGTCGGAACGTGGGGCCTCGTCCCGGTTAATCGGCGGCATAAATTCGTCCGATTACGCTACGCTAATCGGGCGCGTGCTATTCAGTATTATCGGTACTCGACGTGTACGGTTTTCCAGAACTGACGTTGCGTAGGCATTTCTCTTCCGCCAACATAATTTACATTCAACTGGTTATTGCCATTCCAGGAAATACTGATTCGAGGTTGCCCCTTACTCGTAAAAATCCAATCCTCATAGCTTTCCGAATCAAATTTTTCACCGGATTCCCGAAGACTTATAACTCGCACAAAGGGGGTAGTTGCTCCGCAATTCCTTTCGAAGACCGTTGCGACAAATTGCCCATCCGGTGACGGGTACTCGCCCACCACCTCATTGCCGCAAAGGCTGCCACCACAACCCTCTAATGCAAGTAAAAAACTACCGAGAAGTACTTTTACACAACACAGATCACTTCTCCATGCACTCACAGAAGTTGATTCCCCGCCTAATTTGTAGTTGGTCATACCAATCATCCCCATAGGGCGGCGCCCCCCAGGGACTACCGAGATTCGTCCGAGCGGGGTCAGCCTTCTGGTTAGCCCAGCCGGCGCCACGTTGTAAAACGTCTGATGGGAACCCAAACGCATTACCGGTTGCTCCGAAATTAAAATTTCCAAAGTCCTCATACAGCGATCCTTGCTGCTTATAGTCCCATGGACCTTTATTCCTTACCTGGTCATAAAACCAGAATGGATTGAAATGGCTTCGCGCATCAAACATGTTGGAATTGATGTTAACGCCGGGTGGCGCCGGCGGTATTCGCCCGCACTTCGTCTGCGTCATCTGCGAGGTGTAGTACCCACTCGGCTCAAGCGGACCTATGAAATTGTCAGGGTATTCCCTCAACCCAAAGGGATCCACAAGGTTGGTTGGGTTATTCCGGACATAGGCATAAACATTCGCATCCCCGCCCCCAAACAAAATCGGGTCTTTCGCCGTCCATCGTCCGGTTTCCGGATCATAGTCCCTCGCGCCGAACCTCACCAGCCCGGTATCGCGGTCGTAGAGGCCGCCGGCATGGCCGAAGGGCTGGAAGCCGGGGTTGCTGTCGTAGGTGACGTTGCACCAGGCGTCGTAGTCCATGCGCTGCAGGACCGTGCCGTCGGCGGTGTTGACGATCAGCGGGGACTGCCGAGGTGGTCGGAGAGGATACGGTAGGTCTGGGCGCCTTTGACGAGATAGGCGGGGACGTTGCCTTTGTCGGCGTAGACGAACAGGGTGATGACTTTGCCTTGGCCATCGAGTTCGGCGATGAGGCGCAAGGCGTACTGGTAGAGGAAGCCTTGCACGAGCTGTCCGTTCAGTTTTTTGCCGATCCTGCGGTTGCGGCCGTCCCGCGAGGTCGTAGGCGCGACCAGCGGTGTCGGTGACGCTGCCCACGGTTTCGGTCTTTTGGTTATTGATCCGATTGAAGGGGTGGAATAGCAAACCCTGATAAAACAAAGTGGAGCGCGTTATTTCCAAAGTGGATACAGTAATGGCTGGAGCACGATTCATGCGTACGATTACGCTGCGCTAATCGTACCTACGCGGGCTACGCTGGCTAGCGGGGCAGGAGAAGAAGCCGTGGGAGAATGATTGAAAAAGCCCCGCAGAGCGGGGTCTGATGTTTCAATAATCTTCTTCTGATTCCGGAACCTTGACCTCATCAAGACGATGCTGAATTCAAGATAGGCCGGGACCTTGCCTTTATCGGCGTAGGCGAACAGGGCGACGAGTATGTCGGGAAATGGGACCTCGCCCTGTTAATCGGTGGCAAGAATTCGTCCTACGCGGGCTACAGTTTTTTCACCATAGCCACTCCCCACGGAAACAGCAAAACAATCACCCATAACGCCACAGATAAATCAAAATACTGACGCGACACGATCTCCAAGTCAAAAACATTATAAGGAAAAATAGTAAACCCGCACAATAGTGCCGCAACAATTCCAAACACTAATGACAAAAAAACAGACAATCGAGTTAACGGCCAGCCGCATATGAATAGAATAAAGCAAGCAATCAAGGCGATAGTTGCCAAGGACCTGAAGCCGAATAACCACTGCAACAGATCTACTCTTCCAGCCCCAGAAAATTCGCTCAAGGGAATCAACACCGGAAGGATTTTTTGAACCAACAGGAAGGAAAGCAAAAATGCCGCAATTGAAAGTGCGCCCTTCATTGATCACACACACATCGGCGAATTGTTGGTGATTGCCCCGACCGAAAACCCCAATCATTATGAACGACTGATTGTGTGACAGCGCTAGCGGAAATTGTTCCAGGACTTCCACCATCAAGGGGCGCAAATAGTCCGACGTGACCATCATATGCAACCACGTCACCTTCTTTTGGCAGGTAAACACCTGGCATCACATAGTATCCATCGATTGCTACATGGGGATCAGCCCACTCAGAAGCACTGGGAATCCTTCCGTTTATTCGTCCCGGAGGATTTCCTCCAGCCGTAAGCATGTCGTTTACAAAAAAATTGCATTTATTGGATGCGCGCCCACCAATTAAATTATTCAGCCTACCCTGCGCATTAGGGTTTGGAGAGTTAAACCCGTAAGAAGTATCGCCAATGTGCCAAGTTGACACTAGCCATGCACCAATACCATCTAATCCAGGAGGATCAATGAAGTTTATGGGGTCATTTGAAACATAGCGATAAACATTCGCATCCCCGCCCCCAAACAAAATCGGGTCTTTCGCCGTCCATCGTCCGGTTTCCGGATCGTAGTCCCTCGCGCCGAACCTCACCAGCCCGGTGTCCCGGTCGTAGAGGCCGCCGGCATAGCCGAAGGGCTGGAAGCCGGGGTTGCTGTCATAGGTGACGTTGCCCCAGGCGTCGTAGTCCATGCGCTGCAGGACCGTGCCGTCGGCGGTGTTGACGACCAGGCGGGGACTGCCGAGGTGGTCGGAGAGGATGCGGTAGGTCTGGCCGCCTTTGACGAGATAGGCCGGGACGTTGGCTTTGTCGGCGTAGACGAATAGGGCGGCGATCCGGCCTTGGCTGTCGAGTTCGGCGAGGGGGCGCAGGGCGTCCTGGTAGAGGAAGCCTTGCACGAGCTGGCCGTTCAGTTTTTTGCCGATCCGGCGGTTGCGGCCGTCGACGAGGTAGTCGATGGCGGTGCCGCCCGGCAGGTCGACATGGCGAAGGTTGCCGAACGCATCGTAGCTGTAACGGGTCGCCGAGCCGCCGACGGTGCTGGTCTTGAGTTCGCCGCCGGGGGTGTAGTCGTAGACCCTCGCCGCTGCCCCGGTGCCGCTGGGGTCGAAGGTTTTGAGGCGGTCCTGGGTGTCGTAGCCGGCGACCGTCGCGCCGTTGACGGTGGTGCGGTTGCCGTTGGCATCATACCCATAGCTGGCCTGGACCTGGCCGTCGACCCGGACTTCGACCAGCCGGCCGGCGAGGTCGTAACGGTAGCCGCTATGGGTGGTGACGCCCTGGATCGTTTCGGTCTTGTCGGTGATACGGCCGAGAACGTCGCGGCCGTAAGCGACGGCGAAGAGGGGGCTGCCGTTGGCCCGGGCGTCGTAGCTCTGGACTTCGCCGAAGCCGTTGTAGCCCAGGCTGTCATCGACACGGCCGAGCGTGGTGCCGGTGAGAAGGCCATTCCGGGCATCGCGGTTGAGGGTGATGTCGCCGGCGCGGGTCAGCAGGCCGTCGTCGTCGTAGCCAAAGGCGATGGCGCTGCCGTTGACGCTCAGCCGTACGACGCGGAAATCGTTGTCGTAGGCGCGGGTCAAGCTGCCGGCGATGGGACCGGTGAGCGTCTCCTGGGTGAGTAGCGCTCCGTCGTAGCCGTAGCTCAGGCCGATGCCGCCCGGTGCGCTCAGGGTTTTGAGCCGCCCGGCGACGTCGTAGGCGTAGGTGGTGTCGCCGTGCGAAGCGGTGAGGGTGACAAGGCGCCCTGCGTTGTCGTAGGCGAAATCCAGGGTTTCGCCGCCGGGCCGGACGATCCGGGTGAGCTGTCTGTCGCGGTTGTACCGGTAATGGGTGGCGGGATCGGCGGTGTCTACCATGGGCGGGGTGTAGCTTTCGGCGCGGTCGACGGCGGTGTAGTCGAACAGATGGGCGGGCTGGCCGGGCGGAATCAACCCGCTGAGATTGCCGTTGGCATCGTACGAAAATTGCACGCTGCCGCCGTCCGGGCCGGTCTGCCGGATGATGCGCCCGGCCGCATCGTAGTCGTAGCGGACGCTGCGCCCCAAGGCATCGGTGACGGCGGCCGGATAGCCCTGCGCCGGTCCGCTGGCGTGGTAGTCGTAATGCAGCGTGCGGGTATCGCCGCCCTCCTGGCCCCGGCGCACGTCCTGCAGGCGTCCACGGCTGTCGTAGGCGTACTGCACCGGTTCCAGGCCGGCGACCTGGGACGAGACCGGCCTGCCCTTGGCGTCCAGCGTGGCGACGGCGCTGCGGCCGGCCGGCGAGGTGGCCGTGACGCTGCGGGCGGCGGCGTCGAACACGCTCCGCGCGCTCTTGCCGTTGACGGTAACGGTTTCGGCGAGGGTTTTCAGGCTCAAGGGGTCGGAAAGCGCCGAGAGTGTGACGGTGCGGCTTTGGGTGACCGTCGCCGTGAGCCCGGCCGGTGTCTTGGTCACGCGTTTGGACACCACCGGCGCCTGCATGCCGAAGCGCGGATCGGGTCCTTTCAGAACGGTGGTCAGCATGCCGTCCGCACTGCTGTAGCGGTTCTCGCCCGCCGTCGTGAACCACCGTTCTTCCACGCCGCCGTCGGGATAGGTGTTGACCAAATGACGGTCGCCGTTGGCGCGGACCTCGACCTGGAAATCGGTGGTCCGGCCTTCGGCGGAGGTCATGCGGGTGGTGAAGCCCAAAGCCTGTTCGGTCCGGCCCAGCGTCCAGCCGCCACCCGCAGCGTCGGCATCGCGGACCAGCCGTCCCAGGCCGTCGTATTCGAAGGCGTTGGCCTGCCCCTTGGGATCGGTGAAGCCGAGCATCAACCCGTCGGCGCTGTAGGTCATTCGATAGGTTTCGCCGGCCGGATTGGCGACGGCGGCGAGATGACCGTTGGCGTCGACGGACAGCGCGGTGCGCTGGCCGTCCGGGGCGACGATGGCGGTGGGGAGGCCGGCGCCGTCGCGCTCGATCCGGGTCAGGTTGCCGTCGACGTCCTCGATGGCGCTGAGCCGGCCTTCGCCGTCGTAGCTGAAGCTGTGGAGCTTGGCGCCGGTGCGGGTATCGCGGGTGTACAGATGCCGGCCGTCGGCGTCGAAGGCATAGAGTTCGCTGCCGTCTTCGGAAACGATGCTGATTTCCGTGCCGGAATAATAGGGAAAGCGGGAACGGATACAGCGGATTCGGTGGTTATTGCGGTCGGCGATGTAGACGCTGCCGTCGGGAGCCACGGCCACTCCCACAGGCGTATTAGAACCTGTCTTGAAAAACAAAACGTAGTAAAGTCAATGGTCCCTGGACCTGACGAGCGAAGCCATTGAGTTATCCGAGTGATTTGAAAGAGCACGAATGGGCGCGGATAGAGCGCTACTTTCAGCCCAATGATCGGCGAGGCAGCGGGTGTAAGCATTCGCGAAAACGCATCGTCGATGCCATTCTGTACTTGGTGAAAACGGGTGCCCAGTGGCGGCAGTTGCCCAACGACTTTCCTCCGTGGAAAACGGTGTACGACCATTTCAGCCGCTGGAACAAAAACGGCGTTTGGGAACGCGCGCTGGACGACTTGAATCGGCAACGGCGAAAAAAAACGGCAGAGCGCCCTGTCCCCGCTACGGCATCATTGATTCGCAAAGCGTCAAAACCCAGTACGACAGCGAAGAGCGTGGCATCGACGGCGGCAAAAAAGTGAAAGGCCGCAAACGCCATATCGTGGTCGATGTCTTGGGCAATCTGTTGCACGTCCAGGTTCATGCCGCCAACCTTCACGATACGGTGGGGGCTTGCGAGGTGCTGCGTCGAGCCGCGGAAAAGCATCCCGGTCTACAGGCCTTTTCCGGCGACGCCGGGTATCGCGGCACCGCCGTTCGGTTTGTCGACGAGACCTTGGGGTTGACGCTGCATATTTCCGAGAAGATCAAAGATGGCTTCGCAGTCCTGCCCAAGCGCTGGGTGGTCGAGCGCACCTTCGCTTGGCTCGGGTCGTTCCGCCGACTCGCCAAGGATGTCGAAATCCTCACCGCCACTGCCGAAAACATGATTCGCATCGCCATGCTCAAGCTGACTCTTGCTAAATGTGCTTAAACTTTTACCAGACAGGTTCTTAAAGCTGGCGGCTCGGGCCGGGCCACCGTCACCGCCGAACCCGGCACTGCCGTTGCCGGCCAGGGTGCGAAGAACGCCGTTTGCATTTACATGGAACAAGCGGTGGGCGTAGACGTCGGTGATGTAAAACCCACCTCTGAAATCGCTGGTGATGTCCTCGGGACCCGAAAGCCGCGCTGACGTCGCGGCGACACCGTCCGGGACTTGGTTTCCGCCTCCCGCTATCGTCCGGATGACGCCGGCGGCATCGACGCGTCTCACCCGATAGGCCAGGGTGTCGCCAATCAGCACTTCGCCGCTCGGTTCCACCGCCACACCGAACGGATTGGACAGCCCTGCGGAAACGGCGGAACCGCCGTCTCCAGAGAACTGGCGACGGCCACCGGCGAAGCGGCTGAGGGTTCCGTCGGGAGCTAGACGCTCGATCGATTCCCTACTGTTGTTCGTGACGTAAACATTCCCGTCCGACCCCGATGCGACGTGAACTGCGTCCAGACCCCGAGCAGCGGTGCGGATCGTTCCATCGGCCTCGACGAGCTTGACGGAGCTACTATTTCGAATCGCCGCGAAAATCCGTCCATCGGACTCAACATGGATCCCATAGGGTCCGCCCAGGTTAGCTGAAGTCGCCGGGACGCCGTCTGACGTGCTGTTGCCCCCGCCCGCAACGGTCCTGATAGTTCCGTCGGGCCAGATACGGCGAATGCGTCCATTTCCCGAATCGGCGACATACAAGCTGCCGTCGGCACCGACAGACACGTCCCACGGAGTGTTCAGCCGTGCGTTCGCTGCCGGCCCGCCATCGCCGCTGAATCCAGCCGTCCCATCACCCGCCACGGTCTCGATGACTTCGTCTCCTCCGCCAACTCCGCCACTGCCGCCATGGAACACCGCACCGACCGGATCGTACGCATGATGAACTGCCAGACTCCAGCCACCCAGACCCGCCGCCTTCGGTTCGAACACCCCTAAGCGCTTGTTCCAGGTTTTCCAATGGGTGTAGACGGCATTCTGCCGGTCCATCACCGAAGTCAAGACACCAGCGCCGGGGTTGTCTGAAGTTTCCCCGAACGCTCTGGCAGTGCGGTTGGCCGCTTCGTAGTACACCGGGCTGTAGACGTACCCGACCCGGACGGTCGCCGTCTGGCTGCCTTCGACATGCCGCCCGTAAGCGTCGAGGCCGTTCCAGGTATAGCTGTGGCTTTGGTTGGGGGCGGGCGGGAAGGCCTGGGTATAACGCTGTCCCGCGACCTCGACCGCCAGTTCGATGCGCTTGAGGCTCGCCGGAACCGTGGTCCCGCTCAAGGGGATGTTGAGCGTGGTGCTGGTCTTCCGCCCCGCTGTCCGGTCGCTGCGGTAATGCAAG
This sequence comes from Methylococcus sp. ANG, assembly GCF_040730495.1. Classification (NCBI taxonomy): domain Bacteria; kingdom Pseudomonadati; phylum Pseudomonadota; class Gammaproteobacteria; order Methylococcales; family Methylococcaceae; genus Methylococcus; species Methylococcus sp. ANG. The sequence goes on along the minus strand of NZ_CP160399.1, from coordinate 3,254,239 downwards.
GTATAAGGCGTGCCGGCGATGGGCAGTTCCTCACCGAGCACCTGGGATTGGCTGCCGATCAGGCAACCGCTGCGGACGTCGCCTTCGCATGACTGAGGTTGTCGCTCATCCCCGGTGGTGGGATCGCCGCCGTTGGGTGTGATGGCATCCGGCGGGAAGCCCCAAGGCCAGTTGAAATCGTGCGGCGAAAAGTGTTTGAGGGGCACGCGCCACAGGCTCTTCCCCGCGGAATAAAGCCCGGCGAGCGACGCCCTTTCGGCATCGCTGACACCGAGCGTTGCAAGCCTGGCGGCATCGTCGGCCTGGCCATCGCCGTCGCCATCGATCTGCGCGAGGCCATCGGCAATGGCGAGGATCTCGATCACCCGGCCATTGTCGGACGGTATCCAGGCGCTCTTGTCGCGGTCGTACCAGCCGGCGGGGACGATCTCGCCCACCGGGAAATCGAGGAAGTTGTCGACATAGACCGGTACGGGCCGGTCGAAGACCACCTGTCTGGCGTTCTGCGCCAGGGCTTCATCCACCGACAATTCGACGGCGTAGGTGTAGCCGGAGGCCGGCGGCAGGGGACCGGGCATGCGTTTCGGCCCGTTGGCGCCGACGGTGTATTCGGTGGCGCGGACATTGAGCGTGGAAAGCGCCTGCCGGCTGCCATCGGGCAGGGTCATGCTGGCCTGGAGGCCGGGCGGGAACAGAACGGTGGCCTGGCGGCTGCCGTCGGCGTCGCTGCTGAGACTGCCCTGGGCGGCCTGATAGCCGGCCGCCGCTCCGCTCAGATCGATGGCGGTGACCTGGGAATCGAGCGGAACCAGGACCACGTCTTCGGCGGTGGCGAAATCCTGCCAGGGCGCGCTGACCTGCCGCTGAGCGGGCAGGAAGCCAGTCTTGGCGTATTCGACGACCAGTACGCCGCCGCCGTTGACGGCAAGGTCGAACTGGCCGTCGGCCCGGCTCAGGGTCTGGCCGAATTCGGGATGGCCCTTGACGGTCAGCGTGACCCCGCTCAAGGGCGCATCGCCCGGGTCCAGCACCTTGCCGCGGATGACGGCGGCGCGCCGGGCTTCGATGGTGCCCGCCGCAACGCCGGTCTGCACCGGATGGCTGCCGGAATAGAGGAAGCGAGTGGAATCGGCGACGGTGGTGGCGACACTCGGGTCGACCGGCGGGGCGATCCGGACCGGATCAGGCGGCAGGCCGCCGTCGCCTGCCGACACCACGATCTCGAAACTTTGAGCAACAGTGGCGCCGTGCGGGTCGGTGACGACGACGGTGACGGCATAGCGGCCTGCGCTGACGGGTGTCCAGCGGATGGCGCCGCCGGCTCCGTCGATACTCATCCCGACGGGAGCCGCAGCGAGGCTGTAGGCCAGGGGATCGCCGTCGGGATCGCTGGCGACTACGAAATATTCGTAAATCTCCCCCAGGGCGGCCACGACCACCGGGGCCGAGCTGATGGCCGGCGCCCGATTCGGCGGCGAAACGGCCTGGATCAGGACGGTGTCGGGGACACTGTCCAGGCTGCCGTCGCCGACGATGAGTTGGGCGAGGTAACCGCCGGGAAGATCGGCCCGGAAATGACAGAGAGGGGCGGCGGGATCGTCCAGCATCGCGCGGCTCCCATCGGGCACGCTCAGCAGCGACCAGCGATAGCTCAGGACGTCGAGATCGGGGTCGTGGGAGGCGCTTCCGTCGAGGCTGACGGCGCTGCCGGTGACGACGCTTTGGTCGGGACCGGCGGCGGCGACGGGGCGGCTGTTGACCGTGCTGACGCTGACGGTGTCCGGCGGGCTGTCGCCCTGGCCGTCGTTGACGATGAGCTGGGCGACGTAGGTGCCGGGAAGGTCGATGCCGAAGCCGCTGAGGGCGGCATCGACCGGATCGAGCACGGCGCCGCTGCCGCCGGGCCGGCTGAGCAGGGACCAGCGGTAGCTCAAGGCATCGCCGTCAGGATCGCTGGAAGCCGAACCGTCCAGGCTCACCCGGCTGCCGACGGCCGCGCTCTGGTCCGCGCCGGCGCGGGCCACGGGCAAGCTGTTGCGGGTGGTGATGGCGACGGTGTCCGGCTCGCTGTCGGCCTGGCCGTCATTGACGATGAGCTGGGCAGCGTAGGTCCCGGGGCGGTCGACGATGAAGCCCGATTTCATTCCCGCGACCGCCGAGAGCACCGCGTTGCTGTCCGCGGGGCGAGTCACGAGGGCCCAGCGGTAGCTCAAGGGATCGCCGTCCACGTCGCTGGAGGCGCCGCCGTCGAGGTCCACGGCCTCGCCCACCAGCGCCGTCCGGTCGGGACCGGCCTGGGCGACGGGCGGGGAGTTGGTGGTGGTGAGGCTGACAGTGTCCGGATCGCTGTCGAGCTCGCCGTCGGACACGACCAATTGCGCCGCATAGCGGCCGGGACGGTCCAGGCTGATCGATGGGGTGGCGGACAGCGGGTCCGACAGCGCCGCCTGACTTCCTTCCGGCGATGCAAGGAGGGTCCAGCGGTAACCCAGGGGATCGCCGTCGGCGTCGCTGGAACCGCGCCCGTCCAACTGCGCCAGGCTGCCGAGCGTGCCGGTCTGATCCGGGCCGGCATCCGCTACCGGCGCGCTGTTGAGCGTGCTGACGGTGATACTGTCCGCTGCACTGTCCGAATGGCCATCGTTGACGACGAGTTGGATCACATAGTTGCCGGGCCGGTCCACCAGAAAGTCGGGATCGGGCACGGCGGCATCGCTCAAGGCCGTCTGGCTGCCGGGGGGTAGCGAGACGAACGTCCATCGGTAGCTCAGGACATCGCCGTCGGCGTCGCTGGAACCGCTGCCGTTCAACTGCACCCGGCCGCCGACCTTCACGCTTTGATCGGCGCCGGCCCGAGCGACGGGCGCGTGGTTCTGACTGAAGCGCCAGCGCAGCTTTTTGAGAGAGGAATGTCCGCCGGAACGCGTTTCGAGCGTGAAGGTGTCGAGGCTCACGGCGCGTTCGCGGTCAGGGACGTCGCCGAAGTCCAGGTCGCCGTCGATGACCGTAAAGTCGTCATCGTGCCCGGCTAAAACCGCGGTCAGGTGAAATGCGTCCTCCCCGCTGCGGTTCCGGACCACGGCCCGGTAGGTCTGACGGAAACGATGTCTGTCCACCCGGACTTTCTTGCCGACTTCGGCGTAAGACTCGATCACGAATGGGGTGTCGTGGGGCGAGTGGTGCTCCTCTTCACGCCCCCAGGCCCAACCGAACAGCAAACAACTCAGCCCGAAGACCGCCAGCGCCAAACGACCGATCCGTCCGACCATACCCCTACCTCACTTTAGCCAAAGCGTTGCGGAAACCAAAGTCATGAACACACAAGCAACTAACCTTAGTGGAGTTTTATGATTTGTGAAGGGTGGGATTTCGGTGAGTGAAAATACTTTCGCGAGGGAGTAGGCTTGGCGCAGCAACCGATCGATCGGCACGTCGTGAAGCCGGCATCCACTCCGAATGCGAAGCCGCGCTGAGGCGATAATGGAGTTCACGGCCAACAAAAGCCTTCAGGACTCCCTCGACGATCGGATGTTGCGTTCGGCCTACGATGCCCACGAACGATACCCCCTGGACCGCGAAGGAGGTAGAACGTGAAGCCGTCACCCCCCGCCAATTCAAGAACCCGCCTGAGCGCCACGGTCGACCGCCAGGCCCAGCGGCTGCGCCGGGCCGAGCGCGAGCGCCGCGGGGTACTTGCGTATTCCGGCCCAACGTGACCGCCGATTCCGTTTGATCGTGACCGCCCATGCCGGGTGAACGTGACCGGCGATTCCGTTTGATCGTGACCGATTTTGGCCTTCCGGCCGGAATCGGTGGTCACGATGCCGGAAATCGCGGTCACGTTCCCGGAATCACCTCAGCCGCGCTGGAATTTCTCAACCCCAACAGGCATAGAGCCGCCCTTTTACTTTCGAAGGGGGCGACATGCCGGCAAAGAGGAGTTCCATGCGACACATCACCGAGATTCTGCGCCTCAAGCACGAGGCGAAGCTCAGCCACGAGAAGATCGCCCGGGCGCTGGGCGTCTCCAAGGGCGTGGTCAGCAAGTACGTGAGCCTCGCCCAGGCGAAGGGCGTTGCTTGGCCGCTGCCCGGGGCGATGGACGAGGCGGCCCTGGAGCGGTTGCTGTTCCCCGCCCCCACGGCCCCGGCGCGCTTCGTGGAGCCGGACCTGCCGCGCCTTCACCACGAGCTCAAGCGCAAGGGGGTGACCCTGCAGCTGCTGTGGGCCGAGTACGTGGCGACCCACGGCGAGGCCGCTTACCGTTACAGCCAGTTCTGCCACCGTTACCGGCTCTGGCAGGGCCAGCAGCGGCGCAGCATGCGCCAGGTTCACCACGCCGGCGAGAAGCTCTTTCTCGACTACTGCGGCCCCACCGTTCCGGTGATCGACCCCGCCACCGGCGAGCTGCGCCAGGCGCAGGTGTTCGTCGCCGTGCTCGGCGCCTCCAGCTACACCTACGCCGAGGCCACCTGGACCCAGGCGCTGCCGGACTGGATCGCCTCCCATCAGCGCGCCCTGCGCTACTTCGGCGGCACCCCCGCGCTGTGGGTGCCGGACAACCTGCGCGCGGCGGTGAGCCAGCCCTGCCGCTACGCCCCCGAGCCCAACGCCACCTACGCCGAGCTGGCCCGCCACTACGGCGCCGCCATCCTGCCGGCGCGCCCTTACCAGCCGAAGGACAAGGCCAAGGTGGAGGTGGCCGTGCAAGTCGTGGAACGGTGGATTCTGGCCCGGCTGCGCCATCGCACCTTCCACTCCCTGGCGGCCCTCAACCAGGCCATACACGAGCTGCTGGAGTCACTCAACGGCCGCCCCTTCCAGCGCCAGCCCGACAGCCGCCGCGACCTGTTCGAGTCCCTCGACCGGCCGGCCCTCAAACCCCTGCCGCTGGTGCCTTACGAGTACGCCGAGTGGAAACAGGTCAAGCCCGGCATCGACTACCACGTCGAGTTCGGCGGTCGCCTCTACAGCGTGCCCCATGCGCTGGTCGGCCAGGTGCTGGAGCTGCGCGCCACCGCCACCAGCATCGAGGTGCTGCACCGGGGACACCGCGTCGCCGCGCACCCGCGCCAGGGCGCCGGCCGCTTCTCCACCCTCCCCGAGCACATGCCCAAGTCCCACCGCGAGCACCGCCAGTGGTCACCGGGGCGCTTCATGAACTGGGCCAAAGACATCGGCGTAGCGACGCTGCACGTGGTCGAACACCAGCTCAACAACCGGCCCCATCCCGAGCACGGCTACCGCGCCTGCCTGGGCCTGCTCAATCTCGCTCGGCGCTACAGCCGAGCGCGGCTGGAGGCGGCCTGTGCGCGGGCCTTGGCCATCCAATCACCGTCCTATCGCTCCGTCAGCTCCATCCTCGACAAGGGGCTCGACCGCCAGCCGCATGAGGCCCATGACGAGACCGCCGCGGCGCTGCCGGCCCACGGCAACGTGCGCGGTCCCGACTACTACAACTGAAACCCGTTACAACAGGAGACAAAACCATGCTCACCCAGCAAACCCTGGACAAGCTCCACACCCTGCGCCTCACCGGCATGCGCGAGGCCTTCGAACAACAGCTCGAACAGCCCGCCACCCACGATCTCTCCTTCGACGAGCGCTTCGCGCTGCTCGTCGACCGGGAGCTGCTCTACCGCGACAACCGCCGCCTCAGCCGTTTGCTCAAGGACGCCAAGCTGCGCCTTGCCGCCTGCATCGAGGATATCGACTATCGCCACCCCCGCGGCCTGCATCGTCCCCCAATGGCCGCGCTCGCCGAAGGCTCTTGGCTGCGCGCCCATCACAATCTCTGCCTCACCGGCCCCACCGGCACCGGCAAGACCTATCTCGCCTGCGCCCTCGGCAATCAGGCCTGCCGCCAGGGACTAGCCGTCCGTTACCTGCGCCTGCCTCGGCTGCTCGAACAGCTCGCCGTCGCCCGCGGCGACGGCTCCTATTCCCGGCTCATGAACCAGCTCGCCCGCACCGACCTGCTCATCCTCGACGACTGGGGCATCCAGCCGCTCACCGCCTCTCAGCGCAACGACCTCATGGAGTTGATCGAAGACCGCCACGGCCTGCGCTCCACCCTCATCGCCAGCCAGCTGCCGGTCGAGCACTGGCACGACTACCTCGGCGAGCCCACCCTCGCCGATGCCATCCTCGACCGCCTCCTGCACAACGCCCACCGGCTACCCCTGACCGGCGAGTCGATGCGCAAAACCACCGCCGGCTTGACCCAACGTGACCGGTCCAAGTAAAAAACCAACCTCCAGCGCGGCATGAGATCCCCGGCGGTCACGATCACCGGAATCAACGGTCACGTTCGCCGGAATGCGCAGGGCGAGCTTCGCTCGACCAAAACCGCTCGCGGTGTTTTTGTCCCGGAGGGCTCGCCCCCAACGATGAGGCGAACAAATCGGCTTTTCAGCCACTGTGCGCCCATCCATTGACGGTTTTCTGGGCAGACTGAGGCCCAAACTTCGGACGCGTTGAGGATCTGCCAGTGACGACTTCGCTATGGATTACGATCGTGAGCATCGCCGCCTTGGACAGCATCAACCCCACGGCGACCACCGTTCATCTTTACTTGCTTAGGCATTGGAACAAAATAAATCTGCCATATGAATGCTACGGCAGGATCGTATAATTCCATTCGCCATGGAAGGCATGGCGCTGTATTTTGAGGCCGTCCATTTCCGCGTCGGTGACCTTGATCCCTTTGGGATATTCGCTATCGTCCAGTTCGCAATAGACCCGCAAGCCTTTGCGATTGGTCGTCGAGGCAATCAAATTCACCACGACCTCGTGACTGATGAGCGGACGACCGCGCCAATTCATCGTGATAAAGGAAAATAGGCGATGCTCAATCTGGTTCCATTTGCTGGTTCCCGGCGGGAAGTGACACACCGTGATGGCCAGTCCTAACTCGGTGGCTAATGCCTGAAGCTCCCGCTTCCATAAGCGCACACGCGAGCCATTGCTCCCACCGCCATCGGCCGTAATCAACAAGTGCCGTGCCTTCGGATAACACGGTGCGCCCATGGAGTGCCACCAGCGGCGAATACTTTCCACCGCGAATTGCGCGGTGTCGTGATCCGTCCCGACATTGACCCAGCCGATATTCAACGTCGGATCGTAAATGCCATACGGTGCCACCTTCCCCAGTTCGGGGTCTTGAAAATCATACACCCGAACGGCTTCCGGCTGCCCTTCGGGGCGCCATTCCAGGCCCTGTTGCTTGAAATTCCCGACCAGTTCCTTCTTCTTGGTGTCCACCGAGATGACCGGATCGCCCCGCCCTTGGAACTGCTTCACCTGGGTGTAGATATGCTCGAACTGGGCATTGCGATCCGGATGCGAACCGCCCTCCAAGGTTTTTCGATTACCTTGCAGGCTATAGCCCAGCGCGCGGAGCAGTTCGCCCACCATCCGATGGCTGGTTCGGTGCCCCATCTCAGTGAGGGCTTCGGCCAATTGCCGCGTGCTCTTACACGTCCAACGCAACGGGGATTCCGGATCCCCGCGCGTCACCGGATCAATCAATCGCTCCAAATCGGCCTTCAGGGTGGAGTCCTGGTCAACCGTCCGTTTCCGGCCTGCCCCCTTCCGGCGAATACGGCCCTGAGGCAAGGCATTCTGTTGTTCCAACTCTTGGCAGCCTTGACGAATCGCCTCTCGACATAAACCGGTTTCCCGTGACACGGCCGAGATTCCGCCTCGGCCAATCGCCAGCGCCTCCGCCCCGGCAACCAAGCGCCGCAGACGCTCGTCCAGGTACCGATCGAGTTTCTCAAAGCGCTTCTTGATTGCGGCATGTTCCATACCGCAACTTTAAAACAAACCCCTCAGTATTTGGAAGAGTTATTTTGTTCCAATGCCTTAGCACAGCGCAGCCCCTCGCCCGCGCGACCGCTTTTTGGTGATCGGCGATGAAATCATCGAGACGCCCATGTCCTGGCGCTGTCGCTATTTCGAGGGTTTCCCCTATCGCGCCTTGTTCAAGGAGTACTTCCGACACGGCGCGAAATAGACGGCAGCGCCGAAGCCGCAATTGCTCGATGCCCTTTACGAGTCCGACTACGAGGTGCCCAAACCCGGTGAGCCGATCCGCTATCAGATCAACGACTTCGAGCCGGTGTTCGACGCCGCCGATTTCCTGCGTTGCGGCCGGGATATCTTTTATCAGCTCAGCAACGTGACCAATCGCTTCGGGGTCGATTGGCTGAAGCGACATCTGGGGGACCGTTTCCGCTTCCATGAAATCGAAAGCCTCTGCCCCGACCCCATGCACATCGACTCGACCTTCATGTTTCTGGCGCCGGGCAAGATGCTGGTCAACCCGGAATGGATCGATGTGGAGCGGCTGCCGAAGATATTGAAGTCATGGGATATCATCATCGCCCCGGCCCCCGACCCATACGCGGAATCGGAAATGATGGCCAAGTTCTTCTCGATGTGCAGCAAATGGATCAGCCTGAACGTGTTGATGCTGGACGAGAGGCGGGTCATCGTGGAAAAGACCCAGACCTCGTTGATCAAAGTGCTTGAGGAGCACGGCCTTGAGCCCATTCCCTGCGCCTTCGCGAGCTACCTACCCTTCGGGGGGGCTTTCCATTGCGCCACCCTGGACATACGCCGGCGCGGCGAGCTGCGTTCGTATTTCTAGCCCGGACAATTCGGATGTCGGAACCCGAAAAGACGGTCCCGACGCGCTGAAGCCCCGATCCTCAGGCCAGGGGGGATAATCTGAATGCAACCAGGTCGTCCTCGACCAGCGTTTCCTTTTCGAGCAGCAGCTTGGCGCCCCGTTCGAGACTATCCCGCCTTTGCTCCAGGGTCGAAGTCGCGGCATCGAAGGCCCGGGTCACGATCTCCCGCACCGCGCAGTCGATCTCCCGTGCGGTTTCCTCGCTGAATTCCCGCCGCATTTCCGGGGCCATGGGAACACCGAGGAAGGCCGGACGTTCTGCCTCATAGGCGACGTGTCCCAGCTTCTCGTACATACCGTAGCGCATCACCATGCTGCGGGCGATGTCGGTGACCTTGGCGAGATCGTCGGCGGCGCCGGTGGACAGATGTCCGAACACGATCCGTTCCGCGGCCCGCCCGCCCAACAATACCGCCATCTTGTTTTCCAGCTCTTCCCGGGTCATGAGGAAACGGTCCTCGGTGGGCCGCTGGATGGTATAGCCCAGGGCGCCGATCCCGCGCGGGATGATGGAAATCTTGTGGACGGGATCCACGCCGGGCAGGGACAGGGCGACCAAGGCATGTCCCATCTCGTGGTAGGCGACGATCTTGCGCTCCAAGGGGTTCAACAAACGGTTCTTCTTCTCCAGGCCGGCCACGATCCGCTCCACTGCCCGGGTGAAATCATCCAGGGCCACGGCGTTCGCCGCCCGTCGCGTGGCCAGCACGGCGGCCTCATTCACCAGATTGGCGAGGTCCGCCCCGGAAAAGCCCGGCGTCAGGGCGGCGATCTTTTCCGGATCCACATCCTCGGCGAGCCGCACCTTTTTCAAGTGCACATGCAGGATCTGCACCCGGCCGGTCTTGTCGGGTCTATCCACCAAAACCTGGCGGTCGAAACGGCCCGCGCGCAACAGGGCGGGGTCGAGAATCTCGGGACGGTTGGTGGCGGCGAGCAGGATCAGGCCCGCACTGGGGTCGAATCCGTCCATCTCCGAAAGCAGTTGATTGAGGGTCTGTTCCCGCTCATCATGCCCGCCCATCCCCGGAAAAGCGCCGCGCGCCCGGCCGAGCGCGTCCAACTCGTCGATGAAAATGATGGCGGGTGCCTGTTGCCGGGCCTGCTCGAATAGATCCCGCACCCGGGCGGCGCCGACGCCGACGAACATCTCGACGAATTCCGAGCCGTTGATGGAAAAGAAGGGAACCCCCGCCTCCCCCGCGACGGCACGCGCCAAGAGGGTCTTGCCCGTGCCGGGCGGCCCCACCAGCAACACGCCCTTGGGTACATGGGCGCCCAGGCGGCCGTAGTCCTTGGGCTGTTTCAGGAACAAAACGACCTCCCGCAACTCCTCCTTGGCCTCGTCCACTCCCGCCACGTCGTTGAAGCTCACCTTCGTGTCGGTCTCCATATAGACCTTGGCTTTGCTCTTGCCGATGGAGAGGAAGCCTCCAGCTCCGCCCATGCGCTCGGCGAACCGGCGCATCACGAACATCCAGATGGAAAAAAACACCAGCGCGGGAATGATCCAGGAAAGCAGATCGCGCAGCCAGGTGCTTTCCACCACCGCGCCGTACTTCACATCGTATTGCTCCAATTCCCTTGCGAGATCGGGCTCGACCTGAACCGCGACGAACTGTTTCTGACCGGCGGGCCTGGGCTGTTTGAAAGTGCCCCGGACGGTGTTGCTGAAAATCTGAACCTCCTCGATCTCGCCGTTTTTCAGCGCCTGCTGGAACTCGCTGTAGGTGATGTGCTCCACCTCTTGCCTGGCGACCCAAAGCTCGTGCAGATACATGACCGCCATCAAGGCGAGCATGAAATACCAGAGATTGAACTGTGTTTGCTTGTTCATGAACGAATCCAGTGAATTTCGAGCCGCCTTCCGGCGGCCCTCGTGATCGTCAGGGGACAACGATAAATGATTTATCTCCTCGCCAGGCCCAAACGCGATTTGGGCCGGGTTGCTATTTTCCACCGCTTGGACGGCTGAAAATGGCGGGGCCCCATGGATTTTCTAGAGATGCCCGTGTGTCGATGCGCCGTTTCCACCCTCTCCACGAAGTTCCGTCCTCTGCAACTGCAGCCACTCCCGCCACACCGCCAGCGCCATCGCCAGGATCACCGGCCCCAGGACCAGGCCGATGAAGCCGAAGCTGGCGAGTCCCCCCAGCACTCCGAACATCACCAGCACGAATGGTATATGCGTGGCGCTGCTGATCACCAGGGGACGGATGATGTTGTCGATCCAACTGATCACCAGCGTACCCCAAAGGGCCAGGGAGATGCCTGCCCAGGTTTCGCCCTGTAATAAGAGCCAGATGCTGACGGAGCCCCACGCGAATGGCGTCCCGAACGGGATCATTGCGACGAAGGTGGTCACGATCCCGAGCACGATCGGCGCCTTCACGCCGACCACCCAGTAGCCCAGCCCGGCCAGGAAACCCTGCGCCAGTGCGGTCAGGACGATGCCGTAGAGGACGGCCTTGACCGTCGCTTCGATCGTCGCGAAATACCCTTTCAGCCGTTCCCCGAGCACTCGGGTAAAAACCTGCCGGACCTCCTTAGCCAATTGCAAGCCGTCCCGGAACAGGAAAAACAGCGTGAACAGCGTCATGATCAACACGGTGGCATTCTGCACGAGGGTGGTCATGATTCCGAGTACCGGCGATCCGAGGCGCCGCACCCACTCGGGCGCATGCTGTTTCAGCAGGCCGTGCAGGTCTTCGAACTGGTCGACCACGGCCTGGAGTTCGTTTCCGAAATAAGGGATATGCGAGACGAAATGGGGCAGCCTGGGCTTTTGTTCCAGCCAGTCCGGGAGGGAGCGGATCAGTTCCGATACCTCGCCTTGCAGCAATACGGCCAGCCAGATCAAGGGCGCCAATACCACGGACCCCAGGAGCGCCGTCGTCACCAGGGCCGAAAGGGTTTCCCGACCCTTGAACCGCCGCCGGCTCCATGCATGGAGCGGCCAGGCGACGTAGGACACGAAGACCGCCCAGCCGATCGAAACCAGGAACGGCCGCACGACCGCATAGGTCAGGCCGGCCAGAACGGCGAGCATCAAGGCGATCGTGATCAGGCGGAGGCTTCGGTTCACGCTTCGGACGGCTCACTCATGCCGGATGTCGTGGTCGGTGGATGTGTGACGGCATGGCTCAATCCCAAGAGCAGCATACATCGCCGGCGACGGCGCAGTCGGCGCCAGGTTTGCGGATGCCGCCTTCACCCGGCAAACGCCGGTTTCAGCTTCGCTGCGCTTCGGGTCGGTTCCCCAGCCCTGGGAACCGGGTCCTCTACCACCGGAAGCTGGAGGATAAATCCGAAGCTGAACAAGGAGACGGCAAGCGCGAACGGAACGGAGGCCGGGGGAATGGGCACGAATGCGAAAGTCAGTATGAACACCGCCGCCATGAAAATCAGCGTGTTCCGTTTGGTGGAACGGTGCATCGCCCGGAGGATGTACCAGTCGTGCAGGACAGTACCGAAAAGCTTCGATCGCACCAGATAGTCGTTGAATGCTGGCGACGAACGCAGGGCGAAGTAACTGCTGAGAATGACGAACGGCATCGTTGGCACCAGCGGGCTCAACGCTCCGGTAGAGTCGAGATGTGGCGCGGTGGTCTAAGGCTCGGCCTATCTGTTGCCGCCCCTTTCGTCTGGCGGTGCCTCATTAGCCTGGCCATCACCCCGTTTCCACATCCCGCTCGTCAAACCGGACGTGCGGCTTTCCCGCATCCGGCTTTCTTTCGACCCTCAGGCCTTCGCATTCAGCAGGTCAGTACGCTTTAGCGGCAGTTGGTAGAGCCTCAAGGTTTCGTAGAGATACTCGTCGGGATACTGGCGATACCCCGTTCCCTTTTTTCCGCTCCGGCGCATCAACCAGATTCGCAGTCGTCGGTCCGTGTAGCCTTGCAGGTCTCGATAGATTTTCGTGACCGGTCCTTGATTGAAGTAGTTCGCCCAGCCGCGCAGCATGGGGTTGATTTCGGCAACCCGGCTTTCGACCGTGGTGGCGTTCCACCGTGACGACGTGGCGTCGTGGATACCCTGTTTTAGCCGTTTGATCGCTTTCTTGGACGGACGGGTTCCCCAGTAAGGGCGCCCATCCTTGCCATGGAACTCGCCGAATGTGTAACCGAGAAAGTCGAAGTGCTCACCCGGTAGCTTGACCAGCCGAGTCTTCTTCTCGTTGATCGTGAGTCCCAGCCGGGACATGATCTGGCGCATGGCCTCCATGGCCGCTTCCCCCCGCCCGTTCGGGCAGAGGATCACCAGGTCATCAGCGTAATTCACCACTTCCGCCCGGAGCCTTTGGCCGAAGCCCAACTTCTGCCAGGCCAGGAGAAAACGCCGGAAGTACAGATTACTCAGCAAGGGTGAGACAATCCCCCCTTGGGGCGTGCCTCGGTTCTTGTCCTTAGCTTCTGTGGTCCGTTTCTCGCTGCCTTCGCAGCGCTCGACCACAGGCACTTTCAGCCATTGTCGAATCACCGACAGCACCGTGCCATCGGCAATCCGCCGGCTGATGCAGCGCATCAGTTCGCCATGCGGAATGGTGTTGAAATAGTCGGACAAGTCCGCATCCACCACCTCCCGCTTCCCTCGTTGGGCAATGCCGAAGTGGGTCATCCTGATCGCCATCTTGGCGTCTAAGCCTGGCCGAAATCCATACTGCCGCGGCAACAGGTCCGCTTCGAAGATCGGGCCGATCACCAGCAGCATCGCCATCTGTACCACGCGATCCCGGATCGTCGGTATGCCCAAAGGACGCTGTCCGCCCTGGGCCTTGGGTATCCATACGCGCAGCAGGGGCTGAGGTCGGTATTCGCCCGCCATCAACTCCTGCCGCAATCTTTCCAGCCATCCGTCCACACCTTGGTCTTCGATCTGTTGGAAACTGATGTCGTCGTAGCCCGGCGCACCGCGATTGGCGCGGCAACGCCGATAAGCCACCCACAGCACATCGGTCCGGCAGACCTTGTCCCACAGGCTGTAGAAGCGGAAAGCCGGTTCTGCCTTGGCTTTCGCCTGCAATGAGGTCTGTAACGTCTGAACCGTGCTACTCGAAGTTGCTAGACTCACGTCAATCCCCTGGTTCTTGTCACTTTCCCCATCTCGTTTCGAAACAGGGCGCCTTCGCTCTTCCGGCATTACCCGGCCTCAGCACTACTACGCGCCCATCCGCCATCCCCGCAGGCCGGCTCTATCCCTCACGGGATCGCCGTTGCCCGGTGCCGCCGGAAACCCGCGGGGACTTCCCTTGTTGCCCATCTGATCTCTCCCATGCGTGCTGCCACCACTACCCCGGTGGAATCTTTGGGTGCCCGTTTCGCTCTCTTCCCCAAAGACAACGGCCTTCCCCGGCATTATGGTGGGTCGGCTTCCACAACGGCATTTCGAGGCCTGCTCAGTGTTCACTCGCGTTACGGCCCGCATGGCCCGCTGGTCTCCCAAGGAGACCTTTTCTCGGAGTGCTTCAGCCCGTTCGTTACCTCCCGAACCGCCCCGAGTGCTTCCGGCCGGAGCGAAAGTTGGCCGGGTCGGATTTGCACCGACGAAACAGATGCGCCTTAGCAAGGCACACATGATGCTCAGGCCGAAAAAGGCGACGCCCAAGCCCATGTAGATCCAGCGTCGCGGCCCCGTGGCGGTCGCGGGTTGCCTGGCATAAACGACGCGTCCATCTCGACGCTGCAGGATGAAGTAAGGGCAGGGCAATAAGGCTCCTGCCGCCGCCCGGTCTTCCGCAAGCTTGCTGGCGAAGCGTTCCAGGACACCGGCGAGGGAGCGGAGCCTGGGATGGACATGGACCAATGCCAAACCGCGCTCTTGGTCGATTTCCACGGAAGTGACTTCCTCCAGCTCAAAACCGCGCAACAGAAAGTCCCGGCAGTGCGCGCTGTCTTCGCGCTCGAACAGCGGGGGGTAGTCGATCTCGATTGCTTGCTTCTTTAACGTGATCACCGGCGCTTTGGCCATGGCATACCCTCAAATAAGGTGAACGTGCCTGCGGCAACAAGGGCAAGATCAGGGACTTCGGGAACCGCCGGGTCAGTTTGCGGAACAGGCCGGTGTGTTTCAAGCCCGATCGCGTCGGCTTACCTGAAGGAAACGCTGAACAGCTCCGTCCAGGACTTGTCGGTGGTCGTCACCAGAAAACAGGGCCTCCCACTGGCTCACCAAACCGATCGCTCAGGGGTCGATCTCCATCAGCACTTCGTTGGGATTGACACGTTCCCCCTTCCGCACATGGATTCTGGTGACGGTGCCGGAGATGGGGGCCTGGATCTGCGTCTCCATCTTCATCGCCTCGGTGACCAGCACGCCGTCGCCCGCCGCTACCTTGTCTCCCGTCGCCACCAGGATTTCGACGATGTTGCCGGGCATGGTGGTGACCACGTCGCCCGGCTTGCTCGGGGCCGAACGTCCACCGGTCGCGGATTCGCGCTTGTATCCGCTGAGCACTTCCAGGTCGATTTCCTGGGGCACGCCGTCCAGGGTGATGTAGAAACGCCGGTGGCGCTGGTCGCCGATGTTGGCGCCAGTAATCTGCACGTCGTAGATTTCTCCATGCACTGATACCTTGAATTCGGTGGGCGCGATGCGTTCCCCGGACGGGGCGGCGATGGCGGTCTGGGGCGATGCGAGCGGTTCGGGGCTCAACCGGCCTTCGCGGCGCTCTTTGAGGAAGGTTCTGGCCACCTCGGGGAACATGGCGAAGGACATGACGTCGGTGTCGCGTTCAGCCAGGTCGCCGATTTCACTGCGCAGGATTTCCAGCTCCGGCTTCAGCAAGTCGGCGGGGCGGGCATCGATGACCGCTTCCTGGCCGATGGCGCGGCGTCGCAGCTCCACGTCGACCGGCGCCGGCGGCTGGCCGTAGCCGCCCTGCAGGTAGCGCTTCACCTCGTTGGTGATGGTCTTGTAGCGCTCGCCGGTGACCACGTTCAACACCGCCTGGGTGCCGACGATCTGCGAGGTGGGCGTGACCAGGGGCGGATAGCCCAGATCGCGCCGTACCCTGGGAATTTCCGCGAAGACTTCCTGAATGCGATCAAGGGCACCCTGTTCCTCCAGTTGTTTGGCCAGGTTGGACATCATACCGCCCGGCACCTGGTTGACCTGCACCCGCGTATCCACGCCGGTGAACTCGCTCTCGAACTGACGGTATTTCTTGCGCACCTGAGCGAAATAGGCCGAGACTTCCTGCAGCGCCGCCAGATCCAGGCCGGTGTCGTACTCGGTGCTGCGCAGCGCCGCCACCATGCTTTCCGTGGGCGGATGGCTGGTGCCGCCGGCGAAGGCCGACAGGGCGGTGTCGATATGCCGGCAGCCGGCCTCGATCGCCTTGAGCTGACACATCTCGGCCAGGCCGGCGGTCGCGTGGCTGTGCAGGAACAAGGGGACGTCCATGTGTTCGCGCAAGTGCCGCACCAGCTCGGCGGTGGCGTGCGGCGCCAGCAGGCCCGCCATGTCCTTGATGGCGATGCTGTCCGCGCCCATCTCGACCAACTCGTTGGCCAGCTTCACGTACAGGGCGGTGGTATGCACCGGACTGACGGTGTAGCAGATCGTGCCTTGCGCATGCTTGCCCTGCTCCTTGACGGCGGTCAGTGCCGTCCGCAGGTTGCGGACGTCGTTGAGGGCGTCGAACACGCGGAACACGTCGATGCCCTCGCGCGCCGCCAGGCGCACGAATTCGCGCACCACGTCGTCGGGGTAATGGCGGTAACCGAGCAGGTTCTGTCCACGCAGCAGCATCTGCAGGCGCGTGTTGGGCAGAGCCTCGCGCAGCTTCCGCAGCCGTTCCCACGGGTCTTCCTTGAGAAATCTCAGACAGGCGTCGAAGGTGGCGCCGCCCCAGACTTCCAGCGACCAGAAGCCGATCCGGTCCAACTGCGGGCAGACCGGCAGCATGTCTTCGGTGCGCAGGCGGGTGGCGATGAGTGACTGGTGGGCATCCCGGAGGGTGGTGTCGGTCAGGTAAACCTTGGTCATCGAGCTTTCTCCGCGTCGTCAAAGTCCCACGTGCGCGGCGATGGCGGCGGCGATGGCGAGCGTGGCCTCGTCCGGGCTGCGCTTGAGGGAGTAATGGGTCAGTTCCGGGTGGGCCGCCAGGAAGCCGGTGTCGAACCGACCGGCCTGAAAGTCCGGGTGATCGAGGATTTCCTGGTAGAAGGGGATGGTGGTGCGCACGCCGCCGATCACCATGTCGTTCAGGGCTCGCCGGCCGCGGGCGACGGCCTCGGGCCAGGTGCGTCCCCAGACGATCACCTTGGCGACCATGGAGTCGTAGTGCGGGGGAATCTGGTAACCGGTGTAGATGGCGGTGTCGGTGCGCACGCCGGGGCCGCCCGGCGCGTAATAGCGGGTCAGCCGGCCGAAGCTGGGGAGAAAATCGTTTTTCGGGTCTTCCACGTTGATGCGGAACTGGATGGCGTAGCCGCGCGGCTGCACCTCTTCCGGGGTGAAGCTGAGCGGATGGCCTTCGGCGATGCGGATCTGTTCCTTGACGATGTCGATTCCGGTGATTTCCTCGGTGATGGTGTGCTCGACCTGCACGCGCGTGTTCATCTCCATGAAGTAGAACTCACCCTCGGCGGTCAGCAGGAATTCGACCGTGCCGGCGTTCTCGTAGTTCACCGCCCTGGCCGCGCGCGCCGCCAGTTCGCCGAGCCGTTCGCGCTGTTCGGAGGTCAACTGGGGCGAGGGGGCGATCTCGATCAGCTTCTGGTTACGGCGCTGGATGGAGCAGTCGCGTTCGAACAGGTGCGCCACGTTGCCGTGGCGGTCGGCCAGGATCTGCACCTCGATGTGGCGCGGGTCGACGATGCATTTCTCCAAAAACACGGAGGCCGAGCCGAAGGCCTTGGTGGCTTCGGAAATCACCCGCTGGTAGTTCTGTCTGAGCTCCTCGTCGTCGTTGCAGCGGCGGATGCCGCGTCCGCCGCCCCCCGAAGTGGCCTTGAGCATCACCGGATAGCCGACGCGCGCGGCTTCTTCCAGGGCCTCGTCGAGGCTGCCGAGGTTGCCTTCGCTGCCCGGCGTGACCGGCACGCCGGCAGCGATCATGGTTCGGCGCGCTTCGGTCTTGTCGCCCATGGCCTGGATGACCCCTGCCGCAGGACCGATGAAGCAAACGCCGCGCAGCGCGCAGATCCTGGCCAGTTCGGGATTCTCCGAGAGGAAGCCGTAGCCCGGATGGATCGCGTCGCAACCGGTTTCCACCGCCAGATTGACGATGCGATGCGGATTCAGATAACCGGCCAGTTCCTCACTGCCGATGCAGTAGGCCTCATCGGCCTTCTTCACGTGCAGCGAGAACCGGTCGGCCTCGGAGAAAATGGCCACGGAACGGATGCCCATCTCCGCGCAGGCGCGGATGATGCGCACCGCGATTTCGCCGCGGTTGGCGATCAGAATTTTCTTGATCATTCCTCATCTCTCCGCGAATGAATCGGCCACGGGGTTCTTGCTGGCGGACGGTGGAAGCCGAAGGCGGACCGAAAGACGGCTGGAAAAGCGCTCTATGTCAGGCAGTACTTGGACATTCCGAACAGCCGGAAGGCTCTGTGGGATGTCCTTCGTGCCGATGGCTGAAACGGTCCTATGTTAACGCCAGTAGCCATTAAGGATGCTTAATTGTTTTAATGGCTATCATTTAGCCAAGTATATGACCATGCATTTGAGTCTGCGTCAGTTGAAGCTGTTCGAGGCGGTGGCGAGGCATCTGAGCTTTACCCGCGCGGCGGAGGAGATACATCTGACTCAGCCGGCGGTATCGATCCAGATCAAGCAACTGGAAAGCAACATCGGTCTTCCTTTGTTCGAACAGATCGGGAAGCGGATTTTCCTGACGGATGTGGGCCAAGAGTTGTACGACGTGTGTGGCGAGATGCTGGAGGTGTTGGCCCGCTTCGAGATGAGCGTCGCGGACCACAAGGGACTGAAGCAAGGCCGCCTGAGGCTGGCCGTCACCACTACCGCCAAATATTTCGTGCCGCGCCTGCTCGGGCCTTTCTGTCAACGTCATCCCGGCATCGAGGTGTCGCTGAAGGTTTCCAACCGCGAGCGGATGTTGGAGCGTCTGGCCGGCAATCAGGATGATTTGTACATCTTCGGTCAGCCTCCCAAGCACCTGGCGGTGCGGTCACGCCCCTTTCTGGAAAATCGCCTGGTGCCGCTGGCCAGTCCGGATCACCCGCTGGCGGGCGAATCCCGCGTTCCATTGCAACGTCTCGTCGAAGAGCCGTTTCTCATGCGCGAGCTTGGTTCAGGGACCCGCATGGCGACGGAACAATTCTTCCGGGATCGGGGTGTTTCGGTTCAAGTGCGGATGGAACTGGGCAGCAACGAAGCGATCAAGCAGGCGGTGATGGGCAGGCTGGGAGTCGCCGTGCTTTCCCAGAATGCCGTGATGCTGGAAAGCGCGATGGGACAGGTCGCCATTCTCGACGTGGAAGGTTTCCCGCTCCCGCGCCACTGGTATCTGGTCTATCCCGCCGAGAAGAAACTGTCGGTCGTGGCTCAGGCCTTCTATGACTATCTGGAACAAATCGCGCCGGCCGGAGCGGCGCGGATGGCGCCCTGATGCGGGAAAACCCGGTTCAGACCGGATTCAAGGCTTCGGCGCCAAGGAGGATGACCTGGAGTTCCTCGGTGATCTCCTCCTGGCGCAGCCGATTGTTGCCGGAACGCAAGGTTTCCAGGGTGTCTTCGATGCGGCGGGTGGCGCCGTCGAGGTGACGGATCCGGTACTGGTGCTCGCTCAACAATGAGCGGTCCAGCAGCCAGTGCAGCACGGCGAACAGATAATGTTCGACGAGGTGGCGGAAGACCGCGTCCGGCGTCTGGTACAGCAGCGGCGGAAACGGGCTTCCGGGCGGGGCGGGGGCTTTGCCGAACGGCGGCACGATCCGCGTTTCCAGCACCGTTTCCGCGTCGTCGGCATGGTGGAGAGCGGTGATCCGCAGGGGGCCCCGGCTTTCGAGGAGCTGGTTGACGGCATCGATCAGGGCGGGGAGCCGCTCGGCCGTTTCGTCCGCGGTCAGCGGACCGGGCAGTTGCCGAGAGACGGCGACATCCAGGGCGGCGAATTCGGAGCCGATCCGGCTACCCACGACGATCACCGGCTCCCCCACAGACCGCCGCTGTTCCAGGGCAGTCCGCAGGCGGGTGTTGAAGTCGCCGCAGAAGCCCCGCTCGGAGCCTGCCACCAGCCAGGCAGTCCCTGGCGGCTCGACGGGCGCCAGCGCCGGATGATGGCTCAGCAGTTCCTGGGCGATGCTCCGCAGCGCCGCCTCCAGTTGGCGCTGGCATTCCACGGAACGCGTCAGTCGGTGGCTCTCGATCACCGCCAGCGTGCGCATGGAGTCGAGGATGCCGGCGATTTCGCCCAGCGTCTTCATCCGCCGCCGGAGGACATGGCGCCGGCTCATGTCCCGTCCCCTCCCGGTGCCGGCAGGTTCTGCCTCAGCCACTTCAGCCAGTCGCCGCGTGAGGCCTCCAGCGCCGGCGAGCCGCTCCGGACGGACGTGTTCAACACGTTCAAAGCGTTCTGAATCGCGGCGGGGGGGGCGGCGTCCAGCAGCCCTTCGTTGTAGGCGGTCATCCATGCAAGTTGAAACTCCGGCGGCAGCGGCTGCAGGCGCTCCTGCCGGAGGATTTCCCGCAACAGTCTTCCCCGTTGGATCCGCGCCTCCATGCCGCTTTCCAGGCGCGCGCCGAACCGGGTGAAGATCTCCAGCTCCAGGAATTGCAGATAGTCCAGTTTCATCCGCCCGGCCTCCTCCTTGATCCGTGGATGCTGGGCCTTGCCGCCGATCCGGGAGACCGAACGGGTGACGTCGATGGCTGGCTTGAAGCCTGCAGCGAACAGATCGGGGTCCAGGTAGATCTGGCCGTCGGTGATCGAGATCAGGTTGGTGGGAATATAGGCTTCGATCTCGCCCAGCCGGGTCTCGACGATCGGCAGCGCCGTCATGCTGCCGCTGCCGTTGGCGGGATTCAGCACCGTGGCGCGTTCCAGCAGCCGGGCGTGGAGGTGGAACACGTCGCCCGGATAGGCCTCCCGCCCCGGCGGGCGCCGCAGCAGCAGCGACAGTTCGCGGTAGGTCTGGGCGTGGGTGCTCAGGTCGTCATAGACCACCAGGGTATCGTGCCCCAGCGCCATCCAGCTTTCGGCGATGGCGCAGCCGGCGAACGGGGCCAGATACTTGAGGCCCGGCAAGGCGCCGGCCTCGCCCACCACGACCGTGGTGTAAGCGAGTGCGCCGTAGGTGCGCAGCAGGTCGATGGTGCCGACCACGGCGGATCGCTTCTGGCCGATCAACACGTAGACACAGCGCACATCGCGGCCCTTCTGGTTCAGGACCGCGTCGATCGCCAGGCTGCTGCGCCCGGTTCCCTCGTCGCCGATGATGAGCTGGCGCTGGCCCTTGCCGATGGGCACCAGGGTGTCGACCAGCCGGGTGCCGGTGTAGAGCGGATGCTGCACGAAGTCGCGCGCGACGATGGGGGGCGAAGGACTGTCGAGCGGGCGTCGGCTGCGGGATTCCAATGGACGCCCACCGTCCAGCGGATTCCCGATCGGGTCGATCACCCGGCCGATCAGCGCCTCGCCGACCGGAACGTCGAGGGTCCTCCCGGCCAGCCGGGCCGAGGTGCCGGCGGTCAGGCTTTCGGTCTGGTGCAGCAGCACGGCGCCGATGCGTCTGCGGGTCAGGGCGAACACCACCGCCCAGCTCCCGTCCTCGAACATCAGCACGTCGTCCATCGCCGCCGAGGGCAGGCCGGTCACCCAGGCGATGCCGTCTCCGACCGAGGCCACCGTGCCGTATTCGCCGATGCGCAGCCGGGGCCGGTAGTCGCCGATACGGATCGTTTTCGCGAGCGCGGAAGCCGGCTCAGAAATCGGGGGCGTTAAGTTCTCTGACCCAGCGTTCATAGCGGCGATCGATGGGTTGGTCATGGCTCTTGGCAGTATAGCGGACGGCCTGCAGGCCGATGGACCGTGCTTCGCTCGGACTCATGCCGAAGGCATGACGGAAGCTTCTGCTGAAATGGGCCTCGTTGCGGTAACCCACCCCGTAAGCGATCTCGCTGACACGCCTCGGGCGGGAGGCCGGTCGGGTCAGTTCCTGGAGGGCGCGCCGCAGCCGTTGCTGCTGGATGTAGCGGGTGATTCCCCCCAGTGGCTGGAACAAGGAATACAGGTAGGAACGCGACACACGGAAGTACGCCGCCAGGGATTCCGGCGTCAGCCGGGGATCGCCCAGATGGTCCGCAATGTGGCGGCGTACCGTCTCCAGCAAGGCGGCTCCGGTTTCCGGACGGTCTTCCTCGACCCGGCCTTCGCCGAAATAGGCGCCGATCAGATGGACCAGTCCCTGTGCAACGCATTGGGCCTCGTCGGAACTCACGGTCGTCGCGACCTCCCACAGCGTGCGGATGTGCTGGCCTAACAGGCGTCCGCGGGCCGAGTCACGGGCCAGCGACTGGCCATGCAGCCGCTCGGGTGCGCCAAGATGAGGGGCCAGCAAATCACGCGGCAGCATCAGCGTCAGATTGCGGAAATCGCTGGCGCAAGAATCCAGCGGCTGGGTCAGGTCGAGCAGGAAGACATCGCCCGGCTGTACGGTACTGTGCCTCTTACCCCATTGGCCGCGGGTCGTGCCGTTTTGATAAACCTGGATGATGCAATGGTCCAGCCCGTCGCGCGCGATCAGCGGAGATTTGCGCTGAAAGTACTGCCCGACGCTGGACGTATCCACCAGCAGCATGGAGCCGAGATGACAGGTCGTCAACGTTGCGGCAAAGGGCGCAGAGCCCGCCTCGACCTCCCGTTCCACGTCGAAAATGACGGAGATACTCTCCTTCCAAATCGAATAGCGGTCCTCTGCTGGAAGATTGCCCAGATCGAAGCGGGCGATCGGGACGGTGGCCGGAGGCCTTTCTGGTTCACCCTTCACGTCATTGCCCCCTTGGTGCACGTGTTTTTTCATGGCTGGCGACGGACCGTTGGATCATGCGCATTCGAATTGGCTCCCCGTGGCCGCAATACGGAAGCGAGCCGTGAGCTTTGTGGACACAGCGGCAAGAAATCGTGGACGCAGAGAACAAACCAGCGTCTCGATTTTATCTATGATGCCAGCCTTGACGCGATCTTGGCGTTCGAACCTGTTGAATGACATTGGATTTCACGAAACGCCGAAGCGTCATCGGTAAGATCAGCGGGTCACCACCTTTAGGAAAAACAGGATTTGCAATGAAAAGGCTATCGGCGGTTTCCATGGCATCGTTGTTGCTGGTCGCGGCGGGCATTTCGAGTGTGGCGGCGGATACGCCGGTCTCGATCATCGTCATGTTCAAAAGCGATGTCGGCCAGGATGAGCCCGGCGCGATGAATACGGCCGAGCTCGATCGTCTGCAGGCCGAGACCGGTTTCGATTTCAAGTGGATGGGGAACACCCGGACCAACGCCAGGATTTTGCAGACGCCCGATACGTTGACCCAGGATGAGGCGACAGCCCTGGCGCGAAGGATCGGCGTCATGGACGGTGTGCTGTGGGCCGGCGTCGATGTCCCGCAGAGCGCAGTGTCCGCCAGGTCGGCCGCTTCGGCTGTTGCCGGCATCGAGGAATTCATCATCAAATTCAAACGCGGGGCGGGTTCGCTGCCGCTGGATGTCCAGAAACTCTCGGCGGCTGCCGGAGCAGGTCTGGTCCCCACGTCGGAAACCGTAGGCGGGGCGCAGGTGTACCGCCTCGGCCATCCAGTGGGGGCGGCGGACGCGGGCGAGATCGAGCGGCGTCTCGAAGCCTTGCCGGAAGTACGCTATGCCGATCCGGTAACACGCATGAAGGCCCAGGCCGCTGCCGAGCCAGTCACGCCCAGCGACGAATATTTCCCACAGCAATGGCATCTTCAGAGCGGTCCTGGTGCGGTTGCCGGCTCGGCCAACGTGCAGGCCGCCTGGTCACTCACCCGGGGGGCGCCCGAAGTCACGGTTGCAGTGCTGGACAGCGGCGTCCTGTTCGCTCCGACCCATCCCGACCTCGAAAGCCGGCTGGAATACCGCAATACGGAGAAGACCGTGATCGTCGGCTGGGACATGATCCGGAATCCGAGATTCGCGCGGGACGGCAATGCCCGTGACAAAAAGCCGAAGGACGAGGGCGACTGGGAAGCGGCGGGCTGGTGCGGGAAACAGGATGGAAAACCCGTGCCTTCGGAGTTCAAGGCTTCCGAATGGCATGGCAGCCATGTCGCCGGCATCATCGGCGCCGCCACCGACAACGGCGTCGGCGTGAGCGGCGTCGACTGGTTCGCCCGAATCGAACCCGTGCGGGTGCTCGGCCCCTGTGATGGCAACGCCAAAGACATCATCCAGGGGATATGGTGGGCCGCGGGCCGGAAGGGGGTGGGAGGAACCCAGCCGAATCCCAGGCCGGCCAATGTCATCAACATGAGCCTGGGGCCCGATGCGCCCGGCTCTGGGCCTTGTCCGGACGCCATGCAGGAAGCCATCGACTACGCCCTCTCGCGCAACGCCGCGGTCGTCGCATCGGCCGGCAACGAAAAGGACGACACCCGCAACTATGCCCCGGCGAATTGCCGCGGCGTGATCGCAGTCAGTGCCGTGGGGCCGTCCGGTGACCTGGCCTCGTACAGCAACTTCGGGGCGGAGGTCGCCGTCGCGGCGCCCGGCGGAGACACCGGCGCGAATGGCGAACGTCCACAGGACGGCATCCTCTCGATCGTGAATGCCAGCCAGAAGCGGCCATCCGCCGAGGGCATGTCCTATGGGGCGATGGACGGTACCAGCATGGCGGCGCCCGTCGTATCCGGCGTCGTTTCGCTGATGTTGGCAGCCGATATCGAGAAAAAGCTCAATCCGCAGCGGATCGTGACCATTCTTCGGGACACAGCGCGGCCGTTTCCGGAAGGTTCGCGTTGCGCCACCGACCTCAAGGGACAGTGCGGAGCCGGGATCGTGGATGCCTTTGCGGCGGTGAAGGCCGCGATGCCGATACCGCCGGTTTGCAGAATCGAGCCCAACGCGCAATGCAACGGCGCCGATTTGTCCGGCCGGAATCTGTCGAAAGCCAACCTGACGGGGGCGGAGCTGGAGCGGGCGAATCTGGACGGCGCCAACCTCACCGAAGCGCTGTTGGGTTCGGCACGGATGAACCAAGCCTCGCTCAAGGCGGCAAACCTGTCGGGGGCCAACCTGGATTTCGCCATCGCGACGAACGCCAATTTGGATGGTGCCATTTTGACCGGCGCTCATCTGTACAACGTATTCCTCAGCGGCGGCTCATTGGTCAACGCAAAATTGGCCCAGGCCAACCTCTGGCAGGCGAGTCTGAGCCATGCCAATCTCAGCGACGCGGACCTCAGCGGGGCGCAACTGCGCGGCGCCACTCTCGCCGGAGCGGACTTATCCAGAGTGAAGATGAGTGCCGCTACGGCATATAACGCCGACCTGAGCGACACCAGACTCAACGGAGCCAATCTCACCGGCGCGAAGCTGGGCGACGCGAAAGCCTCCAGGGCCAAGTTGAGCCAGGCCGTTCTGAACGAGGCATCCATGCACCACATCGACCTCAGTGGTGCGGACCTGACCGACGCCAGCTTGATTGACGCCAGTCTATTACAAGCCAATCTGACCGATGCGAACCTGCTGGGGGCGAATCTGGCGGGCGCCCGCCTGACCGGAGCGATTTTCTGCAGGACCCGCATGCCCGATGGTTCGGTTAACAATTCTAATTGTCCGGTTCAGTAGACAGGCGACGTTGATCGCAAAATACTAATTATTCGAAATAATGTCATAGCGCTCCCTCTCTCTGCCCGGATGGAGTCCATGGACCATGCCGACGATCTGCGGGTTTTTCGTTTGGCAACCGGAGGCCGTCATGAGTTCGTCAGATGATATGGTATGAGATATATGCTCAATAACCCGACTATCACGTTGCAGCGGTTTCTGGCTGGCATCATTAGGCTTGGTATGTGTTTGCTGCTTTCGATTGCCGCCGAGGCTCACGCCGCTTCGGTGACGGTGACAAACTATGGATGGTTTGTAGCCAGTTTTGCACTGAAAGGCTGTGGCAAAGAATTTAATGCTGGCGATATCCCGGTTGAACAATATCGCACCTTCGACCTGAACGAACTGGGCTGCTCCAAGGAGCAAACGGTGAAGTTGGAAATATATTATCACTGGTGGGGATGGAAAATCCTTGATTTTCCCCCGCTCGTGGAGCTGCGTTGGGTGGGCGACCGGGTGTGGCGGGTGGTGAATGGCAAGAACATGGCGACACAAGGGAATATTTTGATTCGTTTGGACGGGCCCGCGTGGGCCCCGGAAGCACCCGATATGGCTTCTTTCAATCCCGGAAAGGATCTGTGGAAGGCCAACTTGCCTGGTGCGGATCTGGCCGATGCCGACCTGAGTATGGGGAGCCTGGAGTCTGCCAATCTGCCCAGGGCAGATTTGCGCCGAGCTAACCTGCGCAAGGCCGATCTGTCGCGGGCGAATCTGTCCAACGCGGACTTATCCGGTGCGTTGTTATACGGCGCGGACCTGAATGGAGCCGACCTTTCCGGGGCGAAGGGCGCTAATCTCGAAACTGCCATAACGACACGGGCGACGATCTGTCCTGATAAAAAACACGGACCTTGCCGCAAAGATCGGTATTGAATACTTGCCTGTTTGGAGATCCAGCATGACTAATCGCCTTGGCTGCCGCGGCCGTGTTGACCCGAATCCTGTCCTGCCGCTCAGCGTGCTGGTGGCGCTGCTGTCGGGAGGCGTTGCGGAGGCCGCCGTGCCGTCCCTCAGGGCCGTCAGTCCGCCCGTGCGGACCAGCGGCCTGCCATCGGTCAGCGCCGACGCGAGGCGTGTGGCCTACCTCACCAACGTGGTTCGGAAGCACGGCAAACAGCAGCGTGACCAGATTTTCCTGTGGGAGGATGACGCTGCCCGTCGCAGTTTGGTCAGCCGGAACAGGGGAGGACAACAGGCTGCCGGCAACAGTCTTTTTCCCTCGATCAGCGGCGATGGCTCGGTGGTGGTGTTCACGTCCGACGCCACGGATATCGATCCGGCTTGCGCCGTTCCGGGTGTCACGAATATTTTTCGGCAGAGCGCCTTGGAACGGGAAACGCCGCCCCTCTGTCTCTCTGTCCCCACCACGGGGGCGGCCGCCGACGGCGACAGCCTCTATCCGGCGGTCAGCGGCAACGGGTTGGTCGTAAGCTGGGCGTCGTCGGCCAGTAATCTGGTGGAAGGCGACGGCAATGGTCTCCCTGACGTGTTTCTCCGCGGTGCCGATGGAGTCATCCGACTCGTCAGCGTCGCGGGCAACGGCGAGCAAGGGGATGGCGTCAGTTCCCTGTCCAGCCTGAGTGGCGACGGCAGCCGCATCGCCTTCATGTCCGAGGCCACGAACCTCGTCGGCGATGACAGCAACGGCGTCAGCGACATCTTCCTGCGTGACTTGACCAGCGGTGAGACCACGCGCATCAGCCAGTCCTCGACGGGCGAGCAGGCCAATGGTCCCAGCTATGGTCCCGCCTTCAGCGCCGGAGGCCGCTACGTGGGGTTCGTTTCCTCCGCGTCCAACCTGGTTGCGGGCGATAGCAACGGCAAACGGGACATTTTCCTGCGAGACCTCGAAACCGGTACCACCGAACGGGTCAGTATCGCTACCGATGGGGGGCAAGCCGATGGCGACAGCGATTACGCCAGCGTCACTGCCGACGGACGCTGCGTCGCCTTCCAAAGCAATGCCACCAATTTGGTGGCGGACGACGGCAATGGTAAGACGGATGTCTTTGTCCACGACCGGCAGACCCGCAAGACTCTCCGCGTGAGCATGACCGGCGGGGGTGCGGAAGCGCACGGTAGGAGTTTTTTCCCGGTCATCAGCGCCGACGGCAGTGCGGTGGTTTTCACTTCCGATGCGCCGGGACTGACTCCGAACGCCGACCGTAAAGATGATCCGGATGTCTATGTGAAGCGTTTGCCATCCGGGTGGTGCCGATAGAGGCGGGAGATGACGGGAGGGGACATCTCCCGCCTCCCCGATCCGGCGTGACGAAGCAGGTTTCACCCTTTGAGCCATCAACATTCGGAGACCGTGCCTTGCCTATGTTCCGTATCGAAAGCGAAGTCCACTCCACCGGGCGCTTTGCCATTCCGCTCTTATGCGCCTTGGGGGGCTTGGCAAATCTTGTTTGCTCTCCGGCGCACGCACTGGCGGAATGGTCCTGGTCGGATCAGATCGTCGATCTCAGCGTCGCGGGCCGGACCGCTCGCAATCCCGCGGCAGCGGTGGATGCGAGCGGCAATGTGACGGTCGTGTGGGGGCTCGACAATTCGAACGAGGATACGATCCTGCAGGGCAACCACTTCGGCGCCGGTGGCTGGAGCGGGGTCGTCGATATCGATGGCACGGGCAGCAATTGGCAGCCCATTGCCGTGGCGGAGCCGGCTGGCGCCGTGACTGCCGTCTGGGAATCGAAAACCGGCGAGCAGTGGGCGGTCCGGGCCGCCCGTTTCAGCAACGGTAGTTGGAGCGGCCCGATCAGCCTCAGCGCCTCCGGTCTGGATGCGCGGTCTCCCGCCCTGGCCGTGGACCCGAGCGGCAACGTCACGGCCGTGTGGCAGCGTGGAAGCACCATCCAAAGCGCGCGGTCCAGGGGCGGGATCTGGGAGGGAGTCGTCGACCTGGGAGATGCCGGCGCCGGGACGGCGTTTCCTCGAGTGGCCGCGGACGTCAATGGCGACCTGACCGCAGTATGGGAACGCGCGGGTGACCACGGCGTAACCATTCAGAGTGCCCGGTTCAGCGAGGGACATTGGGCTGCTCCCGTCGAAATCAGCGTCCCGGGAAAAGATGCGAGGAGGCCGAACGTGGCAACTGACTCCAACGACGATGTCACGGTGGTATGGGAGCTGGCCGGCGCTGCGGATCGGACCGTCCAGAGCGCCAGATTCAGTGCAGGCGCCTGGACCGCCCCGGTGGATTTGAGTGATGCGGGCACCCATGCTGCCAAGGCGCAAGTTGCGGTCGACGGGATCGGCGATGTTACGGCGGTTTGGGGGGCCAAGGTTGGTACCGATTTGATCATCCAGAGCGCCCGCTTCAGTAATGGACGCTGGAGTCTCGCCAGCGACATCGCTGTCGCTGGAAGGCTTGAGACTTGGGGTGAGCGGGGTCTGCCTTCGCCGAAACTGGCCGTGGATTCCAAGGGAGCCGTGACGGTGGTGTGGGAGCGTGTCGACGAGCGCGGCGTGACGGTTCAGAGTTCCAGGTTCAGCGCTGGAAGCTGGGCGGCTGCTACCGAGCTTGGGGAGGCTGGAACCGCCAACGCCTTCCCCCGGGTCGTGGCTGATGTCTCCGGCAACGTCACGGCCGTGTGGCTGAACAATGGTACCGTCCAGAGCAAACGGGGCGGTGACAGCCCCCAGCCGCGCACCCACACCCTCACCGTAGCCAAGTCGGGCGACGGGACGGTCACCAGCTCACCGGAGGGCATCGACTGCGGGATGGTCTGCAACGCCGCTTTCGAGGAGGGAAGCTACGTCATTTTGTTCGCCAAGCCGGGTCCCGGCCAAGTGATAGGCGGCTGGTCGGGCGACTGCGGGCAGTGGATAGGGCCTCCGAAGGAATCGTGCATGTTGACCATGAAGGCCAACAAGACCGTAAGCGTCTCGTTCCGCCCTGCCGGCGCTAAGACAAGGACACTGCAGTTGATCAAGAAGGGCAAGGGCACCGGAACCATCGACAGCGAACCCGCCGGAATCTCCTGCCGGGAAGATTGCCGGGCCACCTTTGCCAGTTTCGAGAAAGGTGCCCGAGTGACGTTGACGGCCGCAGCGGGCGAACGCTTCCGCTTCAAGGGTTGGAGTGGCGCCTGTAGTGGTAAGAAGACAACCTGCGTGTTGAACATGGGCCAGAACAGGCGGGTTGGCGCGAAATTCGATACCTATCCAAAGAACTGAGCCCAACGGAATTGAAATTCACTTGCTAGATATTCCGCGTCGGCAGGGTAATCCAGTTTGAAAGATAATTCCATACTATCACCAGCAAAGCTATTGAAGGAAGCTATCATGGGCCGCTATGCAGGATTTATCATTTTTGTCGCTTTCGTTGGTTTCTCGCCGATAAGCGCGTTTGGTGCCATGCCTCCAGGCCAGCCCAACGAAAGGCTGATCGTGGGCGTGGACGAGGTGCCGCGCGATTTACTTTCCGCGGAAGAGGTGGAAAAGATCAGGATACTTCAAGCCGCGGCGCCGCCCCGTGTGCTCAGCGGCATCGATCCGGCCGGGAGGGTTGCTTTGGTTTTGCGCCCGAACATTGAAGATGAATTAGGTTTTCTGGATATCGATACGGGCGGTTTTACTCCAGTAGATATCGAGGAAACGCAAGAACCGGTTCTGGACGGCTCCAAGGCATTGCGTTGGACAAACGGGACGGAGATATTGACCTGGGCGAAGGGGGATGCCGGGGATGACTCGTGGGTGTTGCTTCGAATCGACCGCTTGACCGGCAAAGTCTCGCGGAGTCCGCTGATACTGGATGCGGGCGATACGCCGGCAAGCCTTTCACCCGACGGGCGGTTTCTGCTGGTGGCGGCCATACCCGATACGAAGGTTTCGGGAAAGCGGGTAGCGGCCCCGCGTTCCTCGGCAAACCGTGCCGACCCATTCGACGTCAAGGCGCCTTTGGGTCTTTATGCGGCCGAGGGTCGAGGGGAGGGCGGTGCCCACCTGATGGTAGCCAGCGAGGGGGTCACCTACTCCATTCTTGACATTTCGACCGGGAACAAGCGTCGGCTTCTCACTTTACCGGCTGGTACGGCGTTGTACGATTTCAAGGCCGCGACTCCCTATGCCTGGTCTCAGGACAGCAGCAAGCTGGGATTCGTGCGGACTATCATACCCATCGAAAGTTCGCGAGGCGAGGAAAGTGTGCTTGGTGTGCTGACCCAGTCGGCTTTGGGACGGTTTGATCCGGCAGATAATCCTTTTCTCCAGGAAAACGCGGTAGAAATATTTGACCTGAAGGACACTAAGCATTCACGGCTCCTTGCTCGAACGGCCGGCGGGGAGGTATTCAAAAGCCTATCGTGGAGTCCGGACGGCTCCTCGTTCATGGCGCTGGCGGAGCGTCCGGTAAAGCTGCGCGGACGCAAGTATCCGGTCTACTATCCAGAAAAGGCCTATACGGTTTACAGATTCTATGATTCGGCGTTGAATCCGATCGCTACGCTGGACAAGCCGGAGCTCGGCAGCTACCAGCAACAGCCGTTTTATCTTTCGTCACAGGAGGTTCTGTTTCCGGTCATCGATGGCTTGAGTGGTCGGCTTTATCGCTATAACGTCGGCGGTGGGGCGCTCGAGAAGATTACTTCCACAGAGGGGGAGTACTGGGCGGTCCAGGCTAGCGCCGTTCGGCAGCAGTTGGTGTTCGCTCACAGCTCCTTTGTCGATCCGCCGGAGTTATACCGGATGAGTCTGGACGGGTCCGCCATGACCGCTTTGACGGCGGATAATGCCCAGGCGAAGGCGCAAAATTCCGTTCAAGTTCATACGATTTCGTTCCCTGTCAAAAGCGGCGAGCAGCGTTCGGCTTATCTCATCCAGCCTGCGGGAACAGTATTTCCCCCTCGGAATGTTCCGATGGTGCTGTGGCAGCAGGGCGGTCCCGGCGGCGAGATGATCAACAGTTGGAGCGCCGCCGCCGAGTCGCCGTTCAATTTGTTGCCCAACTTCGGCATCGCCGTCCTGGTGCTGCCTTTGCAGATGCGTCCCGGCTGGGGGGAGAAACAGTGGTTCGATCTGGCAAACGGCCGCAGTTTCGGCCGGATAGATATCGATGAGGCGGCGCAGTTCGTACGTAAGCTGGTGGCCAAAGGCTACACATCCAAACAGCGGATCGGAATTGCCGGCTGTTCTTACGGCGGCTATTTTTCGAGCCAGAGCGTGGTCCGGTATCCCCGCCTTTATGCCGCGGCCAATCCGGCTTGCAGCCTCCTCGATATTCCGACCGAGTTTGCTTCCGGCTACGCCGCCTTCATAGCTTTTCTAGAAGGAAAAACCCCGTATCAGGACTTGCGGAAGTACCGCGCGGACTCCCCCGTCTATCAAGCCCATCGGGTAGTAACCCCCACGCTGGTTTTTCACGGCAGTCAGGATTTTCTGCCCGTCGGCATCGCGGCGAACTTCTACGCGGGTATCTCGGGCCAAGGCACGCCGGCTCGAATGGTGGAATTCAACGGCGAGGGTCATGGTATTCACGAGCCCAAAAATGTGTTGTATCAGGCGCAGGAGCAAATCGCCTGGTTCCGCTATTACTTGGGACAGGATCGATAGACAGACAGTACCCTGAATCCGTGTTCCCCTCGGCTTACACCTTCCCATCGGGCCTGAACGCATGAATTTCGAGCGCTCTCCCTTGGGATTTGCCCTCGCTACCGGCGATCCGGGGAACATTCGACCGGGGTTTCGGGGCCAATCTGCTTGGCGTGCGCTTATCGTCAGCTCATTTTCCGCTCCCTGCGCGAGACTGTCCCTTCCGGGGTTCCGGAATCAGGGATTCGAGGCGTGCGGCAGGCATTTCCCGTCATCCGGACGCCGCCGCCCACAGCCGATTCTGAAGCATCACGAACACGGCTACGTTTGCCGCCACGCCACGGCCGAAATCGAGGATCAGCCGGCGGGCATGGGCGACGAACTTCGCCGCCCGGTACATGATCTCCTGCAGCACGGTCCGGATGCGGCGGCGCTTGGCCGGATGACGGATCGGCGCAATCTCGCCAGTCAGGCCGATCTGTCCCAAGAGACGCAGGCAGTTGTAGGCGAAGGCCGCCAGATGCAGGATCACGTCGTGGGTGTCGAACTTGCCCGAGGGCAGCCGTTCCAGGTCGAGGTCGGTCTTGACAAGCCCGAAGGGCGCAGGACGCCACGCAGTGGCGGTCCTGAGCGAAGCGAAGGATTCGGCGGAGCCGAACAACTCGGAGTGGAACTGCTCATGCATGCCGTGGTGCTGGTAGAGTTCGATCACTTCCTCGGCGGAACAGGAGAGCGTCGTCCACCAGCCTTCCAGTTCGACCTCCGGGGCCAGCAGGTGTTGGCCCTTCTTGTCGATGGTGCGCTCGACGACCCTGGCGACCAGGCGGAAGGAGCGCTTCTCCTTGTGCCAGGCGCGCTCGATGTCCAGCGACAGGAGGGCCTCGCGCTTACCGGGGCGAGTCTCGACCCAGGCCTTCGCCTCCTCGGCGCGCTTGACCCAGGCCGCCTTGTCCTGCTTGCGGGGGTTCCACTTGCAGATGAAGTCGAGGCTTCGCCCCAGCGCGGCTTGCCGGTCTCGCTCCGCGGCCTTGGCGAACAGGAGCTGTGCGCCGTCGAAACCGCTGTCCTCGCGCAGCAGCACGGGCTGATCCGGTTTGACCAGGCGTTCGATGCGCGGAAACAGCCGCTCGTAGAAGTAGTGCGTCTCGAACGCCGAGTGGCGGGACCCTGGCCTCAGTTCCAGCCCGGTGTTCCAGCCTTCGTTGCCGAGATAGGCGGCAATCGGCGTGTAACCGTCGAAGCCCTGATAGGTGCGCGACACCGCTTCCTTCTTCGTGCCACTATTGTCCATGGCGAAGGTATCAATGTCGCAGCAGACATAGCCCTTGTGCGGCGTGATCGGCGCCTCGGCTCGCTCCAGCAGCCTCAGGGAAAGCTCATCGGCCAGATCGCGGATGGCTTCCGCCTTGGCATTCAGACGCTGGCGCAGCCACACGGCTCCGGGCACCTTCGTCAGCCCCAGCGACTCCTTGAAGAAGCGGTCCTCCCGAAACGGCTCGATGGCTTCGAAGTCGCTCTTGCCCAGACTCAACAACCCGACCACGCTCTTGACGATGTCCGAGGTGCGCATGCCTTGCGACACCGGAATCTTCGGATCAATGACCGCCTCCACCTGCGCCGCCTGGCAGCACTGGCCAATCAGCGCCAGGCCGGAATACGAGGTCAGAACCTGTCTTGAAAAACAAAACGTAGTAAAGTCAATGGTCCCTGGACCTGACGAGCGAAGCCATTGAGTTATCCGAGTGATTTGAAAGAGCACGAATGGGCGCGGATAGAGCGCTACTTTCAGCCCAATGATCGGCGAGGCAGCGGGTGTAAGCATTCGCGAAAACGCATCGTCGATGCCATTCTGTACTTGGTGAAAACGGGTGCCCAGTGGCGGCAGTTGCCCAACGACTTTCCTCCGTGGAAAACGGTGTACGACCATTTCAGCCGCTGGAACAAAAACGGCGTTTGGGAACGCGCGCTGGACGACTTGAATCGGCAACGGCGAAAAAAAACGGCAGAGCGCCCTGTCCCCGCTACGGCATCATTAGAGTTGTTTCCGATGATAACCGCATGATTACAAAGAAATTTTTAGATTCCAAAGGCCAGCGCCAAGCCCGAAAAAGCTATCTATGAATAGACTGAGTCGGTTTCTAATGCGATGCATCAAGCAATGAAAGGTCTTCATTCCTCCAATGGAGTGTTCGACGGAGATGCGAGTTCGCGCTTGCTTTTTGTTCTCGCGCCTTTGTTGATCTGCCAACGCGGGATGAGGATTGTTCTTGGAGGCTCTGGGTTTCTTATGAGGCAGGTGAATTCTGGCTTTATTCCCATAATCGGAAGCGGCCCCCAAGAACCCCAAATCCAACCAGACATCGGCACCGTCAAACCATGATAAGGCAGGATCGAACCATCGCTTCATCAGCGCATAATCATGAACACTGCCGGCCACGATACTTCCAACGAACAAAATTTGCCGTGCCAGGGTCGAAATGACTAGGGTTTTAACCGTATGGCGTTTTTTTTACCGCTATAGTGGGCTTTCTGCTGATCGTCATCCTGCGGCCTGACGCAACTGCATTCCACCCCGTCAATGATGATATCTCCATGTTTTTCAATCAGCTTCATCATCTCTCCCGGGGTCGTCAGCTCCCGCTCGGGCAGCAGATCAAGTTTCGCCAGGCTGCGCCGTAACACGGGCAGAAGTTGCGCCACATGGCGATGCGCGTGTCCCGAGCTGAAGCCAAAATGAAAGCCCAGGACATCGAAGGTACAGTAGGTCTTGAGGTAATGCAAAATGAAGAACAGCTTCTTATCTATCCGATCGAGATAGCCCACATGGCCACCTTTGGGTACCCGTTTTATTTCGCCTTGCTGAACGCGTTCTTGCTGAATCTCCGCATGAGCCTCCTCAAAGATAGGGCAAAGCTTGGCGAATTGCGCCTTACTCATTCCGATCAGGGCTCTGACGGTACGCTCACTGGTTTCTTCCATGAACTTTTCAAAAATCATTGGCTGACATCATTCGATTGTTGTTAATTGTTTTATACCACAACAAATCCATTTATTTCAACGGAAGCAACTCTATTGATTCGCAAAGCGTCAAAACCCAGTACGACAGCGAAGAGCGTGGCATCGACGGCGGCAAAAAAGTGAAAGGCCGCAAACGCCATATCGTGGTCGATGTCTTGGGCAATCTGTTGCACGTCCAGGTTCATGCCGCCAACCTTCACGATACGGTGGGGGCTTGCGAGGTGCTGCGTCGAGCCGCGGAAAAGCATCCCGGTCTACAGGCCTTTTCCGGCGACGCC
Source organism: Methylococcus sp. ANG (assembly GCF_040730495.1). Lineage (NCBI taxonomy): Bacteria > Pseudomonadati > Pseudomonadota > Gammaproteobacteria > Methylococcales > Methylococcaceae > Methylococcus > Methylococcus sp. ANG. The sequence goes on along the minus strand of NZ_CP160399.1, from coordinate 3,218,901 downwards.
GGGTATCGCGGCACCGCCGTTCGGTTTGTCGACGAGACCTTGGGGTTGACGCTGCATATTTCCGAGAAGATCAAAGATGGCTTCGCAGTCCTGCCCAAGCGCTGGGTGGTCGAGCGCACCTTCGCTTGGCTCGGGTCGTTCCGCCGACTCGCCAAGGATGTCGAAATCCTCACCGCCACTGCCGAAAACATGATTCGCATCGCCATGCTCAAGCTGACTCTTGCTAAATGTGCTTAAACTTTTACCAGACAGGTTCTCAGTTGCAGCTTGCTGGATTGCTTGACTTCAAAGCGCGGCATGATCAAATGGGTGACATCGAAAATGGGCTAATTATACAATGGATTCAATATGTTATGAATTATTTAGAGGGTGGGAGCACGGATTCAGGAGTACGTTTAGCCGGTGCCTCGGGGTACAGCGGCGTTGTGCTGATTAATCGACGAACGGCAAGCATCTTTTCTCGAAGTGCTCTTTTGGGCCACTCATATTGCTGTTAAGGAAGCGGGCTATTGTTGTCGTCTTTCGCGCTTGCGCTAAGGCCTGAAAAGTGAAACCGAATTTTGTATTGTCTGGAGTGCAGGAATGACGAAAACGCGTTTTCACAATTCTTCTATTACTGTTCTGGCCGCGCTGGCAGCTTTGCTGCTGGGAGCAGAGCCTCCCGATGCTTGGGCAGCGGATGCGCCGGCCAAGGCCTTTGTCATGCTGAAGGCGGACGTGGGGACGCAGGCGCCCCGCCCGGTCGAACCGGTTTTGCTGGACCAGTGGCAGGCGGCTACCGGCGTCGCGCTGAAATGGACCGGCAATACCCGCACCGGGGCGCAGATCCTGCAGTTCCCCTCCGGTATCTCCAGCTCGGAGGTCCAGGCGGCGGTGCGGCGCATGGGGGCGATGGAGGGTGTGCTATGGGCGGAAAGCGAAGGCGGCCAGCCGGTGCGGTCTTCGCGGCAGCAGGCCAAAGCCGCGGAGGTCCGGCCGGCGATAAGGGAATTCATCATCAAGCTGAAGAGCGGAGACGGCGAGACCGTGGAAGCCGAGATCGCGCGACTGGCGGCCATCGCCGGCATCGGGCTGGCGCCCTCGCGGTCCACGGCCGGTGCCGGGGTGTACCGGCTGGCCCGTCCGGTCGACGAAAACGAAGCCCAGGAGATCGAACGGAAGCTGGAGGAGGCGGCTGGTGTGGTGTACGCCGATCCGGTCCGGATGAAGTACGCCAGGACCGTCGTACCCGACGATCCCAAGTTCACGAAGGAGTGGCATCTGCGCAGCGGCGACGGGGCTCAGGCCGGATCGGCGAACGTTCAGGCGGCCTGGGAGCTGACGCGCGGTTCGCCGGAGGTCACGGTGGCGGTGGTGGACTCCGGGATTCTGTTCAAGCCGACGCATCCCGATCTGAAAAGCCGGCTGGTGTTCGCGGACGAAGACCGCACCGCCATCATCGGCTGGGACCTGGTGAGCGACGCCAAACTGGCGCGAGACGGCAATGGACGCGATCCCCGGCCCAAGGACGAGGGCGACTGGCGCAGGGCCGGTTACTGCGGGGATGACTCCGAAGCGCAAGCCAGTTCCTGGCACGGCAGCCACGTGGCGGGAACGGTCGGGGCGGCGACGGACAACGGCCGGGGCATCAGCGGGGTCGACTGGTTCGCGAAGATCGTACCCGTCCGCGTGCTCGCGGCCTGCGGGGGCGACGACGCGGACATCGCGGACGGCATCCATTGGGCGGCGGGGCGGCCGGATGTGCCCGGCACCGAAGCCAATCCTCTGCCCGCGCGCGTGATCAACCTGAGCCTGGGCGGGGACGGCCCCTGTTCGGACTCCTACCAGGCGGCCGTCGACTATGCGCTGTCGCGCAATGCCGTCGTGGTGGTCTCTGCCGGCAACGAGAGCGAGGACACCGCCAACAAGGCGCCGGCGAATTGCCATGGCGTCATCACCGTGGCCTCGGTCCGCCCCGACGGCAACTTGGCCGATTACAGCAATTTCGGCCGGCAAGTCGCCCTGGCCGCGCCCGGCGGGGAAACCGCCGACAGCGATTCCAACGGCATCCTGTCGACCGTCAACGCCAGCAAGAAGCGTCCCGCCGCGGACGGGATGAAATACGGCTGGGAGCAGGGAACGAGCATGGCGGCGCCGGTGGTCTCGGGCGTGGTGTCGCTGATGCTGGCGGCGGACACCGCGGGCAGGCTGAACCCCCAGAAGGTCAAAGACATCCTCATGGCGACGGCCCGTCCGTTCCCGGAGGGCACCCGGTGCGCAACCGACCTTCAGGGCGTGTGCGGTGCGGGTATCGTCGACGCCCATGCGGCCGTCAAGGCCGTGCAAGACCTGCAGTGACGCCGGAGCGGCCGGGGCTCACCCGCCGCCGAGGGAGTTGTCCGCGCCGTCCGCAAAAAACTTCAGTTCCTCCCCGACATTGGCTGCGAGCACCCGATGGCCCGCCCGCAGCCGGATGCCGCAGATGAGGGCCGGGTCCTCGCGGAAACGCCAGGCGATGGTCCGGCCGGCGCGGGTCTCGATCATCCGCGTGAGGCCGGCGCAGGATTCGGGCTTCAGCGGGAACGCGCTGGCGATTTCGGCTTCGGCGCGCTCCTGCTCCTCCAGCGCGCGGGTCAGCGCCAGCCATTGTTCTGGGCTCATGGCGGCGAGGTCCTCGCCGAACATCCGGAGCAGGGCGGCTTCCATCTCCGGCCCGGCCAGCCGTTCGAGGAAACGGGCAGCGAATTGCCGGCTCAGGCGCAGGGCCTGACGCTCGAGGTCCGATTCCATGTCGCGGCGCTGGCGCTCGATCAGCACCCGGGTCTTTTCCCGTTCGGCGTCCAGCGCCTTTTCCAGCTCGCCCAAAGCGCGCTGGCGTTCCGCTTCGAGCTCCTGTTTGAAAGCTTCGCGCGCCTGCCGTTTTTCCGTCTCCCAATCGGCCAACCGCGATTCGTACTGCATCCGCAAGGCTTCCGCCGCCGCCTGGGTGTCGCGGGCCTCGTCCGCCGTCCGGGCGATCTGCCGGCGCCGCTCCTCGATGGCCGCGCTCACCGGCTGGTACAGGAAGCGCTTGAGCAGCCACACCAGGATCAGGAAGTTGGCGACTTCCAGAACGAAGGTGGATGGGTTCAGGTCCACGCTCAGCGGCCGAGGTATTCGATCAGCGGATTGCGGAACAGCACGATCAGCACGATCACCAGCGCATAGATGGCCAGCGATTCGATCATCGCCAGCCCGATGAACAGGGTGCGCATGATGGACTTTTCCGCCTCCGGCTGACGTGCCAGGGCTTCCAGCGCCGTGGCGATGGCGCGGCCCATGGCCACCGCCGGCACCATCACCGCCACGGCGATGCCGGCCACCGCGGCCACGGTGGAGAGGCTGACGAACCCGGTCATGTCGTTCATGGGGAGCTGTTCTCCTGTTGCGGGCCGGACTGGAGGCCGCCGGCGATGTAGACCAATGCCAGAATGCCGAAAATATACGCCTGCACCAAGCCCTCCACGACGTGGAGAAGCAGGATCGGCACCGGCACGAACAGCCCGCCGATGACCAGGAGCAGCAGCCCGATCAGCTCCATGCTCATCATGTTGCCGAACAGACGGATGGCCAGGGCCAGGGTGCGAGTGATCTCGCCGATCAGATGAAAGGGCAGCAGGACGGGGTTGGGCGTCAGGTAGTGCTTCAAATAGGCGGACAAGCCCTGCTGGCGGATGCCGAACCAGTGCACGGAGAAGAATACCAGCACCGCCAGCGCGGAGGTCACCGACAGATCGCGCGTCGGCGAGTCGAAGCCGGGGACGAGGCTGATCAGGTTGGCGGTCACGAGGAATAGCCACAGGCTCATGATGAACGGCGTCACCTCGCGGTAAGCGGTGGGGATCACGTCGCGCACCGCGTTCTCGCAAGCCGACACGATGCCTTCCAGGACCACCTGGACGCGGTCCGGCAACGCCGTCCGGTGCCGGGTCAGGATTGCCGAAACCGCCGCGAGCAAACCCGTCACCAGCACGGAAGTGAGGAAGCTGTCGCTGATCGCCACCGGTCCGACGTGGCCGAGGACTCTGGCGAAAAAATCGATTTGCTCCATCCCCGCTCAATCCTCATGCCGTTTGATCAGTTGCCAAGCGTTCCAGGCGCCGACGACCAGCCCGAGGAACAACAGGCTCAGCGTCCAACGGATCGAATAGCCCGCGCTGTGCTGATCCAGCCATCGCCCCAGATACGCCCCCGCCACCAGCGGCAGCACGAACACCAGCCCCAGCGTGCCGAGATAGGCCGTCTGCGCCAGCACCCCCCGGCGCTCGCGCTCGGCCCGGCGCAGCCGCTGGGCCTGGCGGTCGACCGTGGCGCTCAGGCGGGTTCTTGAATTGGCGGGGGGTGACGGCTTCACGTTCTACCTCCTTCGCGGTCCAGGGGGGGATCGTTGGTGGATATCGCCGCCAAGCCCGCCTGGTAAGTGCGATCTATACCTATCTCCAAGGCCCGCTTCTCGATTCGAGTGTGTTCTGAAGAAGACCTCAGAGCGGTTGATGTCAGGGTGTCCCAGCTTTATCCAGTATTTCGGTTACCCTGTCGTAGAGTGTTGGCAGGGATGCCTCAATGGCGCGCCAGACTGTCAGGTCATTGACGGATGCGTAACCGTGGATCAAGAGATTGCGAAACGCGATGATCTGCGGGACATCGGGAATACGCTCTGCCCATTTAGGGTCGATTTTGCATAATTGATTCAGTGCTTCACCGATGATTTCGAATTGTCGCTCAACGGCAGAACGCAACATCCGGTCATCGAGGTAGTCTTGAAGGCTTTTGTTGGCCGTGAACTCCATTATCGCCTCAGCGGCTTCCCGTACATCCCATAGATAAGCGCGCGAATCACGCTCCATACACGACCTCACGGCTTCGGTTTACGCTGGCCTGGATATAGGGGTTGCGTATGGCAGAAGTTTCCGCGAGGTCGACGGAGAGACCGAGGATTCGGGACAGATCGGCTCGCAGCCCGAAAAACGCTCTTAAAGAGGGACCGTCGGAAGACGGCGAGAACTCGACGAGAAAGTCCGCATCGCTGGTTGCCGGATCGAAGTCGGTTCCACGCGCGGCGGAACCGAAGACCTCCAGGCGCCGTACCCGATAGCGTCGGCAAAGCTCTCTGATGGCCTGCCGGTTTTCATGGATCAATGGATGCATGTGAAGTACCTGCGGAAATTGAAGGAACGCTCGGTTTCCTGTTCGATCGGCATGAAGACAGTCTATCAGCTCTTCAGTCCGTATCCCGCCAACATTAGCGGTTCGAGTGGGTCAATCACGATCCGTGAAACGGGGCCGGCCACGATTTGAGGTGATCACTCTTCGAGTACTCGCTTGTTCAGAACTCATCGCTAGCGCTATCGCTGGTTTGTCGGTATTCATGATAAGCCTACCAACGGCAGTACGAACACCAGCCCCGGCGTGCCGAGATAGGCCGTCTGCGCCAGTACCCCGCGGCGCTCGCGCTCGGCCCGGCGCAGCCGCTGGGCCTGGCGGTCGACCGTGGCGCTCAGGCGGGTTCTTGAATTGGCGGGGGGCGGTTTCAAAAGCAGTTTCCCGTTACCAAAGTCTCACGAAATAGCTTGGCATTGTGCTCTCTTCATAGGGTGAGTAGGTCGGGGGTGGCAAGTCTCGACGAACGTCCGGCCCAAATGGTGCGAAAGCACCTTACCAACTCAAATTCGATCTAACGGGCTGACCACCCCCTGGCCACCCCGGTTCAGCACGTGAGTGTAAATCATCGTGGTACTGACATCCTTGTGCCCCAGCATTTCCTGAACGGTACGGATGTCATATCCAGCTTGTAGCAGATGAGTCGCAAAAGAATGCCGCAAGGTATGCGGCGTCGCCGGCTTGGTCAGTCCAGTATCTCGCACCGCCTGTTTCATTGCCCGCTGGATGCCTTTTTCGTCGAGATGATGGCGGCGCATTGCGCCGGAGCGCGGATCGACCGACACCTGGCTTGCCGGAAATACATACTGCCAGCCCCACTCCTTTCCGGCATTGGGATATTTACGCTCCAGGGCGTAGGGCAGATAAACGCTGCCGAACCCGGTCCGGAGATCGTTCTCGTGCTGCCGCTTGATTGCTTGCAAATGTGATTTCATCGGGTCGATCAGGACTGCGGGCAACATCGTCACTCGGTCTTTGAATCCTTTACCGTCCCGCACAATGATTTCCTTGCGCTCAAACTCGATGTCCTTGATCCGCAGCCGCATAACCTCCATCAGCCGCATTCCCGTCCCGTACAAGAGCCGGCCGATCAGGCTGTGCACCCCTTGCAAACGATCGAGCAACACCTTGACCTCGGCATGAGTTAGAACGACCGGCAGGCGGCGAGATTCCTTTGCGACTTCTACCCCTTCGAGCCAAGGCAGCTCCTGCTGCAGCACTTCCCGATAAAGGAACAAGAGCGCCGCTCGCGCCTGGTTCTGCGTCGAGGCAGCAACCCTTCCTTCGACTGCCAAGTGGGTCAGAAAAGCCTCGACCTCCGCCGCCCCCATTTCCGCCGGGTGGCGTTTGCCGTGAAAAAAGATGTAACGCCGTGCCCAGTCCACATAGGCTTGTTCGGTACGCAGGCTGTAATGCTTTAACCGAATTTTGTTGCGGAGCTGATCGAGGAGCTTTGGCTGTTGCGGCGCGGCTGATGGTGTAATCAACTTCAATCTTGGGGTGTTCATAAATGTGATGTTGCAGTTACAGAGCATGTTGTGTAGAGTTGCTGACGAATTATACACCTATAAGGCGCAAGAAGTTGCGCCTCTTAGGGTGTCCATTTGTAGTTGGGCTTTCTCTTTCGGAGTATGTTATGAATCTGAGACGCTTTCTAGTTGCAGTACTTGCGATATTCATTTTCGCTTTGGTGTGGAATGGACTTGTTCACATGTTCCTTCTCAAAGAAGCTAATTTGGCCCTAGAGAACGTGGCGAGGCCCGCAGCAGAAAGAAATATGGTGCTAGGGCTTTTTTTAACCGCTGGCGTTGCGACACTCTTCGTTTATTCGTATGTTTCGTTTGTCCACACACCCGGACTTAAGCGGGCACTTGGTCACAGCGCATTCTTTGCGCTTCTAGCTGGATTGCTTATTAGAGTTGTTTCCGATGATAACCGCATGATTACAAAGAAATTTTTAGATTCCAAAGGCCAGCGCCAAGCCCGAAAAAGCTATCTATGAATAGACTGAGTCGGTTTCTAATGCGATGCATCAAGCAATGAAAGGTCTTCATTCCTCCAATGGAGTGTTCGACGGAGATGCGAGTTCGCGCTTGCTTTTTGTTCTCGCGCCTTTGTTGATCTGCCAACGCGGGATGAGGATTGTTCTTGGAGGCTCTGGGTTTCTTATGAGGCAGGTGAATTCTGGCTTTATTCCCATAATCGGAAGCGGCCCCCAAGAACCCCAAATCCAACCAGACATCGGCACCGTCAAACCATGATAAGGCAGGATCGAACCATCGCTTCATCAGCGCATAATCATGAACACTGCCGGCCACGATACTTCCAACGAACAAAATTTGCCGTGCCAGGGTCGAAATGACTAGGGTTTTAACCGTATGGCGTTTTTTTTACCGCTATAGTGGGCTTTCTGCTGATCGTCATCCTGCGGCCTGACGCAACTGCATTCCACCCCGTCAATGATGATATCTCCATGTTTTTCAATCAGCTTCATCATCTCTCCCGGGGTCGTCAGCTCCCGCTCGGGCAGCAGATCAAGTTTCGCCAGGCTGCGCCGTAACACGGGCAGAAGTTGCGCCACATGGCGATGCGCGTGTCCCGAGCTGAAGCCAAAATGAAAGCCCAGGACATCGAAGGTACAGTAGGTCTTGAGGTAATGCAAAATGAAGAACAGCTTCTTATCTATCCGATCGAGATAGCCCACATGGCCACCTTTGGGTACCCGTTTTATTTCGCCTTGCTGAACGCGTTCTTGCTGAATCTCCGCATGAGCCTCCTCAAAGATAGGGCAAAGCTTGGCGAATTGCGCCTTACTCATTCCGATCAGGGCTCTGACGGTACGCTCACTGGTTTCTTCCATGAACTTTTCAAAAATCATTGGCTGACATCATTCGATTGTTGTTAATTGTTTTATACCACAACAAATCCATTTATTTCAACGGAAGCAACTCTATTGATTTGAATCAATTTTTTCTGTATCCAATTCCCGGTTTATTAGCCTTTACCTGGTTTCTTTTCGGTTTCATTGAATTTTGTATTTATGGTGTTCTTGTGTTCTGGCTATATCCTGTCAATACCCAACCTGCCGCTCCAAGAGATGTGCCACAAGCGACGCACCACTTACCATAACGTCGGGCTGTAAGGTTTTGAGATCAGCTTAGCTCCGTTGTGTCACTGAAGATTTGTGGTGACTGAAGGGCGGTTGCGGTAGGTTCCTGGTTTTCGGTTGAGTGGGTTTTATGTTGCCGTTTGGTGTTTCGGGTATGGCTACGTGTAGGCTGGGTTGCAGCCTGGCAAAACAGAGTGTTTTAGCGCTGTTGGGGTCTAGTGGAATCGCCAGGCCCAACAAGTCGGTCAAAGGGACGCGCCGCCCGTTGGCGGTTTTGAAGGTTGGTTTTTTATCACGGTTCGGTGGCTTCGTTTGGCGTTTGTTGGCGGCGCGCCCCTTACCGTAACGTTGGGCGCCTTCATCCATGACCCACGGAGCGCAATGAAGAACTACGCAATCTTTCTGCGCGGTGTTACTCCTACCGGCAAAAACCGAGTGCCGATGGCTGAGCTACGCGCCGCCCTCAGCAACTCTGGATTGCTGGATGTGCAAACGTACATTCAGAGCGGCAACGTCATTGCAAAGTCAACCCTGGATCAATTGTCTCTACAATCTCTCGTTCATGAAGTCATTATCCGTGAAATCGGAGCCGACATAGCCGTAATCGCCCGGACACACAACCAACTCAAACGCGTCATGGAAGGCAATCCGTTCCCCTTGAGTGCAGTATCTCGCACGTACTTTTCGCTGCTAGCGGTGCCGCCAGCAGCGTATCTTGCCGATGGCCTGTCCCAACTTGATTTCTCACCTGATACGGTAAGAGTCGGCAACGATGCGATCTACACGTTGTACGCGACTAAACATAGCGATTCGAAGTTCAACAACAATTTCTTCGAGCGAAAGCTGAAGGTTGCAGCGACAACTCGGAACTTCAACACTATGTCTCGTTGCGTCGAGCTCAGCGCGTAGGCCATGTGCGCCGAAGACGCCCAAGCCGCGCAGCGCCGGTTAGCTCTACGATGGGCCGCACACTCGCTTCACGACCGACATCAATCTCCAATGGAAATAGCACCATGGCCAAGTACCTGATCTCCTTTCCCAGCGCTGCGATGGTCGTGCCAGATGACGCATGGGAGGCGGTAGGCCGCGACGCGCACGCCGTGATCGAGGAGGCAAAAGCTGCTGGCGTCTACGTCTTCGGCGGCGGCATCGACGAAGACGTTCCGCCGGTGCTCGTAGCGGCCGACGGCGCAGTCGCCGAGGGCGGCTATCCATGGGCGCCCCCGATTGACGGCGGCTTCACTGTGCTTGAACTTCCCTCGCGTGAAGACGCCGTCGCGTGGGCCGCGCGCATCGCGAAGGCCTGTCGCTGTAGTCAAGAACTTCGTGTCTTTCAGTTCGACCCGCAGTCCTGAGGCCAGCATAGAAATGGCGCAGAAAGTGCGGCCCAACCCATCATTCCACCGGACCTTGCGCATAAAGCCGCGCAAGGCCGGTGAATTCAAACGTTGGGCAGATAGATACCTCAAGCGGAGGGATAGGTCGTGATTTCGGGGAAATTCGATTTGGTTTTGAGCCCATTGGAAACCTACGCCACCGGTGTTGATGGCGTAAAGCTCGGCAGAATGTCAATTGACAAGACATTCTTTGGTGGCTTGTCGGCTGTCAGTAAAGGCGAAATGCTCAATGCGCTTTCTCCGGTCGAAGGCTCGGCGGGCTATGTCGCGATAGAGCAGGTAACGGGAGAATTGGAAGGGAAGAAAGGCAGTTTTGTCTTGCAGCACTACGGGCTGATGGGCGGTGATCGTGGAAGGGTCCTTACTCTCGAAGTTGTTCCGAACTCGGGCACGGGTGAACTCGAAGGGCTCACCGGAAAGATGGAGATAAGAATCGAGGGTGGCCAGCATTACTATGATTTCGAATATCACCTGTAAACTTCCGTTGCCGAACAAAGCACTCCAGCCGCCCCCCTACGCGGTTCCGCATCGGCCAAGCTTCTCGTTGGCTCGCGATGGGAATTACAAAGGCCATTAACGAAGAAGAATTGAAAGAAAAACCATGTCGTACGAAACAGGGATCAAGAGGGGCGATCGCCAGCAGAGATTAAGTGGTCTGGGGTTTATCGGCGGAGCGATTCTGATTGTCGTCGGAAGCCTTCTGCTTCCGCGCGCGCCGAATCTGGGCGACATTCAAGCCATGCAAAAAGCGTATGCCGAACAGGCTGCCCTGTTACAGGCTTGCGCCCTGCTCCTTGCTTTCGGCTTTTGGGCATTGTTGATTGGAACAGCCGGCGTGTACCACTCCATTACGACCGACGGCGCAGCCTGGGCTCGCCTTGGCTTTTATTTTCACCTGGTCGGCGCCGCTCTTTGGACAATCGGCATGTCTTTGGATATCTCCTATCCCGCTGCAATTCTCAATTGGCTCGCCGCATCCGAAAGTAACCGGGAAGTCGCCTACAGTGTTGTGACTGTACTTTCCCCTCTTGGATTCGGCCGCGGAACGTTCCCCCTCAATATCATTGTCAACTGGCTTGCTTTTACCTTTTTCAGCATTGCGGTGCTTCGCAGTTTTACTTATCCGCGTTGGATTGGATGGTATGGGCTATTCTTGGGCATAGCCGGTTTGGCACTCGGGATCATCATGACATTCACGGGTCGTGAAGCTGTCATCAATCCCTTTGTCATCTTTATGTTTCTGAACCTCGTCTGGTGGTTCGCATGGGGAATCTGGATCATTCGAAAGGCATGGTAACGAGTGATGCCAGACGGGGAACGGTATCGTCCGTCGGCTTCAGGAGAGACATGTGATGCAAGAAATGTATGTGCGCTCGGGCGACAGGGAACTGTGGACCCGGAGCGATGGCGGAGAGGATGGCTCCCCTATCCTGTTCATCGCGGGGGCGAACGCCTCGGGGCTGATGTGGCCCGATGAATTCATCGAATTGTTGACTTCAGCCGGTTTCCGGGCAATTCGATATGACCACCGCGATACGGGAAAATCGACGTTCAGAACGTTTGAGGAAGATCCATATACCGTCGAGGATCTGGCGAATGACGCAATAGCCATTTTGGACGGGTGGAAGGTGGAAAAAGCGCACGTGGTCGGCCTGTCGCTCGGCGCGACCATCGGCCAGGTGCTGGCGCTGGATTACCCGGATCGGTTGCTGAGTATGACGCTCATGTGTGGCGCGGCGCTCGACGTGGATTTTGTGGGAAACATCGGACGCGCTTTCTCCGGTGAACCTGCGCCGGATGGGCTGCCTCTGCCGAAAAGATCGGCCCTGGAGGCATTGGCCCAGCGCAGTGGAAGCATTGATACCCTGGAGGCCGCTCTTGAGAGTCGCGTGAACGAGTGGCGGATACTAGCCGGAAACAAGATTCCTTTCGATGCGGAAGAGTTTCGTGAATGGGAAAGACGCAGTATCCAGCATGCAGGATCGTTGGCACATCCAGGCAACCATGCCCTGGCGAAGCCGGTGGCGCTGACCAGAGGCGAGGAGCTGCGCCGCGTGAGCGTACCGACCCTCGTGATCCAGGGGACGGAAGATCCCTTGAACCCGCCTCCGCACGGAAGACACATAGCCGATCTCATACCTTCGGCTCGATTGGTCGAGATAGAGGGGCTGGGCCACGCTCTGCCCGGTTGTTTTCATCAGTTAATTGCGCAGGAAATCATCTGCCATGCCCAACAAAGCCATGCGACCGGCATACATGCCTCGCGCGGCTGAAGGCTGGCGTTAGGCGTCTCCACACTGAGGATCATGCGTATGCAACAGTGGATTTTTCTTTCCGTAGCAATTGTTAGCGAGGTCATTGCGACTTCTGCTCTGAAGGCATCTGAAGCGTTTTCGCGTCTATGGCCTTCGACTATCGTCATCGTTGGCTACGCGGCGGCTTTCTACTTTCTCTCACTCACACTCAAAGCAATTCCGGTCGGGGTGGCCTATGCAATCTGGTCCGGCGTTGGCATCGTTCTAATTGCGCTGATTGCTTGGATTCTCTATGGGCAAGCTCTCGATCTTCCGGCAATCATAGGCATGTCGCTCATTGTGGCTGGCGTCGTCGTTCTCAATTTGTTTTCCAAGGCTATCTCTCACTCATGATTCGCCCAACCCATCATTCCACCGGACCTGCGCAAAAAGCCGCGCAGGCCGGTGAATTCAGACGTTGGGGGTGTCCAGTGCGCCACGCCTGCCGTATATCCACAAATGTCTCTGTATTCATCATTTTCCCAAGGAGCATAGATTGAAGAGCATCGACAACTGTCAGAACATCGAAGATGTCCGCACCCATATTGATCGCATCGACCGCCAGATTGTTGCGCTACTGGCAGAGCGTGGGGCCTATGTGAAACAGGCGGCCAAGTTCAAGAAAACCACCACCGACGTCAAGGCACCCCAGCGAGTTGAACAGGTCATTTCAAAGGTCACGGCCCTTTCTGTTGAGCTTGGCGCAAACCCCACCGTTACTGAACAGGTCTACCGCGCGATGATTACCGGCTTCATCAATGCTGAGTTGGCTGAGCATGCGGCTCTTCAGGGCAATGGGTAACGCCACCCCCAACCCGGCAGTCGAGCTGACCTGCGCGAAAAGCCGCGCAGGCCGCTCACTTCTACGTTAGAGAACGAATGAACATCGAGTATTTGGCAGACCACAAGGAACTTATCCCTACGCTTGCTCGGTGGTTCTATGAAGAGTGGGCGTATTTGCACCCGGAACGAACGTATGCGGATGTGGAGCACCTTATTACTGAAAGAGCGCAAACAAATAAAATTCCGGTCGCACTGGTCGCCTTCGAGGGAAACGAGCTGCTTGGAACGGTGTGCCTCAAAGTTCACGATATGGACACACGTCTTGATTTAACGCCTTGGCTCGCTGGGCTCTATATTGCGGCTCCGAGGCGGAAACAAGGCATAGGGGCAACGCTTGTCTCGGCCATAGAGAAAAAAGCTCACGAACTTGGAGTCAAAACGCTTTATTTGTACACGCCAGAATCAGAAACGTTTTATGCAAGGCATGGATGGCACGTTAAAGAAAGGACCGAATATCATGGTTGTCCCGTTACAATCATGGAGAAACAAATCGTCCTCTAACAACGCCATCAACTCGGACAGCCAAAAGCGCCGCTCCGCTCTGCTTTTGGCTGCCGGTTATGGCGAACGTTAGGCCACGTAGAAGAATGGGAGTTTTCCATGTCCTTGGAATTATGGTTTGACTTTGCCAGTCCCTACGCCTATCTGTCAGCATTTAGAATCGAGGTGCTTGCTCAGGCACGGGGTATTTCGCTTTGTTGGAAAGCCTTTTTGCTAGGCCCTATTTTTCAGGCGCAAGGGTGGAACGATTCGCCCTTCAATCTCTATCCCGCAAAAGGGCGCTACATGTGGAGAGACATGGAACGTTTATGCGAGAAATACCGACTTCCGTTCCGCCGGCCCTCGGTGTACCCGCGCAATAGCGTGTTGCCTGGGCGGGTGGCGTGTTCGGCCGAGTCCGAACCGTGGCTTCCCGAGTTCGTAAAAACGATGTTTCGCGCCAATTTTGCCGAGGATTTGGATATTTCCGATCCAGCGATTATTCAGGAGAAACTGAACGGGCTAGGAGTCTGCGGAGCTGACTACCTTGCCTTTGCTCAAAACACGGAGAATAAGGACAAGCTCCGAAAACAAACAGAAAAAGCCGGGGAATTGGGAATCTTCGGAACCCCCATGTTTATCGTGGACGGGGAGATGTTCTGGGGCAATGACCGGCTTGAAGATGCGATGGATTGGTTTCAGACCCAAGTATGCAAACATGCCTCTTGAGGCTTTTTCACACCTTACAATGGAGAATTCTATGCGCTTGTTTCTTCCGTGCCTTGTGGCGGTTCAATTGTTATTTCTGTCACCCATTACCACTCTCGCGGGTGATGCACGCGTCGCTGTTTTGGACTTTGAGCTTAATGATCTAACGCTCAATTTGACTCCTAATCCTGTTAACCCTGAAGAAGTAGAGCGTACAGCATCGATTAAGCCGTTGTTACAAAAGGCTTTAGAAGCAAAAGGCGGCTATAAAATCGTTGACATTGACTTAGAAACTCAAGACAAGGCAGACGCGGGGTTTGGTTATCTTTTCGATCACCACGATGTCGCTGCAGAACTTGGCCAGAATTTCGACGCTGACTGGATAATTGTTGGGCGCATTCATAAGGCAAGCTTTTTGTTTGTCTACTTCAAAGCCCATTTGATAAATACGAAAACTAAACGGCTTGTTGGCGATTACACGGTCGAGGTCAAGGGCCAGCAAAAGAAGATAACACCGAAAGGTGTTGAGCGTCTCGTAGAGCAAATAGACGAAACTATACGTCTTCAAATAGCTAAAAACCCTAATACATCGCTCTAACCCGCCGCTCTCCGTTTCGCTCCAAGCGACGGGTTGCTGGGGTCGGTCAATCCGGGCGCCTTGTTACGGGCAGTTTTCCAGCCTAACATGGCGCTCAAGAGGGACGCGCCGGGGCGTTGGCCGTTTGGAGGTTTGTTGCAATTTCAGCTTCGGGGTTTCGCTTGAGCGCAGTGCCCGGCGCGCCGCTTAGCTTAGTCGTTAGGATAGGACCCGGTGAAAAGCAAAAGCGGGTCCGGGTCGGATGTTGGTGGCGACGTCGACAGGCACCAACGTTGCGGCGACCCGGAATCTTGACCCCGTGGCGTCGCGCCACAGACAAAATCAGAAGCACCGCCGCGGCTCCTTCCTCCGAACTCAACCCGCGCGCCACCATGCGCAACGCTTACGCGCTGCGCCGCACTCCGCGCTCCCAGGTCACGCAGTGTCCGCACTTGCGCGCCCGCGTCGCGCGCAATCAATGACGTCGTGGTGGAGCCGCTATGTATCCTAACCCGTCGTTCAAGCCGACCGCTTTGGGCGGCACTTGATTTTCAGAGTGATTGAACCATCATTGCCCAGTGCCGCCCAAAGCGGCGGCTTAACTCTGCGTTAGGGCTCAAGACCATGACTTACGATTTACTTAAACTCGCACACATCATTGGCGCTATCTTAATCGGCGGAGGACTGATCGGCGTGTGGTTGACTGATTTGCGGTCCCGTCAGTCATGTGAAATTGTGCGCTTTTCCGAATCCGTGCGCAACATTGCAGTGTTTTACGACGGCGTTGTGGTTCCGGGCGCGATTATTCTCCTCGTCTCTGGCACTTGGTTGATTGCTGAGTTCTTCGGTGGCTGGAATTTTGTTTCCACGCCATGGCTTGCGGGCATGGTCTTCCTGTTTGTTTTCGAATTTATCGAGGGTAATACCGTTACGCGCCTCTACTTCATGCGTCTGCGCCGTTTGACCCAAGAGGCTTTGCAGGTCGGCGCATTTACGCCCGAGTTGGCGAAAGCGCGCGCCGAGAATGTGCCAACTTTTACTCACTTCCTCGATTTGCCGATGTTGTTTTTGATCGTCACATTGGGTGCGCTTAAGCCCAACAATTGGGAGTTGTTTATTTTTGGCGCCTTGGTCGCCCTGGCTCTTGCCACCGCCCTAACAATTTTCATTCCCCGTCTTTATCCATGGGCGACAAACCAATGAGCCACTATGCCGTCCTAACCACGCGCTCCAGCCGACTCCGCTAACGCTACGCGGCTGAGCTTTGCGTTGGGCATCGCAGTCAGAACGAAAGGAGTAACAGCAATGGATACGAGCAACTTGCTTTGGGTGCTTGGGCATAGGATTCGGCCACTCGATACCGATGTGTCCTACGGCATGATCGAGGTCACATCACCACCACACGTACCGGGTCCGCCGCCGCATTTCCACAAGAGCGAGAACGAGTTCTTTCTCATCGTTAAGGGCACCCTGGACGTCATGATCAACGGCGAATGGCAGCGTTGTGGGGCCGGCAGTTTCTTGGATTTGCAACCCAACACCACGCATACCTTCGTCAACAACACGGAAGAGGATGTGGTCTGGATCACAGGCTGGCGGCCGAAAGGATTTGAACGATTCTTCAGAGATTTCGGCATTCCGGCGGCCGAGCAAGACGCGGAGCACAAGTCGGTGGCAGATCAGGTCGTTCAGAAGGTCGTCCAGAACGTTGAAAATTACGGCATGTATCTGGCCAAGTGAGAGCGCCAATGCCCAACTGCCGGTTGCAGCGGACGGCGTCCCGCCGCCGCTGAACCGGAACGTTAGGTGCAAACTGAGGAGAGTAATGCCAGAAGTTCAGTCGCACGGGATACGAATCAGCTACGACGACCACGGCCAGGGAGAGCCGGCACTCCTCTTCCTGCCCGGCTGGTGTGGTAGTCGCAGGGTCTTTGACGAACTCGCCGAGCGCTGCGCCCAACGGAGGCGCACACTTACCATCGACTGGCGCGGGCATGGAAGCTCGGCGAGACCCACTGGCGATTTCGGCGCCAGTGACTTGGCTGACGATGCGCTTGCCGTCATCGATACGAGCCAAGCGGAGTTGGTGGTGCCGGTCGCGCTGTCCCACGCGGGCTGGGTCGCCGTCGAGTTGCGCCGCAGGCTGGGTGCGCGTATCCCGAAGCTCGTCCTGCTCGACTGGATCGTTCTCGAAGCGCCGCCACCATTTCTTGGGGCGCTGCAATCGCTTCAGGATTCTGCACAGTGGCAGCAAACGCGTGAACAACTCTTCTCCATGTGGCTTCAGGGACCGGATATTACTGGCTTGACCCACTATGTACGCGAGGATATGGGTTCATACCCCTTTGATATGTGGGCTCGCGCAGGCCGCGAGATCAGCCAGGCATATGCGAAGGCCGAGAGCCCCCTCCAGGCACTGGCCAGCCAAGAGCCTCCCGTGCCCGCGTTACATCTGTACGCCCAGCCAGAAGACCCGGGATACCTGGCCGCACAGAGGTCATTCGGTGCTTCGCATCCCTGGTTCCAAGTCTCGAAGCTAGAAGCGCGTAGCCACTTTCCAATGTATGAAGTACCCGACGAGATGGCAATGGCTATCGAGAGGTTTGTAGCTTGATTCATGCTTGCAGCGCCTAACAATCGCTTCCAGCCGACGGTCCTGCCTCCGCTTGCGCTGCGGCAAGCCCGCGGCTGAAGCGGGGCGTTGGACAACGCGAAAGACTGCGGATCAAAGTGACCTTCGAGGGCGATAACGTATGAAAGCAATTGTGTATGAAAGATATGGGCCGCCCGAGGTTCTTCAATTGAAGGAGGTCGAAAAGCCCACGCCCAAGAACAATGAAGTCCTGATAAAAACACATGCGACAACGGTAACATCCGGGGACTGGAGGGTGCGAAGTCTCAATGTGCCTGCCGGCTTCGGGCTCATCATGCGTTTGGTATTTGGAGTCTCAAGGCCAAGGCAACCCGTACTAGGAACTGAGCTGGCCGGGGTAGTTGAATCGGTCGGCAAAGACGTAAGCAAATTCAAGGTCGGTGACCTCGTTTTTGCGTTCAGCGATGCCTCCATGGGTTGTCATGCGGAGTACAAATGCATGCCTGAAGACGGGGCGGTGGCATTAAAACCGCCCAATCTGACCTACGATGAAGCCGCAGCACTGTCTTTTGGCGGAACAACGGCGTTGGATTTCCTCAGAAGAGGAAAACTTAAGAGCGGGGAAAGAGTGCTCGTCAATGGTGCTTCCGGGGCGGTAGGCACAGCTGCGGTGCAGCTTGCCAAACACTTCGGGGCAATTGTCACCGGGGTGTGCAGTACCGCGAACGTGGAACTGGTGATATCGCTGGGTGCCAGTCATGTTATCGACTACACCCAGGAAAACTTCACGCAGAATGGCGAAACCTATGATGTCATTGTCGATACCGTAGGCACGGCTCCGTTTTCCTGTAGCAAGGCTTCGTTGAGGGAAGGAGGACGCCTTCTTATGGTTTTAGCCGGGCTGCCAGACATGCTTCAAGCTCCATGGGTGTCGATGACGAGTAGCAAGAAAGTCATCGCTGGGCCAGCCGCCGTGCGCGTTGAAGATTTGCGTTTTCTCGCGGGTCTGGCTGAGGCGGGAGAATTCAAACCGGTCATCGATCGGCGCTATCCGTTCGAGCAGATCGCCGAGGCTCACCGCTACGTCGACACCGGACGCAAGAAGGGAAATGTCGTCATAACTCTGGAGCATGACGATTGAACCCAGGAGCACCGATCACGTATGCGACCATCTGAGAGGGCATTGTCCAACATGGCGTTCGAGAGGGACGCGCCAAAAGCGGCGCGCCCCTCAACTTTACGTTGGGCAGCAAAGGAAGAATGAATCGTGGAGAAATCAATGCAAGGTGCTGAAAGAACCATGCTGTCCAAGGGCAAGAAGGCACTCTTTGGTATTCTTGCGCCGCTCACCTTTCTTGTTGTTGCCTTTTGGGTGGTTTTGAGCACTGCCACCGGGGAAGGCCCCTCAATCGGTGGTCGAGGTATGGTGCTTGCGCTCGTTCTTTTTCCAATCGCGTTTGTCGTCACCGGTCTGCTGAATACAGGGGTTTTATTATTGTCATTGCGCAGTCGTTTCAGTGCGTTCTTTCTCGGCCTCGTAGTACCTGTGATCGTGCTCGTTCTTGCTTACGCCTACTTATGGCGCATTGGCCCCTTCCAACACTAGGCATGTTGTTGTCAAAACCGCCCAACCCGGCAGTCAAGCGGGACTGCGCAAAAGCGCGCAGCCCCTTACTTATTACGTTAGGCATCCCAGGAGAAGATAATGGCGTTTTCATCGCATGAAGAATATTTCGAGAGTATCGCGCCCGAAGTAAGGCCTCTGCTGGTATCCATCCAGACAAGGGTCGAAAAGTTGCTACCCGATGCCTCGCGCTGCATCAGTTACAACATGCCCGCGTTCAGAGCCAAGCGAGTATTCTTCTATTTCGCAGCGTTCAAGAAGCACATCGGAATCTACCCGCCAGTTACCGAGGACGCCGCGCTCGTTAAGGAGCTTGTGCCGTACCGAGGCGAAAAAGGCAATCTGTCCTTCCCACTGAATCAACCGTTACCTATTGATCTCATCGGGCGAGTGGCAGTCGCATTGAATCGGGAGTATGAGAACAAATGAATTCGTCTATCGCCAAGTGGTTGCCTAACATGGCGTTCGAGAGGGACGCCGCAAAAGCGCGGCGCCCCTCAACTTTACGTTATGCGACAACAGGCTGAGGTTGCTGAGCCATGAATGAACAGATGAAACACTATGAATCCAAACTCGCCTTCGAGACCGACTCATGGGATCTAAAAGTAGCCCTGGAATCGGGCGAGAATATTTTTGTTATTGATGCTCGCTCATCGGAGGCGTATCAGAAAGAACATATCCCGGGCGCCATCAACATTCCTCATCGAAGAATGAACGAAGAAACAACGAAACATCTCGACAAAACAGCTTTGGTGGTTACCTACTGCGATGGTATCGGGTGCAATGCCTCAACCAAGGGTGCCCTAAACATGTCGAGGCTAGGTTTCCGCGTCAAGGAACTCATCGGTGGTCTGGATTGGTGGAAAAGGGACGGACACAAAACAGAATGTGCGGGTGGTGCCAAATCGGCCGCCTGTGGCTGCGAGTAAGCAATGTCGCATAACAACGCCATCAACTCGGACGTGCAAAAGCGCCGCTTCGCTCTGCTTTTGCACGCCGGTTATGGCGAACGTTAGCCCTCAACCACGTACTTGGAGGTACACATGTCTCTAAAGGGAAGCTGCCTTTGTGGAACTGTCAAATATGAAGTCACAGGTTCACTAGACTTCGCAGGTAATTGTCACTGCTCAATTTGCAGGAAATCTCATGGCGCTGCATTCGCAACATGGGGCATCATCAAACCAGATCAATTTCGGTGGGTGTCTGGTGAGGACTTTGTCCAGCACTATGAGTCCTCACCTGGAAGGACAAGGTACTTCTGCCGTAAGTGCGGATCGCCACTAGCCAGTGCACATGCAGGGTCGGTCGGGGAAGTGGTCATGGGGACCATTGACGGTGATCCGGGCACCCGTCCGCGCGAACACATTTTTGTCGGGTCCAAGGCGCCTTGGTACGACATAACTGATTCGCTCCCGCAACACGACACGTGGCCGCCTGGATTTATGCCATGAGGCCTAACATTGCGGTCAACAGGGACGCCCCAAAAGCTGCGCTTTCGGGGCGCCCGTTACCTTAAACGTTCGGCGTCTACGGCGGGAGACCAAGCCCCCAAGGCTAGGCACGGACTGACCGGACAGCAGACTCCACACCAAGCCAGGACGATTCCCTCCAGGCGAGACCATCCAGGGGGCCGTGGCGGGGAGGTCAGGCAGGGGAGCCCCCGGCCGTCGGACAGGGCCGGGCCACGCTAGCGTTAGGATTTAAAGGAGGACTATCTTTGGACATAAAGGAAGCACTCAAATCGCTCATATCATTCGTGGAAACAAACCAAGAATTAATCGGTCCTATAAGTCTCTCACGGTATAAGAGCCCCATTGATGCGTGTAACTTTCATCTCGAATACAAGGCTTTGTCGCAGGAGCTTGGAAATCAAGACGGTAGAGTTGAGGGAATATATCTCTATTATTCAAAAGATGACGATGTTATCCTATATGTTGGGATCTCAAATGATATCTATACAAGGTTTTTAAGGCATATTGGACGAGGATTCTCTTTTGGAGAAAAATGTAGTTTTCCCAATTTTGATCTTATCGAGATGTATCAGGGTTGGTGCAGTGATGAAGCAAAGCAAATCCTCAGATCTGGAGCCTTCTTTGTTGAAGCCATACGAGTTCATCCATTTGAAGCGGCAAGGCTTTTGGAGTCGTTTATCATCTACAGAGGATTTTTTAAAGGCAGCAAGCCCGAATTAAACGTAACATTCTAACCATCCAAATTCACGGGTATCACTTCCGCCGGACAGCATGGCTGAGAGATCCACCATACAAGGTTGTGGACCAGGGGCTTTCGATCCCGCTGAGATGGTGGGAGCCCCTCGCCGAACAAGGGCATGCAGGCGACGGCAAACAGCGTCCGCTCCTACGTCGCTCCCGCTGTCTGCCGCGCCTGATGCCTGGCGTTAGGCAAAGAAAAAATGAAAACGTGGAAGCTGTATTTCACTCTTCCAAGCTGGAGCAATCGTGGTTTTTGAGGGCGGAATGCGATTCTATAGACTCGCACTTATTATGGGCATGGCGAGCTTGATAATGGCGTGCGCTACTGTTTGGTATCATCCAACGAAATCTACACAAGAACCTGAATCCGTGCTCCCACCCTCTAAATAATTCATAACATATTGAATCCATTGTATAATTAGCCCATTTTCGATGTCACCCATTTGATCATGCCGCGCTTTGAAGTCAAGCAATCCAGCAAGCTGCAACTGACCTCGTATTCCGGCCTGGCGCTGATTGGCCAGTGCTGCCAGGCGGCGCAGGTGGAGGCGGTCATTGATCCGAAGATTCCGGTGTCGCAAGGCATGCGCACCTCGGACATCGTCAAGAGCGTGGTCGGGTTGTTGAGTCTGGGCAAGAGCGACTTCGAAGCCATCGAGCCGTTTCGGGAGGACCGCTTCTTCAAGGAGTCGCTGGGGCTGACGAAGGTGCCCGGAGCCGTGTGGCTGCGCCAGCGTCTGAATGCCAAGGCGGAAGCCATCCGCGATCTGGCCGATGAGCTTTCCCTGAGGCTGCTGGAGCGAACCGAGGCGCCGATCACGCCGCACAAGGGCTATGTCTGCTGCGACATCGATACCTTCGCCATGGACAATAGTGGCACGAAGAAGGAAGCGGTGTCGCGCACCTATCAGGGCTTCGACGGTTACACGCCGATTGCCGCCTATCTCGGCAACGAAGGCTGGAACACCGGGCTGGAACTGAGGCCAGGGTCCCGCCACTCGGCGTTCGAGACGCACTACTTCTACGAGCGGCTGTTTCCGCGCATCGAACGCCTGGTCAAACCGGATCAGCCCGTGCTGCTGCGCGAGGACAGCGGTTTCGACGGCGCACAGCTCCTGTTCGCCAAGGCCGCGGAGCGAGACCGGCAAGCCGCGCTGGGGCGAAGCCTCGACTTCATCTGCAAGTGGAACCCCCGCAAGCAGGACAAGGCGGCCTGGGTGGCGCGCGCCGAGGACGCGGGCGCCTTTGCCGAGACTCGCCCCGGTAAGCGCGAGGCCCTCCTGTCGCTGGACATCGAGCGCGCCTGGCACAAGGAGAAGCGCTCCTTCCGCCTGGTCGCCAGGGTCGTCGAGCGCACCATCGACAAGAAGGGCCAACACCTGCTGGCCCCGGAGGTCGAACTGGAAGGCTGGTGGACGACGCTCTCCTGTTCCGCCGAGGAAGTGATCGAACTCTACCAGCACCACGGCATGCATGAGCAGTTCCACTCCGAGTTGTTCGGCTCCGCCGAATCCTTCGCTTCGCTCAGGACCGCCACTGCGTGGCGTCCTGCGCCCTTCGGGCTTGTCAAGACCGACCTCGACCTGGAACGGCTGCCCTCGGGCAAGTTCGACACCCACGACGTGATCCTGCATCTGGCGGCCTTCGCCTACAACTGCCTGCGTCTCTTGGGACAGATCGGCCTGACTGGCGAGATTGCGCCGATCCGTCATCCGGCCAAGCGCCGCCGCATCCGGACCGTGCTGCAGGAGATCAGGTACCGGGCGGCGAAGTTCGTCGCCCATGCCCGCCGGCTGATCCTCGATTTCGGCCGTGGCGTGGCGGCAAACGTAGCCGTGTTCGTGATGCTTCAGAATCGGCTGTGGGCGGCGGCGTCCGGATGACGGGAAATGCCTGCCGCACGCCTCGAATCCCTGATTCCGGAACCCCGGAAGGGACAGTCTCGCGCAGGGAGCGGAAAATGAGCTGACGATAAGCGCACGCCAAGCAGATTGGCCCCGAAACCCCGGTCGAATGTTCCCCGGATCGCCGGTAGCGAGGGCAAATCCCAAGGGAGAGCGCTCGAAATTCATGCGTTCAGGCCCGATGGGAAGGTGTAAGCCGAGGGGAACACGGATTCAGGATCACGCGATAGCGTTGCACGATGATCTCGCGCCGTGATTTGTCCTCGGCCTCCGGAATCATCCGCCCGCTTTCCGGAAGCTCCCTCAGCCGCCGGGTGGCAAGTACCACCTTTTGGCCGGAGCGCCGGGCATAAAGCGCCGAGTCGCGGCCGATGTAGCGCAACAGATCATCGAGATCGTTGCGCGCAAAATCCGACCATTCAACGCGCATCACTCAGGAATCGCTTTTCCATCTCCTCTTGCGAGGTCACCTTGCCTGCTTCCGCCGCCTGGAGCGAGCGCTCCAGTTTCTGGCGCACATAGAGGGCATACATGGCATCGTTGAAGGTCGCCTGCTCCGGCAGGCGGTCGGCGATATCGTGGACGATCTGCTTAACGGTTTGCATGATGATCACTCCTCACGACGCTTGCTTGAATCCGGGTATCCAGCATTTCCATCCCAAACTTGTGCCTGGCCCGTGGTAATTGACTGATCTGCTCGGTTTGCTTCTCCAGCGTTGACACCGGCCCGCGCTTATTCTTAGCCTCCTTCGGCGCATCTTCGCGCAGTTCCCCGACCATACCTCAGCGCCTTGGTCAGGAAGGTCAGGGCGCCACCGCACCAGTGCACGTGAAGAAGACCAGCACCGCCAGCGCGGAGGTCACCGACAGATCGCGCGTCGGCGAGTCGAAGCCGGGGACGAGGCTGATCAGGTTGGCGGTTGCCAGGAACAGCCACAGGCTCATGATGAACGGCGTCACCTCGCGGTAAGCGGTCGGGATCACGTCGCGCACCGCGTTCTCGCAAGCCGACACGATGCCTTCCAGGACCACCTGGACGCGGTCCGGCAACGCCGTCCTGTGCCGGGTCAGGATTGCCGAAACCGCCGCGAGCAAGCCCGTCACCAGCAAGGAAGTGAGGAAACTGTCGCTGATCGCCACCGGCCCGACGTGGCCGAGGACTCTGGCGAAAAAGTCGATTTGCTCCATCCCTGCTCAATCCTCATGCCGTTTGATCAGCTGCCAGGCGTTCCAGGCCCCAACGACCAGCCCGAGGAACAACAGGCTCAGCGTCCAGCGGATCGAATAGCCCGCGCTGTGCTGATCCAGCCATCGCCCTAGATACGCCCCCGCCACCAGCGGCAGCACGAACACCAGCCCCAGCGTGCCGAGATAGGCCGTCTGCGCCAGTACTGCGCATTCCGGCGAACGTGACCGTTGATTCCGGTGATCGTGACCGCCGGGGATCTCATGCCGCGCTGGAGGTTGGTTTTTTACTTGGACCGGTCACGTTGGGTCAAGCCGGCGGTGGTTTTGCGCATCGACTCGCCGGTCAGGGGTAGCCGGTGGGCGTTGTGCAGGAGGCGGTCGAGGATGGCATCGGCGAGGGTGGGCTCGCCGAGGTAGTCGTGCCAGTGCTCGACCGGCAGCTGGCTGGCGATGAGGGTGGAGCGCAGGCCGTGGCGGTCTTCGATCAACTCCATGAGGTCGTTGCGCTGAGAGGCGGTGAGCGGCTGGATGCCCCAGTCGTCGAGGATGAGCAGGTCGGTGCGGGCGAGCTGGTTCATGAGCCGGGAATAGGAGCCGTCGCCGCGGGCGACGGCGAGCTGTTCGAGCAGCCGAGGCAGGCGCAGGTAACGGACGGCTAGTCCCTGGCGGCAGGCCTGATTGCCGAGGGCGCAGGCGAGATAGGTCTTGCCGGTGCCGGTGGGGCCGGTGAGGCAGAGATTGTGATGGGCGCGCAGCCAAGAGCCTTCGGCGAGCGCGGCCATTGGGGGACGATGCAGGCCGCGGGGGTGGCGATAGTCGATATCCTCGATGCAGGCGGCAAGGCGCAGCTTGGCGTCCTTGAGCAAACGGCTGAGGCGGCGGTTGTCGCGGTAGAGCAGCTCCCGGTCGACGAGCAGCGCGAAGCGCTCGTCGAAGGAGAGATCGTGGGTGGCGGGCTGTTCGAGCTGTTGTTCGAAGGCCTCGCGCATGCCGGTGAGGCGCAGGGTGTGGAGCTTGTCCAGGGTTTGCTGGGTGAGCATGGTTTTGTCTCCTGTTGTAACGGGTTTCAGTTGTAGTAGTCGGGACCGCGCACGTTGCCGTGGGCCGGCAGCGCCGCGGCGGTCTCGTCATGGGCCTCATGCGGCTGGCGGTCGAGCCCCTTGTCGAGGATGGAGCTGACGGAGCGATAGGACGGTGATTGGATGGCCAAGGCCCGCGCACAGGCCGCCTCCAGCCGCGCTCGGCTGTAGCGCCGAGCGAGATTGAGCAGGCCCAGGCAGGCGCGGTAGCCGTGCTCGGGATGGGGCCGGTTGTTGAGCTGGTGTTCGACCACGTGCAGCGTCGCTACGCCGATGTCTTTGGCCCAGTTCATGAAGCGCCCCGGTGACCACTGGCGGTGCTCGCGGTGGGACTTGGGCATGTGCTCGGGGAGGGTGGAGAAGCGGCCGGCGCCCTGGCGCGGGTGCGCGGCGACGCGGTGTCCCCGGTGCAGCACCTCGATGCTGGTGGCGGTGGCGCGCAGCTCCAGCACCTGGCCGACCAGCGCATGGGGCACGCTGTAGAGGCGACCGCCGAACTCGACGTGGTAGTCGATGCCGGGCTTGACCTGTTTCCACTCGGCGTACTCGTAAGGCACCAGCGGCAGGGGTTTGAGGGCCGGCCGGTCGAGGGACTCGAACAGGTCGCGGCGGCTGTCGGGCTGGCGCTGGAAGGGGCGGCCGTTGAGTGACTCCAGCAGCTCGTGTATGGCCTGGTTGAGGGCCGCCAGGGAGTGGAAGGTGCGATGGCGCAGCCGGGCCAGAATCCACCGTTCCACGACTTGCACGGCCACCTCCACCTTGGCCTTGTCCTTCGGCTGGTAAGGGCGCGCCGGCAGGATGGCGGCGCCGTAGTGGCGGGCCAGCTCGGCGTAGGTGGCGTTGGGCTCGGGGGCGTAGCGGCAGGGCTGGCTCACCGCCGCGCGCAGGTTGTCCGGCACCCACAGCGCGGGGGTGCCGCCGAAGTAGCGCAGGGCGCGCTGATGGGAGGCGATCCAGTCCGGCAGCGCCTGGGTCCAGGTGGCCTCGGCGTAGGTGTAGCTGGAGGCGCCGAGCACGGCGACGAACACCTGCGCCTGGCGCAGCTCGCCGGTGGCGGGGTCGATCACCGGAACGGTGGGGCCGCAGTAGTCGAGAAAGAGCTTCTCGCCGGCGTGGTGAACCTGGCGCATGCTGCGCCGCTGCTGGCCCTGCCAGAGCCGGTAACGGTGGCAGAACTGGCTGTAACGGTAAGCGGCCTCGCCGTGGGTCGCCACGTACTCGGCCCACAGCAGCTGCAGGGTCACCCCCTTGCGCTTGAGCTCGTGGTGAAGGCGCGGCAGGTCCGGCTCCACGAAGCGCGCCGGGGCCGTGGGGGCGGGGAACAGCAACCGCTCCAGGGCCGCCTCGTCCATCGCCCCGGGCAGCGGCCAAGCAACGCCCTTCGCCTGGGCGAGGCTCACGTACTTGCTGACCACGCCCTTGGAGACGCCCAGCGCCCGGGCGATCTTCTCGTGGCTGAGCTTCGCCTCGTGCTTGAGGCGCAGAATCTCGGTGATGTGTCGCATGGAACTCCTCTTTGCCGGCATGTCGCCCCCTTCGAAAGTAAAAGGGCGGCTCTATGCCTGTTGGGGTTGAGAAATTCCAGCGCGGCTGAGGTGATTCCGGGAACGTGACCGCGATTTCCGGCATCGTGACCACCGATTCCGGCCGGAAGGCCAAAATCGGTCACGATCAAACGGAATCGCCGGTCACGTTCACCCGGCATGGGCGGTCACGATCAAACGGAATCGGCGGTCACGTTGGGCCGGAATACGCAGCATCGACATCGAGAATGATCGACTCCATCTCGGCCCATGTCGGAAAGAACGAATGCACCCGATTGAATTCCATCGTGTAGGCGGCGACCTTTTTGCGGCTCGGATCGGAGAAATAACGGCTGAACGCCCAGTCGTCGCTCGCCCCGGAGGTCGGATATGGCGCGCCCCAGCTCGGAAGAAAAAATGACTGGGCGACCGCATAGGTTTCACCGCGGACCCCCGTAATGGCGGCACTCACGGCGTTACCGACGTCCGCAAACTTGGCGAGGTCGCAGGCCCCTATGAATTCACCATAGGCATCTCCCGACAGCCCTCTCTGCCCGTTCCAGGCCGGATTGGTGAAGTTCTTCTCCGTAGCCGTCACCTGGTTCGCATAGTCGCCCCATGAATGCAGAATGTCGCCCCCATACGAGTGGATATCCATGAACCAGCCAATATGGGGAAACTGATCGAACAACCAGCGGACGTTTTTCGTCTCGGCCTCGGAGAAAGGCGCCGTCCCGTGAAAAATATCGCTGGCCGGATCCGCCGACGCCAATGTCCCGCCAGCCTGAGCGCCTGGGGCGAATGCGGTATTGAAGTCCCATAGAAAATCGTAGTTCCGATTGGGGTCGACGCCGATCCTGCTCGCCTGGCCACCGCTGCTGGCGGGGTTTCGGTTCTTCCGCCACATGGCATAGGAATTCTGGCTATAGTGTCGACCGGCGGGATTGACATCCGGAAAGACAATCACGTCAAGCCGCTCGACGATCGATTTGATCTCACCGGCGGAATAAGATGTCCCCCCGTAGACGAGCCCTGTGCCCAGGGTATAGGCCTCGAGTAAATCCGCAGCGAAATCGATGCAGATGTCGGGGCCACCCCACTCGCGCGCATGCGCACCACTGATGACAAGCACGCCCGTTTTCGGACACGAGGTCCCGGTACCGACGACGAGCGCATGACTTTGACGGCCCTCGGCGGTGAAATAGGGTAACGTGAGAAGTTTGGAGATGTTCGGATAGGCCGAGGCGAGGCCCATCAGCGCAGACTCGATCTCGACAACGTTCAAGAAGCTCATAGAGCCGCCCCTCCTTTGGCTTCACTGGGGGCTTTTTCGCCTAGTCCGCGAGGAGTGATCCGGCCGCCCTTGAACCGGTCGCCTTTCCCCACTTCCGCCTGGCGTTCGCGGCCCAATGCCGAGACATTCTCGCCAACCGCTATCGAATAACCTGCTGCTTGGAGCTCACGAATACGCTCCTCCGTGGCATAGAAGAGCTCATTACCTTTGCCCACAGTCGCGTGTTCGACGGCTGGTCATTTCCCTGGCCGCTGTTGGTGCTTTACGGGGTTTGCGTGGTGATCATCGTCTCCTATCCCCTGCGGCTGTCGTGGGCGGCGGAGGCGAGCCGCGCCCATGGACTGGAATATCTCGAGACCGCCCTCGCCAGAGCCAGGGCCTCGCCACCGGAAAACAACACCACCCTCGTTGCGGAACTCCAAGCGATCATCGAGGATGCGAAACGGTTGGATAAAGGAGCCTTCGCGCCATTCACCCGCCAGGATTGGGTTCAGACCTTGCTGGCTCTGGCAGGGAGCGCGTCCGCCTATACGCTGCTGGATTATTTCCAGTTCGGCTGATCCATTTATTGTTCGATCCGGTAAACCCCGTATTACAATCAGGTCTTGACAGACAGCATCGCGTGCGGGGTACGCCGGCCCCGATTTTTGACTGGAGGGGATCGCTATGAGCCAGTTTCTGAATCCCGATAGCGTGTACTTTAATCCGCTGCCAATCCAGAAGGCAGCCTAAACCGCAGAAGCCCACTTAAGCTCGGGAAAATTCTGTCCAAAAAACCGGGGCCACCGCTGTGAGTGCCCGCTTGAGTTCCTCGAGCTCCGCAAGCGGTTGCTGCGATTGCGGAGTGCCGGCACCCCCCGCGACGGCGCCACGGGGGGGCATGCCACATAAGCTAGGTTCCTTCATTTACCCTGTTCCCAGGATACGCTCGTAGATGTCTTTATCGGCCCGATAACACCCGCAAGAAGCGGCTTCCAGGCCGACCCGGTCGAGCACCGTAATATTCCCGCGGCGGTAGCGGATGAGCTTTTTCTGCTGTAGCGAATTCGCTGCCTTGGTGATGCCGACGCGGCGTACACCCAACATATAGGCCAGGAATACGTGGGTGACATGGAAGTGGTCCAAGTGCGCCCGGTCCTGAGTCATCAACAGCCAGCGGGCGAGGCGCGCCTCCACCACATGGAAGCGGTTACAGGCGGCTGTCTGCGCGAGTTGGTTCATCCGCACATAGAGGTAGCGGTTCAGCCCCCGTCGCAGTGCCAGGCTCTGTTCGAGTTCACGGCGAAACGGCGCGGCGTTCATGCGGAGCGCGGGACCCGCCCCTTGGACCAAGGCCTGAAATTGCGAAACATCGACCCCCAGCAGGAGGGGGATCCCCAACATGCCCTCGTTACCGACCATCCCCACTTCCAAGTTTGCGCTGCCACCGATGGGCGCCACCAGGGAAACGAAGCTTCCGGTCGGGAAGTAAACGTGCGGAATGAGTTCTCCGGCGTGGTAAAGCACCTCGGCAAAAATGAGCTCGATGGGTTCGCAATGTGCGAGCAACTGTTCGCGATCCGGGCGAGGCAGGGCAGCCAGCAGACGATTGGTAGCGGGAGCGGCTTGGGTGGACGGCACGGGTGTTCTCCTGCGACGTTTCCGGAAACCCAACAGGCGACACCAGGATCGATGGCGATGTAATCCCGATGTCGGAGGTGGCTAGGGAGCATGGCTCCACGCATCAGAAAAGCAAATTACCGCGGAAGCTTTCCGTCGTCTGCACGTTAGCGCACGTATATCCGTCACGGTAGCGTAGCGCTCGAATGCGCGATATCAATGGGCCACGCCGGGGGGGGAGCAGGCGATCGAATTCCGTTTTGACCACTCGGTAGCACTCGCAGACCCGCGCTTCCAATGCCGGCCGGTCCAGCACCGCGATGTGGCCGCGGCGGTAATCAATCAATCCGGCTCGCTGCAATTTCCCTGCGGCCTCGCTGACGCCCTCGCGCCGCACGCCCAGCATGTTGGCGATCAATTCCTGAGTCATGGTCAACTCGTTTCCGGGTAGCCGGTCCAGGCTTAGCAGCAGCCAGCGACAGAGTTGCTGGTCCACGGAATGATGCCGATTGCAGACCGCGGTTTGGGCCATCTGCGTAATCAGCGCCTGGGTATAACGCAGCAACAAATGGTGTAGCACCCCGTAGCGATTGAATTCCTGCATCAGTAGCCCCCCCCGCAGCCGATAGGCGTCGCCCGCGCTCTGCACGATGGCCCGATTCGGCATGGTGCCGCCACCCATGAAGAGGGCGACACCGACGATGCCCTCGTTACCGACCACGGCGATTTCGGACGACGCGCCATTCTCCATGAGATAAAGCATCGATACGATGCAGGTCGTGGGGAAATAGGCGTGAAGCAACTCGTCCCCCGACTCGTAAAGGACTTCGCCGAGCGGCATCGGGACCAGTTCCAGATGGGGGAAAAGGCGCTCGTATTCGGCGGCGGGCAGAGTGTCGAGAAGATGGTTCTGGCGAGGGCTATGAGCATCCTTCGGCATAAAAGAACTCCAAATCGAACAGTTCGAGAATGTGGTCAACTGGGAGATCCCTGGGAAAATAATACAAATCTCTGTGTGTGCCCTGAATCCGTGTTCCCCTCGGCTTACACCTTCCCATCGGGCCTGAACGCATGAATTTCGAGCGCTCTCCCTTGGGATTTGCCCTCGCTACCGGCGATCCGGGGAACATTCGACCGGGGTTTCGGGGCCAATCTGCTTGGCGTGCGCTTATCGTCAGCTCATTTTCCGCTCCCTGCGCGAGACTGTCCCTTCCGGGGTTCCGGAATCAGGGATTCGAGGCGTGCGGCAGGCATTTCCCGTCATCCGGACGCCGCCGCCCACAGCCGATTCTGAAGCATCACGAACACGGCTACGTTTGCCGCCACGCCACGGCCGAAATCGAGGATCAGCCGGCGGGCATGGGCGACGAACTTCGCCGCCCGGTACCTGATCTCCTGCAGCACGGTCCGGATGCGGCGGCGCTTGGCCGGATGACGGATCGGCGCAATCTCGCCAGTCAGGCCGATCTGTCCCAAGAGACGCAGGCAGTTGTAGGCGAAGGCCGCCAGATGCAGGATCACGTCGTGGGTGTCGAACTTGCCCGAGGGCAGCCGTTCCAGGTCGAGGTCGGTCTTGACAAGCCCGAAGGGCGCAGGACGCCACGCAGTGGCGGTCCTGAGCGAAGCGAAGGATTCGGCGGAGCCGAACAACTCGGAGTGGAACTGCTCATGCATGCCGTGGTGCTGGTAGAGTTCGATCACTTCCTCGGCGGAACAGGAGAGCGTCGTCCACCAGCCTTCCAGTTCGACCTCCGGGGCCAGCAGGTGTTGGCCCTTCTTGTCGATGGTGCGCTCGACGACCCTGGCGACCAGGCGGAAGGAGCGCTTCTCCTTGTGCCAGGCGCGCTCGATGTCCAGCGACAGGAGGGCCTCGCGCTTACCGGGGCGAGTCTCGGCAAAGGCGCCCGCGTCCTCGGCGCGCGCCACCCAGGCCGCCTTGTCCTGCTTGCGGGGGTTCCACTTGCAGATGAAGTCGAGGCTTCGCCCCAGCGCGGCTTGCCGGTCTCGCTCCGCGGCCTTGGCGAACAGGAGCTGTGCGCCGTCGAAACCGCTGTCCTCGCGCAGCAGCACGGGCTGATCCGGTTTGACCAGGCGTTCGATGCGCGGAAACAGCCGCTCGTAGAAGTCGTGCGTCTCGAACGCCGAGTGGCGGGACCCTGGCCTCAGTTCCAGCCCGGTGTTCCAGCCTTCGTTGCCGAGATAGGCGGCAATCGGCGGGTAACCGTCGAAGCCCTGATAGGTGCGCGACACCGCTTCCTTCTTCGTGCCACTATTGTCCATGGCGAAGGTATCGATGTCGCAGCAGACATAGCCCTTGTGCGGCGTGATCGGCGCCTCGGTTCGCTCCAGCAGCCTCAGGGAAAGCTCATCGGCCAGATCGCGGAGGCTTCCGCCTTGGCATTCAGACGCTGGCGCAGCCACACGGCTCCGGGCACCTTCGTCAGCCCCAGCGACTCCTTGAAGAAGCGGTCCTCCCGAAACGGCTCGATGGCTTCGAAGTCGCTCTTGCCCAGACTCAACAACCCGACCACGCTCTTGACGATGTCCGAGGTGCGCATGCCTTGCGACCCCGGAATCTTCGGATCAATGACCGCCTCCACCTGCGCCGCCTGGCAGCACTGGCCAATCAGCGCCAGGCCGGAATACGAGGTCAGTTGCAGCTTGCTGGATTGCTTGACTTCAAAGCGCGGCATGATCAAATGGGTGACATCGAAAATGGGCTAATTATACAATGGATTCAATATGTTATGAATTATTTAGAGGGTGGGAGCACGGATTCAGGGAGTTCGCCATGACGGGTATTGAGCTTCCCTTTAGTTTTAATTTTTTTGAACCGGAGATAAAGTTATGAGCCTGTTTAATGATATCGGTAACGCCCTCAGTCGGCTGGGAAATGCCATCGGCAATGCAATCACCACCGCAGTGAATGTGGTTGTCGATACAATCGAAAGAATCGTGGCTGCTTTGGTTGATCTATTCGATCGTCTCTTTCGGCAACCCGCGATTACTGGGTAAGTATCGGGTGCGATAAGGTTCCATATGTAGCAATGACCTGGTAAGCGTTCATTCGCCGCAATGCCCTCGTTGTGATCTCGTCTGTAGCGACTGTCGGCGACTTCATCTGCAGCAGGGACATGGGCTTGAACTTTAGGGCCGCTCACATTCCTGCTGCTTGTGAGTAGGAAGCTGTCTGAAAAGTCAGGAGTGTCTAAGAAACGCCGTATTGGGCGGGTGGCAATATTCAGTTGACCGATGCGGCACGAGCATATTGCATTGGTTAAACTGCTGGCCGAACTTGCCGTGAAAAATTACCTGCGCCAATCCAGGCCGTGACGTCCGCCCATGCTCGCCACCCTCTACTGCCGCTACAGCTCCGACCGCCAGCGCGAAGCCTCCATCGAGGACCAAGCGCGCAACTGCCGGCGCCGCGCGGAAACGGAAGGCTGGACCCTGGTAGCCAGCTACGAAGACCGGGCCATTTCCGGGGCAACCTCGGAGCGGCCCGGCTACCGGGCGCTGTTGACCGACGCCGAAGCCGGCCGCTTCCGCGTTCTGCTGGTCGATGACCTCTCCCGCCTCAGCCGCGACCAGGTCGAAGCCGAGCGGACCATACGCCGGCTCGAACCCTGGGGCATCGTCATCGTCGGCGTCTCCGACGGCTACGACTCCCGATCCAAATCCCGCAAAGTGCACCGGGACGTCCGCAACCTGCTCAACGAGGTCTACCTGGACGACCTCCGCGAGAAGACCCATCGCGGACTCGAAGGCCAAGCCCGCCGAGGCAACAACGCGGGCGGCCGATGCTACGGCTATCGCCACATCCCGATCGAAGACCCCACCCGCCTGGACGCGCTGGGCCGGCCGGCGGTGGTCGCCGTGCGGCGGGAGATCGACCCCGACCAAGCCAGGTGGGTGCGGTGGATCTTCGAGCGCTATGCGAATGGGAAATCCCCCGGCTGGATCGCCGCCGAACTCAACCGCCAGGGCGTTCCATCGCCGCGGGGCAGCACCTGGGCCAGCTCCGCCATTTACGGCAGCCCCGGCAAAACCACCGGCATCCTCCGGAATCCGCTCTACGTCGGCCGCTACCTCTGGAACAAATCGGCGTGGATCAAAGACCCGGATCGAGGCAAGCGCGTGCGTCGAGACCGCCCCCGGGATGAATGGATCGAAACCGAACTCCCCGAGCTCCGGATCGTGCCGCAAGGCCTGTGGGACCGTGTCGAAGCCCGTTTGACGCTGCAAACCGTCCGCAGCACAGCCGTGCGCCAAGCGCTACACGACAGCGCCAGGACCGGCGCGCCCTTGCGCCACCTGTTTTCCGGGCTGCTCAAGTGCTCAGTCTGTGGCGCACCGTTCGTGACCGTCGGCAACAATCGTTACGGCTGCTCGGCCCACAAATACCGCGGGCCGGCGGTGTGTGGCAACGCCATTTCGGTCAAACGCACCCTCGTCGAAAGCCGGCTGCTCGAAGGCATCAAACACGACCTCGGCTCCCCCGATGCCTTGGACCTGTTCACCCGCGAAACCCGGCGCCTCTTGAACGAAGCCGCGGCCCAGACGGCGCCCAGCGCAGACCGGCTGCGGCGGGAAGTGGCGGACGTGGAAACGAAGATTGGCATCCTGGTTGCGGCGATCGCGGCGGGAACGTTCTCCCCTGCCCTGCAATCAGCCATTGAGGCGGCCGAAGCAAGAAAGCTCAGTCTGAGCCAAGAACTCGATAGCCTGGAAACCCTGCAGCCAAACCGGCTGCCGGAATTCCTCCCGCGCGCCGCGGACATCTACACGGAAATGGTCGAGAAGCTGGAAACGGCGCTGGCCGAAGACACGGATCAAGCGCGCGAATGCCTCCGAGGCCTGGTAGGGGATGAAATCCTGGTGCGGCCGGCGGAGAAGGGAGACTATCTTGAGGCTGAGATAAGAGCCGGATACCTGCAACAGGCGTCCGGCCTTACTTCTAGGTCTGGTAGCGGGGGCAGGATTTGAACCTACGACCTTCGGGTTATGAGCCCGACGAGCTACCGGACTGCTCCACCCCGCGATTGAGAAAAGGAATTGTAACAGCAATTTTCAGACTTGCAAGCCCTGTTTGTCGATCCTCGCCCCCTAACGCCTAGGTCTTGCCTTCCGGTCCAAAGCCCATGCGAGCCGCATCGGCCAGCGTGTGGCGTTCGAGCGCGGCCAGGAAATCTTTCCGCGCTTCGTACAGGATGGCCTTGAGGAAACAGCCCCGGTCGATCCGGCAATGGCTGGCCTTCGGATCGAAACATTCCACCAGGTTCATGTTCGGCTCGGTCAGGCGAACCACCTCGGCGATGGTGACGGTATCAGCCGGACGCGCAAGCCTCAGTCCGCCGCCCTTGCCGCGCATCGTCACGAGCAGGCCGGCGTTGGCCAGGGTGTTCACCACCTTCACCAGGTGATTCCGCGAAATCCGATAGTACTCGGCGATTTCCGGGATCGTCGCCATGCCGGGCTCCGGCAGGCGCACCAGATAGATCAGGACCCGCAGCGAGAAATCCGTGAACTGGGTCAGTTGCATGGCTGATACCTGTTTTGGCTGCTGACGATAGAATAACACGCTCTCGGAGAAGGACTTGACACGAGCTTGTATCGACTCTAAATTTGTATTTGCAATGCATCTTATAACAGTACTCGACTCCGGTGCATCGCATTCGCATAAATCGACTAGGAGAAGATCATGACCGAAAAGAAACTCGCCGACTGGTGGACCGAATCCCATGCCTCGCTCTACGCAAAACTGGGGGGAGAAGCCGCGGTGAATGCCGCCGTGGACATTTTCTACCGCAAGGTCCTGGCGGACCCGCGCATCAACCGCTTTTTCGAAGGGGTCGACATGGAGAAGCAGGCCGCCAAGCAGAAAGCCTTCCTGACCATGGCTTTCGGTGGGCCGCACAATTACACCGGCATGGACATGCGGCGCGGCCACGCGCACCTGGTTCAGCAGGGCCTGAACGACTCCCACTTCGACGCCGTCATGGAACACCTGGGCGCCACCATGAAAGAGCTGAACGTGCCCGACGAATTGATCGCGCAGGCGGCGGCGATCGCCGAGAGCACGCGCAACGACGTGCTCGGCCGCTAACCGGGGAATCGACAGGAGCGCTGCCATGACGAACATCAAATACGGCAGAGACACCTACCCCCTCGGCAAGGACCAGTCCGTCCTGGACTGTCTCGTCGAGCGCGGCGCGCCTGTCCCTTTTTCCTGCCGGAGCGGGGTCTGCCAGACCTGCCTGATGCGAGCCGTACGCGGCGTCCCGCCGGAGGTCTCGCAGCGGGGACTGAAAGATTCGTTGAAGGTCCAGAACTATTTCCTCGCCTGTGTCTGCCACCCCACGGAGGACCTCGAAGCGGCACTCCCGCACGAAGTCCTGAGTTCGGTACCGGCGACCGTCACAGCGCTGGAACCGCTCAACGGCGAAATCATGCACGTGGCGCTTGAATGCCACGCCCCCTTGGAATACCGCGCCGGACAGTTCATCAATTTGTTCCGCGACCCCACGCTCGGACGCAGCTATTCCCTGGCCAGCGTGCCGCAGCAGGACGCGCATTTGCATCTGCACGTGCGGCGGCTGCCGCAAGGAAAAGTCAGCGGCTGGATACACGAAGAACTGCGCACCGGCCAGACCGTGGAAATTCGGGGTCCGAGCGGCGACTGTTTCTACGTTCCCGGCCGGCCGGCGCAGGAAATCGTGCTGATAGGCACCGGCTCCGGGTTGGCCCCGCTG
Source organism: Methylococcus sp. ANG (assembly GCF_040730495.1). Classification (NCBI taxonomy): domain Bacteria; kingdom Pseudomonadati; phylum Pseudomonadota; class Gammaproteobacteria; order Methylococcales; family Methylococcaceae; genus Methylococcus; species Methylococcus sp. ANG. The sequence continues at coordinate 3,182,546 of NZ_CP160399.1, read as the reverse complement.
TACGGCATCCTGCGCGACGCCCTGGATCGAGGACACAGCGGGCCGATCCGCTTGTTCCACGGCAGCCGGAACCGCGCGGGCCTTTATCTGACCGGCGAGCTGCGGGATCTGGCGAGGGAACATTCGAATTTCGACTACGTGCCCTGCGTCTCCGGTGAGGAACCGGCGCCGGGCCTGGCGGGAGGACGCGCCCACGAGATAGCTTTCCGGGAGGTCGCGGATTTCAAGGACAAGCGGCTGTTCCTCTGCGGCCATCCGGAGATGGTGAGCGCCGCGAAAAAGCGCGCCTTCCTGGCGGGCGCCGCGATGAAGGATATCTACGCCGATCCCTTCAACGTGAACGCCGCGCCCTAGGAGTCTGTCGGACTATGGATTTACTCGGGTCGGGATTCTTGGAATCGAGAATTTTTCGGGGGCATTGGCGGGGTAGTCACCAGCGTTTCGCGTCGATAACTAGACCAAGATGTGCCCCGCCTCCCCCATGGCGGCGCTATTGGTGTGTAACGCTTGGTTTTTACGTGAAGCCTGTCACGCTGCCGCCAACACGTGCATCCGCCTCAGATTGAACGCCATCGCCACCAGCTTCCATTCTCCGGCCACTGCCTCCAAGCCGCGCAGAGAGAACTGGCGGAATCCCAAGACCTGTTTGATGATGCCGAACACCGGCTCCACCGTGGATTTGCGCTTGGCGTAGCGGGCCTTCCCTGCCTTCGTTTTGAGTTTCCAGGCCATCTTCTCCACGGGATCGGTGGTTTCCGGTTCCGGGGCATCCGGAGCCAGGCGTTCCGCCAGCGGCACGTGATGGCTGTCCCGTCCCATCGCGATCAGCGGTTCGATCTGCTGTTCGCAGCAGGCGTGCACGTTGCCGGCGCTGAAGTAGCCCGTGTCGGCCAGCAGGGCTTCGGGCTTCCCCAGGCTTCCGGCAGCTTCTCGATCTCGGCCAGCATCGGTTCGACCTGCTGCTTGTCGTTGGTCTGCTGACTGACGGTGGTGGCGACGATCAACATCGTCTCCACATCCACCGCAGCCTGGCTGTTATAGCCCTGGAGGAAACCCGCGTGGCTCGGCATGATGCGGGATTCCTCGTCGGTCAGATTGATCTGGTCGCTGGCCTTCGGCCCGGTTTCCGGCGGCTTCGGCTCCTGCCCACGTGGCTTCTTGCCCGCCTGCCGCTGGCCTTCGCGACGGGCTACCTTGGCTTCATAGTCCTGCTGCGCCCGGGCATCGCGCTCCGCGACCCGCTCCACGATCTTGGCCTTCGCCTCCGCCAGGGCCTTCAGCCGATCCTGCCGCCGCGCCAACTCCTCTGGCAGGTCGATGCCGTCCGGCTCCTCCGCCCCGTCGGCCTCCGCCGCCTTCTGCAACAAGGCCTGCACCTCCTCCCGCAACTGCGCTTCCAACTTCTCGATGTGGCCATGAGACAAGGCCTTGTGCTTGGAGGCGTTGGCCTTAATCTTGGTCCCGTCCAGGGAAATCTGCCCGAGCCTCACCAGCTTCATCGCCTGCGCCAGGCTCAAGACCTGAACGAACAGGTCCTCCAGCTCCCCCAGAAAGGTCTTGCGAAAGTGGGCCAGGGTGTCATGATCGGGATGGGTTTCCGCCGACAGAAAGCGGAAGGCCACCGAATCGTAGGTGGCCCGCTCAATCTTGCGGCTGGAGAACACCCCGGTGGCATAACCATAAACCAGCAGGGCCAGTAGTACCGACGGATGGTGCGCCGCCGACCCGCGCCCCGAGTAGCGGCTCGTCAGTCGACTTAAATCCAGCTGATCGATGACCTCGACGAGGAACCGTGCCAGGTGGTTGGCTGGCAGCCATTCGTCAACCGAGGGCGGTAGCAGATACTGCTGGTGGCGATTGACGGGGATGAAGCGGCTCATCGGGTCTCACCTTGTCGCGATCTATCCGGAATAGGCCGCTATGTTAACGGAAACAGCGGACTTCCGCCCCTCCAATCCGGTTCGAACCAGAACCGGAAAGTCCGACAGACTCCTAGTCCTGCGCGGTTCCCGCTCCAGCAGCGCTTCGTAGATCGGCAGATCGTGCAGGCGGTCGGCGACCACCAGCGCCGCGAAGCAGGCCGCCAGCAGCGGCAGGATGAGCGCATAGTTGCCGGTCATTTCGATCATCAGCACCACGCCGGTGAGCGGCGCCCTCACCACACCGGTAAAAAACGCCGCCATCCCTGCCACCGCGAAAACCTCGGGCTCCACGGGCAGCAACGGTGCCATCTGCTGGATCAACATTCCGGAACCGAGCCCGAGCAGGGCGCCCAGCAGCAGTATCGGCGAGAAGATGCCGCCGGCCGCGCCGGTGGCGTAACTGCCGATGGTCAGAACGAAGCGGGCGGCGAAGTAGAGCGCCATCAGGTTCAGCGCCGGGCTGACTTCGCCGTCCAGCATCCCGCCGACCAAGCCCTGGCCCCCGCCCAACAGTTCCGGCGCCAGCCAGCCGACCAGCCCGATCGAGCCGCCCCAGCCCAGCCAGAGCGCTTTGCGCGGCCCGGGCCGGCTCGGGCGCAGCCGCTGTACCGCCAGCAAGGCGCGATTGAAAGCGACGCCGAGCAAACCGCACGCCATGCCCAGCCCGACGAATGCCGGCAGCAGCGAGAGTGGGGGGAGAACGGAAATCTCGACCCGGAACGCCGGCAGCTCGCCCAAGACCAGACGGCAGACCGTGTCCGCAATGAGGCAAGCGATCGCCGCGGCGAAAAACTCCAGAGAAGAACATTGTCCGCGCAGTTCCTCGACCACGAATATCAGTCCCGAAAGCGGCGCGTTGAAGGCGGCCGCCAGGCCGGCCCCGGCCCCAGCCGCGATCAGGGCGCGGCGTTGGTCGGGGGAGGAGGAAAACGTCGTCGCCACGCCTTCCGCGACCGCCCCGCCCATCTGCACGGTCGGCCCTTCCCGCCCCAGAGCGAGCCCGCCGCCGATGCCGATCAGGCCGCTCAGGAACTTGACGGCCAACACCCTGGCCCAACGGAACCCGTGCAAGCCCATCAGCACTGCCTTCACCTGCGGAACACCGCTGCCGGACGCTTCCGGTGCGAACCGCTCGACCAGCCAGGCCGCCAGGAATACGCACAGGGCCGAGGCCGCCGCGGCGACGGCCAGTCCCGGTGCGCCGCAGACGTGCGCGAAGTCCTGCAGCCGGGCGCGCCATGCTTCGCCGGCATCCATCCCGAGATGGAAGCCGACCGCGGCGCACCCGGCCAGCAGGCCCACCAGCAAGGCGCGCGGAAACAGGCGCCGCCGTTCCCGGTTCAGGCGGATGAACCGCTCCTCTTCAGTCGTCCGGGAAGACATAGTGAAGATCGAACTGAATGTTGTGCGTCCAGACATCGGCGGTACCCGGCGTGCCTGCCATGTATTGGCCCAGATAGCCGAAATCCACGCCGAGACGCCCTGTCAGGCGATAGGTCACGCCGGACAGGATCCGGTTCTGGCAGAATCCGGCCGGCCCGAATACGCTGTAGTTCGGACACACCATGAGCTCGTCCCCGACGTAAACGTCCACCCCATCCGCCACGAAACGCAAGGGATGGCTCCAAGTCACCGCCTCGCGGAAGCGGATACCGACTTCACCTCCCTGCTGCGCGATCCTCTCCTCGAGCCTGGTCCTGCTGACCAGCTTCCCCCCACCCGCTTCATGGGTGAACACCGCCTCCAGATACGGGCGATTTTCCTGATAAGCCGGCTGGCCCAACGGATGCAGCCAAGTGTGAGCGTAACCGATGCCGAGTAGGAAGTGGGGGTAGACCTGATAGCCCAACCCCACCCAAAGCAAATCTTCGTACATGCGCCAGGCATTCGGCGGATCGTCGTCGCGTAGACGGACCTGATCCCGCACATACCACTTGAATTTGCGCCAGTCCGGAGCCACGCTACCCAGGCTGCCCAGCAAGCTGAGCGAGGTCCAGGCGCCGGCCATGCCCTCGATTCCGTCGGCGCCGACGGGTTGGCACGATGCCATCAGCAGCGATGCTCCAAGCGGAAAGCCGACTCTCGAACGCCTCAAAACCTGCCTCTCTAAGAACCTGTCTTGAAAAACAAAACGTAGTAAAGTCAATAGAGTTGTTTCCGATGATAACCGCATGATTACAAAGAAATTTTTAGATTCCAAAGGCCAGCGCCAAGCCCGAAAAAGCTATCTATGAATAGACTGAGTCGGTTTCTAATGCGATGCATCAAGCAATGAAAGGTCTTCATTCCTCCAATGGAGTGTTCGACGGAGATGCGAGTTCGCGCTTGCTTTTTGTTCTCGCGCCTTTGTTGATCTGCCAACGCGGGATGAGGATTGTTCTTGGAGGCTCTGGGTTTCTTATGAGGCAGGTGAATTCTGGCTTTATTCCCATAATCGGAAGCGGCCCCCAAGAACCCCAAATCCAACCAGACATCGGCACCGTCAAACCATGATAAGGCAGGATCGAACCATCGCTTCATCAGCGCATAATCATGAACACTGCCGGCCACGATACTTCCAACGAACAAAATTTGCCGTGCCAGGGTCGAAATGACTAGGGTTTTAACCGTATGGCGTTTTTTTTACCGCTATAGTGGGCTTTCTGCTGATCGTCATCCTGCGGCCTGACGCAACTGCATTCCACCCCGTCAATGATGATATCTCCATGTTTTTCAATCAGCTTCATCATCTCTCCCGGGGTCGTCAGCTCCCGCTCGGGCAGCAGATCAAGTTTCGCCAGGCTGCGCCGTAACACGGGCAGAAGTTGCGCCACATGGCGATGCGCGTGTCCCGAGCTGAAGCCAAAATGAAAGCCCAGGACATCGAAGGTACAGTAGGTCTTGAGGTAATGCAAAATGAAGAACAGCTTCTTATCTATCCGATCGAGATAGCCCACATGGCCACCTTTGGGTACCCGTTTTATTTCGCCTTGCTGAACGCGTTCTTGCTGAATCTCCGCATGAGCCTCCTCAAAGATAGGGCAAAGCTTGGCGAATTGCGCCTTACTCATTCCGATCAGGGCTCTGACGGTACGCTCACTGGTTTCTTCCATGAACTTTTCAAAAATCATTGGCTGACATCATTCGATTGTTGTTAATTGTTTTATACCACAACAAATCCATTTATTTCAACGGAAGCAACTCTAATGGTCCCTGGACCTGACGAGCGAAGCCATTGAGTTATCCGAGTGATTTGAAAGAGCACGAATGGGCGCGGATAGAGCGCTACTTTCAGCCCAATGATCGGCGAGGCAGCGGGTGTAAGCATTCGCGAAAACGCATCGTCGATGCCATTCTGTACTTGGTGAAAACGGGTGCCCAGTGGCGGCAGTTGCCCAACGACTTTCCTCCGTGGAAAACGGTGTACGACCATTTCAGCCGCTGGAACAAAAACGGCGTTTGGGAACGCGCGCTGGACGACTTGAATCGGCAACGGCGAAAAAAAACGGCAGAGCGCCCTGTCCCCGCTACGGCATCATTGATTCGCAAAGCGTCAAAACCCAGTACGACAGCGAAGAGCGTGGCATCGACGGCGGCAAAAAAGTGAAAGGCCGCAAACGCCATATCGTGGTCGATGTCTTGGGCAATCTGTTGCACGTCCAGGTTCATGCCGCCAACCTTCACGATACGGTGGGGGCTTGCGAGGTGCTGCGTCGAGCCGCGGAAAAGCATCCCGGTCTACAGGCCTTTTCCGGCGACGCCGGGTATCGCGGCACCGCCGTTCGGTTTGTCGACGAGACCTTGGGGTTGACGCTGCATATTTCCGAGAAGATCAAAGATGGCTTCGCAGTCCTGCCCAAGCGCTGGGTGGTCGAGCGCACCTTCGCTTGGCTCGGGTCGTTCCGCCGACTCGCCAAGGATGTCGAAATCCTCACCGCCACTGCCGAAAACATGATTCGCATCGCCATGCTCAAGCTGACTCTTGCTAAATGTGCTTAAACTTTTACCAGACAGGTTCTAAGTTCGAACCGCTGAATCCAATGCATTCATGTTCACCCAGCGTGTTTGAATCGGGGTGGCCAATGGGCTCTACTTCGGAGTTCGCTCCGCCGTCGACACCTTCGGAAAAACGCTCAAGAAGGATAACCCACATGACCCTCTCCCAATCCAGGCCCTGGCCCCTCGCCTGCCTCATCGGCGCCCTGTTGAACTGTTGCGGCTGCAGTTCCGGGGCACAACAGGCCAAGCCCGAATCCGCGGCGGACGATGCGCTGAGCCGCATCGAGCACATCGTCGTCATCTACGCCGAAAACCGCAGCTTCGACAATCTCTACGGCCTCTTCCCCGGCGCCAACGGCATCGCCAACGCCAGCGAGGAAGCCAAGCGGCAGATCGATCATGACGGCTCGGTCCTGCCCCATCTGCCGCCGGTATGGCTGAGCGGCGACGCCAGACCCGACCCGGCTTTCCCGGTCCGGCTGCCGAACGGGCCGTTCCGGCTGGATGCGCCGCCGGTCGGCATGGCGCTGTCGCAGAAGACGCGGGACCTGGTCCATGCCTTCTACCAGAATCAGGAGCAGATCAACGGCGGCAGGATGAACCGCTTCGCCGCCGTCTCCGACGCCGGGGGTCTCGCCATGGGCTATTACGACGGATCGAAACTCCCCATGTGGGAGATCGCCAAGGAATTCACCCTGGCCGACAATTTCTTCATGGGCGCCTTCGGCGGCTCGTTCCTCAACCATTTCTGGCTGGTCTGCGCGTGCACCCCTGTGTTTCCGGATGCGCCGGCGGAGCGGGTCGCCAAGCTCGACGCTTCCGGCCGCCTGCTCCGCGCGCCCGACTCCCCGCCCAGCGCGCTGCGGGGACCGGCCAGGTACACCGCCTCGCGCATCACGCCGGACGGCTACGCGGTGCTCAACGAACAGCCACCCTACCAGCCCAGCGGCATCCCGCCCGCCGCCGGTGGCGACCGCCGCCTGGCCGATCCGTCCAAACACCCCTTGCCGCCACAGTCTTTCAAAACCATCGGCGACACCCTGAACGCAAAGGGCGTGACCTGGGCCTGGTATGCAGGCGCGTGGAACGCCGCCGTCGAAGAAGGCATGCGGCACACGCAGCCGCGCAAGGTGATTTACGGCAAGGGAGAGGGCTCACCCAATTTCCAGGCCCACCACCAGCCTTTCAACTATTTCGCGCGTTATGCGCCGGGCACGCCGGAGCGGGCCGAGCACTTGAAGGACGGCGCGGATTTCCTGGCCGCGATCGAAGCCGGCACCCTGCCCCAGGTCAGCTTCTACAAACCGCAGGGCAAGCTGAACGAACACGCGGGCTACGCCGACGTCCTCTCCGGGGACGCCCATATCGCCGAACTGGTCCGGAATATACGGGCAAGCCCGCTCTGGTCTTCGACGGCAGTGATAGTGACCTACGACGAAAACGGCGGTTTCTGGGACCACGTCACCCCGCCCAAGGGAGACCGGTGGGGCCCTGGCGTCCGCATCCCGGCGATCGTCGTGTCCCCCTTCGCCAAGCGCGGACACGTCGATCACACGCTGTACGACACGACCTCGATCATCAAATTCATCACCGGCCGCTTCGGCCTGGAACCGCTGCCAGGGGTGCGTCAGAACGCCGGGGATTTGAGCAATGCCTTCGATTTCGGCTCCTGAAGCCATGAGACGCGTGGAGATCCGCTCTTGATCTTGAATCCCGTTCAGCCGCGCTGAGGGTTGCGATAACCCCACCACCCCTGCCCGTGACGTCCCCCCACGCCTTTGGTTAAAATACCGGCATTGTCCGTGCCGCCCAGCCCATACCGATGGGCGTCCCCCGAGCCCTCCCGGACATCTCCTCACTCGCACAGATTCGAGCTTTCATGACGAAATACATCTTCATCACCGGCGGAGTCGTGTCGTCGCTGGGTAAAGGCATCGCCGCATCCTCCCTCGCCGCGATCCTCGAGGCGCGGGGGCTGAAAGTCACGTTGACGAAGCTCGATCCCTACATCAACGTCGATCCGGGCACCATGAGCCCGTTCCAGCACGGCGAGGTGTTCGTGACCGAGGACGGCGCCGAGACCGACCTCGACCTGGGCCATTACGAACGCTTCGTCCGCACCACCATGGGCAAGGCGAACAGCTTCACCACCGGCCAGATCTACGAGAACGTGATCCGTAAGGAACGCCGCGGCGAATACCTCGGCGCCACCGTGCAGGTCATTCCCCACATCACCGACGAGATCAAGCGCGGCATCCGCCTCAGCGCGGAAGGGTATGACGTGGCCCTGATCGAGATCGGCGGCACCGTGGGCGACATCGAATCCCTCCCCTTCCTGGAGGCGATCCGCCAGATGCGCGTCGACCTGGGCGAAGAGCGTTCGCTGTTCATCCACCTGACCCTGGTGCCCTACATTTCCAGCGCCGGCGAGTTGAAGACCAAGCCGACCCAGCATTCGGTCAAGGAACTGCGCACCATCGGCATCCAGCCGGACATCCTGATCTGCCGCTCCGACCGTCCCATCCCGAAGAGCGAATGCCGCAAGATCGCGCTGTTCACCAACGTGCAGGAAGACGCGGTCATCGCCTCGGTCGACGCCGACACCATCTACCGGATTCCGAGTCTCCTGCACGAGCAGCAGCTCGACGAGATCGTCGTCCGCAAGCTGCGGCTCGATGCCGGCCCCGCCGACCTGAGCGAATGGCATCACGTGGTGGACGCGCTCAAGAATCCGGAGCGCTCGGTCACCATCGCCATGGTGGGCAAGTACGTCAACCATTCCGACGCCTACAAGTCCTTGAGCGAAGCCCTGGTCCATGCCGGCATCCATACCCGCACCCGGGTCGACATCCGCTTCATCGAGTCCGAGGAAATCGAGGACCACGGGACGGACGCGCTGGAAGGGGTCGATGCCATCCTGGTACCGGGCGGCTTCGGCGAGCGCGGCATCGAAGGCAAGATCGCCACGGTGAAATACGCCCGTGAGAACCGTATCCCCTACCTCGGCATCTGCTTAGGCATGCAGGTGGCCGTGATCGAATTCGCCCGCAACGTGGCCAAGCTGGAAGGCGCGCACAGCACCGAGTTCCTGCCCTCCTCGCCGCATCCGGTCATCGCCCTCATCACCGAGTGGAAGACCGAGACCGGCGGCATCGAATACCGCAGCGGCAATTCGGACCTGGGTGGCACCATGCGTCTGGGCGGACAGAAATGCCGGCTGATTCCCGACACCCTGGCCCACGACACCTACGGCAAGGACGTGATCACCGAGCGGCACCGCCACCGCTACGAATTCAACAACCATTACCTCAAGACCCTGGAAGCGGCGGGCCTCAAGGTCTCCGGCAAATCGCTGGACGGGCGCCTGGTGGAGATGGTGGAGATTCCCGGCCATCCCTGGTTCCTGGCCTGCCAGTTCCATCCCGAATTCACTTCCACGCCGCGTAGCGGCCACCCGCTGTTCAGCGGTTTCGTCCGCGCGGCCTGCGCCCATAGCGAGGACACGGCACACCCGAAGAGCGGCGGAGCCGACCCGAAGAGCGGCGGAGCCGAATCATGAGCAACATCGAAGGATCGGCCCCGCCGTTCGAACTCTGCGGCTTCCCCGTCGGCCTGGAGCACCCGCTGTTCCTGATCGCCGGCACCTGCGTCATCGAAAGCGAGCAACTGGCGCTGGACACCGCCGGAACACTGAAAGAGCTTACCGGCGCCCTGGGTATCCCGTTCATCTACAAGTCCTCCTTCGACAAGGCCAACCGCTCCTCCCATACGAGCTACCGCGGTCCCGGCATGGAAGAGGGTTTGCGCATCCTGGCCGAGGTCAAGCGCCAGATCGGGGTGCCCGTGCTGACCGACGTCCACGAGGACACGCCGTTGCAGGAAGTCGCTTCGGTGGTGGACGTGCTGCAGACCCCAGCCTTCCTGTGCCGCCAGACCAATTTCATCCAGAACGTCGCCAACGCCGGCAAACCGGTCAACATCAAGAAGGGCCAGTTCCTGGCGCCCTGGGACATGAAGCACGTCTCCGCCAAGGCCCTGGCCACCGGCAATCGCCACATCATGGTGTGCGAACGCGGGGTGTCCTTCGGTTACAACAATCTGGTGTCGGACATGCGCTCGCTGGCCATCATGCGCGAGACCGGCTGCCCGGTGGTCTACGACGCCACCCACTCGGTGCAGCTGCCGGGCGGACAGGGCACGGCCTCCGGCGGCCAGCGCGAATTCGTGCCGGCGCTGGCGCGCGCGGCGGTGGCGGTGGGTATCTCGGGCCTGTTCATGGAAACCCATCCCGACCCCGACCGCGCCCTGAGCGACGGCCCCAATTCCTGGCCGCTGGACCGCATGAAGGCATTGCTGGAGCTGCTGGCTAGCCTCGACCGCGCCGTCAAGGCAAGCCCCCTGCTGTAATGCAGGCCGCATAACATCGGCGCCCGGGACGCGCGTCGTCGGCCCGAACAACCCAACGCATACCCATTGGTGATCCCATGAGCAAGATCGTCGACATCCTGGCCCGGGAGATTCTGGATTCCCGCGGCAACCCGACCATCCAGGCGGAAGTGATCCTGGATTCCGGCGCCGAAGGCAGCGCCATGGTGCCCTCCGGCGCCTCGACCGGCGCCCGCGAAGCCATCGAGCTGCGCGACGGCGACAAGTCACGCTATGGCGGCAAAGGCGTGCTCAAGGCCGTGGAGAACGTCCGTGGCCCGATCAAGGCCGCTCTGGCCGGCTTCGACGCAGCCGACCAGGCGGCGATCGACCGGCGCATGATCGAGCTGGACGGCAGCGACAACAAGGGCGTGCTCGGCGCCAACGCCATTCTGGCGGTGTCGCTGGCGGCCGCCCGCGCCGCCGCGGCCGATGCGAAAAAGCCGCTGTACGCCTACCTCAACCGCAGCGGCGAATTCCTGCTGCCGGTGCCGATGATGAACATCATCAACGGCGGCGCCCATGCCGACAACAGCATCGACATGCAGGAGTTCATGATCCTGCCGGTGGGCGCGCCGAGCTTCCGCGAGGCCCTGCGCTACGGCGCAGAGGTGTTCCACGCCCTGAAGAAAGTGCTGTCGGAGCGGGGACTCGCCACGGGCGTGGGCGACGAGGGAGGCTTCGCGCCGAACCTGCCGTCCAACGAGGCCGCCATCGGCATCATCCTGGAAGCCGTGGAAAAGGCCGGCTACCGGCCCGGCGAGGACATCTGCCTGGGGCTGGACGTCGCCAGCTCGGAATTCTATGCGGACGGCCTCTACACCCTGGCTTCTGAAGGCAAGCAGTTCACCTCGGAAGAGTTCTCGGACTATCTGGCCGCCTGGGTCGATAAGTATCCCATCGTCAGCATCGAGGATGGCATGGCCGAGAACGACTGGCACGGCTGGGGCGTCCATACCGACAAGCTGGGCCGGCGTATCCAACTGGTCGGCGACGACCTGTTCGTGACCAACCCGGCCATCCTTAGCCAAGGCATCGAGGCCAGGATCGCCAATTCGATCCTGATCAAGGTCAACCAGATCGGCACTTTGACCGAAACCCTGGAAGCCATCCGCATCGCCGGGGAAGCCGGCTACACCTCGGTCGTGTCCCACCGCTCGGGCGAAACCGAGGACGCCACCATCGCCGACATCGCCGTCGCCACCTGCGCCGGCCAGATCAAGACCGGCTCGCTCAGCCGCTCCGACCGCATCGCCAAATACAACCGGCTGCTCAAAATCGAGGAAGAGCTGGGCGAGGCGGCGCGCTACGGCGGCCGCGGCGTCGTCAAGAACCTTGCCTGAGCCGCGGCTGACTGCCCGGAACCGGGGTGAACAAACTGACCGCGTTCCTGCTGGTGCTGATCGCCCTGCTCCAGTACCGGCTGTGGTTCGGCGACGGCAACCTGCGGGAAATGCGCCGGCTGCAGGAACGCATCGTGGAACTCACCGAGGAGGGCGAGAAGCGGCGGCAGCGCAATGCGGCCCTGGAGGCCGAGATAGTGGACCTCAAGGAAGGCACCGATGCCATCGAGGAACATGCGCGCCGGGAACTGGGCATGATCAAGGAGGGCGAAACCCTCGTGCAGATCGTCGACGCGGCGCATCCCACGCCCAGCCCCGAACCGACGCCGCCGCCCCGCAAACGGCGAAAACCCGTAACCCCGGCTCCGGCCGCTACCGAAGCCCCGGAACATGAACGCTGACCCGAAGAGCGGCGAAGCCGACCCGAAGAGCGGCGAAGCCGAAACACGCTTCTGGATCGTGGTCCCCGCCGCCGGCGTGGGCAAACGGATGGGGACCGATATTCCCAAGCAATACCTGGAAGTGGCGGGTAAGCCGGTGCTGCAGCACACGCTCGAACGCCTGCTCTCGGTCCGCCGCGTCGCCGCGGTCATGGTCGCGCTGGGCGCGGACGACGAGTTCTGGCCGGAGCTGCCGTGCTCGCGCGAGCCGCGGGTGCTGACCACCGTAGGGGGCAGGGAACGCGCGGACTCCGTGCTGAACGCCCTGGCCGCCCTGGCCGGCCGCGCCGCGGACGGCGACTGGGTGCTGGTCCACGACGCCGCCCGGCTCTGCATCACCCGCGAGGACGTCGAGCGCCTGATGGAAGTTCTGGAAGACCACCCCGTGGGCGGCATCCTGGCGCTGCCGGTTACCGACACCCTCAAGGAAGTCGAACACGGCGCGATCCAGGGCTCCCCGGACCGCAGCCGCATCTGGCGCGCCCTTACGCCGCAGATGTTCCGCTACCGGGCGCTCAGGGAAGCGCTGGAATCGGCGGCCAAACACGGGCTGACGGTGACGGACGAGGCCAGCGCGCTGGAATTGCTCGGGCAATCCCCCAGGGTGGTCGAAGGACGGCCCGATAACATCAAGATCACCCGGCCGGAGGACCTCCCCCTGGCCGCCTTTTATCTGGAGCGACAATGTTTCGAATAGGCCAAGGTTACGACGCCCACCGCTTCAAGGAGGGCGACCACCTCGTGCTGTGCGGCGTGAAGATTCCGTTCGACCGGGGATTCGCCGCCCATTCCGACGGCGACGTGGCGCTGCACGCGCTGTGCGACGCCCTGCTGGGCGCGGCCGCCCTCGGCGACATCGGCCGCCATTTCCCGGACACCGACGCCCGCTACAAGGGCATCGACAGCCGCGTGCTGCTGCGCGAGGTGCGGCAGAAAATCGCCGGAGAGGGCTACGCCATCGGCAACGTCGACGTGACCGTCGTGGCCCAGGCGCCGCGGCTGGCCGCCCACATTCAGGCGATGCGCGAAAACGTCGCCCAGGACCTGGAAATCCCCGTCGGCTGCGTCAACGTCAAGGCGACGACCACCGAAGGCATGGGTTTCGAAGGCCGCGGCGAAGGCATTTCGGCGCACGCGGTCGCCTTGCTCGCCGGCCGATGAGCGAAACCATTTCCCGCTTCGGACTCGACGAGCTGCCGCGGGCGCACGGCGAAACGACCTGCCGTGGCCGCATCCGGTTATCCCCGGAGGACTTCCGGGTCGACGAGATCCTCGGCTTCGAACCCAGCGGCCAGGGCGAGCATGCCTTCCTGCACATCCGCAAGACCGGGGAGAACACCGACCACGTGGCGCAACGGATCGCCAGGCTGGCGGGAGTCAAGCCGATGGACGTGGGCTATGCCGGCCTCAAGGACCGCCACGCCGTCACCACCCAGTGGTTCAGCGTGGGGCTGCCCGGCAAGCCCGACCCCGACTGGAGCGCTCTGAAGAACGACGGCATCGCCGTCCTGCGCCACACCCGGCACGACCGCAAGCTCAAGCGCGGCGCCCTGGAAGGCAACCGCTTCCGCATCGTCGTGCGGGAACTCGAAGGCGCGTGCGGCGGCCTGGAAGCCCGCTGCGCCGCGATCCGCGCGGCCGGCGTGCCGAACTATTTCGGCCCGCAGCGCTTCGGCCACGGCGGCCGCAATCTGCAGGAGGCGTCGAGGCTGTTCGCCGATCCGCGCCGCCGCATCGACCGCAACAAGCGCTCGCTGTACCTGTCGGCGGCGCGCTCCTATCTGTTCAACCGCATTCTCGCCCATCGGGTCGGGAACGGTAGCTGGAACCGGGTGGTGGAGGGCGACGCCTTCATGTTCACCGGCTCCAACAGCTTCTTCAAGGCCGATGAGCTGGATGAAGACATCCGGCGGCGCATCGAAGCGCTGGCGATCCATCCCAGCGGAACGCTGTGGGGAACGGGCGATCCGGCGATTTCCGGCGCGGCCCTCGAAATGGAGCGGGCGGCCCTGGCACAATGCGCGGAATTCCGTGAAGGACTGGAACGCTGCGGGCTCGAACTCGCCCGGCGGGCCCTGCGGCTGCCGGTGCCGGACCTCGAATTCGCGCGGGTCGACGATTCGGCTTGCGAACTGGCGTTCTCCCTCCCCGCCGGCGCCTATGCCACCACGGTGTTGCGGGAGCTCGTCGAATTCGACCCGCAAGGCCTGCCGGACGCCTGATTTTTCGAAAACATCCTATCGGAGGACTCCAGCCATGTCCGTGACCATCTACCACAACCCGCGCTGCAGCAAGTCGCGGGAAACCCTGAAACTGCTGCAGGACCGCGGCATCGAACCCGCCATCGTCGAATATCTGAAAACCCCGCCCGACGCGGCGAAGCTGCGCGAGCTGGTGGGTCTTTTGGGAATCCCGCCGCGCCAGTTGCTGCGCAAGGGCGAAGCCCCGTACAAGGAGCTGGAACTGGCGAATCCGGAACTTGGCGACGATGCACTGATCGAAGCCATGGCCCGCTATCCGGTGCTGATCGAGCGCCCGATCGTCGTGGCCAACGGCAAGGCGGCGCTGGGCCGGCCGCCGGAGAACGTGCTGGCCATCCTCGACTGACCACTTTTTCCCAATTCCCCGACCTACATGACCGACTCGAAGCGCAGCAGCGCCGAAATCCTGATCCTCTATTACAGCCGCCACGGCTCCACCGCCGACATGGCGCGCATGATCGCCCGCGGCGTGGAAGAAGTGCCGGGCGCCGTCGCCAAGCTGCGCACCGTGCCGGAGGTCTCGTCCGTCGCCGAAGCGACGGCGCCGGCCGTTCCTTCCGACGGGCCTCCGTATGCCACGCTGGACGACCTCAAGCATTGCGATGGCCTGGCCCTGGGCAGCCCGACCCATTTCGGCAACATGGCCGCGCCGCTCAAGCATTTCCTGGACAACACCAGCGCCCTGTGGTTTTCCGGCGCGCTGTCGGGCAAACCGGCCGGGGTGTTCACCTCGACCGCTTCCATGCACGGCGGCCAGGAAGCGACCCTGCTGACCATGCTGCCGCCGCTCCTCCACCACGGCATGATCCTGGTCGGCATTCCCAGCAGCGAAGCCGCCCTGCACAAGACCCGCAGCGGCGGCACGCCCTACGGCCCCAGCCGCCACACCGGCGACGCCTCGCCGCTGAGCGACGACGAACGGGCCCTGTGCCGCGCCTTCGGCGCCCGCCTGGCACGGGTCGCCAAGGCGCTGAAAGACGCGGGCGAATAAGTCCCAAGGACATACGCGGCCGCCCGCATGGCCCAGCAGATTCCGTTGCATTTCGCCGTCGATCCGCTGCAGACCTTCGAAGCGTACTGCGCGGGGCCGAACGCCGAAGCGGCGGCAGCCGCGCGGCGCTGCGCCCGAGGCGAGGGCGATGCGCTGCTCTATCTCTGGGGCGAGACCGGCCTGGGCAAGACCCATCTCGTCAATGCCGCCTGCCGCGAGGCGTTCCACAGCGGACGCAGCGCCGCCTGCCTGCCGCTGGCGCTGGTCGGCGAGTACGGCCCGGCCGTGCTGGACGGGATGGAAAACCAGAACCTGGTCTGCCTGGACGACATCGAAAGGATCGCCGGGCGCGACGACTGGGAGCGGCAGTTGTTCGGCCTGTTCAACGCCTCGCGCGACGCCGGGAACACCCTCCTGGTCACCGCCGCATCGCCGCCCGCGGATCTGCCCGTCGCCCTGCCCGACCTCAAGACCCGCCTGGCCTGGGGGCTCGTTCTCCGGCTCCATCCGCTGGCGGACGAACACAAGCTGGCGGCGCTGGAACAGCGGGCCGGCATGCTGGGGCTCGAACTGAGCCCCCAGGTCGGCCGGTTCCTGCTCTCGCACTGCCGCCGCGACATGGCCTCGCTGCAAGCGCTGCTGGAAGAGCTGGACCACGCCACCCTGGCCGCCAAGCGCAGGCTCACCATCCCTTTCATCAAGAGCCACCTGGAACACATCGCATGAACCTACTCGTGATCGGCACCGGCGCCATCGGCAGCTTCTACGGCGCCCTGCTCGCCAAGACCGGCCACAGCGTGTCGGTGGTCGCCCGTTCCGACTACGAGGCCGTGAAGGCCAAGGGCATCCGCATCCGCAGCGAGACATTGGGGGACTACACCTTCCGGCCGGCCGCGGTCGTCCGCTCCGCCGCCGAGCTCGAAGCCAAGCCCGATTGCGCGCTGCTGTGCATCAAGGTGGTGGAAGGCGCCGATCGGGTCGGGCTGCTGCGCGATGCCGTCGGCCCCGGCACGAGCATCGTCCTGATTTCCAACGGCATCGACATCGAACCGGAAATCGCCGCCGCGTATCCCGACAACGAAGTCATCAGCGGCCTGGCCTTCATCGGCGTCACCCGTACCGCGCCCGGCGAAATCTGGCACCAGGCCTACGGGCGGCTGATGCTGGGCAACTACCCCGGCGGCGCCTCGGAACGGGTCAAGGCCTTGGCCGCATCGTTCGAACTGGCCGGCATCGACGGCATCGCCACCGAAAACATCACCACCGCGCGCTGGCAGAAATGCGTCTGGAACGCCGCCTTCAACCCGCTGTCGGTGCTCTCCGGCGGCCTCGACACCCAGGACATCCTGTCGACCCAGGAGGGTTTCGTCCGGGCGATCATGCAGGAAATCCGCGCAGTAGCCGCGGCCAACGGCCATCCCCTGCCGGAGGACATCGTCGAGAAGAACGTCGCCAGCACCTACAAAATGCCGCCGTACAAAACCAGCATGCTGGTCGACTTCGAAGCCGGCCAGCCGATGGAGACGGAAGCCATCCTCGGCAACGCGGTGCGCGCCGGACGGCGCAGGGGCATCGCGATTCCGCACCTGGAATCGGTCTATGCCTTGATGAAGCTCAGGGAACTACGAACCGTGAAAAGTCGTTAAGTGTAGTCGAGATGTGGCGCGGTGGTCTAAGGTTCGGCCTATCTGTTTCCGCCTCTTTCGTCCGGCGGTGCCTCACCGAACCACGCAAACCACGTAGCGAACTATGGGGTCACGAACTATGAAACTATGGGGTCATGAAACTATGGGGTCAGGTCTTGTCTTTAAACTATGGGGTCAGGTCTTGTCTTTTGCCATGCTGCACAATAGCCTTGCTGTATGTCCAGACCTTTACGAATCGAGTTTGCCGGTGGCCTGTACCACGTAACGTCCCGCGGCGACGGGCGCGAGGCGATTTTCCTGGCCGAGGAAGACAGGCCTTTATTTCTGGGGGTGCTGTCCGAGGTGGTCCAGAACTTCAACTGGGCGGTGCATGCTTACTGTTTGATGGACAATCACTATCACCTCCTGGTCGAAACCCCGGATGGCAATCTCTCCAGAGGCATGCGGCAGTTGAACGGAGTCTACACACAGCGCTTCAATCGTCGGCACGGCCGTGTCGGGCATGTTTTTCAGGGCCGTTACAAAGCGATCATCGTGCAGAAGGACTCGTACCTCGCCTACGCCAGCGGTGGGTACAGTTTGAAGGAAATCGGCGACCATTTCGGGCTGCACTACTCCCGGGTCAGTCGCATCCTGAAAAAACAATATGAGGCAAAAGGAAAGACCTGACCCCATTGTCCTTCGCGTGGGCTCGACTCCGGAGCCGGCCGGGGCCGGCTCGCGTGATCAGACTCGGCTCAGGCCCCTTACCGCTTCGGCCACGTCCCGGCTGAACCGGGCCAGCGTCCGGCTCATGGCGGCCACGGTCGCGCGGTAGTCCGTCCCCACCGCGGGCTCGGCGTAGCGGGATTCGCGGACCAGCAGCTCGGTCTTGCCGTCGCCGCCGGACACCGACCAGCGCACGTTCAGCACACTCTCGCCGCCGGCGCCTTCGAAGCGGATCACCTTCACCACGAGCTGATAGTCCACCTGGGCGGAACGCTTCCATGGATAGACCACCACTTTCCGGCTCGGAAGGTAGGCGGCGAGGTTTTCCGCGAGCACCTGGGTCACGCTGTCCTTGAGCGATTCCGCCCATTTGTCGAACTCGGCGAGCTGGAGCTCGTTCTGGCCGGTGCGCGTCACGATCTGCGGGCGGTCCAGATACTCCGGCAATTCGACCGGCCCGACGCCCAGGGCGATCTCCCGCTCCACAGCCGGACGGACCGGCTCCTGCGCGGCGGACAGCACGTAGAAGCGGGTGTCGGGGCTGGTGCCGCAGCCGCCGAGGAGGAGCGCGGCCACGCTTGCCGCCAGAAAAGTGGATCGCATCACGGGTTCCCTCATGGCTTGCCTCCCGATCCGCCCTTGCCGTGCAGCAGGGCTTCCGGATGGCGTTCGAGATAGTCGGTCAGGGCGCGGATGGAACGGGCGGAGGCGGCAAGCTCCTCCAGCGCGTTGCTGATGTCCACCGCCATCGCCGATCCCGGTTCGAGCTGTTCCAGCACCTTGGCCGTGGAACTCAGGCTCTTTTCCGCGGCCGCGGTCAAGGTCACCATTTCCCGGTCCGCGGTCTGGGCCAGATGGCGCAGGTCCTTCAGGGTGGCGTTCACGGAACCGACGGCCTCCTTGAGCTCCGGCGAATTCATGAGGCGATTGCTGCCCCGCACGGTGCCGAGCAGTTCCTGGCCGATCTTGTCCAGAGGCAGCTTTTTCAAGTTCGCCACGATCTCCGTGACGTTCCGTTGCAGCTCGTCCGCCACCGAGGGCAGGGTCGGCAACTCGGGGTGCTGGCCGCTGTAATCCAGACTTTTCGGCGGGCTCTCCGGGTAGAAATCGAGGTCGACGTAAAGCTGTCCGGTCAAGAGGTTTCCTGTCTTGAGCCGGGCACGAAGGCCGCGCTCCACCAGTTTTTCCATGAAGGGACGGCGGCCGGCCTCTATCGCCGCCTTGAATTCTTCCTTTGCGCGTTTGATGACATCCTCCGCGCCGTAGGGGATCAGCCGTTCCGGGTCGATTTCGATGACCACGGGAATCCGGATCTTGTGCGCGCCGAAATCGAGCGCGAGCTTCAGCTCGGTCACCGTGCCGACCCGGATGCCCTTGAGTTCGACCGGCGCCCCCGCGTTCAGCCCTCGGACGGAGTCGTCGAAGAACAGCAGGTAGGGCTGGCGCAGCGTGTAGGCCCCTTCCGCGATGCTGGCGAAATCCTTGTGCAGCCTGAATCGGGTATTGGGCTCGCTGGACTGCACCTTGGGATCGTTGAGCGTCGGCGTTTCGAAGGTGATGCCGCCCTGGAGCAGGGACATGATCGAACCGACTTTGAGGTTGACGCCCTGGGCGCTCATGGAGAGATCGATCCCGCTGACCTGCCAGAAGCGGGTGCTGTTGTGAACGAGTCGGTGATAGGGCGCGTCGATGAAGATTTCGACCTGGACGCTCCGGTTGTCCTCGGCCAGGCCGACGTTCACCACCTGCCCGACCTCGATGTCGCGGAAATAGACCGGCGTGCCGTATTTCAGGGGACCCGCATTGTCCGCGGCCAGGAAAAACGAACGGCCGGGGGTGTCCGCCTTGATCCGGGGCGGATGTTCGAGTCCGACGAACCTGCGGACCACCTTGCCGCCGCCGAACTCTACGGCGATGTAGTTCCCCGCCATCAGCGTGTCCAGGCCGGAGACGCCGCCCAGGCCGAGTTCCGGCTTCACCACCCAAAAGGCGGTGTTTTCGCCGAGATGGGTGGCGACGTGCTTTTCCATCTTGGCGGTGACGATGACTCCCGTCAGGTCCTCGTTCAGCACTATCGACTCGACCGTGCCGATTTCCACGTCCTTGAACTTGATCTTGCTTTTTCCCGCCTCGAGCCCCGGCGCCTCCTTGAACAGCAGGGTGATGGTCGGCCCCTCCTCGCTCAGCGTCTTGTAGGCCAGCCAGATGCCGATGCCCAGCGCCACCAGGGGAATCAGCCAGACCAGCGGCAGACCGCGGGAGGACTTGACCTCCGCCTCCCAGGCGTCGTACTCCGGGGCGTCGCCGGCGCCTTCCTTTGGGGATTCGTTCATCGCTGCATCCTGTAAGCCCCCTCGGGGCGGGAGTGGGACGAAACCTCGCCGTCTTTCGGCGCCATGCGATCCCAGATCAGGCGGGGATCGAAACTCATCGCCGCGAACATCGTCACCACGACCACGCCGCCGAACGCCACGGCGCCGGGGCCGGCCTCGATGGTCGCCAGGGCGCCGAGTTCGACCACCGCGACCAGGATGGTGATCACGAAAATGTCGATCATCGACCAGCGCCCGACCGATTCGGTGAGCCGGTAAAGCACGGTGCGCTCCCACGGCCGCCAGCGCGAACCGAACTGGACCGACAGCAGCAGGAAGGTCAACACCAAGAGCTTGAGCACCGGCACGGTGATGCTGGCGAAGAACACCAGGAGGGCCAGCGGCCACATGCCGCCCACGATCAGCTCCTTGACGCCGCTGAGGATGGTGTCGGGCTCGCCCCGGCCGGACATCGTCACGGTCATGATCGGCAGTAGATTGGCGGGAATGTAAAGGATGTAAGCCGTCAGCGTCAGCGCCCAGGTCCGCGCCAGGCTGTCGGGCTTGCGCCGGTGCAGGACCGCGCCGCAGCGCGGGCAGCGGGGACGGACCGATCCGGGCTCCGGCCGGCCGAGCAGATGGCAGCAGTGGCAGAGCAGATAGCCGGCCTCGGCGGCGGTCGTCGCGTGCTTAGTCACCGGTGGCCTCTCGGGGTGAGCGCAGCCGTTCCCAGACCTCGTGGTCGTCCAGCATGGCATCGCCCGCCGCCATGGACACCATCAGGCCGGCGAAGGAATAGAGTGCGATGCCCGGCGTGAGAGCGGCCAGATCGGCCAGTTTGACCACGGCCACCAGGATGCCCAGCATGAAAACCTCCGTCATCGCCCAGGGCGACAATTGCTCCGTCCAGCGGAACACCAGCTCCGCCTTCGGCGCCCGCAGTCCGAGCAACCGCAGCGGCAGCAGCACGTAGAAAAGGCAAAGCATCTTGGCCAGCGGCGCCAGAAAAGTGACGACGAACACCAGCGCGGAGATTTCCCAGTAGCCCTGCGAATACAGTTCCTCGATTCCGGTGAGCAACGACCCCTCCTGTACCCGTCCCGCGATGTTCATCCGCAGCAAGGGATAAGCGTTGGCCAGCATGAACAGGACCAGGCTGGTGAGCGCCAGCGCAAGCGACTGATCCATCCCGCTGCGCTTGCGCTGGAACAGGACCGCGCCGCAACGGGGGCAGCGCGCTTTCTGTCCCGGCTGCAACCGGGGTTTGCGGAACAGCAGGTCGCAGTCGTGGCAGGCGACGAGCGTGTGCTCGGCGACCGCGTACTCACCCGTGCCGGATCTTGCCGTCATGTCCGCCGCAGCCGGTCCGATCAGGCGCCGCGCCCGATGGCGCGGTGGCCGATGTCCCTGCGCCAATACGCGTCCGGCCAGTGAATCCTCCCCACCAGCCGGTAGGCGGCGGCCTGCGCCTCCGCGACGCTCTTCCCCAGCGCCGTGACGCAAAGCACTCGGCCGCCGGCCGTCAACACCTTGCCGCCATCCAGGCGGGTTCCCGCATGGAAGACCTTGGCGCCGGGCGCTATCGCCAGCCCCAGCCCTTCTATCACATCGTCTTTACGGTAATCGAACGGATAGCCGCCGGCGGCCATGACCACCCCCAGCGCGACGCGAGGGTCCCATTCCGCCCTCACCACGTCGAGCCTTCCCTCCTCCGCGGCGCAGCAAAGGTCCACCAGGTCGCTGCGCAGCCGCATCATGATGGGCTGGGTTTCCGGGTCGCCGAAACGGCAGTTGAACTCCAGCACCTTGCAGCCGCCATCCGGAGCGATCATCAATCCCGCATAGAGGAACCCGGTGTAGGGAATCCCATCCGCCTTCATACCGGCGAGCGTCGGCAGGATGATCTCGTCCATGACTCGGCGGTGGATCTCCGGCGTCACCACCGGCGCCGGGGTATAGGCCCCCATGCCGCCGGTGTTTGGCCCCCGATCGCCGTCGTCGCGGGCCTTGTGATCCTGCGAGGTGGCCATCGGGAGGGCATGCTCGCCGTCCGCCATGACGATGAAGCTGGCTTCTTCCCCTTGGAGGAACTCCTCCACCACCACCCGGTGCCCGGCGCTGCCGAAGGCGTTTCCGGCCAGCATGTCGCGCACTGCGGCGATCGCCTCGTCCTCGCTCTGCGCCACGATCACGCCCTTGCCGGCCGCCAGGCCGTCGGCCTTGACCACGATGGGCGCGCCTTTCCGGCGGATGTAGTCCTCGGCTTCGGCGGCATCGGTGAACACCTGGTATTCCGCCGTCGGAATACCATGGCGGGCAAGGAAATCCTTGCAGAAGGCCTTGGAGCCTTCGAGCTGGGCCGCCTCCCGGGTCGGCCCGAAACAGGCCAGTCCCGCGGCGCGGAAGGCGTCGACGATGCCGGCGACCAGCGGCGCCTCGGGGCCGACGATGGTGAGCGCCACGCCCTCCCCTTTCGCGAACGCCAACAGGCCCGCCACATCGTCCACCGCGATGGCCACGTTCTCCATGCCGGGCTCGGCGGCGGTACCGGCATTGCCGGGCGCCACGAACACTTTGCACACGCGGGGTGACTGCGCGGCTTTCCAGGCCAGCGCGTGTTCGCGCCCGCCGCCGCCGACGATGAGGACTTTCATGAGATGCGAGACTCCGGATCGATTTTGGAAACTGCTTGCTCACCCCGCGGAAGGGAATGGGCTTACACCCGCGATATATCGGACATCGCACTTCCACTTCGAATGGGGTGGCCGCAATTATACGCCCTGGGCCGGCCCGGACATGGCATACTGTCTGGCATCGATGATTCACGCCACGCGGACGATGATCCGACATCCACACCCCGTGCGCCGGCAGGTTGGTGAAAAAGCATGAAGTACTGCAGCCAGTGCGCCGCGCCGCTGCGCCTGGGAATTCCGGCGGGGGACGACCGGCCCCGCCACATCTGCGACGCCTGCGGCACCATCCATTACCGCAATCCCAAGGTGATCGCCGGCTGCATCCCGGTGTGGAACGGCCAGGTCCTGCTGTGCCGGCGCGCCATCGAGCCGCGCCACGGATTCTGGACCCTGCCCGCCGGCTTCATGGAACTGGAGGAGACGCTGGAGCAGGCGGCCGAGCGCGAATCCTACGAGGAAGCCACCGCCCGGGTGCGGATCGATTCGCTTTACACCCTGTTCAGCCTGCCGCATCTGTCGCAGGTCTATGCCTTCTTCCGGGCCGAACTGCTCAGCCCGGACGTGGCCGCCGGCCTGGAAAGCCTGGAGACGCGGCTGTTCGAGGAAAACGAAATCCCTTGGGATCAACTGGCTTTCGAAACCGTCCACCGATCGCTTACCCTGTTCTTCGAAGACCGGCGCAGCGGCGCCTTCGGCCTGCACGTAGAAACCCTGGGGCCAGACCACCGCCGAATCCGAAATTAGACCCCTTTGTACGACCTGCACGCCCATTCGACCGCCTCCGACGGCACACTCTCCCCTGCCGATCTGGTGCGCACCGCCGCCGCCAGCGGCATCCGCACCCTCGCGCTGACCGACCACGACTCCGTGGCGGGCCTGCCGGAAGCCGCCGGGGCAGCAGCGGATCAGGGGCTGCGCCTGATTCCCGGCGTCGAACTGTCGGTCACCTGGGAGTCCCGGACCATCCACATCGTGGGCCTAAACATCGCCCCGGATCATCCCGGCCTGGACGAAGGCATGCGCCGGCTCCAGGCCGTGCGCTTCGAACGCGCGAAAGAGATGGGCCATCGGCTGGAAAAGAAAGGCATTCCCGGCACACTGGAAATCGCGGCGGGGCTGGCCGGCGCCGGCATGGTCACCCGCACCCATTTCGCCCGCGCCCTGGTGCAACTGGGCCATGCCGCCAGCGTCCGGGACGTCTTCGACAAATTCCTGGCCCAGGGCAAGCCGGGCCATGTCCCCACCGTCTGGGCGGAAATGGCCGCCGCCGTCGGTTGGATCGTGGAGGCGGGCGGCGTGCCGGTGCTGGCGCATCCGCAACGCTACAAGATGACGGGAAGCTGGATCGGCCGCCTCGCCGGCGACTTCAAAGCCGCCGGCGGACAGGCGGTCGAGGTGATTTCCGGCAACGCCACCCTGTCCGATATCCAGACCAACGCCGGCATCGCCCGCCGCTACGGACTGCTGGCCTCGGTCGGCTCCGACTACCATGGCCCCGAGCAGGTCTGGCTGAAGCTCGGGAAGATTCCGCCGCTGCCGGCCGGCCTCACGCCGGTCTGGACCCGCTGGGAGAACGACCGATGACGTCCGTCCACCGTTGCGCCTGGGCGCTCCGCAGCCCGGAGGAAACGCTCTATCACGACACGGAGTGGGGCGTCCCCCTCCACGACGACGTCAAGCTGTTCGAATACCTGGTACTGGACGGGGCGCAGGCCGGATTGAGCTGGACCACCATCCTCAAGAAGCGGGAGGGCTATCGGGCCGCTTTCGATGGCTTCGATCCCGAACGGGTCGCCCGCTACGACGAGGCCAAGATCGCCGCCCTGCTGGCCGATCCGGGCATCGTGCGCAACCGGCTGAAAATCGAATCCGCCGTGCGCAATGCGAAGGCCTATCTGCGCATCCAGGAGGAATTCGGCAGCTTCGACGCCTACCTGTGGCGCTTCGTCGACGGCACGCCGGTGCGGAACGCCTGGCGGGAGTTGCGCGAAGTCCCGGCGAGCACCCCGCTATCGGATGCGCTCAGCCGGGACCTCAAGCAGCGCGGCTGCAACTTCGTGGGCTCCACCATCTGCTACGCCTACCTGCAGGCGGCGGGGCTGGTGAACGACCACCTGGTCGATTGCTTCCGCTGGGGCGAAGTGAGCGGAAGCTAGCCTCAGGGCAGCGTCCGCACACCGCTGGGCGAACCCAGCAGCACCACGTCCGCCGGCCGCAGGGCGAACACGCCGTTGCAGACCACGCCGGGAATATCGTTGATCCGGTGTTCCAGTTCGACCGGATCGGTGATGCTGAGGTTGTGCACGTCGAGGATCACGTTGCCGTTGTCGGTGACGCAGTTTTCCCGCCACACCGGCGTGCCCCCCAGTTCCACCAGACGGCGGGCGACCAGGCTGCGCGCCATCGGAATCACCTCGACCGGCAGCGGAAACTTGCCCAGCACGTCGACATACTTGGTCTCGTCGACGATGCAGACGAACTTGCGGCTGGCCTCCGCCACGATCTTCTCGCGGGTCAGGGCCGCGCCGCCGCCCTTGATCATCTGCTTGGCGGCATTGACTTCATCGGCGCCGTCCACGTAGACGTCCAGGGTGCCGGCGGCATTGAGGTCGAGCACCGGGATGCCGATCTTCTTCAGGCGCTCGGAGCTGGCCTGGGAGCTGGACACCGCGCCCTCGATCCCGCCTTTGAGATCGGCCAGCAAATCAATAAAATGGTTCACGGTCGAGCCGGTCCCCACCCCCAGGATGGTGACGTCCTTGACATAATCCAATGCCGCTTCGGCGACTTTCCGTTTGAGTTCGTCTTGAGTCATTGCCTTATCTGCCATCGTGTGTGATCAAACCGGTGGCGGATGATACTGGGAAAACCGCCCCGCTGCCATGATGGCCCCCTGCCCCGAACCATGCTGCAAAAATACATAGAGAAGATACTGCGCGCCCGTGTCTACGACGTGGCCCAGGAAACCCCGCTGGACTCGGCGCCCGGCCTGTCGCGGCGGCTGGACAACACGGTGCTGATCAAGCGCGAGGACCTGCAGCCAGTGTTCTCGTTCAAGCTACGCGGCGCCTACAACAAGATCGCCTCGCTCAGCCCCGAGGCGCGCGCGGCGGGCGTCATCGCCGCTTCCGCCGGCAACCACGCCCAGGGCGTGGCGCTGGCGGCGCAGCGGTTGGGCATCCGCGCCGTGATCGTGATGCCCTGCACCACCCCGCAGATCAAGGTCGACGCCGTGCGCAACCGCGGCGGCGAAACCATCCTCCACGGCGACGCCTACGACGAGGCCTACGAACACGCGCTGGAACTGGCCCGCGAACAAGGCCTGACCTTCGTCCACCCCTACGACGACCCGGAAGTCATCGCCGGGCAAGGCACCATCGGCATGGAGATCCTGCGCCAGCGCCAGGACGCCATCCACGCCATTTTCGTGCCGGTGGGCGGCGGCGGATTGATCGCCGGCATCGCCGCCTACGTCAAGTTCGTGCGCCCGGACATCCGCGTCATCGGCGTGGAACCGGAAGACGCCGACTGCCTGAACCGGGCGCTGAAAGCCAAGCGGCGGGTGATCCTGAAACAGGTCGGCCTATTCGCCGACGGCGTCGCGGTGAAACAGATCGGCAAGGAAACCTTCCATATCGCCCACCAGTGGGTGGACGAGGTCGTGACCGTCGACACCGACGAAATCTGCGCCGCCATCAAGGACATCTTCGACGACACCCGCTCCATCGCCGAGCCGGCGGGCGCGCTGGGCATCGCAGGGCTCAAGAAATACGTAGCCGAAACCGGCATCAAAAACGAATGCCTGGTGGCGATCGAAAGCGGGGCCAACATCAACTTCGACCGGCTGCGCCACGTCGCCGAGCGCGCCGAGATCGGCGAGAAACGTGAACTGCTGCTGGCGGTGACGATCCCCGAGCGGCCCGGCAGCTTCCTCGAATTCTGCCGGGTGCTGGGCCGCCGCAACATCACCGAATTCAACTACCGCTTCTTCGACGAAAAGGCCGCCCAGGTCTTCGTCGGCCTCCCCGTGGCGAGCGGCTCGGTCGACCGCGAAGGCCTAGTCCGCGAATTCGAGCGCCAAGGCTTCGGCGTGCTCGACCTGACCGGCAACGAACTCGCCATCGAACACATCCGCTACATGGTCGGCGGCCACGCGCCGAAACTGCTGGACGAACAGGTCTACAGCTTCGAATTCCCGGAACGCCCCGGCGCCCTGCTGCGCTTCCTGTCCATCATGGGCGGACGCTGGAACATCAGCCTGTTCCATTACCGCAACCACGGCGCCGCCTTCGGCCGGGTACTGATGGGCATCCAGGTGCCGAAACCCGAACGCAAGGCCTTCCGGGAATTCCTCGAAGCCATCGGCTACGCCTTCAAGGAGGAAACCCACAACCCGGCCTACCGGCTGTTCGCGGGGGGCAGCGAGCGGGGGTGATTATCCTTGCGTCAAAATATCGTCCGATTACGCTACGCTAATCGGACCTACACAGGCTGAGAGAGGTTTTCATCATGACGACGATTCAAATCGAGCTGCCGGACGCGACCGTCAAAGCGGCCCAGGCCGAGGGGCTTTTGACTTCGCAAACTCTGACGCGGCTACTGTCCGAAGAACTGTGCCGGCACCAAGCGGCGGCCCGGCTGTTGAAGATCGCCGATCGGTTGGCCGAGGCAGACGTCGCGCCGATGTCGATGGACGAGATCGACGCCGAGGTGAAGGCGGCACGCGCGGAGCGCCAGCGGCGTGCGGCTGGTCATTGATACCAATGTGATGATTTCTGGGCTGCTGTGGCACGGCGCTCCGCACAAGTTGATCGAACAAGCCCACAGCGGCACCGTCAGCGTGATAAGCAGTTCGGCTTTGCGTTAGCTCACGTAGGTCCGATTAGCGCAGCGTAATCGGACGAATGTCATTCGCCGCCACCCACCGTGACACCTACATCGCCACACCAGTCCGCTGGATAAATCCTTTTCACGCGGTCTTACAAAGTCTACCCAGCCAGGCGGAATCAGCGCTTGAGATCGCGATAGAAATTCTCGTGAGGGCCCACCGCTTCGAGGTAGACCAGACTCAGGCCGTCGTCGCGCGTGTAGCCAAGCAGGTAGAGCTGCCCTTGGCTGCGGAATTTATAGACCCACAACCGGGCCAAGTCGCCTTTCTTCTTCTCGCCGGCATTCGGATCATTGGCGATCACCTCGACGGCCGCGTCGGTATCGGCCGCTACGGAATCGGGCAATTTCTTGTAAACGCGGGCGAAACGGCGGGTCTGCAACACCTGCCATTTCATTGACGGTTGCGGGGAACGAAAGGTGTGGCTTGCTCATGCGGCTCTTTCAGCGCCATCAGGCTCTCCGCGATGAAAGAGGCGGGCAAATCCGGGTTGTCCAGCGCGGCGCGCCCGACCTTGGCCCAGAACTCGATCTGCCCCTGGACGGTACGGAACTCGGCCTTGGCTGCCGCGCGGGCTTCTTCGACCAGGCTTTCATCGATACGGACGGAGACACTCATATGCAATCCTCATGCAGTTTCCCACAATTGTAGGCAGGCCCGCCAAGCCGGGCAAGCCCGCGTAGGGTGCGCTGAAGCATGAAGCGCACCATTCACTAAGCCGCCCCCGTGTCAAGGCTTCGAGGCGGGAGCGGTTCGCTTTGACTCCCAGAGAATTGCTGCGCATTCTGAATATCCCATATAATGGTATCCGCACTAAAATCCTGATCATGCGGCCACGCAATCCCATGATGCGCCGCGCGAACCATACGAAAATATGATTCATTCAATAGCTCTTTGAATGCGCCGCCACTCAAATAAGGTTTAACGTCGAAAATACCTGAAATCCCGCTGCTCGTCTGAACCTCGATCCGATAGTCATCCAAGGGGATCGCTTTAACGATCTTGTCCATAGTTCCTCCTAGCGCAATGGCTCTATCTTAAATAATGACTCACCGGCAATCGCCAACTTCCAGTCCGCCAATAACTCATCTCTGTGTATTTCGATCCATGCCTGCACTAACTTCATCTTTGCTGGCGGCAAACTGCCGCCAAGAACAGCGCCATCCTCGATGGCAATCGTAGCCTCGTGGTCGCCATACTCCGCATGGATATGTGGTGCGCCATGCTTCTTGTTGTCGTAAAAATACATCAGGATGAGTATCCCGTAAAACATCGAAATTGTCGGCATCAGGAAACCTCCCCCTCCCTTACATACCCAATATCTTATTCGAAGACATCGGTGTCAGAGTTCACGTAGGACGAATGTCATTCGCCGCCACCCACCGTGACACCTACATCGCCACACCAGTCCGCCGGGTAAATCCTTTTCACGCGGTCTTGCAAAATCTACCCGGCCAGGCGAAATCAACGCTTGAGATCGCGATAGAAATTCTCGTGAGGGCCCACCGCTTCGAGGTAGACCAGACTCAGGCCGTCGTCGCGTGTGTAGCCAAGCAGGCAGAGCTGCCCTTGGCTTCGGAATTTATAGACCCACAACCGGGCCAGGTCGCCTTTCTTCTTCTCGCCGGCGTCCGGATCATTGGCGATCACCTCGACGGCCGCGTCGGTATCGGCCGCTACGGAATCGGGCAGTTTCTTGTAAACGCGGGCGAAACGGCGGGTCTGCAACACCTGCCATTTCATTGACGGCTGCGGGGAACGAAAGGCGTGGCTTGCTCATGCGGCTCTTTCAGCGCCATCAGGCTCTCCGCGATGAAAGAGGCGGGCAAATCCGGGTTGTCCAGCGCGGCGCGCCCGACCTTGGCCCAGAACTCGATCTGCCCCTGGACGGTACGGAACTCGGCCTTGGCTGCCGCGCGGGCTTCTTCGACCAGGCTTTCATCGATACGGACGGAGACACTCATTACGCAATCCTCATGCAATTGCCCACAATTGTAGGCAGGGCCGCCAAGCCGGGCAAGGCGAGTGGAGCCCGCCGCCTGCCCTGTAGAGATCACTCCAGGGACAGAATGAAGCTCCACTGATCCGGGCTGACCGGCATCACCGACAGCCGGTTGGCCTTACGCACCAGGGCCAGCCCTTCCAGTTCCGGCCGGTCCCTCAATTCGCTCAGGGCGATGGTGCGGCGGAGCTTGCGCACGAAACGGACGTCCACCATGAACCAGCGCGGAGCCTCCGGTTTGCTGGCCGGATCGTAGTGCTTGTTGTCGGGGTCGAAGGCCGTGAAATCCGGATAGGCTTCCCGCGCGATTTCGGCGATGCCGACCACGCCCGGCACGTCGCAGTTCGAGTGGTAGAACAGCACGCCGTCCCCTTGTTTCATTTCGTCCCGCATCATGTTGCGGGCCTGGTAGTTGCGGACCCCGTCCCAGGGTTCGGTCTGGCCCGGACGTGCCGCCAGATCGTCGATCCCGAACTCGCCGGGCTCGGTTTTCATCAACCAGTAACGCATATCAACTCCTTATCCCGCCCTGTAATATTTACGAGGGATTGTTCAGTCAGTCCGGGGAAGTCTGCCGTCGTCCCACCGGTAAAGCCGACTACCCATCCCAGCTCTGCACCCCGGGCAAGAACCAGCGGTGAAAAACCGGCCGAACGTACCGCGGTCACGTTTACCGGAGTCGAGTAGAGCATGGCAGCTGCTTCACGGCAGGTCGATTGTACCGTTACCGCTATCCTGCGCTCCCTGCGGCGCCACCATCCATGCATGCCTCAAGGGCAGCTCGGCTTTCAGATCTTCGTCAGCCGTTCGTACTGCTCGAACAACTGCTCCAGCAATTCCTTCCGCGTCCGCTGCCGCAGGAAGTCGCGTCGTCGCTATGCGCGAAAGCTGAAGGCGGCGTAAGGATGTAAACCGAGCCACCGGCCATGCCGTCTGCGATCATCGGTCGCCGCCGGACGGCAACGAACGTATGATCGTAGCCAGGGGATTCAATTGCGTTCAAGTAATGAGGTAGAAATGAACACCGTGACCATAGAGTTGCCCATCGACGGCCTGCCCTCGCCCGCCGAGCTGCCAAACAACTTTTCCGACGAGGCCCGCTATCTGCTGGCGTTGAAGCTCTTCGAGCAGGGACGGATTTCGTCCGGCAAGGCCGGACGGCTTGCCGGCATGGGGCGCGTCGAATTCCTTCTGGCCGCCGGCCGTGACGGCGTGCCGGTCGTCGAGCTGACCGAGGAAGAGATGGCCGAGGAGTTCGCCTCGTGATGCTCGACCGCGCGGTCGTCAATTCTGGGCCCTTGGTCGCGCTATCGCTGGTGGGACGGCTCGATCTGCTTGCCGCGTTGTTCAAGGAAATCTGGATACCCGAAGCAGTATATCGCGAGGTGGCCATTGCCGGCCTTGGGCGCCCCGGCGCGGTGGCTCTGACCGACGCGACCTGGACCGACCGTGTGTACCCTGCTCCCGAACCCGACCCGCTACTGGTCGCCGAACTCGATCTTGGTGAAGCCGCGGTCATCAGCTTGGCGCGTGCGTGCGCTCCATGCATGGCGATCATCGACGAAAAACGCGGACGGCGCATCGCCCGTCAGGTCTATGGCTTGCCAGTGAAAGGCACCGCCGGCTTGCTGGTTGAAGCCAAGCGGCGCGGTCAACTGAACGATCTGCGTGCGACCCTGCTGGATTTGAAGCATGCCAGCTACTACCTCTCGGATGCCGTCATCGAGGGGGCTTGCAAAGCAGCCGAGTCGGACTGCGATAGCCCCACAAATTAGACTCTGTCGGTTCCGGGCGACCCCTCGTTTGCCGCTCTCGATCACCGGGCTCAGGGAGCGTAGGGCGAGGCGACTATCTCTCATGGCCCGCAAGGGCGTAAAGTCTGATCCCGTAAACGGCGCATTGAAAGAACATGACTGGCCGACGGGAGTAGCGCGGTGGACATCGTTAGCAACGATCTTGTCGTCGCCAAGGGATTGGAAATTTTCCGGCTGATGAGCTCCGAGCCGCCGGCGGTATTCGACCGGAGATTCTGGGAAGGGAAGCTCATGCAGGCGGCAATGGAACATCCGGAACTCAAACTCCCGCTGTTCCATTTCATCGACGTGCTGCCCAGCCTCGCGACGAGCGGGCAGGTGGTGGGGCATCTCAAGGAATATTTCCTGGCCGGGGACACAAGGCTCACGGGGTTCCCGAAGTTCCTGCTTTCCAGTGCCGGCGCCGTCCTCCCTGCGGGACTGGCCGCCGGCCTCCTGCGGTGGAACGTCCGCCGTCTGGCCGCCGGTTTCATCATCGGCGAAACCCCGGAGGCGGCGCTGGGGAAGCTGAAAGCCCTATGGCGCCGGGGCGGCGGCTTCACCGTCGACCTGCTCGGTGAAGCCGCGATTTCCGAAAACGAGGCCGACAGGTACCGGGACCGGTACCTCAGGACGATCGACGTCCTGGCGGAGGAACTGCCGGGCTGGCCGGCCCACGACGCCGCGCGGGAACGGTTTTTCCCGCGCCTCAATCTGTCGATCAAGCTCAGTTCGCTCTATTCCCGCATCGGTCCGTCGAATTACGAGGACAGCCTGCTGCAGGTCAAGACGAGGCTGCGCCCGATCTGCCGCAAGCTGATGCGGGCCGGCGGCCAGGTGTTCATCGACATGGAAACCGTGAGCCTCAAGGAACTCACTTTCGAGGCGTTCACCAGCCTGCTGGAGGAACCGGAGTTCCAGGAATGGGAGCACGCGGGAATCGCGCTTCAGGCTTATTTGAAGAGCGCGGAGGACGATGTCCGGCGGCTCATCCAGTGGGCAAGACAGCGGGGACGCCGCATACATGTCCGCCTGGTCAAAGGGGCCTACTGGGAATACGAGAGAGCCATCGCCGCCCAGAAAGGCTGGCCGCTGCCGGTGTTCGAGAGGAAATCGGAGACCGACGCCTGCTATGAACGGTGCGTAGAGCTCCTGCTGACCCATCACGCGGACGTCACCCTGGCGGCGGCCACCCATAACGTGCGCTCGATCGCCTGGACCCTGGCGGCGGCCGAAACGTTGGGCGTGCCGCGGGAGCGCTTCGAGTTCCAGGCGCTCTACGGCATGGCCGGTCCGGTCCGACAGGCACTCCAGGTTCTGGGCTTTCCCGTCCGCGAATACGTGCCGATCGGCGAACTGTTGCCGGGCATGGCCTACCTGGTGCGCCGTCTGCTGGAAAACACTTCGAACGAAAGCTTCCTGCGCAAGACGTTCGCCGCCGGTTTGGCACCGGAGGTTCTGCTGGCGGATCCTCGGGCCGAGGCCGGCGCGCTCGAGGCCCCGCCCCCGGAAACCAACGCCTTCGCCAACGAACCGCCGTTGGACTTTTCCAAGCGGGAAAATCGGGAGACGTTCGCGGTAGCGATCCGGGCGGTGCGAGACCAAATGGGCCGGCATGTCTCCATCGTGTACGGCGGCAAGGAATACCAGACAGCCGAGCGCTTGATCTCGCTGAATCCGGCGGCTCCGAGCGAGGTGGTCTGCACGGCTTCCGCCATCGACCGCAACATGGCCGACCGGGCGCTAGCGGCGGCGCGGACGGCCCAGGCGGACTGGGGAAAACGCCCTCCCGCGGAGCGCGCCGAACTCCTTTTCCGGGCGGCGGCCATCGCCAGGCGAAGACGTTTCGAGCTGGCGGCCTGGGAACTGCTGGAGGTCGGCAAGAACCGGGTGGAGGCCGATGCGGACGTCTGCGAGGCGATCGATTTTCTCGAGTATTACGGCCGCGAAATGCTGCGCCTGGGCGCACCGCAGAAGCTGGGCAGGGTTCCCGGCGAGGAGAACCGCTACTGGTACGAGCCCCGCGGCGTCGGGTTGGTCGTCGCTCCGTGGAATTTCCCCATCGCCATTTCCGTGGGAATGGTCTCCGCCGCCCTCGTCACCGGCAACGCCGTGCTCTACAAGCCGTCCAGCCTGTCGCCGATGTCGGGGCGGCTGGTGTACGAGATGTTCGCCGCGGCGGGAATACCCGAAGGTGTCCTCAACTTCGTTCCCGGCTCGGGTTCCGCCGTGGGCGATTACCTGGTGGAACACCCTTCGACCGATTTCATTCTCTTTACCGGCTCGCTCCAGGTGGGCCTGGGGATTCTGGAAAAAGCCGGCAGGACCGGCCCCAGCCAGGCAGGGCCGAAAAAGGTGGTGATCGAGACCGGCGGCAAGAACGCCATCATCGTCGATGCGGACGCAGACCTCGACCAGGCGGTGCCCGGCGTCATCCAGTCCGCCTTCGGTTTCCAGGGGCAGAAATGCTCGGCCTGCTCGCGGGTAATCGTGTTGCGGGAGACCTACGACCGCTTCTGCGAACGCTTGGCCGAAGCGGTGAGGGACCTGCCCGCCGGCAGTCCCGAGGACCCGAAGAACTTCGTCGGCCCCGTGGTGGATGCTGGGGCACAGGAAAGAATCCTCGAATACCTCGAACTCGGGAAGCGGGAAGGCCGCGTGCTGGCCCAGGCGCCCGTCCCCGCCGATGGATACTACGTGCCTCCCACCGTCTTCGCCGACCTGCCGGCGGATTCCAGAATCCTTCGCGAGGAAATCTTCGGGCCCGTGCTCGCCGTGATCCGGGCCGGGAACATCGGCGAAGCCATCGCGACAGCCAATGCCTCGGCCTATGCCCTGACCGGAGGCCTGTACTCGCGCAGCCCCGGCAACATCGGGAAAACGGCCCGGGCTTTCCAGGCCGGCAACCTCTACGTCAACCGCCCTATCACCGGAGCCCTGGTCGGCCGGCAGCCCTTCGGCGGGTTCAAGATGTCGGGGGTGGGCTCGAAGGCCGGCGGCCCCGATTATCTGCAACAGTTCATGGTGCCGAGAACGCTGACCGAAAACACCTTGCGCCGCGGCTTCACGCCGGAGGATGTCGCCTAGCCCCGGCGAGGTAGCGGGACATCAGAACGCGATGCTCCGGTCGCGTTCCAGCACGGTCGCGATGTAGTCGGGCATGCCCTTGATCGTCGCCCCGCCGATCAAATCGGCTTCGCCTATCTGGCGTGCCACCGCGCAGGCGCCGCAGACCCAGATCGGGATTCCCGCCGCTTGAACGGCGGCCAACAAGTCCTTGAGAGGCATCAGGTTGACGCCGACGACGTGATCGGCGGTTCCTCTGCGGGCCAGCGTGACGGCCTCGTTCCACAGCCAAAGGACCACGTCGTGGCCTTGTTCATGGGCCGCCTTGGCGGCGATGAACGGAAGGGTCGCCATCGTCGGATCGTCGGTTCCCCGGCTGCCGGAAATGATCAAAGTCTTCATAGCTCCTCCTGCACCTTAAGATAACGTGAGTTCAAATTCTGCCGAACGCATCGGGCACGCCCGCTGCCTTCAGTCCTTGCCCTCGCCAAAGACATCCTGAGCCCAACTCAGCGCGGCGCTGACGGTCGGAAATCCGAGCGTACTGGTCAGCAAGATGATGGCATGGTTGATTTCCTCGCGCGAGGCGCCCGCTACCAACGCTCTCCTCACGTGACTGTGAACCGAGCCCTCCGAATGTATCGCGACGGCCGCCGCAAGTTGGACGAGATGTGCCGTCTTGTCGTCGATGGGACCTTGCTCCTTCAAGGCCGCTCCCAGCCGCTCCACGGCCGCAATGAAACCCGGGTATTCCTTTTGCAGCAGCACATAATTTTTCGGAAGCCTGTCTTTGTTCATAATGGTCTCCCAGTATTGGCTTGCGGACTTTGTTCGGGACGCTTCGGCGCTCGATCCTTCCCCGGCCGGCACGCCGGTGCCAATACTACGCTCCACTGAAGGAGCCCCCAACCCCGCGGCTGCGAGGACACGACACCATGGGCAAACGCACCGCACTCCACGAAGAACACCTGGCGCTGGGAGCCCGGATGACGGAGTTCTCGGGCTGGGAATTGCCGCTCCATTACGGCTCGCAGATCGCCGAACACCACGCCGTGCGCCGGGCCGCCGGCATGTTCGACGTCTCCCATCTGGGTGTGGTCGACGTCGATGGACTTCAGGCCGCCCCGTTCCTGCGCCGAATCCTCGCCAACGACGTCGCCAGGCTCGCCGAGCCGGGACGGATGCTCTACGCCTGCATGCTCAACCAGGACGGCGGCATCATCGACGACCTCGTCGCGGGCTTCGTCGACGATCGGCGCTTCCGCCTCATCCTCAATGCCGGAAGACGGGAAAAAGACCTGAGCTGGCTCCGTCGCCAGGCCACCGCCTTTTCGGCGAACGTCACTCCCCGTGACGATTTGGCCACGATAGCCCTCCAAGGCCCGGACTCCCCCCGCATCGCCGACGCCGTGATCGCCACCGGAAGCTCCGGACTGAAACCCTTCACCGCCACGCAGCGAGGCGACCGCTTCGTCGCCCGTACCGGTTATACCGGCGAGGACGGCTTCGAAATCATCCTGCCCCACGCCGAAGCACGCTCGCTGTGGCGCCAGCTCCTGACGGCCGGCGTCCAGCCCTGCGGACTCGGCGCCCGCGACACCCTCCGGCTGGAAGCCGGCATGCGCCTCTACGGGCAGGACATGGACGAGACCGTCACGCCCCTCGCCTGCGGCCTCGGCTGGACGGTCGCCTGGGAACCCGCCGAGCGCGATTTCATCGGCCGCGCCGCCCTGGAACGGGAGCGGATCGGGGGTTCGCCTTCGAAATTCGTCGGCTTGATCCTGGAGGAAGCGGGAATCCTTCGCAGCGGGCAGAAAGTGATTTTCGAGAATGTCGGCGAGGGCGTCGTGACCAGCGGCGGCTTCTCCCCCACCCTGCGGCGCTCGATCGGCCTGGCCCGGGTACCCGCGGCGACCGGGCGCGAGTGCCGGGTGGAAATCCGCGGCAGCCTCAAGCGCGCAAAGGTGGTGAAACCGCGCTTCGTCCACCGCGGCAAATCGCTGATCGATATCTGATAGCATCGCCGCGAGGGGTGCCGGTCGAAAGAGCCCCAAAGACCGGTCATCACGCGGGTACGAAACGCCTGCCGAAACAGCGAGGAGACTTCGCCATGCCATTCATCCCCCATACCGAAGCGGAAGTCCGCGACATGCTCGCGGCCATCGGCGCCGGATCGGTCGACGAGCTGTTCGACGAAATCCCGCCGGACCTGCGCTGCGGCGAGCTGAAGGACCTGCCCGAAGCGCTGTCGGAAATGGAGGTCTGCCGGCTGATGGAGGCGCGCGCGGCCGAGAACCGCAGCACCCTCTGCTTCGCGGGCGCCGGTGCCTACGAGCACTATATTCCGGCGGCGGTGTGGGAGATCGCCCTGCGGGGCGAGTTTTACAGCGCCTACACGCCTTACCAGGCCGAAGCGAGCCAGGGCAGCCTGCAGGTCTTCTACGAATACCAGTCCATGATGGCCGGCCTGATGGCCATGGACGTCTCCAATGCCTCGCTCTACGACGGTGCCTCCGCCCTGGGCGAGGCGATCCTGATGGCACTGCGCACGAATCCGGAATCCCGTTCACGCAAGATACTGCTGCCGCGAAGCCTCAACCCGGTCTACAAGCGGGTCGCCCACACCTTGACCCGCAACCAGCAGGTCGAACTGGTCGATCTGGACTACGACCGGAGCCTGGGACGGATCGCCGAAAACGTGCTGGCGGCCTTCGAGGGGGACGAGTTCGCCGCCGTGGTGATTCCGCAGCCCAACTACTTCGGCGTGCTCGAAGAGGTGGACATCCTCGCCGACTGGGCCCATCGCCACGGCGCCCGCAGCGTCGCCGTGGTCAACCCGACCGCCATGGCCCTGCTGAAACCGCCGGGGGAATGGGGCGAGCACGGCGCCGACCTTGCCTGCGGCGAAGGCCAGCCCCTGGGGATTCCGCTTTCCGCCGGGGGCCCTTACTTCGGGTTCCTCTGCAGCCGCCAGGCCTTCGTCCACCAGCTCCCCGGACGCCTGGTCGGGCGCACCGTCGACGTGGACGGCCGCG
The DNA here is from genome assembly GCF_040730495.1 of Methylococcus sp. ANG. NCBI lineage: Bacteria > Pseudomonadati > Pseudomonadota > Gammaproteobacteria > Methylococcales > Methylococcaceae > Methylococcus > Methylococcus sp. ANG. The sequence goes on along the minus strand of NZ_CP160399.1, from coordinate 3,145,043 downwards.
AGGGCTTCACCCTCGCGCTGCAACCCCGCGAGCAGCACATCCGCCGCGGCAAGGCGACCTCCAACATCTGCACCAACCAGGGATTGATGGTGACGGCGGCAACCCTCTATATGGCATTGATGGGCCCCACGGGGCTGCGCAACGTCGCCGCCGCCTGCCACGCCAACACCTCGGCGCTGCTCGAGCGGCTGACCCGCATCGACGGCGTCGAGCCGGTTTTCCCGGCCCCGTTCTTCCACGAAGCCGCGATCCGTCTGCCTCGGCCAGCGGACCGTGTGCTGGCCAGCCTGGCCGGGCGAGGGATACTCGGCGGCCATGTTCTTTCGGCCGATTATCCCGAACTCGGCGACGCCCTCCTGATTTGCGCCACCGAAACCCGTAGTCCGGAGGATATGGACCGCTATGCAGCCGCGCTGGCGGAGGTACTCAAATGCTGATTTTCGACCGCTCCCGCGAAGGCCGCGCCTGCGCCAGCCTGTTTCCGCCAATCCCCGCCGAAGTCCCCCGCCTGCCCGGCCACCTGCTGCGCCAGACGCCGCCGCCGTTGCCGGAAGTGACCGAGCTCGACGTCGTGAGGCACTACACCCGTTTGTCGCAAAAGAATTTCTCCATCGACACCCACTTCTACCCCTTGGGTTCCTGCACCATGAAATACAACCCCAAGGCGGCGAACCTGCTGGCGCGGCAGCCGGGCTTCGCCTCGGTCCATCCCCTCGGGGTCGAGCGCTTCGGCCAGGGTACCCTGAGCTGCCTTTACGAGTTGCAGGAATATCTGAAAACGCTCACCGGCATGGCGGCCATCAGCCTGAGTCCCGCCGCCGGCGCCCAGGGCGAATTCTGCGGCGTCGCCATGATCCGCGCCTACCATGACGCCCGCAACGACCACGAGCGCAACGAAATCCTGGTCCCCGATGCGGCCCACGGCACCAATCCCGCCTCGGCCGCCATGTGCGGCTACCTGGTCCGGGAAATCCCCACCAACCCGGACGGCGACGTCGATCTGGATGCGCTGAAGCGGGCGCTGGGACCGAAGACCGCCGGCATCATGCTCACCAACCCCTCGACCCTGGGCGTGTTCGAACGCCGCATCCCCGAGATCGCCGCGCTGGTCCACGAGGCGGGCGGCCTGCTCTATTACGACGGCGCCAACCTCAACGCCATCCTCGGCAAGGCCCTCCCCGGCGACATGGGTTTCGACGTCATCCACCTGAACCTGCACAAGACCTTCTCGACCCCGCACGGCGGCGGCGGCCCCGGTGCCGGGCCGGTCGGCGTCAACGCCAGGCTGCAGCCCTTCCTGCCGCTGCCCATGGTGGCGAGAAACGGGAACGGCTACCGCTGGCTCGCCGAAGGCGACTGCCCCCAAAGCATCGGCCGCCTCTCCGCCTTCGCCGGCAACGTCGGCGTGCTGCTGCGGGCTTATGTCTACATCCGCCTGCTTGGGTATCCAGGCCTGCGGCGAGTGGCCGAATACGCCACCCTCAACGCCAACTATTTGCAGAAGAAACTGGCGGAGGCCGGATTCGACACCGCTTTTCCGGCCCGCCGCGCCGCCCACGAATTCATCCTCAGCGTGCAGCGGCAGAAGAAGGCGCATCAGGTCACCGCCCTGGATTTCGCCAAGCGGCTGCTCGACTACGGCTTCCATGCGCCGACCGTCTATTTTCCGCTGCTGATTCCCGAGTGCCTGATGATCGAACCCACGGAAACCGAGAACAAGGAGACCCTGGACGCATTCGTCGACGCCATGGCCGCGATTTTGAAGGAAGCCGCGGAGGAGCCGGACAAGCTCAAACAGGCGCCCCGCCACACCCCCATCCGCCGGCTGGATGAAGTGCGCGCCGCCCGCCATCCGGATCTGGCCTGGAAACCGGCATCGCCGGATGCGCTTCAGCGCTGACTTCGAAACGCACCAGCAAAAAGCCCTTCCGCCTCACGGCCGGAAGGGCTCTTCAGCCAGAACGGGCGGAGCGCGATCAGCGATACATGAACTGATCGATGTCGCTGGAAGACGGGTAGAAGTACCAGGTTTCCGGCGACGTGCAGCCGTCCGGCAACGGGTTGCTGGCCGTATCGCGCACCACGGTCACAGACGGGGAGGCGCCGTTGGCATCGCCCAAGGTAGAGACGGGAAAGCTCGGGGTCCCCTCCAGCAGCCAAGCCTCGACCTTCTTCTTGCTGCAGTACTGGACTGTAGGCATGTAATACACCGCCTGGTTGACACAGGCGTCGGCGGGGAAGAGCTTCGTCTGCCAGCCGGCCTTGGCACGGAACGGGAAGCCGGCGTACTGGGTGCCGGGAAGGTTGCCTTTCTTCCATACCATCGCCCGCACACCTTCCCCGCTCGGATGAATGGGGCCGTTACGGGTTTCGACCTTGCCGAACCCGGCGGTCATCGAGGGAAGCGCGGTACCCCAGTCCCACATCATGGCGTTCTCGATGACCTGGACGGGCTGACCCGAAACCGGCTTGGCGATGCGGTTCAGGGTGTGCCCCTGCGGCGGCATCACGACGACCTCGACGACCGGGAAGTGCTTTTCGCCTTCGCTGCAGTCGTGAGGAATGATCGCCGTCGGATAGACGGTCTTGCCTTCGATGTACTTCACCGACGAACCGTCCGGGAAAGCCTGGAAACCGGCGTGGCCGTGGGCCTGGCCGGCGCTCAGTGCGATTCCCGCGCTCAGCAGGGACAATGACAGAAATTTGTTCGTATTGGACATTGTTATCTCTCTCAACTATGCGTTCTCAAAAGGGCGAAGCCCACTGAATGAGACACTAAGCGTGCCACAGCCCACCATATTGCAACCACATGATAAAACGACACATCCCTATTACCGGCCATCACGGAGTGCGGCATTTCGCTCACTTTGTGAGTCATTACACTCACTCCTCAGTGTGAATTCACTCACCATGCCAAGGCTTTTCACCTAGCCCGCGAGCCGCGGTGTCACTTGCGATTCCCATGGCCCGGCACTATCTTGGCGATTCGCCGGTTCCGCGTCGCAACCGTTCGACCGTCCCCACTCTGTTAATATCCCCGCGAACGGAAATATCGCCCGCCCATGGGCATCCTCGCCTCCCACAACGAAACCGTGTGAAACGCCCCAGCCGAGCAGCTATCGTCCGCGCCGTCTTGGCCGCTCTCGTCGTGCTGCCTGTGGCGGCACTCTGGTCCGCCCTGGACCCGAAACCGCTGGTGAACGCTCCGACCCCAACCTCCCATGCCTATGACGGACAGGAATTGCTGAATGTCCGCAAGCGTGAAGGAGAAGCAAGAACGGTCGAGTTGACGGCCAGCGACATCGAAACCGCAATCAACGATCTGATGGCCCGAAAGAAACTCGAGGGCGCCGTCCGCACCGAGATGGAAGGGAACTGCTTGACGGCGGCCGCCACCCTACGGCTCCCCTACGTGGCGGACCGGTTTCTGAACGTCCGGCTGACCGTCGAAGACGGCGATCCCTTGCCCGCCGTGACCAGCCTGCGGGTAGGGTCGCTCCCCCTGCCGTCCAAAGCGGTGAATGCCTTCGTGATTCGCCAACTGGAAAGGAAGGGGCTGCTGCGGAACGTGCCGGGCGATCAAGGCCTCATCCTGTCCGCGCATATCCGTGGCGGGAAGCTGGAACTGACTTTCGCCGGCGAATCCCGGACGACCGGGCGCCTTGGCGCGCTGATCGTCGAAACCGCCGGCCCCGAACGGATCCGAGCCTATCATGACCGGCTCGCCGGTGCGTTGAGCGAATCCAATACCCGTCATTTCGTGCGCCTGGGAATACTGATGCGGGCGCTGTTCACTCTGGCGGAACAGCGGTCCGCGGCAGCCGATCCGGCGGCGGAAAACCGGGCGGTCATTCTGCTGCTCGCGGCCTACGTGAACGGCTACGATCTGATGAGCGGCCCGGAGGGGGATGCTCCGCCGTTGCCGGTACGATCCGTGCTGCTGCAGGGGCGGCAGGACCTCGGGAGGCATTTCATGACCTCCGCCGCCTTGGCCCTGGCGGGCCAGCGCACCCTGACCGACGCCATCGGCCTGATCAAGGAATTGAACGACACGCACAGCGGCAGCGGGTTCAGCTTTACCGATCTGGCCGCCAACCGCGCCGGCACGGTGTTCGGCAAGCGCGCGGCCCAGCCGCGTTACGCCCGCCGCATCCAGGGCGTTCTGGCCGCCGGCACCGACGATGCGGTTTTCATGCCGAATGTCGGGGATTTGCCGGAACGCCTTCGCGGCGCCGAATTTTTCGAGCGGTTCCGGGACGTCTACAGCCCGGAGTTCGAACGGCTGAAACAGCTCATCGACGAGCGTATCGACCGGCTTTCACTTTACACCGACCCTTGACTCCCTGGGGCGTCCGTCACAAAAAAGCCAGCCCCGGGGGGCTGGCTCCGTACGCCGAAAACCGGACGGACCTTATCAGTTGTAGTCGAAGGTCTTGTTCGGCAAGCCGGGCAGTTGCGGCATCTGCTGCTTGGGGAATTCGCCGGTCAGGGCGTTCAGGAAGGCGACCACGTCGGCGATCTGCTGATCGCTCAAGTCCTTGTTGAGCTGCAGCTTGGCCATCACCCGCACCGCCTCGTCCAGCGTCTTGACCTTGCCGTTGTGGAAATACGGGGCGGTCAGAGCGACGTTGCGCAGGGTCGGCACCTTGAACAAATGTTCGTCCTCGGTCTTCTTCGTGACCTCGGCGCGGCCCTTGTCCTGGGTGAAGCCGTATTTGGCCTCGAACATGCCGTTCTCGAAGGTCGGGAATTTCATGAAGAACGGCGTTCCCTCCGGCAGGGTGGGACCGTTGAAGGCCGGCCCGCTGTGGCAGTTCGAGCAGCCCGTCTCGGCGAAGGTGTTCATGCCCCGCACCTGCTGCTCGGTCAGGGCGGTCTTGTCCCCGGTGACGTATTTGTCGTAGGCGCTGTTCGGCGTGATCAGGGTGCGCTCGTAGGCGGCGATGGCCTTGGCTGCGTTGTCCGCCGTCACCGCGTCCCCGCCGCCGAAGGCGGCGGCGAAAGCTTCCGGATAGCCCGGAATGGCCTTGAGCCGGACCACGACGTCGTCCCAGCTCTTCATGCCCATCTCGATGGGATTGGTCACGGGTCCTTTGGCCTGCGCTTCCAGACTGGGCGCGCGGCCGTCCCAGAACTGCACGGAGTTGAAGGCGGAATTCCAGACCGTCGGCGCGCTGCGTCCGCCGACCTGGCCGTGGACGCCGACCGATCCGCCGCGGTTGTCTTCGCCGCCGAGCATCACGTTATGGCAGGAGTTGCACGAGACCGTGCCGGTCGAGGACAGGCGCGGGTCCAGGTAAAGCATCTTGCCCAGTTCCACCTTGGCCGGGGTGCTCGGATTGGCCGCGGGCTCGGGGGCCTTGCCGGGCAGCGCCTGCCAGTCGGCAACCGCCGCCGACGCTCCGGCCAGGGCCAGGGTGCAGGTCAGCAAACGTAGAGTGAACATGGTGACTTCCTCCTCGGTGTGGTGTTGTTTTCAAACGGCGGCATCGCCGGGTCCAGCGCGTTCTTATAGGGAATTACGCGGAGGTTTGCAACCGCCCCACAGCCGAGTCAGTGCCGGGTCGGCGCCTGTCCCGCCCGCACGACCAGATCCTTGGGTATCGCGACCAGATCGAACGAGTCCAGATAGCGCGCCACCAGATCTTCGCTGACGTTGATCTCGACATGCGGCGGCGGCGCAGGCTCGCTCAGCCGCTGCATTCTCTTCTCCAGCCGCTGCGCGGACACGTTCAGGCTCACCACGACGCCCAGGCCGAAGCCGACCGCCAGAAACAGCAGATACATCGTGATTTCGATAGTCATCAGAATTCTCCTCGCCCGGAATCGCGGGCGCCTCATAGGTTTGACATGGTGCCCGAGCGGAGAATTTCAACGTCTTGCAACATTTCCTGCCGTAGACCGCGAGCGCCGTTCGGCGGATACTGCGGTTCAGGCATAATCGCCCCAAACATCCAAAGAATACGGAGAGGCGACATGCGAATCTTTCGAACCAAGGAGGTTTCCACGGACGACTGCACCGGCAGCGGCCTCAAGCGCTGCCTGGGGGCGCTCGACCTGACCCTGCTCGGGATCGGCGCCATCATCGGAACCGGCATCTTCGTGCTGACCGGCATCGCCGCCGCGACCCAAGCCGGCCCCGCCGTGGTTCTGTCTTTCGTCTTCGCCGGAACCGCATGCGCCTTCGCCGCCCTGGCGTACGCCGAGCTGGCGGCCTGCGTGGGCGGCTGCGGCAGCGCGTACGGCTACAGCTATGCGGCTTTCGGCGAACTGATCGCCTGGATCATCGGCTGGGATCTGATCCTGGAGTATGCGATCTCGGTGGCCGCGGTCGCCAACGGCTGGTCGGGCTATTTCGCCAACGCGCTGGCCGCAGTCGGTCTGGAATTGCCGGACTATCTGACCAAGGCGCCGGAAAAAGGGGGGATCATCAACTTGCCGGCCTCCGCGATCATCTTCCTGCTGATGGCCCTGCTCATCGTCGGCGTGAAGGAGAGCGCCCGCCTCAACACCGTCATGGTTTCGATCAAGGTACTGGCCATCGCCGTGTTCGTCGCCGTCGCCAGCGCCCACGTCGATCCCGCCCATTGGGACCCGTTCATGCCTTTCGGCTGGTTCGGCCACGATGTCGACGGCAAGCCGATCGGCGTGATGGCCGGGGCTTCGATCGTGTTCTTTGCCTACGTGGGATTCGATGCCGTGTCCACCGCCGCGGAGGAAGCGCGCAATCCGATGCGCGACGTGCCGATCGGCATCATCGGCTCGCTGGTGTTCTGCACCCTGATCTACATCCTGGTGGCGGGACTCCTCACCGCCATCGTGCCCTATACCGAGCTCAACGTTTCCTCGCCGGTCGCCCATGCGCTGCAATTGCTCGGCATCCGCTGGGCTTCCGGGCTGGTCGCCACGGGAGTGATCGCAGGACTGACCACGGTCATGCTGGTGCTCTACTACGCGCTGACGCGAATCATCTTCGCCATGTCCCGCGACGGGCTGATGTCTCCGTGGTTTTCCACGGTCAACCGCCGCACCCAGACGCCGGTGCGGGTCATCGTCCTGTGCGGGGTCTTCATTTCGGTGGTCGCCGGCTTCGTCCCCTTGGGCGAACTGGCCGAACTCGTCAACATCGGCACCCTGTTCGCCTTCGTCCTGGTCTGCCTTGGGGTCATCATGCTCCGCATCACCCGGCCGGATCTGGATCGGCCGTTCAAGACGCCGGTCGTGCCCTGGTTTCCGATCCTGGGCGCTTTGTCCTGCGGTGCCCTGATGGCCTTTCTGCCGACCCTGACCTGGCTGCGTTTCGTGATCTGGCTGGCGGTGGGCATCACGATCTATTTCGCCTATTCCTACCGCCATAGCAAGCTGGCGGAACAGGCGGCGGATTAACCCCGGAAACCGTCCTTCCTGCGCCGGATTTCAGCGAACACCTCGACATCCGGCGCTTGCACGAGCCCCAGCCCCTGCCTGATCTCCGGACTTTCCGGCCGCAGGAAGGGGTTGGTCGCCAGCTCCTCGTCCAGGCTCGAGGGCACCGTGGCCAGCCCGTCACGCCGCAACGTCTCGACCCGGCTCATGCGTTCCCGCAAAGCCGCATTGCCGGGCTCCATCGTGGCGGCGAAGCGGGCATTGGCGAGCGTGTATTCATGGGCGCAATAGACCCGAGCCTCCGGCGGCAGCGCGCGCAGCCGCTCCAGGGAGCGCCACATCTGCTCTGCGCTACCCTCCAACAGTCGGCCGCAGCCCAACGCGAACAGAGTGTCCCCGCAGAACAGGGCGGCATCGTCCTCGAACCAGAAGGCGACATGGCCGGAGGTATGCCCCGGGACCTCCAGCATCCGGGCCGATGCGGAACCGAGCCGGAATTCCTCGCCGTCTTTCAACGCGACATCGATTCCCGGGATGCGATGGCGATCTCCCGCCGCACCGACGATGGCGCAGCCGGTCGCCGCCTTGAGCTCGAGGTTGCCGCCGACATGGTCGCCGTGGTGATGGGTGTTGAGTACGTGGCTGAGCCGCCAGCCCCTGGCATCGAGCGCCTCCAGCACCGGCCCGGCAACGGCCGGATCCACCGCCGCGGTGGCGCCGCTGTCGGGCTCGTGGAGAAGATAGACATAGTTGTCTTCGAGCACGGGAATTTGAACGATTTCGAGCATCAGGGCTTGCCCTTCAGGTATCTGGCGATGTCTTCCTTGGAAAACCCGATCTTCCTGGCGATGCGGTCGGCATGGCTGACCCGCGACACGCCCTCGATCAATCGATAGGTCGGCTGTTCATTGCGGAATTCCACCTGCCGCGCCAGCCCGACCTTCTTCCCTTGGTAGACGTCCACCAGTTCGTGGTTGTGGGTGATGAGAACCGTGGTATTGCCCTTCTCCCGGAACCCGTCGAGGATTGCGACGGAGATGTCCATCTTTTCCTCGTTGGTCGTCCCTTCCGACAGCTCGTCCATGATGACCAGGCTGCGCGGCGTCGAGGCCAGGAAGATGTCCTTGGTCCGTTTGAGTTCGGTGCCGAAGCGGCCTTCGCCGTCCGCCAGATGGCTGATCTCGGGCACCTGGTAGAACACCCGGTCGGCGACGGTCAGCTCCGCCCGCTCCGCCGGCACGTAGCAGCCGGCCTGGGCGAGGATCTGGGCCTGCGCCAGGGTCTTGCAGAACGCGGTCTTGCCGCCGCTGTTGGGACCGGTGATGAAAGTCAGCCGGTGCTCCGTCAGATCGATGTCATTGGGCACATAGAGCGGATTGCTCTTGGCCAGCACCGGATTGCGCACCCCGCGCAGAGACATCCGGTGCCGCTCCCCGTCCAGGATGCTCGGCAGCGTCATGAAATGCCCGAAGGCCTCGCGGAACCGGATGAAGCTCATCAGTTCGTCGAGCTGGCCCAGCGTATCCAGCGTGGCCTGCACCTCCTCGGAGCGGCGGAAAACCTCGCGCAGAGGATAGATGATGCCGTCGCGGTCCATGCCGCCGACGATGGGCACATAGACGAAGCCGATCGGCAGCAGGAACAGCCAGAACACCGGCGCGATCGACGCCGCAATGTCCAGCGCAAACGGCAAAAACTCCATCGCGGCCAGAAACAGCAGCACCGTGACCGTCAGGCCGACCGGCTTGAACAGCGACGGACGGAACCGGATGCCCGGCGTGAGCCAGCCTTTCTCGGCACGGGTGCAGACCCGCTTCTCGGTCCGGTACACCGGCCCCTTCATCAGGGCGTAGGCCCGTGACCGGGCGAAATCGCGGACTTCCCGCACCAGCGCCTTGAGATAGGCGCTGTCCGGTTCGGGCAAACGGTTGGCGCGCTCGACCAGGTCGAGCATGAAGCGCGTGCCTTTGATATAGGTCGCGTAGCCGTAGCCGTCGATTTCCAGGGGATGCGCAGGTGAACTGATCAGCCCCAGGAACTGGGCGTAGAGCAGATTGTAGAACTCCCCTTCCAGCTTGGCGGCTTCGGCCAACAGGACTTCGAGTCCCGCCCGCAGCTCTCCGTTCTCCTCCAGTTCCCGCACCGCATCCTGCTTGGCGCGGATCAGCCCGGCATCGACCGGCGGCTGCGCGAGGGAGCGGTACAGGACAGCTCGCCCGATGGCCGTGGTGGCATGGTCGGCGGCCTCGAACAGCTTGTCGACCTCGATGACCCGGAAAGCCTGCTCGTCCAGCGCCGCCTCGCCGGTCCGCCCCGGCGCGACCGAAGGGATCTTGGGCGGTTCCTTGCTGTCGGACCTTAAAATCGTCGGGTAGCCCCGGACATTGATGGATTCCATTACACCGCCCTCGCTCGACTGACAAAGCGCGATTTTGAACCGGTTGGGCAAAGGAAGGCAAAAGCCGCAGGCTCAGCCATCCTCTCCGCCGTCCTTTTGTCAGATGCAGCTTACCGCCAAGCTCGGCTCAGCATCTGTTCTATGGCCCCGATGATTTGGTCTCCGACATCCGATAACGATCCTACCCGCCCTCCCAATTGGGCGACCGGCACCGACACGATCTCCAGCGGGTGAAGAACGACATCGACGCCTTCGACGGTGAAGGCCGGATTGAACCCCATATCGGGAACCGCACCGAGCCGGTCCCGACGCACCAGCGGCACCACGACCCGGCGCCGATAATCGTCGAAGAGCGACGACTGGACGATCACCACGAACGGGATGGCATCCCTGTGCGGGCCGGTATTTCGGTGGACATCGAACTGAGCCATCAGAGCGTCGAATACTCGTCGGCAAAAGAACCGTGTTTTTCCTCGAAGTCATTCCACAAGGCCACGGTCGCTTCGACGCGTCGAGATTGCTCGCGCCGGCGTTGCAACTCGCGTTCGACGAATTCGGCAAGCAGGGATTCGACGACCCCGGACAGGTTCCCGGTCAACTGACGGGCCTGGGCCACCAGCTCCTCGTTGAGACTGAGATTGACCGGGCGCTTGCGAACATGGGACGGAACGATGGTTTTCATAGAGCACCTCTGAATGCGCATTCTATGCGCAAAGTCGATGTTGCGCATCCAACCCGAAGCGCGGACCAGTCACGCCCGTCGATCCGAACTTGAGGCAACCCCCGCCTCCGCATACCATTAGCCGCCCGAATTCCCGCACCGGGCGCCGGAAAATCCGGCGAACCCTCGAAGAGCCCCTATGCAAAAAGCCTTGTTCAATCTCGTTCGGCGCGGCCTGGAAAAGCAGGTCCCGGCCACCGGCCTCGGCCTGTTCCGGATGGCGTTCGGTCTGGTCGCGTTCCAGGAAATCTGCTTCCTGTATTACTTCCGCCAACTGATCTTCGATCCGGTGCCCTACCTGGACGTCGCTTCGCCCTCGGTCCATCTGTTCCTGGTGCTGTGGGGCATCGCCGCGCTGTGCCTGGCGCTGGGGCTCTACACCCGGCTCGCCGCCATCGCCAACTACCTGTTCTGGCTGGCGTTCACGGTATTCACACCGATGTGGAAGGATTTCGATGGCGGCTTCGACCAGCTCATGCTGGGGTCGAGCCTGTTCTTGATCTTCCTCCCCTCGGAACGCGCCTGGTCGCTGGACCGGCTGCGCCTGGCCTGGCGCCATTCGACGGTGGATCGGCGCTACGCCCTGCCGCAGACGGTGCCGGTGCTGTGTTATTTCCTGCCGCTGGCGGTATCCCTCGGCTTCATCTATTTCGATTCGGTGATCCACAAGCTGTTCGCCGAATTCTGGCGCAACGGCCTGGGGCCCTGGCTGCCCTCCTCGCTGCCTTATTACATGTCGCCGCTGGACATGAGCTGGCTGCTGGAGATCGAACCGCTGCAGCGGGCGATCGGCTACACGATCATCGCGTTCCAGTTCGCCTTCCTGTTCCTGCTGTATTTCCGCCGCTTCCGCGTGCCGCTGATGCTGGCCGGCATGTCGCTGCACGCGGGTATCATCGTGTCGCTGAACATCTACCCGTTCGGTTTCGGCATGCTGGTGCATTATTTCCTGATGGTGCCGTTCCGTTGGTGGCGGACCCTCGGGCGAACCCTGCGCCCGGCGGAACCGGTGCTGCAGGTGTTCTACGACGAACGCTGCCCGCTGTGCCTGAAGACCGTCCTCGCCGTCGAGCATTTCGACGTGTTCCGCGCCGTGGAATTCCGCGGACTGCAGACCCATGCCGCGACGGCACCGGCCCTCGAGGACGTTCCCGAACAGGACTTGCTGGGCGACCTCTACGCCGTCGACCGCAAAGGACGTCGTTACTCGGGGGTGGCGACCTACGCCCACATCCTGGTCGCCATGCGCTATCCGGCACTCATCGGACTGGCGATGCTGCTGCCGGGCCTGAACGCCATCGCCGACCGGGTCTACCGGCGTATCGCCGACAGCCGCGTCCGGCTGGGCTGCGACGCGTCCTGCGCACCGGCGCCGAGCCGGACGGAGCCCGACCTGGCCCAGCGCATCGCCCTGTGGGTCGGCGGCAACCTGCGCCAGCGGGCCAACCGCATCAGCCGGATGCTGGTCGTCGTGCTGATCCTGCAGCTCAACTGCACCCTGCACTACGCCATCCTCTACCGCTTAGGCGTGGACACCAAGGCCAACGAAGCCGGACAGGTGTTGACGATGCTCAGCAATGCGCTGATTTCGGCCTCGCACACGTTCTTGGGCATCACCCCGCATCCGCTCTACCTGCACGACCATTTCCAGGGTTACGAGCACATACTGGGGATCACCTATCTCGACGCCGACGGCAAGGAACACTGGCTGCCATTCGTCGACGAGGAGGGCCGCATCGTTTCGCCGAACTGGGGACGGGTGCATTCCATGTGGGCCAACGTCGCGGTGACCAGGCACATGGATCGGCGCCGGCTCGACAAATTCGTGCGCAAGGTGACCGCCTTCTGGGGCACCCGGCTCGGACTGGACCTGAACCGGACCACGTTCGTCCTGAAGCTCAAGGCCGTGAAGGCGCCGATGGACTGGGAGCCGGGCCTGCGCCGGTACAACCTCGGCCAGCCCTGGGAAAACGTCGGCCGGGCGGTGTGGCGTAATGGCGACATGCGGCTGGAACTGGACCGGGATCTCGAGGCACTGAGCGCCGACTGAGCGCTCAGAACCTGTCTTGAAAAATCTATTCAAGCAAAGTCAATCAGTTGAAATCAGGAAAATTCTCCGCTCAGGTAGGGTGGATAAGCGTAGCGCATCCACCTCCGCGCCGACTCGAAGAGCAGCGAAGCTGACTCGAAGAGCAGCGAAGCTGAATTTGGCGGATGCGCTGCCGCTTATCCGCCCTACGATCCTCCATCTTCTTTTTCAAGACAGACGCTCAGTCCGCCGGGGCCTCATCCGCCTCCCCGGCCTGAGGCAGCAGCCATCCCGCCTCCTGCGCCGGGATGGCCTCGACGTCCTTGAGCTTGCGGGTCAGCACGCGGGTGCGGGTCTCCGCCTTGTCGATCGAGCTCGTCGCTTCCTCCAGCTTCTTGCGGGTATAGGCCAGGGCGTCACCGAACTTGGTGAACTCGGTCTTGACCGCCCCCAGGATGGTCCACACCTCCGAGGAGCGCTTCTCGATCGCCAGGGTACGGAACCCCATCTGCAGGCTGTTCAGCATGGCGGCCAGGGTGGTCGGGCCGGCCAGGGTCACCCGGTAGTCGCGCTGCAGGATCTCGGCCAGGCCCGGCCGGCGCAGGGCCTCGGCGTACAGCCCCTCGATCGGCAGGTAGAGGATGGCGAAGTCGGTGGTATGCGGCGGCTCGACGTACTTGTCGCGGATGGTGCGGGCTTCGTTCCTCAGGCGCTGCTCCAGCGCCTTGCCGTTCGCCTCGATGCCTGCATGGTCCGCGCTGTCCTGGGAATCCAGCAGCTTCTGGTAATCCTCGATGGGGAACTTGGCATCTATAGGCAGCCACACCGGCGCATCGGTCGAGTCGCGGCCGGGTAGCCGGATCGCGAACTCGACCCGTTCCGCGCCATTGGGACGGGTCGCCACGTTCTTGCCGTATTGCTCCGGAGTCAATATCTGCTCCAGCAGGGCGTCGAGCTGCACCTCGCCCCAGGTGCCGCGGGTCTTGACGTTGGTCAACACGCGCTTCAGGTCGCCCACGCCGGAAGCGAGGTTCTGCATCTCCCCCAGCCCCTTGTGCACCTGTTCCAGGCGCTCGCTGACCAGCTTGAACGACTCGCCGAGCCGCTGCTCCAGGGTGTTGTGGAGCTTCTCGTCGACGGTCTGGCGCATCTGCTCCAGCTTCTGGCCATTGTCGTTCTGCAGCGCCTGCAGCCTTTCCTCGATGGTGAGACGCAGGCGTTCGATACTCTTTTCGTTCGTCCCGGCGAGGGCATCGAGCTGGTTTTTCAGCAGCAATCCGACGCTGTCGAGCTGTTCCTTCTGCACTTCGCCGAAACGCTTCAGCCCCACACCCATTTCCTCCCGTCCCTCGCGGGCATCGGCCTGGACCCGCACGAGCTTTTCGTCCACCAGGAGCCGCATCCGTTCGGCCTGATCCTGCTGCGCCATCTGGAACCGGCCGATCGCCCCGCCGATTTCCTCGCGGTTGTCGCGGGCAGCCCGGCCGATCTCGGCGCGGAGCTGGTTCAGCTCTTCGCGCAGGAGGCGCTCCATGCGTTCGCGCTCCGATGCGATCGACGCCAGCCGCCGCCCTTGGCGCAAACAAAGAAACAGGCACAGCCACAACGGCAGAACGATCCCTGCGAGAACTGCAACAGCAACATACGAAGCAAATCCTTCAGTCAAATCAATTACCTTTTATCAATATGGAAATAGTCTAATCTTTCCAGGGCCGGCACATTGGGCTCGGGGACATCCTGTCGGCGCATCGACAACAAAAAGCGGGTACCGCCCGTTTCTCGCGGCGGCGCCCGAACGGACAAAGAAGGGGACCGCACAATGTATACGACAAACCACCGTTTCAAACAGGGGATGGCGAGCGTCCTCGCCGTCTCCATTGCCGCTCTTGCCGGCATGGTCCAGGCCAAGGACCTGACCATCACCTCGGCGTCCTGGAATGCGAAGACCAAGAGCCTGAGCCTTGCGGGGACCAGCGAAGACCGGGCCACGGTCACCCTGTCCAATGCCAGGACCAATGCGAAACTCACCTCGGCAACGGCCAACAAGAATGGCGCCTGGAGCAAGACGCTCTCGAAACCGGCGGCGGTGCCGTGCCGCGTTCGCGCGACTTCCAAGGACTCGGCGACCGAACGCGATGTGGCAAATGCTCCCGCAAACTGCTCCGGCAGCACCCCCAACCAGCCGCCGATCGCCAACGCGGGCCCCGACCAGTCCGTCACCCTCGCCCAGGGCCAGAGCAGCGTCGCCGTCACCCTCAACGGCGGCGGCTCGTCCGATCCGGATGGCAGCATCGCGGCCTACCAATGGACCGGCAACCCCGATCCCACCGACACGGTCAGCCCCAGCGTCACCCTGACCGCCGGTACGTATGTCTTCACGCTCACCGTCACCGACGACAAAGGCGCGGCCGGCGCCGCCGACACGGTACGGGTCACCGTCGCCGCGCCGCCCGCCTCCTCCGGCGGTTCGATCAATTCCACCAGCGTCGGCTCGCTGGCAAAGGTCACCACCCCGGTGCCCGAACAATCCAAGGTCACCAGCAACAGCTACAGTGTGCTGGCCGTCAACGACCTGGGCATGCACTGCGTCGATCTCGACACCCGCATCGTCAACATCCTGCCACCCTTCCAGGTGATGCTCGGACAGGTCATCCAAAAAGGCGCGAAACCGGTCATCAATCCGCAGGGGGTCGAGCTGTATTATTCGGCGGTATCGAATCCCAAAGACCCCATCCTGTCCCGGAACGACCTGT
This sequence comes from Methylococcus sp. ANG, assembly GCF_040730495.1. Lineage (NCBI taxonomy): Bacteria > Pseudomonadati > Pseudomonadota > Gammaproteobacteria > Methylococcales > Methylococcaceae > Methylococcus > Methylococcus sp. ANG. Next base: position 3,129,777 of record NZ_CP160399.1, on the reverse strand, counting down.
TCGACGGCATCGGCGCCGACGGCACGATCTTCAAGACCAACTTCTGGGGCAGCCTCGCCAATGGCGCCTACGATGCCTTCTATCCGCCGCTGGACCAGCCGCCGCTGAACCTTCCGGCCGGCACGAAACTGGGCGATCTGGTGCCCGCCGACAAGGGGCTGCCCGTGCCGAACGCGGAAACGCTCTATATCGGCGGTGACGGCAAGGTCAACAGCGGCGACGAGCAGCTCACCGTCGCCCAGCACGGCATGCCGGGATTTTCCGGTCCGTACGCGGCCAACGTTCCGCAGCGCGTCGAAGAGCATTACACCCACAAGCCGATGTTCGTGAACTTCCCCTTCGGCTATGTGGCGAACGGCGTCAACTGGTTCGAGGCGGCCGGTATCCCGATGGCGCCGTTCGACGACTTCGGCCGGCAGAACCCGTTCCCGCTGGTGAGGGTGCAAGCGAAGAGCGGCGATACGGTGCTTGCCACGGTGGATACGGTGCTCCCGGTATCGAGCGAAGCGAGCTGCACCAACTGCCACTCCGATCCCGCCGACGTGACGGGCAGCCGGTCGAGCTGGCCGACCGAGGCATTGCGGGGAGCCGGCCTGGAAGTCGCCACCAGCGTCCAGGACCCGGACACCAACAACCCCCGCAAGGTCAGCGTGGAGTACGCCGCCGACATCAACATCCTGCGTCTGCATGACCTCCGCCAGGGCGCGAACTACGCCGATCCCACCGGAACGAAAGCGCCCTGTGACATCCTGGCCGCCAAACCCAACGGCGACGCCAACTGCCTGACCTACAAGGCGGTGGTACAGCACAAGCCGGTGGTATGTCAGAGCTGCCACTACACCCCGGCCCTGGACCTGGCCCAGGTCGGCCCGCAAGCCGGCGCCGTCGGCAGCCCCGCCAACGGCCGCAACCAGGTGGCGCACCAGAGCAACTCGCGGGTGATGCACAACCACCACGGCTCTTTCACCAACCTGTTCACGGCCATTCCGGCGCCGGACCAGGACCCGGCGACCGGCGCCATCCGGAATCAGGCCGAACGCCTGACGGCACTGGAGCAGAACTGCTACCAGTGCCATCCAGGCAAGGAAACCAAGTGCCTGCGCGGCGCCATGTTCAACGGCGGCATGCTGTGCAGCGACTGCCACGGCGACATGAAACAGGTCGGCGCCGACTTCTCCACCGGCGTCTCCCCAAGCAATCCCGGCGCCTTCGTGCTGAACCAGGGCAACTTCTACGACCCGGCCAGCAGCCAGCCCAGGGTACCCTGGGCCAACGAACCCGGCTGCGGCTCCTGCCATACCGGCGATGCCAACGGCAACCTCGCGGGTTCGGCCAACGTGATCGCCAACAAGGTCGACAGCAAGGGCAACAAGGACGGCATCCGCCTGCGCCAGGCCTTCCGCACGGGCGATGCCAAGGCGACGCCCATCGTGCCCACCAACAAGCGTTTCGCCGAGCCGGCCGTTCCCGCCCAGTTCAACGGCTTCGACAACCCCGGCGCGGGCAACCCCAAGCTGTACCGGGTCAGCACCGGCCACGGCGGAGTGATGTGCGAAGGCTGCCACGGCGCGACCCACGCCGAGTGGCCGAACGCCACGGCGAACGCCAACGACAACCTGGCTGCCGTGCAGTTGCAGGGCCACACCGGCACGATCACCGAGTGCACGACATGCCACACCGCCGGCAGCCTGTCGAGCAGCACCCAGGGCGGCCCCCATGGCATGCATCTGGTCAACGACAAACGCTTCTACGGCGATGCCCACGGGGACTTGGCGGAAAACCAGAACGGCCAGGCCGGCGGCGGCACCTGCGGCGCCTGCCACGGCAGCGACCACCTCGGGACCGTGCTTTCGCGCGCGGCGGCCGACCGGAGCTTCTCGGTGGAAGGAAAAACCGTCAGCGTCAACGCGGGTCAGCCGGTGGCCTGCAATCTCTGCCACAGCCTGAGCAAGAGCTTCGAACGGTAGCACACCGGGACTGGCAACGCTCGCGGCCGGCCCAGAAGCCGGCCGCGAGCGGTAAGGCCTCGCACAGTCTCTGCCGGGCGTTTCCGACTCGAGGCCGGAAACGCCTTGCTTTTTTCAGGCGACGAAAAAGCCTGTCTCATCCCCCGCCAGCAGGGCGGCGATCCGCTCCGGCGGCAGCGACTCCCCGAGCAGGCAGCCTTGTCCCCGGCGGCACCCGCGTTCCAGAAGAAAAGCCACGTGCTCCGGAGTTTCCACGCCGGCGGCGACGACGTCCATCCGCAGGCTCTTGCCCATGGCGATCATCGCAGTGATGACGGCTGCATCGTCCGAATCGGGATCGAGGTCGCGGACGGATGACATATCGATCTTGAGTTCGTCGACCGGAGACCGCCGGAGACGCCGCAAGGAGGCATCGCCCGTGCCGAAGTCCCCTACCGAAAAGCGGACTCCCCAGTTGCTGAGGTCCCGCAGCACGGCCAGGGTGTGCGCGGTATTCGCCATCAGCATGCGCTCGGTGATCTCGAATTGCAGATTCTCCGCCTCCAGGCCGCAGGTCCCCAGGACGCTCATGATTCTGTCCTTGAGCTGCGGATCGTCGAGTTCGCGCGGCGACAACCTGAATGAGAGGCACAAATCGTGAAACCCTTGGGCCCGCCACACCGTCGCGTGAGCACAGGCGGTGCGAAAAACCCAGGCACCGATCTGCACGATGAGCCCGGTCTCCTCCGCCAGGGGGATGAAATCGTCCGGCGGCACGGTTCCGAGCTCGGCATTGTGCCAACACGGCGATACCTCCAGCGCTGCAATCCCGCCGCTTCGCAGATCCACGCGGGGCGCATAGCTCAGGCTGAATTCTCCCTTGGGCAGAGCGCATCGGAGGTTTCTCTCGATTTCCTGCCGCCGGTAAGCCTGGACGTTCAATTCCGGTGAAAAGAACTGGTAATTGTTCTTGCCCCGCGACTTGGCGTGATACATGGCGGTATCGGCATTGCGCAGCAACTGCTCCATCGTGTCTCCGTCGGTCGGCGAGACCGCGACGCCGATGCTGACGCTGACGACGACCTGCTGCTCTCCGAACACGAAAGGCTGCGCCAGGCCGTCGAGGATTTTTTGCGCCACCAGGGCGCCGTTGAGCGTTTCCTTCGCACCGTTCAAGAGGATGGTGAATTCGTCGCCGCCGATCCGCGCCACGATATCACTGTCGCGAACCGCGGCCCTGATCCTTTCCGCCGCCGCTCTCAGCAGCTTGTCACCGACGAGATGACCGAGGTTGTCGTTAATGGGCTTGAAGTTGTCGATGTCCAGAAACAGGAGCACGACCGGATTGCCGTCCCGCTCATGAGCGGCGATCGCCCGCAACAGGCGTTCGCAAAACAACTGGCGATTGGGCAGCCCGGTCACACTGTCATAATGCGCTTTGATGTCGAGCTGCTCGATTGCCTTCTCGGCTTCGCTCCGGATCTCCGCATTGAGTCTTCTGGCATCCTCCAGCAGCCGCCGTTCACGCTGCAGCAACACTTCGACGATGCTGTGGGGAGTCAGCACACCGACGAACGAACCGTCGCGCTCGAGCACCGCCAGGGGCATTCCAAGGGTCTGGCCGCGATCGCCGACGGCGTGGATCAACTGGTCGAGCGGCACATCGGACGCCACCGGGGGAGGCACCCGAGGATCGATCAGGTCGGCGAAAATCCGCTGGGGAAACCGGGCGATCTGGTGCTCGGTCACGAGCCCCAGAAACAGGCCGCCACCGCCCTGCTCCTCCGTGTGGAAAACCGCATAAATCGCCGGACTCCGGCGGTCTCTCGGCGGGCGGGCGTCGGCCTCGACACGAACGACGATCCTGCTGTCGCACAAAGCATCGCGGGCGCGGACAAGAGTCACAGGGTTTCATCCTCGATCAGAATTTCAGCGTTGAGATCCAGTTGCATGATCTCCTCCGATCCCATCAGGGGCTTGATCCGCTGGAGCACGAACTGGACCAGATAATCCTGGGGAACGCGGCGCAGAAACGCACGCCGGACCAGAATGTCGCCGATCACATCGTCATCCAGCTCGATGTGTTCGAACGGCGACACGACCAGAAGCTCCAGAGCCTTCCGGAAGGCCGCGCAACCGATCGGCGCCTCGCGGCCGAGCACGACGCCGTCGGAAATCGGGGGTATGTTGAACTCCTTGACCCGAACCCGAAGCAAGTGTTTGAAATTACGATCAAAGCTCATCGATTCATCTCCCCAGGAACGAATCTGACGAATTGAAGTTCTCCCAGGCGGTGGCATATAAACGCAGAGAACACCACGGCGACGGAGGGCCTTGCCGAAGGCCGTGATCCGCGGCCCCCTCTATGCGGTACGGCCTTCAACACGTTATTGTATTGACATTTCTCTCCAGGGACACTCTCGATGAACGACGACGCCATGCATGGCCTCGGCATAGCCGGTTTCCGCTACCCCGACCTCCACGAGCCCGAAAAGCTTCGGCTTCTGCACGAGGCGTTCGAAGACTGGGCACGGCAGCGGGACCCCGATCTGATCGCAGCATTCCAGGACTACCGTGCGTCGAACGGTACCGACATGGCGCCCGAGGCCATCTCGGAACTCCTGGTAAAGATGGCTCCACATGTGGGAGAGTTCGTCGCCCGCCTCTTCGGCGTGGAGGCGGAGCGCGAACGGCAGATGGCCGAAATTCGGGACAGCTTCGCTACGATCTTCGGCTTCCGTAGGGAAATCGTGGCGAAATTGCCCAGCCGCTTCAAGAACGTGACCACTGCGGACTGGGATGTCGCCGGGCTGACGGCGAAGATCGACGTTCTCGTCGACGCCTTTGCTCCGGAATACGCGGCCTCGGACCGCGAGGCGGCGGTGTCCAGGCTCGGCCTGGCGCTGCGGGATCTCCATGCGCACTACGAGGCGGAAGCGAGACAGCCGGGCAGCGGCCCGCTCACCGAGCCTGAAGTCCGCATCGCCAAACTTCGCGCCCAGATCGGCGCCCATCCGCGCGGCGCCGCCTGGAAGGATGTGGCCGCCATGGGCGATGCCGATTTCGCCGCCGGCCTGCTCGGGGAATTCGAACGCTGGTGCTTCGCCGCCAGCCGCGACGATCGGCTCAAACCCCACGTCAAGGACTGGGTGAGCTTCAAGGTTCCGGCCAGGACCGACTTCGAGCACCTGGTCCACCACGTCGTGGAAAACCGCAACGGATACGGCGTCTGGGCCGCCGAACCCGGCCACCACCGCCGCCGCGACGGCTTCGGCCTGACCGATCCGCGCTTCCCGGAGCGCAGGGTCCTGTACGAGGTCGATCACTGCATCTACTGCCACGACCGGGACACCGACTCCTGCTCCAAGGGCATGCGCAACAAGAAGGACGGCGGCTTCAAGAGCAACCCGCTGGGCGTCCACATCACCGGCTGTCCGCTGGAGGAGAAGATTTCCGAGATGCACTGGCTCAAGCGCCAGGGCGACAACATCGCGGCCCTCGCGCTGGTCACGGTGGACAACCCGCTCTGCCCCGGCACCGGCCACCGCATCTGCAACGACTGCATGAAGGGCTGCATCTACCAGAAGACCGAGCCGGTCAACATTCCGCAGATCGAGACCAACGTCCTCACCGACGTGCTGTTCATGCCCTACGGCTTCGAGATCTACAGCCTGCTGACGCGCTGGAATCCGCTCAACGTCAAGCGCCCATACGCCCTGCCCTACAACGGTAGGAACGTGCTGGTGGCCGGCATGGGACCGGCCGGCTACACCCTCTCGCACTATCTGGCGAACGAGGGCTTCGGCGTGGTGGGCATCGACGGACTCAAGATCGAGCCGCTGCCGGTGGAGCTGGTCGGCGACGAACACCGCCCGCCGGAGCCGATCCGCGACTTCGGCGCGCTCTACGAAAGGCTGGACCGGCGCATCATGCTCGGCTTCGGCGGCGTCGCGGAATACGGCATCACGGTGCGCTGGGACAAGAACTTCCTCAAGGTCATCTACCTGAACCTGCTGAGGCGCCGGAATTTCCGCTGCTACGGCGGCGTGCGCTTCGGCGGGGCGATCACGATCAACGAGGCCTGGGATCTGGGCTTCGACCACATCGCCATCGCTTCGGGCGCCGGCAAGCCCACCCTGATCGATCTGAAGCACAACCTGATCCGCGGCATCCGCAAGGCTTCCGATTTCCTGATGGCCTTGCAACTCACCGGCGCGGCCAAGGAATCCTCGCTGGCGAACCTGCAGGTCCGGCTGCCGGCCGGCGTCATCGGCGGCGGACTCACCGCCATCGACACCGCCACCGAGCTGCTGGCCTATTATCCGGTCCAGGTCGAGAAGATCCTGCACCGCTACGAGAAGCTCTGCGCCGCCTACGGAGAAGACGCGGTGCGCGCCCGCTACGACGCCGAAGAGATCGGGATACTCGACGAATTCCTGGCGCACGGCCGGGCGATCCAGGCCGAGCGGCGGCGCGCCGAGGCCGCGGGCGAGACGCCGGATTTCCTGCCGCTGCTGAATCGGTGGGGCGGCGCCACTTTGTTCTACCGCAAGGGCATCAAGGATTCGCCCGCTTACCGGCAGAACCACGAGGAAATCAAGGAAGCCATGGACGAAGGCATCGTGCTGGCGGAAGGCTTGAGCCCGCTGGTTGCGCTGGAAGACGACCACGGCCACCTCAAGGCGGTGCGCTTCGAAAAGCTGGAGGAACGGGAAGGCCGCTGGAAGCCCGTCGGAGAAATCGAGGTCCCGCTGCGGAGCCTCTTCATCGCCGCCGGCACCTCGCCCAACACCATCTACGAATCCGAGCATCCGGAAACCTTCGAGATGGACCACAAGTTCTACAAGCGCCACGAGCCCGCATGGGTGGGTGAGACGCCCGGTCTGGTACCGGTACAGGACGAGGCCTGGCCCAAGATCGGCAAGCCGGCACCATTCACGTCCTATCACCGCGGCGGCAAGTTCATCACCTTCTACGGCGACAACCATCCGGTCTATGCCGGCAACGTGGTGAAAGCCATGGCCAGCGCCAAGGACGGCTACCCCTACATCGTCCGTCTGTTCGAACAGGAGCTGAAGCGGCTCGACCCCGCGGAACAGCCCCACCGCGACCGAAACCTGCAGGCATTCCAGGCGGTCATCGACGATGCCCTGACCGCCCGTATCGTGGCGGTGAACCGGCTGACGCCGACCATCATCGAAGTGGTCGTCCGCGCCCCCGCCTCGGCCAAGCACTTCCAGCCCGGCCAGTTCTACCGGGTACAGAACTACGAGGCGCTGGCCCCGGTGGTGGAAGGCACGGTGCTCGCCACCGAGGGCATCGCCCTCACCGGCGCCTGGGTGGACAAGGACAACGGCCTGATCTCGCTGATCGCGCTGGAAATGGGCAGCTCCTCACGACTGTGCGCACAATGGAAACCCGGCGATCCGCTGGTGGTGATGGGTGTCACCGGCGCGCCGACGGAGATCCCCTCCGGCCAGACCGTCGCCCTGGTTGGCGGCGGACTGGGCAATGCGGTGCTGTTCTCGATCGGCAAGGCGTTGCGAAGCGCCGGCAACCAGGTGATCTATTTCGCCGGCTACCGCAACAGCGAGGACGTCTTCAAGATCGACGAAATCGAAGCCGCGTCGGATCTGCTGGTCTGGACCGTGGACAAGCGCGAGGGCAACACCCCCATCCCGGTGACCCGCCCGGACGACAAGTCCTTCGTGGGCAACATCGTCGAAGCCATGCTGGCCTATGCCAAGGGCGAGCTCGGCCCCACCCCCATCCATCTCGACGACGTCGACCACATGATCGTGATCGGCTCGGACCGGATGATGGAAGCGGTCAAGCATGCCCGCCACGGCCTGCTGGCGCCCTACCTCAAGCCTCACCATGCCGCCATCGGCTCCATCAATTCGCCGATGCAGTGCATGATGAAAGGCGTATGCGCGCAATGCCTGTGCAAACACGTCGACCCGGAAACGGGACGCGAGTATTTCGTGTATTCCTGCTACAACCAGGACCAGGAACTGGACCGCGTGGATTTCCCGAATCTCCAGGCGAGGCTGCGGCAGAATTCGGTGCAGGAGAAGTTGTCGGCGCTCTGGCTGGAGTGGCTCATGAACCGGTAGGTCATGGAAAGCCTCGCGGCGACGACCGCGAGGCTTTCAAGTCCGGCTGGAATCCAGCGCCAATCTCAGCAATCCCGCCGCGCTGATGGCATCGGTGATTTCCCCGGACATGACCATGCTGACCGCATCGGCCAGCGGGAGCTTCCAGATACGCAGGTCTTCGGTTTCCTCGAATTCCGGCTCGCCTTCCTCCAGGTCTTCCGCGACGAACACGAAGCCTTCCTCGTCGGTGACGGAATTCGAGGTGTGGAGCCGCATGAGGAGCCGCCAGGAGGCGGCGGAGAGGCCGGTTTCCTCCTTCAGCTCGCGCCGGGCCGATTCGAGGATGGATTCGCCTGCGGGCGAACCGCCCATCGGAATCTCCCAGAACCAGGCATCGGGTACATAGCGATACTGGCCGACCAGCCAGGTATTGCCCCGCCCGTCGAGGGGGATGATGCCGATCGCCTGGTTTTTGAAGTGGATGCGACCGTACAGGCTGATGCCGCCGCCGGGATTGACGACTTGGTCCTCGTCGAGGTGAATCCAGGGGTTGTCGTAGATTTCCCGCCGGCTCAGCAGACGCCAGGGATTCGATTCCGGCACGGGATCAAGTCCGGTGGAACGCCGGGCTGAATTCGTGCACCGCCTCGATCATCGCGCCGACGTGGTCGGGCTTGATGTCCGGCGTAACCCCGTGACCGAGGTTGAACACATGGCCGCTGCCGGTGCCGTAACGCTCCAGGATCTTCCGGACCTCCCCGCGGATGACTTCGGGTTTGGCGTAGAGCGCCACCGGATCGAGGTTGCCCTGCAAAGCCACCCGATCGCCGACCCGCCGCCTCGCCGAACCGATGTCCGTGGTCCAGTCCAGGCCGAGCGCGTCGTAACCGGCATCCGCCATCGCCTCCAGCCATTGCCCGCCGCCCTTGGTGAAGAAGATCGCGGGGATGCGGCCCCGCTCCGTCAGCCGAAGCTGCTGGCGCACGCGCTCGGCGTAGCGCAGCGAAAACTCCAGATAGTGCTCCGTATCCAGATTGCCGCCCCAGGTGTCGAACACCATCACCGCGTCGACCCCGGCGGCGATCTGGGCGTTCAAGTACAGGGCGACCGCATCGGCGAGCTTTTCCAGCAGTTCGTGCATCAGCGCCGGCTCCTCGTACATGAGGCATTTGACCTTGCGGAACTCCCGGCTGCTGCCGCCCTCCACCATGTAGGTCGCCAGGGTCCAGGGACTGCCCGAGAAGCCGATCAACGGCGCCCTGTCGCCCAGGCGCCGCTTGATCAGCCGCACCGCCGCCGGCACGTAGGCCAGCTCCGCTTCCGGATCGGGCACGCCCAGCCGGTGGATGTCGGCGGCCCCTTGGATCGGATTGCGGAACCTCGGCCCCTCGCCCTCGACGAATTCCAGCCCCAGCCCCATGGCGTCGGGAACGGTCAGGATGTCTGAGAACAGGATGGCCGCATCCAGCCGGTAGCGCTCCAGCGGCTGCAAGGTCACCTCGCAGGCCAAGTCGGGCGTGGTGCACAGGTTCATGAAGCTGCCGGCCTGTTCCCGGACCTTGCGGTATTCCGGCAGGTAGCGGCCCGCCTGGCGCATCATCCAGACGGGAGTCCTGTCGACCGGCTGGCGCAGCAGGGCGCGGATGAAACAATGACTCATGGCATGTCCTTTGTCGGTTCGATGGCCTCAACGGCCGTAGCTTTCCAGAGTGGCCCGCAGCGGGCCGGCGTCGACCGCCACCGGGAGGGTCGCCTCGCCCAGGGACTTGAGCAGAATCAGGCGCAGGCCGCCGTCGACGTTTTTCTTGTCGACCGCCATGTGTTCGAGGAAGGCATCCGCATCCAGCTCGCGCGGCGGGACGACCGGCAAGCGCGCCCGCTCCAGCAGGCGGATCACCCGCGCCACTTCATCGTCGCCGATCCAGCCCAGGCGGCGAGACAAATCGGCCGCCTGGCACATGCCGATGGCCACCGCCTCGCCATGCAGATAGACACCGTAACCCATACCGGTTTCGATGGCGTGGCCGAAGGTATGGCCCAGGTTCAGCGTCGCCCGCACCCCGGTTTCGGTCTCATCCTCCGCCACGACTTGCGCTTTGTTGAGGCAGGAACGCTCGATCGCGTAGGCCAGCGCCTCCGGATCGCGCCGCAGCAGGCTGTCCACGTTCGCGTCGAGCCAGGCCAGGAATTCCGGGTCGCGGATCAAACCGTACTTGATCACTTCCGCCAGACCCGCGCTGAGCTCCCGGTCGGCCAGGGTATTCAGGGTATCGGTATCGGCCAGGACGCAGCGCGGCTGGTAGAAGGCGCCGATCATGTTCTTGCCGCGCGGATGGTTGACCGCGGTCTTGCCGCCCACCGAGGAATCGACCTGGGACAGCAGGGTGGTCGGAACCTGGATGAAGGGCACGCCGCGCTGATAGCAGGCCGCGGCGAAGCCGGCCAGATCGCCGATCACCCCGCCGCCCAGCGCCACGATGCCGGCGTTGCGCCCGAAGCGCCGGTCCAGCAGCGCATCGAATACGGCCATCGCCGAGTCCATGGTCTTGTAGGCCTCGCCGTCCGGCAGCACGATAGACGCCGTTTCTTTCCCCGCGAGGGACGCGAGCATACGGTCGAGGTACAGCGGCGCCACCACTTCGTTGGTCACCACCATGACCTGCCTGCCCGGCAGGTGCGCCTGTATCAGGTCCGGACGGCCCAGCAGGCCGCGCCCGATGTGAATGGGGTAGCTGCGCTCCCCCAGCTCGACGTGTAAGGTCTTCATTCCGTCCGCAGTCTGGTCCTGGATTTCTCGTAAGCGTTGATGATGCGGCGGACGGCGCTGCGGCTCGAATGCTGGCCGGTATCGACGACGTAGTCGGCAAGCTCGCGGTAGATGGGGTCCCGCACCCGCAGCAGCTCTTCCAGCCTTTGCCTGGGATTCTCCGTCTGCAGCAAGGGCCGGCTGACGTCCTTGTGTGTCCGCTCGAGCTGCTTCTGGACCGAGCATTGCAAATAGATCACCAGGCCCCGCGCCGCCAGATGTTCCTGATTTTCCGGCACCAGCACCGAGCCGCCGCCGGTGGCCAGCACGATCCCCTCCTTGCCCGTCAGATCGGCGATGACTTCCGACTCGCGGCGCCGGAATCCAGCCTCGCCCTCGTATTCGAAAATCATCGGCACCGTGACCCCGGTCCGGCGTTCGATTTCCTTGTCGCTGTCCCAGAACTCCAGCCCCAGGGCCCTCGCAAGCAGGCGGCCCACGGTGGTCTTGCCCGCTCCCATCGGGCCTATCAGGAAGATGTTCCGACGGTTTCGCATCGTTTCCCGCCCCAAATCAAGCGGGAAATGATAACACGCGGCGGCACGGCATCCCCGGCGGCCTCAAGGATTCATGGTCGTCTGCTTGACGATCTTCGGCGTAATGAAGATGAGGAGTTCCTTCTTCTTGTCCTCGACAGAATTGCGCCGGAACATGAAGCCGATACCGGGGAGATCGCCGAAAAACGGAACCTTGTCGGTGTTGTTCCGCCGCGTGCCCTCGTACACGCCGCCCAGCACCACCGTTTCGCCGTTGGCCACCTGCGCCACGGTATCGATTTCGCGTTTCTCGATGGCGAAATTGCCGCTGGGCGTGAGCTCGCCCTTGTCATCCTTCTTGATCATGAGGTCCATCAGGATGTGGTCGTCCGGCGTGATGTGCGGCGTCACGTCGAGTTCCAGCACGGCCGGCTTGAAGGACACGTTCTGCACGGGCGTGCCTCCGCCGGTGCCCTGCTGGGTGATCTGATAGGGCAGTTCCACGCCCTGCATGATCTTGGCCTTGGACTGGTCGGCCGTGAGCACCCGCGGATTGGCGACGATCTCGCCGCGGCCTTCCTTCTGGGCCGCCGAGAGTTCGAGATCCAGCAGGTAATCGCCCATGGAAACCACGTACTGCGCCGTACCGTAGGGCGAGAGTGTGGTGAGCCTCGCCAGGTCGACCCCCAGATCCGTCATGCTGCCGGTGGGCGGCAGCACGCTGGAAGTCCAGTCTTTGGGCCGGAAATCCAGCTTGGCGCCCAGCTCGCGCAGGAAGTCCACGTTGGCGATCACCACCCGCGACTCGATCATCACCTGCCGCACCGGCTTGTCGAGCTGACGCACCAGCTCGCGGATGCGTTCGAGGTTCCTGGGCGTGTCCTGGACGATGAGCTGGTTGGTGCGCGGATCGGTGGTCACGTTGCCGCGGCTCGACAGGATCGACTGGGTGACGTCGTAGGCCTCGGTGGAAGTCACACCCGGCCCGCCGGTCAGCGCCTCCGGCCGCGTGATCGACTTTTCCGCCTTTTCGGTCGTGCCCATGATGACCTTCTTGATGTCGTCGGCCTTGGTGTAGTTGATCTGGATGATCTCGGTGCGCAGCGGCTCCAGGTCCTCGACGACTTTCATGGCCTCCAGCTCGTCGCGCTCGAGCCGGTTGATCTCGTCCATCGGAGCGACGCGGATGATGTTGCTGTTCGCCTCCTGCCGCTTGCCCAGTCCTTTGGCCTTGAGCACCAGGTCCAGCGCCTCGTCCCAGGGAACCTCGTTGAGCCTCAAGGTGACGTTGCCCTGCACGGAGTCCGAAGCCACGATGTTCAGATTGGTGAAATCCGCCAGGATTTGCAGGACGTTCCGCACAGGTATGTCCTGAAAGTTCAAGGAAAGACGATCGCCGGTAAACACCTGCCGCCGCTTCTTGACTTCCTCCTTCTCCGCACGGCTCAAGGGGCGCAGCTCCACGGTGAGCAGTTTTCCGGACTGGTAGGACGAGTAATCGTATTCGTCCGAAACCGGAGTGATCAGCAGCCTCGTGCCCCGGCCGACCGGCATCGCCTCGATCCATTTCACCGGCGTGGCGAAGTCGAGCACTTCCAGCCTGCGCGCCAGCCGGCCCGGCAGGCTGGTGCCGGGGAGGTCGGCGACGACGCTGCGCCCTTCTTCGCGGAGACTCACGACGGAGTTCGGATCGCTCAGCGTGACCAGCAATCTTCCCTCGCCCTTCTCGCCGCGCCGGAAGTCGACGTTCTCGACCTGCGGCCCCCCGACCACCGGTCGTTCGGTCACCACGACCGGCGCCGGCGCAAAGCCGTCGGCCCCGCTCCCGGCCTTCCCGCTCTGCAGGGTCACATACAGGTGGCGCCCCGCGACACGGGTGGTGTAGGGAACCGCGGCGGCCAGATTCAGGATCACCCGCGTCCTGCCGCCGGCCGCAATCGCCTGGACCGTTTCGACGCCGGCCTGGTGCACCGGGATCGGCTTCTTGTCCAGGCCGCTGCGGACACCGGCCAGATCCAGCGCGATCCGGGCGGGATGTTCCGTGGTGAAGGACCGAGGTTCCGGCACCGGGCCGTCGAAACTCAGGCGAAGTTGAAAGTTCTCGCCGGGCAGCGCCGTGAAATCGACGGACTGCAAAGCCGGCCCCGCCGCCACTGCCGCCCCGCCCCAGCACAAGGCGAGGAGGCCCATGATCCAGCACGGCGGAATTCGCCCCCCCGCCAAATATCGAATGACAAACCTTCTCACGCGGCCCTCTTCACTTTTTTTCACCACCCGCCTCGGTCAACGTCATCGTGGCGGCGCGCTCCAGCCATCCGCCCTGGGCATCCGGAACGATTTCGACCAGCTCCACCCCGTTTTCGCTGATGCGCGTGATCCTGCCGAAATTCCTGCCCATGTGATTGCCGGTCCGGACCCGGTGTATCGTGCCATCGGCGGCGCGGACCAGCGCCCACAAATTCCCGGACATCCTGACCGTCCCAACCATTCTCAAGGTGTCCAGCTCGTAGCTCTCGAGCTGCTCCTTCCGGCGGGACAGGTCCGGACGAATTCCGTTGTCCGCGGCCGCAGCCTCGGCTTCGTCGGGCTTTTCGATGGGTTTGAACGGGTCACGCAGCTCGGCCGGGTCGAACAGGAACGGCGACACCGTCTTGATTTCCGGCAACGGCTCGACGTTGACTTTCTGGCGCGCCTTGACATCGGCCACATAGCGCCTGAGGTCGGCCAATTCGTCCTCGGCGCAGCCGGACAAGAAACCCAGCACCGCCAGCGCCGCCGCGTACTTCATCGGCACCGCCGAACCCGCCATCAGCGCCGCCTGCGCTCAGCCGCCGAGGAGGCCGGTACGGCGCCGTCGTCGAGATAGCGATAGGTCTTCACCAGCGCCGTCATGACCAGCTCGGCGTCCCCGGGCTTGGGGCCGCCGCCATCGGCGGAGCGCGAGGCGATCTTCACGTTATGGACGGTGACGATGCGGGGAAGCGAGGCCAGGCCGCTCACGAAGGTTCCGAACTCCATGTAGGTCCCGACGACCCGGATCTCGATCGGGAGTTCGGCATAGAAATCCTTGGAAACCTCCCCGCCGGGCTTGAACAGCTCGAACTCGAGGCCGCTCGCCAGCCCGGTCTGGGAAACGTCCACCAGCAGATCGGGCACCTGGGTGCGGTCGGGAAGCTGCCGAAGGAGGTCGCCGAAGGTCTTCTCGATGTCCGCAAGCTGCAGTTTGTATTCTTCGAGGTTGACCGCCTTCTTCTGCTTGATCTCGAAGGTCTCCTTGAGTTCCTGCTCCCTGTGCTGCTGAGCATCCAGTTCGGCCAACTGGGCGCTGGTGTCGAGGTAATACCAGACGCCGGCGAGCACGGCGCTCAGCATGGCGATGACGGCGAGCTTGACCGGCGTCGGCCAGGACCCGGCATACTCGAGGTCCCAGTTGATCTTCGCGAGATTCACGGCGCCTTCTTGTCCGCCGGGAGGGAGTCTTCGCCGGTCCGGGCCTTGGGGCCCTGTTTCATCCGCAGGGTGAAACGGCTGCCCCCGTCCCTTTCCTTGCCCTTCACCTGTCCGTCCTGCTTGTTTTCGATGACCTCCAGGACCGGCTCGTACAGCCACTCCGATCCTTCCAGATTGCGCATGTAGGCGGAAACCCGGGCATTGGACTGCGCCATGCCGTTGACCGTGAGGGCACGGTCCTCCTGGGTCAGATCCCGCAACCGGACCCCTTCCGGCACCGTCCGCGCGATTTCGTCGAACAGATGCACTTCTTCCGGCCGGCTCAACTGCAATTGCTGGATGATTTCCATCTTGGCCACGAGCCGGCTTTTCTTGGTTTCCAAGTCCCGGATTTCGGCGATCTGGCGCTCCAGCGCCCCGATTTCGCCTTCGAGATACTGGTTCCGCCGGATCTGGCTGTCGATGGCGGCGCCGATCTGGGTCCGCACCAGCAGCATCACCGCCGCGGTCAGGGCAAGACCGAGCCCGGTCCAGATGGCGAACTCTTTCTGCCGTTCGCGCCGAAGAGCGGCGCGCCAGGGCAGGAGGTTGATGCGCGCCATCAGTCGAAACTCCGCAGCGCCAGGCCGCAGGCCAGCATCAGGGCCGAGGAATCGTAATTCAGGCGCTCCTGCCGGACCCTCCCCGAAAAACTCATGTTACGGAAGGGATTCGCAACGACGGTGGGAACCTGCAACGCCGCCTCTACGTAACGGTCGATTTCCGGAATCATGGCGCAGCCGCCGGCCAGCACCACCGCGTCGAAGCCGCGCTGAGCGGTGGACGACAGATAGAACTGGAACGAACGGCTGATCTGCTGAACCAAAGCGTGTTTGAACGGTTCCAGCACTTCCTCGGCATAGTTGCCGGGAAGGCTCCCTTCCTTCTTCGCCAGCCCCGCTTCCTCGTGGGTCAGGCCGTAGCGGCGCTGAATCTCGTCGGTCAACTGCATGCCGCCGAAGCCCTGTTCCCGGGTGTAGATGATGGAACCGCCGTGGATGACGTTGAGCGTGGTGGCCATGGCGCCCACATCGGCCACGGCTACCGCCCGGTCGCGGAGGGGCGGCGGAAGCTGGTCCCTGACCATCTCGAAGGCGCGTTCGATGGCGTAGGACTCCACGTCGACGATCTCGACGCCGAGGCCCGCGTTTTCCAGCACCGAAACCCGGTCTTCCACGTTTTCCCGGCGCGTAGCCACCAGAAGCACGTCCACCAGATCGGGATTCTTCGAGCTCTTTCCCAGCACCTCGAAATCCAGGCTGACCTCCTCCCTCGCATGGGGGATGTACTGGTCCGCCTCCAATTCGATTTGCGCCTCGAGTTCGTCGCCCCCCAGGCTGGCGGGCATGGTGATGCGCTTGGTGATGACCACCGAGCCGGGCACCGCGACCACCGCGTGCCGGAGCGGAGTCCCCGACTGTTTGACCACGGCCCGTACCGCCGCCGACACGTTGTCCGGCTCGGCGATCGTGTTGTCGACCACCGTGTTCCGGGGCAACGGCACGACGCCGTAACTTTCCACCTGGTAGCCGCCGTTCTTTCGGCTCAGCTCGAGCAGCTTGACCGCCGCCGCGCTGATGTCGATCCCCAGCAGGAGCGGTTTCTTTCTTCCGAAGCCCCACATGTCTGACAGTCACCGGAAAATTGAATGGGGCTCGGACAGCCGCGGTATGCTACTGGAAAATAAAATTATTGATAATCAAGGATACCCCAAAATCGGACCTGCTGGAGGATGGCGCACGGTGATCGTGCCGAAGAAGCCCGGCGGGATGGTTCGCTCCCTTCGGACAACTGGGGTATGATGCAAACCTTAATATAAAACCGTTCTTCATACAAAATCCTCTCCGGTGAACGCCCCTCGCGCGCCGACGGGCCTCGCCGCCATCGCCGAAACCAACACCGTGGCACTTTTATCCCGAAAGCCCAGAAGGCCCCGCTACTGGCTGGTGACGTTCGAAGTCCTGCTGGTCGCCGCCCTGGTCATCGGCCTGGGACTGTTCGGCCTCTACCGCCACCTCGAGCCGCAACTGCCGGACATCGCGATATTGAAGGAGGTGCGCTATCAGATCCCGATGTCGGTCTACAGCCGCGACGGCAAGCTGATAGCGCAGTTCGGCGAGAAGAAGCGCAGCCCCGTCGCCATCGGCGACGTACCCCGGGACCTGGCCCACGCGTTCATCGCCGCCGAAGACGACCGCTTCTACGACCACGTCGGCGTGGACTATCAGGGCATCCTGCGCGCCGTGCTCACCTTCGCCCGGACCGGCGAAAAACGTCAGGGCGGCAGCACGATCACCATGCAGGTCGCGCGCAACTTCTTCCTGAGCAGCGAGAAGACCTTTCTCCGCAAGGTCAAGGAAATCATGCTGGCGGTCCGGATCGATTCGGAACTGCCCAAAGACCAGATTCTCGAGCTCTATCTGAACAAGATCTATTTCGGTCAGCACGCCTACGGCATCGAGGCGGCGGCCCAGGTGTACTACGGCAAACACGTGGGGGAACTGACCCTCGGCGAGATGGCGATGATCGCAGGGCTCCCCAAGGCGCCGTCCGCCTTCAACCCCGTCGCCAATCCCGAGCGGGCGCAGATCCGGCGCAACTACGTGCTGCGCCGCATGCGCAAGCTGCGCTTCATCACCGACGAGGCCTACCAGAAAGCCCTGAACGAGCCGATCACCGCCCGCATCCACACCCGCGCCATCGAGCTGGATGCCCCCTACGTCGCCGAGATGGTGCGCGCCGAGATGTATCAACAATATGGCGAGGATGCCTACGAGAGCGGCTACGCGGTATACACCACCATCGACAGCCATGCCCAGCAGGCGGCGGAATCGGCCCTGCGGTCGGGCCTTCGGAACTACGACGAAAGGCACGGCTACCGCAAGGCCAAGGTCCACATCGATCTCAAGCAGATCAAAGCCAAGTCCGCATGGAACCAGGTGCTGGAAGACCAAGGGCCCGCAGGCGACACCGTGCCGGCGCTGGTGCTCACCGCCACCGACACGGCCGCGGGCCTCTACACGGCGAATCACGGCGAACCCGAACTGCCCTACGACGCCGTCCGCTGGGCCAAACCATTCATCAGCGTGGGCGCCCATGGGGCGCCGCCCAGATCGGTCAAGGAAGTGCTCAAGCCCGGCGACGTCATCCGGATCCGCAAGAACGCCGAAGGCCGCTGGGTGCTGACCCAGATTCCCAAGGTCCAGGGCGCGCTGGTCGAGCTGGACGCCGACAGCGGCGCCATCATCGCCGTCGCCGGCGGCTTCGACTATCGTCTCAGCAAGTTCAACCGCGCCACCCAGGGCCAGCGCCAGCCCGGCTCAGGCTTCAAGCCGGTGGTGTATTCCGCCGCCCTGGATTCGGGCTTCACCCCGGCGAGCGTGGTCAACGACTCCCCCGTCTCTTTCCCCGACCCCGCCTCGCCCGGCGGGATATGGCGGCCGCACAACTACTCGATGAAATATGCCGGCCCCACTCCTTTGCGGGAAGCCCTGGCCAAATCGCGCAATATGGTGTCCATCCGACTGCTGCGCGCGGTCGGCCTGCCCAAAGTGATCGAGCTGGCCGAGAAGTTCGGCTTCACGCCGGACGAACTGCCCCGCTCGTTCACGCTCGCGCTGGGTTCCGGCACCGCCTCCCCGCTGCGGATGGCCCAGGTCTATGCGGTTTTCGCCAACGGCGGCTACCGGGTCGACCCGTTCCTCATCAGCCGCATCGAAACCCAGAACGGCCGGCTGCTGTACCAGGCCACGCCCACCATCGCCTGCATGGACTGCGCCGACGGCCAGTCCGCGGCGAACCGGGCGAAACGGGTGATCTCGGAAGAAGTCCATTACATGATGCACTCCATGCTGCAGGACGTGGTTCGCCGGGGCACGGCCACCAAGGCTCTGGAACTCGGCCGGTCCGACCTGGCGGGCAAGACGGGCACCACCAACCAGTACCGCGACGCCTGGTTCAACGGCTACGCGCCAGGCATCGTGGCGGTGGCCTGGGTGGGATTCGATTCGTACAAGACCCTCGGCGACAAGGAAACCGGCGGACAGACCGCGCTGCCCATCTGGCTGGAGTTCATGAAGGAGATGCTGCGCGACGTTCCCGAGCGCAAATTTTCCCAGCCGGCCGGGATCATGACCGCAAGAGTGGACCCGGCGACCGGAAACAGACTGCCCGCCGGCATCCCCGGCGGGATCGTGGAAATGGTGCCAAGGCCGACACCGCAACCCAATTTCGACGCCACGATCGAGGAGCCCGAAGCGGCGCCGCCGGAGTCCCGGGCCGATGCTTCAGGCGGGACGGCGCCGGAATCGGCCCCACCGGAAGATGAAGAAGTGGATGAAACGCCGCCCCCTCCTCAGCCCGCGGAAACGCCGAAGCCGATGGAATCCTTGTTTTGAGGACCGGAACGGAACGTGAAAACCAAGCAAAAGACACGCTCTCATCTGGCATGGGCGGCTGCCCGGCTGATGGCCGAGCAGGGCATCGACAACCCCCAGCAGGCGCTGAACAAGGCAGCCGCACGGCTCGGCCAGGCCGATAGACGCCGGCTGCCGGAACCGGAGGAAGTCGACGCCGCCCTGATCGAGTACAACCGGCTGTTCCGGCCCGCCACTCAGAACGCCGAACTGGACAGGCAGCGCCTCCTGGCCCTGGAAGCCATGGAGTTTCTCGCGGAATTCGATCCGCGCCTGACGGGCGCCGCGCTGGACGGGACCGCCGGCCGGCACAGTTCGATCACGCTGCACGTGTTTGCGGACGCGCCGGAAGAAGTCATGCGCAAACTGCTCGACGCCCACCTGCCGTTCCGGGAAACCTCGTGCCGATGCCGGCTCCGGGGCGAGAACATGACGCTCCCCGCCCTGTCGTTCTACGTGGATGAAACGCCGATGGAGCTGTGCATCTTCCCGGCCACGGCGGCCGGGCGGGCGGTCTCCGCGGGAAACAGGGAGGCCGCGGCGTCGATACGCGAGCTGCGCGCCATGCTCGGGAAACCGGCCGGCACGAAAAACTAAGGGGACGGGCTGAACCGCCCCCCCGAGAAACGGCGGGCGAGCCGCCCTCGCCCCCCGCTTTATCAGCCGCGGCCGTATTTGCGGCGGAATTTGTCGACGCGGCCGGCGGTATCGACGATCTTCTGCTTGCCCGTATAGAATGGATGGCAGGCCGAGCAGACTTCGACGTGGAAGTCCTTGCCGATCGTGGATTTGGTTTCAAAGGTGTTTCCGCAACTGCAGCTTACGGTCACCGTCGCGTATTCGGGATGAATGTCAGGCTTCATGGTACGAGGCTACTCCAAGGGGCTCGATCGGACGAAATCTGGCATGGTACTGTAATCGGACCACCGCAGCAAGCCGCAATCCCCGGACGCCCGCCCGACACTCCCATATCCCGTCGAACATCCCGACTCCATCCATGAGAATCATCACGCTGAATGCGAACGGCATCCGCTCGGCCGCGCGCAAGGGCTTCTTCGACTGGCTGCCGAAGCAGAACGCCGACATCGTCTGCCTGCAGGAAATCAAGGCCCAGACCGCCCAGCTCAACGACGAGCTGTTCTGGCCGGAAGACTACGCCTGTTATTACCTGGAGGCCGAGAAGAAAGGTTACAGCGGGGTGGCCCTTTACGCCCGCAAGGAGCCCGACGAGGTGATCCAGGGCCTCGGCTGGGACGACATGGACGCGGAGGGGCGTTACCTGGAGGCCCGCTTCGGCAACCTGAGCGTGGTGTCCCTCTACATTCCGTCGGGCTCGTCCAGCGAGGAGCGCCAGGCCGTCAAGTTCAGCTTCCTCGACCGCTTCCTACCCTTTCTGGACGAATGCGCCCGCTCCGGCCGGCAGTACATTTTCTGCGGCGACTGGAACATCGCCCACAAGCCCATCGACCTGAAGAACTGGCGTTCGAACCAGAAGAACTCCGGTTTCCTGCCGGAGGAGCGTGCCTGGCTGGACCGGGTGTTCGAGGAAACGGGCTGGGTCGACGCCTTCCGCGCCGTCAATCCGGAGCCGGACCAGTACACCTGGTGGTCCAACCGCGGCCAGGCCTGGGCCAAGAACGTGGGGTGGCGCATCGACTACCACGTCGTCAGCCCCGCCCTGCGCGACCTGATCCGCTCCGTAGCGATCTACAAGGACGAGCGCTTCTCCGATCACGCACCGCTCACGATCGACTATGACCTCGCCTTCTGAACCGATCGCGCGCAGCATCCTGAGCGGCCGCATGCTGGCCGCTTTCGCCATGGGCTTCTACGGCGGCGCGCCGCTGCTCCTCACGGGCTCGGTGCTGCTGGCCTGGATGAAGGACCGCGGCGTCGACCTGACCACCATCGGCCTGTTCGCCCTGGTCGGACTGCCCTACACGCTGAAATTCCTGTGGGCACCCGTGTTCGACCGCTTCCACTGGCCCCGGCTGGGGCGGCGGCGCGGCTGGCTGCTGCTGATGCAGGTCCTGCTGGCGGCGTCTATCGCCGGGCTCGCCGTACACGGCCCCGGCGCTTCCGCCCCCGTGCTCGCGGCGCTGGCGCTGGCCGTCGCCTTCTTCTCCGCCTCCCAGGACACCCTCATCGACGCCTACCGGCGCGAAAGCCTGCACGACCGCGAACAGGGCCTGGGCGCCTCGCTCTACGTCAACGGCTACCGTCTGGGGATGCTGCTGGCCTCGGGCGGCGGCCTGATCCTGGCCGACTGGATCGGTTTTTCCGACATGTACGGCCTGATGGCGGCCGTGATGGGCACGGGCATTCTCGTCACTCTGCTGCTGCCGGAGGCCGCCGCGAGCGAGGCGCATCCGAACAGCCTGAGGGACGCGGTGGTGCTGCCTTTCGCCGAGTTCTTCCGGCGCAGCGAGGCCACGTGGATCCTGCTATTCATCCTGCTGTACAAGCTGGGCGACACCGTGGCCGGGCAGATGACCACGCCGTTCTATCTGGAGATGGGCTTCAGCAAGACCGAGATCGGCGCGGTCGTCAAGCTGTTCGGCTTCTGGGCCACGGTGCTCGGCGGCTTGGCCGGCGGCGCGCTGATCCTGCGCTACGGCATCTACCGCACGCTGTGGCAGTTCGGCCTGCTGCAGCTCCTTTCCACCGCCGCCTTCGCCGTTCTGGTGCACACCGGCCCGCAGTTGCCGGCGCTGACCGCGGTGATCAGCTTCGAGAACCTGTCCGCGGGCATGGGCACGGCAGCCTTCGTCGCCTTCATGGCCAACCAGACCGACCGCCGCTTCACCGCCACCCAATACGCGCTGCTGTCCAGCTTGATGGGCGTGCCGCGCGTGATCGCCGCCGCCCCCTCCGGCTGGCTGGCCACCACCGTCGGCTGGCAGAATTTCTTCATCCTCTGCGCCCTGTTCGCCATCCCTGGACTGCTGGTGCTGCCCCGGTTCCGGAGCTGGCTGGCCGACTGAAAACGCCTACCCCGGCCGTATCCGGAACCGCTCCAAACCGGCCATGCCGCCCCATTGCGGCAACCGGGCCTCGGGCCCCTCGATGACAGCCAAAGGCGGGTCGCGGTCCGCCAACGCGTTGATCCGCGCCCACAGGGAGATGTCGGTCCAGAACTGAGGCGGCGTATCCTGGGCTGCCGCGGCGGCGAAAATCGCCCACGGCTCATTGTTGCCGGCACGGATCGCCTCGAGGGCCAGCCGTTCCAGCCGCCCCAGCCCCGTCTCGTCCGGCTGTTCCGCGAGCCAGCGCCGCACTGCCGCCGGCACCCACGGCAGCGGCGCATCGGCTTCCCTCCCCAACGCCTCGAACGCTTGCCGGTCCTGCAGAGCAAAGGCGCGATCGACCCGCTCGGCGAAGTCGAACTGGTCCGGCGTCACGGGCCGGCGCCGGGGATAGACCGAAGCCATCTGCTCCGGAGAAAGCTGGCCGAGCCCGTGATAGGGCTCGATGCCGGGAAACGCATCGACGCAGATCAACTCCACCGCACCCACACTGGCGATCCGTAGACAGGTCAGCACATGGCAGAGCATGGACTGATCGAACAAACAGGCATCGAACCAGAGCACCAGGCGTAGGGACGACAGGGTCTTGAGCCTCGCATATTGTGTCTCCAGCGTCTGCCGGATGGATTCACGGCTCAAGCCTCCACCGGTCGCGGCTTCGAGATAGGCCGCCCTGGCAATCAGAGTCTCTTCGTCCGGCCACCCTGGCTGGCGCGGGCCGTCGTAGAGAATGTCGTGCCAGACGAAGACTTCGCCAGGGATGCCGCTCTTGGCGATCAGGTCCCCGGCGCTGTCGCCGCTGGTGATGTGAATGGTGGAATTCATGACGTATGCGGACGACTAGGACTTGTCGCGCCTTCCGGTCAGGAACACGGCCGCCAGGCCGGTGATCGCCAGGCTGGCAATCGTGCCACCGGCCCAAGGTTGGCCGTTGATGGCGGCATAGACCCCGCCGACGATGCCGGCCAAACCTATCAACAGGGCGAAAATCTGGCCGAGAAGCCGCTCGACGAAAACGAAGGTATTGACACGTCTGGTTTCCGTGCGGCGATGCTCCGCTTCGGCTTGGGTCTGATGGAAAACCCAATCGACCAGATCCGGCCGAAATTGATGGAGCCGCTCGATTTGAGCGACGGGAATGATGGGAGAGTCGGTGTCGTGCTGCTGAAGGGTGAGTTCCTTTCCGCTGCGCTCACGCACGTTCGCGGTCGTATGCCTTCCCATGCTTTTTCTTCTTCACGTTTTCGCGCAAACCGCGGGCGATGCGTTGCACATCCGCACGCAAGTTGTCGCTATCCTTGCCGAAATCCCCGCGGCTCGGCCGCACGTAATCGCTCTCCGGCCACATGACCAGCACCTGCCGCGCGCCATCGAGAAGATTTTTCAGATGCTTACCCATGGCTCGAAGTCTATCAGCCAATCAGGTTTGGGCAAAGCCGGCAAAAAGCGGCCCAGCTCTCAGCGCCCATTCCCCACCGGGGCCGCGAAGGCGTCCGAGACCAGGGTCTGATTGTCGCCGCCGGTGAGGCTGGCGAGAAACTCGACCAGGGCGTCCACTTCCTGCGCCGACAGCCCCAGCGGCCGGATCAACGGGTCGAGGTTTTCGTTGGGCTCGCCGCCCCGGTTGTAGAACTCGACGACCTCCCTCAGGCTCGAAAATGCGCCGTTGTGCATGTACGGCGGGGTGAGGGCGACGTTGCGCAGGGTGGGCGTACGGTATTTCCAGCGGTCGGCCGGGTTCTGGGTGATTTCGTAGCGCCCGAGATCGCCGGGAACGGGCTCGGCGACCTGGGCGAAGGTTTTCGCGTCCACCTCGAAGAATACGCCCGGCGCCACCTGGATGCGCCGGCCGGCGGGCTCCTTGCTCATGCTGGCGCGGTAGCCGACGCCGGTGTCGTGCAGGGCGTCATCGGTGAACAGGGCATAGCGGTCTCCCACCGTGTGGCAGGCCGCGCAGCCGGCCTTGCCGGTGAACAGTTCGAATCCCTTGCGTGCAACTTCCGACAGCGCCCCGCTTTCGTGTCCGTAGCGCCAGCGGTCGAACGGCGAGTCGCCCGATACCAGGGCGCGCTCGTAGCCGGCCAAGGCCTGGCCGACGGTTTCCATGCCCGGACCGCGCCCGAAGGCCTGTTCGAACAGACCGCGGTAATCCGGCAGCGACTTGAGCCTGTCCACCACGAAGCCGACCGAGGGGTTGCCCATCTCGTTGGCCGCCAGCAAAGGCCCCCAGACCTGGTTTTCCAGCGAGGATTCGCGGCCGTCGTGGAACAGTTTCGTCAGATAGGCGACGTTGTAGAGCGTCGGTGCATTGCGCCGGACCGTGCGCCCCTCGATGCCGATGGCCGTGGCCTGCTCCTGGCTGGTGAACCCCTGCTCGGGGATATGGCACATGGCGCAGGAGAAGGTCTGGTTGAGCGAGAGGCGGCGGTCGTAGAACAGCTTGCGCCCCAGGGCGATCCGGGCGGGGGTCAGCGGGTTGTCGGCCGGCACGGGCAGTTTCGGCAGGCCGAGCGCCGGCCGTTGCGCCCGCCGGAACAGATCGGCCGGCCGGCCACGGCGCGCGTCCAAAGCCAAGGCGTGGGTCTCATAGTCCGGGGTGGCATAGCCGGTCTTGTCATCGCCGGCGCGAAGCGGCGGGGATGCCGCCTGTCTGCCGCCGGCCACCGGCGCCGCGGTTTCCCGCAGCAGGGTCTTCACGTCGGCCAGCACCAAGTCCGGATGTAGCACCGAGACCGTATAGACGTTGCGAATCCGTTTTTGCCCATCGATCAGGAACACCCTGAGCAAATGGGAATATTTGCCGGTGAAGCGCCCTTCCGCGTCGTGTTCCTTCTGCACCGACTGGCCGTAGGCTTCCAGAATCGGCTGGAGTTCGGCTTCGGAACGGGTGGTGAGGAAACGCCAGTCCGCCCCGCCGTCGCGGAAACCCTCGCCGTAGCCGCGCATGGCCTCGGGCGTGTCGTGCGCCGGATCGAAGCTCAGGGTGAGGAGTCGGAGCCGGCCGGCCAGCTCCGGCTCCGATTTCAACGCACGCTTGAGCTTCTGGAACACCGCCGTCGCCAACGGACAGCCGTTGACGTCGTCGCAGGTGGCATAGATGAAGCCGAGCAGGACGATGCGGCCGTCGTACGAGGCATGGAGCCGGACCGGCCGCCCGTCGGAATCCAGCACCGAACCGTCCGCCGCCGCACCCAAAACCGGCAGGCTGTAGCTGCCCGGTTCCGGCACGGGGAACGGCAGGTTGCGGTAGCCCGGCGCCAGTGCGTCGGCGAGAACCGGCGCCGCCGACAGCAGCGCCGGCACCCAACAGGCCAGGAGCCGGCACGAAAGGGGGATGAGGTTCACGCCGGCACCTTCCGGTGGCGAAGACTCATTCCGCCCTGGCCTGCACCACACCGTTTCCGTCGCCCGCCGGCCCCGCATAAAGCGCCCGCGCCCCGAACCGCATCTGGTGCGGACGCCCCAGCTTCTCGGCATAGAAGTCGATGGCGAACTGTTCCTTCAACTCCTTGCCGTCCCAGTGGTAGAGCTTCAGGAATTGCTCGTTGTCCTTGCCCTTCTTGTCCCAGTTGGCGAGGAGCGAGGAGGTGTAGTACAGCCGCTTGCCGTCCCAGCTCGAGGACACCATGTTGACCTGGGCGCCGATGGTCTTTTCGTAGACCTGCCTGGGATGGTGCGGGTCGCTGATGTCGAACAAACGGGTCTTACCGTCCATGAAGGTGTTCACCCACAGCCGGGTGTCGTCGTTGGAGATGGAGATGTCGACCGGCAGCGGCACCTTGGACGGCTCGCCGATGTCGGCCACGGCCTTGGCCTGCCACTCGCCCTTGCCGTCTTCGTAGATCAGCCAGATCTGCGAGGTGAGCGCCGTGCTGGTGAAGCAGTAGTTGTGGGCATCACCCCAGGCGCAGCGGATTTCCAGCGGCGCGCCGGGCACGTCGAAGACCTTCTTCGGCTGCCTGGTGTGCAGGTCCCAGGTCACCACGGTGTTGCCGAAATGCTTCATGGCCTCGGGGTCCGCCAGCATCTTGCCGAAGTCCATCATGTAGTTGTTCCAGCCGGTGAAAGACGAGGTCACCAGCAGGTTCCTGCGGGGCAGAGCGCGGACGTCGTAATCGTAGCCGTCGGCATACTTGCCGGTCTTGACCGCGCCACGCAGGTCGCCGTCGGTCGGGATCCAGTGGGTGGCGACGTATTCGCCGGCATTGGTATATTCCACCAGCGCCGTGCGGCCGCCGTGATCCTTGTCGTTGGACAGCCCCGTGATGAGCATGCGTCCCGGCAGGGCGTAGAGGGTGTGCGGCCCGACCACGCCGCCGCTCTTTTCCACGAAGTCGGTGAGGGTCTTCGAGAGGGCGGGCTTGGCGGGATCGCTGTGCACGTCGAACACGAAGATCTTGCTGGTGTCGAGCCCGCCGGCCCAGAGATACCGGCGGTCGTCGGTGAAGTCCGAATGATGGGCCTCGTTGCGTCCGCCCACCGAAAGCGTGTTCACCACCTTGCCGTACTGGGGCGATTTCGGGTTGGCGTCGACGGTGACCAGCTTGTCCTGCTCGTCGCCCACACCTTCCGCTCCCAAGGTCCAGACGTAGACGTAATCCTCCTGGCCGGTGATTTTCTTCATGTACGGCGAAGCGCAGGTTTCATCGGCCCTCACGCCGGCCGGCGCCGCGAGCGCCAGAACCAAGCCCGAAACCAGGCCCCGCAAAGCGACACGCTCGGATGTTGCTGAAAAGATGGATGTCTTCATGGCATAACCTCATTCTTGTGTGTTATATGACCGGTCGTCTCGAAACTGCTCAAAAATTTTTCAGGCTCGGAAATATCCCTCCAACAGGTTGCGGCAACATTCTTCCAGCGGACGGGTCGACTGTTCGATCTTCATCCGCAACAAGGCCCCCTGCCAGGCGTCCACGAGGAAATCGGCCAGGTCTTCGGCGGTCTTGTCGCACCGGAACAGGCCGTCGTCCTGGGCACGGGCGATGCCTTGCGCCAGCTTGTCCCGATAACGGTGCAGCGCCTCCCGCAGCGCCTCACGGCAGGCATCGCTGGTGTCCCCGATCTCCCCCATCAGGTTGCCCAGCAGGCAGCCGCCCTTGAATTGACGGCGGCCGGCCTCTTCGATCAGCTCGCGGAAATACGCCTGCAGGGCTTGGGCGCCGTTCAGCGCGGAATTCCGGAGATGGCCGTCGAGCTGCAGGATGAACGGCTCGATGTAATGCCGGATCACCTCGGCGCCGAATTCCTCCTTGCTGGCGAAGTAGTTGTAGAACGAACCCTTCGGCACGCCCACGCTGTGCAGGATGTCCTGCAGTCCGGTGCCGTGATAGCCTTGTTCCATGAGCAAAGCCACGCCTTCGTTCAGCAGCCTTTCCCGGGTGAGTTGTTTGGTCGCGGTTTTCGCCATGCCAGAATGATACGACCGGTCGTCTAATTCCGGCAAGGACATCGATTCGACCGGAGCCGGGATTGGGTGATCTTTGCCGCCCCAACACCTCGCATGAGCCCGACGAAATGAACAAAGCTCTCAGGACCGCCCTCGAACTCAGTCTATTCCTGGCCATTGCATTGAGCACCCCCGCCCGCGCGGAGGACTTCGACCAGCTCAAAGCCACGACGCCCAGCCAGCGGGCCGCGGCCCAGACGGGTTACATGAAGAGCCATCTGGCCTTGACGGATGCCCAGATGCCCAAGATCGCCGCCATCAATCAAAAATACGCCGAACAGATGGAACCCGTGATCAAGAGCGCCGACGGAGGCCTCGGCAAGATGCTCGAGGCCAAGGCGATCCAGGAAAACAAGGATGCCGAGCTGCAGCGGATCCTGACGCCCGATCAGTTCGAGCGCTTCGCTTCATCCAAGGACGAGATGCGCGAGGCGGTGAAGCGGGTTCTGCTGAAAGACTGAACAACGCTTCGGCAAGGCTTCGCCACCGGTGCCGATTCCACGACACCCGTCATCCGGCCCATCCGGCTCTCATCGTCGCCGCTTGCGCATCAAGGCTTCCGCTCAGTCTCGATGCGCTTGAGCAGGGAAAACAGGTCGCTGCGGGTGGACAGGACGATGGTGGCGTCGCGGTCGATGATCCTGCGGTAGGTTTCCATGCTCTTGAGGAAGCGGTAGAACTCGGCGGCCTCGGGGCGCTGGGTGTAGGCTTTGGCATAGATTTCGGTGGCCTTGGCATCGGCTTCGCCGACGATCTCCTGGACCCGTTTGTAGGCGGTGGACGCGATCTCGTTGATGTCCCGCTCCTTGTTGCCGGCGATGCGGGCCGCCTCGCCTTCACCTTCGGAACGGAAACGCTGGGCGATCTGCAGGCGCTCGCTGATCATGCGCTGATGGATGCGTTCCAGCACCTCCGGGTTATAGTTGAGGCGCTTGAAGCGCACGTCGAGCAGCTCGATGCCGAATTCCGCCAGCTTGGGGGCCGCACTCTCGAACACGTCTTTCTCGATCTGCTGCCGCCCAACCCGGATCGGGCGCAGCCCCACCTCCGGCAACTGAGCGGCCAGGCCTTCGTCCCGCAAAGGCTGGCGCTCCTTGTCGCTGCGCACGACTTCGATCAGCTCGTGCCGCGCGATGGCGGTGCGGGTCTCGCTGCCGAGAATGTCTTCCAGCCGCGACTGGGCGCTGCGCTCGTCCCGCAGCCGCAGGTAGTAGCGCATGGCGTCGGTGATGCGCCAGCGGGCGAAGGTGTCGACCTGGATGTACGTCTTGTCCTTGGTGGACATTTCGACCATGGGGCCGTCCCAGGCCAGGTAGCGCTTGTCGAAACGGTTGACCTGCTGGACGAAAGGCAGCTTGAAGTGCAGTCCGGGGTCGGTGATCGGCTCGCCCACCGGACGGCCGAACTGGGTGACGATGACCTGCTGGGTCTGGTCGACGGTGTAAGCGGACAGATACAGCGCCAGCAGCACCAGCGCGGCCACGAGGGAAACCAGGTGTCTTGCGGCGATCATCGCTTTTCCTCCTGCATGGCGGCCGGCAGGGGCAGCATCGGCAATATCTGCTGCACCGTCTCGTCGACCACGATCGACTGCTTGGCCTGTGGCAGCACGTCGCCCATGGTTTCGAGGTAGAGCCGGGTGCGCGTCACCTCCGGCGCCTTGACGTACTGCTCCAGCACGGCGCTGAAGGCCGCGACGTCGCCTTCCGCCTCGTTGATCCGCTTGAAGCGGTATCCTTCCGCCGCCCGGATCTGCTGGTCGGCCTCGCCGCGGGCGCGGGGCACCGCCTTGTTGTATTCGCCGTTGGCGAGGTTGATGACGTTTTCGCGGTCCTGCTGGGCCCGGTTGACTTCGTTGAATGAGGACTGGACCGGCTCGGGCGGATTGACGTTCTTGAGCTGCACCTGGCTGATGGAGACGCCCAGGTGATAAAGCTCGGCCAGCGTGCGCATTCGCTGCAGCGAGGTCTCTTCGATCTCCTGCCGCCCGATGGTGATGATTTCGTCCACCGTCCGGTCGCCGACCACGGTGCGCATGACGGACTCGGAAATGTCGCGCAGGGTGAGGCCGGGATCGCGCACCGCGAACAGATAGTCTTGCGGCTCGGTGATACGGTATTGCACGATCCACTCGACCAATGCCGAATTCAGGTCGCCGGTGACCATGGAACGTTCCTTGCCGGGTTCACGACCCACCTGGTCCGGATTGGTCGCGCCCGTCGTGGCGAACCCGAACTCCAGCTTGAGCTGGCGCTGGGTCGGCACGGCGATGACGCTGTCGATGCCGTAGGGCAGCTTGAAATGGAGGCCCGGCGGCACCTTGCGGATGTACTTGCCGAACCGGAGCACGACGCCTTCGGATTCGGCGGGAATCGTGTAATAGGCGGTCCACAGCGCCATGACCGCCAACACGATCAGGACGATGCGGGCAGGCGAAGCCGGCAGCGATCCGGGCAGTGGCTTGGAGATGCGTCCCCAGGGAGAGTTCGAATTTTCCATACCGGCTCCTCGTCGACGAACTGAGAAAAAAGCGGGTCTCGATCAGTTTAGCTGGAGCTCGACGGTGCCGCTCACGTTCACCTCGACCTTCTGCGTGCCGGCTTCGATCGGTACCGGCGCGGCCGCCTCCACGGCCATGGCGCGCATGCCCAGCGCCATCGGCCGGACCGGCGGACCGCCGGTATCGACCCGCAGGGCGACGATCCGGTAGCGGCTGCGGCCCAGTTCGCGGGTCACCAATTCGGCACGCTGGCGGAACGCCCCCAGCGCTTCTTTGATCAAGCCGTCTTCGGCTTCTTTACGTTTCTGCGGCGAGGTTTCGTAACCGACGGATTCGAGATGAAGCTGCTGCTGAAGCTCCCCCAGCAGGCCGCCGAGCTTGCCGGCATCGAGGCTTTCCAGCCGGATCGACTGCTTCACCCGCCAGCCGCTGATGCGCTCCTTCTGGTAGACCGGCGAAGTCTGGTAACCGAGGGTCTGTACCTTGATCTCCGGCACCTGCTTGATCCGGTCGACCGCCTTGGCAATGGTCTTGTTGACCTCGACGGCCAGGGCCGCGGCCTTGGGGCCCTCCATCTCGCTGGAAAGCATGGCGACGAGGATGTCGTTCTGGACCTCGCCCTGAGCTTCGGACGATAGATCGATTCGGTCGTAAGTCAATGGCGCTCGCTCGTCCGCCTGCACGGCGGACAGGGCCGACGACGCCAGCAGAAAACCCAAAACCCGGATTCGCGCATTCAAGGCAAGTTCCCCCTCTTGGCAGGTTGCGATCACGGTGCCCCGGCTGTATAGGGCACGGGCAGTATGCTGCAAGTCACCGCGGATTGCACCGCTTGCCTCCCCGGGACCGTTTAAGGGATCATCGAACCCCATTCCTCTCCCACTTCCGGAAGTGACGATATGAAGCAACGCCTGCGTGGCATGACACGCGCCCTGCTGCCGGCCGCACTCGGGCTGATCCTGGCCGCCTGCGAAAACAAGGTGACCCGCGAGAACTACGACAAGCTCGCCATCGGCATGGAATATTCCAAGGTCGTCGAGCTGCTCGGCCAACCGGAGAACTGCCAGTCCGTGGTTTCGGTCAAGAGCTGCGTCTGGGGCAAGGACCCCAAGACCATCAGCGTGCAGTTCATGGGCGAGAAGATATTGTTCTATTCGAACACCGGCCTCTGAATGGCTAGCTCCAAAGACCCCTGGCCGGGAATCGCCCGGCCGTATCTGCTGGCATGCGCGATCTTCGGGCTGTGGCCGGCTGGCGCTGAAGCGGGCGGGCTGGCGGATCAGCTCGCCGCACTGGCGCAGGAGAACGGATTCTCGATCGAAGGGCTCGACCGCTTGAGCGCCGAACCGGGCCGCACCGCCGAAGGCGGTATCAAAGACCGCCTGAAGGCGCTATTGCAGGGTTACAACTACATTCTGGCGGAAAGCCGGCCGGGGCGGATCGAGCGGCTGGTCATCACCGGCACCGCCCGCGGCGGAGGGAAACCGCCGCCGAGCTCGACCATCCCCACCCTCCGCATCGGCGCTCATCACCAGGTGGAGGCCATTCTGGTCGGCCCGAACGGAGTTCCACGGACCGTATCCGTCCTGGTCGACACCGGCGCATCGACGGTGGTGCTGCCGACCTCGATGATCAACACCCTGGGATTCGATGCCGAAAGGCTTTCCGCCGGCATCAGCCAGACCGCGAGCGGCCAGGTCCGCACCCAGACCGGCGTGCTTCCCTCCGTCACCGTCGGCCCCGCCTCCGCCGAAAACGTCCCGGTCAGCTTCATCGCCGACAAACGACTGAACGGCGCGATGCTGCTGGGCATGAGCTATCTGAACCGGTTCCGCGTCACCATCGACGACGAACACGACGAGATCGTGCTCCTGGCGAAATAGCCCGCCTCACTGGCCGGAGCGCGCCATCGCCACCAGGGCCGCCCTCACTTCCGCCTGCGTGGAAACAGGAGCGGGAAAGGCGAAACGCACCACCCTGGAACCCACCCGGAGCTGGAATCCCTCCCCGTCGATCCCGACCAGGGCCGGCTCGCAGCCGGCCTCGAGGGCCACACCGCCCGCCTCGCAATACCGGCGCATCGCCTGGCGGTGGTCGGCGTTCATGTGCTCCAGCATCGCCCGCTCCTCCTCCGCCCGGAAGGGGTTGGGCCGCAGCACCCGTTCCGGCGACAGCCAATGGATACGCCCGAAGCCGCCGATGTAGCGCAGACGCACCGGCGCCAGCCGGTAGAAGGCGAAGGAATGGGTGTTGTGGAAACGGCGGGCGTCGGGGAAAAAGGAGAAATAACGCTCGGCGGCATCCACGTCGTCCTCGGGCACGGGCTGCGCGTCCGCGAGCAGAGTCAGCCGCCCGTTGGTCTGCACGTCCCCGACGCTGCGGTCGAGCACGATCAGCGAGACCTTGGGGTTCGCCTGGACATTCCGGGTGTGCTGGGCGATGTTGGCGATGTAGATGACGGGTACGCCGCCCCGATCCAGGCAGTACGGCATCACCGAGCCGAAGGGATATCCCGGCATGTCCGCCGAATGCGTGGAAAGCACGCCGTCATACGCCTGATTCAGCAGCGCGCGCGCTTCGATTCCGATTTCGTCCAATTCCGCCATGATCCAAGTCCTTCCTCAATCTCAACCGCTAGCCCCCTCTTTCCCTCTGGGCGAGGGCCGGGGATGAGGGAAGCGGCGGCCGGTCATAAAACGGCTTGCGCCAATACCCTCACCCTAACCCTACCCAGGAACCTATCGGAATCGTAGGGCGGATAAGCGAAGCGCATCCGCCAAACTCAGCTCCGCTGCTCTCCGAGTCGGCTCCGCCGCTCTCCGAGTCAGGGATCGTAGACCGTAGGGCGGATAAGCGACAGCGCATCCGCCAAATTCGGCTCCGCCGCTCTTCGAGTCAGCTCCGCTGCTCTCCGAGTCAGGGATCGTAGGGCGGATAAGCGACAGCGCATCCGCCAAATTCAGCTCCGCTGCTCTCCGAGTCGGCTCCGCCGCTCTTCGAGTCTGCGCGGAGGTGGATGCGCTTCGCTTATCCACCCTACAGGTTCCAGGGAACAATCCGGTGCGCATTGCGCACGTCGATCCCTCCCAGAGGGAGAGGGAACCGCGGACGGTACTTACGGCAACATGCCCCGTATCACCCGCTCATATTCGGGGAAATAACGCCCGATCACGGAAAGATCGAACCGCCGCAGGATGGCGGTGTTCGGCTCCCGTTCGAGCAGAAAATCGAAGGAGCGGCGCACCAGCGTCTCCACCGGCACCGCGGCCCCCGCGATCCTGGCCGCGTAGGACGGATCGACCGTCACGGCGTGCGAAGTCGTGGCCACACCTTCCACCACCACTTCGAAGGTCGAATCGTCGCATCGAGTCACAGTCACTTCAGCCATGCCAGCTCCGCAATCGGCCAGTTTCCCCGGATGGCCCCAAAGATAACACCTCAACCCGCCTTCCCAAAGCGCCGCCGGCCACCAACTTTCGTCACCTTCCCGGCATGACGGAGAGATTTTCCTTCACTTCGGTTAAAGTTGACGCACATTAGAGATTTTTTTACCTTTGTTTGATATAAGCAAGGCGCATCCTCCGCTCTCGCTGCGGTAAAAAATTCCCCCGAGCGGCCGGAGCCCATACGTGAACCAACAACGACAATGTAAGGAGTTAAGTCATGAACATCCTCGTTTCGAAACACGCGTTCCTCCGCCGCACCGCCGGCTTTGCGAGCCTGGCCGCCGCGATCGTTTTCGTGGCCGGCGCGGGAACCGCGGAAGCGGCGACGGCAACGGCAAACGTCGGCGTAAGCGCGGTTGTCGTGGCGGGCTGCAAGATAGAGACCCTTGCCCCCGTTGCGTTCGGCAATTACGACCCCACCGAGACGGCAGCCGTTCAGGTCAGCAATGGCCAGATCCGGGTGAAATGCACAAGATCAGCAACAGCATATCCGATCACGCTGAGCGCGGGCACCGGTTCGGGTGCAACATGCACCGGCACCCCGGTACGGAAGATGACTCTCGGAGCGAATTCGCTGGCCTACAACCTTTATCAGGGCGGCTACACCACCGTGTGGGGCTGCGACACTTCGAACGACTACGAATACACGGCGACTACCAGTGGATGGACATCTATAGACATCTACGGTGAGATTCCCGCCGAGCAGGACGTCCCGGCCGGCACCTACAACGATACCGTCGTGGCGACCGTAACCTTCTAGGCCGCCGCAAGGATGCCTTGCATCGTCTATGATTTCATTGCCATTGGCGGCCGGGCGGCTCTTGCCGGTCCTGGCCGCGCTTCTTTTCCCATCGCCCCAGCTTGTTGCGGCCCAGTTGGGGGTGTCCCCCACCCGCATCGAGCTGACCGCCGCCAAGCCCACGGCGGCCGTGACGCTGAAGAATGAAAGCGGAGACAGGCTCGTCATCCAGAACTCCATCGTCGCCTGGACCCGCGAGGGCAAAGAGGACCGCTATACCCCGACCAAGGATCTGATCGTCACCCCGCCCATCGCCACGGTGGCGCCGGGCGGGTCCCAGGTGCTCCGCGTGGGACTGCGCCGCCCCGTGGACCCCCACCGCGGACTGGCCTACCGGCTGTTCGTCCAGGAAGTTCCGCCGCCGCCCAAGGCCGGATTCGCCGGGGTACAAATCGCCCTGCGGCTGAGCCTGCCGGTACTGGTCCAGCCGGCGGCCCCCGCCCCGCCGCGGATCGTGTGGAGCGGGGCCAAGCGCCCCGACGGCGGGCTGGAAATCACCGCGCGGAACGAGGGCTCGGCCCTGCTTGCCGTCGACGAACTGACCATCCGCGGCACCGCCGGCAGACCCCAGGGACGAGGTCCGGTTTCGGTATTTCCCGGAGGCCGGCAAAGCTGGGTTTTCCCCGCCGAGGTCCTGGAGGCCGAATCCGAAACCGCCCATGTCCGGGCATCCACCAACGCCGGCGTCATCGAGAGCGACGTGGATGTGGAGATGCCTTGAATGTTCCAGCCCGGCTCTCGTCGCCGTCCTGCTGCTCCTGATGCCCGTCACGGGCCGTTCGCGGGAGCAAGCTAGCCCCCCCCCCTGCCCCGGCCGAACCCGTATCATCCCAGCCCGCGGAGCCGCAGACTCAGGCATCCGGCACGGCCGAACCTCGCGCGGACCGGGAGGAACGTCTGCTGGCGGTCGAGCTGAACGGCGAAAAGGTATCGGAAGGGGCGCTGGTGTTGCGCGGGCGGGATGGAGCGCTGTACGTGCCGGGACATGAGGCGGAAAGCTGGCGGCTGCGGCTGCCCCGCGCCAAGACCGTCCCGCACGACGGCCAGGACTACCTGCTGCTGGCGAACCCGGGCATCGTCGAGGCCCGCATCGACGATGCCCGGCAGACGCTGGTATTGAAGGTCGAACCGTCCCTGCTGGCCGGCACGGTGGTCGAGGCCGGCGGCCGCCTGGCTCGACCTAAGCCTGAGCGGAGCGGTTTCGCGGGTTTCCTGAACTACGATTTCAACATCATGCATTCACCCCAGGGCGATCTCCAGGGAGGCGCGGCGGAGCTCGGGATATCGAACCGTTACGGCCTGGGCACCTCCGCCTTCCTCGCCCGGCACACCAGTGGCCAGGCCGGCTCGGAACTCCAGCTCACCCGCCTGTACACCACATGGCTCATGGACGACCCGGCGAACATGGCCAGTCTGCAGTTGGGCGACAACATCGTGCGCCCCTGGCAGCGCGGCCACCAGGCCCGCTTCGCCGGCATCCAGTACGCCACCAATTTCGGCCTTCAGCCCCGCTTCTACCGTTATCCGCAGCCGGCCGTCATGGGCAGTCTGGCCGAAGCATCGAGCCTCGACATCTTCCTGAACGCCACCCTGGTGGACCGGCAGAACCTGCCCGCCGGCCCGTTTCAAATACGCGACCTGCCCGCCACCAACGGCAGCGGCGAAATCCGCGTCGTGGCGCGCGATCTGCTCGGGCGCGAACAGGTGATCACGCAGCCCTTCTACGTCGGCAGGTCCATGCTGAGGGAAGGGCTGGCCGATTTTTCCTACGAAGCCGGTTTCCTGCGCCGCTATTACGGCACGGACAGCATGAGCTACGGCGCGCCGTTCGGCAGCGCCACCTACCGGCGCGGCTTGAACTCCTGGCTGACCGGCGAACTGCACGGACAGGTGGTCCGCGATCAGGCCGCCGTGGCGGCCGGAGGCTCGTTCCTGATCGGCACCTACGGCGTGGTCGATGCGGCGCTGGGCGTCAGCGGCGGCCAGGGCTGGGGAGGGCTCGGCGGCCTGGGCTTCACACACCAGGGCGAGACCTTCAGCTACGGCGCCAGCTCCTATTTCACCAACCAGAACTTCACCCAGCTCGGCATCGAGCAGGGCCAGTTCGCTCCCAAGCAACTGAGCGATGCGTTCTGCGGCCTCACCGTCACCAGCGGATCGAGCGTTTCCCTCCGATACGGCTCGGCCAACTACTTCGACCGGCCCCATGTCGACACCTATGTCGCGAACTACACCCAGAACCTCTGGGGAGGCCTGACCCTGAGCGTTGCGGCGAGCTATACCAAATCGGACTTCGAGGGCGCCCAGGTCGCGGCCATTCTCACCCTGCCCTTGGGAGAGCGGACGTACGCCACGGCCAACGCCCGGGCAACCCGCTTGCAAGGCTCGCCCACGCAGTTGGAGTTCGATGCCCAGTTGATCCATACTCCCGGCTGGGGACCGGGGTGGGGTTACCGGCTGGACGCCAGCACCAACAACCGCCAGGCCGCGCAACTCACCGCGCAGACCGATTTCGGACTGTTCAGCGCCGAGGTCGCACACTTCCAGGGAGATTTCGCCGAACGCGCCTTCGGCTCCGGCGGCATCGGCCTCATCGAAGGACATCCGTTCCTGTCGCGGCGAATCCAGGACAGCTTTGCCATCGCGAAGGTGGGCAGCTACAAGGACGTCAGGGTCTATGCGGACAATCAGTTGATCGGCCGGACCGACGAAGAAGGGTACGTGGTGCTGCCGCGCCTGCGGGCCTACGACGTCAACGACGTGCGGGTCGATGATGAAGACCTGCCGATGGATGCGCAGATCGGGACCCTCTCCTTGCCGGTCACGCCTTATTTCCGCAGCGGCGTGGTGGTGGACTTCCCGATCCGGCGCTCGCGCGGGGCGACGCTGACGATTCTGCTGGAAGACGGCAAACCGATCCCCGCCGGGGCGACGGTCACCGTGGAGGGAATCGCGGATGAATTTCCCGTCGGCATGGATGGCGAGGTCTATCTGACGGGTCTGTCCGCGCGGAACGAGCTGAAGGTCGACTGGAACGGAGAGCGATGCACGATCGAGGCCGATTATCCGGAATCCGAAGATATGCTGCCGGATCTGGGAAAATTCGTTTGCGCGGGAGTCCGCCGATGAAGCGCGATGTCTGGAAAGGCCGCCAATGGAGGGCGGCAGCCATGCTTTTCTCCCTGCTGGCGTGTCCCGGAATGTCTGGCGCGGAACCGTACCAGTGCGACATCGGCAACATCGGCGTCCCGCACTCGGTCTACGATCCCACGGACTCCAACCCGAACAGCAGCGGCGTGGGCACCGTCGGGATCACTTGCCAGCTCAAGAACGAAAAGCAGACGCAGCGGGTCCAATACACGGTGGCGCTGAGCCGTGGCTTCGGCGGCAGCTACAACCCCCGGCAGATGCGGGGCGGCAAAGGATCGCTCGGCTACAACCTGTATCTGGACGCGGCCAGGGTGACGGTCTGGGGCGATGGAAGCGGCGGCACCCTGCCTCTGCGGGGCACTATGCTGTTGAGCCCTACCAGTCCCGCGCAACAGGTGATCCACAACATTTACGGTCTCATCCCGGCGCTCCAGGACGTTTACGCCGGCACCTATACCGACACGATCACCATAACGCTGACGTATTGAAACTTCGCGGACGCGAGCCGAACGCTTTCTACTGCGGCGTTTTCGCCGTTGTAGTAGGATATGCGGTTTTTCAACGGATTACCGCCATGCGCGAACTCAATCCTCTCTACAATCAGATCAAAGACCTGAAGAGCCGCCAGGATGCTCTTAGGGGGTATCTTTGACTTCGACACCAAACAGGAACGCCTGACCGAGGTCCTGCGCGAACTGGAAGACCCGAAGATCTGGGACAACCCGGAGCGCGCCCAGGCGCTCGGCAAGGAGCGGACTCAACTGGAAGGCGTGGTCAACCGGCTGAACGAGATTGCGGCCGGCGTCGGCGATGCGGAGGAACTGCTCCAGCTCGCGGTCGAGGAAGACGACGAGGAGAGCGTCGAATCGGTCGCCTCCGACTTGGCGCACTATGAAAGCGTCATCGCCGAAATGGAGTTCCGCCGCATGTTCTCCGGCGAAATGGACCCGAACAGCGCGTTCCTGGACATCCAGGCCGGTTCCGGCGGCACCGAGGCCCAGGACTGGGCCCAGATGCTGGAACGCATGTATCTGCGCTGGGGCGAGCGGAAAGGCTTCAAGACCGAACTGGTGGAAGAGTCGCCGGGCGAAGTCGCCGGCATCAAGAGCGCGACCATCCGCTTCGAAGGCGAATACGCCTACGGCTGGTTGCGCACCGAAACTGGCGTCCACCGGCTGGTGCGGAAATCGCCGTTCGACTCGGGCAACCGCCGGCATACTTCTTTTTCCTCCGTCTTCGTCTCGCCCGAGATCGACGACAACATCGACATCGACATCAATCCGGCCGATCTGCGCACCGACGTCTACCGCGCCAGCGGCGCCGGCGGGCAGCACGTCAACCGGACCGAATCGGCGGTGCGCATCACCCATGTCCCGACCGGCATCGTGGTGCAGTGTCAGAACCAGCGCTCCCAGCACGCCAACCGCGACTGGTGCATGAAGCAGTTGCGCGCCAAGCTCTACGAGCTGGAGATGCAGAAGCGCAACACCGAGAAGCAGAAACTGGAAGACTCCAAGTCCGACATCGGCTGGGGCAGCCAGATCCGCTCCTACGTGCTGGACCAGTCGCGCATCAAGGACCTGCGCACCAACGTGGAAACCGGCAACCCCCAGGCGGTGCTCGACGGCGACCTGGACCTGTTCATCGAAGCCAGCCTGAAGAGCGGCCTGTAAAGACATGAGCGAACTGCAAGACGAAAACAAACTGATCGCGCTGCGCCGCGAAAAGCTCGCCGAGCTGCGGCAAGCCGGCATCGCCTTCCCCAACGATTTCCGCCGCGACGGCGTGGCCGCCGAACTGCACGCACGCTACGGGGAGGAAACGGCGGAGGCGCTGGAGGAAATCGCCGCTTCGGTCAAGCTGGCCGGGCGGCTGATGGGCAAGCGCATCATGGGCAAGGCCAGCTTCGCCCATATCCAGGACATGTCCGGCCGCATCCAGATATTCCTGCAGCGGGACGCCCTGGCCGAAGGCGTCTACGACGATTTCAAGGGCTGGGACATCGGCGACGTGATCGGCGTGGAAGGCACGGTGTTCCGCACCAAGACCGGCGAACTGTCGGTGAAGGCCGCCGACATCCGCCTCCTCACCAAGTCGCTGCGCCCGCTGCCCGAGAAGTTCCACGGCCTGACCGATGCCGAGACCTGCTACCGCCAGCGCTACGTGGACCTCATCATGAACGAGGACTCGCGCCGGGTGTTCCAGTTGCGCAGCGCCATCGTGCGCTACATCCGCGAATTCCTGAGCGAGCGCGGCTTCATCGAGGCGGAGACGCCGATGATGCAGGTGATCCCCGGCGGCGCCCGCGCCAAGCCCTTCGTCACCCATCACAACGCCTTGGGGCTGGACCTGTACCTGCGCATCGCCCCGGAGCTCTACCTCAAGCGGCTGGTGGTGGGCGGCTTCGAGAAGGTGTTCGAGATCAACCGCAGCTTCCGCAACGAGGGGCTATCCACCCGGCACAACCCCGAATTCACGATGATCGAGTTCTATCAGGCCTATGCCGATTACCGGGACCTGATGAACCTGACCGAAGCGCTGATGCGGGGGATTGCGCTGAGCCTGCTGGGCGGCGCCGTCGTCACCCATCAGGGCAAGGATTACGACCTGGGACAGCCGTTCCGGCGCATGACGGTGCTGGAATCGATCCTCCACTACAACCCGGACATCCGGGCGGAAGAGCTGGCCGAGCGCGAAAGCGCCGCCAGGATCGCGGCCCGGTTGGGCATCCCGGTCGCCGCGGGCGACGGGCTCGGCAAGATCCAGACCGAGATCTTCGAGCAGACCGTGGAAGACCGGCTGGACGAGCCGACCTTCATCACCGCCTACCCGGCCGAGGTGTCTCCCTTGGCGCGGCGCAACGACGAGAATCCGTTCATCACCGACCGCTTCGAGTTCTTCGTGGGCGGACGCGAGCTGGCCAACGGCTTTTCCGAGCTCAACGATCCGGAAGACCAGGCCGAGCGGTTCCGGAAGCAGGTGGAGGACAAGGCCGCCGGCGACGAGGAGGCCATGCACTACGATGCCGACTACATCCGCGCCCTGGAATACGGCCTGCCGCCCACCGCCGGCGAAGGCATCGGCATCGACCGCCTGGTGATGTTCTTCACCGACTCGCCCTCCATCCGCGACGTCATCCTGTTCCCCCACATGCGGCCGGAATGAACCGCCCGGATTTCCCGAAGACCGGTTGAGTCGGGCCGCGGGCACCCACTCACGTCGTCGGCGATGATCCTAGAACCTGTCTTGAAAAATCCATTCAAGCAAAGTCAATCCGTTGAAATCAGGAAAATTCTCCGCTCAGGGCGGATGCCGAAGGCGATCCGCCAACCAATCCCCTAAGCCACACGATTTGTGGGCCCGGCTGGCATGCGTGCTGTTTCGGGATGGCGGAACCCGAAAGAGCCGGTTCCGCCCTACGTCGTCCCTGTAGGGTCGATAAGCGTAGCGCATCCACCTCCGCGCCGACTCGAAGAGCAGCGAAGCTGACTCGAAGAGCAGCGGAGCTGAATTTGGCGGATGCGCTGCCGCTTATCCGCCCTACGATCCTCCATCTCCTTTTTCAAGATAGACTCTTATAATCCAGCGCGGCTGGTCGCCATGATCGTTAACGCGCCCTGTCTGCTCAGAAAATCACTCCGGGACATACGCCGCTTGGAAAGGGCGCCTGAATATCACTATAATTCTTCTTTGATATCAGCCTATAGCAATGCGATTCATCTGATCGCAACAATAGATAAGCCAAATAACTGACTAATCTAACATCATTCTCTCCCTCCCAAAATACGTAGCCGCCCGTATTTAGCCTGTTTCAATGACGTCGTAGCCTTTGCCCCGAAAGTTGCCGAAGCCTACGACCAACGAACCAAGGTCTCGTGGAACTCGGCGGCGGAGATGGGACCGAAACCGGCTCGTTCAATACCCAAGGAACGAACGCCAATTACCGCGACAATAAGGTAGGGGGATTTCCATGATCAAATCGACCGCAAGTTCAATACTTTTTACATTCCTGATGATTCCGGCGTCGGGCGCGTTGGCCTCTGAACCCGCACCATTGGTGTTGTCCGATTCCGCGTTGGACAACATTACTGCCGGATCGTCGGCAGCAGGCGCCACAGCCGATGCCAGCGCGACTTCCATGATTTCAGGGCTCGCGATTACGACGACCCACACTGCCGCCCAACCCGGCGCGGCGAATGCAAGTGCCTTCGGATTCGGCGGTGCGCCCGGCGGCACGGCGGACGCCAATGCCGACGCTAATACCGCTGTCTCAGGCCCTTCCATTACCCACGGCTTCGATGTCAACGTCAGCGTCCCTGGCTACGACGTCGCCTACGCGGCCAGTGTTACGGTAGCAACGCCCTGAGCGTGCTCTCGTTTCACGAGGACACGGTGTTGTGAGGAAAAACGAAAGAATGCCTGAATGGTGAGGGATTACCTTTGGGCTCTTCCGACAGCCTCGAAAGCTGTCGGCGATTCTCTCAAAGGAGTGAAATCATCCACGCGACAATGGGAGATATGTTCATGAATAAACGTACTATCGGGTTTCTGATGGGTTCGTTGCTTCTTACGGGACCCGCGTTTGCGGCGAACGAAGAGGCCAATGAGCCGATCGCGCTGAACGAGAACCAGATGGATTCCGTGACGGCCGGGTATGTTACCGCCGATGCAACCGCGAATGCTGTTGCTTGGTCCTATGGATTTTCTTACGCGACCGCCACAGCATCGACGTTTGCCTATGGCGGCTACTACGCCTCAGCGGGCTCCGCTTCTTACTCGTACGCCGATTGACCTTAATAAGGAGACTTAATCATGAAAACTGTAAATTCCATCTTGGCCGGCTTCGCTGGCACCCTTCTGCTCGCGCTGGGAACCACCGTCAATGCCGAAGAGCAGCTCATTCTGAGCGATGCCGACATGGATGGCGTCACCGCGGGCTATAACTGGTCCTCGGCCGGTGCGGGCGCCAGCTTCGTAGGCATTTACGGAGGTGTCTCGACCTACTCATCCACCTACGCTGATCCGTACTACACGGGCGGCTATGCGAGCGCCTCGGCGGCTGGAATCTGGGGTACCTCGTCGGCAGGCGCTGGGTCGACGTCGGTATCGTACTAAATAGAGGCAGGGATAGACCGCTCTCTTTCCTTGACTTCCCGCGACACTAACGAAGTTACCCGGGAGAGAGCGGTTATCGCCCCACGGCGCGTGTCCCGTGAAGACCTTCACGGGACACGCTTTATGGATGGC
The DNA here is from genome assembly GCF_040730495.1 of Methylococcus sp. ANG. Classification (NCBI taxonomy): domain Bacteria; kingdom Pseudomonadati; phylum Pseudomonadota; class Gammaproteobacteria; order Methylococcales; family Methylococcaceae; genus Methylococcus; species Methylococcus sp. ANG. The sequence continues at coordinate 3,086,933 of NZ_CP160399.1, read as the reverse complement.
GGAGGCGCCAGCCTTACACATGTCAAGCCACGGGCGCAAGCGAAAGTGGCATGCCTGCTCTGCAAATGCGGCTGTAAATGGTAATCCGGCTTTGTACCCAACCTTGGTTTTCACTCCTTACAGGAGAACTTCCCATGAATGCCATCTTTTTGCGCGGCGTAATTATTTTTGCAAGTACGGCCCTGTCTAGCGGCAGCGTTCTTGCCGAGGGGATCACCTTGACCGATGCGGACATGGACTCGATCACCGCGGGCTCTCCAGGGAGCGGCGGTCCGCAGAATGTATTAGGCCCAATGCATTGGCCGCTTTTCCCCGAGTTTTTGAAGCAATACTACCTTAACCTCCACGGCAAACTCGATAACGTGGCAATTGCTGTCGACAGCAAGGGATTATCAACCGCAACGGCCATTGCCGTTGCCCATGGCGCTTGGACCGCTGTCAGCGCAAATGCTGACGCATCCAACGGCATGGCCGTATCCTCCAGCACCAGTGTCAGCGCAAGTTATTAAGTATTGCCCCCTGGTCAAATAGGCAGCGGCGCCGAGGGAGTTTGCTACCCATACTAACGATTAAGAAAGCAATGTCACACAACATTCTCTCATAACCGTTCAGTCCCCTGGCCGCGTTCCCGGAAAAAAAACGGGGTATGAACGGTTGCCCTTCCCTCTCCTTCCGGGAGAGGGGAGGGCAAGGGCGATCCAACAATGACATTGCTTTCTTAACGACGAGTAAAATCCATGGCGAGCAGGAGGGGAGAGATGGATGTGCGCAATGCGCACCGGCTTGGTCCCCGGAACCTACCGGTAGGGTGGATAAGCGTAGCGCATCCACCTCCGCGCCGACTCGAAGAGCAGCGGAGCTGACTCGAAGAGCAGCGGAGCTGACTCTGCCGGATGCGCGGCTTATCCGTCTACGATCTCCACGGGAGCTTCCTCAGACTAGAACGTTTCGCTCTCATCGCCGCCCCCCACGCGACGACGGAGGTCGCCGAGCGAGGCTTACGACATGGTATACAATAATGAATAATGCATTACGCTCCGCACCTTTCTCCCTTGCCGTCTTCGCGTTTGCCTTATTGCCAGCAACACCAACGATGGGCGATCAGGCAAGAACCGTCCATTCCCTTTTGGAAATGCGCCAAGCCAACGTCGTCGTGCAGCAATGGGACATAAGTTGCGGCGCCGCCGCGCTCACAACCTTATTGAATTATCAGCATGGTGAATCCTTGACAGAAAAACAGGTCGCCACCGGGCTGATGCGCCGAGCGGAATACATTAAGAACCCAGACATTGTCCGCATAAGAGAGGGGTTCTCTCTGTTGGATCTCAAACGATTTGTGGACACGCTCAAATATACCGGAGTTGGTTTGGGTCAATTGACACTAAAGAACCTCCTCAATGAGGCGCCCATTATTGTTCCAGTCAGCATGATCGGCTATAATCATTTTGTGATTTTTAGAGGGATCCTGGGAAATCGCGTGCTGCTGGCGGATCCGGCCTGGGGCAATCGCACTATGCTCGTGGATAAATTCGAATCCAGTTGGATCGACTATCCCAAACTTGGGCACGTAGGTTTCGTTGTACGGCGCAAGGATGGGACAAAACCACCAAATCGTTTGGCACCCAAGGCGAACGAATTTCTCGTTTTAGGCTGAGGTCGCGTCCCGTACGGCGCAGGACCTTTGGCGATGGGGTCCGCCCGCGCTATCAAGCATGCAAAAGCCAGTCCATAACTGACTCGGGAACGCCCGCTCCGCGGAACCCCGTTCAGCAAGGCACTGATTTTTTAGACGACAGTTCCCAGGGAGTGACGGCAGGATTTTCGGGGTGTGCCAATGTTTCTTGCGTCACATTGCAAAAAAAGTGGCAAACAAGTCCATCCACTACTAAGATGTATTAACCGTCACGGATCTTCTATTTGCCATGAATGCTGCAACGAATTTGATTCAACGGTTCCATGTCGGGACGACGATGCCTCTGCCGCTTCGGTCGTCACCAACCACTCGCGGTTCGTGCCCAGGTTGGAAATTGCGACGATTGTTGCTGGTGATCAGCGCCGGCGTTTTGTTTGAGGGTGTCTTAGCGCATGACGCGGCGGCGGCTGGGCGGCAGGACGAGCTGCTGAAGCAGCTTCAGGAGAAGTTGGACCAACGCGACGCTATTATTCTTGATCTCCAAAAACGCGTCGCACTTCTTGAGCGACGGGGCAACGCGGAATCGGAGGCGCCTCCCCAGGCCAAGGCGGAAACTCCGGTTGCCACAAAATCACCACCAGCCAGCTCCACTGAAGCCAGACCCGAGACTCCGGTAACGAAAACGGCGATGGCAAATCGCAACGGCACCTCGACTGCTTTGGAAGTGGACGAAGAGGCTGCCCAGCGGGCCTTGGAACGGCAATTAAACCTCACGGGCGCGCTACTTGTTCCTTACAAGGTTCTTCAAATCCAACCCTATTTCACTTATACCCGTGTGGAGCGCGATTTTCCAACATTTATTACCCAGGATAGATTTCTTATTGGGGTAGGAAATCAGCGCTTCACTCAGAATCAATATCTTAGTGGAGTTTTTGGGCGACTTGGCCTCCCCTTTGATTCGCAGTTGGAATTGAACCTGCCCTATCAAGTCGTAGACCAATCCGTCGTGACCCCGGCGGTTCCGTCCGCCAACGAAACCGACCATACCGCCTCATCCTTTGGAGACATGAGTGTCGGTCTGGCCAAGACTTTATACCACGAACGAGGCTGGCTGCCGGACTTTGTGGGCCGAGTGACCTGGACTGCCCCGACGGGCAAGTGGACTAGCGGAAACGTGCTTCTTGGAAATGGCTTCAATAGGGTTAACGGTTCTCTTACATTTCTCAAACGCCAGGATCCTCTCGCCTTTTCCGGAACATTCTTCTACCAGGCCTCCTTTGAGGCGAATGGCATTGATCCGGGGGATCAATATGGAGTTACGCTGGGGACCTTCCTGGCCGCCAGCCCAGAAACGTCCCTGGGCCTGCAGATACAGCAAATATTCTTCACAGGATATGAGATTGGTGGGAATTCCGTGCTAGGGAATACCACCGCCGCGCTAGGAAAGAATCAAGCCAACAGCTCGATTATCCTTAGCGCAAACACCCGCGTCAGCAGGACCGGCTTTTTTAGCTTATCCGGCGCGATCGGCTTAACAAGCGGCGCCCCGAATTATTTTGTTAACGCGTCGCTTCCAATTAATTTCGACTTGCCATTCTAGAGTCTTTAGGTATAGAGGAACACAGGAAGCGGGAAACGTGTCAACTCATTCAAACATGGCCGGGGTATCCGTTCAGACCCCCACTTTTTTGCTGGGAACGCAGCCATCCTGGCCGCTTTTTCAGCGGGCGGCACGCCCGCCCATTCAACCCACCCAAAAACGGTGATGCCAAGCTGTTTTTTTAATAAACTGGGAGAGCGGGGTATTTATGATGACCAAGAAATCTCTAATAATGGCGTTAATGACGATGGCGAGCGCTCATGCCGTTTCGGCCCAGCCCGTTAGCTTGAAAATAAAAGGAATTTCTTACTGCGCCCCCTACAAACAGGAGGCTTTTGAGGCCGAAAGCACGTTCGAAGTCAAGGATGACGTGGGAATCCTGACCTACGGAGGGGTTGAATTTGTCGCGCCTGCCGGAGGCTATCCAATTACGCAGTCAACAAACCAGTTCATCATCGGTGGCCCACTTGCTATACGTGCGGATGACGGCACGTTGAACTATAGCGGACAAAATATCACCTTCGTTGGGAGTCTCAAACATCGACCCGATGGCTCCTTCAAGAAAGGCCAGGGGATCGTAATCATCGACCAGACTAACGTGAACGGTTGCTTCGCAAGGGGAACATTCAAACTCGTTCCGCAATGAGTACGTTGTAACCGTTCATACCCCCGCTTTTTTGATGTGAAACAACGCGAAGCGTTTCCTTGCCCCCCTCTCCCGCAAGCGGGAGAGGGCTGGGGTTAGGTGACTGAACGATCACCTACGGCTGATTCACGCGGGTATCAATCTTCGACCGCCCCCGGAGGGGGGGATCTCTTTTGGATTTACGGATTACCGGTAAGGTCGCTCTCGACCGTGGATTGCCCACACCGCAGTGTGGCTTTTGAGCCGACCTCCAGGTCGAATGTGTCCACGCCTCCAATGTCTCCGTTATTTCTGTAATGCGCTTTAACCTTGGCTTCCACAACAGCCGAGAGCATGGCCTGGGCGGTCGCCCTGGCTAACGCTTGCGCGCGCGATTTCCCAATATTGATCCCAAGCAGTTGGAAGCTCGAGTCACTTATAGCCTTCGATATCGCGTCGACGCTTACGCTGGCAAACGACGACGCCTTGAAGTCAACCAGCCCCACGAACTCGGTGATGTTCTGGCCGGTGACTTGAGCGGCCATATTTTCCTCCGTCAGAACGCCTGCAGAAGCGTCGGCGGTCGAGACGCTGTTTGCGCCCCCAAAATTTTTAGCGAGAAAAAGAGGAGGCAACTCTCCGATCCCCGACATGTTTTGGTAAAGTTCCTCCGGTACCGATAAGGGAGGAAACCGGCTCCAAACCCCACTATCGGCGGTGGATTCTGTTTCTGATCTTGCGAAAACAAGCTGACTTTGAGTCAACTCTGTCCAGAAACCAACGCCATTGACAGAACTGCTTACATCATCGCGTTCGACTACGAACTTCGCTTGCCCCCTGAAATAGAACTTGACTCCATTTTCTGCGTTAGCGAGGGCCGAAGCCATAGCCTTGGCTGATGAAAAACCATAAGTCCGCGCAAAAGTTTTGGTGTTCGTCGATGCCCATGCCCCTGCCAAGCACTCTTCGGCATCAAAGGTCGCGTATATATCTTTCGTAATCGTTTCTTGAGCGGAAAAAGCGTCCGAACTTATGAGTGCCGCAAATAGAGCAAACGCCAAAGATGCTGTCTTTTTCATTTAATATGATCCCACAGTTATAAAAAAGATTTACAGTCGCAAGTACCACCATCCGGTGGGCCATCTTTCGCTTTGACATCAGGCAAATAATATTATAGCACTGTACTTTGATGTTTCACGGATTCGAGGCAGTCCGGTGGAGACGACATCGGGCCGTTCGGAGTCATATTTCTGCCCCGTAGCGAAATTCGGCAGCCGCCGGTACAGTAGGTATAGACTATTCCTCGGCAGGGGTGAGTAGTTTTCCGTCCTTGTCCAGCAGCGGGACGTGATATTTCCTGAGCAGCGCTTCGATGTCCGCGGCCTTCTTGTCGATGAGCGCCTCCAACTGCTCTTTCCGCGCCTTGTCGGGAATCCGCACCCCCATCGACATGGCGTAGTCGAACCGCACCCCTTCCTCGGACGGCATGGGAATCAGTGCGAAGGTTCCCGGCTTGTTGTGGTAGACCAGATAGCCCGCCATCGGCCCCCACACGATGGCCATGTCTATGTTGCCGGCGAGCAGTTCCTTCTCCACCGTCTGGGTGGTGTTGACCGTCGCGTCTCCGGTCATCGACTGGTAGGGAACCCCCTGTTCCACCAGCTCATGCTTCAGCATCCAGGTCGTGGCCGGCGAGCCGTCGAACATGGCGATCCGGAGTTTCGACTTGCGCTCCGGCGGCAGGGCGTCCAGTGCCGCGGCGGAATGGACGTCGTCCCAGCCCTTCTTCTTCACGTAGACCAGGGCATAGGTCGATCGGTAGTAGGGCTTGGTGGTGGCGGCCTGGTCGTAGCCCGTCGGCAAGCCCATCACCACGTCACACTTGTATTCCTCGGAATCGGGCTCCTTGGCCTTCAAGGTGTTGCGGATAAAACCCATGCGCTGTGGAAACCAAGTGTAGACGAGTTTCTTGCCCAGTTCCTTGGCGAACAGCTCGGCGATCTTGTTCTCGAACCCGCCGCCCTTCTGATCGGAATACGGCGGGTTGTTGGGATCGGCGCAAACCTTGAAGGCGTCGCTGGCCGCCGGGGCGGCCGCAGCGGTGAGCAGCCAGGCAACCCCGGCCGAAATCAGACCTGTTTTTTTCATCATGTTCTCGTGATCCGAAACAAGCGTGGGCGACCATCCGGCCGCCAACGCAATTGTGTCACCGTTTGCGTCCTGCACAAACAAAAATGCCCCGGATCGGGCAACCGATCCGGGGCATTCATTCGCCGGTCTACGCCGGCTCTCAGCTCATGGAACCAGACCGGTTCTTACGGCAGAGTGAACACGGTGAACACGCCGCCCAGCTTGGTGTGGCTGCTCAGGCCCTTGTAGGCGCCCACCGCGCCCAGGCCTTCGGTGTCGCCTTCCAGGCCGGCCGCCATGCCCACACCGGCCCAGCCGCCGATGCCGGACAGCACGCCGAGGTACTGCTTGCCGTTGTAGGTCCAGGTGCTGACGTTGCCGATGATGCCCGACGGCGTCTTGAACCGGTACAGTTCTTCGCCGGTCTTGGCGTCACGTACCTTCAGATAGCCTTCCAGGGTGCCGTAGATCACGATGTCGCCAGCGGTCGAAACCATGCCGCTCCACAGCGAGAACGGCTCGTCGATCTGCCAGACGATGGTACCGGTCGTCGGATCCCAGGCGGTGAAGGAACCCATGTGGTTGCTCGACTCCTTCTCGCCGGTCTTCACGTTGGCCTTGGCCGGGAAGATGTTCAGCGTAGCGCCGACATACGGCTGGCCCGCGGTGTATTCGACCTCGAACGGCTCATAGTTCATGCAGGTATGGTTACCCGGAATGTAGATGAGCTTGGTCCGCGGCGAATAGGTCACCGGCGGCTCGTTCTTGGCGCCCATTGCGGAGGGGCAGATGCCTTTGGTGTCGACATCCACGCCGCCATGCTGGGTGGAATACTTCGGATTGACCTGCGGACGGCCGGTCTTCATGTCGACGTGAGTCGCCCAGTTGACGGCCTTGTCGAACTTCTCGGCCACCAGCAGCTCGCCGGTGACGCGGTCCAGGGTGTAGCCGAAGCCGTTACGGTCGAAGTGGGTCAGCAGCTTGGAGTGCTTGGAACCGTCCTTCGCGGTCATTTCCTGGTCGACCAGCATCATTTCGTTGATGCCGTCATAGTCCCATTCGTCGTGCGGGGTCATCTGGTAGACCCACTTGGCTTCGCCGGTATCGGCGTCGCGGGCCCAGATGGTCATCGACCACTTGTTGTCGCCGGGGCGCTGCACCGGGTTCCAGGTGCTCGGGTTGCCCGAACCGTAGTAGACCAGGTTCAGGTCCGGATCGTAGCTGTACCAGCCCCAGGTGGTGCCGCCGCCGATCTTCCACTGGTCGCCCTGCCAGGTCTTCAGCGAGGAATCCTTGCCGACCGGAGCCATCTTGCCGTCGGTCCAGGTCATGGTGTGCTCGGGATCCAGGCCGACTTCGTCGTCCGGGCCCATGCTGTACTTCTTCCACGCCAAGGTGCCGTCCTTGATGTTGTAAGCAGCCAGGAAGCCGCGCACGCCGAATTCACCGCCGGAGATGCCCGTCAGGACCTTGTCCTTGACGACCAGGGGGGCGTTGGTGGCGGTCATGCCGGTCTTCGGATCGCCGTTCTTGACTTTCCAGACGATCTTGCCGGTCTTGGCGTCGAGGGCCACCAGGGTGGCGTCGCCTTGGGCCAGGAAGACCTTGCCGTCGCCGTACGCCAGACCGCGGTTGACGACGTCGCAGCACATCACGGAGATGACCTGAGACTGATCGGTGCCCTTGTCGGGGGCGTAGACGTATTCCCAGATCACGGACTGGGTCGCCTGATCCAAGGCATAGACCTTGTGGGGATACCCGGTGTGAATGTAGATCACGTCGTTGACGACGAGCGGACCGCCTTCATGGCCGCGCAGCATACCGGTGGAGAACGTCCAGACCGGCTGCAGGTGCTTGGCGTTCTTGAAGTTGATCTGGTCCAGCGTGCTGTAACGCGTGCCCGCGTAGTCGCCACCCCAAGTCGCAAAGTTCTTCGGATCCTTGGTGAGTGCTTCCACTTCGGCGTTCGCGAAAGAGACCCCGGGTACTGCCAGCAACGATGCTATGGAACTTGCGATGAGCCAGCTTTTCACGGGTTTTTTCATCTTGTTTCCTCCTGGTATCTGCGTCCGCAGAATACGTCTTGTTAGTGAAAAAATTTCCGAAAACTCTAGGGAGGACGGCGGCCGGTATCGCCGGAATTTTTCCCGGTAAAAGGCATGAAAATGCCCCGTCCAGCCCGTCTGGACGCGTAAGGTGAAGGATTTCGCCATAAAAGTCAACCTGAAGACAGGGCCGGGAAATGCGCCCGGAAGCCGCGTCTTTCGTGGGTTCGACCCCCAACCAGGCCGGGCGGAGCGCGTCAATTCGCCACGCCCGGCCGAAAGCGGGACGGTTGAACATCGCGGCGCCGAAGGGGACAATGCCCTAACGTTATTCTCAGGTATTTTTCCCCCTTCCGAGGACACCCCAGTGCCCCCCCGTTTCGCCCGAACCGCCGGAGCGGCCCTCTGCGGCCTCTGGTGGGGCTTGGCCGCCGCCCGGCCGGACCTCGATCTGCGTGAAGTCGCGCAAGGCATTTTCGTCCATCAGGGCCGGCACGAGCTGCCCGACACGCACAACCGGGGGGAAATCGCCAACATCGGCTTCATCGCTGGCGAACGCTGCGTCGCCGTGATCGACAGCGGCGGAAGCCCCGAACAGGGCCGGGCGCTGAAAGCCGCGATCGCCGCCCGCACCCCGCTGCCCGTGTGTTACGTGATCAACACCCACGTCCACCCCGACCATATTTACGGCAACCGCGCCTTCAAGGCGCCCGGCGTATCGTTCATCGGCCATCACAAGCTCGCTCAGGCGATGGCGACGCGGGCGCCGTACTACATCGAAAAGGCTGCACGGGACCTGGGCTACACGCTGACCGCCGAGGACTTCGTGCCGCCGGACCGGCCGGTGCGGGAAAGGATGGAACTCGACCTCGGCAACCGAACGCTCAGTCTCACCGCCCATGGCCCCGCGCATACCGACAACGACCTGAGCGTCTATGATGCCAAGACCGGGACGTTATGGGCGGCCGACCTCCTGTTCATGGGGCACCTGCCGGTGGTGGACGGCAGCCTGACCGGCTGGCTGAAGGAGATCGACCACCTCAAAGCCGTGCCGGCCAGACTGGCCGTCCCCGGCCACGGCCCGGCCATCAGCGACTGGCCCCAGGCCATCGCCGCCGAGGAGCGCTATCTCAACGGTCTCGCAACCGAGGTCCGCGCCGCGATCAAACAGCACAGGACGATGGAACAGGCCATGGAAAGCGTGGGGACTTCGATGCGGGGCGAGTGGCGACTGTTCGACGAATTCAACAAGAGGAACGTCTCCACGGCGTTCGCCGCGCTGGAATGGGAAGACGACTAACAGTATTCTCTAATAATAAAACCCACCCGGAGGTCATCACATGCAAGCTGGAATCGCCCCGCGTATTTGGCTCCTATTGGCAGGAATCGTTCTCTCCGCCCTGGCACAGGCGGCGGACCCGCAAGACGAAGGCGCATGGACAAGCGCGCTGCGGACTCAATATTTCGGCGACGAGCCGATCGAAGAAGGCAACGGCGTCATCGAGCTGACGGCGCCCTACCGCGCCGAGGACCCCGCCCTGGTTCCGCTCCAGATCACGAGCAAGATCCCGCAGACGCCGGAGAAATACATCAGACGCATCACCCTGATCATCGACAACAATCCGGTGCCCTTCGCGGCGTCCTTCGACCTCACCCCGGCCAGCGGCAAAGCCGATCTGGCAATGCGGGTCCGCGTCAACTCCTATACCTACGTCCGCGCCATCGCCGAGACCAGCGACGGCAAGCTTTATATGAGCAAGGCCTTCGTCAAGGCCAGCGGCGGCTGTTCCGCCCCCCTGGGCGCCGACCTCGATGCCGCCATGGCGCGGCTGGGGAAGATGAAGTTCCGCATGGACGGCGACAAGGCCGCGCTGGGACAGGCCAACGCCGTCCAGCTCCTGGTCAGCCATCCGAACATCACCGGACTGCAGATGGACCAGATTTCGCGCCTGATCAAACCCGCGCATTACGTCGAGGAAGTCAAGGTGAGCTTCGACGGGACTCAGGTCCTGACCGCCAAGACGGACATCGCCATCAGCGCCGACCCCAATTTCCGCTTCTATTTCGTGCCGGACAAGGCGGGGGAACTCAAAGCGGAAATCCGCGACAACCTGGGGAAAACCTTTACCGCCAGCCAGACGGTCGCCGACTGATCAGGCACGGGCCGCGGCAGCCGCCGCGGCCCCTTCCACCAGCACCACCAGGCTGCGGTCGGGGAGGAACAGACGCCGCTGGTCCGGCAGCGGACTCCCCCCTTCGAATTCGCAGGTGTCGCCAGGCGATTCCACGGCGGTATCCACCGCCTTGCTCCAGACTCCCCCGCGGAGCGTATCCGGCAGCCGGAAGCAGAGCCCCTCCGCCGTCGGATTGAACAGCAGGCAGAGCGGCTGCTCCTGCTCCCCCACCGCCCGAATGCAGCAGCCCAAGGCGGAATCGGTCTGCCAGTCCGGCTGGCCGCCGGCCGGATTGAACCAGTGGATGTCTTCAGGCCGGTAGAACCGCTCCCGCGAAAGCACCGGATGACGGGTTCGAAACGCGATCATCTTGCGGACGAACTCGAAGAACGGCCGGTTCTCCTCCAACAAGCGCCAGTCGAACCAGGAAATCTCGTTGTCCTGGCAATAGGCATTGTTGTTCCCGAACTGCGTCCGGCAGAACTCGTCGCCGCCCAGGATCATGGGGACCCCCCTGGACAGCAGCAGCGAGGCCATGAAGTTCTTCATCTGGCGCCGCCGGATGGCGTTGATTTCATGATCGCCGGTCGGCCCTTCGCAGCCGTAATTGGCGCTGAAATTGTGATCCGAGCCGTCCCGGTTGTCCTCCCCGTTCGCGGTGTTGTGCTTGCACGCGTAGCTGACCAGGTCGTTGAGCGTGAAGCCGTCGTGGCAGGTCACGAAGTTGATGCTGTTCACCGGCGCCTTGCCGGAATGCTCGTAAATGTCCGCGCTGCCGCACAGGCGGCTGGCGAAGGCCCCCGCCATGCCCGAATCGCCGCGCCAGTAGCGGCGCACGTCGTCCCGGTACACCCCGTTCCATTCACACCAGCGTTCGCCCGGGAAACGCCCCACCAGATAGGCGCCGCCGGCATCCCAGGCCTCGGCGATGAGCTTGACGTCGCGCAGGATGGGATCCTCGGCGATCAGTTCCAGCAGCGGCGGATTGGGCACCAGATGCCCGCTGCGGTCGCGCCCGAGGATCGAGGCCAGATCGAACCGGAAGCCGTCCACGTGCATCTCGACCACCCAGTACCGCAGGCAGTCCAAAATGTAGTTGCGCACCACCGGGTGATTGCAGTTGACGGTGTTGCCGCAACCCGAATAGTTGCGGTAGCGTCGGCGGTCTTCTTCCAGCAGGTAATAGATGCTGTTGTCCAGGCCGCGGAAGTTCAGGATGGGACCGGTCTCATCCCCTTCCGCCGTATGGTTGAACACGACGTCCAGGAGAACCTCGATGTCGGCCTCGTGGAGGGCCTTGACCATGTGCTTGAACTCTTCCACCTGGCAGCCGGGGTAGGCGCCGGTTCCATAGCCCGCATGCGGCGCCTGGAAGGCGATGGTGTTGTAGCCCCAGTAGTTCCGGAGCCTCTCGCCGGTGACGGGGTTGTAGCGGGTCACTTCATAGGGGTTGAAAGCCTGCAGCGGCATCAGCTCGAGCGCGGTGATCCCGAGCTGCTTGAAATAGGGGATCTTGTCGATGACGCCGAGATAGGTGCCGGGATTCCCGACCGCCGACGAGGGATGAATGCTCAGCCCCCGCACATGGGCCTCATAGATGACCAGCTCCGACCAGTGGTGCTTGAGCGGGCGGTCGTTGCCCCAGTCGAAATGGTCCGCCGTGATCAAAGCCTTTGCGGCCACGCCCTCCGGCCCGCCGACCGCGGCCCCTGAAAACTCCCAATGCTCCGGCGTCACCAGGGCGGTGGCATAGGGGTCGAGCAGCACCGCCTGGGGGTCGAAACGATGGCCCAGATGCGGCTCATGCGGTCCGTCGACCTGAAAGGCGTAAGCCAGGCCGCGGTGTGCGCCGTGCACCGCCACGTGCCAGATATCGCCGGTGCGGTGGTGATTGGGATCGAGATCGATGACCTGGTGAGGCTGGGCATGGCTCGGATCGGCGAACAGCAGCAGGCGGACCCGCGAGCCATGCCGGCTGAACAGGGAGAAATTGGCATCCGTTCCCTGGAAATGAACCCCCAGGGGCAAGGGCGATCCCGTTGAATAATCGAATTTTGCAGGCACCGTCATCGCAGCCGGACCTCGACCCGGACCGATCTTGAAAGACAAAGAAACGCGGCGAGCCGGAAGTGTATCATTAACTTTCCGCATGCCGGTTCCAGCCGCCGGGCAATCTTCCCAGAACGGCGATCGGGAATTTTTTCCGCCGGCGCCGGTCTTACCCACTGCCACAGCCACCAAAAGAGTGGGCATGATGGCGTCAAACCAACACCGACTCAGGAGAAATCAGATGGCTACAACAACCGTGGGCGGCATCGCCGCCGCCGACCGGCCGCTACTGGACAAGAAGTGGCTGGTTTTCGCGATTGCTATCTATACCGTGTTCTACATGTGGGTGCGCTGGTACGAAGGCGTCTACGGCTGGTCCGCCGGCCTGGATTCGTTCGCGCCGGAGTTCGAAACCTACTGGATGAACTTCCTGTACACCGAGATCGTCCTGGAAATCGTGACGGCTTCGATCCTGTGGGGTTACCTCTGGAAGACCCGCGACCGCAACCTGGCCGCGCTGACCCCGCGTGAAGAGCTGCGCCGCAACTTCACCCACCTGACCTGGCTGGTGGCCTACGCCTGGGCCATCTACTGGGGCGCTTCCTACTTCACCGAGCAGGACGGCACCTGGCATCAGACGATCGTGCGCGACACCGACTTCACCCCGTCGCACATCATCGAGTTCTATCTGAGCTACCCGATCTACATCATCACCGGCTTTGCGGCGTTCATCTATGCCAAGACGCGTCTGCCGTTCTTCGCGAAGGGCATTTCGCTGCCGTACCTGGTGCTGGTGGTGGGTCCGTTCATGATTCTGCCGAACGTGGGTCTGAACGAATGGGGCCACACCTTCTGGTTCATGGAAGAGCTGTTCGTGGCGCCGCTGCACTACGGCTTCGTGATCTTCGGCTGGCTGGCGCTGGCCGTCATGGGCACGCTGACCCAGACCTTCTACAGCTTCTCGCACCTGTTCGAACGCGAACTGTGCCCGGACATCCGCTGATGCCGGCGTGAGTCCCTCCGGGCAACCGCCTCGTGAGGGATTCTGGGAAACTGAAAGACCAAGGAGCCGCTGTCCGGGCCTCGAGGCTCGGACAGCGGCTCTTTTTGATTTCCGGACTCGCCACCGCCGGCCGTGAGCGACGCCGAACGCTCGGCCAGCCATCATCATTTACATGACTATCGCCTCATTGTTACGATCGCATTTCAATGCCCCGCGGCGCTTATCGGCCAGCCGCTCCGCGAACGCGCGACGACGCAGGCCGATTCCGCTCAAAAATCGCACCGGGATGAAAAAACAAGAAAAAAAACAAGCCGCCCTGCGATGGGGGAAAGCCGTGATCGGGGGGCGCTGGGGCCTGGTGGCCTGGGGCCTCTCCGGCGCCAGCGCCATGGCGGTGGCCGTGTGGGGACTGCAAACCGTGGCCATCCCGCTCATCATGCTGAAGACCGCCTCCTGGGGAATCTGGGGTATCGGGGTCTTCAAGGAATCCCGGGACAATCTCAGGCTGGGACGCAAGGGCAAATCCGACCCGCCGCGGCGCTGACCCGCGCCGTTGTCCCTTCAAGCTGGCGGCGGCCTCGCCCGATCCGCTAGACTAGCCACCCCACTCAGGTCCTCGGCATCATGCAGCAAGCACGGGACATCTTCTCGTACCGAAAATTCTGGGCCGCCCGCTTCGGCATAGCCCCGCAACTGCCGTTGACACGCGCCGAGATGGAGCGGCTCGGCTGGGACTCCTGCGACGTGGTCCTGGTCACGGGAGACGCCTACGTCGACCACCCCAGCTTCGGCATGGCGTTGATCGGCCGCCTCCTGGAAGCCCAGGGCTTCCGGGTCGGCATCCTGGCCCAGCCGGACTGGCACTCGGCCGAGCCGTTCAAGGAATTCGGACGTCCCAACCTGTTCTTCGGCGTGACCGGCGGCAACATGGATTCCATGGTGAACCGCTACACCTCGGACCGCCGCATCCGCTCCAACGACGCCTACACCCCCGACGGCGCGGCCGACCGCCGCCCGGACCGCTGCGTGCTGGTCTATGCCCAGCGCTGCCGCGAAGCCTACAAAGACGTGCCGATCGTGCTGGGCGGCATCGAAGCCAGCCTGCGCCGTGTGGCCCATTACGACTACTGGTCGGACAAGGTCCGGCGTTCGGTGCTGGTCGACGCCAAGGCCGACCTCCTGGTCTACGGCAACGGCGAACGCCAGGTGGTCGAGATCGCCCACCGGCTCGCCACCGGCGAATCGGTCGCCGAACTCACGGACATTCGGGGCACGGTCTTCGTCCGCCGTACCCCCGCCGTCGACTGGCGCGAAATCGACTCCACCCATATCGACCGGCCAGGCGCGATCACGGCCGCTCCCAACCCCTATCAGGAAACACCTGCCGGCTGCGACTCCCCGGCGAAGGAGCCCGCCGCGGTACTTCACTTTACCCGCCCCGCCCGCGGCCATGGCAAAACGGTGATCCGCTTGCCGGATTTCGATGCGGTGCGCGACGATCCGGTGCTGTACGCCCATGCCTCGCGGGTGCTGCACCAGGAAACCAACCCGCACAATGCCCGCGCCCTGGTCCAGCGCCACGGGAGCGGCGACGTCTGGCTGAATCCGCCGGCGCTGCCGCTGACCACCAGGGAAATGGACCGGGTCTACGGCCTGCCCTACAGCCGCCTGCCCCATCGGCACTACGCCGACGCCCGCATCCCGGCCTTCGAGATGATCCAGCATTCGGTGACCATCATGCGCGGCTGCTTCGGCGGCTGCACCTTCTGCTCCATCACCGAGCACGAAGGGCGGATCATCCAGAGCCGCTCGGAAGATTCCATCATCCGCGAGGTCGAGGCCATCCGCGACACCTCCCCGGCCTTCACCGGCGTGATCTCCGATCTGGGCGGGCCGACGGCCAACATGTACCGGCTGGCCTGCAAGAGCCGCGAGATCGAGGCGAGCTGCCGCCGCCCCTCCTGCGTCTATCCCGGCATCTGCAAGAACCTCGGCACCGACCACGGCCCGCTGATCCGCCTGTACCGTCGCGCCCGCCAGCTCCCCGGCATCAAGAAGATCCTGATCGGCTCGGGGCTCCGCTATGACCTGGCCGTCAAATCGCCGGAATACGTCAAGGAACTGGTGACCCATCACGTCGGCGGCTATCTCAAGATCGCGCCCGAGCATACCGAGCCGGGGCCGCTTTCCAAGATGATGAAGCCGGGGATAGGCACCTACGACCGCTTCAAGGCGATGTTCGACCAATACTCGCGCGAGGCGGGGAAAGAGCAGTATCTCATCCCCTATTTCATCGCCGCCCATCCCGGCACCACCGACGAGGACATGCTGAACCTGGCGCTGTGGCTCAAGAAGAACGGCTTCCGGGCCGACCAGGTGCAGGCCTTCCTGCCCTCGCCCATGGCGGTGGCCACGGCCATGTACCACAGCCGCAAGAACCCGCTGCACCGGATCACGCGCACCAGCGAAACCGTCGAAACGCCCCGGAAACTCACTCAACGCCGGCTGCACAAGGCCTTTCTGCGCTACCACGATCCGGAGAACTGGCCGCTCCTGCGGGAGGCCCTGAAGCAGATGGGCCGCGCCGACCTGATCGGCAACAGCAAGCACCATCTGATCCCGGCCTGGCAACCGCAGGGGATGGGCACGGCCAAAGCCGGAGCGAGCCCGAAAGCCACTTCATTCCGAACCCAGCACACCGGATTGCCGCCGCAAGGCAGAAAGCCGGCGCTCCGCAAATTGCGAAAAGGACGCAGCTGAGCCCCCAAGCCTGAATTTCAAGCCAAAAAAAAGAAGAGGTCATCCGTCATGTGGGATTTCAATCTGCTTTCGGCCACCCGCACCCTCGAGAAGAGCATGGCCTTCGTGCTCCATCGCTGGCTCATCTACCTCGGCGTGGGCCTGGCCTACATCTTCGGCGCGGTCATCGGCGCGGGCACGACCATCGGCGTCGGCTCGCTCAGTTCCAACCCGACCGCATTCGCCGCCGCCGGCGCCTGGATCGGCATGGGCGTCGTCGGCTGGATCCTGTACAAGTTCCGCAACGGCTTCCTGACCGGCGTTCAGGCCCGCAACGCCGCGCTGCTCGGCGCGGAAACGCTGAAGCAGCCCGTTCCGAAGGGCAAGGGGCAGATCGACTTCGCCCGCGGCCGGGTCGCCGAACGCTTTCCCGCCCCACGAGAGCTAAACTCCGTCCTCGCCGCAATGCGCACCGTGCTGTTCGCCTTGCCC
Organism: Methylococcus sp. ANG; assembly: GCF_040730495.1. Taxonomy (NCBI): domain Bacteria; kingdom Pseudomonadati; phylum Pseudomonadota; class Gammaproteobacteria; order Methylococcales; family Methylococcaceae; genus Methylococcus; species Methylococcus sp. ANG. The sequence continues at coordinate 3,070,443 of NZ_CP160399.1, read as the reverse complement.
GGCTGGCGGGAAACGCCACCGCAAACCCAGCCGCAACGCTGGCTGCTCCAGGCGAAGGGCCTGCTTGCAACCACCGAGACGCTGACCCTGCTCGGCTATCACTTCGCCCATCCGGCAAACGGCCTTCGCCAGTCGGCAAGGGAAGGCCTGCTCATCCTGGCCGCGCATTTCCCGAAGATCCTGCGCAACCGGCTGTACCTGTTCGGCTTCGGCTGGCTGGGGTGTTTCGCGACCTTCCCGGTCCTGCTGGCGGCGGTCCAGGGCATTCTCGCGAACCTTCCGCTCGATCCCGGCATCTGGCCCTATGTGTTCGCCTTCCTGTTGGCCTGGACCATCAAGGCCGCTTTTCTGGATGCGATCGCCCTGGCCGCCATGCTCGACTTCTTCCTGAAGCTTCCCGCGCCCGAGAACGGCGCCGAACTCGCCGAGGCCTTGGCGCGGGACTTCCCCGCATTCGCCGGGATCTGCGCCCAGGCGGAAACCTGAACGGCCGCCGGCTCCGCGCATCGTTGGAATGAGGTTCGGCTTCCTCCCGCGGGGGCCTCACATCCGAAAGCCGCGGACACCCGCCGGTTTACATGGACAAAGAAAAGGTTATACTAATCAGTTTTTTACTTGCCGGGAGTATTCCATGCGTATCGAACAAGAAGCGCTGACTTTCGATGACGTCCTGCTGGTTCCTGCGTATTCGAACGTGCTCCCCCGCGACGTCTCCCTGACCACCCGGCTCACCCGGGCCATTCCGCTGAACATCCCGCTGCTGTCGGCCGCCATGGACACGGTGACCGAAGCCAGGCTCGCCATCACCATTGCCCAGGAAGGCGGCATCGGCATCATCCACAAGAACATGACGGCGGAACGCCAGGCGGCGGAAGTCAGGAGCGTCAAAAAATACGAAAGCGGCGTGATCAAGGAACCGATCACCGTGCCGCCGACCGCGACCATCCGCGAGGTCATGGAGCTGACCCGTGCCCGCAACATCTCCGGCGTTCCCGTGGTGGACGGCGACGAACTGGTCGGCATCGTCACCGCCCGGGACTTGCGTTTCGAAACCCGCTACGACGAACCCGTCACCAAGGCGATGACGCCGAAGGAACGCCTGATCACGGTGCAGGAAGGCGCCAGCAAGGAGGAGGCCATCCGACTGCTGCACCAGCACCGCATCGAGAAGATCCTGGTGGTCAACGAAGCCTTCCAGCTCCGCGGCATGATCACGGTGAAAGACATCCAGAAGTCGAAGGACTACCCGCAGGCCTGCAAGGACGAGTTCGAACGCCTGCGGGTGGGCGCAGCCGTCGGCACAGGCGCCGGCACCGAAGAGCGGGTCGAGGCACTGGTCGAAGCCGGCGTCGACGTGATCGTGGTCGACACCGCCCACGGCCACTCCCAGGGCGTGCTGGACCGGGTGCGCTGGGTCAAGAGCCGCTTCCCGCAGGTCCAGGTGATCGGCGGCAACATCGCCACCGGCACCGCCGCACGGGCGCTGGCGGAAGCCGGGGCCGACGCGGTCAAGGTCGGCATCGGCCCCGGCTCCATCTGCACCACCCGCATCATCGCCGGCGTCGGCGTACCTCAGATCACCGCAGTCTCCAATGTCGCCCAGGCCCTGGCCGGCACAGGCATTCCCGTCATCGCCGACGGCGGCATCCGCTATTCGGGCGACGTCGCCAAGGCCATCGCCGCCGGCGCCCATTGCGTGATGATCGGCGGGCTGTTCGCCGGCACCGAAGAGTCGCCCGGCGAAGTCGAGCTGTATCAGGGCCGCTCCTACAAGGCCTACCGCGGCATGGGTTCGATGGGTGCCATGGCCCAGCAGCAGGGCTCCAGCGACCGCTATTTCCAGGACAGCACCGAGGCCGAAAAACTGGTACCCGAAGGCATCGAAGGCCGGGTCCCGCACAAGGGCAGTCTCATCGCCATCCTCCACCAACTCGTGGGCGGCGTTCGCGCCTCCATGGGCTACACCGGCTGCCGTACCATCGAGGAAATGCGCGAGCACGCCAACTTCGTCCGGGTGACCACGGCCGGCATGCGCGAAAGCCATGTGCACGACGTGACCATCACCAAGGAAGCGCCGAACTACCGCCTCGACTGATCCCGGACCCCGCGAGCCCCGATGACCGACATCCACGCCCAAAAAATCCTGATCCTGGATTTCGGCTCCCAATACACCCAGCTCATCGCGCGGCGGGTGCGGGAACTCGGGGTCTACAGCGAAATTCATCCCTACGACTGCGGCGACGGTTTCATAGCCGAATTCGCCCCGCAAGGCATCATCCTGTCCGGCGGCCCCGAAAGCGTCACGGGCACGGACACGCCCCGCGCCCCGGCCTCGGTGTTCACGCGCGGCGTACCGGTGCTCGGCATCTGCTACGGCATGCAAACCATGGCGGCCCAGCTCGGCGGCAAGGTGGAAGCCGTCGAACACCGCGAATTCGGCTACGCCCAGGTCCGCGCCCGCGGCCACTCGCAGCTCCTGAACGAGATCGAGGACCACACCACCCCCGAAGGCTACGGGCTGCTCGACGTGTGGATGAGCCACGGCGACCAGGTCGTCGGCCTGCCGCCCGGCTTCAAGCTGATCGCCAGCACCGAGAGCGCGCCCATCGCCGGCATGGCGGACGAGGAACGCCGGTTCTACGCACTGCAGTTCCATCCGGAAGTGACCCACACCCGCCAGGGCAAACGCATCCTGGAACGTTTCGTGCGCAAGCTGTGCCGGTGCGAGGCCCGCTGGACCACGGGCAACATCATCGAAGACGCCATCGCCAAGGTGCGGACCAAGGTCGGCGCCGAACGCGTGGTGCTCGGCCTGTCCGGCGGCGTGGACTCGTCCGTGGTCGCCGCCCTGCTGCAGCATGCCATCGGTGAACAACTGACCTGCGTGTTCGTCGACACCGGACTGCTGCGCCTCAACGAAGGCGACCAGGTCATGGCCACTTTCGCCGAGCACATGGGCGTGCGGGTGATCCGGATCAATGCCGAAGACCGCTTCCTGAATGCCTTGCAAGGCGTTGCCGACCCCGAGGACAAACGCAAGATCATCGGCCGCCTGTTCGTGGAAATCTTCGACGAAGAGGCCGCGAAGATCGAAGACGCCCGCTGGCTGGCGCAGGGCACGATCTACCCCGACGTGATCGAATCCGCCGGCTCCAAGACCGGCAAGGCGCACGTCATCAAGTCCCACCACAATGTGGGCGGCCTGCCGGAAACCATGAACCTGCGGCTGGTCGAGCCGCTGCGCGAGCTGTTCAAGGACGAGGTCCGCCAGATCGGCCTCGAACTCGGCCTGCCGTACGAGATGGTCTACCGCCATCCCTTCCCCGGGCCAGGCCTCGGCGTGCGCATCCTCGGCGAGGTGAGGAAAGCATACGCCGACCTCCTGCGCCGCGCCGACGCCATCTTCATCGAAGAACTCTACCGCCACGACCTGTACGACAAGGTCAGCCAAGCCTTCGCCGTCTTCCTGCCGGTGAAATCGGTCGGCGTCATGGGCGACGGCCGCCGCTACGACTACGTGGTCGCGCTGCGCGCGGTGGAAACCGTCGACTTCATGACCGCCCGCTGGGCCCACCTGCCCTACGACTTCCTCGACCTCGTCTCGCGCCGCATCATCAACGAAATCCCCGGTATCTCCCGGGTCACCTACGACATCTCGGGGAAACCGCCGGCGACGATCGAGTGGGAGTGAGCAGGTCCTTCGGGGACTATCGCGACTCATCGAAAATCCATTGTAACATACTGTTTTAAATAAATATGTCGCGGCGACCACAGCTAATGCCGGACAACATGGTCGTGCCGGTGTTGAGTGCGATGGCCTGAAGCAGCGACGAGGTTGTCACTTGACAACCCAGCGAATCATTCCCATACTGGACACTGTTGATGGGCCGTCCCTCTCATCCGAAGAAAGAGGTCGAGGAAGCACTCAGGTACGCCGAAGAGCGGGGCTGGCGTGTGGAAATCGGCGGTAGTCACGCCTGGGGGCGGATTTATTGTCCGTACAACGACGCGGAGTGTCGCTGCGGCGAGTTTTGCATCACCAGCGTGTGAAGCACGCCGAAGAACCCTGGCAACCACGCGCATGCCTTGCGACGCGTCGTGGACCACTGCACCACGCACCGCAAGCAGCGGAAAGCTGCCGACGATGTCGAGGAGTAGCACGATGGAATACACATTCACCCTGAAATACCAGCTCGCCGACGATGACCGTGACCCGGATGCGCTTGTCGAGCGCCTGGGCGAGGCCGGCTGCGACGATGCCCTGGTCGGCATCGGCCAGCCGGGGCGGCTCGCGCTGGAGTTCACCCGCGAGGCGGACAGCGCGGACGCGGCTGTGCGCAGCGCGCTGGCCGACGCGCGGAGCGCTGTACCGTCGGCCAGGCTGATCGAGGTTGCCCCGGATCTGGTCGGCCTGACCGACGTGGCAGAGATGATCGGCGTGTCGCGGCAAAACATGCGCAAGCTGATGCTGGCCCATCCGGGCAGCTTCCCGGCGCCGGTGCATGAGGGTAGCGCGTCGATCTGGCACCTGGCGGATGTGCTGACCTGGCTACAGGCCAAGGGCAGCTATTCGATGGCCAGGGACGTTCTGGAGGTGGCGTGCGTGGCCTTGCAGGTCAACGTGGCAAAGGAGCGGCGGCGCCTATCGCGCTCGGCTTCCGAGGAGCTGGAAGCTCTCGTTGGATGAGACTGTCGCCAGCCTCATCCCTGAGCGGAGCCCGCCCGAACAGGGCGGGTTTTTCGTAGATGGACATCCGGCTTGGCGGCGCTGGCGCATGGAGCTCGCTTACGTTCCTCGATCCAGGCCTCTACCTCGGCCAGATACCATACCACGCAGCGCGGCGTCAGATTGAAGCGCCGCGGCAGTGCCTCGTAGGCTTCTGCCCCTGGCAATCGGAAAGACTGGCCAAGGACGGTGTGGAGAACATTGGGTCCGTGCGATTGGCTTTCCACACCTATCGGCGCATGTCACGGATGAACAGATTGATCGCCGTGCCCAGATACGTTTGATTCATGGCTTAAGTACCAGCAAGCCGTCAGCGGAGCGTGAGACCCAAGCACGGTCGCTGCCGGTCGGTAGTTGCGCAGCATCCAGCTTGGCGGCCCAAGGGAGGCCGAGTTCGCGCCCATGCTGCAGGCAGAGGCGCACCGTCTTGACACTGGTGCAGCGCTGCAGCAGATCGCGCAGTACGTCCGCACGCAGGCTGTAGGCGCCCTCGATGAGTTCACGCGCCTCCTGCAGGGATTGACGCACGCCCACTTCGCTGAGCATTTCCAGCAACGCCCGCTCTGGCACCGAGACCAGCGGCGCGCCGTCGCGCTTCTCGAACGGCCCGGCATGAAGCAGCTCGGCCGGCGGCTCGTCAAACAGGCGCTTGCGGTGGTACTCGGCCGGAAAGCGCTCGGTGAACCAGTCCGGCAGGCGAGCAGCCGTCCAGCCATAGAGCTGCACAACGGATTGCTGCGACAGGTACTGCCGCACACCGTACCAATCGAGCGCGGACTTACCGCCCACATGCAGGCCTTCGACGGATCGTTGGAGGAGGACTAAGCAAGCATGGAGATTCAGCGTATCGTTGGGGCGGCAATAGACCCCGCGCGCCAAGCGAAGCAGCCAACCGGCGCGGGCGTAGTGAACAGCCAGGTCTGCGGAGACGCCCAATGCCGCCAGATCCCCTGATGTCAGTGGCGTCCCGGACACCCAGCGGCGGTAGAGGGTGTTTAGCTTGTTTCGATCTGTCGTAGCCATGCTACGATATGTACCACCAAACAAAATTTTTGCCAAGTTTTGTTTGGTTGATTCAGTCGTAGCTGTGCTACGATAACGGCGCACAATCCAAACTCTCCCAGAGCCTGGATCGCGCTGATAGTTGACGATAGATGATGAGTTGGGGTAGCCGCGCGCAAATCGACTCCATCTCGCGCCTCAGCAAAAGCGCTCTATTTTTGACGGTAAAAGTGACGGTAAGGCGCAATGAATCAGAATATAAACCTCCGCAAGTGCGATGGTTTGCGCTCACTGGGAATCATCGAATGAGAGTGATGAGGGAACGGGAGACGGCCCAGCTACCGCACCACGGAAAATCGGAGCGACTTCGCATGGGGAACGCTCTGTCGAAAGAGAAGCATTCATGAACGACAAATCGACCAAGCCGCGAGGCAGCAGGACGACCAAGCCGCCCAAGGATCCGAGGCTGTCCCGGACGCAGGCGCCGCCGGAGCTTTCCGCCGTTGAATGGCAACGCGCATTGCGCCGCCAGTTCGGCCGCGAACAGGCGTTCGGGATGGAGAATATCGGCACGGAACCGTTTTTTTCCGAGTTCCGCGTCTCCAACCCACAGTCGAAGAGCAGCTACCGGGTGGCGATACGCGGCGGACGGCCGGGCGACAATCATTGCGCCTGTCCCGATTACGCCACCAACGAACTGGGCACCTGCAAGCACATCGAATTCGTTCTCGCGCAACTGGAAAAGAAGCGCGGCGCCAAGGCGGCTTTCGCGCGCGGCTACCATCCCCCCTTCTCCGAACTGTACCTGCGCAACGACGGCGGACGCACGGTCCATTTTCGTGCCGGAACGGATTGTCCGCCGGCCATAGCGAAGGCGGCCGCGCGGCTGTTCGACCCCGCCCAAGCTTGGGTTCTGCCGCCGGAAATGTTCGGCGAACTGGAGCGTTTCGTCACCGCCGTGGGCGAGAGCGGCCACGAGTTGCGCGCCTACGACGATGCCCTCGATTTCATCGCCGGCCGGCGCGACGCCGAACGGCGCGCGGCGGCACTGGACGACATCTTCCGTCACGGCATTGACGACCCATCGCTGAAGAAGCTGCTCAAGGTGCCGCTGTATCCGTACCAGGCGGAAGGCGCGCTGTTCGCCGTCCGTGCGGGCAGGGCGCTGATCGGCGACGAGATGGGCCTGGGCAAGACCATCCAGGCCATCGCTGCGGCCGAAATCCTGGCCCGGCATTTTGGCGTATCGAAAGTGCTGGTGATCTGTCCGACCTCGCTCAAGTACCAGTGGCAAAGCGAGATCGCGCGCTTTTCCGGGCGCGAATCGCGCGTCATGGGGGGAACGCGGGCGCAGCGCCAGAAAGACTATGGACAGGACGATTTCTGCAAAATCACCAACTATGAAAAGCTCCAGCCCGACCTCGATCTGATCACCGCCTGGGCGCCGGAACTGGTGATCGTCGACGAGGCGCAGCGGGTGAAGAACTGGAACACGATCGCCGCCCGCGCCCTGAAACGCATCGACAGTCCCTACGCCGTAGTGCTCACCGGCACGCCGCTGGAAAACAAGCTGGAGGAACTCGTCTCCATCGTCCAGTTCGTCGACCAGCATCGCCTGGGACCCACCTGGAAGCTGCTGCACGAGCACCAGGTGAAGGACGAGGGAGGGCGTGTCACCGGCTACACCGGCCTGGAAAAAGTCGGCCAGACGCTGGCGCCGATCATGATCCGCCGCCGCAAGTCCGAAGTCCTGATGCAGTTGCCCGAACGCACCGATCAGAACCTGCTGGTGCCGATGACGGAAACGCAGATGGCATACCACCAGGAAAACGCCGACATCGTGGCACAGATCGTCCACCGCTGGCGCAAGACGAAATTCCTTTCCGACAAGGACCAGCGGCGCCTCACCTGCGCCCTGCAGAACATGCGCATGTCCTGCAACAGCACCTACCTGCTGGATCGGGAGAGCGACCACGGCGTCAAGGCGGACGAACTGGCGGCGCTGTTCGGCGACCTGTTCGAGCAGCCCGACGCCAAGGCCGTGGTATTCAGCCAATGGACACGCACCCACGACATCGTGATCCGCCGGCTCGAAGCCCGCGGCATCGGCTATGTCAGCTTTCACGGCGGAGTACCCTCGGAAAAGCGTCCGGCGCTGGTGGAGCGCTTCCGGGACGATCCCGGCTGCAGAGTGTTTCTGTCCACCGATGCCGGCGCCACCGGTCTCAACCTGCAACACGCCTCGATCCTGGTGAACATGGATCTGCCGTGGAACCCGGCGCTGCTCGAACAGCGCATTGCGCGGATTCACCGCATGGGCCAGCGGCGGCCGGTGCAGATCGTCAATTTCGTCGCCAAAGGCACGATCGAAGAGGGCATGCTCTCGGTGCTGGCCTTCAAACGGTCCCTCTCGGCGGGCATACTCGACGGCGGCGCGGGGGAGATCTCGCTGGGCGGTTCACGTCTCAACCGTTTCATGAAGGAGGTCGAGAGCGTCACCGGCCAGATGGGGGAAAGCGAGGCCATGACGCCGGGCGAAGAGATGATCAACGCCGCGGCGCCGGCGACTGCGCAGGTTCCGGAAGACAGGATGGCAAACGTTGATGCTGCCGATACGGCGCAAGCACCGCCGCCTGGCGGCGCCGATCCCTGGCAAGCCTTGGCCCAGGTTGGTACCCAGTTGGTTTCCGCACTGGCGGCGGCCAGCGATCCCGACGCTCCGCCGCATCCATGGATCGAGCGGGATCCGGCAACCGGCGTGTGCAACCTCAAGGTACCGCTGCCGCCGCCAGAAACGGCGAGACGACTCGCCGATGCGTTTTCGATTCTGGCGGGCGCGTTGCCAGAGAGGGCATGAACACCTCCCCCTGCCACCGCGAACTCTTCCGCCACGTCAGCGCCGACAAGGCCGCATTTTACCGCGCCATCATGGAGGTTTTCGCCGCAGCCAAGCGCCAGTTCCGCCCCTATCTGCGGCCCGACGAGGTGTTGCGCGAAGCGGCCTGGCCGAACGATCCGCCCGCCCTGGAGGAAGTGCGGGCGGCGCTCGCGCAGTTGGTGGAGTGGGGCAACCTCGAGTCCCAGCCGGATACGGCCCGGGTCGCCAGCATCGACGACTTCTATCTGGCCCGCTTCCTCTACCGGCTCTCCCACGGCGGCGAGGCAGTGGAATCGGCGCTGGCGGCCTTCGCCCAGGCCCTCGGGCGCCGCGGCGAGTTGCAGAGCGTCGCCCTGGAGGACATCCACGCCCGCCTCGAAGCCTTGATCGCGCTGGCCGCCGACAGCGCGCCGGACGACGCCAAGGTGCACGAAGTGCTGCGCGACCTGGTGCGCGTGTTCGAGGATCTGGCCGAGAACGCCCAGGCTTTCATGGCCGGCATCGTCCGCAGCGTGGAAATCCAGCAGGCCGAGGCGCAAGCCGTGGTCGGCTTCAAGAAACGGCTGATCGACTATCTGGAGCGCTTCATCGGCGACCTGGTGAGCCGTTCCGGCGCCATCGCTCAGCGCATCAAGGCGCTCGATTCCCGCATCGACGCCTTGCTGTGGCAGGCGGCGAACCGCGAGGCGCGCGACATCGCCCCCGGCGACGTTCTTGAGCAGGCCGGCGCACTGCAGGCCCGCGTCGATGCCTGGCGTGAACGCTGGCGCGGTCTGCGCCTGTGGTTCGTCTCGGACGGACACGGTCCGGCCCAGGCGGAGGCCTTGCGCGCCAAGGCCCGGGCGGCGATTCCCCAGTTGCTCGCCGCCATCGCCGCCGTCAATGAGCGCCGCAGCGGACGCAGCGACCGTTCGGCGGACTTCCGGGTACTCGCCCGCTGGTTCGCGGATTGCGGCGACGATGGCCAGGCCCACCGCCTGGCGCGGGCCGCCTTCGCCCTCAACCCGGCGCGTCATCTGTCGCTGCTGGCCGCCACAGAGGTGCCGGCGACGACCCCCTGGGCCGATGCGCCGGCCGTGGCGATCCATCCGCGCCTGCGCGAATACGGCACGGCGGCGGTACGCGGCACCGCGCCCAAGGTTACGAACCGCGATGCCGGGCGGGCGGCGCTGGCACGCCTGGCGGCGGCCGAGCACCGCCAGGTGGAAGCGGCCCGTGCCCGGCTGGCGACGGGCACGGTCTGCCGCCTGTCGGAGCTCGGCCGGCTCGACCCGCACGAATTCGATCTGTTCCTCGCCGTGCTCGGCGAGGCGCTGGCGAGCCAGTCATCGCCGGATGAAACGGTGGCGCGCACCACATCCGACGGCCTTCTTCACATCCGCCTCGAGCCATTGGGCGAAGCGTCCCATGCCGTGATCGAAACGGATCTGGGCGTCTTTTCCGGGCGCGACCACCGGATCACCATCACCCCCGAAGGAAACGCCGGGCCTTCCCACGTTTCCTCGCCCTCTTCGGGGGACGGATTACGCCAGGTATCGAACGCATAATGCGCAAGCGGCGTTTGGAAAGCCACGCCATCGGCGACCGCCAGGCGCAGCACCGTCAGGAGGAATACCGGGACGCCGTGCGTGCACTGCTCATGCGCCCGCTGATGACCAGCGATCATCCCAATTTCTCCGCCGTGCGCCGCCATGCGGACCGCCTGCGCACCTGGTTCGCGCGCGAAACCGGCTGGCCGCTCGCCATCGAACGCGACTGCGCGCGCCTCTACAAGCGGCCGGCCGATTTGTCCGACGCCACGCGGGGACTGCCCGGCTTCGACCGCCGCCGTTACGTGCTGCTCTGTCTGGCCGCCGCCGTGCTGGAACGCGCCGAACCCCAGATCACCTTGCGCGTGCTCGGCGACCGGCTGCTCATCCTGGCGGGCGAGCCGGCGCTCGCCGAACGGGGATTCGCTTTCGGGCTGGAGAATGCCCACGAGCGCCGGGAACTCGTCGCCGTCTGCCGCGCCCTGCTCGACTGGGGCGTGATCGCGCGGGTAGCCGGTGACGAGGACGCCTATGTCCTGGGCCACGAGGGCCGCGGCGGCGACGCGCTCTACGACATCCACCGGCGCGTGCTCGCCGGGCTGCTCGCCGCGGTGCGTGGGCCATCCACCTGGGCGCCGGAAGACGCGCCGTGCGACCTCGACCAGCGCCTCGCCGCCCTCGTCGCCGAACATCAGCCGGAAAGCGACGAAGGCCGGCGCACGGCATTGCGACACCAGTTCTCGCGTAGCCTGCTCGACGACCCGGTGATCTATTTCGACGAGCTCGACGCCGAGAACCGCGCCTATTTCCTGAATCAGCGCGGCCTGCTGGCGACGCGCTTGTCCGAGGACAGCGGCCTCGTCGCCGAGCAGCGTGCCGAGGGCGTCGCGCTGGTGGATGAAACGGGTGACCTGACGGACGTCGCGCTGCCGGCCGAGGGTACCGAGTCCCACGTCACCCTGCTGGTGGCCAGGTTCCTCGCCAACCGCCGGCGCGAGAGCGGCGATGCGGTGACGGAAGCCGAAATTGTCGGCTTCATCCGTACAGCAGCGGCCCGTTATGGACAGTACTGGCGCAAATCGGCACGCGAGCCCGGCGGAGAACGGGAACTCACCGAGGCCGCCCTGAGCCGGCTGGCGATGTTGCGCCTGATCGGCCGGGAAGAGGACGCGGTGCATCCCCTGCCCGCCCTCGCCCGCATCGGCCTGGGCGAGGCGACCGTCAAGACGCAGGGCGGCGAGGAATCGATACAACTGGGCATGTTTCCATGAACGCGATCGCCCTCCCGCAACCGGCGCTTGCCCGCTGGCAGCCCCTGCGCCTGGGTCTCGTGGATCTCTACCTCTACGACAGCGAAGAATTCTGGTTCCGCAACGGCCGCCTGCTGTTGCGCGGCAACAATGGCACCGGCAAGTCGAAGGTCCTGTCGCTGACACTGCCGTTCCTCTTCGACGCCCAGATCAAGCCATCGCGCATCGAGCCCGACGGCGATCCCGGCAAGAAGATGGCCTGGAACCTGCTCATGGGCAAGCACGAGCGACGCACCGGCTACGTCTGGGCGGAGTTCGGCCGCCGCGGCGAAGACGGCCGCGCCCACTTCGTCACCCTCGGCTGCGGCCTGTCGGCGGTGGCGGCCCGGCAGCAGATCGATGCCTGGTACTTCGTTGCCGACGACACACGCGTCGGAGAAAGTCTGTGGCTCACCAGTCCGCAGGGCGTCGTGCTGAGCCGGGAACGCCTGCAGGACTCCCTCGGCGCCCGCGGCCAGGTGTTCCCCAGTGCGGAAGCCTATCGCCGGGCAGTGGACGAACGGCTGTTCCGGCTGGGCGCCGCCCGCTATCTGGCGCTCATGGACACCCTGATCCAGTTGCGGCAACCGCAGCTTTCCAAGCGCCCCGACGAGGCGAACCTGTCGGAAGCCCTCACCGAAGCGCTGCCGCCGCTGCCCGCCGAGCTGCTCGGCGACGTCGCCGATGCCTTGAACCAACTGGAGGAATACCGCCAAGAACTCGAAAGCTTCGATGCGCTCGCCAAGGCCGTCGGGCAGTTCAACCAGCGCTATCGCGTCTATGCCCGCATCAACGCCCGGCGCGAGGCGGGCAAGCTGCGCGCAGCCCAGACCGAGTTCGACAAGGCCAGCCAGGCGTTGAACGACGCCAAGGAAAAGCTGGCGGCGGCACAGGCGGAAGAGAGCCGACAGACATCCCGCCACGACGAGTTGGCGAGCAAGCTGACGCGTACCCGCGCCGCCTACGATGCCCTGCGCGAAGACCCGGCATTGCAAGACGCACGACGCCTGGACGAGGCCAAGCGCCAGGCCGAAGACCGGCGCCGCGACGCCGAACTGGCGGCAAACGCGCTGCAAGAGGCGGAGGCCAAAGTCGGGAGGGAAACCCGCGCGCTGGAGCAACGCGCCGCGCGTGCCATTGCCTCGCGGGACGCCCTCGCCGAAGCTCATGCGCGCGTTGCGGCGGCTGCCGAAGCCTGCGGCCTTGCCGCCGACCTCGCGCAGGAAGCGGCCGACCTGAACGACGCGGAAGTCCTGTCGTGCCTGGAGAATGCCGCCTGGCAAGCGGCACAGCGGCAATTGCGCGGCCTGACGGCGCGGCGCCGCACGCATCTGGGCGTCGTGCGGAGGCTCTTGCGCAATGTGGAAGATGCCCACGGCAAGCTCACCGGAGCGCAGCAGCGATGCGACGAGCGTACCGAAGCCTTCGGCACCGCGGCCGAACGGCGCCGGGCGGCCGACGAAGCCGTCGAGCTTCAGGGCGCTCTGCTCGTCGATGCCTGGCAGAGCCACTTCGATCGGCTTGAGCAATTGCGGCCGGCCGACCCCGACACCGCGCTGGCCGCACTGGCCGAATGGGTTGTCGCGCTCCAGGGCGACAACCCGGCACGCACCGCTTTGTCTTCCGCCCAGAATCTGGCCAGCGAACGTTTCGCCGGGCGCGCGGCGGCCTTGGCCCAGCGCGAAAGGGAACTTGCCGGCGAGCGCGACGACTTGTCCGCCGAAAAGCAGCGTCTTGAACAAGGCGAGGATGCTTCACCGCCGGCGCCCTATTTCCGCGACGGCGCCGCGCGGCTCGAGCTGCCGGGCGCACCCTTGTGGCAGTTGCTGGAATTCCGCGAGCCCTTGTCCGCGCCGCAACGAGCCGGTCTGGAGGCAGCCCTCGAAGCGAGCGGCCTGCTCGATGCCTGGGTGACGCCCGATGGCAGCCTGCTGGCCGCCGACGGCACATCTCCCTGGCATGACACACAAATCGTCGCGCGCCCCCGCCAGACAGCCTCGGCCGCGGACTGGCTGCTGCCGGCCGAGCATTCGGCGGTCGCGGCGCCGGTGATCGCCGCCTTGCTGGAAAGTATCGCCTGTGGCACGGCCGATGTCGCCGAAGCCGAAGCCTGGATCGCACCTGACGGGCGCTTCCGCCTCGGCCCCTTGGCCGGGGCGTGGAACAAGCCGTCCGCCGAGTACATCGGCTACGCGGCGCGCGCTGCCGCGCGGGCCCGGCGGCTGGAAGAGATCGCCCGGCGCCTGTCGGAGATCGACGCGTCCCTGAGCATCGTCGCCGATGAAAAGGACAAGCTCGGCCGCCAGCGCGAACGCGCCGCTCTCGAATGGAACACGGCGCCAAGCGATGAAGAGCTGCGCGCCGCCCACGTCGCCGCGGTGGCCGCGGCCAAGGCATTTGCCGAGGCCGAAGAGGCGCTGCGCCAGGCGCAAGCCCGCCTCGCGGAGGCCGAACAGCATTGGCGCGCCGCGCGCGAGCGCCTCGTCGCGGATGCGGCGGACCTGCATCTGGCCGTGGAGCCAGCGGCGCTCGATGCGATCGAGGCGGCCGTGAACGACTTCGGCGACCAGTTGCAGCAGTTCTTCCTCGCGGCCCAGGATGTGCGCCATGCGTTGCCCGAATGGCTGACACAGCAACGGCGCGTCACCGAAGCCCAGGGGGAGGAAGATCAGCGGCGGGAGCAGTCCGCGGAAAGGCATGCGCAGGCCGAGGACGCTCAGGCGCGCTGGCAGGCGCTCTACGACGCCGTGGGACTGAAGGTGGAAGAAATCCAGCGGCGGATCGCGGACCTGCGGCATGCGCTGGCGCAGGGAGAGAAGGAGGAGAAGGCCGCCGAGAAGGCCCTGCGCGAAGCCGGAGAAACCCGCGCCAAGGCCCAGCAGAAGGAGGAAGACTGTGTTCTCGTCCTGGAGGAACGCCGCGTCCAGCGCCAGGCCACGATCACAGTGCTGCAAGCCTTCATCGCCAGCGGGCTGATGTCCATAGCCGTACCGGACCTCGAGTGCCCCGATCCGGCGGCGCCCTGGACCATCGATCCGGCACTCACCCTGGCGCGCCGCGCCGAACAGGCGCTTGCCGGCGTGAAGGCCGACGACGAGGACTGGAACCGCATCCAGAACCAGATTTCGGAGGATTTCGGCGAGCTGCTGAGAAGCCTCGGCGCGCTCGGCCATCAGGCGCATGCGGCCACCAGCGACCACGGTCTGATCGTCAGCGTGGTCTATCGCAACCGCCCGGAGCGACCCGACCGCCTCGAGGCCATCCTGGCCGAGGAAATCGCCCAGCGCCGCGAGCTCCTCACCGCCAACGAGCGCGAGCTCCTGGAGAACCACTTACAGGCCGAGGTCGCGAGCGCCATCCAGCGCATGCTGCAGGAGGCCGATCGCCACGTCGATGGCATCAACGCCGAACTCGAAAGGCGCCCGACCTCGACGGGCGTACGCTTCCGCCTGGTCTGGGAAGCGCTGCCCGAGGGCAGTGACGGCGCACCGGTCGGGCTCGATGCGGCTCGCAGGAAGCTCCTCAACACCAGCGCCGACGCCTGGTCGGCGGAAGACCGCCGCGTCGTCGGCGACATGCTGCAAAGCCGGATCGCCGCCGAACGGGCGCGCGCCGACTCGGGTGGCGGCAGCCTGCTCGAACAACTGGGCCGCGCCCTCGACTATCGCCGCTGGCACCGCTTCCGCGTCGAACGCTGGCAAGGCGGCAAGTGGGGCCGCCTGTCGGGGCCGGCCTCCAGCGGCGAACGCGCCCTGGGACTGACCGTGCCGCTGTTCGCGGCCGTCTCCAGCCACTACAGCCAGGGCGGCCATGACGGTTACGCCGGGGCGCCGCGTCTGGTGCTGTTGGACGAGGCCTTCGCCGGCATCGACCGCGAGGCACGCGCCCATTGCATGGCGCTGATCCGCGAATTCGATCTCGACTTCGTCATGACCAGCGAAAGCGAGTGGGGCTGCTACGCCGAGCTGCCCGGGGTGTCCATCTGTCACCTCCTGCGCCGGGAAGGCATCGATGCCGTGCATGTCTCGCGCTGGACCTGGGACGGGCGTACGCGCCGGGAGGAACCCGATCCGGGGCGGCGTTTCCCCTCCGGAGATCTTCGAGTCCCGGCGGAGCCGTGAGCATGGCCGATCCGCGCCTCATGCGCCTTCTGGGCGGGGACGCGCTGGCCGGCCTGCGCCGCCGCTTGCGCCAACGTTACGAACGCTCCATGCCGGAAACGTTCCGCCTCAGCGGCCTCACCGAGGCCGAGCGCAATGCGTTGGCGGGCCTGCTTGGGCGCAAGCCAAGGCAGGCCGATTCGATGACGCTGGACGTCGCCGGGCTTGACGGGGCCCTCCAACGTGCCGGGCTCGCCGAGTCCTTGCGCGACGCCCTGGAGCGGCTCGACGGTCCCATCGTCGACCGCGCCGCGGAGCGGGCGGCACTGCAAACGCAATGGACGGCCTTGCGCGGGCGGTGCGACGACGCCCGCCTCTCTGCCTTGCTCGAGCTTCCGCGCGGCATGGCCCTGGTGAAACGGCTGGCGCGCCATCCGGCCGCCGCCGGGCAGCTCCTCGATGCGGCGCAAGCCGTCGTGCGTGCGCTTCCCGCCGCCGGCATGCCGCGCTCCAGACTGGCGGCGGAAGTGCTCGGCGACGCCCATGGGTTGGATCCGGGCCGGCCGGTCGCCAGCATCGTCCTGGCGGCATTGCGGCGGAACGCGGATGCGCCCGAAGACGTAGCGGGAGCAGAGGACAACGTCCGCGACCTCTGGGCGCAGGCGGGTGTCATGGTCAACGAACTGTCGCGGCCGGCGCTGTTTCTCAATCTGCCGGCGGGTGACGCCTCGTTTCGCATCCCGGCGCCGGGCGAGCCGGGTTATGTCTCCTTGCGCACGCTGCTGCGCCAGCCGCCGGCCTGGCAGGTGGCCGGCCGCGATATCCACGTCTGCGAGAATCCCAATCTGGTCGCCATCGTCGCCGACGCGCTCGGCGCCGATGCCGCGCCTCTCGTCTGTACCGACGGCATGCCGGCTGCCGCCCAGCGCACGCTGCTCCTCCAACTCGCGGCGGCGGGCGCGTGCCTGCATTACCACGGCGATTTCGACTGGCCCGGACTTGCCATCGGCAACTGGGTCATGCGGGCTTGCGGTGCGCGCCCCTGGCGTTTCGGTGTGGCGGACTACCTGGCCGCGCTCCGGGATGTTCCCGTCCGTGGACGCGCCTTGGGGCCGGAAAGTGTCGACGCCGATTGGGACGACGGCCTTGGTCCCGCCATGCGGGAGCATGGCCGGGCAGTCGACGAGGAGGCCGTTGCGGCGATGCTGGTGCGGGACCTCGAGTGGACCAGCCAATAAGCAGGGCCCATTTCCTGGTACAGCCTATGCCGTCTTATGCAATGGCTGCCATCCGGATTTCCAGCCGCCGGAAACGGTTGAGTGGGAATGAGCGAGCCACGCACTGACGAAACTTGGATGCGTCACGCCTTGGCGCTGGCCCGCACCGCCGAAGCGGCGGGCGAAGTCCCCATCGGAGCGGTGCTGGTCAGGGACGGCGAAATCCTGGGCGAAGGCTATAACCAACCCATTTCCACCCATGACCCCACCGCCCATGCCGAAATCGTCGCCTTGCGCGCGGCCGGCGCGCGCCTGGGCAATTATCGGCTGGTGGATACCACACTGTACGTCACGCTCGAACCCTGCGCCATGTGCATGGGCGCGATCCTGCATGCCCGTGTCGGCAGGCTGGTATTCGGCGCCGCCGATCCCAAGCGCGGTGCGGCGGTGAGCGCGCTCAGGCTGATCGACGCGGAGTTCATGAATCACCGGGTCGAACTGACGGAAGGCGTATTGGCCGAGGAATGCGGCCAGCTCCTGCGGGACTTCTTCAGGAACCGCCGTTAGCCCTGCTCCGGTGGTCCGGGCCGCTTCTTCTCGCTGAGACGCACCAGCAGGTCGTAGTAGTGCCGCACGCGGTTGACGTAATGGACCGTCAGCTTCCCCCGAGCCGAGGGATGGCGGAGACGGCCGCCTGAGCGCCTGGCGCCGACCAGCGGCAAGGTCTTCTTGACCTCCACCCATTTGTTGGGGTCGCGCCCCATGTTCTTCGCCAGCCGGCGTGCGGTCTCGACACTGCCCGGCCCCAAGTTGTAAGCGGAGAGCGCAAACCAGGTACGGTCGGGTTCGGCGATCTCTTCCGGCAAGCGCGACCACACCTTCTTGAGATAGCGCGCGCCGCCATGGATGCTCTGCCCCGCGTTGTTGCGGTCCACCCCCAGTTCGCGGGCGGTCGCGCCGGTCAGCATCATCATGCCGCGCACGCCTTCGGCCGACACCGCGTTGCCGTCCCATTGTGATTCCTGGAAAGCCACCGCGGCCAGCAGCCGCCAGTCCAGGCCGTGGCGCGCCCCTGCCTCCACGAACGTCCTGCGGTATTTGCCCAACTGCCGGCTGTAGGATTTGCGCAGGCTGCGATCCAGGGCGGCATCCGCGCCCTCTTGATGGCCGAAGTGACGGTCGGCCAACTGGTCGAAGCCTTTGCGCTCCCGCGGATCGCGCAGGAAGTGCTCAGCCGCCCTCGCCAGATATTCGCCCTCCGGCTCGGCGAACATCAACGCCAGAGCGCGCGGGCCGCGAACGCCGGCGCTTTCGGGGATGGCCCACTTCAAGGCGCGCGCACTGCGGTGGGAGTATTCCGCAAGGGCTATCCGCGGATTGAACTTCTGCGCACTCTTCTGAGCCATCCCTCTAAGGCCGCCAGCGAGCGCACCGACCCAGCCTCCAACCGGCGCCGCCTCGGCGAGCGGCGGAGACTCCCCGTCCGCCCTGCTCGTCCAGCCGACCTGAATGGCGTCGCCGGAAGCGGAATGGGAAGGAATCGCTGCAAAATCAGCCTCGCCCTGGGCCAGCCGCTCCGGTATGCCGCGGGCATGGGCCGGAATGAACCGGAGCCTTACGCCAAGGTACTCGGCGAATTTACGAAGGAGGTCGCGTTCGAAACCGGCCACCCCCGACGCCGGACGGGACGAGGCAAAACGCTTGTTGCGGACCAGCACCCGTAATTCCCCGGATGCCCTGATCCTGTCGAAGTGTGGCAGCTTACGCTGCTCCGGAACCGGATTGCCGCAGCCGTACAGCTGGAACACCAGAAGCGCCGCGACACCCGCGCCGAGACAGCGCTGGCGGGTACGGCGATTGAACTTGCGAAACAAAAGCCCGACTTGTCCGACTTTCAGAACGCCGTCCGCCATGAACCTTGAATTCATGTCACGCACCATTCGTATGTCTGTAACGAATCGGTTATAATATCATCGCTTGTGCAGGAGAGGTACCGAAGCGGTCATAACGGCGCCGACTCGAAATCGGATGGTCGGGGAAACCCGGCACGAGGGTTCGAATCCCTCCCTCTCCGCCATTTATCAGTGTCACCTCGTCTCATGACGTCTCAGAACCCGCGAGCTACAAGGCTTAGCGGGTTTTTTGTTGTCTCGTCCCATATCACCGGATGACATCGAATGCCATCAATCTTGATGGCACAGGCGACGGTATCGGGCTTCTCCGTCCGGTCGATACCATCAAACCGGAGAACTGGCGATGCTACAAGACGTTGAGGTACGCAAGGCCAAGCCGAGGGAGACGCCCTGGACGGTTTATGGGCGTCGCCAATCCGTCGCTGAGGCCTCATTGCCCGGCACCGCCGGAAAGTCCGAGCCGGAAGCGAAGTTCTTCGTGACGACATGACGGCGGTGGAATCGGATGGGCTCTCTCGGAGCTTGCGCGATTTCACGCACCAACCGCGGCAAAACACTCGGCCTTCCCGGTGAAAATCCGGAGCTCTCACCGCACAGTCGGCTGAACCATCGAGACCTTTACAAAGTGGCACTCATCTTGCGATGCGCCAGGCTGAATTCTCATCAGGAGTCATCTGTGCGCCGCTTTTCACATTCTGCCATTTGCTGTCTCTGGATAGCTTCGATTCTGATCATGTCGACTGCCCAAGCCGCGAAAAAAGACACCACGCCGGACGCGTTCAGCTTCATCGATCAAACCGGCGTACCCCTGAATACGCCGATAACCTCCAACGCCATCACCGTAACCGGCATCAATGCCGCGGCCGCCATCAGTGTCAGCGGCGGTCTTTACTCCCGAAACGGCGGCGGTTTCACCAGCGCCAGCGGAACCGTCCATAACGGCGATACCGTCCGGGTTCGGCAGACCTCCGCCTCCTCGTACGACACCAGCACCCATACCCAATTGACGATCGGCGGAGTGAAAGACACGTTCACCGTCACGACCCGGTCCTACGTAGCCGACACCACGCCGGATCCCTTCGAATTCGCGGCCCAGAGCAACGTGGCCTTGAATGCCGTCGTCACCTCGAACGCCGTCACGATTTCCGGCATCGATGCTCCGGCACCGATCAGCATCAACGGCGGAACCTATGCCATTAACGGCGGCGCATACACCAGCGCCGCGGGCAGCATCGGCAACGGCGACAGCGTGCAGGTACGGCAAACCGCCTCGGCCCAATACGCCACCACGACCACGGCTACCCTGACTATCGGCGGCGTACAGGGCGTCTTCAGCGTCACTACGCTGGCCGACGGCAATGCTTTCGTGCTGCCGCCGTCATCCGGCGGCAATCCCAATTTCGTCTCCGAGCATTTTTCCGGTTCCGGCAACTGCACCCTGTGCCACAACGGCATCAGCGACGGGCAGGGAAAGGATGTGTCCATCGAAACCGACTGGTCCTCGACCATGATGGCCAATTCGGCGCGCGACCCTTTCTGGCGGGCGAAAGTGCGCAGCGAGCTGAATCGGAATCCGCAGCTCGCGGATGTCATCAACGACAAATGCACCCGCTGCCATGCGCCGATGGCCAATTTCGAGGCCGGGACGACCGGCGAGGCGATGCAGATCCTGGACGGGGGTTTTCTGAGCGCCGAACATAACCGCCATGACGAAGCGCTGAACGGCGTGGGCTGCACCCTCTGCCATCAAATCCAGAACTCGCCCAGGCTGGGCACGCTGGACGGGTTTAGCGGTAAGTACGACATTGGCGGGGACAAGCTCATCTACGGCCCGTTCGACAATCTGTTCCCCAATCCGATGATCATGAACACCGGTTACACGCCGACCTACGGCCCGCATGTCAAGGAATCCAAGCTGTGCGGCTCCTGCCACAATCTGAAAAAGCCCTATGTGGACGCCTCCGGCAAGGTGCTCAGCACCACGCCGGAGAGCGAGTTCCCGGAGCAGATGCCTTATAGCGAATGGGAGCACAGCAGCTATGCCGGAGCCACTCCGAAAAGCTGTCAGCAGTGCCATATGAGCCGCGCCGACGGTGCGCCGATTTCCAATCGCCCGATGTGGTTGGGGCGGCGCAACGGGTTCGCCGTGCATGACCTCGTCGGCGCCAACAGGCTGATGCTGGACGTCCTCAACCGCAATAAGACCCAACTCGGCGTGCTGTCGAACAATTTCCCGGAAACCATCGCCAAGACCGAGGCCATGCTGCAAGGCGCGGCGACGATCGGGCCGGTGAGCCAATCGCTGACCGAGGACGACATCCTGGATTTCACCCTCAGAGTCGCCAGTCAAACCGGCCACAAGCTGCCCAGCGCCTATCCCTCCCGTCGGGTGATCTTGCACGTGACGGTGAAGGACTCTCAGGGCAAGGTGGTGTTCGAGTCCGGCAAGGTGAATGCGGACGGCAGCGTGGACGGCGTGGACGCGGACAGCGATCCCTATGCCTTCGAACCGCACCACGAACTGATCACCTCGCCCGAGCAGGTGCAGGTCTACGAGGCCATCATGGGGGATGACCAGGGGCAGGTCACTTACACCTTGCTGCGCGGCATGACCTATCTCAAAGACAACCGCATCCTGCCGCCGGGCTTCGACAAGGCCACCGCCTCCCGCGATATTCGCGTGGTCGGCCAGGCGTCGGCCGACGCCGACTTCGTCGGCGGCAGCGACGATGTCCGTTATCGGATCGCGGGGCTGAGCGGCTCGCACTACCAGGTCACGGCGGAACTCATCCATCAGCCCCTGGCTTACGGCTTCGCGCGTGATCTGTTCAGCGATTCCGATCCGGAAATCCGGGATTTCCAGAAAATGTTCCGGGAATCCGACGCCAAATCCACCGTGATGACCGCGAGCACGTTCAGCGTCTCACGTTGAGCCGCAGCAGGAATGGCGGGCACAGGGACGCGCCGTGTTTGAAACCGGACTGCGCCAAGGACCGGCGCAGTCCGATATCTCCCGCGAAAGCAATGAACATAGAGGCTGAAGCTTACATGAAAGATCAGTTGATCCAACCTGTTTTCCATCGTCTGATCCTGGCATCGCTCCCCCTGTTCGTCATGGCAGGCGCCGATGCCGCAACGGTGACATCGGGCGACGATCCGGCCGCTTCACTCAAGGGTGCGGCCCGTTACCGGCACATGAACAGCAATGGCATGCAAAAGGAAATCTACCTGGGCGTCCCGCCGCTGGATACCGCGGCGAACCGGAACACCGGGGATGTGAGCTGGGGAACGGGCAAACATGTCGTGCTCACTTACGATGCGTCGGCCAACAACCTGACCACGGTCGTCGGCACCGGAACTTCGGCGGTCACGGTGACCAGGAACGTCGGCAGCCTCGGTGCGCTGAATTACCTGCTGCTCAACGTCCAGCAGAACGGTATGATGGGCGGAGGAATGGGCAGCGGCATGATGAACGGCTCCATCAGTTTCAACAATGCGAAGCTCAATGGGGTATCGCTCCCCGTCGGCGCCTTCCCCGGCGCCGCGTCCGGCGCCAAGTGGAGCATTACCGGCGAGGACCTGACCCGGGGCTTCAGCCTGGAAGGCGACATCGTTCTGACCGGCATGCAACCCGGCATGGACATGAATCACGTAGAAATCAGCGTCGGCTACACCGATCAGACCGGACCGCAAATCACCGGCATCGGTGTGCAACCCAATCCCGCCATCCTGAATGGGGTGGCGACGCTCAGGGCCACAGTCGATGACTCGCTGAGCGGTAACAACAGGATCCAGAGCGCCGAATATAGCCTCAACGGTGGCGCATGGATGGCCATGGGCGCGCAAGACGGCGTCTTCGACTCGGTCTGGGAGGGCGTAGATGCGGAATTGTCCGCCTCCAAACTGGGCGTCAACGAGATTTGCGTACGCGGTACGGATGCCAAAGGCAATGTCACGGCGCCACCAAGGTGCACGACTTTCCTGGTGACCTATCAGTTCGAAGGCTTCTACGAACCCATCAACGGCGGCACGGTCAATGCGGCAAAAGCCGGGCAGACGCTCCCCGGCAAATGGCGGTTGAGCGACGCCAACGGCGTTCCCGTCGAGGAAATATCCAGCTTTGCAGGGTTCTATTCCTACGCTGTGGATTGCGAAACGTTCTCCGGCAGCACGAGCGACGCCGTCGAAGAATACGCGGCTGGCAATAGCGGTTTGCAATACGGCGGCGACGGTTACTGGCAATACAACTGGAAGACCCCGAAGAGCTACGCCGGAACCTGCCGGGCGATGTATGTGGCGTTCGATAGCGGCGCAGCGTCGCCGATCGTGACCTTCAAGTTCAAATAGATCCAAATGCTACGGTTCATCTCGCCGATGAACCGCCTATCCAAGTCCCCTGACGAAATGCGCCGCCTCCAGCTCATGATCTCTCGCTGCGTAACCGTTCGGTCCCCTGGGAACGCGGGCGTCCCGCCCGCTGAAAAAGCGGCCAGGATGGCCGCGTTCCCGGCAAAAAAGTGGGGAGTCTGAACGGATACCCCGCGACTGGCGGCGCGTTCGTGTCCTTATGCCGCAAACACGACATCGAGTCGCCAAAGGGTGCAAAGGCATCGCATAATTTTCGCCGAGTTTCATCGACTTATAGCCACGACGGACTTGGCACTACTTCTGCATGGTCAGGGTTTTAGTCACTGGATCCTGTATGCAAACACAACTCGACTGGTCGGCCTACGACAGCTACGGCGCGGGCGATGCCTATGCGGCCGTGCCTTCCGAAGGCGGCGCCTACGGCAAGGCGGCGGCGGTGTGCATCGGCAACCGGCAATGCCAGCGCACCGAAAAGGGCGTGATGTGCCCGAGCTTCCGGGTCACACATGACGCGGCGCACTCCACCCACCACCGGGCCGCGACGCTGAAGGCGGCGCTGAACGGCGAATACGGACCGAAACCCTTCGTCGGACCGGAGCTGGAAGCGGCCATGGACCTGTGCGTGGGCTGCAAGGGCTGCAAGCGGGAATGCCCCAATGGGGTGGACATGGCGCTGCTGCGGATCGAGGCTTTGGCGCAGCGCTGGAAACAGCGCGGCGGCGCGCCGCTGCGGGAACGCCTGCTGGCACACATGCCGCACTGGGCGGGAAAACTGGCACGGCTTAACTGGCTGGTGAGGCTGCGCGAACGGGTGCCGCTGCTGGCCAAGCTGGGCGAGCGTTGGCTCGGCATCGGCGCCCAACGCTCGCTGCCCCTGAGCGCACCGGCCGAGTTCCTCGCCGCGGCCCCGACCGAACCCGCCGGCAACCCCGACGGGCGCGAGGTCGTCCTGCTGGTCGACACCTTCTCCAACCATTTCGAGCCGGAAACCGCGCAGGCGGCGCTCGACGTGCTGACCGCCGCCGGCTACCGGGTCCATCTCGCCCGACCACCCGCCGGGGAACGCCCGCTGTGCTGCGGCCGCACCTTCCTTTCCCACGGCCTGGTCGAGCAGGCGCGGACGGAGGCCAAACGCATGGTGGAAGCGTTGCTGCCTTATGCCGAGCGCGGCCTGCCCGTCATCGGCCTGGAGCCGTCCTGCCTCTTGATGCTGCGCGACGAATACTACTCGCTGGGGCTGGGCGATGCCGTGGGCATCGTCGCCAAGTCCGCCCTACTGCTGGAGGAGTTCCTGGCCCGCGAACACGACGCCAAGCGGCTCGAGCTTCCGCTCCGTCCCCTGCCGCAGGCGCAGGCTCTGGTGCATGGACACTGCCACCAGAAAGCCTTCGGCGCGATGAAATCGATGCGCAAGGTGCTGGGGCTGGTGCCGGAGCTGAAGGTGGAATTCATCGAATCGAGCTGTTGCGGCATGGCCGGCGCCTTCGGACTGGAGGCCGAGCATTACGAGGTTTCCATGCAGATGGCCGAACTCGCCTTGCTGCCGCGGATACGCGAAGCGGACGAGGGCACCTTGCTGATCGCCAACGGCACCAGTTGCCGCCACCAGATCCGCGACGGCGCGCGGCGGGAGGGCGTGCACTTGGCCAGGGTATTGAAGGCGGCGTTGGCGAACGGAGAAGCGGAAGCCAACTGACCGATTTCACGTAGATCCGATTAGCGCAGCGTAATCGGACGAATGTCATTCGCCGCCACCCAGGCATCGATTCGGAAAGGGGGACGCGAACGCACCCGTCTCACCGTCTCGCGTAACAAACTGAGAACCTGTCTGGTAAAAGTTTAAGCACATTTAGCAAGAGTCAGCTTGAGCATGGCGATGCGAATCATGTTTTCGGCAGTGGCGGTGAGGATTTCGACATCCTTGGCGAGTCGGCGGAACGACCCGAGCCAAGCGAAGGTGCGCTCGACCACCCAGCGCTTGGGCAGGACTGCGAAGCCATCTTTGATCTTCTCGGAAATATGCAGCGTCAACCCCAAGGTCTCGTCGACAAACCGAACGGCGGTGCCGCGATACCCGGCGTCGCCGGAAAAGGCCTGTAGACCGGGATGCTTTTCCGCGGCTCGACGCAGCACCTCGCAAGCCCCCACCGTATCGTGAAGGTTGGCGGCATGAACCTGGACGTGCAACAGATTGCCCAAGACATCGACCACGATATGGCGTTTGCGGCCTTTCACTTTTTTGCCGCCGTCGATGCCACGCTCTTCGCTGTCGTACTGGGTTTTGACGCTTTGCGAATCAATGATGCCGTAGCGGGGACAGGGCGCTCTGCCGTTTTTTTTCGCCGTTGCCGATTCAAGTCGTCCAGCGCGCGTTCCCAAACGCCGTTTTTGTTCCAGCGGCTGAAATGGTCGTACACCGTTTTCCACGGAGGAAAGTCGTTGGGCAACTGCCGCCACTGGGCACCCGTTTTCACCAAGTACAGAATGGCATCGACGATGCGTTTTCGCGAATGCTTACACCCGCTGCCTCGCCGATCATTGGGCTGAAAGTAGCGCTCTATCCGCGCCCATTCGTGCTCTTTCAAATCACTCGGATAACTCAATGGCTTCGCTCGTCAGGTCCAGGGACCATTGACTTTACTACGTTTTGTTTTTCAAGACAGGTTCTGATCTCCAGACCCGCGGAGCGTTGCCGTATCGTTGCAGCGGATTTACCGTAAGGAACCCAATACCGCCGGGCACGAACGCGCGCCGATAGGTGGGCATGTCCTTTTCCGGTTCTTGAAGCAAGCATTATCGCTTGATGCCGGGATAGCCATTCGTCCGATTACGCTACGCTAATCGGACCTACGCGGGCTACGCGCGCTGGGAGCTGCCCGCTTTGATTCAAGGGGATTGTATTCCGCGGACCGCGCCGGGTGAACGTGCGGGGCGTGAAAATCGCCGGCCTGCAGGGGGAATCGAGGGCCGTCAGCCCTTACTCGTTCATATCGGGGAACAGGATCGCCTCGTCCGGCACTCCGTTGCCGTTCTGCTGCAGGCCGACGCCGCCGACCAAGGCATAGCCGGCATCGCCCTCGTAGAGCACGACGGCGTTTTTGGGCATTTCTTGCAGGGCTTGGATCAATTGCTCTACGGTCATCGCGGCACCCGAAGGCTCACATATCGTCCGAAATGACTTCCATCGCGATCAACTGTTCGCGCAAGGCCATGTGCGCAGGGAAGCCTTCCCGGCCCTGGTAGAACGGATCGCCGTAGAGGGCGTTCATCGCGGACTGGTCCGACAGGTAGACCCGGCAGCCCTCCAGCCCATCCGCCAAGGCGGCGACACAGGCCTCGAACTCGGAGACCGGCTCGGAGTCGTAGACGCCCTCTCCCAGGAGATCGTCGGCTCGGTACAGCTCGGTGTCCCAGCCGTGCTTTTCGGCCAGCTCGAGTATCGGGCCGTGGCTGGCCCCGGCTTCGGGCGACTCCGGCGTGAGGCCGGCGGCTTCCAGCAACCGGCGCGGGCTGGTCACGGCGAAGATCACGCGGCCGTCCTGTTCCTTGGCGGCGCGGACCTTGCGGGAAAAATCCTCCCGGTCGAACGCGAACCAGGCGTTCGCCTTGCCGGGCGAAGGAACTTCGACGACATAAATCATGATTGCTCCCGCCGCTGGCGACAGTGGAATGTGCCCAAGGCTCAATGCCTGGCTTGCAGGGCCGGAGCTTCCGCCTCGATCCTGGCTTCCGCCCGAACCGCGATCTTGATGTCGACGGCGCGGCTCAGCCAGCCCAGGGTCACCGCGCGGAAGGCGGCTTCTTCGGCCTCGTCCCAGATCAGGCACAGCAGCGCCTCTTCGCGGTTGAGCAGCTCGTCTTTCTCCAGTTTGTCCACGGCAACCTGGCAGGCCAGGGGGTCCGCCTCGTTGCGGGCGAATACTTCGCGCGCCGCCGCGATGCCGTCGGCGATCTCGTCTTCCGACGCGAGGGCGGCGTGCTCGCCTTCGATGCTGATGATGAACGACATGAGTCTCTCCGATTAAATCTACAAAAATGCAGTGGAATATCCGCGTGTATTAGCCTAGGAAAGTAGTCTTCCCTCACCCCTTCCCCTCTCCCAGAGGGAGAGGGGTTCAACTCCCTTCTCCCTCTGGGAGAAGGGACGGGGATGAGGGCTCAAGCTATAAGGGCACACCGAAAAACCATTCCTCGCTGCCGCCCCAGGCGAGATGCAGTTGGTAGGCGGCGCGCCAACGCGCCGCCTCAGCTTCGTCGGCCGGGCGGTGGCTCAGTTCCGCCTCCGGCGCGTCGGCGGTGAAATAGGCGCGGCCGTTGCGCAGGAAGCGGGCGAGATCCTTGCGGTCGTTGGGCCGGACCACGGCCTTGGGAATATCGTTGACCAGGATCGTCGTCACCTGCATGGCGGCCTCCGCTAGCCGACGGTAATGATCAGGGGCTCCAGCCCCGCGACGGTGGCTTCGATCACATCGCCCTGGACCACGGGACCTGCCAGGCCCGGCGTGCCGGTGTAGATGAGATCGCCGGGGAACAGCTCCATCCGGGTGGAAAGATAATGCACCGTCTCCGGCACCTTCCACAGCATGTCGGCCACGTTGCCGCTCTGGCGGATCTCGCCGTTGACCTTGAGCTCGATCTTGCCGCTGGCGATGTTGCCGGCGTAGAACTCCGGCGTGATCGCCGAGCACGGGGAGGAATGATCGAAGGCCTTGGCTTTCTCCCAGGGCAGGCCCTGTGCGATGGCGGCGTCGAGTGCGTCGCGCAAGGTCATGTCGAGGCCCACGGCATAGCCGAACACGTAGTCGTAATCGACCTTGTCCGCAGGAATGTTGCGGCCGCCTTTGTGCAGCGCCACCACCATTTCCACCTCGGGAAACAGTGCGCCGGTGCCGGGCGGATACGGTAGCACGGAATTGTTCTGCAGGATGGCGCCGGGCGGCTTCAGGAAGAAGCTCGGCTCGGCGGGTTTGACCGCTTCCTGGCCGGCTTCCGGATAATTGCGGGCGAGGCAAAAAATGCGGCGCACCGGAAACGGGTTGCTCGACATGGCGTCGAGGGTCACGATCGGGGCGGGTGGGAAGGCATAGTTCATGGTCGATTCAGTCCTGTTCCATTACACCAGCCGGTCCGGCCAGCGGTATCCGGCATCCACTTCGAATTCCAGGTAATAGATCCTGAAATGCTCTTCCATCTTTTCGGCTTCGGGAAGGCTGGTTTCCCGTTCCGGGTATTGCGCCAGCAAGGCGCTGCGATGCGCGGTCCAGGCTTTCAACAGCGCCTGCCGGGCCGCCTCCGCCGTTGCACCGGCCCCCCGAAACATGAAGTGATGGGTGTTCATTTCCGCGACGACGAAGCGTTCGCCCATCTCAGTCCCCGTCCGCCGTCCCCAGGTCCATGCCGCGGAAGATCGAGCAGCGCTTGAACACCTCCAGGCTGGGCGCGACCTGCTTGTGCGAGCAATACTTGGCCACCAGCTTGGCCAGTCCTTTGATGTCGCGCCCGGTGGCGGCGGGGAAGACGTCCGCCAGCTGGCCGATCAGCGCCTCGTCCACCGCCAGCGCGAACTGGTCTGTCATCACCCGCCAGATCTTGCAGCGGTCGTCGCGGTCGGGCGGATAGAACTTGATCAGGGCGATGCAGCGGGAGACGATGGCCTCGTCGATGTCGTCCACCCGGTTGGTGGTCAGGAACAGCAGGCCGTTGAAGTATTCCAGCACCCGCAGGAACACGCCGACCACGGCGTTCATGGTGATGTCGTCGTCGCGGCGCTTGATGTAGACGTCGGCCTCGTCGATCAGCATCACGGCGCCCCAGCGCTGGGCGCGGGTCAACACGTCCTTCAGCGCGCTTTCCATCGCCGCCACGCTGAGGCCGAGCTGGCCGGAATGCACCCGATACAGCGGGCGCCGGATGATCTCGGAATAGACCTCGGCGGTCAGGGTCTTGCCGACGCCCGGCGGACCGGCACAGAGCACGGTGGTACCGCCGGACTTGCCGGCGACGATGTCGTCCATCAGCACGTCCATCTCGGCGGTGAGGATGTCGATCAGGTCGGTCTGCTCCTCCGGCAGCACCAGCTTGCGCTTCAATTCCGGCTGGTAGTCGTAGGGGGCGACGTCGTCGACGTGGACCCACAGATAATGGTGCAGCTCCAGATGGAACATCAGGA
The DNA here is from genome assembly GCF_040730495.1 of Methylococcus sp. ANG. Taxonomy (NCBI): domain Bacteria; kingdom Pseudomonadati; phylum Pseudomonadota; class Gammaproteobacteria; order Methylococcales; family Methylococcaceae; genus Methylococcus; species Methylococcus sp. ANG. Next base: position 3,041,252 of record NZ_CP160399.1, on the reverse strand, counting down.
TGTAGGGATGCACCGGGAGCTGGGTGAACAGCCCTTCCGGCATCGCCTCCTGCAGCTCCTGGACTTCGTCCTCGGCGTCGTAGCGGTTGCTCTTGGCGGCCTTCCGCAGGTACGGCCCCAGAATGTCGCCGGTGGCGTCCAGGGTCAGCGCACGCTGGGTGAGGATGCCTTCGTCGTTCACCAGCCGGGCGCTGCCGCCGCCGGAGGACAGCACCACCACGTCCTTGCGCGACCAGTCGGTGTCGCGGTGGGTGGCGGCCGGGTCCTCGGCGTAGAAGCCGATGCCTCGCCCTGCGAACTGGGCGCCGTAACGGGCGCGCCAGTCGAAATAGCGGGCGACGGTCCGGTCGTAGGCCTCGATCAGCTCGGGCGTCTCCTTGAGGAATCCCTTGGCCGCGAAGATCTCGCCCACGGTCCGGCCGGCGACGTCGCTGGCGGTGATCCGCAGCGCGACGGTGGCGAGATTGCCCTTGGCGTTGGCCTTCAGCTCGATGATGATCTTGCCGATCTCGTCGTTCGATTCCGGAATGTAATCGAGCCGGGTGATGACGTAGGGCAAGGGCCGGTTGGTGACGTTGGCCGTGAACACCCAGCCGCGGACGGCATCGGTCGCGAGATAGCGGGCGATGGCGGGCACCGCCTGCTCCAGTTCGTTCGCCTCGAAACGCACGCCGTCGTCGTTGAGCGCCTTCTGCAGCACGGCGATCTGCACCGCCCGCTGCTTGAGGTCCGGACCGGCTTCCTCGTACAGGTTGCGCAGGAAGTTGACCTCGGCGTTCTCCAACTGGACGAAGGCGATCTCGGCCCTGTTCCCGAACCGCAGTTGCTCCTGCAACGCCGCCAGACGCGGGAACTCGGTGACCATGGCCTCGACATAAGGTTTTTCGATCTGAAGCTTCACGGCACTGCCCTCGCCCGTTCGGGGTTCAATGGGTCATTTCAAGCGCGGACGCTCGGATGGTTTGTAATTGCTGAAATGCCCTTCCTTGGCGGCCTGGGCGCGCGCCTTCTGGATCATCCCCGGCGTCTTCATGTGGGGCGCGATCTGCGCCAGCTGCTTCTCCATGTTGCCGCTGCCGCAATGCGGGCAGACCGGCGTGTCGCTGGCCTTGATGAGCAATTCGGAAGTCTGGCCACAGTCGCGGCAGTGGAAATCGTATAACGGCATGGCTCTGGCTCCTGGTTGGGCTCAAGCGGAATCGGCTTGGCGGCTCCATTCCGCCGGCGTATAGACTTTCATGCTGATGGCGTGCAAGGCGCCCGTCGACAGCGGCTCGCTGACGGTGGCCAGGACCCGCTGCTGGCGCTTCACGGGGCTGAGGCCCTCGAACGCCTCGCCGATGACCACCACGGAAAAATTGCAGCCCTCGCCTTCCACCCGGACTTCGCAGCCGGGGATACCCGATTCGATGAGGGCGCGGACTTCGGCGATTTCCATGGGCTTTAACCTTCCGCCTGGCCGGCCACGGCGGCATCGAGCATGGTCTTCAGCTCGCCGCTCGCCGAGAGTTCGCTGACGATGTCGCTGCCGCCGACCAGCTCGCCGCCGACGAAGAGCTGAGGGAAAGTCGGCCATTGCGAAACGCTCGGCAGCTTCTCGCGGATCGAGGGGGCCGCCAGGATGTTCACGTAGGCGAACGGCACGCCGGCCGCCTGCAGGCAGGACACGGCCTTGGCCGAAAAGCCGCACTGCGGCATCTCCGGCACGCCCTTCATGTAAAGAATGACCGGATGCTTGGCGATCTGGTCGCGGATGGTGTCTTCGATGGTGCTCATGGCGGTGCCTCTCGAATTGGAAGAAACTGCGCCCTCGCCTCCCCGCTCCTTCAGGGACAATGCCGTTCAGTTAAGCCGTCTTTCCGGCAGGGATTGCCGGACCAATCCGCCGGGAGCGGATTGGCGCGGACCCGCAGGGTGTCGGGCAGGACAGTCCGGCATGAATCCAGGGCACACGGATGGGTCAGCCGTGACCGTCCTTGGTTCCTGGACCCCGGCATTCCCTGCCGGGGTGACGAGACAATCCTTAATTCAACGATATTGCCCCAAGGGCGAAGGGCGAGAGCGAAACGCACGATTTACAAGCCGGAAGCGAAGCCCAGCAGCTCGACGGTGATGTCCTCGTCGCCGGTGACTTTCGCCTGGCACGCCAGGCGCGACTTGGAGCCGACGCCGACGATCGTGTCCAGCTTGGCGTTCTCTTCGGCGCCGATCCTGGACACGCTCTTGCGGCCGGCCTGGAGGAAGATGTGGCAGGAGCCGCACTGGGCGTTGCCGCCGCACTTGTGCATGATGGCCTCGCCGGCTTCCATGATGAGTTCGAGCAGGGATGCGCCCTCCCGGGTCTCGATGGTTTTTCCGGAAGGCTGGATGGTCAGGATAGACATGTAACGTCCTCTTATAGTGTGTGTCTTGGGTGGTGTAAAAAATCCAAAGGTCGATCAGGCGGCGCTCCCTTCCGCAAAGGCCCGGATCACGGAAGCGCCGACGCTGTCGCTCCGGTCCAGCTCGCCCAGCTTGGCCAACAGGCGCTCGCAGTCCTCCCTGTCGCCCCTGCGCAGCCGGATGAAGGCCAGCGCCTTGAGCGAGAACAGGTAGAAATGCTGGGGCGCGTCGTAGCGCTGCCAATCGACGGTGGCGGGCGTCAATGCCTCGACGTCGTTCGGAAAGCCGCCCTGCCGCGCCGCCGCTTCCAGCGCCATGCGCACGACCCGCTCGGCGTCGGCCAGGCGTCCCTTGTAGAAATAGAACTTGTACATCGAGAAATAGACCGACAAGGCCTCGGGCGCCTCGGCCTGCGCCTGCCGCAAGTAGGCTTCGGCCCGTTCGGTGTCGGCGTATGCGCTCATCGCCTGCTCCAGAAGGCCTCCCACCCGGGCGGGCACCTCGCCGGCATAGAACGAACGCATGGGATCGGCGCCTCTATCCATCGTCGCGCCCCGTCAGCTCCAGAGCGCGGCCGGAGCGAGCAGCCTTTCGACCGGCAGGTCGTTCTTCAGATGCTCGTCGATGATCTCGGCCACGTCGGCCGGGCTCACCTTGGAATACATCACGCCCTCCGGATAGACCAGGACGGTCGGCCCGAGATCGCAGGTGCCCAGGCAGCCGGTACTGGTCAGCGCGAACTGGCCGTAGAGCTGGCCGGCCTCGAACTGCTGCATGAAGGTCTGGAACACCGCGGTGGAGCCGAGCTGGCCGCAGGAACCGCGCGGATGGCCGGGCGGACGGGTCTGGGCGCAGACGAAGACGTGTTTACTGGGCTTTGGCATGAAAAGTCATCTCCTTTGTTGAACAGTCGTTGGCTCCCTAGCCAGGAACCTGCGGCACTCGGCCGCACACTTTCCCTTCTCCCTTTGGGAGAAGGTGGCCCGAAGGGCCGGATGAGGGACTGCAGGTCCGCCCTGTTGCGCACAGCTCGACCAGCCCCTCACCCCCACAGCCCCTCTCCCAGAGGGAGAGGGGAGAAAACCATATCTCAGGCCCGCTGGCCGCGGGTGGACAGGCTCGCCTTCATGCTGTCCAGCGATATGCTCTTGCCCTCCTGATCCTGGAACACCTTGAACACCTTTTCCTGGGCCGCCGTGGACTTCACGAAGTCGTCGTGGGCCTGTTTCAGCAGCGACTTGCAGGTCGCCATGGCGGTGGCCTCGTCCATGTCGTCCGGAATCGGGCTGCGGTTCAGATACTGGTTGAAGCGCTTCAGGATGTGCAGCCGGTTGACGTGCACCACCGAGGGTTCGTACTCGACGCCGAAGAAGTCGAGGAATTCCTCGGCCGCGGAAAAACTTTGTATGCGCTGCAACACCGGATTCATGATGAGACCCCTTCGGAAAATTAGTTTTGGAATTGTCCTCAGCCGAACAGGCCCGGACGCGGCTGGGACGACACCGAGGTTTCGGCGTAGAACAGCTTCAGCTCGGTCTCGCTGGGCGGCCGCTTGGTCTGGCTGGCATGGATGCGGATGCGCTTGAGCACCCGGCCGGCGTCCACCTCGCTGAGGTCGATCCCGAGCTGGCGGAAGCTCCGCTTCACCGCGTGGGTGCCGGAATGCTTGCCCAGCACCAGGCGGTGCTCGCGACCGAGGTCCTTCGGGTCCACACCCTGGTAGTTGAGGACGTTCTTGAGCAGGCCGTCGACATGGATGCCGGCTTCATGGGTGAACACCGCCTCGCCGACGATGCTCTTGTTCGCGGCCACCGGCCGGCCGGAAGCCGCCGCCACCAGCCCGGAAATCTCCGGGAAATGATCGACGGCGATGCCGGTGTCGATGCCGTAAAGCTGGTGCAGGGCCATCACGGTTTCCTCGATGGCCGCATTCCCGGCCCGCTCGCCCAGGCCGTTGACCGTGGTGTTCACATGGCTCGCCCCGGCCTGCACCGCCATCAGGGTGTTGGCCGTGGCCAGCCCGAAGTCGTTGTGAGCGTGCATCTCGATTTCCAGATCGGTGCCTCCGGCCAGCCGGCGGATCCGCTCGAAGGTGGACATCGGCTCCAGCAGCCCCAGGGTATCGGCGAAGCGGATGCGCCGGGCGCCGGCTTGCTGCGCCGCCTGGGCGACCCGCAGCATGAAGTCGGGATCGGCGCGCGATGCATCCTCGCAGCCGACACAGACTTCCATGCCGGTGTCCAACCCCAGCTTCACGAAACGCTCGATACTGGCCAGCACCCATTCGCGGGTCCGGTTCACCTTGTGGCGGAGATGGATGTCCGACACCGGGATCGACAGGTTCACCCGATCGGCCCCGCAGCCGGCGGCCGCCGCCAGATCGCGTTCGCACATCCGGCCCCAGACCATCAGCCGGGTCGGCAGCCCCAGGCCCGCGATCGCCCGGATCACCTCCTGCTCCTCGGCGCCCATGACCGGTATGCCCACTTCCATTTCCGGCACGCCGGCCCGAGCCAGGGCATGGGCGATGGAAAGCTTTTCCTCGGCGGTGAAAGCGACCCCGGCGGTCTGCTCGCCGTCCCTGAGGGTGGTGTCGTTGATGGTGACCGTGTGCATAACCATGGCTGACCTCACTTGAGTTCTTTTGCCAGATTACGGCTGTAGCGTGGCAGTTCGATGACCAGGTCGGCCTTGCTCACCACCGCCTGGCAGGCCAGGCGGGAATGCGGCTCGAGACCCCAGGCCCGGTCCAGCATGTCGTCCTCGGCGTCATCCGACGGATTCAGCGATTCGTAACCTTCCCGCACGATGACATGGCAGGTGGAGCAGGCGCAGGCCATTTCGCAGGCATGCTCGATCTCGATCCCGCCGTGGAGCAGCGCATCGCAGATGCTCTGGCCGTAGCTCGCCTTGATGACGGCACCTTCCGGGCACAGCTCGGCATGGGGCAACACCTTGATCTGCGGCATGCTCAGACTCCCAGGCTGTCCAGCTTCTGGCCGGTCAATGCGGCCTTGATACTGTAGTCCATCCGCCGCCCGGCGAACTCGGTGCTGGCCTCGTTCAGCGCATCGGCGGCGTTCTTGATCGCCTGCCAGTCCGTCCCCTCCATCGCAACCTTCAGCACCTGTAGACCGCCGACCAGGACTTCGAGCTCCGATTCGCTGAGCAGGCCGCCGTCCTCGGCCAATGCCGCCTCGGTGGCTTCGATCAGGCGGGAGGCTTCGACCTTTTGCTCCTGCAGCCGCCGCGCTTCCAGGTCGTCGCGAGCGTGCAGATAGGAATCCTCGATCATCCGCGCCACTTCGGCGTCGCTAAGCCCGTAGGACGGCTTGACCTCGATCCTGGCCTCGACCCCGCTGGTCTGCTCGGCTGCGGTCACGTTGAGGAGGCCGTCGGCATCGACCTGGTAGGTCACCCGGATGCGCGCCGCGCCGGCCGCCATCGGCGGGATGCCGCGCAGCTCGAAGCGCGCCAGCGAGCGGCATTCGCTCACCAATTCGCGCTCGCCCTGCACCACGTGGATGCTCATGGCGGTCTGGCCGTCTTTCCAGGTGGTGAATTCCTGGGCCCGCGCCACCGGAATCGTGGTGTTGCGCGGAACGATCTTTTCGCAGAGGCCGCCTAAGGTTTCGATGCCCAGCGACAACGGAATCACGTCGAGCAGCAGCCAGTCGCCGCCGGCGCGGTTGCCGGCCAGCATGTTGGCCTGCATGGCGGCGCCCAGCGCCACCACCTTGTCCGGATCGAGGTCGGTGAGCGGCGTTTGCCGGAAGAATTCGGCCACCGCCTCCCGGATGCAGGGCATGCGGGTCGCGCCGCCGACCAGGACCACGCCCTTGATCTCGTCGATGGCGAGCCCCGCGTCGCGCAGGGCCTTGCGTACCGGGGCGAGCGTTTTCTTCACCAAGCCGGCGGTCAGCTCCGCAAAGGTATCGCGGCTCAGAGTCAGCGCAATCCGGGAACCGTCCGACAGCTCCGTGTCGACGGCCGCCTCGGTCTGTTCTGAAAGCCGCTCCTTGGCGACGCGGGAGGCGGCCATGAGGAGACGCGCGTCGCTGCTGGAGAGGCCGCTCAGCCCGCTCTGCGCGAGCAGCCAGTCGTAGACCGCCCGGTCGAAGTCGTCGCCCCCCAGGGCCGGATCGCCGTTGGTGGCCAGCACCTCGAACACGCCGCGGGTGAGCTTCAGCACCGAGATGTCGAAGGTGCCTCCCCCTAAGTCGTAGACGGCGTACACACCCTCGGCGGCGTTGTCGAGCCCGTAGGCCACGGCCGCAGCGGTCGGCTCGTTCAGCAGCCGGAAGACTTCCAGGCCGGCGAGCTTCGCTGCGTCCTTGGTCGCCTGGCGCTGGGCCTCGTCGAAATAGGCCGGCACCGTGATGACCGCACCCGCCAGCTCACCGCCCAGTTCAGCGACCGCCCGGTCGCGCAGGACCTTGAGAATCTCTGCCGATACCTGGACCGGGCTGATGCGGCCGGCGCGGGTGTCGAACTGCACCATGCCCTCGCCTTCGACGAAATGGTAGGGCGCGCCGTGGTGCTCGGCGATGTCGTTCAGGCCCCGCCCCATGTAGCGCTTGACCGAAACGAAGGTGTTCTCGGGGTCTTCGCTCTGCCGGGCCTTGGCCTCGTAGCCGACCTCGACCGCACCGCCGTCGAGGTAACGTACCACCGAAGGCAGCAGGGTCCGGCCCTGGGCGTCGCCGAACACCACCGTCCGCTCGTCCCGGACGGTGGCCACCAGCGAATTGGTCGTGCCCAGGTCGATGCCTACCGCGAGCCGCTGTTGCGGCTTGACGCTGGCGCCGGGTTCGGAAATCTGTAGCAGCATCAGTCCTCCAGCAGGGCGTGCGCCTGATCGAGATCACGTTTGAGTTTTTCCAGGAAGGCGAGCTGGCGCACCAGCACCGCGGCATCCGGATGCGATTGCTGGACATCGAGCAGGGCGCCGAGCGATTCGATCAGATGATCCATTTCCTTCTTCAGCCGAAAGCCGAGCCGGTCCAGCGCGGCTTCGCTGCGGCCGGCGATGGCGTCCTGCATTTCCTCCCGCCATTCGATCTGCTCCAGCAGGAATTCCGCCGGCATCGCCGTGTTGTCCTCCTCCCGGGTATCCACACCGTGGATCCGGAGCAGGTAGCGCGCCCGGTCCAGTGGACGCTTCAAGGTCTGGTAGGCCTCGTTGGCGAAGGTCGCCCATTGCAGGGACAGGCGCTTTTCCACGTCGCTCAGATGGGCGGCCTTGTCCGGATGGACCCGGGCCTGCAGCTCCAGGTAGTGGCTGTCCAGCATGCTCAGGTCCAGCCGGAACATTTCGGGCAACTGGAAAAACTCGAAATAGTTACGGGGCGCCATTTCGCTCATGGCCATCGCTCCTAGACGTTGAAACTCTCGCCGCAGCCGCATTCGTTCTTGACGTTGGGATTGTTGAACTTGAAGCCTTCGTTCAAGCCTTCCCGCACGAAATCCAGCTCGGTGCCTTCCAGATAGACCAGGCTTTTCGGATCGACCAGCACGGTGACACCGAAGCTTTCGAACGACTGGTCTTCCGGCGCCGGCTCATCCACGAACTCCAGGGTATACGCGAGGCCCGAACAGCCCGAAGTCTTGACGGCGAGCCGCAGCCCGACGCCCGCACCACGCGCGCTCAAATGCTTCTGCACCTGTGCCGCCGCTTTTTCTGTCAGGGTTACTGCCATCCTGCCCTCCATTCAAAAACAGTCTCAGTGAGACGAGCAGCTCGAACCGCCGCCTTCGACGGAGAAGGAGCTGCCGCAACTGCAGGACGAGGTGGCATTCGGGTTCTTGATGACGAAACGCGAACCCTCCAGCCCCTCCTGGTAATCGATCTCGGCGCCCTGCAGATACTGCAGGCTGGTGGGGTCGACCAGCAGGGTCACGCCATCCTTCTCCACCGCCGTATCGTCCTCGTTCACGGCTTCCTCGAACGAGAAGCCGTACTGGAAGCCCGAGCAGCCGCCGCCGGAGACATAGACCCGGAGCTTTAGCGCCGGATTGCCTTCCTCGGCGATCAACTCGTTGACCTTGGCCGCCGCATTGCCGGTGAAAATCAATGCGGGGCCGGCCGGCGTTAGATCGACAATGCTGGTCATGGCTGTCATAACGGTTTCCTCGCCTTTAGGCCGCCGATTTGCAGATTTCGTAGCCTTCGCCGGCCACGCCCGATTTCGATTTGTAGTCCAAGACTGCGGCCTTGATGGCATCCTCGGCCAGTACCGAGCAATGGATCTTCACCGGCGGCAACGCCAGCGCCTCGGCGATCTCGGAATTCTTGATGGCCAGGGCTTCGTCCACGGTCTTGCCCTTGACCCATTCGGTCACCAGCGAGCTGGAGGCGATCGCCGAACCGCAGCCGTAAGTCTTGAACTTCGCGTCTTCGATCACGCCTTCGTCGTTGATCTTGATCTGTAGCTTCATCACGTCGCCGCAGGCCGGAGCGCCGACGACGCCGGTGCCTACGCCGTCTTCGTCCTTGTCGAAGGAACCGACGTTGCGGGGATTTTCGTAGTGGTCGATGACTTTATCGCTGTACGCCATGGTTGTTCTCCTGTTGGGTGGTGGGGGGCTGCGAGCGCCTTAGTGCGCGGCGGCCCATTGAACGGTGCTGAGATCGATCCCGTCCTTGTACATCTCCCACAGGGGCGACAACTCGCGCAAACGAGCGACCTTGTCCTTGAGCAGGGAGATAGCGAAATCCACGTCCTCCGCCGTGGTGTAGCGGCCCAGGGTGAAGCGGATCGAGCTATGAGCCAGCTCGTCGCTGCGCCCCAGGGCGCGCAACACATAGGAAGGCTCGAGGCTGGCCGAGGTGCAGGCCGAGCCGCTGGACACCGCCAGATCCTTGATGGCCATCATCAAAGACTCGCCCTCCACGTAATTGAAGCTGATGTTCAGGTTGTGCGGCACCCGCTGGACCAGGTCGCCGTTGACGAACACCTCTTCCATGTCCTCGAGGCCGGCCAGCAGCTTGTCGCGCAGCCCGCGGATGCGTTCGTTCTCCGCCGCCATCTCCTCGCGGGCGATGCGGAACGCCTCGCCCATGCCGACGATCTGGTGCGCGGCCAGGGTGCCGGAGCGCAGGCCCCGCTCGTGGCCGCCGCCGTGCATCTGCGCCTTGAGCCGGATGCGCGGCTTGCGCCGCACGTACAACGCGCCGATGCCCTTGGGGCCGTAGGTCTTGTGGGCGGAGAAGGACATGAGATCGACCGGCAGCTTCTCCAGGTCGATCTCGACCTTGCCGGTGGACTGGGCGGCATCGACGTGGAAGATCACGCCGTGCTCCCGGCAGATCTGCCCGATCGCCGCGATGTCCTGGATCACTCCAATCTCGTTGTTGACGTGCATGACCGAAGCCAGCACGGTGTCGGGCCGGATCGCCGCCTTGAAGGCGTCGAGGTCGATGAGGCCGTTGGCCATCGGCTCGAGATAGGTGACCTCGAAGCCGGCGGATTCCAGCTCGCGCATGGTATCCAGCACCGCCTTGTGCTCGGTCTTCACCGTGATCAAATGGCGGCCCTTGGTCTGGTAGAACTCGGCCGCGCCCTTGATGGCGAGGTTGTCCGACTCGGTCGCGCCGGAGGTCCAGACGATTTCCCGCGGATCGGCCTTGACCAGCTTCGCCACTTCCTCCCGCGCGTTTTCCACCGCCTGCTCGGCGGTCCAGCCGAAGGCGTGGGAACGGCTGGCCGGGTTGCCGAAGTTTTCCGTCAGGAACGGAATCATCTTCTCGGCAACACGTGGGTCGACCGGCGTCGTCGCCGAGTAATCGAGATAGACCGGTAGCTTCATTGCATGTTCTCCGAGTTCGCCATGAGGATGGGCGGTTTGCCTTGCTCTCTATCTTGCAAACCTCGGGCCACTCTCGAGAATCACGCTAACAATTTGATTTCATTTGCCTTAATCCGCTAGAAGACGAAAACCGGTTTGTCTCGTTGCCGACAAGGGGCGGCCGGCCCGGCGCCCTTCCAAAGCGCCCGGCACGCAAAGAGGACTTGTATGGTACGGATTACGAAGGTTTGAGCAGGAAGGATGGGTGATGCCGGTGTTTTTGTCGGATTTGCTACAACTCGACACGATGCACCGAAACGGTGAAAGCGATGCGACGATGTTATCGCCCTGGAAACGAGAAAGGCCGGGTCGCCCCGGCCCTTCCGCCCGCCTTCGCGCCTAGGCCGAAGCGCACTGCTTCTCTTCGGTCCGGTAAACCCGGTAGGGCTCGGTTTCGCCCCGGATCACCTTCGCGTCGACCACGACCTTGACGACGTCTTCGGCGGAGGGCAACTCGTACATGGTGTCGAGCAGGGCATGCTCGACGATGGTCCGCAGGCCCCGCGCACCGGTCTTGCGCTCCATGGCGCGCCGGGCGATGGCTCCCAGGGCCTCCGGCAGGATTTCCAGCTCGCAGCCCTCCATTTCGAACAGCCGGGCGTACTGTTTGACGAGGGCGTTTTTCGGCTCGGTCAGGATGCTGACCAGCGCCGCCTCGTCCAGCTCCTCGAGCGTCGCCACGACCGGCAGGCGGCCGATGAACTCCGGTATCAGGCCATAACGGATCAGATCTTCGGCTTCGACCCCCGCCAGGACCTCCCCGAGGTCGGTGTTCTCTTCCTTGCTTTTCACTTCGGCCGAGAAGCCGATGCCGCTCTTTTCCGAACGGGAGCGTATGGTCTTGTCGAGCCCGGCGAAAGCGCCGCCGCAGATGAACAGGATGTTGGCGGTGTTGACCTGCAGGAACTCCTGCTGCGGGTGCTTGCGGCCGCCTTGTGGCGGCACCGAGGCGACGGTGCCCTCCATCAGCTTGAGCAGGGCTTGCTGCACGCCTTCCCCGGACACGTCGCGGGTGATGGACGGACTGTCGGATTTGCGCGAAATCTTGTCGATCTCGTCGATGTAGACGATCCCGTGCTCGGCCTTTTCCACGTCGTAATCGCAGGCCAGCAGGAGCTTCTGGATGATGTTCTCGACGTCTTCGCCGACGTACCCGGCTTCGGTGAGAGTGGTGGCGTCGGCGATGGTGAAAGGGACGTCCAGCACCCGCGCCAGGGTCTCCGCCAGGAGGGTCTTGCCCGAACCGGTCGGACCGATCAGGAGGACGTTGCTCTTGGCCAGCTCGACGTCGTTCTTGAAGGTCCTGGCCTTGAGGCGCTTGTAATGGTTGTACACGGCGACCGAGAGGATGCGCTTGGCCTTGTCCTGGCCGATGACGTATTCGTCCAGAATCGCCTTCATTTCCTTCGGCTTGGGCAGGCCCTCCGCGGCACCGGCCTCGCCGCCCTGCAACTCTTCGCGGATGATGTCGTTGCACAGCTCGACGCATTCGTCGCAGACGAACACGGCGGGGCCTGCGATGAGTTTCCTGACTTCGTGCTGGCTCTTGCCGCAGAACGAGCAATACAGCAGCTTGCCGGACTCTTTGTTTTTCCTGTCTTCGCTCATGGCGCTTACTCCCCTGGTTAGGAACGGTGTTTGGCTGTCACTCTCCCTTTAGACTGGCAAGTTGTGCGCCAAACTGCGAGCCGGCCGCTCAGGCCGCGCGGGCCGCGCGATTCACGAGCACTTTGTCGATCAGGCCGTATTCCACTGCGTCGTTTCCTCCCATGAAATTGTCGCGATCCGTATCGACCTGGATCTTCTCGATGGGCTGGCCGGTATGCTGCGCCAGGATCTTGTTGAGGCGTTCGCGTACCGCCAGGATCTCGCGGGCATGGATGTCGATGTCGCTGGCCTGGCCCTGGAAGCCGCCCAGCGGCTGGTGGATCATGATCCGCGAATGCGGCAGCGAATAGCGCTTGCCCGCCGCGCCCCCGGCCAGCAGCAGGGCGCCCATGCTGGCGGCCTGGCCGACGCAGAGGGTGCTGACGTCGGGCTTGATGAACTGCATGGTGTCGTAGATCGCCAAGCCCGCCGTCACCAGCCCGCCGGGCGAATTGATGTAGAGATGGATGTCCTTGTCGGGATTCTCGGACTCCAGAAACAGCAATTGGGCCATGACCAGATTGGCCATGTAGTCCTCGACCGGCCCCACCAGAAAAATCACGCGTTCCTTGAGCAGGCGGGAGTAGATGTCGAAGGCCCGCTCGCCGCGCGCCGACTGCTCCACCACCACCGGAACCAGTCCGCCGGCGGCCCGTGTTGCGTTGTCCATGCCGTGCCTGTCCTTCATGAAGTTCATCGAATTCGTCCTCGCTCCTGTATGGCGGTTCAGTGCAGCCGGCGCGGGATCGCGAGGCTGAACGCTGCGATGGGCGCCTCGAACGGCATACCGTCGTCGGCGATCAGCTGGTAGCTGCCGTGCATGCTGCCGACCGGGGTGGCGATGGTCGCCGCGCTGGTGTATTCGAAGGCCTCGCCGGGACGGAGGTAGGGATGTTCCCCGACCACGCCTTCGCCGACCACTTCCACCGTCTTGCCGTTCGCGTCGGTGATGATCCAGCGCCGGCCCAGGAGCTTGGCCGGAACGGTGCCGGTATTCTCCATCGTCACGGTGTAGGCGAAGGTGTATTGGTCGGCGTCGGGCTGGGAGTGCTCCCGCAGATAGATGGCCTTTACGTCGACCTTGAGTTCATAGGGCTTACGTCTCATGGCATTGTCCTTGTGTTCACGATTCGCAAAAGTTTCAGCAGCCCGCGTCGGAAGCCGGCAGTTCATCGTCCTGGTCGGCGAAGACCAGCGCAGGACCCTCGGCACTCCCAAGGCGGATCTCGCCCAGCGCCTTCTGTTCGATCACGACCACGGCCAGCACGGCGAAGCCGTGCTCACGCCCGTCCTTCGCCGCCGACACCACGAGGCCGACGCTTTCGTCGAAACCGGGGCGGCACAGCCTGGTGCCGGGAGCAGGAACCTCGGGACAGTCCGCATAGGCCAGAAAGGCCTTGCGTTTGAGCTGGCCCCGGTAATGCAGGCGGGCAATCACCTCCTGCCCGGGGTAGCAGCCCTTCTTGTAGCTCAGGCCGCCGAGCGCTTCGAGGTCCAGCATCTGGGGGATGAACTCGCCGGCGGTATCGGTGGCGACGTGCGGGATGCCGGCCAGTATGTCCAGCAATGCCCATGCCCCCGCTCCCGCCGGCCTGGCCGCCGCTGCGAGCTTTTCCCAAAGGGCGATCATGGCCTGGGAGCTTCCGACCGCCAGCCAGCGTGGCCGCGGCTCGCTGCCCAGGGCAATCAGGGTACAGTCGCCGACCAGCGCGATCCCGCCCCGTTGCTCCGGCAAGGCCGAGCCCAGCGTTTCCGCGATCCCGGCACCGGACAGGCCGATCCGGGCCAGCGTGCCGCTGGCATCGGTGATAGTCGCCTTGGTGCGCAACAGGAACATCTTCAGCCGCGCGATCACGCCGGGCAGCAGTTCCTCCGGCAGCAGCAGGTAATAGGCGCCGTCCCGCAGGAACAGCCAGAACGTGGCCTGGATCCGGCCCTTGCCGTCGCACCAACTGGTGAACTGGCCCAAGGTCTCCGACACTAGGCGCACGTCGCCGGTCAGCATGCTGCCCAGGAATTTGCCGGCCTCCTCGCCCTTGACCTCGATCAGCCCGAAATGGGACAGATCGGCGATGATGTCCCCGCCCAGCGCGACTTCCGCGCCGTCGCCCGCGGCCGGACCGGAACGGTCCAGAAACTCCAACCATTCGGCGGGAGCGTTCGTGGCGGCGCGCCCGGCCATCTGTACTTTCAACGCTTCACCGGCTGCCATGCGTCATCCTCCTCCGGTCCGAAACAGTTCGCGTATTCGTCGCACTCCGCGCAGGTCGGCGAACGGCAGACATAGGCGCCTTCGCGTTCGCAGAGCTGCTTGTAAAAGAATTTTTTCCAGCGCATGCCGCCGGTATTGCGGGCGAACAGCGCGGGGAAATGGCACGCCAGAAGCTCTGACAGCGCCTTCCGGTCGGCCAGCCCCATGTCCTGCCAAAGGTGGTCGTCGCCCATGCAGCAGGCGGCGATGGCGTGCGCGAGCCAGCGGGATTCCACGGCATCGCTGCGGCAGTAATCGAGTAGGAGCCCCAAGAGGGAGTCGAACTCGTCGGCCGGCGCACGCCGCGCGGCGTCCGTGACGGCGGGCGCCGGCTTGATGTAGGCGCCACGCGCGCCGGGAAAATAGCGGTCGAGCAGCGCGCAGAATTCGGCATGGTCGAGTCCGAAGCCCTCGCGGCCCGCCAGCCGCGAGGAACTGCGCGCCAGTTCGATGGCCGACGCGAACGCGAGAATCAGCGGCTCCCGCGGATCCTGCGCGTAAGCCAGCAAGGGGTCATAGCTGAAAACGTCGTTTCTGGCCAGCATGGTCTGCCCTCCCCGGCACAAAGGAAAAACACGCCCGGCAAACCTTGGATCAAGCCGCCAGGGGCACGTGAGTGTAGCACTGCTTGGGGCAGATCTTGGCGCAGGACTCGCAGCCTATGCAGTTGTCGACGTTGGCGATCGACATCACCTTCTTGTCGTACTCGTCGTCGTCATCGTCCTCGTCGGCACTGATGGCCACCGCTTCGCCGTCTTCGTTGATGCCGACCATCTCCAGCACCTCGCGTCCGCAGACCTTGTAGCAGCGCCCGCAGCCGATGCACTTGTCCTGGTTGATCTCGCCGACGAACTTCGGCACCCAGACTTTCCCGCTGGGGAGGGTAACGGAAAATTCACTCATGATTTGACTCCTAACTGGCCGTGCTCTTGCGGAACTCGTCGAGCTGGCGGTATGCCTCATAGGTCTTTTCGGCGACTTCCATGATCTTCGGCCAGCCGGTGGGCAGGTCCTCGGCCAGATCGTGCAAGTCCATCTTCAGCGCCGTCGCCTGGGCGTTGAGCTTTTTCAGCTTCGCCTTCAGTTCTTCTGCTTCATCGCTCATCGGACACCTCGACTCAGCTGTAGTTCGCCACATCGGGATAGCGGGTGATCATCTCCACCCCGGCGTTCACCAGCTTCTCGCCTTCCTCGGCCAGCTTCTCCATGGAAGGGAAGCCGAAGCGGTGCACGTCCCGCAACTGCTTGTTGACCACGATCAGTCGGCCGGCGATCAGAACCATGCGGCCGAAACCCTCGTGGGACATCTTCATCATCGGCGTGACCATGACCTTGGTGGCGCGCTCGATCGACAGGCCCACGGCGTTGTAGAACAGCTCCAGCCGCCACAGGGTCTCCGGATCGGGATCGCCGATGATGGGGATTTCGGCGCGCTTGGCCTTGTCGAGGATGTACGGGTCGAGCAGTTGCTCGTCGCTCTTGCCCTCCCAGGTCCCGTAGGAATCCTGGGCACGCCACTGCTTGACCAGCTCCTTGATGAACGCCGACTCCATCGGCGAGGCGGGGGTTTCCGCCATGACTTTGGCTGCTTCAACCATGTTGCACCTCTTCGTCGTCTTCAAAATCGAATGAACGTTCCTGACCCTTGTTTTCCTTCGCCAGCACCTTGCGCAGCCAGGGCGGCGGGTTACCCCTCAGGACGTCGCGCAGCTTGTCCAGCAGCTCGGCGATCGGTTCCGGCTGGGGCACCTTGATGGGATGGATGCCCTGGGCCACGACCCGCGCCGCTCCGGAACCGCCGATGGCGGCCACGTAGAGAATGGCGCAGTCCTTGATGGCCTCCAGCTTGGGCGCCAGCTTGTCCTCGTTGCCGTCCTCCTGCAGATCGCCCTCGAACTGGATCGCCTCGATGAACTCGCCACCCTCGGTCGAGAGTTCGTAGATGGCGATGTTCTTGGCCCAGCCGAAATGGGCGTCGACGCGCTTGAGATCCTGGGTAGCGAATGCGACTTTCATGCTTCCTCCGCGATTAAACGATTCGTCCGATACATCTTGGGGCTTAATGAGCCGCAAGCGCCTTCTCGCCAACATGTCCCGTTTCCTCCGGAAGAGACCAGGTTTCAGGGGTGGGCTCGTGGCCGCTGGCGATGAACATGTTGCCGATCTCGAAGATGAGATCACGGGTGCCCCGGTAGCCGACGATGGTCTGGTGCGCCGCGCCCAGCCGGTCGAACATCGGGATGCCGATGCGGTAGAAGGGGATCGCCAGCCGTTCCGCCGCCTGCCGGCCGTGGGAATGCGTGACCAGGAGATCGCAGCCGGCGGCGCGCTTTTCCAGGTCTTCCAGGTCACCGAGCAGCACCTGGTCGGTCGCGATGCGTTCCAGCAGCGGCGATTGGGTGGTGGTCACCGCGGCCGCGACCTCGGCGCCCATTTCGCGGAACCAGCCGCTCAGCGTCCACAACAGGTCCGGTTCGGCGCCGATGGCGATGCGCTTGCCACCGAAATGGAAATGCCCGTCCAGCATGGCGTCGACCAGTTGACTGCGCTGGCGCTTGATCTTGTTCGGCACCGGCCGGCCGCTCAAACCCGCCAGCAGGGTGATGAATTCGTCGTTGGCCTCCAGCCCCGTGAGCCGGTCGAACAGGGTGTACGGGACGCCGGTCTTCTTCTCCATCGCCTCGGCGGCAGGCCGCATCTGCTCGCCCACCGCGATGGTGTGGCGCGAGTGCCCCATGCCGGCGATCTCTTCCAGCGAGATGCCGCCGATGGTGGTCGGGGTGAAATCGTCGGGCACGTGGCCGTCCAGCGAACCCGAAAGATCGGGCAGGATCACCGGCTCCAGGCCAAAGGCTTCGATCAGGTCGCGCAGTTCGTCCAGATCGCCCGGCGTCACGTGGGCGCCCGGCAGCAGGTTGACCTTGGCCGGATCGCGCGCGGCATCGGCCGGCACCGGCTCGACCAGTTGCTCGACCATCCGGGTCACGGTCTTGGCCCAGCCGTCCTGGAACGCGTCCTTGAAATCCGGCGTGGAGACGTACACCAGTTTGATGTGATCCAGCTCGGGGTGCTTTTCCCGGATCAGTTTGAGGTAGCCGTCGACGTCGTCGCCCTTGGTCTCGGTCACGCCGGTGGAGGAGATGCCGATGATCGCAGGCTTCTGCCGGTTGGCGATGGTGATGATCGCCTGCTCCACGTTCTCCAGCCCGCCCAGCACGGTGGCGACCTCGCTCATGGCGGTGGTCTGCAGCGGGATGGCTTCCTTGAAATGGCGCACGAACAGCACCAGGCCGAACGAGGTGCAGCCCTGCGAGCCGTGGAACAGCGGCATGCAGTTCTTCAGCCCCATGAAGGCCAGCGCGCTGCCGATCGGCTGGCTCATCTTCAGCGGATTGACGGTGCAGGACTTCTGCGAATGGGTGACCTTGGCCATGGCCGCCTCACGCCGCCTGTTTCGCCGGTTCGTTTATCGAGCCCGGCCGCCACTCTTCGATGCTGTCGAGGATGCCGGCGATGGTGCCCGTGCAGCCGGTGCAGCCGCTACCGGCATGGGTCCGCTCGGTGACCGCCTCGACGCTGTCCAGCCCGTGTTCGAGGATGGCGTCCTCGATGGAGCCGCGATCCACCGCCTTGCACTTGCAGATGCGGGCCGAGCGGCGCTGCGCCTTGGCCAACTCCGGATCGGCGGCCAGGGCGGCGGCCTCGGCGGCGATGGCCGCATCGGCCCGCTCCTCCCAGGTGGTTTCCTCCCAGGGCGCGCGCTTCCTCACCTGCTCCCAGACCGGATTGGACAGGGCCTTGTCGATTTCCTTGACCAGTTCGACCATGCCCACATAACCCATGTAGGCATGATGGCGTTCCTGGTTGATGTCCAGCCAGGGCATCTTGGCCTTGAGCGCCACGAATTGGGAGCGCCCGCCGGACAGCATGATGTCGGCCTTGGCCTCCTTCAGCATCTTGTACATCTCGCGCGGGCTCATGTCGTCGATCATGTGCGCGTCCTCGCCCATGAGTTCCTTGATGCGCTCCTTGTCTTCCTTGGTCGATTTCTTGACGCTGGTGCCGACCAGTTCGAGCCCCGCCTCCTGCAGCGCGGCGACCACCGACCAGGATTTCACGCCGCCGGTGATGAGCAGCACCTTCTTGCCCGCCAGGCGCTGCTTGTAGGGTTCGATGCCGGCCCAGGCGCGCGCTTCTTCGCGGGCGATCAAGGCCTCGGTGCGCTCCATCAGCTCGGCCGGCGCGCCGCGCTCGATCAGGAGCTGGGAGATCTCCCGCAGCGCGTCGCTGGTGTCCTCGATGCCGTAGAACGAGCCCTCGAAGAAGGGAATGCCGTAGCGCTCCTCCATCTTGCGGGCGATGTTGATCATGGACTTGGAGCAGACCATCATCGCCGCCTTGGCGCGATGCGAACAGGCCACGTCGTGGTATTTGGCGTCGCCCGAGATGCAGCACAGGATGCGGATGCCCAGCTCGTCCAGCAGCGGCTTGACCTGCCACAGCTCGCCGGACAGGTTGTATTCGCCGATGATGTTGATGTCGTAGGGCGTGGTGTATTCCGGCTCCTCGGTGCCGATGACGTGGTCGAGGATGGCCTCGCCGGCCAGCTTGTTGCCGAGGTTCTTGGGACCGACGAAGCCGGGCGAATTGACCGGGATCACCGGCTTGCCGAATTTCTTGGAAGCCGCCTTGCAGACCGCGTCGATGTCGTCGCCGATCATCGCCGGCACGCAGGTCTGGTAGACGAAGACCGCGGGCGGATCGTATTTTTCGATGATTTCCTTCACCGACTTGTACAGCCGCTTCTCGCCGCCGAACACCACGTCGGTTTCGTTGATGTCGGTGGTGAATCCGGTGCGCCACAGATTGGAACCGGACGATTTGGAGCCGCGGTTGTCCCAGGAGTTGCCCTCGCAGGCGATGGGGCCGTGCACCAGATGGGCCACGTCGGTGATCGGCTGCAGCGCGATCTTGGCGCCGTCGAAGGCGCAACCGCCGGCCGCCCCGCCGGGCTGGAGTTGCTTGGTGCAGCCCTTCTTGCGCTCCTTCTCGGACTTGCCCTGGTTCTTGCCGCAACCGGGCTCGTTGAAAACGTCCTGAATCTTGCTCGATAAGCTGCTCATACCCCACCTCCACGACTACGCATATCTCGTTCATGCAGAGGACGTGCCACAAGCGCATCAGATTGATCTATAACTTTTTCCCCTCCTCGAACGCGAATCATCCTGTAACCTTGTGAACAAACTGCACGGTCAATGTAAGGAAGCGCACAACGCAGGAACTCAAGCACGCCAGGTACGTCAAATTGACGTACAATAGCCCTGGTTCATTAGAGGAGCACCCCATGACCACCGAATCCGCCCGCATCAGCCTCCGCACCAGCCTCGAGGCGAAAGCCCTGATCGAGCGCGCCGCCGCGATGATGGGCACCACCGTGTCCGGCTTCATGCTGCAGAACGCCTACGAGGCCGCGCGCCGGATCGTGGCAGACAACGATACGCTGCTGCTTTCCCAGCAGGCGTTCGAGGCTTTCGTCACCGCTTGCGAAAATCCCGAGGAACCGAACGAGGCACTGCGCGCCCTGATGGCACGGCGCTGAATGGGCTTGCGCATCGAATTGCTCGATCGGCATCATCGCCGCGACGGTTTCGACTGCGGCCATGCCGCGCTCAACGATTTCCTCCGCCTGCAAGCGGGCCAACTGCAACGTCGAGGGTTCGGGAAGACCTATGTCGCGCTGGCCGAAAACAGCTTCGATGTCATCGGATTTGTCACGGTAAGCGTGGGACAAGTGGCCGCGCAGGCCCTGCCTGCCGGCCTGAAGCTACCCCGTCATCCCGCCCCCATCCTGCGGATCGGACGTCTCGCCGTCGATCGAAGGGAACAGGGCAAAGGGTATGGCCAGGACTTGCTGGCCTTTGCCTTGCATCTGGCATTGGAGTTTTCGACTCAAGTCGGCTTGTATGCCGTAGTGGTGGACGCCAAAGGCGAGGAGACGGCGGGGTTTTATCGGCGGCTGGGTTTCGTCCCGACGCTGGACGAAGCCTTGTGCCTGTTTCTGCCTTTGTCTTCGCTGGCGAAAACGAAAACGCCGCGGGGCCTCGCCTCCGGCGCGGGCAGTGAGGAAAAATCGGCGAAGTGATAATCCCCCACCGGCACGGAACGCCGGCGGCTTGACCCGCCGGCGGTGTTACCGGATGAATCCGGCTCCGCCCCTCAGACGACGCCGGGCTCGCCGCTGAATCTGACCAGGATGTCCTCGTCGCGGACGATGTACTGGCAGGCCAGGCGATAGCGCGGCGGCTTGTCGTTGACGACCGCTTCTTCGATCTCCGCCTTGGAGAGCTTTCCCGCCGCCAGCAGGGTCGCACGTTCCTTCTCGGTGAGATCCTGCGCCATGAAGGGCTTGTCCGACAGCGACACCACTTCCATCACGCAGGAACCGCAGTTGCCGTCCTCGCACTCGAAGGGCAGCGGAATCTTGTTTTTCTGAGCCACCTTCAGGAGGGTGTGGGTGTCGCCGGCCACCGCGTAGACGGTGACGTCCTTCGGCAAGAGCGGGGAGGAAAAAGTCACGTTAGCCATGTTGTTGTCCTTGATCGACCAGTTTGAAAGGAAACCGAGCCGCCTGGGTGAATCCGGCGCTCGCCGAGCAGTGTATCGGAAATAACCACACTTTTCGTGACGTATTTGCATACTGCTGCGCGGCCATTGCGCTGTCCTGCCGGGCACCGGCCAGGACAGGGCGATGGCTTGCGAACCGACCTTTTCCGGCCTGCCGCGCTGATGAAGGGGGCACCAGCGCGGACAGGAGGAAAAGACCTACGTGCCGCGAATCAGCGAATGATGTCGAAGCTGTAGTCGGTTTTGGCGGGAATGTTGGTGTTGGCGTCGATCGCGTCGAACATGCGATCGAGGATCCAGACCAGTACATTCAGTCCGCCCTGATAGCCCCACACCGGGTAGCGGTGCTTGTGGTGACGATCGAAGATCGGGAAGCCGATGCGGATCAGCGGCGTGCCGGTGTCGCGTTCCAGGTATTTGCCGTAGGTGTTGCCGATCAGGAAGTCGACCGGGTCGGTGAACAGGAGCGAGCGCATGTGCCACAGGTCGCGGCCCGGGTAGACCTTGCAGTTCTTGCCGAACGGCGAGGAATCGAACAGCGCCTGCATCTTCTTTTCCCAAGCCTTGCCGCCATTGGTGGCGAGGACGTGGGTCGGTTCCGCACCCAGCTCCAGCAGGAACTCCGCCAGGCCGTAGCACAGGTCGGGATCGCCGTAGATGGCGAACTTCTGACCGTGGATGTGGGCGGTGGAGTCGGCGATGGCGTCGACCAGGCGGCCGCGCTCCTTCTCCAGCTCGGCCGGGATCGGCTTGCCGGTCAGGCGCGAGATTTCCATCAGGAACTTGTCGGTGCCCTTCACGCCGATCGGGTGATTCAGAGCGACGACTTCCTGGCCATGCTCGGCGATGAACGGCAGGGTTTTCTCCGTGCAGAATTCCTGCATCGAGATGGTGGCCTTGGCGTGCAGGGCGTTGGCCGCCTGCTCCAGGGTCGTGCCGCCGTCGTACATGCGGAACTCGCCGTCGGTCGGGGTATCCCACACATCGCTGTTGTCGCCGATGATGGTGTAATCGATGCCGAACAAGCCGAAGATGCGCTTGATCTCGCGCAGGTTGCCCACGGTGTAGCCGTCGAAGCCGCCGAGGAAGTTGATCGACTCGTTGGGCTGGCGCACCAGCGGCTCGACGGTGCCGGCCTTGCCGTCCCAGAAGTGCTGCAGGATGCCCTTCATGACGTTGTCGTAGCCGGTGATGTGGCTGCCGACGAAGGCCGGGGTATGGGCGAACGGAACATCGAACTCGGCCGGAATGCTGCCCTTCTCCTTCGAGGTCTTGATGAAGGCGTTCAAGTCGTCGCCGATCACTTCCGCCATGCAGGTGGTGGAAACCGCGATCATCTTCGGCTTGTACATGTTGTAGGTGTTGGCCAGACCGTCGATCATGTTGTTCAGGCCGCCGAACACCGCCGCGTCTTCCGTCATGGACGAAGACACACAGGAGGTCGGCTCCTTGAAGTGGCGGCTGAAGTGCGAGCGGTAGTAAGCCACACAACCCTGCGAGCCATGAACGAAGGGAATGGTGCCTTCGAAACCGACGGCCGCGAAGACGGCGCCCAGCGGCTGGCAGGCCTTGGCGGGGTTGACGACCAGCGCTTCACGGGCGAAGTTCTTTTCCTTGTATTCCTCGGTCTTGACCCATTCCCGCACCTCCTCGACCTGTGCGTCGGGAGGCATGAATTCAAACTCTTTTCTCTTGTTCTCGAACAGGTTCGTATATTCCGGCTCGCGGAACAGGTTGAAATGATCGAGAACCTTCTCTGCATTCTGACTCATGGCTTAACTCCTAAAAACGTCGGTTGGTAGGGTGCGCCCGGCGGGCGCACCTTTGGAGCCTTGAACACGGTGCGCCAGGCGCACCCTACTGACCTTCTCTCCGGCTGCGGCTTAGGCAGCGCTCTTCCACGGGGCCTTGGTCAAACCCCAGACCGGGTTATTGATGGCCATGTCCATGTCCCTGGCGAAAATGGCGAAGCCGTCATAACCGTGGTAAGGGCCGGAATAGTCCCAGGAATGCATCTGCCGGAACGGTACGCCCATCTTCTGGAACACGTACTTTTCCTTGATGCCGGAACCGACCAGGTCAGGCTGCACGGATTCGACGAACTTCTCGAACTCGTAGCCGGTCACGTCGTCGTAGATCAGCGTGCCGTCCTTGACGTAGTGCGTGGTGCGCTGATAGTCGTCGTTGTGGCCGAACTCGTAGCCGGTGCCGACGATTTCCATGCCCAGATCTTCATAGGCGCCGATCACGTGACGGGGACGCAGGCCGCCCACGTACAGCATGACCTTCTTGCCTTCCAGACGCGGACGGTACTTGTCGATCACCGCCTGCATGAGGGGCTGGTACTTGGCGATGACGGCTTCGGCCTTTTCCTTGATGCTGTCGTCGAAGAAGCTGGCGATCTTCCGCAGCGATTCGGCGATCTTGGTGGGACCGAAGAAGTTGTACTCCACCCAAGGCACACCGTACTTCTCTTCCAGGTGGCGCGAGATGTAGTTCATCGAACGGTAGCAGTGCAGCACGTTCAGCTTGGCCTTCGGGGTATTTTCCAGCTCGGCCAGCGAGCCGTCGCCGGACCACTGGGCGATCACGCGCAGCCCCATTTCTTCCAGTAGGATGCGGGAAGACCAGGCGTCGCCGCCGATGTTGTAGTCGCCGATGATGGCGACGTCATAGGGCGTAGTCTGGAACTCGGGGTGCTTGTCGCCCGCCTTGTCGAACACCCAGTCGCGGACCGCGTCGTTGGCGATGTGATGGCCCAGCGACTGCGAGACGCCGCGGAAACCTTCGCAACGGACGGGAACGATGGTCTTGCCTTCGTATTCCTTCGATTTCTTCTTGGACACGGCTTCGATGTCGTCGCCGATGAGGCCGATCGGGCATTCGGACTGGACGGTGATGCCGTGGTTCAGCGGGAACAGCTCTTCGATTTCGTCGATGATCTTCTCCAGCTTCTTGTCGCCGCCGAAGACGATGTCCTTCTCCTGGAAGTCGGAGGTGAACTGCATGGTGACGAAGGTGTCGATGCCGGTGGTGCCGATGTAGTAGTTGCGGCGCGACGCCCAGGAATACTGGCCGCAGCCGACGGGACCGTGGCTGATGTGGATCATGTCCTTGATGGGCCCCCAGACCACACCCTTGGAACCCGCGTAGGCGCAGCCGCGGATGGTCATGACGCCGGGGATCGACTTGATGTTGGATTTGACCCCGCAGTCGGGCTTGCCTTCTTCGAAGGTGCCAAGGTGCTTGGCACGGCGCTTGGCCGTCTTGTCGGGATAAACCTCAAGCACCTCTTTGATGAGGTCCTTGTTTCTCTGTTTGACTTGCTCAACTGTGAGGCTCATTTTTAAGCTCCTGATTGAGTTGGTGAAAAACGACCGGATGGCCAAGGCGCGGTGTGCGGACCCAGCCCGCACACCGCTTGTGCCGCCAGTCTCCTTACGCTGCCAGCTCGGCTGCGGTCTTGCCGACCTGCGACTCGTCGACCTGAGCCATCACGCCGTGCTCCATCAACAGGTCTTCCAGTTCGTCCATGGTGATCGGGGTCGGGATGATGCCCTGGCCCGAGTTGTTATGGACCTTCTCGGCCAGGTTGCGGTAGTGCTGGGCCTGCTGGGAATCCGGGGCATACTCGATCACGGTCATGCGGCGGAGCTCCGCGTGCTGCACGATGTTGTCGCGCGGCACGAAGTAGATCAGCTTGGTGCCGAGCTTCTTGGCCAGCGACTCGGCCAGCTCCAGCTCCTTGTCGGTCTTGCGCTCGTTGCAGACCAGCCCGCCCAGACGCACACCGCCGGAGTTGGCGTACTTCAGAATGCCCTTGGAGATGTTGTTGGCCGCGTACATGGCCATCATTTCGCCGGACATGACGATGTAGATTTCCTGTGCCTTGTTCTCACGGATGGGCATGGCGAAACCGCCGCAGACCACGTCGCCGAGCACGTCGTAGGAGACGTAGTCGATGCCGTCATAAGCGCCTTCCTCTTCCAGGAAGTTGATCGAGGTGATCACACCCCGGCCGGCGCAGCCGACGCCCGGTTCCGGACCGCCGGATTCCACGCAACGGATGTCGCGGAAGCCGACCTTCATGACGTCTTCCAGCTCCAGGTCCTCGACGCTGCCGGCATCGGCGGCCAGGGACAGGATGGTGTCCTGGGCCTTTGCGTGCAGGATCAGACGGGTGGAGTCGGCCTTCGGGTCGCAGCCGACGATGAGGATCTTCTGGCCCATCTCGGCCAGAGCAGCCAGGGTGTTCTGGGAGGTGGTGGACTTGCCGATACCGCCTTTGCCGTAGAACGCGATTTGTCTCAGACTTGACATGGTGTTTCTCCGAATTTATCAGGATGATCGATGCTTCATGGCCAGCAGCATTCCGCCGATGTTGGAACTTCCGACCCGCCGCAGAGGATGGCGCTTTCTTTTTCTTATTCTTGCCGCCGCCACTTTCACGGCAGTGAACACTGCACGCTTATCTCCGATGCAACCGGTGTGCCACACCTTTGCATGTCCGCCTAACAGCTTGAAATACCTGTAGACGCGCCCCATAAACGAGCGCCTCGAGGGCTTCGTGGCCATGTTCACAACGCTACAAAACCTCACTGTTTGTAGGGAACGGCACAAGTGGTCAGCGCCTTTCCAAGCTCCCGCCGCAAAGCTCAAGCCTTTGAAAAAACCGGCCACCGGGAAACCGGGAAAAGAACGGCACATCGATTGCTAGATTCTGGATGAAGGTCTCCATACTCCATCGGGGCGTCGACGGCTCCGGTGGAGTTCCTAGGGACCTCGAGAGGCGCAGCCGACTCAACCGGACCGGAAACCTAAATAGGAGAAGCCCATGCAAATAGGCGTCGATACTGAAAGAGCGGTGGACGACAGGCGGGTCTTCGTCGTCGACGACGACGAGATCACCAGCGCCGCCTTGCAGTTCATGCTGCACGACGAAATCGAGACCCATGAGCTGAGCAGCCTCGAAGCCGCCTATGCCAAGGCGGTGGACTGGAAGCCTGCGGTATTGCTGCTGGGACTGGGCGTGGTCAGGAGCCGCGGCATCGGCGTACTGGAAGAAATCCGCGCGCGGCTGGAGGACATCAAGATCATCGTGGTGGCCGATGCCGCCACCGATCCCTTGGCGCAGGAATGCCTCAAGCAGGGTGCGAACTCCCTGCTTGCGAAACCCCTCACCATCGAAAAGGCTCGCCAGAAGGTGGACATGCAACTGGGCCGCAAGGTCAAGCTTGCCATCCCGGTCGTCGTCACCTGAGCGCGATTGCTCGGAACCCGAACTTTCCGCACGGTTCTGGGCAGTTCGGCCCGTTACGCGCCCTGTTTCAACGCAAAACCGTCGATTTCATCGTAAACCACCATTAAGGAGCGTCATGACCACCATTAGCGAAACTGCCCTCGCGTCCCTGGAAAACGAAAACCGGCTGTTGAGCCCGGTCTTCAAAGGCGCCACCGCCCAGCCGGGTGTCTTCGGCTTCCGCGGGATGATCGCCCTGAAGTTCGCCCAGCAGTTGAGCGACGAGGCTCGCCCGCCTGAAATCAAGTTCGATCAGGTGATGACCGTGGCGAAAGCCGGCGAATCCACCCTTCCCTTCCTGGCCGGAGTGGCGCTGTCGCTGGAACATATGGATCTGCTGATGGACGTCCTGGGCGACAAGCTGTCTCCCACCGGCAAGTATTTCTTCTTCGCCGGCAACCTGGACATTTCCAAGCGCTACCAGATCACCCACCGCGGCGCCACGTTCTGGGTGCTGCCGTTGGACGAGGCGACCGTCTACAACGAACTACTGGAGCTGTTCCGCATCGAAAAGAACGACCTGAGAAAGCTCGACACCGCCGGCAAGCTGGTTGCCGTCGCGGATGCCGCGGCCAGCTTCGACGAAAAGTTCGACGTGATCAGCTTCGAAGAGGGCCTGAAGATCATGGGCCCGATCCGGATTCCGGAAAACCGTCCGGTCTGAACCTTCAAATGGAACGCCGCCGGGGGCGGCGTTCCCCTGCCCGGTAAGAATCAGCCATGTTCACCAAAGCCTGTGACGAAAGCGAACTGAAGGAGGGCAAGTACGAGGTGGTGGCGGTCAACCGCACCCTGATGCTGGTGGTATGGCCGACCGGCGCCCGGCCTCGCGCCTTCCAGGGAATGTGCCCCCATGCCCGCGAACCGCTGGCGGATGCCCGTTTCGACGGCAAAACCCTGACCTGCGCGCACCACGATTGGGAGTTCGACAGCAACGGCGCCTGCATCAAGGGCAAGCACTGCACCCTGGCCGAATATCCGCTGAAGATCGAAAACGGCGAAGTCCTGATCGATACCGACGGGGTTTCCGCCAATTATTTGAGAGACGAAAGCTAGCCGACTTTCGCGCATCGATTACACCCACCCCAAGGAGCAAACCATGACCTACCAAGTGATCAAATCGGCCCTGAAATTGTGTACGGGCACGCGCAAGAGCAGCGGCGAACCCTGCAACGGCACGCTGTACACCTGCAAGGCTTGCGGCGCCACCGGCTGCAAGCAGTCGCGCGACGATCTCTGTTCGGACCAGGCTTTCAACGTGCTGGAACACTGCCTAAAATGCGGCGCGATCGGCCAGGCCGAGGCCGTCGCCGCCGGCGATTACCGTCCGCACCAGGCCTGGGCGAGCTGAAACCGCCGTGGCTCTCGTCCACTTCTATGAAAAACCCGGCTGCGCCAACAACGCGCGCCAGAAGCGGATGCTCCGGGAGGCCGGGCACGAGCTGATCGTGCATGACCTCCTGGCGACGCCTTGGCGCACCGGGGAATTGCGGCTGTTTTTCGGCGAGCGCCCGGTGGCCGAGTGGTTCAACCGGGCGGCGCCGCGCGTCAAGTCGGGGGAGATCGTCCCGGAAACCCTGGGCGGGGAGGAAGCGCTCGCCTTGATGATGGAAGACCGCCTGCTGATCCGGCGGCCGCTCATGCAGGTCGGAGAGCGACGCGAGGTCGGATTCGACGCCGACAGGGTGCATGCCTGGATCGGGCTGAATCCCAGCCGAGAAACTCCCCAAACCGACCTGGAAAGCTGCCGCCGGCCTCACCCTTGCCCGCCCACTGAGGATTCCGCCGGCGGATGAAAGACACCGATCTGCAGCGCATACTCGCCTATCACGAACGCACCAAACACCGGCTGGAACGCTACGCCGCGGGGCCTGAAACGCTGGACTGGAGCGCTCAGCCCGATCCGTTCCGGACTTTCGAAGGCGCCGACCGCATCCTGCTACCGTTGCTGGCGGACGGCCTCGATACCTCCTTCCCGGAGCTGCACCGGCCCGGCGCCGTCCCGCCCCGCGCCTTGACCCGGGATTCGGTCGGCCTCCTGCTCGAACTTTCCCTGGCCTTGTCGGCCTGGAAGGAATACGGCCCGGACCGCTGGTCTCTGCGCTGCAATCCGTCCAGCGGCAACCTCCATCCCACCGAAGGGTATGTGGTGTGCCGGAACGTCGAGGGGTTGGGCGACGGTATCTATCATTACCTCAGCCGCGACCAAGCGCTCGAACGCCGGGCACTGGCTGCGGCCGACACCGCAGGCGGTCCGTCCCGCCTGCTGATCGGCCTCAGCTCCATCCACTGGCGGGAAGCCTGGAAATACGGCGAGCGGGCCTTCCGTTACTGCCAGCTCGACACCGGCCACGCCGTCGGCGCCCTGCGCTATGCCGCTGCCGCCCTGGGCTGGGGCCTGCGTAGGGTGGACACGGCGGACGCCAGCGCCATCGCCCGGCTGCTGGGACTCGACCGCGCGGCCGATTTTTCCGGCGCCGAAGGAGAAGAAGCGGAACTCCTGCTCGAGGTGGTCATCGGGCCGGTCGCGCCGCCGGCCCTGCCGGTGTTCGGCGACCTGGCCTGGGCCGGCAAGGCGAACGTCCTCGACCCCCACCCGATGTACCGCTGGCCCGTCATCGACGAGGTGGCCGACGCCAGCCGCTGGCCCGGCGAAGAGACCCCGCCCCCGCCCGAGGCGGATTACCCGCCCCGCGCCGATCCGCCGGCCGTCGCCGCCGCCGCGGTGATCCGCCAGCGCCGCAGCGCCCAGCGCTTCGACCGGCGGTTCGAACTGGAGAGGGCTGATTTCTACGCCCTCCTTGACGCGCTGCTGGCCCGGCCCTGCGCGCCCTGGGACGTCTGGAACCACGCACCCGCGCTGCACCCCGTCCTGTTCGTCCATCGAGTGACGGGACTGGCGCCGGGACTGTACGCCTTGCCGCGCAGCCTGGGCGCCGAAACGAAGCTGCGCGCGGCCTTGCGGCGGGATTTCGCCTGGACGAAACCCGCAGGCTGTCCCGGACACCTGCCGTTGTTCCTGTTGGCGGAAGGCGGCTGCGGCCCGATTGCGCGCACCGTCGACTGCCATCAGGCCATCGCCGCCGACAGCGCTTTCGCCTTGGGAATGCTGGCGGAATTCGAAGACACCCTGAGCGCCGCCCCCTGGCGCTACCGCCAGCTTCACTGGGAGGCGGGACTCCTGGGCCAGACGCTCTATCTGGAAGCCGAAGCCCGTGGTCTGCGCGGCACCGGCATCGGCTGCTATTTCGACGACGCCTTCCACGAACTGTTGGGGCTGTCCGGGAAGGCGTTCCAGTCGCTGTACCACTTCACCGTGGGCAAGCCGCTGAGCGATCCGCGGATCACGACCGAGGCGCCCTACGCCCGAACCCCGGCCTGAATGCCCCGGCGCGGCTTCGGCGGCTCATCCCGTACGGATCGGCTCGGCCGCTACCTGCCGCCGAAATTGAAGATCGGCTCGGGGCGCAGGGTTTTGCTGAATATCGACACACCGTCGAGGTCCTTGAAGTCCACCGTGAGGCTCTGGTCCGCCCGGTTGATGTTGACCTCCCCGAAGAACTGCAGGCCGGCGTAGGGGGACAGGTTGACCTGTCCCGCTGGCGGAGCCTTGTAGAACACCACCTGGGGACCGAAGGTGCCATCGGTGCTGTTGGGGCCGAAGGTGCCGGCGTTTAGAGGGCCGGCGACGAACTCCCAGAACGGAGCGAAGTCCTTGCTGGCGGCACGTGCCGGGTCGTAATAGTGTGCCGCGGCGTAATGCACGTCGGCGGTCAGCCACACGATGTTCTTGATGCGCTGCTTCTTGACGAAACCGAGCAGACGGGCGATTTCCAGCTCGCGCCCGGCGGCGGGGCCGTCGTTGCCGTTGGCGATCGCCTCCCATCGGGGCCGGCCCTGGGCGTCGGTGCCGTCTCCGATGTTCAGTCCGATCGGCATGTCGGCCGCGATGACCTTCCATGTCGCCTTCGAATGCTTCAGGCCCTGTTCCAGCCATTGCACCTGGGCGTCTCCCAGGAATGCCGTCTCGGTCCCTTCCTGGTTCTGCAGGTTATAGGTATTGGGGCCCCGGTAGTTGCGCATGTCGAGGACGAAGACATCGAGCAGCGGACCGTAGGAAATCTGCCGGTACACCCGGTCGGACTCCTCCACCGAATACGGACGCATCGGCGCATACTCGTGGAATGCCTCCGAAGCCCGGGCCACCAGGAGCGGAACATCTTTGACCGTATATCGGGGATCGGCGCTCAGATCCTTGGCATCGGACCAGTTGTTGACGACCTCATGGTCGTCCCATTGCCAGACCTGCGGCACCTCGGCATTGAACCGGCGGACGTTGTCGTCGAGCAGATTGTATTTGTAGCGTCCGCGGAATTCGTCCAGCGTCTCGGCGACCTTGGCGACTTCCGGAGTGACGATGTTGGTCCAGACCTGGCCGTTCTCGGCGGTCACCGCCGGCTTGATGATGCCGTCGGAATAGACGTTGTCCCCACTGTGGATGAAGAACTGCGGCTTCACTTGGCGCATGGCCTCATAGATCTTCATGCCGCCGAAAGCGGGGTTGATGCCCCAGCCCTGACCGGCGGTGTCGCCGCCCCATACGAAACGGATGTCGTCACGCTTGCCGATCGTGTGGAAATGCCCCGTCACGGGCTCGCTCCGGCTGCGTGCGTTGGTCAGGTCCTCGAACCAGACCTTGACGTAGACGTCCTTGCCCGCAGGCAACCCGACCAGATCCTGGCGGGCGGTGTAGTCGGTACCTTCCATGGCGTAGGGGCCGCGAACGGTTTTCGAACCGGCGAAATCGGCGCTGAAGGCGTATTCCACCATCATGCGCGCGGGGCGGTCCGCCCGGCTCCAGATCACCGCCCTGCCGGGGGCCATATCCCCGATCTGAATCCCCTGTTCCACCTGCGGAACCGAGTTCTCGGCATTGACGGAAGCGCAGGCGGCCAGGGCCAGAACCAGGCCGGAAACGAGCGCTTGAACGGAATTTTTTCGGTACCCGGGTCGGAAGGCGGTAGGCGGGTGAGACGCTGGGGCGGTGGTCATGGCACTCCTCGCGGTGATCAGTCGGAGTGAGGAACCATAAGGTTGATTTGAGTCAGGGCGATGGCGGCCCAATGAAGGTTCAGTGACGGGCCGCCCGAGGGAACCCGCGAAAATTCTGCTCACTTGTCATAGTCGCTTAACAAAGATGCCTTAACTTTCCGCGCCAACGAAACACATATGCAGATGTCTAGATGAGTTTGATTGCCCTCAATCGCGATGGTGGCCAAGCGATTTACAGCCAGATCGCCGTCTTGCTGGAGAAGGAGGTCGCACATTTTTACAATCCGGGCGACCTGTTGCCGTCGGAAAAGGAGCTGGCCGAGCGCTTCGCCGTCAACCGGCACACCGTTCGTCGTGCGCTGGACGAGCTGATCGCCGCGGGGCTGGTGGAGCGGCGCCACGGCAAAGGCACCTTCGTGCTGGATCGCCCGATCGACTACACCGTCGGCAAGGGCACCCGTTTCACCGAAACCCTGGAAGCCCTGGGCAAGGCGGCGGAGAGCCGCGTGCTGCGCAAACTGATCGTACCGGCCCGCGATGGGGTGGCGGAACGGTTGCAAGTACCCGTGGAGACACCTGTGGTCTGGGTCGAGACCCTGCGTCGGGTGGACGAACGGCCCGTATGCGTGATTTCACACTTTCTGCCGCAGGCGAAATTTAACGAGGTATTCAGCGAATACGGCAGCGGTTCGCTGCATGAATTTATCCGCCGGCATTGCGGGATAAAACTGATTCGAAAGGAAAGCCTGGTAAGTGCGTTGCTCCCGCAAGGCGACGACGCAAGCTTGCTGGGTATGCCGCTGAATCAGCCCGTGCTGCGGGTAAAAAGCGTGAACGTGGACGACCGGGATGGCACCCCGGCCGAGTACGCGCTCACCCGGTTCCGCGCGGACCGGATCCAACTGCGCATATTCCCTTGACGAAGCGACACCTACGATATCGACCTTACAGGAGCGTGACCAATGTATGTAAAAAGACTGCTGACCGCAACCCTGGCGGCTTGTTTGTTCACTGTCCAGGCGGCTCACGCGGCCGGACGGGAGCTTGTGATGGGCCTGATCCCCGCCGAAAACAACGAGGAGATGGTGCAAAAGTTCGAGCCCATGCGGGCTTATCTGGAACGGAAGTTGGGCCATAAGGTAAAGGTGTTCACCGCCACCGACTACACCGGTGTCATCGAGGCCATGAAGAAAAAGCGCGTGGACATCGCCTGGTTCGGCCCCTTGTCCTACATCCTGGCGGAGCGGGAAGCGGGCGCCGAAGCCTTCGCCGTGGGCGTGCGCGACAACGGCAAATCCACCTATAAAAGCATCTTAGTGGTGCCCGGCAATTCGCCGGCCAAGACCCTGGCCGATCTGAAAGGCAAGAGCGTGGCCTTCGTCGATCCGGCCTCCACCTCGGGCGGACTGATGCCCACTTACATGGTCAAGCAGGAAACCGGCCGGATGCCGCAGGACTTCTTCGGCAAGTTCACCTATGCCGGTTCCCACGACGCCGCGGAGCTCGCGGTCAAGAACAAGACGGTGGACGCCGCCGCCGACAACGATATCACCTACGAGAAGATGCTGGGCAAGGGCCTGATCACCCAGGAAAGCAACCGCATCCTACTGGAGTCCCCCGAGTTGCCCGGTTCGCCCATGGTCTATCGCAAGGACCTGGACGCCAGGCTGAAAAAGTCCATCAAGGACGCCATCGTCAGCGCCCACGACGAAATCCAGGTAACCGGCTACGGCAATTTGTCGCGCTACGAAGAGGCTTTACCCTCGGATTATCAAAAGATCCGCGAAATGGTGACGGAACTGGGATTGAAGCGAGAACAAATGCTCAAGTGAGCCACTTGCGTTCTTAGCCTCGATCCAACTCGTTCCGCGCACCCGGCAAGGGTGCGCCCACATCCGATTTATGGGGAAAATCACCATGAAAGGGACAGTTTTGTCCAAAAAATTCGCGAGCCGCCCGTTGGCACTCGCGGTCGCCGCGAGTCTTTACCTGGGAAGCGGCACGGCGGTTGCCGACACCACGGAGGACCTGCTGAACATGCTCAAAGCCAAGGGCGTCCTGACCAAGGACGAGTACGACGTGTTGACCAAGCGCGTGCAGACGGAAAAGAAACAGCAAAGGGAAGAAGCCAAAAAGGCCGCCGTCGAGGAAAGCCAGAAGGCCGCCAAGGCCGCTATGGCGGAGGGAGGCAAAAAGCCGGATCCGACGGACGTCAAAGTAAGTTTCAAGAACGGCTTTGTTATCCAAACCGCCGATGGCAAGAATTCACTTGCGATTAAGGGACGCATCCAGGCAGATAACCGCGACTACCTCGACGGCGATGGAAAGAACACGGATGTCTTCGAGCTTCGTCGCGCCTATCTGTATGCCATGGGGAAGGTCTTCGACAAGTATGAATTCATGATGTTAGGCAATTTCTCCGGAACGCCGCAAGCGGTTTTCTGGTACATGAACGCCCACTGGTGGGACGAAGCGCAGCTCGAGTTCGGGCAATTCCGTTTTCCGTTCGGCCAGAACGAATGGACCAGCTCGCGCAACATCGACTTCATGGAGCGCGCTCTGCCCATGCAGTTCGTGACTGGCATTGACCGCGGCGTCATGCTGCATGGGCTTCCATTATCCGGAATGTACTATGGGTTAGCGGGCGTCAACGGGGGTCTCCGTACCAACGCCGGCTTGAACGGCAGCGGCCTGAGTGAAAACAACGACACGGACGGCAAGGGTTTTATCGGCCACCTTTCATTCAATGCCGCGGAACCTTTGGGTCACAAGGATAATATCTACTATCTTGGCGCCTCCTACAGTATCGGTACGGAGGCAACAGATACGTCACCCCCCACTAACAGTCCGAATTATCAGCTACAGTCTCAGACAGAAGGACGTGGACTGGTTTTTTTCCGCACGGAAAACTTCAACGAAAACGAGGTTGATTTATGGCGCGCGGGCGTCAGTAATACCCTGTCCTTCGGACCGATCAAATTTGCGGGGGAATATGTCCACAATACCTATTCAGGAAAATCCAAAGCTGGACTGCATTTCAACCGCGACATCGACGCCTATTATGTCTCGACCAACTGGCTCATCACTGGCGAGAAATATGGCCATTTCTTCGGCAAGAACGGTGCCTTCGGCATCATTGAACCGAAACAGAACTTCGACATGGCCGGTGGTTGGGGTGCTTGGGAGTTAGGTCTTCGTTACAGCCATCTCGATGCCACCGATTTCAATGCGTCAAACCCGGTTGGCACCGGTGTGCTCAGGTCGGGATTCGCTAACAGCGCAGATGCCTGGACTGTCGGTTTGAAATGGATCGTGAATCCGAACACCCGGTTCCTGCTCAACTACATTCGCACGGCGTTCAATCAGCCGGTGAAAGTAAACGCTACCACGACTACGGATGTCGAGAATGCTTTGAACTTCCGCACGCAACTCGATTTCTGAGTCTGGCGCGATACCGTTGCGCCATTTTCAAGAAAAACCTTTCACCCCAGATGGAGGCTGACATGCCCTTGATCGAATTGCACATGTTGAACAGTGGAAAAAAGCACGCGGCCGGTGCGCGTGTGTTTTCGGCACCGGAAATGACCGGCGGCGCGGCGGAGCGTCATTCCGCCGGATTGATCGTCCTGTGCGGAGCGGGCAAGCGCTACGGCAACGGCTGCCACGGGCTCAGACCTACCAGTTTGAGTATCGCCAAGGGGAGCTTCGTGGCGGTGATCGGCCCCAGCGGCGCGGGCAAGTCCACGATGCTGCGCCTGATCAACGGCTTGGAAGCGGCCAGCTGCGGGCAAATCCGCATCGATGACGAAACGCTCGGCCCGCGCAATCTGCGCCGGATACGCTCGCGGGTCGCCATGGTGTTCCAGCACTTCAATCTGGTGAACCGCCTGTCGGCCATGACCAACGTGCTCACCGGGCGGCTCGCTTATCGCTCCTGGCTGGGCAGCGTGCTTTACCTGTTCCGCGAGGAAGACATGGCCATCGCCCACGAATCCCTGGCCCGGGTCGGACTCATCGACAAGGCCTGGGAACGGGCGGACCAACTCTCCGGCGGCCAGCAGCAGCGGGTGGGCATCGCCCGCGCCCTGGCTCAGCGGCCGGAGGTGATCCTCGCCGACGAGCCGGTGGCGAGCCTGGACCCGGTCGCCAGCGAAGAGGTGCTGAGCCTGCTCCACCAAATCTGCAAGCAGGACGGTATCACCGTCGTCGTCAACCTACACCAGATCGAGCTGGCTTGCCGCTATGCCGACCGCATCCTCGGTCTCAATGGGGGCGAACTGGTGTTCGATGGCCCCGCCGAGGCATTGAATGAACAGGCTCTGAAATCCATTTATCACCGTGACGGAGTCGTTGCCGATGCAAACCCCGAACTGGCGCTGGCCCACGCCTAGCGGCTGGCCGCCCTTCGCGCCCGTCGCTCTGATCTTTGGGGTGCTCGCCCTCATGATCCTGACCGCGCCCCTGGTCGAGGTGGACATCCCTCGGCTATTGGGCTCCGCGGGACGCATGCTGTCGTTCTCCGCGCAATTGCTGGTCGAGCCGGACTGGACCTATCTGCCTCAGTTGTTCGGGAAGATGCTGGAGACCCTGGAGATGACCGTGCTGGCCACCTTCATCGCCGCCGTGATCAGCTTGCCGCTGAGCATCCTGGCGGCGCGCAACGCCAGTCCGCATCCTTGGGTGTATTTCGCCAGCCGCGACCTTTTGGGCCTGATGCGCGCTCTGCCCGAACTGGTGTGGGCCTTGGTATTCGTCTCGGCCGCGGGGCTGGGTCCTTTGCCAGGCGTGATGGCGCTGGCCTTCGTCACCGTCGGCTTCATGGCCAAGTTCTTCGCCGAGGCCATCGAAGTGGTGGACCGCAAAGCCATCGAAGGCGTGACGGCGCATGGGGCCGGCTGGTTCCAGGTGCGCACCTTCGCCATGCTACCGCAGGCCTTGCCGGACTTCATCGGCTCCCTGATGTACATCCTCGACCACAACCTGCGCGCGGCGGCCATTCTCGGGCTGGTAGGGGCCGGCGGTATCGGCTACGACCTCGTGATGGCCATGCGCCTGTTCCAGTACGACCGGCTGCTGCCCATCGCCGTCGCCATCTACGTCGTCGTGACGGCGCTCGATCGGCTCTCCGACGGTCTGCGCGCGCGAGTGATCCACGGAAAGCTGTCATGAATGCGAATACCCTGCCTCCGTTGCCGCCCAAGCCGCGCAATCTGTTCCCGGTGTGGCTGGCCCTGCTCATGGCGCTCATGTACGTCATCGTCTGGGACCTGGAAATTTCTTTCGAGACCCTGCTCTACGGTCTGGAAGACATGGAGGAGTACTTCCGCCGCTACGGCGCGCCCGATTTCTCCAACTTGTCTAGATATATAGAACTCATGGGGCAGACCCTGGCCACGGCACTGTGGGGCACGGTATTCGCCCTGCTCGTGGCCTTTTTCCTGGCACCGCTGGCGGCGCGCAACCTGGCACCGCATCCGGGGGTCTATCGGCTGGCGCGGGAACTTCTCAATTTCATGCGGGCCATGCCCGACCTGCTGCTGGCTTTGATCTTCGTCTCCGCCCTGGGGCTGGGCCCCATGCCCGGCGCCCTGGCCCTGGGCGTGCACACCGCCGGTTTTCTGGGAAAGTTCTTCGCCGAGAGCCTGGAGCGTGTGGACAAGGGCACCTACGAAGGCGTGGCCGCCACCGGAGCCAATTTTCCGCAACTCGTCATGTACGCCGGCTGGCCGTCCATTCTGCGCGAAGCGGCGGGCTACACCCTGTACATCATGGACCGCAACGTGCGCATGGCCTCGGTGCTGGGGCTGGTGGGCGCGGGCGGCATCGGCCTGGCCCTGCACGACACCCTGCGCCTGTTCGACTACGGCCAGTCGGCGGCGCTGATCCTCGTCATCCTGGTCACCATCGTGGTGATCGACCATCTATCCGCCTGGATAAGAGAGAAACTGCAATGACCGATATCGAACGAAGGCACTGGCTGCGCGCCTTGACCGCCCTTCCGCCGGAAACCCTGGCGGCCGTGGCCGGCGAGCTGGATGCGGGCTGGGCCATGACCTACAAGACGCGCCCGCAAGCCGGCTTGGGGATGCTCCAGCTCCGCGATGGGGCGCTGCACGAGGCCTATTACCTGGGCGAATTCCCCTTGGCCCACTGCTGGCTGACCCTGAGCGGACCGGACGGCGAGTCCTATCAAGGCGCGGCTCAGGTGATGGCGGACGATCCGGATCTTGCGCGTGCCTTGGCCGTGCTGGATGCCGTGCTCGCCCACAGGTTGCCAGGCTGGGAGCGCGTTTCGGAACTCGTCGAAACCGGCCAGGCCGCGCGCGCGGAGGAAGACCGGATACGGGCGCGGATACTCGCGGCCACCCGCGTCGATTTCACCCTGCTGTCCGCGACGGAGGCAGGCGATGACGATTGAAGCCCATTTTTTGCCCGCTACCCAGCAGGCGCTGTTCCGCTGCCTGTTGGACGCCATGACGCGGCCCGGGACGGTGCACGAAGCCGCCGACCTGATCGAAAGAGGCGAGTTGTATCGCGCCGTGCTGGCGGTGTTGGTGGACGGAGCAGTGACCTTGGGCGATGCATCGGGATCGCTGCCCCAGTCCGATTGGCCGTTCTTGGAGGCGCGTGAAGTCACGCCGGAGCAGGCCGACTTCGTGCTGTGCGACGGGGCGCGCGGACCCGACTTCGAGCCGCGCGTGGGCGACCTGCCCAACCCCGAGCGTGGGGCGACCCTGGTATTGCGCGTCGCTCGCGTCGGCGAAGGGCCGTTGCGGCTGCAACTCTCCGGGCCGGGGGTCGAACACCGGCGCGAACTGGCCGTCAGCGGCCTGGTTCCGGCCTGGATCGAGGCACGTCGAGGCTGGAACGCGGCTTTTCCGCTGGGCGTGGACTGGATACTCGCCGACAGCGAGCGGCTGGTGGCCTTGCCCCGCACCACGCGCGTCGTTCACATGAAGGAGGAGATTGCCTGATGGGTTACGTTGCGATCAAGGGTGGCGGGCGCGCCATCAGCGGCGCGGCCGGAGTTCTGGAGTTCCTGCGTACCCGTCAGGGCGAGTCGGGACAGCCGCTCGATGTGCACACCATCCATCACCAACTGAGCCTGCTGGAAAGCCGGGTGCTATCAGAGGGCGGACTGTATCACCCCGAACTGGCAGCCCTGGCCATCAAGCAGAGCCTGGGCGATACCCTGGAAGCGAGTTTCGCCCTCAGGGCCTATCGCTCCACGCGACCGCGATTGGTTGAAACACCACTTCTGGACACCCGCGACATGCGCCTGATCCGGCGCATCTCCGCGTCCTTCAAGGACATCCCGGGTGGGCAGATGCTGGGGCCGACCACTGACTATGCCTTGCGCCTGCTGCGTTTCGAGTTGATCGAGGAAGACCGGTCCGCCTTTCAGGCGTTCGCCCGGAGCTGGTTAAAAGAGGCGCCGCCAGCCGACTTGCCGGACAGCTTCCCCAAGGTGCTCGACAGCTTGCGCCAGGAAGGTCTGCTGCCACCCGCCCTTCCCCCCCGTCCCCTCTCCCAGGGGGGGAGGGGGGAACAGCCCTTCGACATCACCCGCGAGCCCCTGATCTTTCCGGTGCCGCGCTCGGCCGCGCTCGCCACCATGGCGCGTGCGGAAACCGGTTCGCTGCTGGCGATCGCCTATTCCAACATGCGCGGTTACGGCGATGTCCATCCGACCGTCGGGGAACTGCGGGTCGGCTACGTGCCCATCCTGCTGGCGCATCCGGTCACCGGCGAGCTCGTGGAAGCCGGTGAGGCGCTGATCACCGAATGCGAGGTGATCGCCATGTACGAAGCCGGCGACGACGGCGCCAAACCCGCCTTCAGCGTCGGCTACGGAGCCTGTTTCGGTCACAACGAGGTCAAGGCCGTCAGCATGGCCATCCTCGACCGCGCCCTGCAGAAAGGCATGAAGCATGGGCCGAGCAACCCGTCGGAAGACCCGGAATTCGTGCTGCTGCACGTGGACGGCATCGACTCCATGGGTTTCGCTTCCCATTACAAGATGCCCCATTACGTCACCTTCCAGTCGGACATGGACCGGCTGCGGACGACGCAGAAAAAGCTCGGCGAACGGGAGACCTCATGAACCACGACAACCGTTATCCCTTCGGCTTTCTCGACGAATACGCCAAGCGCGAGGTGCGCAGGGCCATGCTCAAGGCGGTGGCCATCCCGGGCTACCAGGTGCCTTACTCCTCGCGGGAAATGCCCATGGGCCGGGGCTTCGGCACCGGCGGCCTGCAGATCACCCTGTCCCTGATCGGCCCGGACGAAACCCTGAAGGTGATCGATCAGGGTGCCGACGATTCGGTGAACGCGGTCAATCTGCGCCATTTCATCGAAATGACCTGTCCCGGCATCGACACCACGACCAAGACCGAGGAAGCCAGCCTGATCCAGTCGCGCCACCGCATTCCCGAGAAACCCTTGCGCGAGGACCAGATCCTGGTGCTGCAAGTGCCCTATCCCGACCCGCTGGTGGTGGTGGAGCCTTCCGAGGACAAGCGCAAGATCATGCACGGCGAGGCCGATTATTCGCGTCTGTGGGTCAAGCTCTACGAGGACGTGGTGAAGTTCAAGGAAATCACCATCTCCCACCGCTACCCCACGCGCATCGCCGGCCATTACGTCATCGACCCCTCGCCCATTCCGCGTTACGACGTGCCCAGGCTCCATCAGTCCAGGGCACTGATCCTGTTCGGCGCGGGGCGGGAAAAGAAGATCTACGCCGTGCCTCCCTACACCTCCGCGGAACCTTTGACCTTCGAGGATGTGCCTTTCCGCGTGGAGGATTTCCGCGACGAACACGGCCTACGCCGTGCCTGCGCGCGTTGCGGCTCGACCGAGAGTTTCCTCGACGAGTTTTTGAATGAGGGCGGCGAGAAAGTCTATCAATGCTCGGACAGCGACTTCTGCGAGGAGTGTCTGGCGCTCGCGGTCCCACGGGAGGAAACCGACCATGCATAAGCTTTTGGAAGTCAAGAACCTGAGCAAGCGCTACGGCCCTGGTTGTCCGCTGTGCCTCGAGAGCACCGGCCCCGAGTTCGAAACCAATCTCTGCCCGCACTGCGGTAGCGTGGTGGCGGTGCACGACGTCTCCTTCGACCTGTACAAGGGCGAGATCCTCGGCGTCATGGGCGAGTCCGGCTCGGGCAAATCCACGGTGGTGAAGCTGCTGTACTTCGACCAGGAACCGGACTCGGGCTCGGCCGTGTTTTTCGACCAGGACAAGCAATACCCCCTGTTCGGCCTCAATGCCGCGCAGCAACGCTGGCTGCGCAACCACCGCTTCGGCATGGTCTACCAGAACCCACACCTGGGTCTGAACTTCAACGTCTCGGCCGGCGGCAACATCGCGGAGCGGCTGTTGATGAGCGATCTGTTGAACTACCGCTTGATTCGCGAGCGCGCGCGGAAACTGTTGACCCGCACCGAGGTATTGGCCGAGCGCATGGACGAGTTGCCGAAGAATTTCTCCGGCGGCATGCAGCAGCGGGTGCAGATCGCCAAGGCGCTCGCCACCGACCCGCCGCTGTTGCTCCTGGACGAGGTGACCACGGGGCTGGACCTCTCGGTGCAGGCGCGCATTCTCGATCTGATCCTGGAAATCCAGCATGAACTGGACACGGCGATGGTCGTGGTGACCCACGACCTGGGCGTGATCCGCCTTCTGGCCGGCCGCACCCTGGTCATGAAATACGGGCGGGTCATCGAGGCCGGACTCACCGACCAGATCCTGGAAGACCCCCAGCACGCCTACACCCAGCGTCTGGTGGCCTCGGCCCTGTGACCAAGGAGTGATGTGACATGCAAGACCTCATCTTGAACGTGGACGGACTGAGCAAACAATTCCTTCTGCACGAGCAACAAAAGCGGATTCCCTCGGCGAGCCACGTCAGTCTCGAGGTACGGGCCGGTCGACTGACCGCCCTGATCGGTCCCACCGGAGCGGGCAAATCCTCGGTGCTCAAGTGCATCTACCGCACCTACCTGCCGAGCTGCGGGCGGATTCTCTATTGCACCGCAGCGGGGCACGTTCTGGACCTGGCGCAAGCCTCCGAGCATCAAATCCTGGAACTGCGCCGCCGCGAGATCGGCTTCGTCACCCAGTTCCTCCACTATCTGCCGCGCCAGCCAACGCTGGACGTGGTGGCTCAGCCCTTGTACGAGCGCGGCGTGGGCCGCGAGGAGGGCCATAGCCGCGCCCGCGAACTGCTGTCCGCCCTGAAGGTGCCGGAGCGCCTGTGGAACATTTCTCCGGCCACCTTTTCCGGCGGCGAAAAGCAGCGGGTGAACCTGGCGCGCGGCGTCATCGCCAGACCGCGCCTGTTGCTGCTGGACGAACCCACCGCCAGCCTGGACCCCGAGACCACCGGCGTCGTGGTGGCGCTGCTGCAATCCCTCAAGGCGGAAGGCGTGGCGATGCTGGCCATTTTCCATCACCCGGAACTGGTGGCGCGGCTGGCGGATGCGGTGGCCGAACTGAACCCGCCTAGGCCCATTGAAGAGGTGATCGAGGAACACCCATGAGCAAGCTTTATTTGACCGGCGCGCGCCTGGTGCTCGCCGATACCGTGATCGAAGGAGGCGCCCTGTTGATCGAAGACGGCCGGATCGCCGCCGTCGAGCCGGACGGTGTATCCGGCGCATCCGAGTGCCGTCTGGACGGCCATACCCTGATGCCCGGCATGGTCGACCTGCATTGCGACGCCCTGGAAAAGGAAGTGGAACCGCGTCCCAACGTGCATTTCCCGCTGGACTACGCCGTCGCCCAGGCCGACAAGCGCAACGCCGCCGCCGGCATCACCACGGTCTTTCACGCCCTGTCCTTCGCCCACGACGAACTGGGCGTGCGCAACAACCGGATGGCCGCCGACATCGCCCGCCACGTGCATCGTTATGCGCCGCACGGGCTGGTCGACAATCGCGTGCACTGCCGCTACGAAGTGACCGACGTCGGCGGCCTACCGGTGCTGTTGCAGTTGCTGGACGAAGACGCCATGCACCTGGCCTCGGTGATGGACCACACGCCGGGTCAGGGCCAGTTCAAAAATCTTGCCGCCTACCGCGACTACATCAGCCGCACTTACGGCAAGACCGGCGCGGAAGCCGAAGCCATGGCGCGGCAGAAGCTGGCGGCGGCCGAGGGCGCGCTGGAGCGGGTGAAGACCCTGATCGCCGCGGCCACGGGCCGCGGCGTGCGCGTCGCCAGCCACGACGACGACAGCCCGGAACGGGTTCATCAGATGGCGAATCTGGGCGTCACCTTATCGGAGTTCCCCGTGAACCTGGAAACGGCGCGGGCCGCCCGCGAGCGTGGCTCCCATACGATCTTCGGCGCGCCCAACGTGCTGCGCGGGGGAAGCCAGTCCGGCTCCATGCGCGCCCTCGACGCGGTGCTGGCGAACGTGGCCGATTGCCTGTGCGCCGATTATGCGCCGGGTGCGCTGTTGCCGTCGGTCATGGCCTTGCCGGATCTTGCCGGCATCGGCCTGCCCGAGGCGGTACTTCTGGTGACGGCGAACCCGGCACGGGCGGCGGGTCTTTCCGATCGGGGCGAGATCGCCGTGGGTCTCACTGCCGATCTCATCGCGTTTCGTCCCGTGCTCGGCTTTCCCCGGGTCACCCATGTCTGGCGGGAAGGTCGGCAGGTCTATCGGGTGGGGTTCTGACATGGCGTGCGGACGGCTTTTCTACGTGATCGGCGCCTCGGGCAGCGGCAAGGACAGTCTGCTCCGTTATGCCCGCGCTTCGCTCCGCGGGCACGGACGGGTCATGTTCGCCCACCGTTACATCACCCGGCCGCCTGAACTGGCGGGTGAAAACCATGTTTCTCTGAGCCACGAAGAGTTCGCCGCGCGGTTGGCCGCGGGGTTGTTCGCCATGCATTGGGACAGCCATGGCTACCGCTACGGCATCGGCTGCGAAATCGACACATGGCTGGCCAAGGGCTACAACGTGACGGTCAACGGTTCGCGGGAATATCTCGATCAAGCCTTCGAACGTTATCCCGAGATGCTCGCGATCCTGATCGATACCCCGCCGACGCTGCTGGAGGCCAGGCTCAAGGCGCGGGGACGGGAGAGTGCCAAGGAAATCGCCGAAAGGCTCGAACGCGCCAAGGCCTTCGCTTCGCTCAGTCACCCGCGCCTGCTGCGGGTCGACAACAGTGGGACAATCGAGGAGGCGGGCGAACGCCTGGTGGCACTGTTGACGGGTGCCTGCGCCGAAGCACCATGCGCCTGACCTTGCTCGGTACCGGCGACGCCGCAGGCGTGCCCGTTTACGGCTGCGGCTGTCTGGTCTGCGCCCGGGCGCGCGTCGATGTCACCTGGCGGCGCAAGCCCTCCTGCGCCCTGCTGGAAGCGGGCGACACGCGCATTCTGATCGACGCCGGACTCCATGACCTGACCGATCGCTTCCCGCCCGGCTCGCTCGACGCCATCCTCATCACCCATTTTCATCCCGATCATGTGCAGGGTTTGTTTCCTTGGCGCTGGGGCAAGTCCGATCCTATCCCCGTTTACTGTCCGCCGGATACGCTGGGGTGCGCCGATCTTTACAAAAACCACGGCCTTTTTGATTTTCGCCCTTTGTCCAAATTCCAGTCGCTCCCCTTGGGCGCGCCGACCGTCACCCCTCTGCCCTTGATCCATTCCAAACCGACCTTCGGCTATTGGATCGACTATGAAGGCCTTAGGCTGGCCTATCTCGCCGACACGGTGGACCTGCCGCCGAAAACCGAGGGCTTCCTCCACGATACCCCTGTGGACCTCCTGGTGCTGGACTGCACCCACCCACCGCAGCACTCGCCGCCGCGCAATCACAACGACCTCGATCTGGCGCTTGCCATCACCACACGAATCAAACCCCACCACACCGTGCTCACCCACGTCGGCCACGAATTGGACGCCTGGCTGCTCGATCATCCGAATGCGTTGCCGTTCTGCGTGAAAGTCGGGCGGGACGGGCTATCGTTGGCGTTGTAGAAATGTAACGGTGTGCGCACACCTTAGGCGTTGTCCGGAATTAACTTGAACAAAATGGGGCAACGGTGTAGTTCCATTCGCCGTGAAATGAATCCGGAGTTAAATTGACCTTGCCGAGTTCTTCGTCGGTAACCTTGAGGCCGGTCGGGTAGCTAGCGGTGTCCAATTCGGCGCGGATGCGTAAGCCTTTGCGATTGGTTGTACTGCCGATTAGATTGACGATGACTTCATGACTGATCAGTGGCTTGCCACGCCAATTCAGACTGATGTAAGAGAACATGCGATGCTCGATCTTGTTCCATTTACTCGTTCCGGGCGGAAGGTGGCAGACGTGAAGCGTTAATCCAATCTCATCGGCCAAGCGCTGCAAAGCGACCTTCCAGAGACGCACACGATAGCCATTGCTGCCACCTCCATCCGCTGTGATCAGTAATTGGCTGGCGGTGGGATAGGCGAGCCCGCCCATTTTGAGCCACCAGCGGCGAATGCTCTCCACGGCGAATTCGGCGGTGTCATGATCGGTGCCGATACTCACCCATCCGGCATTCAGCGTGGGATCGTACACCCCGTACGGGTTGACCTTGCCCAGTTCACGATCAATGAAATCATGGGTCCGCACCACTTCCGGTTGTCCTTGGGGCTGCCATTCCCGACCACCATTCTTGAAGTCGCCCACCAACTCCTTCTTCTTGGTATCAACAGAGATGACCGGTTGACCGCGCAGCTGATACGCCAT
This sequence comes from Methylococcus sp. ANG, assembly GCF_040730495.1. Lineage (NCBI taxonomy): Bacteria > Pseudomonadati > Pseudomonadota > Gammaproteobacteria > Methylococcales > Methylococcaceae > Methylococcus > Methylococcus sp. ANG. Next base: position 2,996,406 of record NZ_CP160399.1, on the reverse strand, counting down.
GACCTGCTGGTTGATGTACTCAAACTGCGCATCGCGATCCGCGTGATCCCGGCCTTCGCGCATCTTGCGATTGGCTTGCAGGCTGTACCCCAATTCACCGAGCAATTCCGACACCTTTTGTCGCCCGATCGGGTGCCCTTGACGGGTCAGTACGTCCGCGAGTTGCCGGGTACTCTTGAGCGTCCATCGCAACGGGGACATCGGGTCTCCCCGTGTCACCGGATCGACCAGCCGTTCCAAGCTTTCCAATACCTGCGGATCCTTCGCCGCCAATCGTTTGCGGCCTCCACCCGGCGCTCGCGTTCGCTCCTGCCGGAAAAACCCCGGTCCCGAGCGCTGTGCCAACTCTTCCAATCCCTGATAAATCGTCGTGCGCGACAGCCCTGTCGCCCGGGCGACCGTCGCCACACCCCCTCGTCCCAGCTGACCGGCTTCCACCGCAGCCCACAAGCGACGACCTCGCTCATCGAGAATCTCACCCAGCACCCCATACTTCTGCTGAATCGCCTGTTCCGCTTTCGCATCCATGCCTTCCATCTAGCCCGGATATTTCAAGAAAGTGGGCGAATCTCGCTTAACCAATTGATATAATTGGAGTTGCGCCAATAACGCTTCGTACGAAGCCTAAACGAGACCGCCCAATGAGTGATTCTATCCCGACCCAGCTCCGTTTTCCCACCGTCGCCGGCTTCACCGTCCGTGCCGACTTCGAAGGCGGCGCGGTGTCCAGCGACTTCGGCGCCCTCCTCCTGCAGGGCGTGGATCGGCAGACCGGATTGATCGCCCGTCTGGCCTCGGCCATTCAGGATCGCCGGCACCCTTCCTACATCGCCCACAGCTTGGCCGACCTCCTGCGTCAGCGCATCTTCCAGACCGCCTGCGGCTATGCCGACGGCAACGACGCCAACAGCCTGCGCCACGATCCCGTGTTCAAGCTGGCGGCCGAGCGGGCGCCGTTGGATGCCGACAACGCCCTGGCTTCCGGCCCCACCTTCTCGCGCTTGGAGAACGGAGTCTCCCGCAAGGACATCTACCGCCTGGCCCGCGCCTTCGTCGATGCCTTCATCGCCAGCTACACCACCCCGCCCGCGGTCATCGTCTTGGACATGGACCACTCCGAAGACCGCACCCACGGGCAGCAGGAACTGGCCTTCTACAATCACCACTACGGCAGCCACTGCTATCTGCCGCTGTTCTTGTTCGAGGGCCTCTCCGGCAAGTTCATCACCGCCGTGCTGCGGCCCGGCAAACGCCCCACCGGGCGCGAGAACGCCGCCATCCTCCAGCGGGTCGTGCGCCGCCTGCGCCAGGCCTGGCCGGATACCCACCTCGTCCTGCGCGGGGATGGCCATTTCGCCAACCCGGAGTTGATGGCCCTGTGCGAAGCCGATGCACGGATGGATTTCCTCTTCGGCCTGGCCGGCAACCAGGTGCTGACGCCCAAGGCCGAGCCGCTGCTTGCCAAGACGCGCGCCTTGCATGCGCAACGCTGTGATTTCGCTCGCCGCGCCGAACAGCCCGAGCCGGCGGCGACCCGTTTGTATGACGAGGTGGCCTACCAGGCCGGTTCCTGGCCCAAGGCCTATCGGGTGGTGCTCAAGGCCGAGGTCATGGGCCTGGGGGACAACCCGCGCTTCGTCGTGACCTCGCTCGCCGACCCGACGCCGGAGGCGCTGTACCGGGATCTGTACTGCGCACGCGGCCAGGACGAGAACTTCATCAAGGCGGTGAAGAACGATCTGGCCAGTGATCGCACCGCCGACCATGCCTTCCTCGCCAACCACCTGCGCCTGTTCTATGCCTGTGCCGCCTACAGCCTGATCCACAGCCTGCGGGAGCACACCCTGTGCCACACCGAACTGGCCAAGGCGCAGCCCATGACCCTCATCCTGAAGCTGTTCAAGCTGGCGGTGCGGGTGGTGCAGTACAAGGACCGGATCAAGTTGCACTTGCCGAGCGCCTGTCCGGTGAAGGCGCTGTTGCACCGGGTCACCGAGATACTCTATCTCGTCCGACCACCGGCCATGGCCTGAAGCGCGCCGTCACCCTCAACCGAGGAGGATCCGGCAGGACTCGGAGGGTTGATTGCGTCCAGTGTCTGGATTCCGGCCACCACCCCCGCGAAAAGAGGCAGGTCGAGGGGCTGCCCATGCCTCATGGGGGGCGTAGGTCAGTTCGGTGGACTGAAAAAATAGGCAGCTGGCCAAGCTATCGGGCGCAGGGGGCATTTTTATGAAACATCCGGGCTAGCATGAATCGGCGTAATGTTCAACTTATTTGCGGACGACGCCTTAGCCTTGATAGAGTGACACCAGTGCCGGTCGGCCGAGCGCTGTAAAACGCAACTTGTTAGTCGGCATTGAAAATTCCCAGGGATCCCGGGAAATCAGAAGACATCATTTTTTGGACGGTGAGAGCATCAGCTCGATCGCCCGCAGTCTCAAGAAGTCGCGGCCGATGGTTCGCAAGACGTTGCCGGAGGACAGGAGACCCGAGGAAAGCCGTCGGCCCAGACCCGGGGCAACACCCCCTCGGCTCTCGAACAGCCCCGGACGAATCAAGCCGTCCGGGGCCTTGCCCGTCAATGGGCCTGAACGCCGCTGTGGACGTTGACGCCAGTCTTCGGCTGTACCCAGGCGAATTCCGCATCCGGCTTGGAAGCCGAAATCGCCTGTTCCTTCATCAGCCTGTCCGCCAGCATTGCCAGGCAGTCTTCCAGGCTCTGGTTCGGATCGTTGTCCGGATCCTCGAAGCGGTCCAGGGAGATTTCCGGCCCCTCCTCGTCGTCTTCCAGCATGTAGATCAGGAACAGCTCTTCCTTGTCCGTACGCCCGTGAATCGTGGCCCTGAATCTTTCCCCGCGATACCAAAATTCGCCAACCATGTTTTTTCTCCTCGCTCCTCAGCGTGTACCCGTTGCGCCGGACACCCGGACCGGATGCCCTCGGCATAATTCTACTATAAATAGTATGGTTATTAGCCAGCCATCCCGCTATCATATGGATTTGCTGGAAAATTTTTGCGGGGGCGAAGAAGCGAATGGCGGGTCAAGACAGCGGCGATTTCGGACCCTTGTCCTTCTTCAAGGCTCTGCACCGGGCCTTTGCCGAAACGCTGAGGCAACGGCAGGGCACCGAAGGCCTCGTCGACGGCGTGCTGCTCCAGTCCTGGGACAGCTTCGACCGCAACGTCGACATCCAGGCGGAAGGGAAGCCCCCGCTGGCCTGCCACAAGGGCTGCGCGACCTGCTGCACGCTCCGGGTCACCGCCACGGCGCCGGAAGTGCTGATAATCGGCCGCTACGTCCGCTGGAGCGACGGCAGATTCAAATCCATCGGCATCGACCTCCCCGCCCGCATCGCCGACGCCGATGCCCAGACGCGCGGACTGGACGAGGCGCAGCGGGTCACGCTGCGGCTCCGCTGCCCCTACATCGAGAACGGCGTCTGCCTGATCTACCAGGTCCGCCCCCTGGCCTGCCGGGGGCACGCCTCCTACGATGTGCGCGCCTGTGTCGAAGCCGCCGCCGGCCGCGCCGGCGAGATCCCTTGTTCGGAACCCCACAGGGTGGTGCGCAGCCTGGTCCAGAACGCCATGCAGTCCTCGCTGCGCGACGCCGGGCTGGCATTCGGCCTTTATGAACTCAATCACGCCGTCTGCATCGCCCTTCGGAATGAAAACTGCTGCGCCGAATGGCTGTCCGGGGCGGATGTTTTCGCGCCGGCAGCCATCACCGACGTGGGTGCCGACGAAATGGCCCGCATGTTCGACGCAATCCAGGCAAGCTGAAAGCGCCATTGCCGCGCCAGGCGCGGTCAGACTCCGCCTCAGGCCGCCTGCCGCTCGGCTCCGCCGCCCAGCAGTTGCCGCACGAAGTCCTCAAGAGGCATGTCGATCCGCCGGATGTTCTGCTCCTCGAGGAAGCGGGCTTCGTTGCGGGTCGGCTCGTCCGGCAGGACGGCCCAGTGCAGGTCCGACGAGCGCTTCATGACCTGTCGGGCATAGGTCCGCTCCAACTGCGTGCGGAAGCGGCAGCCCAGGAACAGGAAGTGGCGTCCGCTGCGTATCTGTTTCACGGGTTCCGGAATCGGCGTCTGAATGTCGATTTCCGTCAGCACTTCGACGTAGTCCGAGTCGGACAGGATGAAGTTGGCGGCCGGCGCGATGCTGCCCAGCGGCTTGTAGAGCAGCAGTTTCCAGTTCGCTGCCTCGGACTCCTCCGCCGGGCTTCCGTCGGCATGGAAATAATGTACCCAGTCGCCGAAGTGCTCGGCGCGGCTCACCCCCTGCACCTGCCCGAAATCCGACCGCCCGGCCAGCGCCGCCGCCATGCTGGCGTCATACCAGGCGTCGACGATCAACGGCAACGGCAGCCCCGCCAGATACCGGTGCAGCCCGGTGGGCTCTGGCGCCGCGGCGAAAGCCTCCTTGAGCAGGCCGACCAGGGTCTTGCGATGCTTGAAGTTTTCGATGTACTGGCCCGCCGCGGTGAGATTCTTGCGGATCTTGTGGGGCACGGTCACCTTGGCGGTGATCAGCTCCACCAGGGTTTCCGGAGCGCTGGGTACGGCGCTGCCGCCGTCCAGGCCCAGCACGCCGGGACCGAGGTAGGGAATGACCTGGCCGCCGGCCAGTCCCGCCTGAATCTCCGTGGGTATCGTTGCCGTCATGAGAATTACCCCGCTGATGAAATGGCGGCCTTGAGCGCGTCCACTTGCGGACGCGGCAGGCGGAACATGCCGCGCCCGCCGGCCAAGGCCTGGTAGCTGTTGGAAGTGTTGTTGCTCAGATAGTTGAACCAGGTCTGCGCTTCGACGCCCTGCGGGCGCTCGCCGATTTCCATCACCGTGCCGTTGGGCGCGAAGCGGACATGGATCAAGGATTCGATTTTTTCTGTGGTCGTCATGGTGGTTATCCTCTGTTCTTAGGTTTCAGTTCGATGGTGATCTCACGGGAGCCCAGGACCGCCTGGCAGGACAGCCTGGATAGGGTTTCCGTACCTCTTATGTTTTCGAGCTTTTCCCGCTCGTCGGGGCGGATCTTGGACAAGCCGCGTCCGCCGCTTCGCACCAGCACGTGACATTCCCCGCAACGGGCATGTCCGCCGCATTTGTGGACGATCGCATCGCCCGTCAGCAGCACCGCGTCGAGCAGGCGGCTGCCGCTGCTGATTCGCACCGTCTTGCCGGAGGGCAGGACGGTCACGCAGACCTTCGCGTTTCGCCGGATTCCGGTACGCAGATAACCGGACATCGCTTCTAAGCTCACAGATAGATCGCGGCCCCGGCGCCCACGTTGATGGACGAATCCTTGGCGGTCTGCACGATGAAGCCGATCTGGTCTTCGGTGAGGTGACAATGGAACGGCAGGGCGATGGCCCGGTCCGCCAGCTTTTCCGTCACGAAGAACTGGCCCTTGCGATAACCCATGTCGACGTAATGGCGCTGGGTATGCAGGGGCGAACAGAAAGCCACCGATTCCACTTCCGCCGTCGCCAGGTCCTGGATGACCACGTCACGGCTGGAACGGGTGAAGCGCGTCCCCAGATGCACCAGGTAAACCATCCAGTGCAGTTCGTCGACCTCCGGCGCCTGATAGGCCGGCTTGATGCCTTCGAAGGACTGCATGAAGGCGTCGTAATAGGCTTCGACGTCCTTGCGCCGCTCGAGTATCCCGTCCAGCCGCTCCAGTTGGGACAGTCCGAGGGCCGCGTTGATGTCGCTCATTTCCGCCCGGTACGGCGGCAGGTCGCCCAGCACCACCGACTTGCGCTCGTCCAGGCGGCGGTTGCGGTAGCCCCGCAGGCGGACCGCCAGATCGCGGTCGTCGGTCACGACCATGCCGCCCTCGCCGGTGGTCAGGGCGCTGGGCTGGGTGAAGTCGAAAATCGAACAGTCGCCGAAGCTGCCGACCAGCTTGCCCTGATAACGCGAGCCGATGGCCTCGCTGGAATCCTCGATCAGAATCAGGCCGCGCTCGTCGGCCAGCGCCCGGAGCTGCGCCCACAGCGCCGGATGGCCATTGACGTTGCAGGCGACGATGGCCTTGGTCTGCGGCGTGACCGCCGCGGCGGCCTTGTCGGGCACGATGGTGCAGGTCCAGTAGTCGATGTCCACGAACACCGGCTTCGCTCCGGCCAGCGCGATGGCGTGGGCGGTTTCGCGGAAGCCGAAGGGCGAGGCGATGACCTCGTCCCCCGGCCCGATGCCGTAGGCTCGAAGCGCCAGCAGCAGTCCCATCGTGGCGCTGCTCACCGCCACAGCGTATTGCCGCCCGAGATATTCGGCGAAGGCAGCCTCGAAGTCCTCGACCACCGGCCCGCCGGACAGGCCGGGCGATTTCAGCACTTCCTCGACCGCCTCCAGCTCCGAGAGACTCATGTCCGGATCGGAAAACAGGATGCTCGGCTGCCCGCTCATTTCGCCGCTCCCTTGGGTTTCTCGGCCAGGATCAGGCCGGTAGCCCGGCTTAGGTCGCTAGTCACGTGGGCACAATGATCGGCGGCATCGAGCAAATACAGGTTGAACCGGGCCGTCTCGAGTACCGGGGTTTCGGTATCGATATCGCCGACGTCGCAACGGGTGATGGACAGACCGGGAAAAGCCTGGCGCAAGGCGGAGACATGCTCCACCGCCGTGGCCTCGCTAACGAGCTGGCCGCGAATCTGCTCGAGCGCTTCCGTCGTGAGCGCCATGGTCAGTCGTCGCCTCCGGCGAGCTTCTTGGCGTCGACCGTGATCGGCAGCGTCGTGCCCTCGGCCATTTCCGGAAGTACGAGCTGCCAGCCGTTGGCCAGAGTCACCGTGCCCCCCCACATTTCCGGTTTCTCCTGGGAGACGATCGGCTCCTCCAGGTCTTTCTTGGGGACATAGGCGGACAGTTCGCCAGCGGCGTTTCTACGGATCATTACCTTCATGAAGACTCCAGGTCACTGGTTGAAAAAATCGATCGATCGGTCGTTTCAAAATTGGGCAGGGTTCACGCCGCCTCGGCCAGCATGCTCCGCACGATGTCCGGCAGCAAGGCGCACACGGCGTCCACCTCGGCCGCGGTGGTGTAACGGCTCAGCGAGAAGCGGATGGTGGCCAGCGCTCCCTCCGCGCCCAGCCCCATCGCGGTCAACACGTGGGAAGGTTCCGTGCCGCCCGCGCTGCAGGCCGCTCCGGCGGAGGCGTAGACCCCCGCGCGGTCCAGCTTGTCCAGCACCAGCTCGGCCTCGACATTCCCGAGGTTGAGGCTGGACGTCCCGGGCACCCGTGGCGCGCCGGCGCCGTTGACGGAAGCCCCAGGCAACGCGGCCAGCAGCCGGCTTTCCAGGCGGTCCCGCAACTGGGCGACGCCGTCGCCGCCGGTCGCCAAATACTCCCCCGCCAGTTCCGCGGCCACGCCCAGCCCCACGATGCCCGGCACGTTCTCGGTGCTGCCGCGGCGCCCGCGTTCCTGGTGGCCGAACAGCAGCGGCGGCAGCTTGCGCCCCTTGCGCACGAACAGCGCGCCGATGCCCTTGGGACCGTGCAGCTTGTGTCCGGACAGGGACAGGAAATCCAGCGGCACGCAGCTCAGGTCGATGGGCAGCTTGCCCACGGCCTGGACCGCGTCGCAATGGAACAGCACGCCCCGGCTCGCCGCCAGCGCCGCCGCCTCTTCGACGGGGAACAGCACGCCGGTTTCGTTGTTGGCCCACATTAGGCTGAGCAAGCCGGTGTCGGGCGTGAGCGCGGCCTCCAGCGAGGCGGGGTCGAGCCGCCCTTGGCCGTCGACCGGGAGGCGAACCACCTCGAGCCCCCGCGCTTCGAGATGCCTCAGCAGCAGCAAGGTAGCGGGATGCTCCGCCACGCTGGTCACCACCCGGCGCTTGTCCGGCACCAAGGCGAGGGCGCCGAGGATGGCCTGATGGATGGATTCGGTGCCGCCGCTGGTGAACACGATCTCCGCCGGGGAGGCGCCCAGCAGCGCGGCAAGCTTGCCCCGCGCGGCGATGGCCTCCATCTTGGCGGCCTCGCCCAAGCGATGCTTGCTGGACGGATTGCCGTAATGCGTCTCGAGGCAGACCGCCATCGCCTCCACGCATTCCGGGGCAGGCTGCGTCGTGGCGTTGTTGTCCAGGTAAATCGAGGTCTCGCTCATTGCCAAAACCGCCTGTTCGGGTCTTCGTTCAGCAGCGCCAGGATCTGCCGTAGCGACTGATATTCGCCGTGCATGATCCAATGTCCGATCTCATGATCCTTGTGGTACAGCCACCAGCAGCCCCGGTTCGGCTTGAACTCCAGCCGGGCGATGTCGATGACGCCGCCCTCGGGATCGATGTTGCGCGAACAGCAGGAACTCTGGATCAGGTAGCCGTCGTCGGTCGGATGCACCTCGGGGGTGACGTAGCGGTAGCGCTTGCGGTCCTTGATGGAACGCTCGATGCGCTTGCGATCCAGCTCGTTGGGTTGAGGATTCGCCGCACCGATGCCGTCCACGACGCCGCCTCCGTACCCGATGACCCGGCCCACCGCCGTCATCCGCTAGAGCAGGCCCGCCACCTGGACGGATTTCCGCTCCGAGCTCAGCTCCTCCTCGAAGCAGCCGATGACGTAGCCACCGGGAAATTCGACCAGATACACCGGGATGTTGGCTTCCTCGTGGTGGCCGATCTGGACGATCTCGCCTTCCGTACCGGCCGCGACCAGCAGGGCCTCGGGCGCATGATCGGGGTAGCTGCCGTCGTTGAAGATGTCGACTTCGGTGGAAACCTTCTGTCCCCATTGATAGATCGGAGCGCGTTGGTCGATCATGCGGCTTCCTCCTTGGGTTCGGCCGTCTGCTTCGGCGGCGGCGGGTTGTCGACCGACTCCAGCTCCCGGCCTTTCATGCCGACCGCATAGCCCCGGTCGGGGAAGTCCACGGCGTAGATGTAGAACTGCTGGAGAAAGGTGTTGATGCTCTTGACGTAGCCGACCTCACCCTTCTTGACCAGCACTTCGCCGATTTCCGCACCGGTGAAGGTGCCGTCGTTGCGCACCACCTTCTTGGACTTGACCTTTTCGCCGAAGTTGAATTTCGGCGGGTCGTTCAATTCCATGCTATCGCTGTCGCGACTGATATCACCCATGGCTATCCCCTTGATTCATCTCTAGCAGGCTTCCGGCAAAACGCCGCCGGCCTGCGGTTCGTTAAGCCGCTGCGCCACCAGCTCCCGCACCGCCTGGTCGGGGTCGGCACGCATGGGCTCCAGGTCGGCAGGCTCCAGCCGGCTGGCGACCTCGTAACGCAAGCGCCAGTCGGGATCCTTGACGAGCTGCCTCAACTGCTTGTTATCCATGCGCCTGACCGCCGCCAGCCGGACCGGCATTTCCGTATCCGCCGCCAGCGTCGGCAGCCATTCCGGCGCGATCCGCTGCGCCACCACTTTGCGAACCTCCGGGTCGCGGTCGTGGATCATCTTCACCAGCAGGCCGGGCGGCAGGCGCCGTGCCACGATCTGCCGCACGAAATAATCCTCGTCGCCGATCATCGCAGCCAGATCGCCCGGCTCCGCCCGCTCGGCCACCCTGACCCGGACGTCCCGGTGCGGATCGCGCCGGAGGATTTCGAACTGCTTGGAGCGCACCGGCAGACGCTGGGCCACGCTCTGCCGCACGGTCTCGTCCGGGTCGCCGACCAGCCGCGGCAGATAGAACAGCTCCACGTGCTTGGCCGCCACCGCCCGGGTCTCGAAATACGGATGCTCCAGGTAGGATTTGGCCAGATCCGGATTCCACTTGAAGAACCGGTCGATGCGGCGGGCGTAGCGATCGTGCACGCAGGCGTGGCCGAGATGGCAGCGGCCTTCGGTCAGACCCTCCCGCTGCTCGCATCGGCTGCAATCCAGCAGAATGCCCTGCCAGTCTCGCGCCTCTTCGATGTCATTCGTCGTCGTCCCCATTGGCCTGCCTCTCCAGGACGCCCATCAACACCTTACCGCCGAGCTTGTCCGCCGGGTCCAGCTCCAGCAATTTCTCAACCGCGGCCCGGCCTTCTTCCAGGTTGCCCAGGCGCATCTGCAGATAGGCATAGCCCTTGAGCGTGAACAGGAAGAACCGCGGCACGATGGCCTCGAAGCTGGTGAAATTCGCATCCGCCGGCTTGGCTTCCCGCCAATCGGGGGACATGCCGTTGTCGAGCGCCGCCTTCACCAGGCACTCTTTGGCGATTTCCAGAGCGTCGGCCAGCCGGTTCTTGTAGAAGTAGAACCGGTACTTGCCGATGTAGACCGCCGCATGCCCCGGCGCAAGCTCCCAGGCCGCCTGCAGATGCCCCAGCGCCACCTCGTCCCGGTGATAGTTCTGCCCGGCCAGACGCAGATGCCGCTCCGCTTCGGCGGGCAAGCCCTCGCCCAGGCATTCCGCCACCGGATCGCCGTCGAGCGCGCCTAAGACCGGCTCCTCCGTGGCTTTGAGCGCCGCGCTGTCAGCAGCCGTGCCCATGTCCGGCTCAGGCGCTCTTGATGGGGATGCTGGAAATCCCCACGGAAACCTCGGCCGGAACGGCGCCCGGCGCGTTGGTGCCGCAGCTTCCGCAACCCGTCGCTTTCGGATCGATGAACACCAGACCGCTCTGCAAAGGAGTGTCCTTGAAATCCATGGTCACGCCCTGCAGCAGCAAGCGGCTCTCCGCGGGCAGGAACAGCTTCAGCCCCTGTACGGTGACGACGGCATCACCCGGCAAGGGCGCGGCTTCGACGCTGAATTCGGAAGCCAGGCCGGAACAGCCGCCCGGGCTGACCAGCAACCTGAAGCCGGCGTCGGGTCCGGCGCCGCCGAAACGCACCATGCGCTGAATGAACTTTTCCGCACTCGGAGTGATGGTTAGATCCATTGATGTTCCCCTTAAGCCGCTTCGTATCGCGGGTAGTTTTCGTCAAGGATGCAGGTGAGGTCGATGGGACACACCGCCACGCACTGCGGTTCGTCGTAATGGCCGATGCACTCGGTGCATTTGGCCGGGTCGATCACGAACAGCCCATTGCTCGCTTCCGAAATGGCCTGGTTCGGACATTCCGGCTCGCAGGCGCAACAGCCCGTGCAGTTTTCTTCGACTATGGTGTAAGCCATGTTTCAAACTCCTGGGTGGGATACCCTCGTTCCCAGCCTTTCCCTTCTGGGCATTGCCGTAGAGTTAAATGTGCCTCGTCACCCCGGCAGGGAATGCCGGGGTCCAGGAACCAAGGATGGTTACGGCCTAACACATCCCTGTGCCCTGGATTCATGCCGGGCTGTCCTGCCCGGCACCCTGCGGGCCGTTGCCAATCCGCTCCTGGCGGATTGGTCCGGCGATCCCTGCCGGAATGACGGCTTAACTGAATCTATTTCCCCACATCAAGCCGCAATCAAAGCGCCCTGGCGGATTTCCGCATCGCCCTTGGCGACGTGCTCAATCTCGCCGGCCGCAACCTTGTCGATGTACTCCTTGAAGTAAGCGATCGCCGACTGCTCGATGAACTGACCGGCGTACTGGTCCACCGGATCGATGCCCGCCGTCTTCAGATCGTTCTTCGGACAGCCGCCGATCTTGGCCACGAATACCGCATGGCAGTCGTTGATGGCCCGGATCACCGTGCCCAGCGCGTCCTCCTCGCCATAGCCGCCCTGGCAGTACAGGTCCACCCGGCGGTGGCCGACGAACTTGGCGCCCGAGGTCGACAGCTCGTAGATCTGGAACTCGCTGGCATGGCCAAAGTGCTCGTTGACCTTGCCGCCGCCCTTGGTCGCCACCGCGATCAGCATCTTGATGTCGGAATGCGCGCCGGCCAGGGTCTGCAGTTCTTCCTGCTTGGCCGCCACCACCGCCTGACGCTCGCTCTCCACGGCGGCCTGGTAGGCCTTGCGAGCGTCGAGGTCGTAATTGACCTCCATCTCCATGATCTTGTCGGTGGTGAACTCCGCGCTGCGGTCCTCGCCCAGCAGACCCACCGCATCGGCGCGGCACTGGCGGCAATGGCGCATCATGTTCATCTCGCCTTCGCAGCTGTCCTGCAGCGCCTTCAGTTCCTGCGCCGTCGGGCCGCGCTGGCCGGTCAGTCCGAACACGGTGCCGTGCTCCGGCGCCGAGATCAGCGGCATGATGTTGTGCAGGAAGGCCCCGCGCGACTTCACCGCCTTGTTGACCTCGACCAGATGCTGGTCGTTGATGCCCGGAATCATCACCGAATTGATCTTCGACAGGATGCCGCGCTCGGTCAGCATCTCCAGGCCCTGCAACTGGCGTTCGGTCAGGATCTTGGCCGCATCCACGCCGGTGTAGCGTTTCTTGTTGTAGTAGATCCAGGGATAGATCTTGGCGCCCACCTCCGGATCGATCATGTTGATGGTGATGGTGACGTGATCGATGTTGTACTGAGACAGCCGATCGACGTGATCGGGCAGGGCCAGGCCGTTGGTGGACACGCACAGCTTGATGTCCGGCGCGGTCTTGGCGATCAGCTCGAAGGTCTTGAAGGTCTTTTCCGGATTGGCCAGCGGATCGCCGGGACCGGCGATGCCGAGCACCGTCATCTGCGGAATGGTGGAAGCCACCGCCAGCACCTTCTTCGCCGCCTGTTCCGGAGTCAGCTTTTCGCTCACCACGCCCGGCCGGCTCTCGTTGGCACAGTCGTACTTGCGGTTGCAGTAGTTGCACTGGATGTTGCAGGCCGGAGCCACCGCCACATGCATGCGCGCGTAGTGATGGTGCGCCTCTTCGCTGTAGCAGGGATGGTTCTTCACCTTCTCCCAGATTTCCGGCGGCAGATCATTCTCGCCCGCGCCGGAACCGCAGCTCGCCTTGCCGGAGCCGCCGGAAGTGCCGCAGCCCTTGTGCTCCGCGACCTTCTGCATGATCTCGTCGACATTCGCCGCGGCGTTGACGCCCGCGGACTCCGCCCCCGTATGGTTCTGCACTGTTTGCATTGCTAGACTCCTAAATTCGTTTGCCCGTCGCTGCTTCGTCCCGACACGCCCCTTGAATTCGTTCGCTACCCACCGGTTTGAAGCATCCGGTGCGGAACATTGGTAGACACTCACGACTAGACCGAAGCAATCGGCGTACCACACCAGGATATCTAGCAAAAACAAGCCCTTGATTTAATTACCACACGAATCGAACGTGTTTAGGGGAGCACAAATCCGCCGGATTTGGTCGAGCTTGTCCGGAACGCGACAAACAAAAGTGCCTCACCGATCCTGGGTAGCCCGTGCCTACGAAGTCCCCCTGCAAGCGGGGTAATGCGTGGAAAGAAATGGCCTTGCCTCGCCATCCATAGACCCGCGATTGTCGATGCCGTCGACACATCGCCGGTTTATGTCGACAAAATAGAAAACCCTCGACACATTGGATTGATGTGTCGAGGCCATCGACATAGACTGCGGATGTGTCGAAAAAAATCGATAAACGTCATCGTGAGCCATTGGCAGCCCGACGGGCCTTATCACGATTTGCCGCCGCAGGCGGATATCGAAACCAAGGCCATCCTCAAACGCTGCATCACCGCGCGTGCTGTTCAAGGAATATCGGGCACTCGACCAGCATCCGCCGAACACCCGCACGGCGGAAGAAGTCTGCACCCAGGTCAAGGGAGTGAAAATGACCGTGCGCCGCACGCCCGGTACGGCGTTGGCCAACGATGCGACGGGCGAAGTGGTCCATACGCCGATTGACACCCTCGGGAGACACCATGAACAACCGCATTGAAATCCGCTACTGCACCCAATGCCGCTGGCTGCTGCGCGCGGCCTGGATGGCGCAGGAGCTGTTGACGACCTTCGACCAGGAGATCGGCGAACTGACCTTGAAACCCGGCACGGGCGGCATCTTCGAGGTATGGGCCGACGGCAAACTGGTCTGGTCGCGCAAGGAGCGGGGACGTTTTCCGGAAATCACCGAACTGAAACAGCTCGTGCGGGACGAGATTGCCCCGGAAAGAAGCCTGGGCCATGCCGACAGGAAAGGGGGGCCGGCACATCATTCGGCGGCATAACCGGCGCCGGCCGAACCTTAGGCCGGAGGGAGCGGCCCGGCCTTACCGCTACGACGCCTGAAGCAGCCGCCGCGCCTCCTTGCGCATGGCGCTGCGCTGGAACAGGAGCTTCCAGCGCTCACCGCCGCACTGCCGCCACAGGACCACGGCGCGGATGCCGGCCAGGAGCAGCGCGCGGATGCGGTTGGCGTTGGCGCTGTCGGTGAGATAGGACGGTTGGCCGTTCACCATGACGCGGGGCCGCAGTTGGCTCACGGTGCGCTGATAGAGATCGGCCAGATTGGCGTAGACGGTGTCGTTCAGTTCGCCGAAATACTCGGCCTGCTCCTTGACCTGCTCGACGCCGGTGCGCAGGGTTTCGAGCATGCGGGGGTCGCTGACGAGTTTGCGCTCCAGCAGAATCAGGGTGGCGCCGTAGCGCGCCAGTTCCGCATAGGGGGACTCGAAGCCCGCGAGCTGGCGGTCCAGGAGCTGCAGGCCGGTCTTGATCTTGTCCACCCCGCCGTAGACGGAAGGCACGTCGTCGGCATTGATCGCGAACACGCTGCGGACCACTGCTTCCATGTCGCCGGCATCCGCGGCGCCGCGCTGGGCGATCTGTCTGACGAGGTGGGTGGCCTGAGCCAGGCCGGCCAGAGCGATCACCTGGTTGTCGAGTGTCTTGATCATGACTCGGTTTCCTGATTTTCGTCCTCGAGGCGCGTCTTGCGCCGGTTGTATTTCACAGCATTGCCCCGCGCCAGATGCACCGGATACTTCTCCGCGTTGCGCTGCATCTTATCCTGGATGGCGGTTTCCAGGTCGATCCCCAGTTTGTCGGCCAGACGGATCAGGTAGATCGCCACGTCCGCCACCTCTTCGGCCACCGCCTGCCTGAGGTCGTCATCGCCCTCCGCGGCCAGGGACTGTTCCGGCGTCAGCCACTGGAAATGCTCCATGAGCTCCGCGCTCTCCACGGCCAGCGCCATGGCTAGATTCTTCGGCGTATGGAATTGATCCCAATGCCGCTCAGCGGCGAATTCACGCAACCGTTGCTGTATCTCGGGCAGGTTCACGACCGGCTTTCCCCTTCTTCAGTGCCTTTGCTTGATTCTGCTCAACTCGTCAAAATAACCCCGGCCGCCCCGTCCATGACCGCCTCCGTCATGGCATCATGTGGGCTGAATTTTGTGAATAAAGGCACGGGAGCTTACCGACTATGGACCGACTGATTGCCGACCTGCAGAAAACCATCCAGGCGCTCGAAACCATCAGCACCACCAAGCCGGCACTCGCGGAGCAGAGCGACGAGCTGCTGGACCAGCTTTTCCAGCAGAAGATCGACCTGGTGGCCGCCTCGCTCAATGCCGAAGCCCCCTCCTACCAGCAGGCATTACAAGCGATTTCGTCGGCGGCCGGCAAGGTGGAAAAGCTGGCCAAGAACCCGGCGGATGCCGCGGACACCTTCAAGTCCGTGGAAAACGCCATCGCCAAGCTGGCGCGTCTGCTCGATCAGGTCGTACACACGCCGTGACCGGGCGGCACCCAGCGTGTCCGCCGATCCAGGCCGACGCGTACGCGCGGCTGGAGCGGCGGATCGGCCGCTGCCATCTGAACCAGCGGCTGGGCATCGAGCACGATTTCGAAGCCCGCATCTTCGGACAGGGCCGCACCTTCTTCCATATCGAGAACTGGAACCGCCTGCACACCCTGCTGCGGCGCATGCTCAAGCTGAGCCTCCTGTACCGGCCCGGCCAGCGCGCCGCCCGCCGCATCGAGATCCGCCGCAACGAATTCAGGCTGCCGCACCTGCCGGAAGCCTTCGACGGCTACACCCTGCTGCACATCAGCGACCTGCACCTGGACATGGCCGTCGACCTTCCGGACGCCCTGATCCGCGCCATCGGCCAGGCCGGGCATTACGACGCCTGCGTACTGACCGGCGATTTCCGCGCCCGCACCTTCGGGCCCTACCGGGGCGCCATCACCGGGCTGGCGCAGGTGCGCCCTCACCTCGACAAGCCGGTGTTCGCCATCCTGGGGAATCACGACACCATCCGCATGGCGCCGGAGATCGAAGACCTTGGGGTCGGCATGCTCCTCAATGAAGCGCGTGAGATCAGCCGGGACGGCGCCTCCATCTTCCTCGCCGGCGTCGACGACCCGCATTACTACCGGGCGGACAACATCGAAAAAGCCGCCGACCCGATCCCGGAAGGCGCCGTCTCCATCCTGCTGTCCCACTCGCCCGAACTGTACCGCCATGCCGCCTACGCCGATTTCGACATCATGCTGAGCGGGCACACCCATGGCGGCCAGATCTGCCTGCCCGGCGGCATTCCGCTGACGCTGAACGCCCGCTGTCCGCGCGCGTTCGGCCGCGGCTACTGGCGCTATCACCGCATGCAGGGCTACACCTCGGCCGGCTCCGGCGTCTCCATCCTGGACGTCCGCCTGAACTGTCCCCCGGAAATCACCCTGCACCGGCTGTCGCGCCTGCCGCCTCAATAAGGGCGGTTGCGGATGCGGAGGCGGTAAAGGACGGCGGACAAGGCGAGTTCGAGGACGATGAACACGATGACGAACCAGGCGATGTAGCTCCATTCCAGGCCGAAGCGCTCCCGCACCGCCAGCAGCGGCAACAGCGACTCCGGCACCTGGTCCAGACCCAGCGCCATGCCGCTGGAGCCGATCCCGAGCCGCCGCTTGAGGAAACTGGATAAGAGGTCTCCGGCCAGCGATGCCGCGCCGACCAGCGCACCGACCTCCCAGGCCAACCCCAGCAGCGGCGCAGTGGCCGCCGCCGCACCTATGCCGCAGACCAGCCCCCGCCAGGTCTTGCTCGGCCCGAACCACGGCCGCCCATCCGGGAAGCGGCGGCCGCCGTCCACCGGCCAGCCGAAGCGGTCTCCCAACAGCTTCCGCAGCAGGATGGGGGTGCCATTCGCCATCATCAGTAGGATGAGCAGTCGCGCGGTCATTCCCGTGATTTCGGCGCCCATATCGTTGCATCCGTAAATTCGCTACGATGCCGATCATAATCCGAACCGCCTTGGGCGTATCCCTCCTATGACCGACTCAGATTCCGCCCGCTGGGAGCATTTCGAACACATGGCCGACATCGGCGTGCGCGGCTTCGGCGCCACGCCGGACGAGGCCTTCTCCCAGGCGGCACTGGCGCTGTCGGCGGTGATCTGCGACCCGGCCTCGATCCGGACAACGGAAAAAGTCGAAGTGGAATGCGAGGCCGCCGACCTGGAACTCGCCCTGGCGGACTGGCTCAATGCGCTGGTCTACGAAATGTCGGTGCGGGGGATGGTGTTCGGGCGGTTCCGGGTCGACATCGCCCATGACCGGCTGAAGGGCATCGCCTGGGGCGAGCCCCTGGACCCGCTGCGCCATCGGCCGGCGGTGGAGATCAAGGGCGCGACCTATACCGAGCTCAAGGTGGAGCGCGAAGCGGGCGGCCTGTGGCGCGCCCAGTGCGTGGTGGACGTTTGACGGGGAGGATTGCCATGAACATCGACCGTCTCGAACAGATCGACGCCTACACGTGGCGCCTGAATCCGGAAACCGGCATGCACGTGCCCGCCATCCTGTACGGCGACGAGGCCCTGGTCCGCGCCATGGACGACAAGGTGCTGGAACAGGCCGCCAACGTCGCCAGGCTGCCCGGCATCGTCCAGGCCAGCTACGCCATGCCCGACGCCCACTGGGGCTACGGCTTTCCCATCGGCGGCGTGGCTGCTTTCGATGCAGGCGCGGGCGGCGTGGTTTCGGCCGGCGGCGTCGGTTTCGACGTCTCCTGCGGTGTGCGAACCCTGCTCACCGGCCTCAAACGCCCCGCCGTCGAACCGGTGAAAACCTTACTGGCCGACGCCCTCTACGCCGACATCCCGGTCGGGCTCGGCAGTCACGGCAAGATCCGGCTGGACACCCAGGGCCTCGATGCCATGCTGAAAGGCGGCGCTCGATGGGCGGTCGAACAGGGCTGGGGCGAGGCGCGTGACCTGGCCCGCATCGAGGAACACGGGCGCATGGAGGGCGCCCGGCCGGAAAACGTCTCGGCCCGCGCCAAGGAACGCCAGCGCGCGGAGATGGGCACCCTCGGCTCCGGCAACCACTACCTGGAAGTCCAGGAAGTGGCCGAGATTTTCGACGCGGGGGCTGCTCTGGCCTTCGGCATCGCGGCGGGCGATCTGGTCGTCAGCATCCATTGCGGCTCGCGCGGCCTGGGCCACCAGATCGGGACCGAATATCTGCGCCTGATGCAGGGCGCGGCGAAGCAATATGGCATCGTCCTCCCCGACCGCGAGCTGGCCTGCGCCCCGATCGAGTCCGAAGTCGGGCAGGAGTATCTCGGCGCCATGCGCGCCGCCATCAACTGCGCCCTCGCCAACCGCCAGATCCTCACCCACCTCACCCGGCAGGTGTTCGCCCGCGTGCTGCCCGCGGCCCGGCTGGAGCTGCTGTACGACGTCTCCCACAACACCTGCAAATTCGAGGAGCACCTCGTGGACGGCGAGCGCCGCCGGCTCTATGTCCACCGAAAAGGCGCGACCCGCGCCTTCGGCCCCGGCCGTCCGGACCTGCCGGCGGCATTCGCCGAAACCGGCCAGCCCGTGCTCATCGGTGGCTCCATGGGCACGGCGTCCTACATCCTGGCCGGCACGTCGCGGAGCGAGGCGCTCTCCTTCGCCTCCGCCTGCCATGGTGCCGGCCGCAGCATGAGCCGCCACCAGGCCACCCGGACTTGGCAGGGCCGGCAAGTGATCGACCAGCTCGCCGAACGCGGCATCCTCATCCGCAGCCCTTCGTACCGGGGCGTCGCCGAGGAAGCCCCTGGCGCCTACAAGGACGTCCACGCCGTGGTGCAGGCTTCCGACCGGGCCGGGCTGGCGCGGCTGGTCGCCCGGCTGGAACCGATCGTCTGCATCAAAGGGTGACGCGGCCGTGGACTTGAAGCGTCATCAAGCCCACGTTCAAAGGATTCGCTCGGGAAAAAAAGACCCCGGCAGCGGCGTTCGCCACCAGGGTTTTGAGAGGGGCATTCCTTTCCCAGACACACACCACAGAGAAACGACGTCCCGGCAAGGAGACTGGAGCCGGAACTCGCCGACCTCGGGACTGCCAGCGATGGCCTCACCCGGAAATCTTCCAGGCTGGTCCCGACGTCGAGGACAGACTAACGCAAATGAGAATGTTTCTCAACTTATTTTTTTCACCCTCCAATGTTTAACCACAAGAAACATAGCTTAGACTTTTTATATATTGTTCACTCCGGAAGAACGGTATAGACTCCAAACCAGTTGTCATCAGGCTGGTTCCGTGTAGAGAGGTCCGTTGTATGAATACCGTTCAGGCGATTCCGTTGTTCTCACAAGCGTTTCAGGACATTTCGAGCTATATCGCCAGCATCCGCGCGCCGTATACGCTCCAGGACATCCAAGGCTTCAACACGGCGTACAAGCGGGCGTACCCCTCCCTCAGCCGGGAAGAAAAACGCAGGATCGAGGCGTTCGTGGATACGATGATCGAGCGCGTAGCCCAAAAGGAACTTGCGAGCAAGATTTTCGGCGTCGTCTAAGACCCGCCTCCTACGCTCAATCCGGCGCCGAGTTCCGAGCCGGGTCTTACTCCGTACTGGTATACTGCTTCGCCGTCCCGATGACCGAAGGGGTATCGGCCCATGCGGATCTCCCTCTCAACCGCTCTCACGGCTCCGCATGGCTCGCCCCTGCGCCGGAGCGAACCGCTGGCGTACCGTCTCGCACGCTTCCAACGTTTCCTGGCGCCGATGTCTTTCCCCAGGCGTTCGTATTGCGGAACAGCCAGCGCAACAACGTCTTGGTGCCGCGGTGCCGTTCTTGCAGCGCCTGACCGAGACTGCCGAGTCCGCGTCACGAAAACCCTGCCGGACTGCCCCCCCCCTGGAATGCATACAGAAAAACGCCACACCGACAAAGAATAAGATCAAATGAGGAGACACTTATGATGATTTTCCACGCGCTTCCATCAGGCTCTATCCGGAAAGGATTGGCGAGCACTTTATTGCTGCTGCTGAGCGCGGCCGCTCTTCTGACCGGCTGCGGCGAACAGTCGAATAGCGGCACTGCCCTCAACGAGCCAGTGCAAAAATACGAAAAAGATGCGACGCTCGCCGGAACGGTAACCGGCCAGAACGGCGCCATCACCAATGGCAAAATCCTGGCCACTGACGAAAAAGGCAACGTCATTTCCATCAGTACCCTGGAAAATACCAGCCGGTATTCCATCGTGATCCCGGCCGGTACCCTTTTGCCCATCCTGCTGCAGGTCCATCCCGACGCCGGGTCCGAAAATGGAAAACCGCTCACTCTGGCCATTGCCGATGCATCGATGACCAACTACAACATCAACCCGCTGACTACGGCGATAGCCGAAAAAGCCAAATCCCTGGGCGGCTATACACGGAAAAACCTGATGGCCGCAGCCGTACTCAGCACCTCCGTGCCGGACGAGGACAAGACCTCTTCAGGCTTCCGCGGAGATCCGACCAAAAATTACGGCGGCTGGCATTGACGCGACTGGCGTCCAACGCCGCCCCATTGTAATGCCCCTGGGCATGCCGGAATGGAAGCCGCAAACTCCTTGGCAAACCCGGAATTTGCGGCCGTCATCTTGCCGGCAAGGGGAGGCCGCAATCCTTCCTATGTGTCCGTGGCCGTCCGGCTTAGAAAGTCTCGAAACCATTTGGGATTGACCAGAATGATGTAGATAAGGAACGATTCGCTGACCGGCACGAATATGACAAGATAATGGATAAGCAGCAACACAACACATAACAGCAGACGCAATATCAACGCTGGATACGACATAGGCGGACACCGTTTTTTACCGGATCACCGATGCTTGATCCGGCCTCTTTCCATTCCATGTTAATGGCAATATGCGGCGCCAGGCCAGGACTTCTTTGAAGCAGCCCGGCTATTGACGACCGCCCCCGGTTTTCCTGCACGGACTCTCGAGGCAATAACCTTGCCGCGATGAAGTGGTCTGCCGCATCGGAACAGATGAGCACGGCTCACTACGACGTCACGGCCTTTCGGACACGGCCTATCCGACGAGTCGCTGGTGTCTACGAGGGATGAATCGTCGAAGGCAGCCTGCCGGTCGGGGCTTGATCTTCAGAAGAGAGGTACGTCCCTGCACCTCAAAAAGACAGGACTTTAAGATTGTTACTGCTGCTGCTTCGCCTTGGCAATCTGCTCGTCGATTTCCTTGGAGGTTTCCGTATAAGCCTTTTCCGGAATCGCTTCCTTATGGGTATTCTTGAAAACGAATACAAGAGCTATAACAAAAACTATCAAGCCGCCAATATAGAACCAAAAGTTATCTTTTTCTTGTTCCATTTCGACCTCCTCAAGTTGATTTCTTAGAATGGTACGGCACGCAGGACCTGCGAACCGCAGCCATCCTAACCATGCAATCGTGACATCATCATTACCATATCAATAAGGATCCGTGACGAACCGATGCTGCAGCCAGGACGCATCCGCGAGATCAGACTTCAGCCACTCTCACGGATTTCAAATGGATTATTGAGGATACCAGGCATTTCCCGACAGACGGTTTTCGGAATGCTCCTGTCCCTGACTCGCCGCGGCTAACCGTAATTTCGCTTACTCGGCTATTAAGCCCAGTGGTGACTTCCTCGACATCTCGTTCAGACCCGCGGTGTCTCGAGGGAACGTCGAACAAATTTGGCGAAATGCCGTTCCGTAATGACTCTCCACTGGTGCGCATAGGCCAGGGAGTTGCCGGTACAAACCTTCCGACCAACCGGCTCCGCGGACCGAAGTTGATGGCGAACAATCACCCGAGGAAGCTGAAACATTACAATTCTGGGAGGAGCGGTGGCGCCCCGGATACGATTCGAACGTACGACCTTCCCCTCAGGAGGGGGATCGGCCACTTTTTTTATCTATTTCAATATCAACCACTTAAAGCACCACGCCCCGTGCGAACGTGACTAAGCGTGACACCATACTGCGTCTTTTGACTACATAGCGTCACGTTTTAGTCACGTTGATTTGGTTCTCTGAAAGGTGCGTTTCATCCTTCAGCGTACCGGCTCTATGTCGGCTCGGGTGAAAATACGCTTGACGTAACGCGGAATCTGCCTCTAAAGTCACCCCATGATCATCAGCTTCCGAGACAAGCGCACCCGAGAGTTTGCCGAAGGTAAGCGGATCAAAGCCTTTGAAAGCATCGAACGCAAAGCCGGTATGAAGCTCGACCAGCTCGACGCGGCGACCTCCTTACGGGACCTCGAACTGCCAGGCAATCAGCTCGAAGCCCTCAAAGGCGACCGCCAAGGTCAGTACAGCATCCGCATCAACAAACAATGGCGGATATGCTTCGAATGGCCGCTCGACGCACTCGGTCCGGTCAACGTAGAAATCATCGATTACCACTGAGGAATACCATGGCACGCATCGCCATCCACCCTGGCGAACACCTCGCCGAACAACTTGAAGCGCTGGACATGAGCGCCGCCGAACTCGCCCGGCAAATCCAGGTGCCCACCAACCGGATAACCTCAATCCTCAACGGCCAGCGCGCCATCACCGGAGACACCGCCCTGCGCCTCGGCCACTTCTTTGGCACCAGCGCCGAATTCTGGCTAAACCTGCAAAAGCTTTACGAACTGCGCCGGGCCGAACAGAAAGCCGGCGATGCGATCGGCGCCTTACCTACCTTAGCCAAGGCATCGAACGACAATGCCGGGCAATCTCAATGGCGGCAAAACCCCGGATCGCATTGAATCCCTAGCAAGCCATGAGCACCTATCGAACGATCGGCGAAGTTGAAGAACAGTACCTCCGCGACCATCCCGAAGAAATCGACGACTACATCACCGTCCTATTCGACGAATACGCCGAAAGCGGCGACACGGCCGCCTTGATGGCCTCCCTGCGCATCGTCAGCCGAATTAAAGGCTAAGCCGTATTGCCGAAACCTCCGGCCTCAGCCGTAAAGGTGCGCAGAAAGCCCTCTCCGAAAATGGCAATCCGCAATTCGGCAGCGTGAACGCCATTCTCCCCGCCGTGGGCTACCGCCTTACGCCGCAAAAGTTGTCCAAGATACCACACGCGCGTTGATCGGTGCGCTACGCAGGCTAAGCGCACGCTATGCGGGCTCGGAACATCCCATGCTTTGGTTGTCACCCAAACCGACCGCCTAACCAGTCGAGCGATGGTTGACATACCGCGATTGAGGTTCTATTTTCAAGCTGGGCACAATGTATTTTAAGTACCGATTCGACCGGTAGCCTTCCTGCTTGAATCCATTGCGCCTCAGCGCATGAAATCACGGCACATCCAATTCGCATCATGCAGCATCGCGATTCATCATAGATATTACTTGTCGGAGGATAGATATGGAAGAATCGAGCAACGTTATTGATCCGAATCAGGCAATTGAAATACTAGGCATTCAACTCGTCGGTCTATCGGCCGACAATGGCAAACGCATACTAATAACAATAATATTCGTCGCTGCTGTCGTAGCACTCCATTACGGCCTAATGGCGTTTTCTGACTGGATTCAGCGCCGATGCAACAACGAGCGAATAATATTTTGGCTCCGTCAGACCATACGGATGATTACCACGGGGCTAATCCTGATTTGCGTAGTATCCGTGTGGTTCGACAATCCAACCAGCCTGGCTACCGTCTTTGGTCTACTGACAGCCGGACTTGCGTTTGCGATGCAACGCGTAATAACCGCGCTTGTGGGCTACTTTATCATCTTGCGGGGCAAGACCTTCAAGGTGGGCGATCGGATCAGCATCGGCGGTGTGCGAGGTGAAGTCATTGCCCTCCACTTTTTTCATACGACTCTCATGGAAATGGGACAACCGCCTTCAGGGCCGGGTGGAGAAGGAGAGTGGGTCAGGAGCAGGCAATATACCGGGCGAATTGTAACAGTAAGCAATGATAAAATATTCGATGATCCAGTTTATAACTTCTCGGGGGATTTCCCATATTTATGGGAAGAAATCAACCTCCCAATAACATACAACGCCGACCGCACCCGTGCGGAAAACATCCTATTGAGTGCAGCGCGACGTCATGCCATATCATCCACTGAAATCGATGACGACATCCTCAAAGAAATGCAGCATCGCTACAATATACTTAAGGCTGACGACATTGCGCCCAAGGTCTATTTTCGCCTAACCGATAATTGGCTTGAACTTACCGTCCGGTTTGTTACTAAAGATCACGGTATTCGTGAGCTCAAAGACACCATGAGCCGTGAAATTCTTGAAGCTTTGGATCAGGCGGGTATCGGTATCGCATCCGCAACGTTCGAAATCGTCGGGCTGCCACCATTGCAGGTCCGTTATGACGGCAATCCTCGGTGACCTCAATGGACCTCAGCCCATTTACTCGGCCTGTTCGCCTTTGCCGGCCTCTTGGAACGCTGGGAGCCTCGCCCTAGCAGCCTGTCGGACTTAAGGATCTCGCAGCGGCCAAATGCCATGTGCGAGCACGAGTTGCACTATCGTGGTGCGCATTTTGGGCTCTGATCGCGCGAATGGGCTCAAGACGAGCGAATTTCGCCCTATTTCAGGCCCACTGGGCGGATCGCGGGCGCTATACGACCATACGTTTCAAGTTCCACGCGAGGCAAACCAGCGTCCATTCGTTGCGGACATTCTCCAATCCGCGCAGCAAAAACTGGCGGAAGCCCATCACCGACTTGATGATCCCGAACACCGGTTCGACGGTCTGTTTGCGCAACCCATAGGCCGCGCGGCCGGCCTGGGTTTTGAGGGCGTGTTTCATCTGCTCGACGGCGCTGGCTGGCTCCGGCAACGGGGCCAGCTCCTCAAACCGCTCGCACCAGCGCGGATGGTGCGCATCACGCCCGACGGCGATCAGCGGCTCGATCCGGCGGCATTACAGACCTGGACATTCTTCTCGCTGAAGAAGCCGGTATCAGCCACCCTTTGGTCCGGGTGGTTCATCCCCTCGGGAAGTGACCGCAGCTTGCCCAACATCGGTTCGACTTGGTCCTTGTCGTTGGCCGCCTGGGTCACATGCGGTGCCATATAACCAGCATGGACTCGGTATCGACCGTCGCCAGGGCGTTGTAGCACTGCTCGAAGCCCCCTCCGGCCACCTTCATGATGCGGGACTCTTCGTCGGTCAGATTGAGCTGATCGTCCGCCCGCGGACCGGCCTGGGGTGGCTTCGGCGGCTTGCCTCCGGGCTTCTTGCCGGTGGCCTTTTCCTTGGCTATGTCTGCGTTAACAGTTGATACGTCCTGGAACCCGTACCTCGGGGTTTTCATGGCTTTGCAATCAATTGATATTTCAATGAGTTGCAAGTCAGCCAGTAATTTTCAACGTTTAACGCAGACATAGCCTTTTTCCTTGGCTTGCCGCTTGGCCAGCTTGGCTTCATATTTGGTCTGCTCCCGTTCGAAGCGCTCCTTGGCTTGCGCTTCGATCTTGGCCTTGGCGGCCGCAATGGCGGCCAGGCGGTCTTCGCGGCGCTTGATCTCATCCGGCAGGCTCACCCCGTCGGGGACGGTGCTTTGGTCTGCCGCCTCCGCCAGTTCCAGCATCTCTTGGACTTCAGCCCTGAGCTGGGCTTCCAGCTTCTCGGCATGCCCATAGGACAGCGCGCTGTGCGGCGAGGCGTTGGCGTGGACTTTGGTGCCGTCCAGGCTGACCGTGCCAAAGCGCGAGATCTGGTTTTCGCGGGCGACTTGCAGTACCTGCACAAAAATGGCCGCGAACTGCTCGCCGAAGCGGCGGCGGAAGCTGGCCAGGGTGTCGTGGTCCGGGTGTTGATCGCAGGCGATGAAGCGGAAGGCCAGGGAATCGTAGGTGGCCCGCTTGATCTTGCGGCTCGAATGCGTACCCGTCGCGTAGCCGGAGATCAGCAGCGACAGCAGCATCGCCGGATGATAGGCATCGCTGCCGCGGCCTGCATAGGCGCGTTCCAGCGCCGACAGGTCCAGACCTTCGACGACATCTACCACGTAACGCGCCAGGTGCGATTCCGGCAGCCAGTCCTGCACCGACGGCAGCAGCGGGTAGTCGGTCTCGCGGTCTATCGGTCGAAAACGGCTCATGCGATCAGGCTCCAAAGGCGATGCGCAATTCTACCCGGCACTGCGGGGAAAGTCCGACAGGCTGCTAGGCAAGCTCTACTGAGTCGAGCCAATTATCGGGCGCAAAATTGCCCAGCTAGCCCCTGGGTGTTTTGCTCCGAGGATGGAACGCGCATTCAGAGTGTGAAACGTTCATTCGGTACCGCATGTCGACAAGCCGGGATAGCTAAGAACCTGTCTGGTAAAAGTTTAAGCACATTTAGCAAGAGTCAGCTTGAGCATGGCGATGCGAATCATGTTTTCGGCAGTGGCGGTGAGGATTTCGACATCCTTGGCGAGTCGGCGGAACGACCCGAGCCAAGCGAAGGTGCGCTCGACCACCCAGCGCTTGGGCAGGACTGCGAAGCCATCTTTGATCTTCTCGGAAATATGCAGCGTCAACCCCAAGGTCTCGTCGACAAACCGAACGGCGGTGCCGCGATACCCGGCGTCGCCGGAAAAGGCCTGTAGACCGGGATGCTTTTCCGCGGCTCGACGCAGCACCTCGCAAGCCCCCACCGTATCGTGAAGGTTGGCGGCATGAACCTGGACGTGCAACAGATTGCCCAAGACATCGACCACGATATGGCGTTTGCGGCCTTTCACTTTTTTGCCGCCGTCGATGCCACGCTCTTCGCTGTCGTACTGGGTTTTGACGCTTTGCGAATCAATGATGCCGTAGCGGGGACAGGGCGCTCTGCCGTTTTTTTTCGCCGTTGCCGATTCAAGTCGTCCAGCGCGCGTTCCCAAACGCCGTTTTTGTTCCAGCGGCTGAAATGGTCGTACACCGTTTTCCACGGAGGAAAGTCGTTGGGCAACTGCCGCCACTGGGCACCCGTTTTCACCAAGTACAGAATGGCATCGACGATGCGTTTTCGCGAATGCTTACACCCGCTGCCTCGCCGATCATTGGGCTGAAAGTAGCGCTCTATCCGCGCCCATTCGTGCTCTTTCAAATCACTCGGATAACTCAATGGCTTCGCTCGTCAGGTCCAGGGACCATTGACTTTACTACGTTTTGTTTTTCAAGACAGGTTCTAACTTTCGAATCCACGATTGTCGCCATACCGTAGCTTCGTGGCTTGTCATGGACGGGGTCCCACTTGTCGAGGTTCGTGACGTGTTACGGCATAGCACTGTCAAGATGACGGAACGCTACGCTCATTTGCACCCGGAGAACGTTCGCGCCGTCGTTGGGGAGCTAGAGGTGTGTCACGTTTTAGTCACGTCAAAGAGCGAAGACATTGCGACGAATCGCCCGAAAATGCCGCAAGCTCTTGATTACGGAATGAAAGGTGGCGCCCCGGATACGATTCGAACGTACGACCTTCCCCTTAGGAGGGGGACGAAACGCAAAAGCAACAACTATCAGCAACACAACAAAGTAATAATAACAACGTCTTGTGATGATTGAATGATTGTTGCTTGTTGTGGATAACTGCCGTTATTTTCCGGCAAGTGCCCCACCAGTGCCCCATGGGGCAGCGCTGTAGACCGCGCAGGTCAAGGGTTCAGGCTTTGAGCTGGAACGAACGTTGAACGAACGTTGAACGAACGTTGAACGAACGTTGAACGAACGCGCACAACCGTATGCGAACGCATGCGAGCGCGCGGCCTGTCATGGGCACATCAGATTTCACACTCCCCCAAAGTGAGAACAAAAGCCACAAAACCTCCCCGGTGCTGGTGTAACGGTCATGGGCACATCAGATTTCACACTCCCCCAAAGTGAGAACAAAAGCCACAAAACCTCCCCGGTGCTGGTGTAACGGTCAGATGCAGTCTATGAGCTCGGCAAGGCGTTGGCCGATGCTATCAAGCTCCAGGTCGATTACGCTTTTTGGTTCGGTCATGGTGTGCTGTCTGGTCAGGTGATTGATGCGGTGCGCGGGTCCTTCCCCGCGCCATACTCCGGACGGGTGGGCAAACTCGCCCGGTTTGCCTAGTCGCTAGTTGCTACTAGATTTCCTACCTATGCCACGCCAAACCCGCGTGGTTGCTGGGTTTCGGCTGTCATGCAGAGGAAATTCGGCGGTTCCCATTTCCTAGGGGTGCGAAATAGTTTTCGCAACCCCCGAAGGTGAGAACAAAAGCCACAAAACCCCTTCATTCTGCCCGGTCCGGGGATAGCATGGGGTTTACCTGGTAGGTCCGGCTTGGGCGTCCGCCCATCGGGCCGGGTGGTGTGGGTGTGGGTTTGATGTGTCCCCGCTCGATTAGGACCTCGACTGCGGGCTCAAGCTCGCTTGCCCGCCTGAACCGGGACTTGTGCGCCGCGTGGCAGTCGCGGAATGTGAACGACCTGAAGCCTTGCCGCTGAATCCATCTGAGCACATGCCGCGCACCATCGAGCGCTGGGTCCGCGCCCATCAGGTCGAAGACAGCAAGCGCGTGGGCGCTCAGGGCGTCCGCTATGCGGATGGCGGCGTCCATGTCTTCGATGCCGATTTCGAGCTTCTCGGGGCCACGAAATACGTTACGCGCCACGTGGAGCAGTCCGGCAATCCGGGCCACGGCACCGGGCAGCTTGCCCGCCCAGTCGGTGCAGTGCTCGAAGGTTCCGCCGGGCCCCATACCAGCCTCGGTCTTGAGCCAGAATGCGGACCATGCCGCGTACGCCTCGGGGTTTAGGTTGAGTGTGTGCGGGCAGGGCGTGCCGTTTTCATCGGTTGCCGGCTGCGCGTTCAGGATTGCCTCGATGCGCCCGGCGTAGCCAGCGGCTAGGTACCCCGGCACCGGTTTAGTGTCACCGGTGCGTTGGCCTAGGTTCGACGGCGGCAAAGCGTACAGGAAGCGGGCCAGTAGGCCGCGTCCGCGAAAGCTCGGCTTTTCGGTCAAGCCGCGTAGAACTTCTGGCTGCGGAGATATGCCGATTGTCAGCGTCGCGTTTTGCATGAACACCGGCGGGCGGCTTCCACGGTCAACCCGCACGGCGGTCCCGGCGTGGCCCTGAAGGTAAACATCCAGGTTCGGGACGCCCCCTGAGTAGCGTCCTGCCATCATTTCAAAAAGCCCCGCCTCGTCGGACAGAATTGCCATCCGTTCGCGGTTGTCGGCCATAATGGTGCCCAGGTTTTCGGGCGTTATGTCGTCTGCCCAAACGCGCGGCGGTTTGGGTATCTCTGGCAAGCTGGCTTCAAGCTCGGCAATTTCCGCCTTCGCCTGGTCGAACTCCGGCCCCTTCGCTTTCGCCGCGACCTTGCGCAGCGCTTCAATCCGCGCCGTTTGCGTCTTGTGGTCGCTCTCGGATCTCTTGATTTCGGGTTCCATTTCCGCGCGCTGCTTGCGCTCCCAGTCGGTCAGCGGCGCGGAAATGATTGATTTGACGGCGGTTTTCCGGCTCCCCGGCGGAAGTGCGGGGCATGTCCACAAGCACAGTGGTTCCCGGTATCCCGGCTTGATTTCAACCTCGAACCGCCCTTGGGCGGCGGTAGCCAAAGCGGCCAGTGTGAACAGGGCGGGCAGCTCTACCGGGGTTTCCGTGCTTGCTGCCACGGC
Organism: Methylococcus sp. ANG; assembly: GCF_040730495.1. Classification (NCBI taxonomy): domain Bacteria; kingdom Pseudomonadati; phylum Pseudomonadota; class Gammaproteobacteria; order Methylococcales; family Methylococcaceae; genus Methylococcus; species Methylococcus sp. ANG. Next base: position 2,966,802 of record NZ_CP160399.1, on the reverse strand, counting down.
GTGGACAAAGTCGTCCAGCCCTTCCGAGAACGCACCGCGCGGCCAGTCTGGTAGCACGGCGGCTTCCAGGGATATCGGCTCCGGCCAGATGCAATCACCAAAGCTTTCGCCTTGCGTCCATCCTGCGGGCACCGGCTCGGCGTTGGTTTTGATGGCGGCGCGAAGCTCGGACATCAGCCGTTCCCGGTCGTCTTCGGGCACCGGGCGGAAGCCGTCCCATTTCGGGCAGCGGGATTGTATCCAGTCCGCCACGTCACCCGCCGGCGGCAAGTCTGGAAGCCGGACGATGAGCACTTCGGGCGGCGCGGGCAGCTTGGCCAGCTCCCGGCATACGTCCTTGGCGTAGCCTTCGCCGGGGCCGTCACAGTCCGGCAGCAGGTAGATTTTGACGATGCCGGAAAGCGGTGCCCAGTCGGCTTTTGATGCGGACTTGCTGCCTCCCTGCGAAGTGATGGCGGGCAACCCCAGAGATTGCAAGGCGGCAGCGCATTTTTCACCCTCGACGACCAGCGCGGCGCGGCGGTCGGAGCCGGAAAGAACGTCCAGCCCGAATAGCGGCCTCGGATCCGGGCTGGCACCGGCCGCCCATCCGCCGGTTTCGGTCTGTTTGAAAAATGGAATTACGGTTTTACCGTTCTGGTCCTCATATCTTGCCACGACGCCGAGCGTTGAGCCGTCCGGGGAGGAGTATTGCCAGGCCCATTTCAGGGGTTTGCTGTTGAAAGTTTGGGGTATGCCGGTCATGCGATACCCCACTCGTTGGATAGTTTCCGGACGGCATCCGGGAAGCTAAGGCTGTAATGCTGTTGGGTGAATGCGATAACGTCAGCGCCTTTTGAGCCACATGCGAAACAGCAGAAGGCCCCGGTTGCGAGGTTCACCCGGAAACTTCCTGGCCTGGTGTCGGTATGGAATGGGCACAAACCCCCGTCAACCCACGCGGATTCTCGGCGTGGGGTTGGCATGCCGGGGAGTTCATGAGGGTAAAACAGGCGAGGAGATACCCCGGCCTTGATGGTTTGCGCGTCGTGGCGGCGGGTCATTTTACAGACCCCCGTTTGTTAAGCCAATGCACCACGGCGCGGCGGTCGTTTGGGGTTAGGTGGTAGACGCCGCGCCGGATTTCATGCCCGTCTCGGTCAGTGTCCGGAACGCGCTCGCAAGGCAGCTCAAGGCCCTTTCGTCTAAGCTGCGCTATCAGGTCAGGCCCGTTACTGCATCCCGCACTCCTGTCCAGTATCTCGCGCGGTATGGGGCTTTTCAACAATGCGGCCAAGGCCCGCAGATGGCGAGGATTTTCAGTACCCCGAAACTTTCCCTCGGCACTCATTTTTTACCACCGTTCTGGCGGTCGATGACGGCAAAAAACTCGGCTTCGTCGAGCAATATCTTTCGCCCCACACGCTTGATGGCTGGGGCAAAGCCGTTGTGACGGGCGTTGAATATAATTGCGCGGAGCGCGGATTGAGAGAAAGCGGGATTGCGCTCGCTAAATTGACGAACGGTGAAAAGTAGTTTCTGCGACATTTTAATACCTGCATGTAGTTGATAAATGCCGCCGGTATCGCCCAGCGGTTGCAGGTATTTTTGATATATAAAATGGGTATTACTAAGGCACCCAACCCATTACCCAATTACCCAGTCTTAATCTTTTTTCTAATCGTCTCGACAGAATCAGGGAGATTCAGAGATTTCTTCACAAGCTCGGCAAGCTTGCGTTTGCTGGCTTCGCGTATGCGGCCAGCCTGAATGCGTTCCGCCTCGCTGCGCCATCGCTCCCATTCTTGCTCCCTAGCGCCCTTCACTTCAGCCGCGTTTCGTTTGGCGAACTCCGAACGCTGCGCACGGATTTGACGACCTAGCGCGGCGTCAGAGTCAGTCGCCGCATTCAGCTGAACGGGCTCGAAGCCTTCCACCCATTCGTAGAACTCGCCCACCTTCTTAAGCGCTTCAACCTCATAGGCCGGGATACGGATGTCGTCCATGCCAATCGTGCAGGTGGCAGGCCCCCAGCACAGATACACTATCCCCTCATCGTCGGTCCCGTTGTAGTCGATACCTCCCTCCACGGTCGCACGCTCTCCGCTCATCAAGGTCAGTAAGTCCCAATGGTTGAGATAAACGAGCGCGGAGCCTCCCGGCATCAGTTCGCCGCTTTCGATGATTCGGCTTTGGTCCTTACGGTCCTCCTTGTAATACCGGACCACGGTCCCGGATCCTGAAAGCCACCGAAACACGAAGCAAAGCTCAATCTGTCCGGTCTCGGCCAGGTGCAGCAGCCTGGATGTGTCAACGCCAAGTTCGGCGGCGGCGTCACTTAGCGCGTAATACGGGGCGGGTATTTTCAGCATCGGTTCAGCATTCCTCAGTCAGCAAGCCCGGTCAGTCGGCGGCCACCGTCCCGAAGCCGGTTTTGTGGGTTTTGTTCCGGGATTGGGCTATCTCCAAACCCGCACGCCGCCACCTCAAGGTGGGTTTTGTGGGTTTTGTTCCGGGATTGGGCTATCCGAAAATCTTCTTGTTCATCCGCTCCACCACGCTTGAAACATGGGCGTCGCTCAAGTGGCTATACCGCTTCACCATTGCAAGCGTCTTGTGTCCCAGCACTTCCGCAATCTCGGCCAGCGTCGCACCGTTCATGGCGAGGTAGGACGCGGCGCTATGCCTTAGGTCGTGAAACCGGAAATCCTCGATACCTGCCCGCTTCAGTGCGTTTTCCCATGGGGTGCGAAGGTCTACGGGTTCACTCGAATCAACCCGTGAGGGGAATACCAAGTCGCTGCCCAGCCTCCGCACCTTGGAAAGCGATTTCACGCAATCCAGCGCCGGACCTACCAGCGGGACAACTCGGCGCTCCCCGTTCTTGGTGGCATGAAGCACGATGCGCCTACCGTCCACGTCCACAACCCCCCACGCTCGATACTTCGGCGGATTGCGCGGCTCTCGCCAGTACAAGCCCATGACTTCGCCTTTGCGCATGCCCGTAGACAAGGCCAGCATGACGGCGGGGTATAGCTCCGTGGTCCTCGATGACCGGCATTCACTCAGTAACCGCAGGCGTTCATCATCGCTCAGGAACCGAACGCGGCCACCGGGCAGGGGTGGCTTCCTTACCCGGCTCATGGGGTTCGTTTCAATCCATCCCCATTCTTTACTCGCTGCGCTCAAGACCGCGCTCAGTGAAAGCAGGTAGCTTGCCACCGTGGCGGGCGAGCGAAGCTTTCCCCTGTGCGTCATCTCGCTAGCCATCTTGTCCCTGGCGGCAGCGATGGCCGATGGTGTCACGTCCGCCAGCAACGAGTGCCCCAGCTCATTCCGCCAGTAGGCAAGGTTGGTGGTCTTCTTTGCGCGTTCCTTGGGTTTGTGGCTGGGCAGCACGTCGCGGGTGTATCGGTCGATGGCGTCACCCAGGGTGTGCCGCTTGGCCTCAGCGGTCTTGAAGTGACGGCCTTCCCGAATGGCGCTCTCGGTGGCGGCAATCCATTTCTTTGCGTCGGTCAGCCGTTCAAAGGTCGCAGTCTGTACCGGGTATCCCTTGAGCCGGACCTTCACCCGATACGATGTCGTGCCGTCGCCGTTCTCTCGCTTTTCGATGCTTGCCATGTCGCCACCCCTTTGTATGACGGCAATAAGGTAGAACTAACGGCAAAAAATGGCAACATCCCATAGGCAATGGGTTAGCGTTATATCTCAACATCATGTAACTAAATGGATTTTTGTTATTGCCATGGCGTCATGGGGCACTCATGGGGCACTCGCGCGCCAAAAAACGCCCAAACTCGCCCGCTCCTCGCTCCCGTGACGGGCGCAAGAGTGTTGCCGTTTGTTTTGATTTAGTGTCCCACCAGTGTCCCATGAGAGCCATGGACCGGCTGGAAGTGGCGCCCCGGATACGATTCGAACGTATGACCTTCCCCTTAGGAGGGGGACGCTCTATCCTACTGAGCTACCGGGGCGTTGAGATGGCGGGAGGCCTCCGCCTCATCGAAGGCCTCGGACGCATTTTAGCCTTTATAAACATGGTTTTCCAATCGAGACCCAAGGAGGCAGGGATGCTCGCCGCGCTCTGCCGACCATCTGTTCACAAGCAATCGACACTGTGCCCAGCCGTTGGAGGATTTGCATGCACAAACGCGCTCGTCTCGTCTTGATCTGTTCCTTGGTACTGGCGGGCTGTTCCGCCAACCCCCTTCTTCCCGAAGCCCGCGCCGTCAGAATCGTCACCAGCGAGCCGGCGGGTTGCGAATATCTGGGCGAGGTCACCGGAAATCAGGGCAGCTTCTTCACCGGCGACTTTACCAGCAACGCCAACCTGGAAACCGGCGCGCGCAACGAGATGAAAAACGAGGCGGCAAGGCTGGGAGCGAATACGGTGCAGATCCTAACCAGCCGGGCGGGGGAAACCGGCAGCATGAGCATATCCAATGGCTCCGGCAGCGGCCATGTGGCCGAGACGAACGTGACCTACTCGGGGATCGCCTACAAATGTCCGGGCCGGTGATCCGGCCGGTTCAGCGGCCCAGCACCTGTTGAATCCGGGGCAGGACGCCGGAAACGGTCGCCGCGAAGGTGGCCGCATCCGCCCCCCGCCCTATCCCGAACCGGGGGATGGTGAACCGGTCGGCCGGGTCCTTCCACACGCCGGGACGGGTGAGCACGGCGCCTTCGAAACCCAGCCTCCGGCAGAGCGGGATGTGCTCCGGCGCCCATCCGCCGTTGGGGAAGCAGAAATATCCGCCATAGCCCGGCAAGGTGTTGAGGATCTCCAGCGACTGCAGCAGAGTCCGCTCCGCCTCGGCCTGGTTCAAGCGTGTGAGAATCTCGTGGCGGTGGGTGTGGGAGCCGAAGCGGACCAGGCCGCTCGCCGCCATCTCGGCGATTTCCTCCCGGCTCAAGGGCCGGTAGGCTTCGACCGCTTCCGCCGAAATCGTGCCGGCGTCGGGATGTCCTCGCAGCAGGGTGTCCACGGCATCGTCGATGCCGTGGGGGTGCGTGCCGGCCTTGAAGTCTTCCTTGATGCGCTTGAGCTCGGCGGGCGCCACGCGTCCGCCCAACGCAATCTGCAGCCGGTCGAACCAGAACAGTCGCCGGGTGCCGACCGCGCCGGTGACGAGAAAAACGGTGGCGGGAAACCCGAACTCCCGCAGGATGGGGAAGGCGACGCGGAAGTTGTTGGCATAACCGTCGTCGAAGGTCAGGGCGACCCTGGGCCGGCCATCATCTTCCCCCTCCCAGGCCCGTTCCAAGGGAACGGCGCGGTAATGCCGGCCAAGGTGTTGCATCTGGCTTCTGAATTCGGAGGCCCGGACCTGCAGCCAGTCGCCCTCCGCCAGGCCGAAATCGTCCTCCATGACGCCGTGGTACATCAGCACGGTGACGCCTTTGCGGTTGATCCGCCGCGCGATGGCATTCGCGCCGGCCAGGGCCAGACCCTGGGCTAGGACGCTCTTGAGCATGGCTTTCCTCCCTCTATGATGATTTCAGGCCCGGTCGCCTTCGGCGCGCTTGAGTTCCAAGGCCGCCCGGTACAGGTCCTCCCGGCGGGCACCGGTGATCCTGGCCGCAAGCCCAGCAGCGCTCTTGACCGAGCATTCTTCCAGCAGCAGTTTCAAGACCCTCAGGGACTCCTGCGACGGCCCGGTCTCGGCGGGCTCAGGGCTGGCGCCCTCGATCACCACCACGAATTCGCCCTTGCTGTTTTCCGGCGCCCGGTCCATGAGCGCCGGCATTTCCGCGGCGGCGCCGCACAGGAAACTCTCGTGCAGTTTGGTCAGCTCGCGCGCCACCACGACCCGGCGGTCCTCGGGAAAAACCGCGGCGACGTCGGCGATGCAATCGCGGATACGGTGGCTGGCTTCGTAGAACACCAGGGTGCGCTCGTCGGCGACCAGCGATTCGAACGAGCGCCGCCTGGCGGCTCCGGTGCGCGGCGCAAAGCCCTCGAAAGCGAAGCGCGCCGCGGACAGCCCCGAGGCGGAAAGGGCGGCAACGAGGGCGCAGGGGCCGGGCACCGGTGTTACGATGAGTCCGGCCGCACGGGCGCGGCTCACCAGCGGATAACCCGGATCGTTGATCAGCGGCGTGCCGGCGTCGCTGATCAGCGCGATGCGCTGCCCGGCGTTGAGCCGGTCCATGAGGCGATCGGATGCCTGCTGCTCATTGTGCTCATGCAGGGCGAACAGCGGGCGGTGGATGCCGTAGCGATCCAGCAAAGGCCGGCTGTGGCGGGTATCCTCGGCGGCGATCAGATCGACCGACTTGAGGATTTCCACGGCCCGAAAGCTGATATCGCCCAGATTGCCGATCGGCGTGGCAACTAGGTATAGTACTCCGTTCATCCGCTCAGACGCCTGCATTTTCTAAATGGAATCAAAGGGTTCGACATGCGCATAGTCACTCGAGTCGCCGCCCTGGCGATAACCGCCGCCCTGACCGGCTGCGCCAGCCTGAAGCCCGCGGCGAACGATCCGGCCGCCAGACTGTCGGCGGAAGCGCAAACCCGGCTGCGGGCGGGCGATTTCTCCGGTGCCGGCCAGCTTTACGAGAAGGCGGGCGGCATTTCGAACGTGCCGGACTACTTCCGTCTGCGCGCCGCCGACGCCTTCCTGCGCGCGGGCGATTCGACGGCCTCGCGGCGGCTGCTGGGATCGGTCGACCCACGGCGGTTGGACGAGGACGACCGCATTCTTTACGGGCTGCTCAGCGCCCGCATCGACCTCAACGCCGGGCGCGCCCGGGAGGCGATGACCAAGCTGGACAGGCTGGATTACTCGCAGATGACCCTGGCCCAGAAAGGGCATTATCACACGCTGCGCGCCTCGGCCTACAACCAGATGGGGAACATGGTGGAAAGCGCCCGGGAGCGCATCGCCGCCGGGCCTCTGCTGAGTTCGCCGGCTGCGGTGCAGAAGAACAACGAGGCGATCTTCGACGCCCTCAGCCGGGTTCCCGATCCGGTACTGGAACAGCAGTCCGAGGCCGCGACCGGGGTGTTCGAAGGCTGGGTGGCGCTGGCCAGGCTGGTCCGCCAAACCACGCCGGCTCAACGCGGCAAGGCCATCGCGGACTGGAACGCGCGCTACCCCACCCATCCGGCCCGCGGCGCTTTCGCCGACTCCCTGGCACGGCGCAGCGATCTGGCGGCGGCCGAACCGGTGGGCACGGCCGCGCCGGCCGCGGAAGCCAAACCCGCCGTCCAGATCACTCCGCTGGCCGAGCCTGGCGGCAGCCGCTCCGCCCCGGTCGTCGCGGTGCTGCTTCCGCTCTCCGGCACCTACGCCGCGCCGGCCGAAGCGATCCGGACCGGCATCGACGCGGCCCACGACGCGGACATCGCCCAGAACAAGCCGGCGCTGCGCTTTTACGACACCCAGGCCGGGGACGTGGCGGGCCTGTACCGGAAGGCGCTGGAAGAAGGCGCAACCCAGGTCATCGGCCCGTTGCTGAAGGAAGACGTCGCCGCCCTCGCCAACAGCGGCGAGTTGCCGACGCCGGTACTGGCACTGAACGAGAATCCCGGCGTCAGCGCCGCCCAGTTGTTCCAGTTCGGCCTCACGCCCGAGCAGGAGGTCGAGCAAGTGGCGGCGAGCGCCCGCCTGGACAATCACCGCACGGCCCTGCTGATCGCGCCGTCGTCGGCTTACGGCCAGCGGGTGGCGAACCACTTCAGCGATTACTGGCGCCGGGCCGGCGGACGCATTGCGGCGGCGAAGACCTATGCGGCCGGCAGCAACGATTATTCGACGATCCTGGAAGACGTCGCCCTGCTGGTGGGACAAGGCGGTCAAACCACGCCGGTGCCTTACGAAAACGTGGCGGACTTCATTTTCCTGGCGGCCGACGAGCACGACGGGCGCGTCATCAAGCCCTATCTCGAATCACTGGGCGTGAACCTGCCGGTTTACGCGATGTCTTCGCTCTATTCGGGAGAGCCCGACCCAGGGCTGGGCCGGGAACTGAACGGCGTGGTGTTCTGCGACATCCCCTGGCTGCTGGATGAGACCGCCGGCGACGCCTTGTCCGAGCGCGCGCTGGAAGCCAAGGTCACGCAGACCCCGCAGGACTATCGCAAGCTGATCGCCATGGGAATCGACGCTTACCGTCTCGCCGGCCGGCTCGACGATCTGCGCTCCGGCGGGCGCTTCGAGGGCGCGACCGGTATACTCACCGCGGGCGAGGGCAACCGCATCCGCCGGCAGTTGAGCTGCGCGCAGTTCGAGGGCAACACGCCGCGCCTGATCGGGCCGGCGCCGTCGCGGTAATGGGCGGAACCGCCCTGCTGACCGGCCCCCAGGCCGAAAACTGGGCGGCGGAATACCTCACGGCGCGCGGCCTGCGCCTGATCGAGCGGAACTACCGCTGCCGCTTGGGCGAAATCGATCTGGTCATGGCCGAAGGCGCCGCCGTGGTCTTCGTCGAGGTGCGCTACCGCAGCAGCAATCGGTACGGCGGCGCGCTGGAAAGCGTCGACCGCCACAAATGCCGGCGGCTCCTGGCCGCGGCGCAGCACTACATGATCGAACGCCGCGTGAAAGGCGCCGTCCGGCTGGACGTGGTCGCGGTTTCGCCGGGCGCCGCCGGTCCGGAAGCGGAATGGATCAGGAACGCAATCGAGGCGCAATGAACCCACACGAACGTATCGAGCGCCATTTCAGCGCGCACGTCGAAGCCACGCAGGAAGCTTTGACCATGCTCGGCGATCTGATCGAGATCGCCGCGGCACGGCTGGCCAACTGCCTGCTGTCCGACGGCAAGATCCTGTGCTGCGGCAACGGCGGCTCGGCCGCCCAAGCCCAGCATTTCTCCTCGGAGATGCTCAACCGCTTCGAGCGCGAGCGGCCGGGCCTGCCCGCCGTGGCGCTGACCACGGACACCTCCACCCTCACCTCCATTGCCAACGACTACCACTTCGACGAGGTGTTCGCCAAACAGGTGCGGGCGCTGGGCCATGCCGGCGATGTCCTGGTCATCTACAGCACCAGCGGCATCTCGCCCAGCGTGCTGGCGGCCGCCGTGGCGGCCCATGACCGCGACATGAGCATCATCGCCCTGAACGGCCGCGACGGCGGCACCCTGGCTCCGCTGCTGCGCGAGACCGACGTGGAAATCCGCGTCACCGCGCCCAGCACCGCCCGCATCCAGGAAGTCCACCTGCTGATCACCCATTGCCTGTGCGATCTGGTGGACCACCAATTGTTCGGCGAATAGCGGAAGGGAGCTAGACGATGACCGTGCCCGAAGGATTCCTCCGCGAACTGGAGAAGCTGTTCCCGGCCGGCAGCCGCCATACCGATCCGGCCCAGTGCTGGGCCTACGGCTATGACAACAGCAAGCGCCAAGCGCTGCCCGATGCCGTGGTGTTTCCCCGCTCGCACCAGGATGTCGTGGCCCTGGTCAGATTATGCAACCGGCACCGCGTCCCGCTCACCGCCCGCGGCCGCGGCACCGGCACCACTGGCGCCACCGTGCCCATCGCCGGCGGCGTGGTCGCCTCGCTGGAACGCATGACCCGGATCATCGAGATCTCGCCGGACAACCGCTTCGCCGTCGTCGAGCCCGGCGTCACCAATCAGGCGCTGCAGGACGCTGTGAAACCGCACGGCTTCTTCTGGCCGCCCGATCCGACTTCCGCCGAATTCTGCAGCATCGGCGGCAACCTCGCCTACAACTCCGCCGGCCCCCGCGCCGTGAAATACGGCACGCCGCGGGAGAACACCCTGGGGCTCCGGGCCGTGACCGGTGCCGGCGAGGAACTGCGCTGCGGGGTCTACACCACCAAGGGCGTGGTGGGCTACGACCTGACCCGGCTGATCATCGGTTCCGAGGGCACCCTGGCGATCATCACCGAGGCCACCCTCAAGCTCACCCCGCTGCCTTCCGCCAAGCGCACCCTGCGGGCGATCTACGTGGACGTGGCGTCCGCCGCCCGCGCCATCGCCCGGATCATGGCCCAGCCGGTGATTCCCTGCGCGCTCGAATTCATCGACGGCAACGCCATCGCCCTGGTGCGGCGCTATGCCGCCGTGGACCTGCCAGAAGACGCCGCCGCCCTGCTGATGATCGAAGTGGACGGATCGCCCGAAAGCCTGGATGCCGCCGTCGAATCCCTGCGCACAGCGGCCTCCCTGGACGGGCTGGTGGAGTTCCGCGCAGCCCGCACCGCCGCCGAAGTCGATGCGCTGTGGAGCATCCGCAAGGCGCTGTCGCCCTCGCTGCGCAAGGTCGCGCCGAAGAAACTCAACGAGGACGTGGTGGTGCCGGTGACCGAACTGCCGGCCCTGATCGCCGGCCTCGACGACCTGTCGAAGAAGCACGCCATTCCCATCGTCAACTTCGGCCATGCCGGCAACGGCAACATCCACGTCAATCTGCTGTTCGACCCGGACCGGGCCGACGAGAACGAGCGCGCCCATGCCTGCCTGCACGAGATGTTCGCGCTGGTGCTCGAACTGCGCGGCACCCTGTCGGGCGAGCACGGCGTCGGCATCGAAAAGCGGGACTACGTCGGCAAGGAACTGGACCGGACCTCGCTGGCGCTGATGCATGCCATCAAACGCCAGTTCGATCCGAACGGCATCCTCAATCCCGGCAAATCCTTCCCGGCGGAAGATCCGCCGCCGGCATGATGGCGAAGCTGCCCGGCAAGCTCACCGCCTTGTGGCGCACCATCCGGATGGCCACCGGGGACGACGCCTACGAGCGCTACCTGGAGCACTGGCGCGAACATCACGCGGGCGGAGGCCAGCCGCTGAGCCGCAAGGCGTTCTGCCGGGCCGAGCAGCAGCGCCGCTGGAGCGGCGTGCGGCGCTGCTGCTGAACCGGCTCAGAGCTTGTTCTTGATACGCTCGTAAGCGTTCTTGATCTCCTCGCCGAGCACCTGAACGCCGGCCCAGACGTCTTCCGACGCCTCCTTGGCCTCGTCCGCCGCCCCGGCCACCCTGGCCTTCAACTCCTCGAGCTGTTCCTCGGCCTTTTCCCACTCGTCGCGGATGTTCATGCGCGCCAGATCCAGTTGCACGACGATCTCGTCGCGCTGCTGCAGCAGTCCGTCGCGGAACTTTTCCATCTCGTCTTTCAGGTTCATCGTGCGTTCTCCTAATCCAGTCAGCCCTCCGGCATCGCCTCGAACGGCACCGGGTCAGCGACAACATAACAGCTTATCGCCGAGAGCCGCCAGTCTCCCCCACCGGCGGCCCGCATCGGTCGTGAAAGGGTAATGGTGCATTTCGTATCCTACGGGCGCCGGCCGGTTGCGCAGGCACAGGGTCCGCATATCTAATGGGAGCGGTTTTCATCTTCATTCAGGACATACGATGATCCATCAACACACCACGCTCGAACGTCTGCCCGAGGCCTACAAGGTCCTTTTTACCGGCTTTCTGCTGGTCATCGGCATCGGCCTGCTGATGGCGGGGGAACAGATCATGCTGACCCACGGCAAGGCGGACGGCAAACCGGGCCTTTCCATCAACGACATCATCTACAGCTATTACGGCAACCGCACGGGTTCGAAGCTGGAAACCATGCTCAAGGGGCAGATGAAGCCCATGGCCCCGGACGAGGTACGGTTCGAGTTGATCGAATGGGCGGAAGACGGCGCACCGATGACCGAATGGTCGTCCAAGATCAAGCCGCGGCTGGACCAGTACTGCGTGAGCTGCCACAACGCGGATTCGGGCCTGCCGGACTTCACCAAGCCGGAGAATGTCCAGAAGCTCGCCGAAATCGACCAAGGCGCTTCCATTACTTCGCTGACCCGCGTCTCGCACATCCATTTGTTCGGCATCGCCTTCATCTTCATGTTCGTCGGCTGGATCTTCGGCCTGGCGGAATTCCCGCGGAAATGGAAGTTGATCCTCATCGCCACGCCCTTCGCCTTCCTCATCGTCGACGTCCTGTCATGGTGGCTGACCAAGTTCTTCTCCATCTTCGCCTGGCTGACCATGGTCGGCGGCATTGGCTACAGCTTGGCCTCGACGGCGATGATTCTCACCTCCCTGGCGCAGATGTGGCTGCCCCGAGCCCGGTGGCTGAAGTACTGGACGTCGGAACAGCCGGCATCCGGCGACCAGCCCTGAGCGATACTTTGCACCGCCTGCTGAACCGGGCCGCCTGACGCGACAGGCGGCCCAAAACGCCATGGGCAATCTCACTTGAGGTGACGTGTCGCGTCCGGAAGCTGACCAAGTCAAACCGCCTTGGCACACGAGCAGGCGCTGTGGCACGATACGGCGGCTTTCGGCACATCTACGGGCAACGTCCGTCCCTGCGAGACGGACATTGCGCTTGCCGTTTCAGGCGATACCAAGGACACGACACGGACTCCGGCCCTTTTTAGCTGCAAGAATCACTCATGAACACGAACTCCCGCCGCTTTCGGCAGATGGCGGCCGATGCCGGTCATCGCCCCGCTCCCAAGCCGCACATCGGCCATGATCGCGCCGACGCCGCGATTGACCTACGCCCCATGAATCGCTCGACCGAAAGACCCGAGGCTGAATCCAATCCTCCCGACCGCAGGACGGGTTGAGTCACGCCACGGATTTATGGACATGACGTCAGTGCGGGGTTTGTGAGGCTCAGCCGGAAGACATCCCTTTTGAAAACTGTGCCCAACTAACAGAAAAACAAACCGTTTTCAGCAGGCTTCCCGCATGAACCAGATCGTCCTCATTGCCCTGCGCAGACCTTATACCTTTGTCGTTCTTTCGATCCTGATCGTATTGTTCGGGATCCTGTCGGTGCTCAAAACGGCGACCGACGTCTTTCCGCCCATCAAGATACCCGTCGTCTCCGTGGTTTGGGCCTATGCCGGGCTGCTGCCTCAGGATGTGTCGGGGCGCATCACGTATTATTACGAACGTGCCTTGACCTCGACGGTGGAAGGGATTGCGCGCATCGAAAGCAATTCCTACTACGGCATCAGCATCATCAATATCTATCTTCAGCCCGACACCAATCTCGCCGGCGCCGAGGCCGAGATCACCGCGATTTCACAGACGGTGGTCAAACAGTTGCCGCCGGACATTTCGCCGCCACTGATCATGCGCCTGGAAGCGTCCTCGGTGCCGGTGGCCATGCTGCAGGTGACTTCCGATACGCTGTCGCCGTCGGAACTCTACAATCTCGCCTACGCGCGCATCCGGACGCTGCTGGTGACGATACCGGGGGCGATCCTGCCGCAGCCCTACGGGGGCAAGCCCCAGCAGTTGCTGGTCTCGCTCGACAAGCAGAAACTGCTCGCCCACAACATCACCGCCACCGACGTGCACAATGCCTTCGGCGATCAGAGCATCGTGCTGCCCGCGGGCGACATGAAGATCAAGCAGACCGACTGGATGGTGCAGACCAATGCCACGCCGATGCAGGTCGAGGATTTCAACAACATCCCGATCAAGCGGGTCGACGCGACCAACTCCACCATCTATCTGCGCGACGTCGCCGATGTGCAGATCGCCGGCCCGCCGCAAATCAACTCCGTGCTGGTGGAGGGCAAGCAGGCGGTCATGATCGTGGTGATGAAGAGCGGCAATGCGTCGACCCTGGACGTGGTCGCCGGGATCAAAAAGATGATTCCGCGCATCGAGCAAATCGTCCCCGAGGGTGTGCAAATCAAACTTCTGAACGATGCCTCGATCTTCGTGAAGGATTCGATCAAGGACGTCCTGCATGAAATGGGAACCGCCGCCCTGCTCACTGGTCTGGTCGTGCTGCTGTTTCTCGGTTCGTGGCGGCCGACGGTCATCATCGCCACCTCCATCCCGCTCGCCATCCTGACCTCCCTCATCTGTCTGCACCTGCTGGGTGAGTCGATCAACATCATGACCCTGGGCGGTCTGGCGCTGGCGGTCGGCATCCTGGTCGACGACGCAACCGTGATGATCGAGAACATCGACACGCATCTGGAAATGGGCAAGCCGCTCGAAACCGCCATCGTCGACGCCGCCAATCAGATCGTCGTCCCGACGCTGGTGGCCACCCTTTGCATCGTCACCGTCTGGTTCCCCCTCTTCGAGCTGAGCGGCGTGTCCGGCTATCTGTTCGCGCCGATGGCCGAGGCGGTGATCTTCGCCATGCTCGCCTCCTTCATCCTGTCGCGCACGCTGGTGCCGACCATGGCGAAATACGTACTGGTGGATCACAACGCGCCGCATGGACAGCCTGAACTGGCGTTGGCCGGCGGGGGCAGCGTCCACGGCGCGGTGCCGGATTCCCTTCATCACGCGGAGAAACCGCCGGGTTTCCTGGGGCGCTTCCAGAAGGGCTTCGAGCGCGGTTTCGATCGTTTCCGCGAAAACTACAAGGCGCTGCTCGAACAGGCGATCGCCCATCGCGGCGCCTTCATCGGGATCTTTCTGGCGTTCGCGGTCGGCTCCCTCGTCCTTTATTACTTCAACGGACGCGACTTCTTCCCCGAAATCAAGTCGGGAACCATCCAGATGCACATGCGGGCACCGCTCGGCACGCGCATCGAAGTTGCCGGACGCATCGCCACGTTGGTCTCGAACGACATCGCGAAGCTGCTGCCCGGCCAGGTCGAGGGCGTCGTCAGCAACTGCGGCCTGCCGGTCGGTCCGCATAACCTGGCCTTCATTCCGACCCCGACCATCGGCTCCCAGGATTGCGATCTGACCATCAGCCTGAAAAATGAGGCGTCTCCGGTTTGGGACTACCGGCGCATACTCCGCAAGGGTTTGAAGGAACGCTATCCGGGAACCGAATTCACTTTCCAACCGGCCGATCTGACCGCGAAAATCCTCAACTTCGGTTCGCCCTCGCCGATCGATGTCCGCGTCAACGGCACCGAGATGGAGGCCAACTACGAGTACGCGCGCAAGTTGGCGAGCGAGTTGCGCAAGGTCAGCGGCGCCAGCGACGTGACGATACAGCAGACCATGCGCACGCCGACCCTGAACGTCAACGGCAATCGCAGCCTCGGACTCGGCATCGATCTGACACTGAAAGACATCACCGACAACCTGCTGATGTCGACGTCCGGCAGCCAGCAGGTCGATCAGGTCTTTTGGCTCGATCACAAGACCGGCCTGTCCTACCAGGTCAATGTCTATCTGCCGCAGCCGCAGCTCGCGAGTATCAATGATCTCTTGACCATTCCGGTCGACAAGGGCGACATGGACCCGACGGGAAAGGACATGCAACTGCTCGGCAATGTCGCCTCGCTTTCCGTGACCGGCACGCCGGGGGTGGTCACGCACATGGATATCATGCCGGTGTTCGATATCTATGTGTCCGCCGAGGGACGCGATCTCGGCGGCGTGCTGACGGATGTCGAGAAGGCCGTCAAAAGCATGGAGAAAGCGCTGCCCCGCGGCACGGCGGTCGACATCAAGGGCCAGGCCGAAACCATGGCCAGCGCTTATTTCGAACTGCTGGCCGGTCTCATCGCCGCGATCGTGCTGGTCTATCTGCTGCTCGTCATCAACTTCCAGTCCTGGCTCGATCCCTTCATCATCATCACCGCCTTGCCCGGCGCGCTGGCGGGCATCGCCTGGTCACTGTTCATCACGCACACCAATATCTCGGTGCCGGCGCTGACGGGCGCCATCATGTCGATGGGCACGGCGACCGCCAATTCGATCCTGGTCGTCTCCTACGCCCGTGAACGGCTCGAAGTGCATGGCGATGCGCTGAAGGCAGCCGTCGAGGCGGGCTACGCACGCATCCGGCCGGTGCTGATGACCGCTTCGGCCATGATCATCGGCATGCTGCCGATGTCGCTGAGTAATTCCCAGAATGCGCCGCTGGGCCGCGCCGTCATGGGCGGACTGATGCTCGCCACCTTTGCGACGCTGCTTTTCGTGCCCTGCGTTTACGCCATGATTTACAGCAAGCGAGCCGCCAGCCGGAAGGAGAAAAGCTGATGCACAAGATTCTGCGCCATCCGCGCGTAGCCATAGCGATCCTGCTTTGCGTCGTTTATGCCGGCTATCAGTTCTATGAGCGCAAACGCGACGCCGACGCCCTGCGCGAGGAAACGCTCAGGGAGGCCGTGCCGACCGTGGCCGTCACTCATGCCCGGCCGATTGCGCCGACCGCGACCGTTGCGCTTCCCGGCAATATCGACGCCTGGTATCAGGCGCCGATCTACGCCCAGATCCCGGGCTATGTGAAGATGTGGTACAAGGATTACGGCGCGCGTGTGAAGCAGGGCGAGGTGCTCGCGGAAATCAGCCAGCCGACGCTCGATGCCGAATTTTCGCAGGCCAAGGCGGATCTGGATTCGCAGCGCGCCAAATACAATCTCGCCCTGGTATCTCTGAAGCGCTGGCTGGCGCTGCGCGAATCGCATGCGGTTTCGGAGCAGTCGATTTCGGTGCAGGAAGCCAATGAGCGATCCGAAGCGGCGCTGGTCAAGGCGGCGGAGAACAACGTCAATAATTTTCTGGCGAAGATGCGCTTCAAAACCATCGTCGCCCCCTATGACGGCGTGGTGACCCAACGTAACATCAACGTCGGCGACTACATCAACAAGGACGGCTATATCAGCAGCACCAACGGCAATACGGTCAGCAATCTGTTTTCCGTGGCCGACATGCATAAGATGCGCCTCTTTATTTCCGTGCCGAGCACCTTTGCGGAAATCCTAAGACCCGGCCTCACCGCGGACGTCACCGTGCCGCAATTTACCAACCGCCATTTCACCGCCAATTTCCTGACCGCCGCCAATGGCATCGATCCGAATACCCGCACCATCATCACCGAATTCACGATCGACAATGAAGACGGCGCATTATGGCCAGGCTCGTACGCCACGGTCAGCCTCACGGTGCCGAACGATACCCATGTCCTCAGCATCCCCGCCAGCGCCCTGGTATTCCAGGAAGCCAACACGCAAGTCGCCGTGGTGACGGATGACGATCACATTCACTTCAAGCCGATCCAGGTGAGCAAAATTCTCGACGGGACGGTCGAGTTGACGGAAGGCGTTTCCCCCGACGAGCGCATCGTGAACAACCCCAGCGCCGCCTTGCTCGAAGGCGACAAGGTGCGCGTCGTCACGCCTGCGCCGGGTTATGATCTTTCCAGCCAGGAAGCGCCTCCCGCCGCCGAGGAAGCCGCGTCAGCGACCCCCACGCCGGCCGAATGATGGACAAGCGCTTGCGGACGAATCCGGAGATGTCAGGCATTTTCCGCGCGCGCATGCGGCGTAGCGGTTTGTTGCTGCTGGTGCTCAATTTATCGGCGTGTGTCGACGGCCCGGCCGTGGATCTGGCGCCCGCTTACGAGCCCGCCCAGTTCGTCGTCCCCGACTCATGGCATGGATCGAGCCCCTTCGTCGAAGCGAAGCCGTCGGATGGCGAGCTGCGCCCGGACTGGTGGAAGCTTTACAACGATCCGGTCCTGAACCGGCTCGAAGAACAGGCCATGGCGGCCAATCCCGATCTTCAGGCCGCCGCCGAGCGTTTCGTCCAGGCGCGGGACGTGATGATGAAGGTGCGCTCGCGCCTGATCCCGCAGCTCGGTCTGGAGTTCGGCGCCTCGAACAACGAGCAATCCGTCAATGCCCTGTTTCGCGCGCCCAACGCGCCGATCGAGCAGTCGGACTACTACAGCGGGGGACTCGCATCCTGGGAGCCAGACTTCTGGTCGGCGATCCGCAACCGGGTGCGCGCCGAGATTTACCAGGCGGAACAGCGCGCCGCCGAATACGGGCTCGCGCGCCTCAGCCTGCAGGCGGAAATCGCGGCGAATTATTTCACGCTGCGCGGCTACGACGCACAGGATTCGGTCTATACCCAATCCATCGCCTATTACAAAAAGTCGCTGGATATCGTCAATGCCCAGTTCCATGGCGCCATCGTGCCGCAACTCGACGTCGCCCGCGCCGAATACCTGCTGCACAGTACCGAGGCGAAAGAGCTCGATATTCAGGGCAAACGTCAGGTGACCGAACACGCGATCGCCATTCTCGTCAACAAGGCGCCGGCCGCTTTCCGTATCGCGCCGGTGGACGAGCTGCCATCGCCGAATTTCACGGTTCCGCAGAATATTCCTGCCTCCCTGCTCGAACGCCGGCCCGACATCGCCCAGATGGAGCGCCAGATGGCGCAGGCGAACCGCGCTATCGGCATCGCCCGTGCCGCTTTTTTCCCGAACGTGGTATTCAAGGCCAGCGGCGGATATGAAAACAGCAGCATGAATCTGATCGCGCTGGCCAACAGTTACTGGTCCTACGGCGCTTCCGTTTCCATGCCGCTGTTTCAGGGCGGTCTGCGCCGCGCCCAATTGCAGCAGTCCTGGTCGGCCTATCGCGAAACCGAGGACAAGTACCGTGCGACCGTGCTCAACGCCTTTCGCGAAGTCGAGAACGGTTTGAGCCTGACCAATCGGCTGACCTTAGCGGCCGATCGGCAGGACCAAGCCGTCAAGGCCGCGCTGCAGACGCAGAATCTGACCATGGAGCTTTATCTGGGCGGCCTGATCACCAGCCTCGATCTCATTTACGCACAGATCAACACACTGACGGCGCGCATCGACGCCGTGGTGCTCAAGACCGAACGGCTGAAAAATTCGGTTGCGCTCATACGCGCGCTCGGCGGCGGCTGGAACCGCAAGCAATTGCCCGCCGACGATCAGATTCAACCCTTCGGCGTTTTCGAAGAATATGGCAATGCCGGAAAACCTGTGCCCGCGGGTGGAATCGATGTTCCAGCGGACAACAACAGGCTGAATAACGATCTGACCAAGCCGTTTGTTCCGCAATAAGCAGCAGGGATTTCAGTTTGCTCCTCTCCCTACCGTTTTTGGTTAAAATCCCGCACCCTCGTGGTGCAAGCCCTGACGGTATTCCGCGAAAACAAGATGAAGGCGGATACCCGTGTGTCCGCGGCTTCGCCCCGTAAGAAATCAATACGCATTACGAAAGAAACAGGTTAGGAGGGGAAAACATGAACATGACCGCCAAGGCCACCGTTGCCACGGCTTGGCGCTACCCGGTGAAGTCCATGATGGGCGAGGAACTCAACGCGGCGGTTCTTACCGAACGCGGACTGGTGGGAGATCGCGCTTTCGCGCTGGTCGACGAGGAGACCGGCAAGGTGGTGAGCGCCAAGAATCCCCAGAAATGGCCGGATTTTTTCGCCTTCCACGCGGCCTATGTCGCACCGCCGGAAGATGCGAATTTGCCGGCGGTATGGATCAGCCTGCCGGACGGGCGGGTCGTGCGCAGCGACGATGCGTCTGCAAACGTTGAAATCTCCAAGACCTTGTCGCGCAAAGTGGCGCTGAAGCAGCTCGCGCCCGAGAGCGCTCAACTGGAGCAGTACTGGCCCGAGCACGCGGGACAGGACGACGAAGTGACCGCCGAAGCGGTGGCCGGGGACGCGCCGGCCGGCAGTTTCTTCGACTATGCCACCGTGCATCTGTTGACGACCTCCACCCTGGACGAACTCCGTGCCGCCTATCCCCAGGGGCGTTTCGAGGTACGGCGGTTCCGGCCGAACATCGTGATCGACACGGCGGGGGCCAAGGGTTTCGTCGAGAATGACTGGGTCGGCAAGACGCTGCAGATCGGCGACAGCGTCAGGCTGCAGATCACCGATCCTTGCCCGCGCTGCGTCATGACCACCCTGGCGCAGGGCGATCTGCCCAGGGACCCCGGTATTTTCAAGCATGGCATCGCGCGCAACAGCGTGCACGTGCCTTTCGCGGGCCGGGCACTCCCCAGCGTGGGCGTCTATGCCAAGGTCCTGGCCGGCGGAACGATACGCCGGGGCGATTCGATCCGCGTCCTGTAAGCCACGGTCTCCACCGGGGGAAAGCGAACGCCTCCCCGGTGCTTCGACAACGCCCAGCCCGGAAGGGCCGGACCCGCCTCACTCGTCGTAAACCCGCTTGACCAGTTCCCGGAACCAGCGCGGCCGCGCGATCACGATGTAGATGCCCACGACGCTGGTGATGGGCATCGGCCCCACGCCCAGCAGGGTGAGCAGGAGCAACACGAGGATGCAATTCCAGCGGGAAGCGTTCATGATTCAAGCCTCGGCTTGCCTGTTGAGCGATGCGATCCATGATCGTCCAATATCGGCACCTGGAAAAGCGCCCCAACCTCTTTCCTTCCGCGCGTTGAAACATGCCCTCTTCGAAAAGCTCCGCAGAAGAATCCAACCGGCCGCCACTCACGCCACCAGAATTCGCAGTGGAAAGCGGCACGGCCACCGTGCGCGGCAACTGGAACCTGCGCGGCCTGATAGCGGGCGCCCCGGACTTGCGCGAGCGGCTGCACAGCGCCGCGCGGCAGCCCGACCTGGAATGGGACCTGCGCGGAGTGAACCTGCTCGACAGCGCCGGGGCTTTCGTTCTGTGGCAGGCATGGGGAGAGCGGCCCCCCGAACGGGTATTGCTGCGTCCCGAGCAGGAATCCGCATTCCGGCGCTGGCAGGCGGGCGGGATTCCCTCGATGCGGGACGGCCAGCGGCCGCCGGTGCCGATGCGCCGGCGAATCATGGCCGCGCTGGCCGGCCTCGGCGGCCACCTGCTGGCGGTCCTCGCCCTGCTCGGCCAGTTGATCCTGGACTTGGCTCACCTCGCCCGCCATCCCGGAGACATCCCCTGGCGGGAGATCTCCGCCACCATCCATGAAACCGGCGGCCGCGCCCTCGGCATCACGGCACTGGTGGGCTTCCTGATCGGCGTGGTGGTCAGCTACCTGTCCTCGCTGCAGCTTAGGACCTTCGGCGCGCAGGTCTACATCGTCAACATCCTCGGCATGAGCATCATCCGCGAACTCGGCCCGCTGCTGGCGGCCATCCTGGTGGCGGGCCGCTCCGGTTCCTCGATGACCGCGCGGATCGGCGTGATGCGCGTGACCCAGGAGCTGGATGCCCTCGCCGCCATGGGAATTTCCCAGTCGCTGCGGCTGATCCTGCCGAAGGTCGTCGCCCTGGTGGTGGCCTTGCCGCTGCTGGTGGTCTGGACCGACGTGGTCGCCCTGGCGGGCGGCGCGGTCTCGGCCCACCTGGAGCTGGAAATCGGCTACCACCAGTTCTTCCAGAAACTGCCCGCGGCGGTCCCGGTCGCCAACTTCGCCATCGGCCTGGGCAAGGCCGCCGTGTTCGGGCTGTTCGTCGCACTGATCGCCTGCCATTACGGGCTGCGCATCGAACCCAATACCGAAAGCCTTGGCAACGAGACGACCAATTCGGTGGTGGTTTCCATTACTTTGGTGATCCTGATCGACGCCGTTTTCGCCATCCTGTTCCGGGGCGTGGGCATACGATGACGGACACCGAAGTCATACGCATGGAGCATGTGTGGACCCGTTTCGGCGAGAATCTCGTGCACCGCGACGTCAACCTCAGCCTGGCGCGCGGACAAATCCTGGGGGTGGTCGGCGCCTCCGGCTGCGGCAAGACCGTCTTGATGCGCGAAATGATCGGCCTGCAGACGCCGACCCAAGGGCAGGTCTGGCTGCTCGGCGAGCCGCTGGCGGAAGCCGACGCCCGCCGCAAGCAGCAGCTCCGCAACCGCTGCGGCGTGCTGTTCCAGGGCGGCGCCCTGTTCAGCGCGCTGAGCGTGTTCGACAACATCGCCTTTCCCCTGCGCGAACTCAAGGCCTTGGACGAGGGGCTGATCGCCCAACTGGTCTGCATGAAGCTCGCCATGGTCGGCCTGGGGGCGGCCGATGCCCTGCTGATGCCGGCGGAACTGTCCGGCGGCATGGTCAAGCGCGCCGCCCTGGCCCGCGCCCTGATCATGGAGCCCGAAGTGGTTTTCCTCGACGAGCCCACCTCCGGCCTCGATCCGGTGCTGGGCGAGGAGTTCGTCAGCCTGCTGGGGCAGTTGCACCAGGAGCTGGGCTTCACCGTCGTCATGGTGACCCACGACCTGGATACCCTCAGCGACCTGTGCACCTGCGTGGCCGTGCTCGCCGGGCAGCAACTGGTATCCTACGGCACGCTGGCCGATGCGATCGCCTGTACGCATCCTTTCGCCCGCGACTTCTTCCACGGCAAACGCGCCCAGAGAATCCTGGGAAGGTCCGACTGAAATGGTCAAGGAAACCTACGCCCTGCTGACCGGCCTGTTCGTGGTCATCCTCGGCGGCGCAGTGATCGGCATTGCCCTGTTCCTCGGCGACTACGGCGCCGAACGCGACGTCTACATCGTCTCCACTCAGGGGGCCGTGTCCGGCCTCAACCCGGAGTCGCTGGTCATCTTCCGCGGTGTCCGGGCCGGCAAGGTGACCTCGATCAGCTTCGCGCCCGACGATCCCCGCACCATCCTGGTCCGGATCGAAGTCGACAAGGGCCTTCCCATCACCCGTGGCACCTACGCCACCCTGCGGGTCCAGCCGCTCACCGGGCTGGCCCAGATCGACCTCAGCGACGAGGGCAACGACCCGGAACCCCTGCGCACCCACCCCAAGAACCCGGCGAACATCCCGCTGCACCCCTCGTTGCTGGACAAGCTGACCGGATCGGGGTCCGACATCCTCACCCAGGTCGCGCAGCTCACCAGCCGGCTGAACGCCTTTCTCGACGACGGCAACCGCCAGCGCATCGCGCATACCCTGGAAAGCCTGGACACGGCGGCGGAAGAGCTGGTGCGCCTGGAACGGCGCGTGGAGGAGGCGCTGGGACGCATCCCCGCCCTGGATGACAGGCTGCGGCAGGCGCTGGCGGACCATTCCGCCATGGCCCGCGACGTCCGCGAGACCTCCCGCCAGATCAGGGCGCTGAGCGAAAGCGCACAAAAGGTCGTGGATATCGGAGCGACCGCGGGCGATACCCTGGTCCGCAGCCGGCTGCCGGAACTGAACGCGCTGATCGACGACGCGGCCCGCACGGCGGCCAGTCTGCGCAGGCTGTCGAAAACGCTGGAACAAGACCCGCAGGCCCTGCTGCTGGGGCCGAAGCCGGGTATTCCCGGTCCTGGCGAACCGGGATTCGAGGAGCCGAAATGATGCGACGGATTCCCTGGATACTGATACTGTCCCTGGCCGCGCCCGCCTGCAGTGTGCTGCCAGAGCGCCCGCCCCAGCCCGCGCTGCACGATTTCGGCGCCGCCCCCACCGCCGCGCCGGCGCCCTGGTCTGCGGTCCAAGTCGAAGCCCCGGACTGGCTGCAGACCGACCGCCTGCAGTACCGCCTGCTCTACGCCAATCCCACCGAACTGCGCGCCTATGCCCTTGACCGCTGGATCGCTCCCCCGCCCGCCCTGCTGGCACAACGCCTGAAAGCTGAACGCAACGGCAGCGGCTACCGTTTGCGCGTCGAGCTCCAGGTCTTCGAGCAGGTGTTCGACCGCCCCGGCAGCTCTCGTGTCACGATCCGCTTCCGCGCCGAAACGCCGACCGCCACCAGGACGTTCCAACTCGACCAACCCACGGCCAGCCCTGATGCCGCCGGGGCTGTACAAGCCTTCGCGCAGACGATCGGCCGCGCCGTCGCCCAGATCCGGGCATGGCAACCGTCAAACTGATGCAGAGCGTACAGCCCTTCTCTCCCTCGGGGAACATTTGCCGCCACTTCCTGTCTGACTAGATACGTCCCCGTCCTCCCCCGTTCGGCGCGAAGCGTCCGGTACGCCGCAGCAAAAGTACCTCCCATCCACCTCGCCTTGCCGGCGCATCTTCGTCCGGAAGCGCAACCGATCCGCACAGGTCCAGTTCCCCATGTCACATGGTTTAACGCATCTTTCCTTTTGGCCGCTGTTGTTCGCGACCTTGACTTTGACACATGTCACCATCGTCAGCGTAACCATCTTCCTGCACCGTCACCAAGCCCACCGGGCACTGTCCCTGCATCCCGTAGCCAGCCATTTCTTTCGTTTCTGGCTCTGGCTGACCACGGCGACCGTGACCAAGGAATGGGTTTCCATCCATCGCAAGCATCACGCGCGCTGCGAGACCCCGGCAGACCCGCATAGCCCCCAAGTCCTCGGCATATTTACTGTCCTGCTGCGGGGTTGGATGCTGTATCGCAAGGAAGCGAGGAACGCCGCGACCCTGGCCCAGTTCGGCAACGGCACGCCGGACGACTGGCTGGAACGCAAGCTGTACAGCCGCTTTCCCGACTTGGGAATAGCGCTGATGCTGGCCTTGAACCTGCTCCTGTTCGGCGTCGCGGGCTTGGCGGTGTGGGCGGTGCAGATGCTGTGGATTCCGTTCTGGGCGGCCGGCGTCGTCAACGGTCTCGGCCATTACTTGGGCTACCGCAATTTCGAAACCCCCGATGCGTCCACCAATCTGTGGCCCATCGGCATCATCATTGGCGGCGAGGAGCTGCACAACAACCACCATGCCTACCCGTCCTCGGCAAGGTTTTCGAACCAGCGATGGGAAATCGATCTCGGCTGGATGTATATCCGGCTGATGGCCCTCTTGAAACTGGCCAAGATCAGAAATACGCCCCCCAAGACCACCATCCATGCGAAAGAGTCGTCCGTCGACATGGACACCGTCAAAGCCGTGCTGCGCAACCGCGCGCACATCCTGAGCCTGTACGGTCGCCGCGTCATCGCGCCGGTCATGCGGTTGGAGCAGGCGAAATCGCCGAGAGCCGATCGTCGACTACTCCGGCGGATGCGTCCGTTGCTGCTGCGCGAATACATCAAGGTGGACCCCGCCGCCTGGCAAAATTTCAGTCGGATGCTGGACAACAGCCAAGCCTTGGCGACGATCTACCAGTTCAAGCAACAGCTCAAGGCGGTATGGACCGACTCGCTCGCGAGCCACGAGGAGCGCCTGGAACGCTTGCGCGTCTGGTGCCTCCAAGCGAAACAAAGCGACCTCCCCTGGTTGCAACACTTCGCCGACACCTTGAGCGGTTACCGGCTGCAGCCCGCCCATTAACCACCATCCGCAAGAAAAAGCCGGGGGCGGCCGCCAACCCGCCCCCTTCACCGCCGTCTGAAAATCGCCTCCCGCAGCACGTCGAACTCGTTGAAAGCGAAGCGCAGGCTGAGCACGAGGTTGAGCACGGCGGCCAGGCTCATGCTGGCGAAGATGCAGAGCATGATGGCGATCTGGTATTTCACCGCCACCCACGGCTCGCTGCCGCCCAGAATCTGGCCGGTCATCATGCCGGGCAGCGAAACCAGGCCCAGGGTCGCCATGCTGGCCAGGGTGGGACTGACCGATGCCTCGAGCGCCTCGCGGAAATACGGGCGGACCGCTTCGCGGCGGGTCGCGCCCAGCAGCAGGTAGGTGAGATATTCGTTCTCGTATTTCCGAATCGACGAATAGAACCGCTCCAGACCGATCACGTTGCCTTGCAGGCAGTTGCCGAGGATCATGCCGGCCAGCGGCACCAGGTAACGCGCGTCGTAGAGCGGTTCCGGCCGGATCACCAGGAGCAGCAGATAGGCCACCGAGAACAGCGTTCCGGCCGCGATGGCCGCCAGGGTCGAAAGGAAAAAATGCCTGACACGGAGTCCTGCTCGGCGAAGGATGGTGAAATCGGCCACGACCAGCATGACCACGATCCACAAGACGTTGAGCGCGGGCGCATTGATCGCGAACAGGTATTTGAGATAGAGGCCGACCAGCGCCAGTTGCACGCTCATCCGGACGATGCCCAGCCACAGGTCGCGCGAGAGGCGCAACCCCGCGGCCCGCAGCAGCAGCCAGGGCAATACGGCGATGCCATAGAGCAGCATCATTCTCGCCTGGGATATATCGACCGTGTCCATCATGCCCCTCCAGCCAAATGACCGTCTTCCAGTTCGAACACGGTGTCGCAACGGGCGATCCAGTCCGGATCGTGCGCCACCGACAGCACGGTGAGGGCCGGATCGGCGAAGAAGTCCAGCACCGCCCGCTTGCTTTCCGGGTCCAGCGCGGAAGTCACCTCGTCCAGCAGATAGAGCCGCTTGCCGAGGAGCTGGGCGCGGGCCACGGCGATGCGCTGCTTCTCGCCGCCGGAAACCCGGCTGCAGTCCTGCTCCAGGATGGAAGGGGCGAGGCCAAGCCGGACCAGGGTCTCGGCCAGCTTGCCGGCGGTGGGCGCCTCGCCGCGATGGGCTTTGAACCCGAACGGCAGCAGCAGCGCCTCCCGCACCGTGTCGGCGCCCAACACGGGCTCCTGGCCGATGTAGGCGGCGCAGGCGCGAATCGCGCCGACCGCCTGCCGGTCGAGGGGCCTGCCGGCGAAATGGACATGGCCCTCCGCCACCGGATACACTCCCAGCAGGGTCTTGAGCACCGTGCTCTTGCCCGAGCCCGATTTGCCCCGGAACACCGCCTTCTCGCCTTCGCGGATTTCGAAGCTCAGTTCGCGGAGAATCGTCCTCTCTCCCGCAGCCACCGACACGCGGTCGAACCGGACCAGCACGGTCATCGGCTCACCATTCCCGGCCGTTGTTCAGAAACCATCGATACTCCCGTTTTTCGGCTTCGCCGGGCGGGTATGCCGCGGACCACTCGAAGACCGTCGCAGCAGGCGGCGATCGTGCCGGGATTATAGCGTTCGGACGCGCGGGCGCCGATGCGCTTCGCCGGAACGTCTCGCGGCAAGGGGGGAACGGCTGGTATCCTCTGTCGCCACCGTCCCCTGGAGACCCGTCCATGAAACAATCGGCACAGCGCATTCTGCATTACTTTCTGATCGGCGTGCTGGGCGTCCTGCCCATCGTCATCGTCCTGCAGGTCGTGATCTACGTGGAAAACCTGCTGAGAGACTTCGTGGTGAGTTTTTTCAGCAGCTACCGGAACCTGTTCATCCCGAGCGTGATGTTCACCGCGGCCGTGCTGTTTCTCACCTATTTCGGCTACCTGCTACAGCACGGCAAGGCCCATCTGCTCTATTTCGTGGAAAACCTGGTCATCCGCATCCCGCTCCTGGGCACCCTTTACCGGGTGACGCAGAAACTGGTGAACATCTTCCGCGGCGATGGGTCGACCAAGCTGCGGGAGGTCGTCTACATCGAATACCCGAAGGAGGGTCTCTGGGTTCCGGCCTTCGTGACCAACCGGGTCGGAGACCAGTACGTGATCTACGTACCGACCTCGCCCAATCCCACTTCCGGCTTCACCGTGATCCTCAACGAATCGAGGATCAGGCGCTCCCACATGACGATCGAGGAAGCCTCGAGCTTCGTGATCAGCCTGGGGGTGGACATGCCCAAGCCGGGCGAGGCGACCGAACTCCGGTAGGCCGGCCTCTTTTTCCTCTCCTCCACGATTGACATTGTCCCCCAAACCCCGTAGAAAGCATTTCCCATGTTTCTAGTAAGGTTTAACCGTCATCGACAACAATAAGACCGGCGAGTGAGCCGCACCAGGGCTGGCGCGTCGGATCCAAAGGCTGACTAGCTTCGAGGAGGAAGCATGGCTACGACCGCACGCCCGGAAACGTTCTACGACGTGATGCGCCGCCAAGGGGTGACCCGGCGCAGTTTTCTCAAGTTCTGCGGCTTGACCGCATCCGCCCTGGCATTGGGGCCGGAATTCATCGGCACGATTGCCCACGCCATGGAGACCAAGCCGCGCACCCCGGTGCTGTGGCTGCACGGTCTGGAATGCACCTGCTGTTCCGAGTCCTTCATCCGCTCCGCCCACCCGCTGGCCAAGGACGTGGTGCTGTCCATGCTCTCGCTGGACTACGACGACACCCTCATGGCGGCCGCCGGCTTCCAGGCCGAAGCCATGCTGGAAGACACCATGCAGAAGTACAAGGGCCGTTACATCCTGGCCGTGGAGGGCAACCCTCCGCTGAACGAGGACGGCATGTTCTGCATCGTCGGCGGCAAGCCGTTCGTCGAGCGGCTGCGCTATGCCGCCAAGGACGCCGCCGCCGTCATCGCCTGGGGCTCCTGCGCCTCCAACGGTTGCGTGCAGGCGGCCCGCCCCAATCCGACCCAGGCCACGCCGATCCACAAGGTCATCACCGACAAGCCCATCATCAAAGTGCCCGGCTGTCCGCCCATCGCCGAGGTCATGACGGGCGTGGTGACCTACATGCTGGCCTTCGACAAGATCCCGGAACTCGATGCCCAAGGCCGGCCCAAGATGTTTTACGGCCAGCGCATCCACGACAAATGCTACCGCCGCTCCCACTTCGACGCCGGCCAGTTCGTCAAGCAATGGGACGACGAGGCCGCGCGCAAGGGCTACTGTTTGTACAAGGTCGGCTGCAAGGGCCCGACCACCTACAACGCCTGCTCGACGGTGCGCTGGAACAACGGCGTCTCCTTCCCGATCCAGTCCGGCCACGGCTGCATCGGCTGCTCCGAGGAGAATTTCTGGGACAAGGGCTCGTTCTACGACCGCGTCACCGGCCTCAACGTGTTCGGCGTCGAAGCCAATGCCGACAAGGTCGGGCTGGTCGCCGCCGGCGCCGTGAGCGCAGGCATCGCGGCGCACGCGGCCGTCTCGATCGCCAAGAAGAAAGACCTGGAAAAAGAAACTCAAGAATAAGGAACGGGGAACACCATGACCGTCACTCAAACACCCAACGGTTTCACCCTCAACGACAGCGGCAAGCGGATCGTGGTCGATCCGGTCACCCGCATCGAGGGCCACATGCGCTGCGAAGTGAACGTGGACGACCACAACGTCATCAGCAACGCGGTCTCCAGCGGCACCATGTGGCGCGGGCTGGAGGTCATCCTGAAGGGCCGCGACCCGCGCGACGCCTGGGCCTTCACCGAACGGATCTGCGGCGTCTGCACCGGCACCCACGCCCTGACCTCGGTGCGGACGGTGGAGGACGCGCTGGGGATCAGCATCCCGGAGAACGCCAACTCCATCCGCAACATCATGCAGCTCACCCTGCAGGCCCATGACCATCTGGTGCATTTCTACCATCTGCACGCGCTGGACTGGGTGGACGTGATCAGCGCGCTCAAGGCCGATCCTAAAGCCACCTCCGAACTGGCGCAGAGCATTTCACCCTGGGCCAAGTCTTCGCCGGGCTATTTCCACGACATCGCCAGCCGGCTGAAGAAGTTCGTCGAGAGCGGCCAGCTCGGCCCGTTCGGCAACGGCTACTGGGGCAATCCGGCCTACCGTTTGCCGCCGGAAGCCAACCTGATGGCTGTGGCGCACTATCTCGAGGCACTGGATTTCCAGAAGGAAATCGTCAAGATCCACACCGTCTACGGCGGTAAGAACCCGCATCCGAACTGGCTGGTCGGCGGCGTGCCCTGCGCCATCAACGTCGACGGCGTGGGCGCGGTGGGCGCGGTCAACATGGAACGCCTCAACCTGGTGTCCTCCATCATCGACCAGACCATCGAGTTCATCGAGCAGGTCTACCTGCCCGACCTCCAGGCGATCGCCAGCTTCTACAAGGACTGGCTGTACGGCGGCGGGCTCTCGGCCACCAACGTGCTGTCCTACGGCGACATTCCGGAAAAGGCCAACGACCGCTCGGTGAACAACCTGCTGCTGCCGCACGGCGCCATCATCAACGGCAACCTGAAGGAAGTCCACGAGGTCGATCTGAAGGACCCGGAGCAGATCCAGGAGTTCGTCACCCATTCCTGGTACAAGTACGACGACGAGGACCGCGGCCTGCATCCGTTCGACGGCGTCACCCAGCCGAATTTCGCGCTGGGACGCAACACCAAGGGCACCCGCACCAACATCGAGAATCTGGACGAGAGCGCCAAGTATTCCTGGATCAAGGCGCCGCGCTGGCGCGGCCACGCCATGGAGGTCGGCCCGCTGGCCCGCTACATCGTCGGCTATGCCAAGGGCATCCCGGAAATCAAGGAGCCGGTGGACAAGCTGCTCACCGATCTCGGCCTGCCGCTGACCGCGCTGTTCTCCACGCTGGGCCGCACCGCCGCCCGCGGCCTGGAAGCCCAGTACTGCGCGCATCTGATGCGGCATTTCCAGGACAAACTGGTGAGCAACATCAAGGCGGGCGATCTGGCGACCGCCAACACGGCAAAATGGGAACCGGACACCTGGCCCAAGGAAGCCATGGGCGCGGGTACGACGGAGGCACCGCGCGGCGCGCTGGGGCACTGGATCAAGATCAAGGACGGCAAGATCGACAACTACCAGTGCATCGTGCCCACCACCTGGAACGGCTCGCCGCGCGACCCCAAGGGCAACATCGGCGCGTTCGAGGCCTCCTTGATGAACACCAAGGTGGAAAACCCTGACCAGCCGCTGGAAATCCTGCGCACCCTGCACAGCTTCGATCCCTGCCTGGCCTGCTCGACCCATGTCATGGACAAGGACGGGCGGGAAGTCACGCGGGTCAAGGTGCGCTGAGCGTTCAAAAAATAAGGAGAAGACCATGCATCCTGTTCGTTGGTTCGGAACGGCAAGTCTGTTGGCGCTGAGCCCCGTCGCGCTCGCGCATACCGGCGCGCATCCCGTCGAGGGCTTCGTATCCGGCTTCACCCATCCCTTCTTGGGCGCCGACCACCTCCTGGCCATGATCGCCGTGGGGCTGTGGGCGGTGGCCGTCGCGCCGCGGCGGGTGTGGCTGCTGCCCCTGGCGTTCATGGCGGTCATGGGGCTGGGCGGATGGCTGGGCGCCGCCGGCATTCCGCTGGCTTACACCGAAACCGGCATCGCCGCCTCGGTGGTCCTGTTGGGACTGCTGGTGACCGGCAAGGTCCGTGTATCCCAATTCACCGCCGTCGGCCTCGTCGGCCTGTTCGCGCTGTTCCATGGGCATGCGCACGGCACCGAGATCGGCACAGGCGTCGAGCCTTGGGCTTATGCCGCCGGCTTCCTCGCCGCTACCGGCCTGCTT
Source organism: Methylococcus sp. ANG (assembly GCF_040730495.1). Classification (NCBI taxonomy): domain Bacteria; kingdom Pseudomonadati; phylum Pseudomonadota; class Gammaproteobacteria; order Methylococcales; family Methylococcaceae; genus Methylococcus; species Methylococcus sp. ANG. The sequence continues at coordinate 2,936,125 of NZ_CP160399.1, read as the reverse complement.
CACCTGGCCGGCGTGATGCTGGGACGGCGGCTGCTGGCGAAACCGCTCTGGTACCGGGGCTGCGGCGCGGCGATGGGCGCCATGGGCCTGGCGCTGCTGACGCAAGCGTTGTGAGGGCCGCGGCCATGGCGAGCGTCGAAAGCTTTAGCGAACCGGTCTACGTCTACGAGAAGCCGGTGCGGTTGTGGCACTGGGTCAACGCCCTCGCCATCGTCGCGTTGGCGGTCACGGGCTTCCTGATCGCCTGGCCGCCCGTGGTGACCTCGGGCGAAGCCAGCGAACACTATCTTCTGGGCTACATCCGCTTCAGCCACTTCTCCGCCGGCTATGTGCTGGCGGTGGGTCTGATCGGCCGCGCCTACTGGGCGCTGGTGGGCAACCGGTATGCCCGCGAACTGTTCGCTCCGCGCGTCCACGACGCCCGCTGGTGGCAGGGGTTGGTGGACGAGGTCCGCTGGTACCTGTTCCTGGTCGAGGAGCCCCGCAAGCACGCGGGCCACAACCCGCTGGCCGGGTTGGCCATGTTCCTGTTCTACGTGCTCGGGAGCCTCTTCATGATCGCGACCGGCTTCGCCCTGTACGGCGAGGGACTCGGAGCCGGAAGCTGGGCGGCCAATGCCTTCGGCTGGGTCATATCCCTACTGGGAGGCAGCCAGCAGGTCCACAGCCTGCATCATCTGGGCATGTGGTACCTGGTGGTCTTCACCCTCATCCACGTCTACGTAGCGGTGCGGGAACACCACCTGTCGCGTCAGTCCGTCACCACCACCATGGTCGACGGCTGGCGGGTGTGGAAGGACGACCGTCCCTGAGCGTATGCCTCCTCGCGTCCTGATCTTAGGGATAGGCAATCTGCTGTGGGCGGACGAGGGCTTCGGCGTTCGCGTCGCCCAGGCGCTGCAGCGGGACTACGTCTTCCCTGAGAACGTCACCGTGATGGATGGCGGCACCCAGGGGCTGGCGCTGATCCCTTACGTCCAGGAAAGCGACGTGCTCATCATCGCCGACGCGGTGGATTTCGGCCTGGCTCCGGCCTCGCTGGTCGAAGCCCGGGACGAGGACGTGCCCGCCTACCTGCATTCGGGCAAGACCAGCCTGCACCAGGTCAGCTTCCAAGAGGTGCTGGCCTTGTGCAAGCTGATGGGGCAAGGCCCGGAGCAGCTCTACCTGGTGGGCGTGCAGCCGGTCGACATGGAGGACTACGGCGGCAGCCTGACGCCGGCGGTCAAGGCGCAGATCGAACCCGCGATCGACAAGATACTCGCCGCCTGCTCAGAACTCGGCCTGCCCGCCCTGCCCCGGCAGGAAAGCGAAAACACGATGGACGCCCTGGACATGGCGCAGTACGAGCGCCACCGGCCCTCGGCGGAAGAAGCCTGCCGCATCGGCGACGCCCGCGTTCTGCCGGGCGCTCCGAGCTAGCCGGTGACCCGCCCCGTCCGGGGCTCCGACACCTCGAAGACTCTCCCATGCAAGACGATCCCGCTTTCATAGCGACCGGAAACGCGCCGCTCATCCGCCCGCACGACGACCCCGAATGCGCCTATCCGCCCATGCCGGAAGCCATGGCGACCTTCACGCCGCCGCCCTTGCATGCGCTGAGCCCGGACGAAACCGCCGGCGGGTGTGCCGTGCTGCGGACGGTGATCGAACGGCTCGGCAGCGCTCCGGGCATCGTCGATCTCGCCTCTTGTGACCCGGCGGGCAGGCGCTTCGTCGACGAAGTGCTTGGCGAAGGCGAGGTGCTGATCCGCATCGCCGCACCGCGAGACCGGCTGACGATCCGGGAATCGGTTTTCGCCGGGGTCTGGCGCGTCCAGCATCACGTCGACGGTGAGCTGCGACGGGACGATCTGGAAACCGGGCCGGTGCCGGAGGCGGTGTACGAGTGGGCGGAACGCCTGACCGCCGATGGACCGCCACGGCGTCCTCGGGTCTTTCCGGAAGGCCTCATGAACGCGCCCGCGCTGCTGACCGAGATCTTCGACCATTCGGCGGACTGCCCGGCCGATCGCCCCCATGTCATCAACCTGTCGCTGCTGCCGCTGACGCCGGAGGACTCGAATTTCCTGATCGACACCTTGGGACTGGCCGGCCTCTCCATCCTGGCGCGGGGCTACGGCGATTGCCGTGTGAGCCTGACCCGCCTGCCGAACGTGTGGTGGGTGCAGTATTTCAACTCCCCCGGCCAACTGATCCTCAATACCCTGGAGATCACCCGCCTGCCAGCCGTCGTCCAGGCCGCGCCGGAAGACCTCGAGGACTCCCGAGAGCGGATCGCGGAGGCCTTGGCGCAGTTGAAATGAGACCACCTCGGCGGTTTGCATCCGTCGAAACCTTGACCGGCGTCAAAGAACGGCCCATGGAGTCTCTATATATTGTCAACGCTGGCTTAATACAGCGTCATTAAAACAATACGAGGAGTAACCATGAACGACGTCAAAGAAGAGAAAGATTATTTCTGGTTTTACATCGCGGGCCTGGTCATCGCGGTCGTCGTAACGCTCGCTATGGTTAAGAGCAGCGAACATGGCAAGTACGTCACTGCTGCCAAAGCCATCGAGGAAGACGCCGCCAACTCCGCTTACAAGAAAGCTCCTTGATTTCAGTCTTCCGACGCGCAGTCTCCGCGTCGGAACGCGCGCCTCGCGTGGAGCACCTTGCGACAAGCACAAGCCGCAAACGACAGGGATGTCACCTACCGTTCGGCCAAGCCGGCATTCTCCTTGGCCCTAACGAGGCTATTGCGCCCGGGCGGGTTTCTGGTATCCCCCGTGCAGCGAAGGCACGGCATATCGCTGTAACGTCTCGTCCAGCCTCAACGCAGTAAGCTCCCCGCCCCACAGACAGCCCGTATCCAGGCAGTAACAGTCCTTGCCGGCGAAATAGCCGAGCGTGGACCAGTGCCCGAACACGATCGTGGCGCCCGGCGGCGTCCTGTCCGGGACGTCGAACCACGGAACCAGGGATGCGGGTTGCCGCCCCGGCTCCCCCTTTTGCTTGAAATCCAGCCGTCCGGTCCGATCGCAATAGCGCATGCGGGTAAAGGCGTTGGTGATGAAACGGAGCCGGTCCCATCCGGCCAGATCATCGGACCAGAGGTCGGGCTTGTCGCCGTACATCTGCCGGCAGAACCCGGCGATGTCCCCGCCCGCGAGGACCGCCTCGACTTCGCCGGCCCTGGCCAAAGCCGTTTCCGCATTCCAGCAAGGGGGAATACCGGCATGGACCAGGCAATAGCCGCCCTCCAGGTGCACCAGCGGACGCGTGCGCAGCCAGTCCAGCAACTCGTCCCGATCGTCGGCCTCCAGCACGTCGCCGAAAGTGTCCTTGTGCTTGACCCGGGAGACCCCACAGGCCACCGCCAAGAGGTGCAGGTCATGGTTGCCGAGCACCGTGGCCGCCGCGGATCCCAGCGAGCGGATGAACCGCAGGGTTTCCAGCGACTGGGGCCCGCGATTGACCAGGTCGCCCGTAAACAGCAGGCGGTCCGCCGCCGGATCGAAGCGGATCAGTTCCAGGAGGCGCCGCAGCTCCGCGTAGCAGCCCTGCACGTCGCCGATGGCATAGACGGCCATGTCAGCCGGAACCTCGCCGACCGATCAAAGCGACACTCGCCTTACCGCTATGCAACGGCATCAGATGAACTCTCCACGCATGAGACCGGGAAACGCCCGGTAACCAGGGCCGGTTATTTTAGTACGTCCGCGGTCCGTTGGCGCCATGGGTGTGGCGCCTTTATCCCCCGGTCAAAGATACGGCGATATAATCGGGTCCTTCTCGATACGAATCGCCGGATGCACGCGTCCACCCACAGGCGATTCCGTCCCCACCAATCCGATGAACAAACCGAGGCCTCGATAAGTGCGTATTCACATCCTGGGTATCTGCGGCACCTTCATGGGCGGGCTCGCCATCATGGCCCGCCAGCTCGGCCACACCGTCACGGGATCGGACCAGAACGTCTACCCGCCGATGAGCACCCTGCTGGAGCAGCAGGGCATCGACCTATGCAACGGCTACAGCCCCGACAACCTCCATCCCGTTCCCGACCTCGTCATCATCGGCAATGCGCTCTCCCGCGGTAACCCGGAGGTCGAGGCGGTGCTGAACATGGGGCTGGCCTACACCTCCGGTGCGCAGTGGCTTTACAACTACGTCCTCAAGGGACGCTGGGTGCTGGCGGTCGCGGGCACCCACGGCAAGACCACGACCTCGAGCATGCTGGCCTGGATACTCGAACACGACGGCCACAAGCCGGGCTTCCTGATCGGCGGCGTGCCGCTCAATTTCGGCGTTTCCGCCCGCCTCGGCGAAGGCCGGTTCGTCGTGGTGGAGGCGGACGAATACGACACCGCATTCTTCGACAAGCGCTCCAAGTTCGTCCATTACCGCCCGCGCACCACGATCCTGAACAACCTGGAATACGACCACGCCGACATCTTCCCCGACCTCACCGCGATCCAGCGACAGTTTCACCACCTCGTGCGCAGCGTGCCCGGCAACGGTCTGCTGGTGGTTCCGGAGCGGGACGAAAACCTGGCCGACGTGCTCAGGATGGGGTGCTGGACGCCGGTCGAAAAAACCGCCCTGGGGCCGGACACCGCCGCCGACTGGCAGGCACACCCGTTGGCCGAAGACGGCGGCCGGTTCGACGTGGTGTTCCGGGACAAGCGGCTGGGCACGATCCATTGGCAGCTCTCCGGCCGCCACAACATGCTCAATGCCCTGTCCGCCATCGCCGCGGCCCACCACGCCGGGATCGAACCGGTGGCGGCCATCTCGGCCCTGAGCCGGTTCCAGAGCGTCAAACGCCGCCTCGAGGTGCGCGCCGAGATCCGCGGCATCACCCTTTACGACGATTTCGCCCATCATCCCACGGCGATCTTCACCACGCTCGAAGGATTGCGCGCGCGGGTCGATGGCGCGCGCGTCATCGCGGTCGTCGAACCGCGTTCCAACACCATGCGCATGGGCGTGCACGCCGACACGCTCGCGGCATCCCTCGCGCCCGCCGACCTCGCCATCCTTTACCAGGCGCGCGACCTGGGATGGGATGTCGCGAAAATCGCTTCCGCCTCCGACCGGATCGTCACTTGCGACAGCATCGGCGCCATCGTGGAACGCTTGCGGCAGGAATGCCGGGCGGGCGATCACGTGGTGTTCATGAGCAACGGAAGTTTCGGCGGCATCCACGAGAAGACCGAGGCCGCGCTGCGGGAAAATTGAGTTTCGGCGCTCTTGCCCCATGCCTCCGCTACGCCTAAAGTCGGGGCGACATCGGCGAGGAGCGCTCCAATGGTTCGACACATCGCATTCTGGGTCCTTCTGGCCTGCGCCGCACCCGCCTGGCCCGGCCCGCTGAACCCGCAAACCATCCCGGACGCCCTCAAACCCTGGATACCCTGGACGCTTTACGGCCACGAGGCCGATGCCTGTCCCCATTTCCTCGAGCAGCCCGGCGGGCGCCGCTGCGCCTGGCCCGGAGAACTCGATCTGGAACTCCACGATAGCGGCGGCAGTTTCCGCAGCCGCTGGCGAAGCTTCGCCGACATCTGGGTGCCCCTCCCCGGCGATCTTCGGTCCTGGCCGCTGGCGGTCGAGCTGGACGGCAAACCGGCGGCCGTCTCGGCCCGCAACGCGGTTCCCGGTGTCCGGCTACCGCCCGGCGCTCACACCGTCGCCGGGCGCTTCGCCTGGACCGCCCTGCCGGACACCCTGCGCCTTCCCGGCGAAACCGGCCTGGTCCGGCTCAGCATCGGCGGTCGCGCGATAGCGTTTCCGTCCGTCGACGAACAGGGTCGACTGTGGCTGCGCAAGCCCCCTGAAGGCTTCGCGCCCGAAACCTCGCCGCTCGAGCTCGAGGTGTTTCGTCTGCTGAAGGACGCGGTTCCGATGGAAGTCGTGACCCGGCTCGAATTCGACGTCGCGGGGGAGGCGCGCGAGGTGCTGCTGGAAGGCTCCATACTGCCCGATTTCGTGCCGCTCTCCCTGGACAGCCCGCTCCCCGCGCGCCTCGAACCGGACGGCCGCCTCCGCTTGCAACTGCGCCCCGGCCACTGGAGCGTCAGCGTCACCGGCCGCGCCAAACGAGACTTGCAGGAACTCGCCCTCCCCGTTTTCTCTGCCCCGTGGCCGGGGGAAGAACTGTGGTCGTTCGCCGCCGACCGCTCGATTCGCGTGGTCGAAGTTTCCGGCGTCCCCCTGGTCGATCCGCGGCTGACGCGGCTCCCCGAGGAATACCGGACGCTGCCGACCTACGCCATGGCCCCCGGCACCGCGTTGCGGTTCGATCAGGTCCGGCGGGGCGACCCGGAGCCGGAACCCGATGCGCTGCATATCCGCCGGACACTCTGGCTGGACTTCTCGGGGAAGGGCCTCACCATCCTGGACGACATTTCCGGCCGGATCACCCGCAACTGGCGCCTGGACGCCGCACCCGCCATGCAGCCGGGACGGGTGACGGTGGACGGCCAGCCCCAGACCATCACCCGCCTCGATGATGGTCCCGGCGGAGTGGAGCTCCGAAGAGGCGAATTGAGGCTGCAAGCGGAAAGCCGCTGGGAAGCCGGCATGTCCTCCCTGCCCGCAACGGGCTGGAACGCCGACTTCCTGAGCGCTGCCGCCGAGCTCCATTTACCGCCGGGCTGGCGCCTCTTCGCCGCGCCGGGCGCCGACCATGTGCCGGATTCCTGGGTCGGCCGCTGGTCCTTGCTCGATCTGTTCCTGGTCCTCATCACCGCCCTCGCGGCCGCGCGGCTCTGGGGATGGCCTGCCGGAACCATCACGCTTCTCACGCTCGCCCTCAGTTGGCACGAGCCGGATGCGCCGCAAAGCGTTTGGCTCTGGCTGCTCGGCGTCACCGCGCTGGGCCGGGTGATTCCTCCGGGCGGCTTCGCCTCGGCGCTACGCGTCGTCCGGATCACCGTCCTGGCCGCCTTGGCGATCGCAAGCTTGCCGTTCGCGGTGCAGCAGCTTCGCCTGAGCCTTTACCCCCAGCTCGAACCGCATGCCCTGTCCTTCGACTACGGCGACCGGGCGGCCGAGCCGGAGGCCAGCGCACCGGCGGCCCGGGCGATGACGCCGCAGCGGAAATCGGGCTCGCTTGCGGAAGCCGGCGCCCCGCCGCCCGCCGACTTGAGCCGAACCACCGATCCCGACGCCCTCACCCAGACCGGCCCAGGCCTGCCGCGATGGGAATGGAACCGGATCACGCTGAACTGGCACGGGCCGGTGCTGGGCGAGCAAAAGCTCCGGCTGCTGCTGATCCCGCCCTGGGCCAACCGCGGCCTGAACGTCCTGAGGGTGGCGCTGCTTGCCGTGACCGTTCTGCTGCTCCTGGGTTGGCGGCCGAAATCCGGCGTTTCCGGGCTGCTCCTGCTGCCGCTGGCCCTGCTCGCCGCGCCGGACAGCCGCGCCGCCGAATTCCCGCCGCCGGCACTGCTCGACGAACTCAGGGCTCGCCTCCTCGCGGCACCGGAATGCGGCACCGAATGCGCCCAGCTCCAGCGGATGGAACTTCGGCTCCGCCCCGGCGAACTGGCGATGACGCTCGAGGCGCATGCCGAGGACCGCGTCGCCATTCCGCTGCCGGCAAGGGCCGCGCAATGGATGCCGTCCAGCATCCGGGTCGACGGCGCCGCCGCCACCGGCCCCTATGCCGACACGGACGGCACCCTCTGGCTGATGCTGGACCCCGGCGTCCATCGCGTCGAGCTCTCGGGACCCTTGCCGCACATTCCCAGCATCGACCTCCCGCTGCCCTTGCGTCCGTACCGGGTAGACGTCGACGGCGCGGGATGGGAGATCATCGGAGTCGACCCGGACGGCAGACCCGAACCCCAGATCCAGCTCGTCCGCAAAGGCGGTGGAGCGTCCCCGGAGCCACGCCTCGACAACGCCCCCTTGCCCGTGTTCCTGACGGTCGAACGCACCCTGCGGCTGGGGCTGGCCTGGCGCGTCGTTACTCGTGTGACCAGACTGTCGCCCGCCGACGCCCCGGTGGCGCTGACCATTCCGCTGCTGCCCGGCGAGGCGGTCATCTCGCCGGGAATCCCGGCCGAAAAAGGGAGCGTGCGGATTCATCTGCCGCCAAACGTCCTAGACGTGAGCTGGGAATCGACCCTCGACCGAACCGGCAGCCTGGAACTGCGCGCGCCGCATACCGGCGACTGGACCGAAATCTGGCGTCTCGACGCCAGCCCGGTCTGGCACATCGAAACGAGCGGCATCGCCGCCATCCATCACCAGGACGCGAGCGGCAACTGGCTGCCCGAATGGCGCCCCTGGCCGGGCGAGACGGTCACCCTGCAGATCAGCCGCCCACCGCCCGTCCCCGGCAACGCGCTGACCATCGAAAGCAGCGCGCTTCAGACCCGGCCGGGCAGCCGTGCAACGGACGCCGAACTGGCGCTGAGCATCCGCAGCGCGAAAGGCGGCCAACACGGTGTCACCCTGCCGGAAGGCGCCGAGCTGCGGTCGGTCGAGATCGACGGCGCCGCCCAGCCCATCCGCCAGAACGGGCGCGCCGTCACCCTCCCCCTGCACCCAGGCGAACAGACCATCCGGCTGGCGTGGCGCACAACGGCCGGAATCGGGCTCAGCACGGCGGCGCCGGAGGTCGACCTGGGCAGCGCCAGTACGAACAGCCGGACCGGCATCGAACTCGGCCAAGACCGCTGGGTCCTCCTGCTCGGCGGCCCGCCATGGGGACCATCCGTGCTGTTCTGGGGAACACTGGGGGTGATCGTGAGCACCGCAGTCGCATTAGGGACGCGGCTGAGCCGGTTGCCGCTCAAGATCCGCCACTGGCTGCTGTTGCTGATCGGTCTGAGCCAGGTCCCCCTTGTGGCGAGCCTCGTCGTCGCCGGCTGGATCGTGGCGCTGGACTGGCGCCGAGGCAGGCAAATGCCGCTCAAGCCGGGGCTCTTCAACCTTGTCCAGACGGGCCTTGCCATTCTCACCGTCCTGGCGCTGAGCGTCCTGATTTCAGCCGTGCACCAGGGGCTGCTCGGCCTGCCGGACATGGGAATCACCGGCTACGACTCCGACGGGTATCGGCTCAACTGGTATACGGACCGGAGCGGCCCTGTGCTGCCCCGGCCCTGGGTCGTCTCGGTTCCGCTGCTCGCCTACCGGCTGCTCATGCTGGCCTGGGCCCTGTGGCTGGCCTACGCGCTGCTGGACTGGCTGCGCTGGGGTTGGGGATGCTTTTCCGCCGGGGGACTCTGGCGGCAGAGCCCCAAAAGGGAACCCGCCGCCAAACCGCCACGGACCGCCGATGCCGCGGGCTCGAATGACCCTTGGCAGAGTTGAACGATGCTATTGAACGGGCTTTACACCCTCGAAAATAAACTCGCGTAGAGCCGCGACCATCCTCTGGCAGGATTCCGAACCCAGGCCGTCCGGAGGCGCGAGTGTTCCGGCCTTGTCCAGCAGATGGTGAAGTTCGGCCTCCCCGTGAACGACGCTGATGCCGGAACGAGTCGTCAGCCATTTCGCGGTGAATTCCTGATGATCGTTCCGGTGCTCCCCCAGATCGGCGCGCCGCGGCATGACGATCAGAGGCTTGCCGTGCTCGGCCGCGCTGATGACGGTTCCCATCCCGGCATGCGCGACAACCACCCTCGCCCGCTTCAGGAGCTCGAGATACTCTTCCGCCTCCAGCACCTCGGCCCATCGCATCGATGCCGGCCGCCAGGCGGTACGGCCGATCTGCCCGAAGACTTCCGTCTGAGGATTCCTGGCGGCCCAAGCGTCGACGGAGCGGGACAGCCGGTCGAACGGCACCTGGGAACCCACCGTCAGAAAAATCAAAGGACAGCTCCGATGTAATGCGGCCCTTCGGGGCGCGCGAGGTGTTCCCATTGGGTCAGCCACAAATCCGCATAGCGGCGCACGAGGCGGCCGGACAACGACATTCTGCCCACGTTGGCGATGCTGTCGACCCAGATGGTACGCGCACCCAGCAGCCTGCCGAAACGCAAAGCGAAATACCCTGGCGCGGCGCCGGTCGAGATCACGACGTCGGGCCGCTCGCGGAGAATGATCCAGAACAATTCGCAGATCAGCAGCGCCACCCGCAACCAATCCTTCTTGTTGGCATCCGTTACCAGATAAAACCGCGCGCCAGGCGGGATGCTTTTCCGATAATCCGAAAAATGGGTCGCTACGAATGCCATGTCGCCGCCGAGGAGGGCATCCCGTAGCCGCATCAGCTGCATCCAGTGCCCGCCGCCGGAAGCAACCGCGAGGATGCGCGGCCGCTTGCTTCCGTTATCCATCGATTGGCTCTTGCTCCTTCAATAGAGTTGTTTCCGATGATAACCGCATGATTACAAAGAAATTTTTAGATTCCAAAGGCCAGCGCCAAGCCCGAAAAAGCTATCTATGAATAGACTGAGTCGGTTTCTAATGCGATGCATCAAGCAATGAAAGGTCTTCATTCCTCCAATGGAGTGTTCGACGGAGATGCGAGTTCGCGCTTGCTTTTTGTTCTCGCGCCTTTGTTGATCTGCCAACGCGGGATGAGGATTGTTCTTGGAGGCTCTGGGTTTCTTATGAGGCAGGTGAATTCTGGCTTTATTCCCATAATCGGAAGCGGCCCCCAAGAACCCCAAATCCAACCAGACATCGGCACCGTCAAACCATGATAAGGCAGGATCGAACCATCGCTTCATCAGCGCATAATCATGAACACTGCCGGCCACGATACTTCCAACGAACAAAATTTGCCGTGCCAGGGTCGAAATGACTAGGGTTTTAACCGTATGGCGTTTTTTTTACCGCTATAGTGGGCTTTCTGCTGATCGTCATCCTGCGGCCTGACGCAACTGCATTCCACCCCGTCAATGATGATATCTCCATGTTTTTCAATCAGCTTCATCATCTCTCCCGGGGTCGTCAGCTCCCGCTCGGGCAGCAGATCAAGTTTCGCCAGGCTGCGCCGTAACACGGGCAGAAGTTGCGCCACATGGCGATGCGCGTGTCCCGAGCTGAAGCCAAAATGAAAGCCCAGGACATCGAAGGTACAGTAGGTCTTGAGGTAATGCAAAATGAAGAACAGCTTCTTATCTATCCGATCGAGATAGCCCACATGGCCACCTTTGGGTACCCGTTTTATTTCGCCTTGCTGAACGCGTTCTTGCTGAATCTCCGCATGAGCCTCCTCAAAGATAGGGCAAAGCTTGGCGAATTGCGCCTTACTCATTCCGATCAGGGCTCTGACGGTACGCTCACTGGTTTCTTCCATGAACTTTTCAAAAATCATTGGCTGACATCATTCGATTGTTGTTAATTGTTTTATACCACAACAAATCCATTTATTTCAACGGAAGCAACTCTAATGATCCATGAAAAGAAAAGATCAGTCCGGCACTATCATCCGCGCCCGCTTCCAATACCCGAAATAATCGAACTGCAGTGGCGTGGTATCGTTCCAAAGATACATACCCATCGACCAAAGGTGCGGAGACGTAGCGTTCGGAACCAGTGTCTGTCGGACCACATTGGCGACCAGCGTGCCATTCACCCAAGCCTTGAAATATCCCTGCCCTCCGCTTGCTGCCGTCCGCTCATCGAGGAATGCATCGATCACGACGTTGATGTCCTGCTGTGGCAGCAATCCTCCAATGCTGCCAACGTCGTCATTTTTTCCCTGAGCAAAATTTCTGGCGTAGAAACTCAGAGATAGCCGCTGGCCGTTGGCCGGATCGGTATCGAGCTCCATTATCAGTGAGGGCGGCGAAGAATCCGGTTTGACCTGCCAGATGGTCGCCGGATGGACGTCATTGGGCATAAAGGTCCAGGATTTCGTCAGGTCCGCGCCGCCGAATCTGACGCTCAGATCCCAGACGAAGCGTCGGCGGGAAGGAATGTAGACGCTGTTGAGCTGGGTTCTCAGCGTGCCCTCCACCACTCCGTCGCCAGCCTTGTAGCCGACAGCCGTGTAGCCGTTGGTCTTGAATACCCGTCCGGGAATACCGGCATCGGTGACGTTCCAGCCATTGATGACCTTGGCTTTGCCCGCCGCGGCATCCCAGTAGTTGATCGTATCGAAATCGGCGATGCCGATGTTCGGATTGACGAAAGGGACCGAGCCGCCAAAGTCGAAAGTGCGTGGCTTGCCGCTCAAGTCGATGCGCTGGGTCTGGCTGCCGACGATGATGTCGTACGGATCGGAAGCCACAAAAACCGAACCGGTGATGGTAGCGTCAGGCGCCGGTGTAGGCGTCGGAGTCGGCGAAGAAACCGGGGTCGGCGTGGGAGTCGGTGTTGGCGTCGCCGTGGGTTGGGGAGTCGGCGTCGCCTTCCTGTATCTCGACGATTTGACTTTCGCCGCCGTGGCGGCTTGCAGCGACGACGCCAGCACGATGAACGCGAGGACACCGGCGATGCGCCGGAAAACGCGGCGCTGCGGCGAGGAGATGCTCCCCGAAAACAAAGAATCCGTATTCCTGCCCATGATATCCCCCTTACCTAGGTCCTAACGACTTTCGCCCGGAACTGACCCTCGGCTACCCGATCAGCGGACAAGTCGCCGTATTTTCATGTTGGAATGCATTGACCGGCCAAAATTCCGGCCTTCGCTAGCCGCTTGCCGCCCGACCGGCGCCAATGGCACCCCGGTAAACGGCATCGAGCTGGCGCACCACGCCTTGTATTGCATAATAGTTCACCACGCGGCGAAATGCACTTTCGCGCAGGCGCCGGCGCAGCCCGGCATCCTCCAGGGCGACGACCAGCGCCTCGGCCAGCGCATCCACGTCGCCCTGCGGTACCAGCAGACCGCATTCTCCGTCGGCGAGGAGCTCGGGAATGCCTCCGACCGGAGTGGCCACGACCGGAACGCCGGCCGCCATCGCTTCCAAAACGCAAACGGGCAGCCCTTCGAAGTAGGAGGGAAGGGCCAGCACCCGGGCCGCCGACAATTCGGCGTCCTTCTCGGCCTCCTTGATCCAGCCCGGCAGCCTTACGGCATCGGAGACTCCCAGGGCCACCGCAAGCCGCCTGACGGCCTCCATTTCGCCGTCGCCGGCAAGCGTGAACACGGCGTCCGGGACACGTTTCAGCACGAGGGGAATGGCCCGGACCAGATCGAAGACGCCTTTCTTCTCGCGCAAACGCCCCAGGAACAGCACCTCCGGCCGCCCCGAGTCGCGTTCCTCCGGCAGGGCATCGGGAACGGGCACCGGATTGCCTATGACCCGAACGCTCGCCCGCGGCTCGATGGCCAGCAGCACCTTGGACCAGGCTTCGGTAAGGGCGATCACGCAGGCGGCACGTCGCAGGGTCCTCCGTACCCACCATTTCGCCGCGGGGCCGCACTCGCTGCCGTAGAACACGCCGAATTCGCCGCTGTGGACATGGAAGACATAGGGGATGCCGAACAGGTCCGCCAACGCGCAAAGCACGGACTTCCGCCAGAAACTGCCGCGCGAAGCGCTATGGGCATGCACGATGGCCAGACGGCGCGCCAAGAGCCGGCCCAGCAACCGTATCCCGGCCGCCGCCATGACACGAAGCTGGGTTAGAAGGCCGGGCCCCTCATACGAGCACAGACGCTCGATTTTCCAGCGGGAGACGAAATCCGGTTGAAGACAGGCCTCGATCACCGCCGCAATGCCGCCATTCGTCCCCGGCCCGATCATCAGAACTTTGCGCATGGCTCGTCTTTCCTCAATAAACCCCTCATGCGGCAGGCGTACGCGACAACAGCCTGGCACCGCGCGGGCTCCATTCCGATACGAGCGCCGCTTCGTCGGCGCTCAAAGGCTTCGCCACAAGCGTTCCCACCGCGCCGAGGAGCAGGCAGACCGCAATGCTCGTCGGCGTATCGAAGCGGACCAGCGGCCCTGACCAGACCAGTGCGCCGGCCCATACGCCGTACCAGGCTGCCAGATGAAGCAATCCGCCCCAAGCCAATCCGAAGCGGTATCCCCGCCGCCGTAAGCCCAGAATGATGCCGAAATTGAAAAACGCTTCCGACCCGATGACGAGCACTATCAGTTCAGTCAGGCTCCCGCCCGAAGTCAAAAGGAAAACCGCCATGACCGGCACCGCGAGCAGCCAGAAGCCCCACCGGACGTACAGGTCGGTGGCCAGCACCACGTTGCAGGACAACTCGACCACCCGGCGCAACGGAGCGAAGCCCGCCGCGACCAGCATCAGCGCGACGATCGGCCCCGCCTCCCGAAAACGCTCGCCGCCCAGGAGCGTGGCGCCCATCCCGCCGAAGGCGATGAAATAGACGACGACCGGCATCAGCAGGATCATGGAAGATTTGAACCAGATCCCGACCCGCAGCATGAAGCCGCCGAAGTCCCGGCGCCGGCTGAAGAAGGCGACCAAGGTGGGCTGAATGACGCTGCGCAGGAGATCGGTCGGCAGATAGCGGCGCACCTGATCGGAAAAATTGGTGCTGAAACCGAAAACCGCGGCGGCGTCAGGCCCCAGGATGCGGACGACGATGAGGGTCAGCATCTGCGAGCCGTAGGCGAAGGCGAGGAGGTAACTGATGTAGGTATTGACCGCCAGCTTGAGCAGCTGCTTCCGGCCCGGCGGCGTCCAATCCCCCGAAGACGCCACCCGGTAACGCAGTGACCACATCTCGCGCAGCAGGAGCGAGGCGCCCAATCCCGTACTCCCGCAGGATGCCATCAGTTCGTAACGCACGGCATCCAAGGCGGTGATCTCACTCCCTGCAAACCAGTCGGATGCCAGCAGAGCGGCCAGCGTTCCCGAGCGAACCACCTGAGCCGCCTGGGCGGCACCCTGGCGCATCAAGGTGCCGAGCATCTGCTCGCGATAGAAGCGTCCGAATCCCTCCACGGCCAGGACGGCGCCGGCGAGGGACAATACCGGCGCCGCCGCCTCCATCCGCAGCAAGGCCGCGACTTGTTCGGCATGGAAGAACAAAACGGCGCCGGCGCAGGCATAGAAGGCCATTTGCATCCCGGCGAGCCGGCAGATGATGCCTAGGATCGTCCTTCCCGCGGCATGCAGACGGTACTCGGGGAGTATCCTGGCCGCCACCCAATCCAGTCCCGGCGTCGAGAGCGCAAGCCCCGTTTCCATGGCCGCCAGCGCGGCCATGTAGGTCCCGTAGGCCTCCAGCGGCAGGACCCGGGCCGCCAGCGCGAAGGCCGAAAACGTCAGCAGTGCGGAAACGGCCCGCCCCGACAGGTAAGCGAGCGCGCTGCCCCGGAGCGCGGCGGCACCGTAAGGATTGCCGGAATCGCTCATCGCGCCTCGCCGCCGACCAACTGCCGGTATTTCTCGGCGAGGTTCCGCGCGATGACCTCGTAGCTTCTGAGACCCGGTATCGCCCGCCGCCCCGCCTCGCCCATGCGGCGCGCGGCCTCGGGGTCCCGCAGCAATTGCAATATGCCGGCGGCGAAACCGGCCGGGGTCAGCGGCACGCAAAGGCCCCCGCCGGTTTCGCCTATAAGGTAGGCCTGATCGGGAAGATCGTTGGCGACCACCGGAACGCCCCAGGCCATGTACTCGATGACCTTGGTGGGCGAAGCCACTTCCAGGGACGGCGTGCGCGCGCAAGGCGACAGTCCGATCTCGGCGTTCCGCAAATAGCGGCGCGCCTCTTCCCCCGGCAGCCAGCCCGTGAACAGGACGTGGTCCTGTAACCCGAGCTCGCTCACCAGGGCGTCGAACCAGAGCCTCTCGCGCGGGTCCTCCGCATCCCCTACAAAAACCAGCAAGGCCTTCGGAAATTCCTCGCTCACGGGAGCCATGGCCTCGATCATGACTTCCGAACGGCGCGCCCGTTCCAGCGCCCCCAAATAGATGATGACGCGCCGACCCGCCAGGCGCGAATCGTCCGCTGGCGGAATGTCCTCGAGCCGCTCGGGAATCGTCGCCCCCATCGGCACCGGCGTCATGCGCGCGGCAGGAAGGCCGTGGCTCTCCAGCAGCATCCGCATGGCATCGCTCTGCACGAAAATATGGTCCGCCGCCGGCAGGACGCGGCGATACAACAGCCAGGCGGAAAAACGCCCGCGCAGCCGGAACAGCAGGCGCCGGCCGGTTCCGACCAGCCCGGACGGATCGGGCGAGCCCCGTTCCGCCCAGTACTCGGGGAAGGGGAAGGACATCCAGTAATAGAACGGCTTTCCCCGCAGCCGGGCCGCCCAAAGGCCGATCAGCGCCCCGACAATCCGGTCGCGGACTTGAACCGCGGAATAATCGGCACGCGCCAGCCGGAATAGGTCCAGTACAAGCATCAGCCGCGCCCGGATCCGCCCCCATCTGCCGCGGGCGGTCCGCGTAAACGCCCCGCCCGCCTCCCAGGCGCACTCGCCGATGTCGCCCTCCCGCACGGCGACGATGTCCGAGTACACACCGAACCCGGGCAGGTAACGGCCGAACAGCGTCGCCACGTCGACCCGGAAGGTGGGAAACGGCTCACGCGTGAGATAGAGCAGTCTGATGTTCATGGCGGTGCGATGAATTCTCCGGAGACGGTTTCGGCACGTCCGCTCGAACCAGCCAGGCGAGATAACCCAAAGTGAATGCGAACAGCAGTTCGTGGCTCGGACTGTTCATGAGGCTGTTCGAATACCATAGCGACAATACGTTGGCGGCGAGGCAGACCCTCAACGCGACCAGCCGGCCGCGTTCGGCGCCGTCCTCACAGCGGGAAAGCAGCCTTCCCGAGGCGCGCCAGGCGGTCGCGAGCACGCCCAGAAACATGGCGGCACCGACGGCGCCCGAGTCCCAAAGGAGGGTGGATGCCGTGTTCAGGTTGATGGCCATGCCCGGATATTTCCGGTTGAGATGTCCTTCGACCAGCGTACCGGCCCCCGCATAGGACGCACCCATTCCATGGCCGAACAGGGTTTCCACCGGGTTATGCAGTCCATGTTCCTGGAGCCAGAAAGTCAAGACGGTGGTGCGGTTGAGGCTGGCCTTGTTGCCATAGTAGCCCGCCGAACCGAAATTGTAGTCGATGGTGTTCTGCACCATCTGTTCCGGGGACTTCCCCTGGATGGTAAACACCGAGAAATACAGCCAGGCCAGCACGGCCGTCAAAAGCGCCCCGGTGGTCAAGGCCACCGAGGCAACCAGCGGATTGCGGCGGATTTCCCGCGAAAACACCAGGAGGAACATCATGGGAAGCAGCACCAGGGCGATCTTGGTTTCCCCCAGGAACAGCGGCACCCCCAGTTCGACCACGAATACCGATGCCCACAAGGCCGGCAACGCCCGTTCGCGCCATGCGGTCAATACATAGGCAAGGCAAACGACCAGGAAAATGACCATGGTTCCGTTCTCACCCCCGCCTTCGAAATTCGGCTCGAAAGTCCCTGAAACGATGTCGATGGGAACGATGCCTCCCCCCATCCCCACGCGCAGCGGCACCAGGACGATTCTTTCGTAAAGCGCAACCGGCAATTGCAGGCCCGCGGCGAACAGAAGAAACCCGCCCCAAGCGCGGAAATGGCGCCGCCACACCGCCGTCACCGGAGCCGCCGCCAGCACCACGGCGAGTCCCAGCATCTGGTAGGAGCGCTTGACGCCCGCCAGGATTTCCAGCGCAGATCCCTTGCCCAGCAGCGATGCGCCTGCCGATAACGCAACCAAGGCCAGGAACAGCGCGAGGAAGCCTGGCAGCCGGACCCGCTCCCGCCAGCGCCCCAGAAAGAGCGGGAACAGCCCGGCCGCCAGCAGGAAAAAACCCAGCATGGACAATGCCCAGGAAATCTTGGTCATGCGGGGAAACATCAAGAGCACCGCGCCATTGACGACCAGGATGCCGGCCAGCAACAGCCAAACCGCGAAGTCGATCCGGGACAGCAGAAAAATGCTCAGGAAACCGCCCACGAAAACGGCGAGAACGATGGGCTGGCTGATCGAGGCAAGCAAGCCCGCCAGAACGGCAACGGCCGTCACGAGGCCGATTTCCCACGGCCGGTACGCCGGCACGGCCTCCCCCGCA
Organism: Methylococcus sp. ANG; assembly: GCF_040730495.1. Classification (NCBI taxonomy): domain Bacteria; kingdom Pseudomonadati; phylum Pseudomonadota; class Gammaproteobacteria; order Methylococcales; family Methylococcaceae; genus Methylococcus; species Methylococcus sp. ANG. The sequence continues at coordinate 2,918,172 of NZ_CP160399.1, read as the reverse complement.
CCGTGTGGTACGCCGGAAGCGCCGAACCGCAACCGCATGCCGCCGCCCGGTGTCATGAGGCCAGGACCGCGCCCAGCACCTCGACGCCCGCGCCGGAAAGCTGGTCCTTGACCGCCGCAGCGTCGCCGAGGCGGGTCGAATCGCGGCGGACCACGATGACACAGCCCGCGGCCCGCGTCGCCACGATTCGGGCATCGGCGCTCTGCAGCGCCGGAGGAGTGTTCAGCAGTACGATGTCGTACCGCTCGGCGGCCTCGTCCAAGAGCCGGATGAAAGACACCCGACTCAGCAATTCCTGGGGATTGGGCGGCGGCGCACCGGCCGGCAGCACGCTCAGATCCCCGAGGGCCGGAATGCTGCTGATCGCCTTCTCCGGACTGTGGCGCCCGGCAAGGACGCCCGACAAGCCGGGGTCGCCGCGCAGCTTGAAAAGGCGGTGCAGCTCCGGCTCCCGCAGGTTTGCATCGATCAACAGGATCCGCTCTCCCAACTGGGAAAACACCACGGCGAGATTCGCGGCCAACCGGCCGCAACCTTCGCCCGGCAGCCCCGAGGTCAAGGCGAGCAGCCGCCTGCGCCCCCCGAACCAGCGCAGCATCAGGGTGCTGCGCAGATCCCGCAGCGCTTCGCCTTCCGGCCCCGGCGGGCAAAAGGCCGCGATCAGATCCGTATCGACGCTGGTGTCCGAGTCGGGCAGGCAAGGATGCGCGAACTGGCGCGCCAGCGCATGGCGCAGATCGTCCTCGCCGATCAGCCCCAGACTCAGCGCCGCTTCGCCGAACCTCAGCCCATCCTCCCTCTGCTTTTCCGCGATGGCCTCGATATCCTTTTCCGACAGCTTCCCGGCATGCAGCAGGAGCTGTCCCAACTGGACGTCGCTGCGCGGCAGATCCGAGCCATCGGATGAAGGGAGATTTTTCATGGCTTTCATTCCGGCCTTTCTCGTTAGTCCTTGAATGCGGACAGCACGGCAAACTGGAAAGGGCGAGGCCGCGCTGTCCCTTCCGGAGGCAATTCGGCCAGGAGGGGCAGGCCCAGCTCGTCGATGACGTCCTCCGCGGAACGGATGCGCCTGTCCTTGAACTCGAACAGCAGGACGAAGGCCAGCCCCAGTCCTCCCCCCAGGATGACGGACAGCACCAGGTTCAGCAGCAGCTTCGGCTTGCTGGGCTTGAGCGGCGGCACCGCCGGCGACAGCACGGCGATGTTGGTCCCCTCCAGCCGGCTCTCCAACCGCAGCTGGCTCGCCCGCTGCAAGGCGGCATCGTAGACGCGCTGGGCGCTCTCCACCTCCCGCTTCAACACGCTCAGCTTGTCCTGCTCGGCGCCCAGATCGAGTATGCGCTTCCTCTGCTCGGCCACGGCGTGTTCCAGATCCGCCACGCGCTGATGGGCGAGTTCGGCGCCTCGCTCGATGGCGCCGGTGGCATTCGCCACCTCCGCCGCAAGCTTTTTCCGCAGGCTCGAGACCTCGGCCGCCACGGCTTGCCGTTGCGGATGGTTCCAGTCGTAGCGCGAACCGACTTCGGCGAGCCGGGCCTCGGCGCGTGCCAGCTCGGCCTTCAGCACCTGCAGCGCGGGGTTCTGCAGCAAATCCGGAAGTTCGTCCACTCCCCCACGGGCCGCCGCTTCCCTCATCTGCCGGGCCCGCGCCCCGCTGTCGTACATCTGGCCCTTCGCCGCCGCCAGTTGCGCGGACAGATCGGACAAGTGAGCGGTTTCGACGTCCAGCTTGTCGCCCGCTGCGAGCACGCCGTGCTCGATCTGATAGCTCGAAAGCTCGGCCTGCGCCTTTTCCAGCGCCCCCCGCAGCGCATGCGCCTGCTCGTCGAACCAGGCCGCCTGGCGCTTCACCGGCTCCAGTTTGAGTTCGACGTTGGCACGGATGCTGGTCTGGGCGAAGGCATTCGCCACATCCGTGGCGAACAGGGGATCGGACGCGGCGAAAGAGATCGTGATGACGTCGCTTTCCCGCGACGGCGACACGTCCAGGTCTTCCAACAGCTTGTCCGCCGCCCAGTCCCGGAATACCGCGCGCGCGCCCGTCTTCCTGGCGACTTTCTCGAAACGGTCGCGGTAAGCGGGAGCCTCCGAGAGCTTCAGCGTGTCCGCGACGCGTGCCGCCACGGCGTGGCTGCCGATGATGTCCACCTGGGTCGCGAGGTAACCGGCCATGAGATCGGACGGAAACGCCGAGCCGGTCAGCGGATCGCCGCCCTTGTAATCGATCACGACGGTGGTCGACGCCGTATAGGTCTTGGGCATCGCGACGCTGGCCGCCAGCGTGGTCAGCACGGTCACGGCCGACGTCCAAGCGAACACCCGCCAGCGCGCGAGGAGGATCAGGATGAGCCGGTGGGCACCCATGGATCAGAACCACCGCTCGCGCAGGTACAGCACGTCATCCGGCTGCAGGGAATAAGAACCGTCGACCGATGTTTCCTGCTCCATTCCCGCCGTGTCGCGCCGCTTGACGATCGGCGCGGGCCAGGTATCGGTCCCCCGGGGCGTCAATCCCCCGGCCGCGGAAATCGCCTGGCTGACCGTCATGCCCCGCTGGAGCCGGTAGGCGCCGGGCCGCTGAACTTCCCCGTAGACATAAAACTGCGGCGCCTTCGGAACGAAGAGGGTGTCACCGGCCGCCACCTCGGGATTCTGACCAGGACTTCCCTCGAACAAGGCCTCGAGATCGACGACGAGCTTCTCGCCGTTGGCACGCAGCAGTGTCGCCGTATCGCCCGCATCGGCCGTCGTCACCCCGCCGGCGGCGGCCAGCATGTCCATCACCCGGCTCTGCTTCTCGATCGGGTACTTGCCGGGATTCTTGACCTGTCCCATCACCGCGACCTCCCTCGCCTTGAACTGGGAGACCACCACGGTGACATGCGGATCGCTGATGTATCCGCCCTGGCGCAGCTTGCCGGCAATGCGCCCTTCCGCTTCGGCTGCCGTCAAATCGCCGATGGCGATCGGACCGGTGAGCGGAAACGTGATGTTCCCCGACTGGCTGATCCGGGTTTCGATGGCCAGCTCCGGATAGTTGAACACGCTGATCCTCACCACGTCTCCCGGCCCGAGCCGGTAGTCGCCCGCCTCGTGCAAAGGCGCATCGCCGGCCACGGCCCCCCAACCGGCCATCAGCCCCATGACCAAAGCGATGCCGCACAACGCCACCTTCACGGTGGAACTAATCTTCCCGGGCATCGCGATTCTCCTGTCTGTCAGATTGCACGTCCCGCAAATCCATCGGACCCGGCCCGTCAATAGGCATTCTTCTGCTTCAAGACCACGCCCACGGTCTTCAGCAAAATCCACATGTCCAGCCACAGCGACCAGTTGCGCAGGTACTCCAGATCGTACCTGATGCGTGCCGCCATTTTCTCGATCGTCTCGGTCTCGCCCCGCAGGCCGTTGACCTGCGCCCAGCCGGTGATGCCCGGCTTCACCTTGTGGCGCACCATGTAACCCTTGATCAGCCCCCGGTAAAGCTCGTTGTGCGCGACCGCATGGGGACGCGGTCCCACCAGGCTCATGGTGCCCTGCAACACGTTCAGTAACTGGGGCAATTCGTCCAAGGAAGTCCGTCTCAAAATCGCGCCGAGAGGCGTCACCCGGGCATCCCCCTGCTTCGCCTGGGTCACCGTGCCACCATCCTCGCAGACCGCCATGCTGCGGAACTTGTAGACGAAGATCGCCTCCCCGTCCTCGCCGTAGCGCCGCTGCTTGAACAGCGCCGGTCCCGGCGACGACAACCGCACCGCCAGAGCGATCAGCAGCATCACCGGTGCCAGCAGCACCAGCGCCGCAGTGGCGCCCGCGATGTCCATCACACGCTTGCTCAAACCCCGTATCCCGATGAAAGGCGATTCGCAGACCGCCATCACCGGAACGCCGGCCAGCGTATCCCAGCGGGCCTGGAGCAGGTCCGTCATGAACAGATCCGGAACGAAATACACGGAGACGGTCGAATCCTTCAGGTTATCCAGCAGCTCGAGAATCCGCGGCTGGCGGGCGATGGGCAAGGTGATGTAGACCGCATGCACCTCATGTTTCCGGAGAAACTCCGGCAGGTCCGCGGTACGCCCGAGAACCGGCAGATCGCCGGGATCCGCGGTGCGGTCCGCCGGCCTGTCCTCGAAAAAGCCGAGCACGTCCGTGCGCAGGAAGGTATGGCTCCGGATCGCCTCCGCCAGTTTCACCCCCATCTCGGTCACGCCAACGATCACCGCCTTGCGATGGCCGCAATACTGGCGGAAATAGATCCTGACCAACGGCCCGACGGCAAGTTGGCCGAACAGCAAGACGAAAGGCGTGGCGCCCGCCCATGCCAAAAAGCCGGGCTCGTCCAGGAAATCTTCGATACCGGCGATATAAGTCAGCAACGCGACCACCGCCAGCGTAAAAACCCAACGTGCCAGGGTATCGAACGCCGTCTCGAAAAAAGAGCGTGCGGTCAGCCTGTCGTTCAACCGCGTCACCTTGAAGGTATGGGAGACGATGATGAACACCAGAAACAACATCAGGATGTTCGCACCCTCCAGCGGATACCCTTCGAATCTCAGGCTTGCCAGGAATACCCCGGAAGCGACTACCGGCGCGAACAGCGTCTTGAGCAGAAAAACCAGAGGACTTTCAAAAACCGAAGGAGCGCTGACATGCGTCATACCCATACCTCTATCCTTGACAAGTAAATAACCGCAATACCGGACAGCCCATCATCAATGATGGCATTGAAGCCACCGATGAGTCTACCTGGGCGCTAGCGCCTGAAAAAACCGGAACCTGGCCATCACACCGCGCCACACCAAGCAGACCCTGCCAAGAAAATCGAATCTCGGATTCAACCACGTTTCAATCACAAAAAATACCCAGGGATCGCTCAGCCAAAATCTCAAGGCCTTGAGATCGGCCTTCGTAATCGTCCATGGCATCATCATCTTGGCCAAAAAAGTGTGCGGCAGACTTACGGTGAAGCCATCCGTTACCACATCGTCCGACAGGGAACATTCCGGCAGGCCCAGCGCAACAAAATTTGCTCCAGCCAGCATCGCATAATCAACGTTATACCAGAACCTGGGATTACACTCGATCAGATACAGCATCCCGGAACCGGGAGCCAATCTCGCATCAAAGCAAATGACGCCGTCGACCTGCAAATACCTCGCAACCGTCTGCGCCAAGTCCATAAGCCGCCCATGACGGCAGAACCGGTATTCGCCATTCTTGCGTTGATATGCCACCCACTGTCTGCATGCACCTTTTTCACAGAACAGACTGACGCAAATATCCTCGCCGTCGATATACTCTTGCAACAACACCGGAGAATAATCGATAGCCTGCGTGACGCTACTATCAGGCCATCGGTCGACTTTGGATACCCCCACACCACCATGGTTGTCAACAGGTTTGGCTATCAGCGGGAGCCCCATGTTTTCAACCGCCCCCCCGATGCCCCCGACATTTTTTGCCAGCATGCTCTTGGGATGCGGCAAGTTCAGTTCACGACAAAGGTCGGCAAATTTTCCCTTGTCGTTGAGACGACCGAAAGCAACAGCGGATGGCAACGGAAAACATCTGACATGGACATGATCTTTGATCCTGGCCAATATCCCCGTCGTTGTACCGTCGCCCGGAATGACCTGATCGATCACCCTTTCGCTGGTAATTCTGTTTATTTCATCCAGAATGACTGGGATACTTTCGTCAACGAAATCGACCGGACATAAAATAAATTCCCTGCAATAACGGGACAATGCCAACAGTTTCGCACGCCTGCCGCCCAGCACGATAACCTTAGCCCCCGCATGGGCCGCGCATCGGAGAACACGATAAGGGAGGGGAGTGTCCGTAGCCAGCAACAATACAACCGGAGACCGCCACCCTGAAGAAACACCCTCGCTGTTCAATGACATCATGACATCCATCCATAATCCTTTGCACATCAAAAACGCAGTACCACCCCAATCCCCAGACCATCATATTCGTAATTAAAAAACACCCGGTTCACCTTCCTTTTCTCATACCGGTACATCAGAAAAGCGTCAATATACTCGACCGGCCTGTAGGTGATACCAGCCTGCGCCGCAAAAAAATCGTCGACGCGGCGCGATACCGGAGTTTCGGAAGAATTGGCCCCGCCATCCCCGACGTAATCCCGGCTCTCCCATAAAAATTCGCCTGAAAACTCTACTTTTCGGCTCGCTTCCCATTTTGACGACAACTTGACTCCGTTGCCGACGAAATAGCTCGACGCGACATCCTGGTAGGCCTCTAGATTTTGCCAGCCGGAAATCTTTATGCTGGTTTTTTCCGTCGGCAGCCACTCCGCACCCATGCGCCAGATGCAGCCCGAGTAGTCGAACCACGGCGCCTGAGCGAAGGTCTGAGCGAGATACCCGACATAGCCGTCGAAACGGGTCTTGGCGGAAAACACATAACCGCCGACAAACTTCACAGAATCGACGTCGTATTCGTCGAAGCTGAATTTCGCCGGATTTCTCTCGGGATAAAACCCGTTGCCGTGGCGATATTCGACTCCCGCCGAGTTCCCGGCGGCGTTCTGATATATGACTTCCGCCGTCCCGCTCAGTTCCTGGACGTCGTTCTGCCTCCGGTTGCGCACGCTGTGGCTGATTTCGTCCCACCGCACCCCGGCTCCTGCCCGCCAATCGGGTGAAAACTGATATTTCACCTTTCCGAAATAAGCCATGTTGGTCAGCATGTCCTTGCGCGGGACGACGTAGTTTCCGAATGCGTTCAGGTATTGCTGATATTCGGCGCCGACCTGGCTCGACCAAGCCCTGGAAACGTCCCAGCTCCAGGACGCTTCGTTGATCGTGGATACATTCTGCAGTGCGGTGTTCCGGACAAAAACGTTGTCATCGACGCCAAGATTCATGTTCACTCGATGAGGCCCGGAATACCAGTTCACCTTGGCGCCCGCCGAAATACGGTTGATGAAATCCGACTTGCTTCCGCCTTTGGACACGTTGTCGATCAAGGCGTTCGCCTCGGCGGCGGTGAGACTCGAAGGAAGGCGGAACACATTGGTGTCGTAGCTGAAAGTATTGGATACGAACGGTTGAAACCAATCGGTCTTGTCCGCCAATGCCCAGGCCGACCCGGTCGCGCAAGCGAGCAAGCATCGCAGGAGCAGCCGGAAGGCGCTAGCCGGGCCAGGAACCATTTACGGAAATATCCATTTTGAAGAAAACCGTCCACTCGGGCGGAACGCACGGGCACAGCCCGGCGATCTCACGGCCCGGGTCTCTCGATGCAGAAATGGGGCACGCGCACCGATGCGTGGGAGAAACCTCGCCCACGGTGCGGTATGTTAATTGAGTTGGGGTGGCGGAGCCATGGCCATCGACGGCTGCGCTTGCGCCAAAGCCCTCGATGCAGGGAGACTAGCCTTTTTGCTAGCGCCGGGACCAAACCCGCCGAAGACCATGGCCAAGAGCACATTGCCGCAGCGCCCACGCACCGTGGCCGAAGCGGTGGACAGACTCCTCGAAGAGTTCGACGAGCGGCAGAAGGCCGAAGTGGCCTTGACCTTCAAGACCGCACTTTACCTTCTGCACTTCAGCCTCGGCAGCCACATACGCAAGACCTTCGGTCTGTGGGCGCCGGACAGCCCGTTGCGGCGCGATTGCGGGCACGCGTCGGGACGCGACGACCTGCCGCCGGACGAAGCGTCCGACGTCATCGTCGAAGCGCTGTGGGACCGGCTGCAGCATTACCGGGACTTCAATACCAGGCTTTGAGAAGCGTTGCGGCGCTCAGGCCGGCGGCCGGAATTGATACAGCCAGGTTTCGGTCAGGGCGTCGCCGTTGCCCTGGATGTAGAGACGCAGCTCCACTGGAGCGGCTCCGTCGGGGATCAGGTCGAAAATCGCGCGCCAGCGCCGCGTATGGGGGATCGGCTCGATGAAAGCGCCCTGAATCGCCCCGCTGGAAGCCGTGACGACGGGCGATGCCGTGACGGTGTCGCCCCACAGCGGTTCCAGCGCCGCGCCGGCGAATTCCACTGCGAATTTGTAGACGCCCCGAGGTCTGGGCTTGCCGGGCTGGCCACCGCGGCCGATGCGGGTCGCGACGCAGCGGGCGACGGCGGCCGGATAAGGCTCGTCGGCCAGCCAGTGCAAGCGATACCGCAAACGGTAGGACGCACCGGCCTTGGGCGCCTCGGCTGGACGCCAGTAAACGCCGACGTTGTCGTGGATCTCGTCGTCCGTGGGCAGCTCGATCAGTTGCACCGCGCCCCCACCCCAGCCGTCCAGCGGCTCGACCCACAGACTGGGCCGGCGTTCGTAGTTCACGCCGTCGAGGTAGTTCTCGAACACCCGGTCGCGCTGGAGCAGGCCGAACCCCTTCGGATCGTGGTCGACGAAGCTCGACGTCACTGCGTACGGCTGGTTGATCAGCGGCCGCCAGATGCGCTCCCCGGCTCCGGTCCAGATGGCAAGGCCGTCCGAATCGTGGACCTCGGGCCGCCAGTCCTCCAGCTTCCGCTTCTCCGATTCGCTGAACCAGTACATCGAAGTCAACGGCGCGAGGCCGAGCCGCTTGACGCCCCGGCGCATGAACACTGCCGCCTCGATCTCCTGCACTACGCCCTCTTTCCGCCAGGTGAGGAAGCGGTAGGCGCCGGCGACGCTGGGGCCATCCAGCAGCGCGCAGATGACGACCGGATCGGTTTCGCCAGCGGCGCCCTCGACGTAGAACTCGGTGAAATCGGGGAATTCTTCCGGGGTCGGCTCGGCCGCGTCGACGACGACCCCGCGCGCCGAAAGGCCGTACTGGTTCAGCGCACCGATGGCGCGGAAATAGGAGGCGCCCAGATAGGCGATCCAGTCCTGCGTGCGCCAATCGGAGCGGGTGCGGGCCTCCTGCAGGCGAAAGCCGGCGAATCCCGACTTTTCCGGCATTTGCCGGGCCGGGCTGTCACCCGGCATGTCGAAGTAGTCGGCGCTGTAGTAAATCTGGCGCGATTTTCCGTCCTCGACGGCGTGGATCTTGACCGGTTTCTGGAAAAACTGGCCGAGGTGGAAAAACGTGACCGGGTAAACCGACGGCCCCTCGGCGAACAAGGCGTCCTCGGTCCGGAAGCGGATCCGGCCCCAGGCTTCGTAATCCAGTTTGCGAACGACCTCGGATACCGCCGGCGGCGGGGAGTAAGGGCGCGACGCAAGCGCCTCCGCCCGCTTCACCAGCATCTCGTAGCTGAAAGGAAGGGAAGCACCGAACTTCAGCCCTTTCGGCTCCGCCCGGCTCCGCGGCGCGCCGGCCAAGAGCGGAGCGCCCAGCCCGAGCATTGCGCCCAGGCGCATGAAATCGCGTCGATTCATCTTTCCGATCATGCGTAACTCGTCCCTAGGGAAGGAAATAGAAGGCGATGGCGAGGATGACGTAAACCGCCAGCAGGTTGACCCCTTCCATCCAGTTCGACTCGCCGTCCATCGCGATCAGAACCACCGCGGCGACGGCGATCGCGACCGCAACCACCTCGAAAGTGGAAAATACCAAGTCCATCGGCTGGCCCATCACATAGCCGGCGAACACCAGGAGCGGGGCGACGAACAGGGCGATCTGGATGCTGGAGCCGATGGCGATGTTCATGGCCAGATCCATGTGGTTCCTGGCGGCCATCATGACCGCCGTGCTGTGCTCGGCCGCGTTGCCGACGATGGCGACGAGGATCACGCCGATGAAGACGTTGGTCATGCCCAGGTCGTGCGCCGCATGCTCCACCGCGCCCACCAGCAGCTCGCTCATCCAGGCGACGAGTGCGGTGGCGCCCAGCAGAATCAGCAACGATTTGCGCCGGCTCCAGGTTCCCACGCCGAGCGCCTCGTCGGTTTCGTCCGAGGACTCGCCGACGTACAGATGACGGTGGGTGCGCAGGGTGAACACCAGACTGAGGACGTAGGTGACGAACAGCACCATGGCGATTTCCAGGCTCAGTTCCTGTTCGTGAGGCTCCGGCTGCCCTTGGACGACCATGTGGAAAATCGCGGGCACCACCAGCCCGATCGCGCTGAGCGCGGCCAGGGTGACGCCAAGGCCGGCGGCGGTACGGTTGAAGTACTGGGTTTCGTGCTTCAGCCCGCCGACCACTACGCTGGCGCCCAGCACCAGTAGGATGTTACCGATGATCGAGCCGGTGATCGAGGCCTTGACCACGTCGATCAGGCCTGCCCGCAGCGCGACGAAGCCGATGATCAGTTCCGCCGCATTGCCGAACGAAGCGTTGAGCAGTCCGCCGAGGCCCGCGCCGAGATGTTCGGCGAGATATTCGGTGGCCTTCCCCATCTGGCCCGCCAGCGGGACGATCGCAAGCGCGGACGCCGCGAAAATCCAGACCGGGTCCGCATGGACCCACGCCAGCGCAATGCTGGCCGGCACGAAAACCAGCAGTAACGACATGAGATCGATTTCGAATTTCCCGACTCGCATACCTTCCAGCTTCAACCCTCTTGAACAACCCGCTCGTCTCGGACCCGGCGCTCCATGCCAAATGATCCCACAAAACGGCGGGCTTGCCGCAAGACCACCTCTGGCGGTAAGGAGCGGGAGAGCTGCGGCCGCGGGCGGCGAAAGTCAACGGGAACGCTGGTAGGTCCCGATCAGCTCGGCCTGGCCGAGCACGTGCCCGGCCATGGCATGCTCGAGTTTCGCCTTGTCCGGCCGGTGCAGATCGGGCAAGACGGTATCCAAGGCGTAGAGCTTGTGGACGTAGCGGTGGCGGCCGATCGGAGGGCAGGGGCCGCCATAGCCCGTGCGCTTCCAGTCGTTCACGCCCTGCAGCGTGCCGGCGGGCAGCGACTGGACCGCTTCGGGCAAGCCCGGCGCATCCGGGGGCAGGTTGTACAGCACCCAGTGGACCCACGTCATTCTGGGCGCTTTGGGGTCCGGCGCATCGGGGTCGTCGACGATGAGCGCTAGACTTCGGGTGCCTGGCGGCAGTCCCGACCAGCCGAGAGGTGGCGAAACGTCGCCGCCGTCACAGGTGTGCTTTCGCGGTATCTCGCCGTTCGGCGGGAAAGCCTCCGAAGTGATGATCAACGCCATGGCCGTTTCTCCCCCCGCCGCTTCGGCGGCCGCACTTCCGGTCCAGACCAGCGGAAGATGGATGAGCAGCGCGAGCATCCCGCCGCGGAAAACACAATGTTTCATCTTCGCTCCTCCGCTTGGAACGATTTCCAGAGCCGATCTTCCCACTACAAGGACGGCGGATTCAAGGCGGTTTGCATCTCTGTTACTCCACCCGCGAGATGCCCGGCGCCCGTCCGCTCTGCTGCTGCGACCAGTAGCCCCAGTCCGCCCCGCGCCAGCGGGCGGGGATCAGGTCCCAATACAGCAGCGCGCAACGGAACACGGAATGGCCGGTTTTGCGCCAAAGCCCGCTGTCCAGACGGCGATGGTCGCGTGCAAAGACCGGCAGCGCCGGCTCGAACCGGGTCCGGTAGCCGGCCCGCTTGATCCGCCAGACCAGCTCCGAGTCTTCGTTGCACACCAGCTCCGGATCGAATCCGCCCACCGCGGCCAGCGCATCCTTACGGACCAGCATGTTGGACCCGGTGGCGGCGGGAATTCCCAGCCAGTGTGAACATTGCTGGCCGTAGCCGAACCAGCGGTAATAAGCCACGAAACGGTCGCGCGACAGCTTGGGCCCATAGACCACGGCCGCGTCGGCCAAGCCCCCCAGGGAGTCGAAATAACCGTCCGGAAACACGACGTCGGCATCGGTGAACAGCAGCCAGTCGGTTTGGGCCAGCTCCGCCCCCAGTTGCCGCGCCTGGGTGATCGTGCTCCTGCGCCGGAGCACCTGCGTCCGGGCGGGACGCAGCCGCTGGATGATGTCCGGCGTTTCGTCCTCGCTGGCGTCGACTACGATCAGATGCACCGCATCGGGCAACGACGCCAGGAACGCCCCGATATTGCCGGCCTCGTTGCGGGTGGGAAGAACGACGGTGATGGATTCCAGATTCATGGCTCGCCCTCTTGGTATAGTTAATTTCCAAAATCACGATAAAGACCCGAACCCCATTGGATAACATGCCGATGTTACGAAACGGCTGACTTCGGCGGCGGGCTTTGTCTGCCCAATCCCCTGGCCTATAATTCGCCCTCAGCTTAACGTAAAACAACGCGAAGCGTCTCTTTGTCCCCCTCTCCCGCAAGCGGGAGAGGGCTGGGGTGAGGGGAGCGATCATGGCGACCAGCCGCTTTCATCATCCAGGGCGGCTGCTCGCCATGATCGTTAAACCATGCCGTTCAACCGTAGGAAGCATCATAAAGTGAGCAAATCTTTCATCTTCACTTCGGAGTCCGTCTCCGAAGGTCACCCGGACAAGATCGCAGACCAGGTTTCCGACGCGGTTCTGGATGCGATCCTGGCGCAGGATCCCAAGGCACGCGTGGCCGTGGAAACCCTGGTCAAGACCGGCATGGTCGTACTCGCCGGCGAAGTCACCACCTCCGCCTGGGTGGACACCGAGGAACTGGTGCGCAAGGTCGTGCACGACATCGGCTACGACAACCCCGAAATCGGCTTCGACTGGCAGAGCTGCGCCGTGCTGACGGCGATCGGCAAGCAGTCGCCCGACATCGCCATGGGTGTGGACGAATTCGACAGCCACGAGCAGGGTGCAGGCGACCAGGGCCTGATGTTCGGCTACGCCACCAACGAGACCGACGTGCTGATGCCGGCCCCGATCACCTACGCCCACCGGCTGGTGCAGCGTCAGGCCGAGGTCCGCAAACACAAGGTGCTGCCCTGGCTGCGGCCGGATGCCAAAAGCCAAGTCACCTTCCGCTACGAGGACGGCAAGCCGGTGGCGGTCGATGCCGTGGTGCTGTCGACCCAGCATGCGCCGGACGTGGAGCAAAAGGACATCCGCGAGGCGGTCATGGAAGAGATCATCTACCATGTCCTGCCGAGGGAGTGGCTGCACAAGGACACCAAGTATTTCATCAACCCGACCGGCAGCTTCGTCATCGGCGGCCCGGTCGGCGACTGCGGCCTGACCGGGCGCAAGATCATCGTCGACACGTACGGCGGCATGGCGCGCCACGGCGGCGGCGCCTTCAGCGGCAAGGACCCGTCCAAGGTCGACCGTTCGGCCGCCTACATGGGCCGCTACGTCGCCAAGAACGTCGTGGCCGCCGGCCTGGCCGACCGCTGTGAGATCCAGGTGTCTTACGCCATCGGCGTGGCCGAACCGACCTCGATCAGCATCGAGACCTTCGGCACCGGCAAGATTGCCGAGGAAACCCTGGTCAAGCTGGTGCGCGAACACTTCGACCTGCGTCCGAAGGGCCTGATCACCATGCTGGACCTGCTGCGGCCGATCTACCGTCCGACCGCTGCCTACGGGCACTTCGGACGCACCGAAGGCAGCTTCACCTGGGAGCGGACGGACAAGGCCGAACTGCTGCGTGAAGCGGCGGGCCTGCCGATCGCCTGATTCAACACCCAGGTTTAAGCCGCCGGTTTTCGGCGGCATTGTCTGCGCCGAGGAGCGCTGCGACGGCCCATCGAAGGGCCGCCAGGCTCGGCGGGGGCAATCGGTTTTCCAACGGCGCTCTGTTTATCTCCACCGGCCGCGGCGGCCGACGGGTAATCAGAGCCTCAGCTCCGGTGGAGAACTGACGAAGAGGAATCCATGAACGCTGTAGCAAACGCCGCATTCGACGACTACAAGGTCGCCGATCTCTCCCTGGCCGGCTGGGGCCGCAAGGAAATCGCCATCGCCGAGACCGAAATGCCGGGACTCATGGCGATCCGCGAGGAATACCGGACCGCCCAGCCGCTCAAGGGCGCCCGCATCGCCGGCTCCCTCCACATGACCATCCAGACCGCGGTGCTGATCGAAACCCTGGCCGCCCTGGGCGCCGAGGTCCGCTGGGCCTCGTGCAACATCTTCTCCACCCAGGATCATGCCGCCGCGGCCATCGCCGCCGAAGGCATCCCTGTGTTCGCCTACAAGGGCGAATCCCTGGAAGAATATTGGGAATACACTCACCGCATCCTGGAATGGCCGGGCGATGCCGGTCCCAACATGATCCTGGACGACGGCGGCGACGCCACGCTGCTAGTGACCCTCGGCGCCCGCGCCGAGAAGGACGCCTCCCTCATCGCCAACCCGACCTGTGAAGAAGAGGAGGTGCTGTTCGCCGCCATCAAAAAGTCGCTGGCGGCAAGGCCGGGCTGGTATTCGAAGATCCAGGCCGGCATCCAGGGCGTCACCGAGGAAACCACCACCGGCGTGCACCGCCTGTACCAGATGCAGGCGGAAGGGCGGCTGCCGTTCCCGGCGATCAACGTCAACGACTCGGTGACCAAGTCCAAGTTCGACAACCTGTACGGCTGCCGTGAATCGCTGGTGGACGGCATCAAGCGCGCCACCGACGTGATGATCGCCGGCAAGATCGCCGTGGTGCTGGGCTACGGCGACGTGGGCAAGGGCTGCGCCCAGTCCCTGCGTGGCCTCGGCGCCACCGTGTGGATCACCGAGATCGATCCGATCTGCGCCCTGCAGGCGGCGATGGAGGGCTACCGGGTCGTGACCATGGACGAGGCCTGCGACAAGGCCGACATCTTCGTCACCGCCACCGGCAACGTGGGCGTCATTACCCACGACCACATGGTGAAGATGAAGGACCAGGCCATCGTCTGCAACATCGGCCACTTCGACTCGGAAATCGAGGTCGCCGCCCTGAAGCGGTATACCTGGGAGAACATCAAGCCGCAGGTCGATCACATCATCTTCCCCTCAGGCCGCCGCATCATCCTGCTGGCCGAGGGTCGGCTGGTGAACCTGGGCTGCGCCACGGGACACCCCTCCTTCGTGATGTCCAACTCCTTCACCAACCAGACCCTGGCGCAGATCGAGCTGTTCTGCCACGGCGGGAAGTACGAGAACGAGGTGTACGTGTTGCCCAAGCACCTGGACGAGAAGGTGGCGCGGCTGCACCTGAAGAAGATCGGGGCGGCGCTGACGGTGCTGAGTCCGGAACAGGCGGCGTACATCGGCGTGCCGGTGGAAGGGCCATACAAGCCGGGCCACTATCGCTACTGATAGCTCAAAAGGCTATTTCGTACGCATCGAAACCCGGAATTCCCGGGTTTCGATCGGAAATTCCGAGCACCTCGATCCGAAATCCTGCCCCCTGCACGATTTCGTTTTCCTCCACATGAAAGCCGCAGCAACCTTGCTCACCCTCTCCGCTTGGGAGAGGGCCGGGGTGAGGGGGAGTGCAATGAAGACTCAACAGAAATATCCGCGGGAATTCAGCTTCGAGTTCTTTCCGCCGAAAACCGAAGAGGCGGCGGTGAACCTGCGCCGCACATTGAACAAGCTCGCGCCGCTCAAGCCGCGCTTCTGCTCGGTGACCTTCGGCGCCGGCGGCTCGACGCGCGAGAAGACCTTCGAAACGGCGCTGGAGATTCAGCAGACCACAGGCATCGAGTGCGCTCCGCACCTGTCCTGCATCGCCTCCACCCGCCAGAGCATCCGTGAGATCCTCGAAGCCTACCGTTCGCATGGCATCCGCCACATCGTGGCGCTGCGGGGAGACATGCCCTCCGGCATGCTGTCGGCGGGCGAATTCCGCTACGCCAACGAATTGGTGGAATTCATCCGTGCCGAAACGGGGAACCATTTCCACATCGAGGTGGCCTGCTACCCGGAAGTCCATCCCCAGGCGGCCAGCGCCGAGAGCGACCTGAAGAATTTCAAGCGCAAGGTGGATGCCGGCGCCGACAGCGCCATCACCCAGTATTTCTACAATCCCGAAGCCTATTTCCGGTTCGTCGACGACTGCGAACGGCTCGGTGTCGACATCCCGGTCGTGCCGGGCATCATGCCGATCACCAATTATTCGCAACTGGCGCGGTTTTCCGACATGTGCGGCGCCGACATCCCGCGCTGGATCCGCAAACGGCTGGAGGCCTTCGGCGACGACCGCAGGGCGATCCGGGCCTTCGGTCTGGAGGTGGTGACGGAGCTGTGCCGGCGGCTGCTGGAGCAAGGGGCTCCCGGCTTGCATTTCTACACGCTGAACCGGGCGGAAGCCTGCCTCGATGTCTGGAAAGCGCTGGAGCTGGGATCGGCCTGAGGGGAGGGGCGGATACGGCCGGCCGGCGCTCCCGGATCAAGTCCGGGACAGGCTCCGTCCGCCTTTTGAAAATCAAGCAGCGTCGGCGAGGGCGTTGCGCAGCTTCTTCATCGCGCTGCTCTCGAGCTGGCGGATGCGCTCGGCAGAGACGTTGTAGCGCGCCGCCAGATCGTGCAGCGTCAGCTTGTCTTCGCTGAGCCAGCGGCTGGCCACGATGTCGCGGCTGCGGTCGTCGAGCTGGCCGATGGCTTGCTGCAGTCTCTCCTGCTGGCGGTTTTCCCATTCGCTGTGCTCGATGAGCAGCGCCGGGTCCGCCCCCTCCTGCTGGAGATAATGGATGGGTGCGTGGCCCTCGCGGTCGTCGCCGTCATCCTCCCCGTGCGCCTCGAGCGCCATGTCCGGATTGTTCAGCCGGTTTTCCATCTTGTAGACGTCCTCGACGTCCACGCCCAGCTCCTCCGCAACCGCTGCGGCCTCCTCGGGGGTGAGCCAGCCCAGCCGGTTCTTCATCTTGCGCAGGTTGAAGAACAACTTGCGCTGGGCCTTGGTGGTGGCGATCTTTACGATGCGCCAGTTCTGGATGATGAATTCGTGGATCTCGGCGCGGATCCAGTGCACCGCGAACGAAACCAGCCGCACGCCGACGTCCGGATCGTAGCGCTTGACCGCCTTCATCAGACCGATGTTGCCCTCCTGGATCAGGTCGGCCAGCGGCAGGCCGTAGCCGAGATAACCCCGCGCGATGTAGGCCACGAAACGCAGGTTCGCCAGCACCAGGCGCCGGGCGGCCTCCAGGTCCTGCTCGTCGCGGAAACGGATGGCCAGTTCCCGCTCCTCGTCGGCATCCAGCCGCGGCAGGCGGTTCACCGCGGCGAAATAATCGTCGATGGAGCCGAGGGGCAAATTGGTCGGGAGAGTCAATTCGTGAGTCATGGAATGCCCTGTTGTGATGGGGATGGGTTTTAGCACTCGTCCCATTTGAGTGCCAAAACTAGCGCAAGTTCCTTGCTTCGGCAAGCCCTCGCGCCTGCCGCTCACTCGGGACGCATGTCCCGCAGGTGCTGGATGAGCACGGCGAAGGCGCCGGCTATCCCTAAGAAACAGGCGATACCGATCAGCGCCATCGTCTCCTGAAAACCGAGAAAGGCCAGGGAAAAGTCGCTGCCGTAGAGCACGTTGAGCTGGCGGATCGGCGCCCTGACGATCAGCAGCATGACGCCGACGACGATCCACGCGCCGATGCTGCCGAGGAAGCCGTACCAGAAACCGGTATAGAGAAAAGGCCGCCGGATGAACCGGTCGGTCGCGCCCAGCAGCTTCTGCACGATGATTTCCTCGCGGCGGCCGTACAGCTCCAGGCGGATGGTGTTGCCGATGATGAACACCACCGCGGCCGCCAGCAATGCCCCGAGGACGCCGAAACTGCGTTCGGCGACCTGGAGCATGGCATGGAGACGGTGCATCCACTGGATGTCGCTCTGCACCATATCGACTTCGGGCAGGGCTTTGAGTTCGGCGACGAGGCGTTCCACCTGCCCGGGCTGGGCCAGCGAATCCTTGGGACGTATGCCGATCACCACCGGCAGCGGGTTGAAATTCAAGGCCGACAAGGCTTCGCCGAAACCGCTGTAGGTCTTCAATTGCTCGATTCCGGCTTCCTTGGTGACGAGCCGCGTCTCGGCGATCTGGGCGTGGCTTTTCAGCCGGTCAGCCAGCTTGCGTCCGGCATCGTTGGACAGATCGGGCTTGAGGTAAAGCGAAATCTCGTTGGTCGCCTCCAGGTCTCCGCCGACCAGGCGGAGGTTCTTCACCAGCACGTGAAAACTGGTGGGCAGCGCCAGCGTGGCGGCGATGACCAGGAGGGTGAGCGCCATGGCGAAAGGCGTGCGCCGCATCCGCCACAGCGCCTCCTTCGCGGTCTGCACGTGCGAAACCAGGTAGCTCTGCAGCCGGTCGACCAGGGTCGGACCGCTGCGTCTCCGGGGCGCGGGCGGCGCGACCCGCCGCTGAGCACGACGGCGCTGCCGTCTCATGCCCCCACCTCCGACAGGCTTCCGCGCTGCAGGCGCAAGACCCGCCCCCCAGCCCGCGAGATCAGCTGTTCGTCGTGGCTGGCGATGAGCAGGGTCACGCCGAGATCGTTGAAATCGCGGAAGATGTCCATGACCTCCCGCGCGGCCTCCGGATCGAGGTTGCCGGTGGGCTCGTCGGCGAGGATGAAGTCCGGCTTGTGGACGATCGCCCGAGCGATGCCGACGCGCTGCTGCTCGCCCCCGGACAGGGTCTGCGGCAGCCGCTTCTCCTTGGACAAGAGCCCCACCTTGCCGAGTGCCGCACGCACCCGCCGGCTGACCTCGCCCGGGTTGAATCCGGCGATGACCAGCGGCAAAGCGACATTCTCGAACACGGAGCGGTCGTACAGCAGCTTGTAGTCCTGAAAGATCAGGCCGAGCTTGCGCCGGATATAGGGAATCTCCCGGTTGGAGGCATGGGTGATGTTCCGGCCGTCCAGCACGATCTGGCCGCGCGTGGCCCGCTCGATCACGGCGACCAGCTTGAGCAGAGTGCTCTTGCCGGCCCCCGAATGGCCGGTGAGGAACACCCGCTCGCCGCGACCGATGTGGAAGCTGACGTCGTGCAGGGCTTCGCCGAGCTCGGGATAGCGCTTGTAGACCTCTTTGAATTCCAGCACGGCCTCAATGCAAGCGGGCGGTCCCGCTCGTCTCTTCCTCGGCGAACAGGGCGTCGATGAACTGGGTGGCATCGAAGTCGCGCAGATCGTCGATGCCTTCCCCGATGCCGATGAAGCGTATGGGGATTCCGAACTGCTGCGCCAGCGCGAAGATCACCCCGCCTTTGGCGGTGCCGTCCAGCTTGGTCAATGCCAGCCCTGTCAGGCCGACCGCCTCGTTGAACAGCTTGGCCTGGGACATGGCGTTCTGGCCGGTGCCCGCGTCCAGCACCAGCAGCACCTCGTGCGGCGCGGTCTCGTCGAGACGGCCGATGATGCGCTTGATCTTGCTCAGCTCTTCCATCAGGTTCGACTTGGTGTGCAGCCGGCCCGCGGTATCGGCGATCAGCACGTCGACCCCGCGCGCCTTGGCGGCCTCCACGGCGTCGTAGATCACCGAAGCCGAATCGGCCCCGCTGTGCTGGGCGATCACCGCGATCTTGTTGCGTTCGCCCCAGGTCTGGAGCTGCTCGACGGCGGCGGCGCGGAAGGTGTCCCCGGCGGCCAGCATGACGCTGTGGCCCTCGTTCTGCAGCCGTTTGGCGAGCTTGCCGATGGTCGTGGTCTTGCCCACGCCGTTGACCCCCACCACCAGAATGACGAAGGGCCGGACCTCCGGCGGGATGACCAGCGGCACGCTGCAGGGGCGGACGATGTCGAGCAGGCGGCCGCGCAGACGGTTGCGCAGGGATTCGCCGTCGGCCAGTTCCTGCTTCTCCAGGCCCGAGCCCAGATCCGCGACGATTTCCCGCGTCACGTTGACGCCGACGTCGGCCATCAGCAATTGCTCTTCGATCTCGTCCAGCAACTCGCGGTCGATGCGGCCCCGGCCCAGGGCGGCAAGCAAGCCGGTCAGGCCGCTGCGGGTCTTGCCGAGCTGGCCGCGCAGGCGCTCGAACAAGGTCTCCGGCGCCGGCAGCGGAGGTACCGCCTCGACCGGCGGGCGCACCGGCACCACTTCGGGCACGGCGGCCGCCGCCGGCAGGCGCCGGCGCAGGTAGACGTTGATATGCGCCACGTTGAGCAGCAGCAGCGCCGCCACGGCCTGGTGCGCGACGGCGACCGCCACCGGCAGCCGCATCAGGACGCTCAGTACGCCGAGGCCGACCTGCAGCAGCAACAGGAAGCTCAGCAGCACCGCCGGCTTGCTGATCGGGGTCGCATTGCGGTTGGAACTGGCCCCCATGGCCAAGAGGCTCAGAACCAGGAACACCGCCACGGCGCCGAGCCGGTGCGCGAAATGGATGGCCGCCCGCGCCTCGACCGGCAGCACCCCTCCCGCGTAGTCGGCGGCAATGTTCGGCCAAAGCGTGAAGCCGTGCCGCCAGTCCACCTCCGGCCAGGGCTGGCCCAGGCAGGTCGGAAAGTCCGGGCAGGCGAGGCCGGCACGCTGGGCCTCGGTCCAGCCGCCCAAGGCGATTTCGGCCAGCAGCAGTACCAAGCCGACCCGCGCCAGAAGGCGCAAGCCCGGTGCTCCCCGCACGGCCGCGTCGTCCACCCCCGGCTTGACGCCCAGATACAGCCAGTAAGCGCAGCCAAGGGTCAGAAATCCGCTGAACAGGTGTGCGGCGGAAACCAGAGGCATCGGCGTGGCGTAGTGCCCCCACAAACCCAGCGCTGCCTGTACCCCCACCAATACCAGCAGTACCGCCAACAGCGACGCCGCCCTGCCGCGGTGGGCCGGCAGCCACCAAACCATGGCGATCAGGACCAACACCAGCACGCCGAAAGCGCCGCCCAGATAAAGGTGGACCCAGCCCAGCCACAGCCATTTCAGCGCCTTGCCGCCGACCGCGGCCATCATCGCGGCGGACTGCTCGTCGACGACGGGCGCACCGTAGCAGCCGGGCCAGGCCGGGCAGCCGAGGCCGGCGTCGGCGATGCGGAGGAAAGCGCCGATCAGCAGCGCGCCCAATAGGAGGATCAGACCGAGAAAAGTGAGCTTTCTGAACATGGCATGTTGTTGTGAGTTATGGGCCATCCGGCGTCAGCCGATCTGGGAGGCGCGTAGCAGGTGCTTGAGGTCCTTCAGCACGCCGTACGGATCGAAATCCGCATCGTAATACATCATCAGGTTGCCGAGCGGATCGAGCAGGAGAATCTGGCCCGGCTGCAGCGGGCCGCCGGCCGCCTTTTCCAGCTTTTCCCGTAAGGCGGGCGCGAGTCCGGCCACGGCCAGGAATTCGTCCTGCCGCAGCCAGTCGGCCAGCGGCCCCGCGGCCTCCGGATCGGCCAGCAGAAGGAGACGGCGCACCCTGGGAATTTCCTTGTTCAGCATCAGCCGCATCTGCCGGGTCTTGTACAGGTTCTGCCGGCAAACCTCGGCGCACGGGCCGTCGGCGACGCTCAGGACGATCCAGCGGCCCTTGAGCTGCTCCATCGATTCGGAGGAAGTGACCGGCGCCGCGAGCAATTCGCCGTAACCCAACGGTACGGCGGGAGTGACCAGGTGTCCGACGTTGCCCAGATCGCCCATCACCAGTTGCGGATGGCGGGCGAAATACCAGGCCGCGGCGAACGGCACGATGCAAATCAGGGCGATGATGATGATGGTACGCTGGTTGCGCCGCTGGGTCGGAGTGAGTGCCATGGCTGTGTGATAGTTCAAGAAATCAGGGAGAAACGTCTGGATCCTGCGCCGCACCCGCCCTGAATCCATGGCGGAGAAACAGTCCCAGTGCGATCGCGGCGAAGGAAAACCACTGGATGGCGTAGCCCGTGCTCTTGTCCGGGTCGACGTTGGCCGGCTTCCAATCGCGCGCGTAGCCTTCGGCCTCCCCTTGGTCCAGCAGCACCTGGTAAGGCAGCAGACGGTACCCGAGGCGCCGCTCCAACGCATCCCGCTCCAGGACCTGCACCGTCGCCGGCCAGCCGGCGGCGGGGACTTCCGCGCCTTCCAGCTTCAAGCCCACGGCGGGAAAGCGCTCCACCACGCCGGTCAGCTCGACCGCGGGCGCCCGGAGCGGCAGCTCGGGCAGCCGCCGGCGGTCGGGACCTGCGGGAATCCAGCCGCGATTGACCAGCACCGCCAGGTCCGAACCCGCGAGCCTGAGCGGAGTGAGCACGTGATAGCCGGCCTTGCCGCCGTGGATCTGGTTGTCCAGCAGGAACTGACGCCCGGCATCGTATTCCCCCTTCACCGCCACCCGCCGATAGCGTGGCGGCTCGGCCTCGGCGACGGACGGGTCGAGCCGCAGCGGCGGCTCGGCCGACTGGCTGGCAAACTGCGCCTGCAGCGCCCGCTTCTCGGCGGCCCGGTTGAGCTGCCAGCCCCCAAGGGAGCAGAACAGAGGCAATGCCAGCGCGATTCCGATGACCGCAACCCCCGCGGGTTTGAAGCTATAATGCCTCATTTCGCAACCGTGGCCGGTGCGCCGCGTCCGCCGCCCAGGAATCCGAACATGCTGCCTAAAATCCTCATCGTGCTGGTACTGGTCGTGATCGTCGCCAGCCTGGGCTCCGCCTTGTTCTATCTGGTCAAGGACGGCGACCGCCGTTCGCCCAGGACCGTGCGCGCCCTGACGCTGCGCATCGGCCTGTCGATCGCGCTGTTCCTGGCGCTGCTGCTGGGGTACGCGCTGGGCCTCCTGCGTCCCCACGGGCTGCGCCCGGACGGACCGGCCGCGTCGCCTCGAGCCACAGCCCCCGCCCAGGCAGATCCGCGCTGAACCGGCTTGTGGCGTCTCAAAGGCGGCATATGATACCCGCTAGGCGCTCCTTTTCCCACGCAAGCGCCGGCTCGAACGCCGACACCGTCCCTTAAAGAGATCAACATGATGCTTCCGATTCTGCGCCGTTGCGGCGGATTGGTACTCGGCGCCGCATTGGCCGCCTGCCAGTCCGGCGACAGCGAAACCCTGCTGTCCGGCGAAGTGCAGGGCACCACCTATCACATCAAAATGGTGCTGGACGGCCTGCAAGTGGATCAGGCCGATTTGAGGAAAGCCGTGGATGCCGTGTACAACGACATCGACCTCAAGCTTTCGAACTACCGGGAAGACTCCGAAATCTCCAGGCTCAACCGCGAAGCCACGACCGACTGGCTGACCGTCTCGCCCGAGATCGCCGAACTGGTCGACATCGCCCGCCGGGTACACGGCAAGACCGAAGGCTGTTACGACCTGACGGTCAAACCCCTGTTCGACCTGTGGGGCTTCTCGCGCCATCAGAACCGCGTGCCGACCGACACCGAAATCGCCGCTGTGCTGCCGCACATCGGCATGGACAAGCTGGAAGTGGACGTTCCCGGCCACCGCCTGCGCAAGAAAGATCCGACCCTGCGCATCGACCTGTCCTCCATCGCCCAGGGCTACACCGTCGGCCGCGTGGCCGGCCTGCTGGAAGCGAAGGGCATCCAGAACTACCTGGTCGAAGTCGGCGGCGAAATGCAGGTCAAGGGCCGCAAGGCCAACGGCAAACCCTGGCGCGTCGCCGTGGAAAAGCCGATGCCCTATACCCGCGAAATCGAACGGATACTGGATGTCCACCAGACGGATGGCACCGCCATCATGACCTCGGGCACTTACCGGAATTTCTTCGAGGAGGGCGGCAAGACCTACTCGCACATCCTCGACCCGAAGACCGGACGCCCGGTCGACCATCATTTGCTGTCAACCACGGTGCTGCATCCCGACCCCACCTGGGCCGATGCATGGTCCACCGCATTGCTTTGCCTGGGAGAGCAAAAGGGCTATGCCGTCGCCGCAGAGGAAGGACTCAAGGCGCTGCTGATCTACGGCGAAAGCGGCGAGTTGAAAGAGCGGTTTACTCCGGCACTCGGCGCGGAAATGCCGATACCGCCGGCCTCGCCTCTGCCCGCCCAATGAAAAGGCTCGCCCTTTGCCCGAGGTCGGAACCCTTCGGCAGGCCACACGTTCACATCAGCCAGTCTTCCAACCTGAGGCCCGGCACCCGGCTGAATTCCCCCGTGTTGTGAGTGACGAGGATGAGGTCATTCGCCAGTACGATGGCGGCGATCAACAGGTCGTTGGCACCGATGATCCGGCCCTCTTTCTGCAGCAAGGCCCTGATTCCCGCATAGCATTCGGCAGCTCGACGATCGAAGGGATAGCTGGCGAGATGCCTGAACTCCTCGATCCGGCTGCGGGCCCGCCCGTAATCAGCCGAAAGCTCGGCACCCAGCAACAACTCGGCCCAGACGACTTCGCAGATGCACATCTGGCCGAGAGGACGCGCAGCGACCCTTTGCCTCAAGATGGCATGACGGCCGCGTTCGAGAGCGATGCAAACGTTTGTGTCCAGAAGATAACGTTGCGTCATAAGACTTCCACCTCATCGAGAGGCGGTTGCGCCGGCCTGTCGGGAAACTCGGGGCATGCCCCCCACACCCGCTCAAGCCAGTTTTCGGTATCGCTCGGCAGCGGCGCGTTACCGGACACACCATAGCGAAACTCAAGAAACTCGACGAAATCGAGCACCTCGCGAGCGGCATGCTCCGGCAGATTCAACGTATGCCGATAAATCGTCTCAGCCAAGGTCATGGCGTTTCCTCTTCATGCGATGAGCAAAAAACACACGGGAACTCCCGCCCGGGAACCGACGCTAATCGCTGATCGGCCCCCGCAGCCTCTTGATCTCGCCGTGCCTGGACTTTTCGTCCAGACGCTTCTTCTTCGCCGCCAGCGGCGGCCGGGTCGCCTTGCGGGGCTTGCGCTGCGCCAGCGCTTGCAGGATCAGTTCGCGCAGCCGGGCGAGCGCGTCCTCCCGGTTCTTCTCCTGGGTGCGGAAGCGCTGGGCCTTGATGACGATGATCCCTTCCGCGGAAATCCGCCGGTCGCGATAATCCAGCAGCCGCGTCTTGCAGGTTTCCGGCAGTGACGACGCGGCGATGTCGAAGCGCAGGTGCGCCGCGGTGGCCAGCTTGTTGACGTTCTGTCCGCCGGCCCCCCCAGATCGGACGAACCCGATTTCGATCTCCTCCAGCGGGATCGAAACCTGCGCGTTGACGGTCAGCCGCTCCACCGGACCCTGGCCTATTCCAGGCCCTGCGACTGCAGATATTCGTCGTAGGTGCCGCTGTAGTTGACCACGCCCTGCGGCGTCAGCTCGATGATACGGGTCGCCAGGGAGGAGACGAACTCGCGGTCGTGGCTGACGAAGATCAGGGTGCCGGGATAGTGTTCCAGCGCGGTGTTGAGCGACTCGATGGATTCCATGTCCAGATGGTTGGTCGGCTCGTCCAGCACCATGACGTTGGGCTGGCGCAGTATCAGCTTGCCGAACAGCATGCGGCCCTGCTCGCCGCCCGACAACACCTTGACCGATTTCTTGATTTCGTCCGCCGAGAACAGCAGCCGTCCGAGTGTGCCGCGCACCGTCTGCTCGTCGTCGCCTTCCCGCTTCCACCGCGACATCCAGTCGAACAGATTCATGTCCTCGGCGAAATCGGCGGCGTGGTCCTGGGCGAAATAGCCGAGGTTGACGTTCTCCGACCATTTCACCGCCCCTTCCATCGGCGCCAGCTCGCCCACCAGTGTGCGCAGCAGAGTGGTCTTGCCGATGCCGTTCGGGCCGATCACCGCCACCCGTTCGCCCACCTCGACCATCAGATCCAGCCCGCTGAGCAGCGGATCGCCGCCGTAACCCTGGCTCAGCGCCTTCGCTTCCAGCGCCAGCCGGTACAGCTTCTTGTCCTGGTTGAAGCGGATGAAGGGGTTGACCCGGCTCGACGGTTTGACGTCCTCCAGCTTGATCTTCTCGATCTGCTTGGCGCGCGAGGTGGCCTGCTTGGCCTTGGACGCGTTGGCCGAGAAGCGACTGACGAAGGCCTGCAGTTCGGCGATCTGGGCCTTTTTCTTGGCGTTGTCGGCCAGGAGCCGCTCCCGCACTTGGGTGGAAGCGATCATGTAATCGTCGTAATTGCCGGGGTAAACGCGCAGTTCACCGTAGTCCATGTCCGCCACGTGGGTGCAGACGCTGTTCAGAAAATGGCGGTCATGCGAAATGATGATCATGGTGCTGTTGCGCTCGTTCAGCACGTTTTCCAGCCAGCGGATGGTATTGATGTCCAGGTTGTTGGTCGGCTCGTCCAGCAGCAGAACGTCCGGATTGGAAAACAACGCCTGGGCCAGCAGCACGCGCAGCTTCCAACCCGGCGCCACGGCGCTCATCGGGCCGTTGTGCTGATCCACCGGAATGCCCACGCCCAACAGCAGTTCGCCGGCACGGGCTTCCGCCGTATAGCCGTCATATTCGGCAAAGGCGGCTTCCAGCTCCGCCGCCCGCATGTAGTCGTCCTCGCTCGCGTCCGGACTGGCGTAGATCGCGTCGCGCTCGGACATCGCCGCCCACATCTCGGTGTGCCCCATCATCACCACATCCAGCACCCGCTGGTCCTCGTAGGCGAACTGATCCTGGCGCAGCTTGCCCAGCCGCACGTTGGGTTCCACCGAAACATTGCCGGCGGTCGGCTCCAGATCGCCGCCGAGGATTTTCATGAAGGTCGACTTGCCGCAGCCGTTGGCCCCGATCAGGCCGTAGCGGTTGCCCTCGCCGAACTTGACGGAGACGTTTTCGAACAGCGGCTTGACGCCGAACTGCATGGTGACATTGGCTGTAGAGATCAAAATGCTTACCAGGGAGAGTAGATGGTGAATAGGATTCAGCCGGAGGGCCTGGGCCGCCCGGCAAGGGAAGGGTAAAGCGCGGATGTTGCGAATTATGCCTGTGTCCGGCCGACAACGGGGGAATTTCTAGGATGCGCCGCTCAACGCGCGGCCACCCTTCACTCCGGTGCCGAGCCAGCCGCCAGCCAGCGGGCGCAATCAGGGCCCAGCCGTTCCAGCGCAAGGGATTCGTATTCCGCCACTTCCTCCGTGGTTAGACAGTCCCGCCAGCGTCCGTTCACTCCCTTGTGGAGGAAAGTCTCCGCTCCCGCATCCCAGAAGGCGCCCGCCAAGGGCACGCTCTTCGCGGAATTTTTCTTCATCCAGTCGAAGGTGCAGTACTCGACCATGGCATCCCACCGCGCCTCGTCGATCGGGATGTCCAGAAACGCGGCGATCCGGCGCATCTGGCCCGGCATGTCGCGCTTCAGATCGGCGAAATGGAGGAACATGAGATTCGGCAGATGCCGGACCTGCCACCAGCTCGAGACGTTCTCCCAGAACGGCCAGAACGGATGGCCATCCCGATCCAGCCAGTCGCGCCAATACTGACGGATGTCCGCCGGCGGCTGCTCGATCGGGGGGCCGACGCGGTCCGGCGTGTCGTTCAACGCCTCGTACCATAGCCGGTTTGCATTCGCGTGGTGGTTGTACATGCTCCAGACCACGTCGCGCCCGTCTCGCCCGATATAGAGATACTTGGCTCGCGGCGAGAAGACCAGGGCATCCACCGGCAGATGCGTCTTCAGAAACCGCCGGTGGGTCTGCGCCTCCACCACGGGGAGCTTGACCTCCTTCGGCGGCACCCGCAGATCGAGCCAGGGCGACACCTCCGCCACCGCCAGTTCCGGATCGCCCCCGAACACGAGCTGGCCGACGATCTGCTGCACCCAGGTCGTCCCCGACTTGCCGTAAGTGGCGATGACGATGTCGTCGTCGCGGAACCTGAAGTCGTTCCAGATCGTCGAGTCGAAATGATGGTTGTGCAGCTCGCGCCGCTTGCGCGGCCACCGGATCGTCTGGTCGTTCATGATAAGGGTAGCTGAGGAATCGGCTTTGTCCCCACAGCTTCATCTGCGGCTTGACCACAAATCGGGGGAGTTCGGCTCAATTTTACAGGGCCTTAGGAAGTTTGAGGGAAATGGCGATTCATGTCACGTTCGGTACGGCAGAGTCGCCGGTTAGAAATTTGAAAAGCGTTTTCAACTACTAACGAGTACATAGCCTTTTCTGAGCGGAAAAGTCATTGCCGAAGCGAGTTTTTCCAACGGCGCCAGCAAGAACCGGTCGCTCTGCCCGAACGGCACGCCCAACCAGACCGGGCCGGGCGCCGCCGATCCCACGACTTCGGCCTGCATCGAGGCTTCGGGAAATATCTGCATCCACGGCACCCATGTGGCAGGAATCGCCGCCGGTCGGGATACCGCCGGCACCGGCCAAGCGACCAATGGCATCGCCAAGGAAGGCAGCATCGTTGCCGTTCAGGTGTTCACCCGCATCGATGACGACACCCTCTGCAATAACCGCTCCCCATGCGTACTTGCATATACCTCGGACGTCCTCGCGGGCCTCAACTGGGTCTTCAGCAATCTCGCCGGGTTATCCGACAAGACCAAGATCGCCTCGGTGAACCTCAGCCTCGGCGGCGGCAAATACACAGACTACTGCGACGGCCACCCCTTGAAGCCGATCGTGGACAACCTGCGCTCGGCGGGAGTAGCCACGGTCATCGCCGCAGGCAACGACGGCTATGTCGATGCGGTGGCGAGTCCCGGCTGCATTTCCACGGCGGCGACGGTGGGATCCTCTGCCAAGCAGGACGGCATTTCCTGGTTCTCCAACATGGCGTCGATGGTCGACCTGCTGGGCTCCGGCATCGTGTCGTCCGTTCCGGACAGCGCGTACCAATCCCTGAACGGCACTTCCATGGCTACGCCCCACGTCGCCGGCGCCTTCGCGGCCATCCGCTCCCGCCTGCCGAACGCGACCGTGGCTCAGATCGAGGCCGCCCTCAAGAGCACAGGCCTTGCGATCGCCGATAAACGGGCCTCCGCCCCCCAAACGCCCAAACCACGCATCCAGGTCGATCAAGCGCTCGCCACCCAGGGAGTCGTACGCCGATCGCTGACCGTGAACCGGACCGACTCTGGCTTCATCACCAGCGAACCCGCCGGTATCGACTGCGGCAACACCTGCGCCGCGGAGTTTCCAGACAAAACCCCCGTCGTACTCACAGCCATCGGCGGCACCACTGTCGCTTTCACCGGCTGATCGGGCGATTGCCAGGGAATGGGACCGTGTTCCATCTCCAGGGACGCCGCCAAGAACCCCTCCGCGAATTTCGTAGTGCGCACCCCCTTGACCGTCGTGCTTCAAGGCAGCGGACGAGTCGTCGCCGATAACGGCAGCCTCGACTGCCAAGAAACCTACACGGCTACGGTACCAAAAGGCGCCAAGGTCCTCCTGACCGCGATGCCGGCGGAAGGCTACAAGTTCAAAGGCTGATCGGGGAGCGGCTGCAGCGGGAGGAAGCCGTGCCGGGTGAAGGTGCAAAAGGCCAAGTCGGTCAAAGCGAAATTCCAGCCGGTGCGGTAACGCGGGACTGGCATGCCACGCGGCGATTCGAAGGCAAGGGAATTGCCGCTCAGGCAGTCCCGGATTCGGTCTGCGCAAGAACGCATCGGCATCGAAAGCTTCGTCCGCCACCGTATTCTTCCCCCGGAAAGCCGAAAAGGCTGGAGACCGCCCTTGACACATACAGAGGTCGTTCTAGTCTTGCTAAGACTGTAATATCTAAATCTAAACAATGTGGCGCATTTTCTTTCTTTCGTTATCGACGCTGGATCCTTACCGGAGGGGATTTTTCATGAAATGGGGATTGCTTGCGGTCACGACCTTAATCTGGACGGTTTCGGCGGATGCCTCGCCCATCGACTGCCAGAAGGGGCAGTGCGATCTTTTGAAAAACGGCGCTTATCCGGCGGTCGTGATCGGAAAGGTCGACCATATCGGGACCGATAAGGAACTCGGTTCAGTTTACCAGTGGGCAACGCGCCACAGTTATTGGCGCAACTTGCCCAAGGGCAAATCCTCTTATCTGGCGTCGGCAAACCTGATCGCCGTCATTCCTCCGCCCTCCAACGCCCTCGCCTCTCCCAGCGCCTTGCTCATGGGGCGTGACGAATTCAACACCGTCAAGATCGAGCCCGGCGATCTGGTGCGTTATGCGCCCCACCGCAAGGCCCATGAAGCCCCTCAGGGTGACGCCACGGCCCTGGCGATCTACTGGGGCGCGACGGGATGCATCGCCGTGTTGTGCAAGGCCCAGGACAAGGGCTGTTTCGGCCGGTACCAGGAAGGGACCTTTTCGAGGGATACCGGCGAACAAATCGATGCCGTCAAAGGTACCCCGATACCAGGAGGTACGACCATCGATACGACGACCTGGCTGCCCCTGAAAAATGCCGGAGCGCCCCGATCGCCGTAGCCTCCGGCATTTTCATAGCGGCGGCCGCCAGTGTGCGGCCCCCGAATTTCTCGATTTTGCAAGAACCTGACCGATCTCATCCCCGGCAAAGGAGGGAGAAAAATGCGTGGGTTTACGAAGACGTTTGTTGCGGTTTGGATTCTGTCGGCATCTTCGATGATTGCCCCGACAGGCGCAGTCGCTGCGGATAGCCTTGTCAATATTCCAGCGATCGCGGACGCGGCCGGGTATTTCCAGGAACCCTTGGTGGCTGCCCGTCCGCCGTCGGCCGCGGAAGCAAAGGCGCTGGCATCCCTTACTTCGGCTTACCGGGCTTCCCACGAAAGCCGACGCCCCGCACTGCTGGCGGATTATCTGCGTCGTTATCCCCGCTCGCCCTGAGGGCCCTCGCTTCGAGTCGAGCAAGGGTTGGCCTATGCCCAGCAGGGCCGCATCACTCAAGCCATCGGCGCATGGGAGGCGGTCTGGCGGGATCGGGCGGACCGCGCCAATGCGGCATTCCGGCCGGTCATCGACCGGGCCCTCGCCGAACTGCTCAACATCCACAGCCGGCTGGGTCACGCAGAGCAAGTCGCGAAGCTGCTCGACGAATCCGGGGACAGGCCGGTCCCGGCGTTCATGACCGAGACGCTCACCCAGGCCCGCGAGGCGCTATGGCAGATGCGGAACCGGCCCGCCGAGGCCTTCCGCTGCGGTCCCGCCGCCCTGGCTGCCGTCGTATCGAAAACCCAAACCGCCGACGCATCCCAGGCCCTGAGTCTACTTTTCACCCCCGCGGGCCCCAAAGGGACCTCCCTCGACGCCCTGGACCAGCTGGCCCGGCAGGCCGGGCTGCCGCACCGGGCCGCCTTCCGCACCTCGGCGGGCGACATCCCGACGCCGGCTGTCGCCCACCTCAAGCAGGGCCATTACGCGGCCCTCATTGCGCGCGAAGGCCGGCGCTATCGAATCCAGGACCCCGTATTCGGCGGTGAGCACTGGGTTGAATCGGAGGTCTTGAATGAGGAAACCAGCGGCTACTTCCTCGTTCCCGAACCGGGCGCCCGAACGGGATGGCGACAGGTCGGCGCCGGCGAGGCGGGCGGCGTTCTCGGTGCAGGCTATACCAGCAACACCGACCGCAACGCGACCTCGCCGGATGACAGCAAGGATTGCGATCCGGGGTGCAGTGGCGGCGGCGGTTCGAAGGGAATGCCGCACTATAGCGTTCACTCCCTGCTGGTGAGCCTGCATATCGAAGACATGCCCCTGGGTTACCAACCCCCGAAGGGCGGGGCCGTCGAGATCCAGTTCAGCTACAACCAGCGGGAAGCCTCCCAGCCCGCCGTCTTCAACGCCTTCAATCTCGGCCCGAAATGGACGCTGAACTGGCTGTCCTACATCCAGGACAACCCCGCCAGTCCGGGGAGCCAGGTCACCCGTGCGGTGGCCGGGGGCGGATTGCGTACGTATTCCGGCTACGACGCGGCCACCGGCGCGTTCGCACCGGAAACCCGCGACGGCTCGCAACTGGTCCGGGTTTCCGCGAGCGTTTACGAGCGCAGGCTGTCCGACGGATCGAAAGAGATCTACGGCCAGCCCGACGGCAGCGCCGTCTATCCGCGCAAAGTCTTCCTGACCCAGCGGGTGGACCGGGCCGGCAACGCCGTGAGCCTGCAATACGATGCCCAGCTGCGGCTGACGGCCATCGTCGACGCCCTGGGGCAGCGCACCACGTTTCAATACCTCAACGCCAACCCCCTGCTCGTCACCGGCGTGACCGACCCGTTCGGACGCAGCGCCGTCATCGAATACGACGCCGCCGGCCGGCTCTCGGCCCTGACCGATCCCATGGGGCTGCGCTCCAGCTTCACCTACGATGCCGCGTATTTCATCACCGCCATGAACACGCCCTATGGCGAGACCCGGTTCAGCTACGGCGAGAGCGGTTCGCGCCGCTGGCTGGAGATCACCGACCCGCTGGGCGAACGGGAACGCGTCGAATACATGCAGGGCGCGCCTGGCATTCCCTACAGCGACAGCCCCGTGCCGGCCGGCATCGCCACCTTCAACGCCTACATCAACGGCCGCAACAGCTATTACTGGGACAAGCATGCCATGCGCGTCGCGGCGGGGGATTACACCCAGGCGCGCATCAAGCACTTCCTGCACGCGCTCGACACGTCGGTGACCTCGCCGATCCTGGAAAGCGTCAAATACCCTCTGGAGAACCGCATCTGGTACAACTATCCCGGCCAAAGCTGGGCGGGTGGGGAGGCCGCGACCTGGCACCTGCCTTCGGCGATCGCGCGGGTGCTGCCGGATGGGACCACGCAGATCACCCGCAAGGCCTACAACGCCGTCGGCAATCCCGTCCAGGTCATCGATCCCGCCGGGCGCGAAACCGACTACGAATACGCCGACAACGGCATCGACCTCCTGCGGGTCAAGCAGAAGACCGCCGCCGGCTTCGACGTGCTGGCGCAATATACCTACAACGCCCAGCATCTGCCGGTGACCTACACCGATGCGGCCGGTCAGCTCACCACCCTGGCCTACAACGCCGCCGGCCAGCTCACCACCGTCACCAATCCCAAGCAGGAGGTGACCCGCTACGTCTACGACGTCAGCGGTTACCTGACGCAGATCGTCAACCCCCTGGGCAAGGCGCAGATGACCTACACCTACGACGCCGCCGGGCGGATCGCCAGCACCACCGACTCGGAAGGGCTCAAGATCGGTTACGCCTACGACGCCCTCGACCGCCTCACCACCCTCACCTACCCCGACGGCACCACCCGCACCACCGCCTGGGACAAGCTCGACCCCGTGGCACAGAAGGACCGCGAAGGGCGGGTGACCCAGTACAGCTACGACGCGCTGCGCCGCCAGACCGGGGCCACCGATCCGCTCGGGCGCCTCACCCGCTACGGCTACGACGAGGACGGCCGCCTGAAAACCCTCACCGACCCGCTCGGCCAGTTGACCGCCTGGGAGCGCGACATCGAGGGGCGGGTCACCGCCAAAGTGCTGGCCGACGGCAGCCGCACCCAAATCACCTACGACAACGCCAGCCGCATCGACGGCGTCACCGACGCCCTGGGCCAGACCCGCCGCTTCCAGTACGGCATGGACGACCTGCTGACCGGGCTGAGCTACGAAAACGCCCTCAACGCGACGCCGCCGGTGAGCTTCAGCTACGACCCCTACTATCCCCGCCGTACCGCCATGCTCGACGGCACCGGCCTCACCACCTACGCCTACCATCCGGCCGGCCAGCCGGGCGCGGGCAAGCTGAGCGACGAAATCGGCCAAAGCGGTCCCGTGGCCAGCGTCCACACGGGCTACGACGTCCTGGGCCGGCCCCTCAACCGCAGCGTCGACAGCGCGACCGAAACCTACGCCTACGACGCCCTGGGCCGCCTCACCAGCCATGCCAGTCCCCTGGGCACCTTCAACTACGGGTATCTGGGCCAGACCGGCCAGCCCACCCGGCAAAGCCTCGCCGGCCAGAGCTTCACTGTCGACTACCAGTACGAAACCAACCTCAACGACCGCCAGCTCAAAGGCATTCTCAACCGGGGCTACCTCAGCCTGTGGGCCGGGCGCAGTTTCTTCTACCAGCACTCCCCCGAACACCGGGTCACCGCGGCCTCCATCATCCCCCTGCTGGTGGGGGACCGCTACGACTACGACGCCGCCGACCGGCTCACCGGCAGCAGCCGCGGCCTCATCCTCGGCGGCTGGAGCAACACCGGCAGCGCCACCGACTGGAGCCACCTGCAGACCGGCAGCGCTCTGGAAGCCTTCCAGTACGACACCGCCGACAACCTAACCGGCAAGAGCGGGCTCACCGGCAGCTGGACGGCGACGGTCGACAACGTCAACGCCATCACCAGCGCCAACGGCCAGCTGTGGGCGCGGGATGCCAACGGCAACGTGCTCGACGACGGCGCCCGGACCTACGCCTGGGACGCCGAGAACCGGCTGATCGGCATCACCGACAAGGCCAGCGGCGGCACCAGCCAGCTGAGCTACGACGGCCTGTCGCGGCGGGTCGGCGTCATCGACAGGAGCGGCCCCAGCGCCACTCCGATGGAGACCCGCTACCTCTGGTGCGGACAGGTGCTGTGCCAAGCCCGCGACGGCCAGGACCGGATCATCCGCCGCTACTACCCGCAGGGCGAGCTGCAGGGCAACACCCAGCTGTACTACGCCAGGGACCAGCTGGGCTCGGTCGCCGACGCGGTCGACGGCACCGGCTTCCCCCTGGGCTCCAGCGACTACAGCGCCTACGGCCAGACCGTGAAGCAAACCGGCACGCAAACGGACAAAGGCTATGCCGGCATGTTCCGGCATGCCCAGAGCGGGCTGTACCTGACCCTGTACCGGGCGTACGATCCGAGAACCGGCCGCTGGCTGTCGCGCGATCCGATCGGCGAGGCGGGTGGGGTGAATTTGTATGCGTATGGGGGGAATAATCCCGTGAATCGGATTGATCTGCTGGGTTTGAAACCAGGCGACCCATTCCCGACTATGGATGCAGCGGCTATTGATGCGTTAAATTGGGTATACAGTCAATATCCCCACGATCCTAAAGAATGGGCTGGCACCATGTATCGGGGCGACGATGGTCTATACTACGCAACGGTTCCAAATCGGTCTGCTTTCGACACAGAATCAATCCCCAGCTATCCTCCAGGTGGTCAGTCGAATGCCATTAGCTATTATCATACCCATGGACAATGTACCAAGGCGAATATCGAGGATGATTTTTCGAGAGGGGAGCGTTCAGATGTCTGGCAGTCAGATTTTCGTCAATTACCTAGCTATCTTGGCACACCAGGTGGCTTTGTTAAGCGATATGACCCCGATCCAAACTACTCGGGCAACGGGTCGGTAACGACTTTGCAGACGGGCCAGTGCTGTCCTGGCGAGAGTCATAAATAGGATAAGATGATGACCTTCTGGAATAGAGTGCGCTCACGTGAAGCTAGAGCCCATGTTGCCGCTGTTCTATTTTTGCTACTACCCGCAAAGCTTTTGGCAGACGAAAATAATGGCAAGACAAAGATGGAGTGCTATAAGAAAGCACTGGAATGCAATTTTGTTCTCGTTAAAGGAAATTACTTCAGGGCGATTCACGCCGTATATGAACAGGACTTTAAGAACAAACTCATGAGTCGCTCCAGAGGGAGTAGTGAGCAGGCCGAATATCTGTCTGATATTGATAATTATGATTTCTATGTAGAACTTAAGGACGGCTATTATGAGATTGCTGTTGGCGGCACAATGAGGCCAGGAGCGCCTGATGTTTTTGGGGCTCACCACTATAAGATTGACGCAAAAACTTATGAGATAATTAACAAATGGCAATCAAAATGAGCACCCGTCGGTCGGAGTGCCGCAGCGTAATCGGACGCATGAAAGCTGACGCTGATACGACACCGCCGACAACCTGACCGGTAAGAGCGGACTCACCGGCAGTTGGACCGCGACGGTCGACAACGTCAACGCCATCAGCAGCGCCAATGGCCAGCTGTGGGCGCGGGATGCCAACGGCAATGTGCTCGACGACGGCGCCCGCACCTACGCCTGGGACGCCGAAAACCGGCTGATCGGCATCGCCGACAAGGCCAGCGGCGCCACGAGCCAGTTGAGCTACGACGGCCTCTCGCGCCGGGTCGGCGTCATCGACAAGAGCGGCCCCGGCGCCACCCCGGTGGAAACCCGCTACCTCTGGTGCGGACAGGTGCTGTGCCAGGCCCGCGACGGCCAGGACCGGATCACCCGCCGCTACTACCCGCAGGGCGAGCTGCAGGGCAACACCCAGCTGTACTACGCCAGGGACCAGCTGGGCTCGGTCGCCGACGCGGTCGACGGCACCGGCTTCCCCCTGGGCTCCAGCGACTACAGCGCCTACGGCCAGACCGTGAAGCAAACCGGTACGCAAACCGACAAAGGCTACGCCGGCATGTTCCGGCACGCCCAGAGCGGGCTGTACCTGACCCTGTACCGGGCGTACGATCCGAGAACCGGCCGCTGGCTTTCGCGCGATCCGATCGGGGAAGCGGGTGGGGTCAATTTGTATGCGTATGTTCGAGATAATCCGATAAACCGAATCGATCTGCTGGGGCTCACGCAGCGCGATATTGATATTGCCAGACAAATAGCTATTGATACTCAGAAAGATCTCAAATTCCCCGATAGCTACGTGATTATAGATCTTGGCTACATAGATGGCGGAAAAAGGGAAGTTAGTGGAAATACTCTTCCCGGAGTTGGCACCCAGTTGGACGATAAATATCTAAAGCCGCTTACGGATTCTGAAGCAGCTGAACTTCTGGATACTATTATCCATGAAGCCGTGCATTTTTCGCTTGGACTATATGACCCGCGTCAACCAGATGACAACGGAAAAGGATATGCATATGACGAGGCAGCCCGGAGAACAACAAAAAGCCTTATAGCCAGATTCAACAGAGAGCGAAAGCTCAAAGGGCATATATGTCCAAAATAACGCGAGCGCTATTTTTTTTCTGGTCAGGCATGTTGCTTTTTCAGGAGTATGCATTTGCAAAACGCACCGATGAAAGTGTCCAAAACATCAGCATCCCTATCATAATAGAAGTCGCCGCCACCGTTTCCGGAGCTTTAGATAGCAAGCATGGCGTTTATTTGTTCAAAATTCATTGTGCTTTGGGAGCCTGCAGCCTAGAGCGTATCTCATTGAATGAGTGCATGCCGAACAAAGAAGGTAAACTATATTTTGTGCCAAAAACATATATCTGGACATCTCAAGCTGGTTTTTTGAAGGCTGAGCTTTCTAAAAACGTACTAGAGTTGACGGTCTTTCAAGCTACACATCACCAATTACCCGCAAGGGTCGTAGTAGTCTTTGATGTAAGCGACCCTCCCTTTACAAAACTGAAGTCATTTGAAGCTGGCGGGTTTATTGACTTCATGAAATGGCCTGATACAGATATGCGTATTCAATACACCGCCTTACCGCATGACCAGTTAAGGCAGCTTGATTGTCCGATTTTTTTGCCAGGGATTAATTAGCCCGGATGTTTCATAAAAATGCCCCCTGCGCCCGATAGCTTGGCCAGCTGCCTATTTTTTCAGTCCACCGAACTGACCTACGCCCCCCATGAGGCATGGGCAGCCCCTCGACCTGCCTCTTTTCGCGGGGGTGGTGGCCGGAATCCAGACACTGGACGCAATCAACCCTCCGAGTCCTGCCGGATCCTCCTCGGTTGAGGGTGACGGCGCGCTTCAGGCCATGGCCGGTGGTCGGACGAGATAGAGTATCTCGGTGACCCGGTGCAACAGCGCCTTCACCGGACAGGCGCTCGGCAAGTGCAACTTGATCCGGTCCTTGTACTGCACCACCCGCACCGCCAGCTTGAACAGCTTCAGGATGAGGGTCATGGGCTGCGCCTTGGCCAGTTCGGTGTGGCACAGGGTGTGCTCCCGCAGGCTGTGGATCAGGCTGTAGGCGGCACAGGCATAGAACAGGCGCAGGTGGTTGGCGAGGAAGGCATGGTCGGCGGTGCGATCACTGGCCAGATCGTTCTTCACCGCCTTGATGAAGTTCTCGTCCTGGCCGCGTGCGCAGTACAGATCCCGGTACAGCGCCTCCGGCGTCGGGTCGGCGAGCGAGGTCACGACGAAGCGCGGGTTGTCCCCCAGGCCCATGACCTCGGCCTTGAGCACCACCCGATAGGCCTTGGGCCAGGAACCGGCCTGGTAGGCCACCTCGTCATACAAACGGGTCGCCGCCGGCTCGGGCTGTTCGGCGCGGCGAGCGAAATCACAGCGTTGCGCATGCAAGGCGCGCGTCTTGGCAAGCAGCGGCTCGGCCTTGGGCGTCAGCACCTGGTTGCCGGCCAGGCCGAAGAGGAAATCCATCCGTGCATCGGCTTCGCACAGGGCCATCAACTCCGGGTTGGCGAAATGGCCATCCCCGCGCAGGACGAGGTGGGTATCCGGCCAGGCCTGGCGCAGGCGGCGCACGACCCGCTGGAGGATGGCGGCGTTCTCGCGCCCGGTGGGGCGTTTGCCGGGCCGCAGCACGGCGGTGATGAACTTGCCGGAGAGGCCCTCGAACAAGAACAGCGGCAGATAGCAGTGGCTGCCGTAGTGGTGATTGTAGAAGGCCAGTTCCTGCTGCCCGTGGGTGCGGTCTTCGGAGTGGTCCATGTCCAAGACGATGACCGCGGGCGGGGTGGTGTAGCTGGCGATGAAGGCATCGACGAAGGCGCGGGCCAGGCGGTAGATGTCCTTGCGGGAGACTCCGTTCTCCAAGCGCGAGAAGGTGGGGCCGGAAGCCAGGGCGTTGTCGGCATCCAACGGCGCCCGCTCGGCCGCCAGCTTGAACACGGGATCGTGGCGCAGGCTGTTGGCGTCGTTGCCGTCGGCATAGCCGCAGGCGGTCTGGAAGATGCGCTGACGCAGGAGGTCGGCCAAGCTGTGGGCGATGTAGGAAGGGTGCCGGCGATCCTGAATGGCCGAGGCCAGACGGGCGATCAATCCGGTCTGCCGATCCACGCCCTGCAGGAGGAGGGCGCCGAAGTCGCTGGACACCGCGCCGCCTTCGAAGTCGGCACGGACGGTGAAGCCGGCGACGGTGGGAAAACGGAGCTGGGTCGGGATAGAATCACTCATTGGGCGGTCTCGTTTAGGCTTCGTACGAAGCGTTATTGGCGCAACTCCAATTATATCAATTGGTTAAGCGAGATTCGCCCACTTTCTTGAAATATCCGGGTTAGCTACACCTGGGACGCCGAAAACCGGCTGATCGGCATCACCGACAAGGCCAGCGGCGCCACCAGCCAGCTGAGCTACGACGGCCTGTCGCGCCGGGTCGGCGTCATCGACAGGAGCGGCCCCGGCGGCGCCCCGGTGGAAACCCGCTACCTCTGGTGCGGTCAGGTGCTGTGCCAGGCCCGCGACGGCCAGGACCGGATCATCCGCCGCTACTACCCGCAGGGCGAGTTGCAGGGCAACACCAAGCTGTACTACGCCAGGGACCAGCTGGGCTCGGTCGCCGACGCGGTCGACGGCACCGGCTTCCCGCTGGGCTCCAGCGACTACAGCGCCTACGGCCAGACCGTGAAGCAAACCGGCACGCCAACGGACAGGGGCTATGCCGGCATGTTCCGACACGCCCAGAGCGGGCTGTACCTGACTTTATACCGGGCGTACGATCCGAGAACCGGACGCTGGCTGTCGCGCGACCCGATCGGCGAGGCCGGTGGGGTGAATTTGTATGCGTATGTGGGGAATAATCCTGTTACCCTAGCCGATC
Organism: Methylococcus sp. ANG; assembly: GCF_040730495.1. Taxonomy (NCBI): domain Bacteria; kingdom Pseudomonadati; phylum Pseudomonadota; class Gammaproteobacteria; order Methylococcales; family Methylococcaceae; genus Methylococcus; species Methylococcus sp. ANG. The sequence goes on along the minus strand of NZ_CP160399.1, from coordinate 2,878,915 downwards.
CTGATGGTTTACTTGCCGTTCCTGTTCCCGCCCCCACCCATTGCGGGCGTAACCCCAGGAATAGGCGGCTATGACTGGAACGCACCATTTTGGCCTAAGTGGATACGGGATCTTTTCGATCCCCATAAAAATGAGAATGCTGATGGCGGTGATTCTTGCCCTGTACCTGATACGATCCGGGACCGAATTACTAAAGGAAATACAGACATAAGAATAAAGCCTGGGAATGCGGATACAGCCAACGGGGACTTCGACTCGCTGAATCCGAGAGGTGTGTCTGACAAAGGAAACGGAGTCGGGTTGGAACCCTTCCGGATGGAAGCACTGTAATTGTAAGACCGTCCCTCGACGGTAGACCTACAATCGAAATCCAGTCAGGCGGCAGAACCAGGATCAAAATTCGATATGACCAATAGATACAAGACATATTATCCACTATCCAAAACAGTGGGGCCTTTGAGGCTTACTTATGATGATGGAGAATTGCGAATCGATGGACTGGATCGTGACAGAGCCCAAGTTGTTGAAATTCGTTTTCGCGACGTCTTGCTTACTCGCATATTGGATGAGGGAATTCGCCTGAGATTACTGCAAGAACTTGGAACGGAGCGCGCTCTTATTCTGGTAGACGAGCAGAGCGAGTTGCTTCCTTGGTTAATTGAAGAAAGCCTTCGCACTCGGGATGTAGGAAAAGCCAAGCACTTTCTCGTATTCGCAGGCGAAGAAATCGTTGATGTTGTATCTCTATCCGAACCAGAGCTTTTGAATTCGCAAAGGTAGTGCTAACCCAACCGGCCTTACGGCCAAGCTGGGCTTTCTCTTTACCATCGAAAATATGCAATCGTGCCTGATGGGAAAGGTGGATACATATGATGGAAAAAGATGGAGTTGTTAAGCCATGACCGACTCACTCAATCCAGAAATCCGCATTACTCAAGATGGTGATGAAATACCATTGGAAGAGGTTTCGAAAAATGAGGAGAATTTCCTCAGCGCGAAGGTAGATTCAGACAATGGAGATATTCTGCTGGATTTCTCTTCGCGCATAGCCATGTACGATTTTGCAAGGTCATTATTACATGAAGCAATTTACGGCATCAGTGGACAGAAGGAGTTTTATCCGCTCGGTTTTGAAGGAAAGGTTCTGGTAGTTGATGGAGTACGCCTTTCGCTAGAAAGTTCTCGCATATTTATTAGAGTTGTTTCCGATGATAACCGCATGATTACAAAGAAATTTTTAGATTCCAAAGGCCAGCGCCAAGCCCGAAAAAGCTATCTATGAATAGACTGAGTCGGTTTCTAATGCGATGCATCAAGCAATGAAAGGTCTTCATTCCTCCAATGGAGTGTTCGACGGAGATGCGAGTTCGCGCTTGCTTTTTGTTCTCGCGCCTTTGTTGATCTGCCAACGCGGGATGAGGATTGTTCTTGGAGGCTCTGGGTTTCTTATGAGGCAGGTGAATTCTGGCTTTATTCCCATAATCGGAAGCGGCCCCCAAGAACCCCAAATCCAACCAGACATCGGCACCGTCAAACCATGATAAGGCAGGATCGAACCATCGCTTCATCAGCGCATAATCATGAACACTGCCGGCCACGATACTTCCAACGAACAAAATTTGCCGTGCCAGGGTCGAAATGACTAGGGTTTTAACCGTATGGCGTTTTTTTTACCGCTATAGTGGGCTTTCTGCTGATCGTCATCCTGCGGCCTGACGCAACTGCATTCCACCCCGTCAATGATGATATCTCCATGTTTTTCAATCAGCTTCATCATCTCTCCCGGGGTCGTCAGCTCCCGCTCGGGCAGCAGATCAAGTTTCGCCAGGCTGCGCCGTAACACGGGCAGAAGTTGCGCCACATGGCGATGCGCGTGTCCCGAGCTGAAGCCAAAATGAAAGCCCAGGACATCGAAGGTACAGTAGGTCTTGAGGTAATGCAAAATGAAGAACAGCTTCTTATCTATCCGATCGAGATAGCCCACATGGCCACCTTTGGGTACCCGTTTTATTTCGCCTTGCTGAACGCGTTCTTGCTGAATCTCCGCATGAGCCTCCTCAAAGATAGGGCAAAGCTTGGCGAATTGCGCCTTACTCATTCCGATCAGGGCTCTGACGGTACGCTCACTGGTTTCTTCCATGAACTTTTCAAAAATCATTGGCTGACATCATTCGATTGTTGTTAATTGTTTTATACCACAACAAATCCATTTATTTCAACGGAAGCAACTCTATTAGCTATCCAGATAAAGATCTACCAATAGCGAAATAGCCGAAAACCGGCTGACCGGCATCACCGACAAGGCCAGCGGCGCCCCGAGGGAAACCTGCCGCGAACTTGCAACGTCTAGCATTACTCAATAAAGGAGTCCATGGGCTTTCGCCGGGAAACACCTCCGACGTTTTCTCGTTGGTTATCGTCATACACCCAGGCCATGAACAATTGATACCCCAGCGCCAGCATGACGGACCCCAGAAACAGGCCGATGATGCCGCCGGTCGCCATGCCGCCGAGCGCACCCAACAGAATCACCGGCATCGGGGCGTCCACGCCCCGCCCCAGCATGAAGGGCTTGAGTATGTTATCGACAGAGCCGGCAACGATCGTATAGATGGCGAACATGATCGCCACCATCGTGGAGTCGTTGGTCATGAAGACATAAATGACCGTCGGCAGCGATATCAAAAGGGCTGGAACTTGCATGATACCCAGCAGTAAAACCAATAATGCCAGAATCCCCGCGGCTGGAACGCCGACCAGGATAAAGCCGGCACCCAGCAACAGCGCCTGAATACAGGCGATACCGATCACGCCTTGCGCCACGGCGCGAATGGTCGTCGTCGAAAGCCTGACCAGGGCATCCCCTTGCTCGGGCCCCGCCATCCGGTTGGCGATGGCTCTTGCCGCCACATAACCGGACGAGGCGTAGGCCATCCAGACGCCCGCAAGCACCAGGGAAACCAGAAACTTCAATACCGCGGAACCGGCGCTGGCCGCGTAACCCAATATCTCTTTGGTGACGGAGCGAATCTTGGGCTCGAATTTCGCGGCCACACTACCGACATCATCGTATGCGGACGACCAGAGCGCGTACAGCTTATCTCCCAGCAAAGGCCATTCCGCAACAAAAGCGCGGGGAGCCGGCACTTTGAGGCTGCCGTCCCGGACCTGCCGTACCAGGTCGGTCGCCGAATCGGCGAAGGATACGGCAAGAAGCGCGGTGGGAATCAGCACGCACAAGAGTATCGCAAGTACCAGGACGGTCGCGGCACGGCCTTGCTTGTCCCCCATCCTTCGGGCCAACGAGACATGCATGGGATGAAACGCCACCGCCAGTATGACGGACCACAGCATCAAGCCGATAAATGGCTTGAATATCTGATAGCAATAAATGACGAGAAAACCTATCAGCCCAACCCTGATGAACAGATCTATCAGCTTGTGCGAAATCATTTTTTCCAGCATCCCGTCGGACGCCACGGTTTCACTTGTGTTCATTTGCGAGGCTCCTTTAAGGTTTCGGTTCGAGGCCGCGTCTTTGCAGCCGTCCGTCCTGGCGGTTCGGCCATGCGGCCGGAGCTCCCGACGGCCACGGGCGGACGGCCCATCCCCGGTCGGCTCAAGTCCCATTTTCTCAAGTTCACTGAAGGTAAAACCATGGACATCATGATCAGGCCCGCCGAGAGGCGTGACGTCGAAGCGATGGTGGAACTGCTCGGCACCCTGTTCTCCATCGAGGCGGATTTCGCTTTCGATCCGGACCGCCAGCGCCGGGGGCTCGCGCTATTGATCGGGAGCGGCGCGGACCGGGTGCTGGTGGCGGAATTCGAGGGACGGGTGATCGGCATGTGTTCGGTGCAGACGCTGATTTCCACGGCGGAAGGCGGCCGGGTGGGGCTGGTCGAAGACGTGGTGGTGGCGCAGGAAGTCCGCGGGAAAGGCATCGGGCAGCGGCTGCTGGACGAAATCGAGCGCTGGGCGGCAGAAACCGGCCTCACCCGCCTGCAGCTCCTGGCGGACCGGGCGAACGAACCGGCGTTGGCCTTCTACGACCGGCTGGGCTGGCAGCGGACGGCGCTGGTCGGATTGCGGAAGATGCTGCGTGATGAAGATTGATGCGGGAACCACCGGACCGTCCCAATTTTGGGCAACACCGAATGCCGACAGCCACACAGTGACACGCTCATCCCCGGTGTGCATAGTACTGCCTTACGGCACCCCGCCGAAGCCTTTCAGCGGGATATCCTCAACTCAAAATGTGTTGCACTTCAAATTTGAAACCGGCCTCTTATATTTCTCTTGATCAGCTTCCCGACAGCACTCAGGCCGTAGCGCGCAAGCTATGCGGTGGGCGGGTGTTCGCCAGCCGCCTCGGAGCCTTGGGGCTCTCTGTAGGCTCGCATCTTCAGGTATTACAGAATCTTGGGCGTGGCCCCATCCTGATCTGTGTGCACAATACGCGTATTGCGCTCGGACGCAGTGAGGCGATGAAGATCCTGGTCGAAGAAATCAGTATATGAATCGTGCTCAGAAAAAGCACGAATCCATCCTGACCGGTCTTGCCGGTCAGCCCAATGTTGGCAAGTCCACGGTATTCAACTTGCTTACTGGCCTGAGCCAGCACGTGGGCAACTGGCCGGGGAAAACGGTCGAGCGCCGCGAGGGCACGCTGAGGCACAACGGGGCCTTGCTCCACCTCATCGATCTGCCCGGTATCTATAGCCTCACCGCAAACTCTTTGGAGGAGCGCATTGCTCGCGACTTCATCCTCCACGAGCACCCGGATGTGATCATCCTGATCGCGAATGCCTCGGCCTTGGAACGCAGCCTCTATTTACTGGCCGAATTGCTTCTACTGCCGACGCCCGTCGTGCTGGGGCTCAACATGACGGATATCGCCGAGGCGGAGGGAATCGAGATCGAGCCCCATGTTCTTGAAGCGGCCTTAGGCCTTCCGGTAATTCCTCTGGTGGCGAGCCGAGCGCAGGGGGTCGCCACGCTGTTGACCGCGGCGGTGAAGTTGGCGCGCGAGCCCGAAACTTTCAACCCGGCCCGCCCGGAGATCGCGCCTCCGCACCGAGAGGCACTTACACAGGTCTATGGTTGGCTCGATGCACAAGTGCCATCCCCTTATGAAGCAAGTTGGGTTGCGCTCAAACTCCTGGAAGGCGACAGCGAGCTGACCGATCTCGTGACGACTTGGCTACCCGAGGCCTCCTGGCGAGAGATCAAACGACTCTTGATGGCGCATGAAGATGCCGTACTGGATATCGCGTCCGGGCGCTACGAATGGATTGGGCGCATGGTGCGAGCGGCGGTAAAACAGCCGCGCCTGGGACAGGTAAGCATGACCGACCGCCTTGATCGATACGCCATACACCCTGTCTGGGGCATGCTGATTCTTGCGACCGTGCTCGCGCTGGTCTTGGGCCTCACTTTCCAAGTTGGAAGCCCGCTGCAGATGTGGCTGGAGCAGACCTTCATCGAACCATCGCGCGCACGGCTCGCAGTCGCCCTTTCCACAGTGCCGTGGTGGCTTGCCGGCTTGCTAAATGACGGACTGATGGGAGGTGCGGGGACCGTCATCACGTTTCTGCCGATTCTCACCGTTTTCTTCGCTGCACTGGCCGTTCTCGAAGATACCGGTTACCTCGTGCGCGCCGCGTATCTCATGGACCGCTTCATGCACCGCATAGGCTTGCACGGTAAAAGCTTCCTCCCCCTCTTTCTCGGGTTCGGCTGCAATGTACCGGCGGTGATGGGCGCGCGGGTGATCGAGTCACAGAGCGGACGGCTGCTCACCATCCTGCTCGCGCCTTTGGTGCCATGCAGCGCCCGCCTTCAGGTGCTCGCATTTCTCACCCCAGTATTCTTCGGCCAACAGGCCGTCTTCGTCGCATCGGCCCTAATCGCGGTCAACATACTAGTGTTGGGGTTACTTGGATTATTGCTCAATTGGACCGTATTTCGCGGCCAACACATGGTTTTCATCATGGAGCTGCCCCTTTATCACAGGCCCAACTTTCGCGCCATCGGCTTGTTCGTGTGGGAGAACCTTTGGTCCTTCCTGCGTAGGGCGGCCACGGTGATCCTCCTGGTTTCCGTGGTAGTCTGGGGACTCAGTCACTTCCCCGGCCCCAGTATGGACCACAGCATCCTGGCCCAATTCGGGCGCGGACTTGCCCCCGTGGGCGAGCTGATGGGGATGGATTGGCGTATGATCGTGGCCCTATTGACCAGCTTCATCGCCAAGGAAAACGCGGTCGCCACCTTGGCGGTCTTATACACGCCCACTACCGAACCGGCGGCGCTGGCGACAACGCTCGCGGCATCCATTTCTCCCCCGGCAGGCTTGGCCTTCCTGACCGTCACCATGCTCTTCATCCCATGCGTGGCCACCGTCGCGGTCATGCTCCAGGAGACGCGAAGTTGGCTCTGGACACTCTTCGGCGTCGCTCTACTAATGTTGATCGCGACGGCCGCGGGCTTGTTGGTTTACCAAGGCGCGGTCTGGGCCGGCTTGGGAACTCGAGGTGCTTAAGAAACTGCTGTGCCTTGCAACGGAGCAGAGCGGCACCATCAACACCTACGAATTATCGCAACGGCTCAATTTGAGTCGCGAACAGGTATCCGCGATGCTGGAAGACCTGGCACGAAGGGGATACCTGAAATCCATAGTGCAGGGCTGCCCGATTTCCTGCGCCAGATGTCCGTGGCAACGTGCCTGCGACCACAAACGCCCGCCCCGGCTATGGCAGTTACCAAAGCCGTGATTCCAGAATCGCGCGAGCGGGGCCATACCGGTCTCGCCGCGCTTGGTACAATATCAAGTTTCATTGCCATGATGATTCTCGGCGTGGCGCTCGGCTGAACTGGATCGAAGTCAGCATGAATTCTCGTCGTGGCAGACAGTTTCCGCTCAGCGAAATGCTCGCTGCGGTGTTCCTATTTACCCCATTCGACACTGCGTCGCATGGATACGCCGGCAAGCGCATTTTTCCAACCACTCTCGCGATCGATGACCCGTTCGTGATGGATGAGTTCTCAGTGCTGGCAGATCACTTCAAGGAGCCTGGCACTGACGAAACCTACGCGACTCAGGCGACAACGATATCTTTTGAATATACCGCACGCCTGACCAGACGCCTGGGGCTTCTCCTAGGCGGTGCATTCGGACATCTGGAACCGGAAAGCACCGATTCAGTAAACGCTTTGGGAAATCTGGAAGTAGGGGCCAAGTATCAGTGCCTCACCGATGCCGCCCATGAGGCGATCGCCTCCGTCGGCCTGCAAACGGCGTTGGGCAGTACAGGGATCAGCGCTCAAGGGAATTCTTTCACGACACTTTTTCCAGCCGTCTATTTTGGCAAAGGGATGGGCGACTTGCCGGCCTCGGCGAAACACCTTCGACCTCTTGCCGTAACTGGCATTTTTGGCGCCGAGTTTCCAGTCGATAGCCGCACCGCCACGAGGCATACTTGGGACAACGTCGAGTTAACGGAAAAGACCCATGGGGACCCCACGATTCTGCGTTGGGGGTTTTCCGTGCAGTACAGTCTGCAATACTTGCACGCCTTCGTGAGCGATACGGGGCTGGAAGCGCCTTACAATCAGATGATCCCGGAGGTGGAGTTCGCGATGCAGAGCTGTCTCAATGCCGGTTGCCAAGGTGAAATGACTGGAACCGTCAATCCGGGTCTGATCTGGTTTGGCAGGTACGTCCAGCTGGGAATCGCGGCTCAGATCCCGATCAATGCGCGTACTGGTAACAGCGTCGGTGTCTTGGCACTATTCCATCTTTTCATGGATGATATTTTTGCCGACTTCTTTCCGAACCGGCCCTGGCCGGTCTCCTTCTCCAGTGATCAGTTGGACGGATATTAGATAAGTATGAGTAACAACCTGACGTCGCTTGTCTTCGGCCCGGTTCCCTCGCGAAGGCTCGGGCGGAGCCTTGGTATCAACCATATTCCGCCGAAATCTTGCAGCTATTCCTGCCGTTATTGCCAAGTCGGACGGACAGCCCATACGGAAATCGAGCCCCGCGCTTTCTTTCGGCCTGAAGAGATTCGGCTGACCGTTGAAACCCGAGTCGAAGAGATTCGGCGAATTGGACAGACCGTCGATTACCTGACTTTTGTGCCGGATGGAGAGCCCACGCTGGATAAGCACCTCGGCGAAGCGATCGACCTGTTGCGTCCTCTGGGCGTCCCGATTGCCGTGATCTCCAACGGATCTTTGCTTTGGCGGGAAGATGTTCGAAAACGGCTCGGCAAAGCCGATTGGGTGTCTCTAAAAGTCGATGCGGTCAATGAAAAGCTGTGGCGAAGCATCAACCGGCCCGATGATGCGCTGAGGCTTCCAGTTATACTCGACGGCATGCTCCGCTTTGCCGAACATTACGACGGCGAATTGGTCACCGAGACAATGCTCGTGGCCGACGTCAACGACCATCCCGAGGCGGTCACGGCCGTGGCCAAGTTTGTAGCTCGATTGAAACCAAACAAAGTTTTCTTAGCCATCCCCATCCGGCCTCCGTCTGAGAAGGACGTGGGCGCGCCATCCGAGAAAAAGATTGTCCAGGCTTATTCCCTATTCACAGCCGAGTTTGCGAAGGTGGAATGCCTAACCGGCTACGAAGATGACGCTTTTGCCGATACCGGCGACGCAGAAAACGATCTTCTGAGCATTACGGCCGTACATCCCATGCGCGAAGAATCCGTTCGGCAATTCCTGGCGAATGCCGGATTAGACGAGAGCTTTGTGACAAGCCTGATAGATCAAGGCAAACTGAAACAAGTCGAATTTGCCGGCAAACGTTTTTTTGTTCGCCAAGTGGGCAGGGACGCTTGAATGGACCGGCGACCCATCCTAGGGTGCCGTCGCTGTTCGGGCGTGCTGATCGAGGGGAGAGTCGACTGGCCGTTCATCCAATTCATACTTGGACGTTTTCCTGCTCTTGCCGTTCCAGATGTTGTTCGCCCGCTGGGCCGGCGGTTCGTGCCTGCCATCACCGGGATGCTCCTCCAGTATCGCATCCGCTGCTGTCTCCGCCAACACCTTAGTCAGCCGCTTCAGCTCACTCTTTGGGGCTCCGGACAACTGGGCGGGCTAGTGAGTGGCCATGGTCCGTTTACCCAGAATTCTATATAGGCCGGGCATTGGAGTACTCTCCAACGTCACTTCGCGCACTTCCTCGATCACCCGTTTGCAGCCAGGCTTGATAGGTCTGCATTCCGCCGGAAAGTACCTTTACCCGTAGACCGTATTGCTGCAATAACCGATAGGCATAATAAGCGCGTTGGCCTACACCACACATCAGCCAGATTTCCCGATCTTGAGGTAGATCCTGTAGGCGATCACGCAAGGTATCGAGAGGAAAGTTCTGCGCATTCGGGAAATGGCCGCCCGTATATTCTGCCTCGCTGCGTACGTCGACCAGCAAGGCCTTGGTGTTTTCCAGCTCACCCCAATCTGCCAGAGGCAGATCGCCCCTTAGGTGGTTGCCGGCCACCATACCGACGAGATTGACGGGGTCCTTAGCTGCGCCAAACTGGGGCGCATAGCAAAGTTCCAGTTCTTCCAGATCGAACACCCTGGCTCCCTGCATCATGGCAGTGGCAATGACGTCGATGCGTCGCGCCACACCAGCTTCACCCACAGCTTGCGCGCCTAGTATCCTGCCGTCCGTTTTGGCGAACAGCAGCTTAATGTGAATCGGCTTGGCGCCCGGAAAATAGCTCGCATGGTGGCCGGGATGCAGGTAGACCTTTTCGTAGCCTTGGCCGGCTCGTCGCAGCAGTGTTTCGCTCGGGCCGGTACAGGCAACGGTGAGTCCGAACACTTCGCACACGGCGGTGCCGAGCACGCCCTCGAAAGCCAACGGATAGATCGGATCCGCACTGCAGTTGAGTTGATGAATAATGGCGGTGGCGGCCACCCGCCCCTGCCGGTTGGCAGGCCCTGCAAGCGGCACGAGCTGCCATTCGCGGGTAATGAGATTTTTCACTTCGACCACGTCTCCCACTGCCCAGATGGAAGGATCGTCGGTGCGCATGGATTCATCGACGCGAATACCGCCAAGGGCGCCCAACTCCAAACCGGCGGCCCGCGCGAGGGCGGTATCCGGACGCACACCGATCGCTACGATGACCAGGTCGGTGTTCAGCATCGTCCCCCGCGAGGTGTACGCCCCCAGAGTGTTATCCGGTAGCCGCTCGAAGCCCGCCGCACCTTCCCCCAAGCATAGATGGACACCGTTGGCTCGCAGCCTGTCGGCGGCGTAGCCGGCCATTTCCGGGTCGAGTGGAGGCAACACCTGATCGGCCAACTCCAGCAGGGTGACGTCCAGTCCCAGCCGAACCAGATTTTCGGCCATTTCCAGGCCGATAAAACCGCCTCCGAGGATCAATGCACGCCGGGCTTGGGCTGCGGCCGCTTTTATCTTTCGGCTATCCGGTATGGTACGGAGCATGAAGATGCCTGGCAGATCAATGCCTGGCAGATCTGGGCGGACTGGTTGTGCGCCAGTGGCCAAGACTAGAGCATCGTAAGGCTCTCGTCGCCTAATCCCAGTTTTCAAATCGAGCACCTCGACAGATTTGCTTTGGCGATCGATCCGAGTAACTTCGGTTTCGGTATGCACGTCGATGTTGAAACGATGTTTGAAAGTATCCGGATTTGCCACCAGCAAATTCGCTTCCGACTCAATCACATCGCCTACGAAATAGGTGCGTATTCCGGCCCAACGTGACCGCCGATTCCGTTTGATCGTGACCGCCCATGCCGGGTGAACGTGACCGGCGATTCCGTTTGATCGTGACCGATTTTGGCCTTCCGGCCGGAATCGGTGGTCACGATGCCGGAAATCGCGGTCACGTTCCCGGAATCACCTCAGCCGCGCTGGAATTTCTCAACCCCAACAGGCATAGAGCCGCCCTTTTACTTTCGAAGGGGGCGACATGCCGGCAAAGAGGAGTTCCATGCGACACATCACCGAGATTCTGCGCCTCAAGCACGAGGCGAAGCTCAGCCACGAGAAGATCGCCCGGGCGCTGGGCGTCTCCAAGGGCGTGGTCAGCAAGTACGTGAGCCTCGCCCAGGCGAAGGGCGTTGCTTGGCCGCTGCCCGGGGCGATGGACGAGGCGGCCCTGGAGCGGTTGCTGTTCCCCGCCCCCACGGCCCCGGCGCGCTTCGTGGAGCCGGACCTGCCGCGCCTTCACCACGAGCTCAAGCGCAAGGGGGTGACCCTGCAGCTGCTGTGGGCCGAGTACGTGGCGACCCACGGCGAGGCCGCTTACCGTTACAGCCAGTTCTGCCACCGTTACCGGCTCTGGCAGGGCCAGCAGCGGCGCAGCATGCGCCAGGTTCACCACGCCGGCGAGAAGCTCTTTCTCGACTACTGCGGCCCCACCGTTCCGGTGATCGACCCCGCCACCGGCGAGCTGCGCCAGGCGCAGGTGTTCGTCGCCGTGCTCGGCGCCTCCAGCTACACCTACGCCGAGGCCACCTGGACCCAGGCGCTGCCGGACTGGATCGCCTCCCATCAGCGCGCCCTGCGCTACTTCGGCGGCACCCCCGCGCTGTGGGTGCCGGACAACCTGCGCGCGGCGGTGAGCCAGCCCTGCCGCTACGCCCCCGAGCCCAACGCCACCTACGCCGAGCTGGCCCGCCACTACGGCGCCGCCATCCTGCCGGCGCGCCCTTACCAGCCGAAGGACAAGGCCAAGGTGGAGGTGGCCGTGCAAGTCGTGGAACGGTGGATTCTGGCCCGGCTGCGCCATCGCACCTTCCACTCCCTGGCGGCCCTCAACCAGGCCATACACGAGCTGCTGGAGTCACTCAACGGCCGCCCCTTCCAGCGCCAGCCCGACAGCCGCCGCGACCTGTTCGAGTCCCTCGACCGGCCGGCCCTCAAACCCCTGCCGCTGGTGCCTTACGAGTACGCCGAGTGGAAACAGGTCAAGCCCGGCATCGACTACCACGTCGAGTTCGGCGGTCGCCTCTACAGCGTGCCCCATGCGCTGGTCGGCCAGGTGCTGGAGCTGCGCGCCACCGCCACCAGCATCGAGGTGCTGCACCGGGGACACCGCGTCGCCGCGCACCCGCGCCAGGGCGCCGGCCGCTTCTCCACCCTCCCCGAGCACATGCCCAAGTCCCACCGCGAGCACCGCCAGTGGTCACCGGGGCGCTTCATGAACTGGGCCAAAGACATCGGCGTAGCGACGCTGCACGTGGTCGAACACCAGCTCAACAACCGGCCCCATCCCGAGCACGGCTACCGCGCCTGCCTGGGCCTGCTCAATCTCGCTCGGCGCTACAGCCGAGCGCGGCTGGAGGCGGCCTGTGCGCGGGCCTTGGCCATCCAATCACCGTCCTATCGCTCCGTCAGCTCCATCCTCGACAAGGGGCTCGACCGCCAGCCGCATGAGGCCCATGACGAGACCGCCGCGGCGCTGCCGGCCCACGGCAACGTGCGCGGTCCCGACTACTACAACTGAAACCCGTTACAACAGGAGACAAAACCATGCTCACCCAGCAAACCCTGGACAAGCTCCACACCCTGCGCCTCACCGGCATGCGCGAGGCCTTCGAACAACAGCTCGAACAGCCCGCCACCCACGATCTCTCCTTCGACGAGCGCTTCGCGCTGCTCGTCGACCGGGAGCTGCTCTACCGCGACAACCGCCGCCTCAGCCGTTTGCTCAAGGACGCCAAGCTGCGCCTTGCCGCCTGCATCGAGGATATCGACTATCGCCACCCCCGCGGCCTGCATCGTCCCCCAATGGCCGCGCTCGCCGAAGGCTCTTGGCTGCGCGCCCATCACAATCTCTGCCTCACCGGCCCCACCGGCACCGGCAAGACCTATCTCGCCTGCGCCCTCGGCAATCAGGCCTGCCGCCAGGGACTAGCCGTCCGTTACCTGCGCCTGCCTCGGCTGCTCGAACAGCTCGCCGTCGCCCGCGGCGACGGCTCCTATTCCCGGCTCATGAACCAGCTCGCCCGCACCGACCTGCTCATCCTCGACGACTGGGGCATCCAGCCGCTCACCGCCTCTCAGCGCAACGACCTCATGGAGTTGATCGAAGACCGCCACGGCCTGCGCTCCACCCTCATCGCCAGCCAGCTGCCGGTCGAGCACTGGCACGACTACCTCGGCGAGCCCACCCTCGCCGATGCCATCCTCGACCGCCTCCTGCACAACGCCCACCGGCTACCCCTGACCGGCGAGTCGATGCGCAAAACCACCGCCGGCTTGACCCAACGTGACCGGTCCAAGTAAAAAACCAACCTCCAGCGCGGCATGAGATCCCCGGCGGTCACGATCACCGGAATCAACGGTCACGTTCGCCGGAATGCGCAATAGGGTAGACCGCAATTGGCAAAGGAGACATACGGTCCCTTCTCGAAGACGACGATCTCGCACCTTTCGCAGAGTCTGCGCGCACGGGCCGCGCAAGTAGCTCCGCCGGCGACGCCGCCAACGATGAGGATACGTTTCTTGGCTGGATTCATGGCCTCAGTTCTCCGTAGAGGAAAGGGGACGAGCTCGACGCCTTGAGTATCCGCGTCTTGGAAAAGGCGGTGCCTGCATATTAGGAATGCGTAAGTGCTTTTTTTACACAACCGGGTTAGGGATGGGGGGCGGTCATGGCCGGCTCGGAGGGATGCAGTTCCGCTGAGTCGCGCTGCTCCCAGCGAGAAAGGAGGGACGCTAAATCATAGCCCGATTGGATCAGTTTAAGGCCGCGATCGGCCATCATCAGTCCCATGATGATCACTAGGATGCCGGATACACGAACTAGCAGATGGATAGTGTTTCGCGACAAGATGCTCGCAAACAACCCGAAGCCGAGCAAAGGAAGCAGGGTGCCCAAACCGAAGAAGAACAGGATAGTAGCGCCTTCCCGCGGGCTGCCGGTGCCGGCGGCCATGATGTACATGGCTTGCAGAGGGCCGCAGCCGAGCAATAGGCCGGTCAACAAGCCGATGACCAGGGGATTGTGCTGCTCACGAACTTCTTTCGCCACGCCACGGACCATAAAACGCGGGAGGCGCAAGGTAAAATATCGTAAAAAGGCAAAGACATTGAGCATCTTCAGACCGTAGATCACCAAAAAAAGGCTCGCTGCGAGAGCGGCTATGCCGCGCATGTAAGCTGTGATGGTAACCAGCGAGCCCAGTAGGCCGAAACCGGCTCCGATCAGGACATAGGATGCGGTCTTGCCGAAGGCATACAACAGATGCGCAGCGGCCAACCTGGCAACAGTGCGCGGGGCGACTGCCGTTGAATAACTCACGACGAAGCCGCCGCACATACCGATGCAGTGAAAACCGGTAAGAAAACCGATCGTGAACAACATCGCGTAACCGACTTGGGCACTCATCTGCTTCATCAGGCCCGGCATCAGGCTCTTGCCCCAGAACGCCACGCCGCCTACGACCAGCAGCAGAAGGAAGAAGATCAATCCATTCAGCGCATAGTGCTTCAAGGACCGTTTGGCAATTTTGGCAACGCGATAGCCCTTTTCCTCGATGGCCCGGCGTATGCGTGGTTCGCTGATGAACGCGTCATCGAATTCGACTTCGGCCCTTGCAGTGGGATAGCTGGCCTTGGCCCACTGTATACCCGGCAGGCGACGTAAGGCCTCCTCGATGATTTGCTCGCAACCCGTGCAATGCATGTCCTCGATGCGGAGTTGGATCCGTCTGTTTGCCATGCTGCTTACCTACCTGGGTATCCAATGGACCTGCCCCTTCGGGGACCTGGCGTTCATGGCGCCAATTTTTGCACCACCACAAACGCGCCATGCAGGTCGCCTTCTCGGTAACCAGTGGCTAAGTCCTGGGGATACAACTCGCTGAGCTTGGATTTGACCGCCGGTCCGATCGCGTCGCCACGGCACCCCAGGCAGACCCCCTCGATCGGTATCGCTTTCATGAAACGGAACTCGTTGCCAACGACTTTGGCATAGCTCAAGTTCGCGGGGTTTTCACCGGCAATCTTGCGGTTCTCGAAATCGTTTAACACTTGGCTTTGCCATTCGGTCGGCGCATTGTTGATGTTGCGATATTTCAGACTGACGCGGCTGACCTGCATTCCACTCTGGGCGGAAACCTGGCTGGCGATGGCCGGCGCCTCAAGCTGGCACACACTCAGCGCGTCGACCTGTCTGCCGGCTCGCAGCGCCGCCTCCAGTGCGGCTTTCAGGGCGCTGCCGAGAGTCCGGACCGCAGCTTTGGCTTTCTCCACCAAAGCGGCCTCATCAACCGGGGAAGGTGCTCGGACAGATTCAATACGATGTGCCTGTTCGGCTTTAGGGATTATGGCGCCTGCCTGATCCTGCTTCCCGCCAGCAATGCAAGCCAACGCCACGACTGCCAAACCGATCATCAAGAACCGTTGTTGCATCCCGATTCACTCCTTCATTATGCCTAAAGCTTGCCCAAAGCCCGGTTGCGTCGATGGGCAAGCTGCGCTTTACCCGAGGCACTGTACCTCCCAGCCAGACACGCTCGACGTGCGGGATCAGGCAATCGTCGCGCCAGGCGTGCTCACAGCGCTGTGCGGGACTACGCCGCTGTGCCGCGTGGCGCCAATAGCCTGACGGGGCGATTCATTTATCCGGATGAATAAAGGAAATTTGAGGTGTCTCCATTCTGGCGCATTAGAGACTTCTAATCTAGATGCCGCCGTGAAAAATACAAGCTGTTGGTGCGCTGCAAGCGAACATTAAAAGCTCCAAAAGCCCAGTTAGGGGCCCAAGTGCTGGGAACTGAGACTCCCGAGACTCGGAATCGCCATGATGATCCTGGCCATCCAGCTCATTTCCGTTGAGAATGAAATCGCGATGCTCCGCGCCGGCGGCCTAACGTCCTGCCTGTTGCAAGCTTCGCTGGATTGCTGATCCGGTGCAGCCTGATGCTGTTGGGCTATCTAGTTCGCCTGATGTAGCGAACCGGCTTTCTTCCCTCCCATTGTCGATAGCGTCATGGACGTTCCCTACCGGCCTGGTTAGATTATCGTCTAATGGGAAATGGCGGCGGCCAAAACAACAAGGTGTCATATGGTAATTTACATGAGCTTTGAAGGTTTTTTCCGATGGTTGGACAGCGAACTGCCGAAGATCAGTCCTTTCAGGGATCCCCTCCTCTTACGACTCGTTCTCGCCGTCATTCCTGTCGTTTTCTTCGCCATCGACGCCCTATACGACATGCCCTTCTTCTATGGGCTGGCCCTGCCGTTCTATTGGCTGTGTTTAGCCCTCTATGCTCTCGGGCTGCTGCGATCCGTGGCGATTCTGCATCAAGTCTCTGCGGAGCTTCTGATCGTCTTGGTGATGATCGTGACGCTGATCGATGGGAAACCCTTAAGCGGCGCGCTGGTGGCCTGGTTCATCGGACTCGGTCTCTATGTGTCCTTTACGATCATCCGAAAGAACCGGGAAAAGATTGAAGGCCTCATCAAGCAAACCAAGACAACCGCCCTCCTTATGGTAGGGAGCGAGATTCGGGAGGTTCCAACTCATACGGTGCAAAAAGACGATGTGCTGATCGTACCCAAGGGTAGCGTTGTTCCGGTGGACGGCATCATCATCGAAGGTCGATCGTCCTTCGACGAATCGTCGATATCCGGCGAACCGTTCCCGATTCATCGAATACCAGGTGACGATATCCTATCGGGCACCTTTAACCTGTCTGCACCCATCCAGATTAAGGCCACAAAAAGCGGCGACGACTCTTTCATTAGCGTGATTACCGCAGAAATCGAGAAAACACTGCAGTACAAATCCACGCTTCAAAAAAGAGCCGACGCAATCGTCCAATATCTCCTTCTGGGCGTCAGCGGTTATTCGTTCTTGTTGCTCTTCGTCAGCGGCAGTTTGGACCTCATGGCTACGGCACTTTCCGTTCTTTGCCCCTGCGCCTGGGCCCTTGCGACACCAACGGCATTCGCTTCTGGTATTGGCCGCTCTGCCCGGCTCAATATCCTGGTGCGGGGCGGGGAGCCGCTGGAAACGATGCATGAGGTCAAGACTGTCATTCTCGATAAGACCGGCACGGTCACGCTGGCAGTGCCCGAGGTCCATCAGATCGTCGCGATGAAGACCACCGAAGCAGAGCTTCTGGAAATCGCCGCGTCCCTCGAGTCGCGATTTACCAGTCCGGTCGCGCGTTCCATTGTCAATTATTGCAAAGACCTTGGGATCACTCGGCTTAGGCCGGTGCGGGACGCCGAAGACTTACCCGGCAGAGGCGTTAGGGGCCGCCTCGATCATTGCGAAATACTGATCGGAAGTCCGGAAACTTTGGAAATGCAGGGAATCCAGCTGCCTGAGATCAAGTATGTCGGTCGGACCATCGGCCTGGCGAAGGACGGAGAGCTCATGGGGATGGTCATCATTCGTGACGTCGTCCAAACTGCCATGGAAAATCTCGCAGCAAGTATCCGTTCTTTTGGAGTCGAACGTGTCGTTCTTGCCACCGGCGACCATGAGGAATCGGAAGCCAAGCGCGTCGCCGCGCTGATCGGAGCGGACGGCTACCATTTCAATTGCAGGCCGGAAGATAAAGCGGCATTGGTTCGGCAATGGCAGTCGTTCGGAAAAGTAGCGATGATCGGCGACGGCGTGAATGACGCGCCTGCGCTGGCCGCCGCCGATGTAGGGATCGCCATCGGGGGCCACAAGAACATCGGCCTGTCTATTGCTTCGTCCGATATGGTTATTCTTGGTGAGGATGCCAACGATCTGATCCAGATTCTCCAGATAAGCCGGAAAATGCGCCAGATTATCAAGCAGAATTACACGTGGGCGATCTCCTTCAACGGGGTAGGATTGACACTGGCAACCTTTGGATTATTAAACCCTGTGCTCGCTGCGTTTCTGCACCATATCAGTTCGGTATTAGTAGTCGCCAATGCAGCTCGACTGTATTTGGGACGCTGGGAGATCGTTCCTCGACAATACATCGAGCCTATCGTGCTGACCCTGCGCGGCAGCCGCCTTTGGCGCACCGTAACGAAGATCTCCTCAAACGCGCAGCAACCCGCCGTCAGTCTAGGCGGCGAAAACACCGACTAAAAGGTATTTCGGTCTTCTAGAGCACATTTTCCCAGTGAACCAGAGAACCTTGCTTCGACATCCGCCATCTGGCAGTATCGGAGTCCCGGTTTGAAATCAGGCGAGCGGATGTCGGACATGACGGACAGCCAGAGAACCGTTCTTGAAGTACGAGATCTGTCGGTGTCTTACGGGGAAGACAGGATCATTCGCGATCTTTCCTTCTCGGTCGTACAAGGCTCCGTTTTCGTCATCCTCGGGCCCAATGGGGCTGGCAAGACGACATTGCTCCGGGCGCTTCTCAAGCTCGTCCCCTATGAAGGCGAGATCACTTGGCATACCCGTAAGCTCAGTTATCTCCCACCCCAAGAGTTCGTGCAACGGCGAGACATTCCGCCGCTCGATCTGGAAGAATTCTTCCGTTTCAAGACGCGCGACGTCGCTGCCATGAAGCGGATGTTCACTGAGGTTGGACTGGACGATGCGCTGCTTGCTCGTCCGTTTGGAACGCTTTCCACCGGTCAGTTCCAGCGGATGCTGATCGCCTGGGCGCTGGTGGACGATCCCGAGGTGCTGTTGCTGGACGAACCCACTTCTGGCATCGATATCGGCGGAGAGGAAACGATTTATACGCTGCTGCAACGCTTCCGCCAGACTAAGCCTTTGACCATTCTACTGGTCACCCACGACCTGCATGTCGTTTGGGAACACGCACAGACGGTTCTCTGCCTGAATCGGCACAAGTTGTGCTTAGGTGCCCCTCAGGAGGTGCTGACACCGCAACAGTTGCGGACACTTTACGGCACTGGCGTCAAATACTACGAGCACCAGCACCCATGAACGGCAATCTTTTCCTGGCATTCCTTCTGAGCGGCGCAATTGGGGCCCTGGCCGGATATCTTGGCTCGCTGATGCTCAGCAAACGCATGGCGCTGGTGGGTGGCGCGCTGGGTCACCTGACCTTGCCGGGCATCGCGCTCGCCCTGCTCTATGATTTCGACGTCTCCCTCGGCGCGCTGTTATTCTTGGGACTCGGGGTCTGGTTGATCTGGTATTTGGAAAAGAAGACCCACTTGCATCTCGAGAGGCCCTTACTGCGGTCGTATTTTCGACTTCCCTCGCGGTTGCGTTCCTCTTTCTTCCTCAAGAGAAAGCGGAAATCGCATTGCTCGGCGATGTTTCCCAGATCAAGGTTTCGACGGTGTTGGTCACGCTGGTATTGGCATCCGGTCTTTACCTGACGATTCGCCGCATCTATCCGAATCTGGTGCTCGTCGGCATTTCACCGGATCTCGCAGGAGCACAAGGCGTGGATGCACGCTGGCACAACACGATCTACCTCATCTGTGTCGCTTTGACCGTCGCGCTCGGCGTACGCATCGTGGGAGGATTGATGACCGCTGCGTTGCTTGCGATCCCGGCCTGCACGGCAAGAAACCTCAGCTCGAATTTGGCGCAATACGCCTTCCTCAGTATGGCGGCCGGCGGGCTCTCCGCGATGCTGGGCGTTGTTGCCTACGCCGTCACCGGCCTTTTTCCCGGCCCACTGATCATCATCGCCAGCGGGCTTCTGTTTCTGGTCTCGATTTTCCTGAAGCAACACGCCGTAACCCCCCGTTCTTAGATCGGACTCGGATCGGGATGGTAATCACGGCGAAATGGCGACCGCTTATGGAGCCGCGACAGCTATCGAAAGAGCGTCCTCATGACGAAAGCCCTATTCACAAAGTCAGTCTTATTGGCCGGTTTGCTGGTCGAGGCGATACACCGCTGGTTCGATGCTCAGCTAAGCGAACACGCCCGTCACGCCATTCCCGGCCATCCTCACTCGCGCATGCATGCATGGCAATTAACGCCTGGTCCGTCATGGGGAAATCCGGCCGGGCGTGTTCTTGCGCCACCGCGACTGCCCGCAACGGATGGCACGTGACCGGTGCCGGGTAATCAGACGAGAAAGACATCAAAGACAACGATAGCGTGGGTCGGGGTCAGTAATGAAAATCGAATATCAACCGATTGGGACTATCCATTCTACCTTCACGGAGCCCACAGGCATGCCGATTCAACCCGCCGGGGCACTGGGAATTCAGGGAACCGTGGAGATCTTTCCCGAGTATCGCGCGGGCCTTCAAGACCTCGACGGTTTCTCTCATATCATTCTCCTTTACCATTTCCACAGGAGCCACGGCTTTGATTTGCGCGTGATTCCCTTCATGGATACCGAACCTAGAGGGCTTTTCGCGACCCGTGCGCCGAACCGCCCCAATGCCTTAGGCTTGTCGGTGGTGAAGCTGCTGGACATCCAAGGTTGCACCTTGCCTATCGCCAACGTTGACATCCTTGACGGCACGCCGCTGCTGGACATTAAGTAACCTAGCAGAAATAACTTGAACAATAGCCTTTTAGCCGCCGAGATCGCGAGGCTTGAGCCGATAGTTCCACTCGCCATGGAACTCGTCGCGTTCAATGGCCAGTTCCGCGAGTTCCTGGTCGGAGACTTTAACTCCTGCCGGATAATCCCGGTCGTCGAGTTGTGCCTGGATGCGCAGCCCTTCGGTGGTCGTCGTGTTGCCAATCAGGTTCACGACAACCTCCCGACTGACCAAAGGACGACCACGCCAGTTCTGGGTGATGTGACAGAACATCCGGTGCTCGATTTTGTTCCACTTGCTAGTGCCGGGCGGAAAGTGACAGACCTGGATCACCATCCCCAGTTCGTCGGCCAGTTGCTGCAGCTCAACCTTCCAGAGCCGCACACGATAGCCGTTACTGCCGCCGCAGTCGGCGGTGATCAGCAGGCGACGCGCGGCCGGATAGAGTGGCTGGCCCATCTCGCGCCACCACCGGCGGATACTCTCAACCGCAAATGCCGCCGTGTCGTGGGTGATCCCAACACTGACCCAGCCCTGGTTGGCGCCCACGTCATACACGCCATAGGGCGCGACTTTACCCAGTTGCGGATCGATGAAGTCGTAGACGCGTACGCCCTCCGGCCGACCTTTCGGCTGCCATTCGCGCCCGCCATTCTTGAAGTCCCCGACCAGTTCTTTCTTTTTGGTATCAACCGAGACCACCGGATCGCCCGCCGCCTGATACTGCGCCGCCGTCGCGGCAATGTGGCTGAACTGCGCATCACGATCGGCCTGCTGACCCCCTTCGTGAATCTTCCGGGTCGCTTGCAGACTGTAGTCCAACTGCGCCAGCAAATCACACACGGTGCGCTGGCTCACCTGATGACCTTGGGCCACCAATTCCTTGGCCAAACGCGGCGTACTCTTGCAGGTCCAACGCAACGGCGACTGCGGGTCCCCACGCGTCGTCGGTTCGACCAACGCATCCAGGTCGCGCAACAGCGTTGGGTCTTTGGCCGTCAGCTTCTTGCGCCCACCACCCTTGGCCCGAACACGGCCCATCCTCGCCGTGACTGGCTCGCCACCGGATGGCGCCATAGCGAGCTCGCGCAGACCGGCATAGATCGTCGTGCGCGACAAACCCACCGCGCTCGCTACGGTACTGACGCCCCCATGGCCGAGGGTAAGCGCCTCAACCGCTGCCCACAACCGCAGCGTTGCTTCGTCCAGACGGCCGGAAAGCGCCAGAAATTTTTCCTCAATCACCTTGGTGGCGTCCATGCACAAAGCGTAGGCACAGACCGCTCACTGTTCAAGTTATTTCTGCTAGGCTCCTAAGCCATATGTACCGGATTTCGACGGTCCCGCGCCGGTCCGTACGGGCTGGTTCGAAGAACCCATAAAAACCATTACCCAAAGAAAATCCGACGGGCGCTTCACCGCACCGCCGTCACACAGCGGCGTTGTGATCTCGCCAGACCAGAAGACCGGAAATGACCACGGCACAGGCGACAAGCAGGAAAGCAGCCATCAAATCATTCAAAAGCTCGGGCGCGAACATCAGCAAAACGCCCAGACCCAACATCATCAACCCCGAAACGAGCTTGAGCAAACGTCCCTCCCGTTCGCCGAGCTTCTTCGTTCCCATCGTTCGGATGAACAAGGCAACGATTACGAGCAGGGGCACCACATAAATGAGGTTGTATAACAACAGATACACGTAATATTCCGGACCGTTCAAGTGGCTCAGAGTCAGAATGCGCGTATAGACCATCGGAAAACCGGCCGTGCACAAGAGTTCATAACTATTGGCGGCGATTGCCAGAACCGCGGTGCTCACCATCATGGCTGGCCATTGCCCGGCTTCCACCACATGTCGCATTTTCTCGAAGAGCCGAGGTTTGAGGCTGGCAGGAATCGAGAGACTGAAGCCACGACCGAAATAAAAATAATCCTTGATGTTGACCGCCCCTATTGCCACGGCAATCAAACCGGCTAGAAAAGTGACCACAGCCAGCTCCCCGATGAGCAGAAACAGGTTCAACCAAGCCGCCATAAAAACAAAGTACATGACGCCGGAAAAGAATACGAACAGTCCGCCGATCACCGCCATACGCTTCGGGTCCTGGCTGCGGACCAACAGGCTCATCAGAAATAGGAGCACGAAGAACGCGCACGGGTTGAAGGCGTCCAAGCCGGCGATCAGCAGGGTCAAGACCGGGAGCGAATGTTTTCCGGGCTCGATTTCGCCGAGGATGGGCAAGCTCAGCGTCGGCGAAGGCGTCGTGGGGGACACTTGGCCGCCAGCATTCTGACGGCAGGCCAAAAGCTCCGCCTCTAGCCGACGGCCGGTGCTTTCCGGACTGCCGAAACCAGTCCACATCGTCCTGCAGAACAGGAAAGCCGGTACGGAGATGGCTTGCTGTCCTAAACGCTTCGCCATCTCACCGAAGAGTTTGACGTTGTCCTCGCTTGCCGTAAGCTCGTAGCGGTGGATTCGAAGCCAAGCGTGTTTTTTTTCCAGTTGCGCGATGAACGGCAAAGCCTCCTGGCAATGCGGACAATAACGGGTCCAGAAGAAATGGAGGTGGACCACGGTTTGTCCCTTCGGGTCGGTCTCGTACCAAAGCGGATCCGGTATTTTCACCTCGGCGCCAGCCGAAGACACAGATCCCCACGCCAATAGTACGCAAAGCAAAAGAACGACCGCCCTCCGCATCACGTCACCGCTCAGGTTCGCCTGGCGAGGCAGCGTTCAAAGGCGGGAAGATGATGGTCCCGGGACGCGGATTGGAGATTTTCCAGCACGCGGCGCACATCGGGCTCAGCCGTCGTTGCGATGAGCCGCTCGTACATGCCCATGTTTTCCTTCTCCGCCTCGAGCCCCCGCCGGCAGGCCTCCTCCAGAGTGTCCGGCGCTTGCACTTTCTCTGGCCAATGATCGTCGGGAATGGCGCAACCATGGCTCCGGAATAGCGCGACGAGCGCGGCGACGTGCCGCTCCTCGGCTTCAAGGATATTGGAGAAAGGGCGGACCGCGCCGAACTTCTCGATCATCTTTTGGTACGTCGCGCGGGCCTTGTATTCGTCTTCCAGAGCCTCGTTCAGCCGATCTTGCAGGGTCGTTTCCATAGGAATACCTCGTTGCGATCCGATTTAAGGGAAAACATGCGGGTCGATGCCTTCACATTCGGCCTCCGGGTGGTGTTTCTTGATGACCTCCTCGATCTCCGTGACACGGTCCCACGGCGTATCGACCATCATGAGAATCTCGCCGTTTTCGATGGCGTCCTGGAATTTCTGGATGCGTCGGCTGCTAAAGGCGGCTCCCGCCATGCTCGACATCAAGCCGCCCACACCGGCTCCCGCCAGGGTGATGGCCAAGACGGCGCCGCCGCCCAGCACCAAGCCGGTCGGCAAGGCGAGAGCGATCAATCCGCCGACCAGCCCCACCGCTCCACCCAGGGCGATACCCTGTTCAAGCGCGGGCAAAAAGTCGGTCTTTTGCAGGAACGATGCTTCGGGCAGGTCTTGGAGCGATACATTCTGTTTGGCGATTATATGGATGTGTTTTTCCTCGATACGGGAGAGCAGCAGTTCGTCCACGATCTGCTTGGTGATCTCGATATTCGGGGTCAGGAAATAGATGCGTTTCATGATGCATTCTCCATTTGGGAGTCAACTGATAAGCTAACTGGGCACAATGCCGCTTCGGCGAGATTGCGCCGATTTTGCAAAGTTTACTCTAGCATATGCTTATAGAGCCGAATCAAAAGAGCCGCGTCGTCATCGGCCAAGGCCAGCGTAGTACCTCGCAAGCTGCTGGATTTCCTCACAACTGAGAGTTGGCCTGAGTGTCGAGGGGGCAGTCGTTCGCGCATGTTTCCGATAATTCCCGCCGATGTGATGACAGAGCGTTGACTGACGACCAGGGCTGCATTTGCTTTGGTTTATTGGTATTTCCCCAGGATTCCGGACCGGGTTGCCTGTGTATCTGAAGCGGCTTTGGCAAAAACGGACAATTCCGGGACTTCCTGCCTTTCGTCGAACACCTGGGCCTGCTGAGCGTCATCGAGAACACGTAACGGGCAGGTTCGGCACCGCCAGGGACATGAACGTGTCATCAGTTGCGTTTCCCCCGGCATCCGTGGAAACTCCCGCGCTTCTCGAACGACTGGGAAAGTATGGACACCGCAGATTCGGTTTTCGGAGGACTCGTCTTCGTGTCCGCCGCTCTCTGGAGCATCATCCTGGCGCTGCCGTGGCTCCCCTGGCTCAACCGTGAAGTGCTGCGAACCGTGTCCGGCGGGCATTTCTACGATCTGGACGATGTGACGGTGGTGATCCCGGCGCGGGACGAAGCCGAGGTGATTGGGCAAACCCTGGCCGCGCTCAAGGATCAGGGCAGCGGTCTGCGCGTGGTGCTGGTCGACGACGGCTCGACGGACGGCACCGGCGAGGTGGCCGGGCACGTGGAAGGGCTGGCCCTTACCGTCCTGCGGAATGAGTCGCTGCCGCCGGGCTGGAGCGGGAAGCTGTGGGCGCTGGAACAGGGGGTGGCGCGGGTCGGCACCGAATACACGGTACTGCTGGATGCCGACATCCTGCTGCAGCCGGGCGTACTGGGCGCACTGCGGGAAAAGATGCGCAGCGAGGGCATCCAGTTCGCGTCCCTGATGGCCTCGCTGCGGATGGAGAACTTCTGGGAAAGGCTGCTGATGCCGGCCTTCGTCTATTTCTTCAAGATGCTGTACCCGTTCGCCCTGGCCAATTCGCCGGACCGCCGCTTCGCCGCGGCGGCGGGTGGCTGCATCATGCTGGAAACCCGGCTGCTGGAACGGATCGGCGGGTTTGCCGCGATCCACGGCGCGCTCATCGACGACTGCACCCTGGCGAAAAAGGTGAAGGCGACGGGCGCGAGGACCTGGATCGGACTGTCGCGCGAGGTGGTGAGCCTGCGCCGCTACGACACCTTGGCCGACGTGTGGGACATGGTCGCCCGCACCGCCTTCACCCAGTTGCGCTATTCGGCCTGGCTGCTGGCGCTGTGCACGCTGCTCATGCTGATCCTGTTCTGGCTGCCGCCGGCGGGCCTGTTCGCATCCGGATACGGGGTAACGCTCGCCGCCGGATGGGCGGTGCTGCTGATGGCGGGCACTTATGTACCCACCCTGCGCTTCTATGGCAGAAGCGCGGCCTGGGGGTTGCTGATGCCCGTCATCGCGGGAGCTTATCTGGCCATGACCTGGAGTTCGGCGCTGCGCTACTGGCGCGGCGAGCGGAGCCGCTGGAAAGGACGCGTCTACTCGAGCGAAGACGAAACCGGCTGAGGCGGCAAGCGGCTGCTCAGCCACAGCGCATAGCCCAGGTAACCGACCACGGCCAGGTTGATGCCCAGGGTCGAGAGCTTGAGCCAGGACACGCCTTCGGCCAGTTCGTAGAGCTCGAAAGGAATGTAGATGCCGCCGCTGGCCACGCCGAACCATTCGGCCCAGCGCCGCTCGCGCCACAAGCCATAGGCCTCGATGAAGCGCAGCGCGGCATAGCCGAACGCCAGGGCGGCCAGCCCCCAGAGCCGCTGGTCCGACAGGTTCTCCAGCAGATCGAGAAAAATCCGGGGATAGCGGCTGGCCAGGTTGAGGTGGGTATGCCGCACCAGTTCGTCGACGACGGGCTCCAACCCGTGATGCAGCAGCTCGACCACCCCGAAGCCGGCCAGGAGCACGACGATGCCTTTGGCGGCTTCCATTGCGGCGACGACGCGGACACCGTGCATGCCCTGCGTCATGAAGCCTCCGCCGCATCGGTCGCCGCCACGGCCTCCCCCTGTTCGAGTTCCCAGCGGCGGAAATCTTCGAGGTCGGACTTCACCTGCCTGAAGGTCCAGGCCAGCAGGGCGGCATCGTCGGCGAAACCGAGGCTCAGGATGAAATCCGGGATCAGGTCCACCGGCATCACGAAATAGACCACGGCGGCGACGATCAGGCTGAGGCTCTGCCAAGGCAGGGAATACCGCCGCTGGCCACAGGCTTTCAACAGCCGCAGGGAGGCCAGGAGAGAATCGCGCACCTCGCTCAGCGGCCCCTTTTTTGCCTCGGCCTTCCGGGATGCCCTGTCCAAAAGCGACGAGAGTTTTCCGGGATCGCTTGCGTATTCGTTCGCCTTGGATCGCGCCTTGGCGAACGCCGCACTGTCGTGGACGGTCTTTTCGGTGAGTATCATCGGTTCGCCCTCTTGCGCGGCGGTCCCGGCTTGACAAGGCCTGAGCCCAGGAGCATCGTTCCCCGCCACTTAGGTTTTTCCAGATTCTACCCCCGATGAACGACCAGAACACCGGCCTGCGCGTGGAATGGGATCCCGCTATGATCCGCAAATACGACCGCAGCGGTCCGCGCTACACGTCCTATCCCACCGCCGACCGCTTCGTGCCGAGCTTCAACGCCGCGCGCTACGAGGAATGGCTGCACCGGCGCGCTGCCCAGCAGAATCCTTCGCCGCTGTCGCTGTATTTCCACATCCCCTTCTGCCAGACGGTCTGCTTCTACTGTGCCTGCAACAAGATCGTGACCGCCAACCGCGAGCACGCCGGCAAGTACATCGACTACCTGGAAAAGGAAATCGAACTGCAGGCAAGGCATCTGGGGCGGCATCGGGAAGTCCGCCAACTGCACTGGGGCGGCGGCACGCCGACCTTCCTGAACCACGAACAGATGCGCCGGCTGATGCAGGCCACGCGCGAGCACTTCGAGCTGGCCGAGGGCGAATATTCGATCGAGATCGACCCGCGTAAGGTGGACGAGGCCACCATCGCCCTGCTGCGCGAAATCGGCTTCAACCGGATGAGCTTAGGGGTGCAGGACTTCGACCCCGAGGTGCAGAAGTCCGTCAACCGCATCCAGAGCGAGGCGGAAACATTGCGCGTCCTCGATGCCGCCCGCGCCGAAGGTTTCTGCTCGGTCAGCATCGACCTGATCTACGGCCTGCCCAAGCAGTCGGTGAGCGGCTTCCGCCACACCCTCGACCGCATCCTGGCCGCCGATCCGGACCGGATTTCGCTCTACAACTACGCCCACCTGCCGCATCTGTTCAAGCCGCAGCGCCAGATCCGCGACGAAGACCTGCCCAGCGCCGACACCAAGCTGGAAATCCTGCAAAACGCGATCGCCCACCTGACCGGCGCCGGCTATATCTATATAGGCATGGACCATTTCGCCAAGGCGGACAACGAGCTGAACCTGGCCCAGCGCGAAGGCCGGTTGCAGCGCAACTTTCAGGGCTACTCGACCCACGCCGACTGCGACATGGTCGCCATGGGCGTCACCGCCATCGGCAAGGTCGGTCCCAGCTACAGCCAGAACTTCCGCACGCTGGAGGACTACTATGCCCGGCTCGACCAGGGCATCCTGCCCATCATGCGGGGATTGGAATGCGATGACGACGACCTGCTGCGGCGCGCCATCATCCAGGCCCTGATGTGCCAGTTCGAGCTGGACTTCGTCCGGCTCGGCCGGCAGCATGGGGTGGACTTCGCCCACTACTTCGCCACCGAACTCGGCGAGCTCGAACCGATGGCGGCGGACGGGCTGCTGGAACTGGCGCCGGACCGGCTTACTGTCACACCCAAGGGACGCCTCCTGATCCGCAACATCGCCATGGCGTTCGACCGCTACCTGCGCCAGGACCAGGAGCGGCGGGCTTATTCCAAGGTCATCTGACGCTCGATTCCGTCACACTTCGGGGTGGTATCATCAGGCCGGACCGTCTCCCTCACCCAAAGGGACAATACCGTAAGGTTAAGAAAGACTTGTCGTTCCGGCAGGGAGTGCCAGAACCCAGAAGCCAGGGATGGCGAAAGCACTTCACGTCCATGTGACCTGGGTACCGGCAGTCCATGCCGGTATGACGGCTTAACCTAGCGGCATTGCCCAAAGGAGGAGCACGGCATTCGCTGCGCGACTTTCACGTAAATGCCCGAAGGTGTGAACGATGTACGACCATCTCGAGACCGCCGACCATCCGGAGAACCTGAAGCGCGTGGTCATCGACCCGGTGACCCGCGTCGAAGGCCACGGCAAGGTCACCCTCCTATTGGACGACGACAACCACGTCCGCCAGGCCCGGCTCCACATCGTCGAATTCCGCGGCTTCGAACGCTTCATCCAGGGCCGCCCCTACTGGGAGCTGCCGGTGCTGGTCCAGCGGCTGTGCGGCATCTGCCCGGTGAGCCACCACCTCGCCGCGGCGAAAGCCATCGACCAAGTCGTCGGCGTGGACCGGCTCACGCCTGCCGCGGAAAAGCTGCGCCGGCTGATGCACTTCGGCCAGTTCCTGCAGTCGCACGCCCTGCATTTCTTCCACCTGGCGACGCCCGACCTCCTGTTCGGCTTCGACAGCCCGGCCGGTCGCCGCAACATCTTCGAGGTGCTGAAAGAGTATCCGGACGTGGGGCTGGAAGGCGTCCGCATGCGCAAATACGGCCAGGAGGTGATCCGGCTGATCTCCGGCAAGCGCATCCACGGCAGCGCCGCCATCCCCGGCGGGATGAACAAGGCCTTGACGGGGGAGGAAAGGGATTTCCTGCTCCAGGACATCGACACGGTCCTCGGCTGGTGCCGCAATGCGCTCGCGCTGATCCGCAAGGTCTACCTCGCCAACCGTGAGTATCACGAACGCTTCGGCCTGATCCGTTCCAATTTCATGGGGCTGATCCGCGACGACGGCGCTTTCGAAATCTACCACGGCGGCCTGCGGGCCAAGGACGCCTCCGGCCGGACGATCTTCGACAAGCTCGACTACCGGGGCTACACCGGCATGCTGCGCGAGGAAGTGCGGCCCTGGTCCTACATGAAATTCCCGTACATCGAAGCGCTGGGCAAGGAAGACGGCTGGTACCGGGTCGGACCGCTGGCCCGCATCAACAACTGTGACTTCATCCCCACCCCCTTGGCCGAAGAGGCTCGGCAGGATTTCCTGGCCCAAGGCGCCGGCGGACCGGTGCACGGCTCGCTGGCCTTCCACTGGGCGAGGATGATCGAAACGCTGCACTGCGCCGAGAGCATCCGCGAACTGCTGCACGACCCGGAGCTGCTGGGCACCGACCTCGTCGTCCACGGCGAGCGCCGGCCGGAAGGCGTCGGCGTGATCGAGGCGCCGCGCGGCACCCTGTTCCACCATTACCAGGTCGACGAAAACGACCTGGTCACCCGCGCCAACCTGATCGTCTCCACCACCCACAACAACCAGGCGATGAACGAGTCGATCCGCCAGGTGGCCGCCGAATACCTCGACGGCCGGACGATCACGGAAGGGCTGCTGAACCACATCGAAGTCGCGATCCGCGCCTACGACCCCTGCCTGTCCTGCGCCACCCACGCGCTGGGCAAGATGCCGCTGGTCATCGAGCTGATGGACGCCGGCGGCGGGATGCTGGACCGTCTGCAAAAGCGGGCGGACGGCACGGTATCGCGCTGAGGTGGCGGGGCTGCTGATTTTCGGCTACGGCAACCCGAGCCGGGGTGACGACGCGCTCGGGCCGCGGTTCCTCGAAGCGCTGCAAGAACGCTTAATCGGCTCGCCAGGGGCGGACATCGA
Source organism: Methylococcus sp. ANG (assembly GCF_040730495.1). Taxonomy (NCBI): domain Bacteria; kingdom Pseudomonadati; phylum Pseudomonadota; class Gammaproteobacteria; order Methylococcales; family Methylococcaceae; genus Methylococcus; species Methylococcus sp. ANG. Next base: position 2,848,911 of record NZ_CP160399.1, on the reverse strand, counting down.
ATTCCTGCAGGATTTCCAGCTCCAGATCGAGCACGCGCTCGACCTCGCCGGACGGGACCGGGTGCTGTTCGTGGACGCCCATGTCGGCTGCCCGCCGCCGTTCCGGTTCGAGCGGATCACGCCCCAGCGTGACGACAGCTACACCACCCACGCCGTCAGCCCGCAAGCACTGCTGGAAGTCTACCGGCGCCTCAACAGTGAAGAACCGCCGCCCGCATATCTCCTGAGCATCCGCGGGGAGCGGTTCGGCCTGGGGGAGAGCCTGAGCCGGGCGGCGGAATCGAACCTGGACTCCGCGCTGCGTTTCGCCGAAGCGCTGGTCGGCGAAACGCCAGGCACCGGCTGGGATTCCCTTTCCCGTTGAGCGGGGTCAGAAATACGGCTTTTCCTTGGCCTGATTGTAACGCTCGATGCTGCTGGTGATTTCCAGCCGTGCCTCGTCGATGTCGCCCCAGCCGTTGATCTTCACCCACTTGCCCGGCTCGAGATCCTTGTAATGCTCGAAGAAATGGGCGATCTGAGCCAGTTGCGGCTCGGGAATGTCGCGGTAGGACTTGACCTTGGAATACAGCGAAGAAAGCTTGTCGACCGGCACGGCCAGCACCTTGGCGTCACCGCCGGCCTCGTCCTCCATCTTCAGCACGCCGATCGGCCGGCAACGCACCACCGAACCGCTGAGCAGACGGCAGGGCGCGATCACCAGGACGTCGACCGGATCGCCGTCCTCCGACAAGGAGTGGGGGACGTAGCCGTAATTGCACGGATACTGCATCGCCGTGCCCATGAAACGGTCCACGAACAGCGCCCCGGTTTCCTTGTCGACCTCGTACTTGACCGGATCGCTGAACGCCGGGATCTCGATGACGACGTGGATGTCCTCGGGCACCTGCCTGCCGGAACTGACTTTCATCAAAGCCATGACTTCTCTCCAGAAATGAGCAAATAACTCATTATATCAGTCAGGAAAAGCGATGATGGCGGCAAAAACCATGGGTGGGTCGCTCGATGCCGTCAGCCAAACGTGGCTCAACAGGGGCAGCGCAGTGTCGCATGCTCACGACGGCATGCATGATCCCAAGGCTACCTCTGCGGCGATCGAGACTTGCAGCAAATAGGAGTAATCGTCCCCAGAGGTTCGCAACTTGATGATTTTCCTTGATACGGCTCGTATGGGCACGTATGACGGTCTCCTGAAATGAGGATTCGGACGCTGTTTCCATGACAGCGGCATGACCAATGCTTGCACAACAGGTGGAACATAAATCCCCGTCGCAGGCTCAAACCTTCGAGCCCAATCCGGGTCAGCGACTTGCCCGCGATGGTGGACCCATGCTCGGCACCGACAACACCGACACTTCAAAAGGGGACTTCCCATGAAAAGCCTTAATAACAAAAACCTTCTATTGCTCGCCCTGCTCCAAACTCCCGGCTGGACCCATGCCTATTCCGTGGATAACGGGAACGTCTACGACGGCAACGGCCAAGCCGTGCAGTTGCGCGGACTCAACTGGTTCGGCTTCGAAACCGCGGACCACATTGCTCACGGCCTGTGGGCGCGCAACTGGAAGGACATGATCGCCCAGATGAAATCCCTGGGGTTCAACGCCGTGCGGCTGCCGGTCTGCCCGGCTACGCTCGAAGGCGTCGCCGTCAACAACTTCAATTCGACGCTGAATCCCGATCTCTCCGGCAAGAATTCGCTGCAAGTCCTGGATGCCGTCATCGCCGAATTCGATCACCAAGGGTTTTACATCCTGCTCGACCATCACCGGCTCGACTGCAACGACGGTATATCGGAACTTTGGTACAGCCCGGCCTACACCGAGCAGCAGTGGATCGGCGACTTGAGCTTCATGGCGAACCGCTACAAGTCCCTTCCCCATTTCCTGGGCATCGACCTGAAGAACGAACCGCACGGCGCCGCCACCTGGGGCACCGGCAACGTCGCCACCGACTGGAACAGCGCGGCGGAGAAAGCCGCCGCGGCGGTGCTCGCCGCCGCGCCGGACGTGCTGGTATTCGTGGAGGGCGTCCAGGAAAACCCTTCCTGCAGCGGCAGGATCGACCATTGGTGGGGCGGCAATCTGGAACCCCTGGCCTGCCATCCCCTGACCATCCCGGCGAACCGCTTGGTGCTGTCGCCCCATGTCTACGGGCCGGACGTCTACGCCCAGCCGTATTTCGCCACTTCCGACTTCCCGGCCAATATGCCGGCCATCTGGAACGCCCATTTTGGCCAGTTCAAAGACGAGGGCTACACCATCGCCATCGGGGAGACCGGCGGCAAATACGGCCACGGCGGCGATGCCAAAGACAAGGTGTTCCAGAACGCCCTGGTCGATTACCTCGTCGGCAAAGACATCAGGCATTTGTTCTACTGGGCTTGGAATCCCAACAGCGGGGACACCGGCGGAATCCTCCAGGACGATTGGACCCATGTCTGGCAGGACAAGGTCGACCTGCTGAGCCGCTTGTGGGGTGCTGCGACGCCCTCGCCGACGCCATCGCCGACTCCCACACCTGCGCCGGCTCCCGCCTGTGCGGACGGAATCGACAACGACGGCGACGGAGCCACCGACTATCCCGCCGATCCCGGCTGCTCCTCTGCCGCCGACACCGACGAATCCAACCCGGTCACTACGCCTGCGGAGCAGAGTCTCCCGGCTAAGCTGACGGTCAGCTCCGACTGGGGCACGGGCTATTGCACCGACGTCGCGGTGACCAACGGCACTTCCACCACGGTGAAATGGAGGACCTCTTTCGCCGTACAGGGAACGATCAACAACCTGTGGAACGCGGCTTACACTCAGACAGGAAGCCAAGTCGACGCCTCCGGCCTCGCCTGGAACGAAACGCTCCAGGCCGGCGCCACCGCCACTTTTGGATTCTGTGCCGACCGGCCCGCCCCCACGGCGGCATGTGCCGACGGTGTCGATAATGATGGCGATGGCCTCAGCGATTATCCGGCCGATCCGGGTTGCACCTCCGCCGCCGACACCGATGAAACCAATCCGGCCGCAGGCGGCCTGAAGACGACGCTGACCGTTCAATCGGATTGGGGCGCGGGCTATTGCGCTCAGGTCGACGTCCGCAACTCCGGTTCGGCACCGATCGTCTGGCAAGTCAGCCTCGCCATCGAAGGCACCATCGACAATCTCTGGAATGCCGTCTACACCCAGTCCGGAAACCTGCTAACCGCGAGCGGCGTCGACTGGAACAAGACGGTACCCGCCAACGGTACGGTTCAGTTCGGATTCTGCGCCGTGCGTTGAAGCCGGAAGGAGGGGGCCTCGCCCGGTCTGTTCCCGAGGGGACTTGGAGTCCCCTCGGGTTTCGCAATACGCTGGTGCTCTTGGAAAAACGCTAAGCGCCGAACAGGACGATGCGGGCCATCGCGTAATACCCTTTGAGCCTGGCGAACACGCCGGGCACCGGATGCAAGGGATGAACGCCGGGCATCGCCTGGCCTTTCGCCAGCCTGGCGATCTTGCGCCTCACCGGCGCGTCGAGCTGGCCGTTGGCCGCCAGTTCCATGAACAACGCCTTGACGTTGCCCAGGTCGAAGAAATCGCGCTGCCAGCTCCATTGGTAGTCGCCGCCGTAGCGGAACCACGAGCCGCCGAGCCCGGCGACCTCGTAATGGCTGCCGTCCGGCCGCCGGGCCGGGGACACCTGGCGCCAGAAGCCGATGACCTCGCCCTGTGCCTCGTCGATCAGTACGTGGTCGTACGGGTAGCGCCATTGCTCGAAACCCTCCATGTGGAAGCCGAGCGCCCAGTCCATGATCTGCTGCCGTCCGCGGGCCAGGAACTCCTGGTCCGGCCCCATGTTCCAGCCGTATTCGGCGTCCTCGGTGTACATCGCGCCGAGCGATCGGATCCAGTCGCCGGCCCGCTCCGCGTCACGATTGGCGGCCAGCCAACGCGAAACCATTTCTTCCAGCTCGGCTCGGGGGTAGGCGGGCATGCAAAGTCCTCTTCTGTCGTCGTGGTTTGTCGAAGAGACCCGCCTAGGGCGGGCCCGGTCGCGTGGAGCGAATAGTTTACGCAGTTCAGGGCGCGTCAGCTTCGGGCGTTCGCGGCCTGCTGGTCGGCATGGTAAGACGACCGCACCAGGGGGGCGCTGGCGACGCTGGCGAAACCGAGCTCCCGCGCATAAGCAGCGAGTTCGTCGAATTCGGACGGGGGAACGTAGCGCAGTACGGGCAGGTGATCCCGGCTGGGCTGGAGATACTGTCCCAGGGTCAGCATTTCGCAGCCGTGGCTGCGGAGATCGCGCAGCACCTCGCGAACCTCGTCCAGGGTCTCGCCCAGGCCGAGCATCAGCCCCGACTTGGTCGGCACACCCGGCACCCGCTCGCGGAACCGGGCCAGGAGCGCCAGCGACTGGATGTAATCGGCGCCGGGCCGCGCCTGGCGGTACAGGCGGGGGACGGTTTCGATGTTGTGGTTGAACACGTCGGGCGGGTCGGCGGCGAGCAGGTCGAGGGCAACCTCCATCCGTCCGCGGAAATCCGGGGTCAGAATCTCGATGGCAAGCGCGGGACAGCCCGAGCGCAAGGCCCGGATGCAGGCGGCGAAATGCCCCGCGCCGCCGTCGCGCAGATCGTCCCGGTCGACCGAGGTGATCACGACGTAGCGCAGCCCCAGCAGGGCGATGGTTTCCGCGAGATGTTCGGGCTCGGCCGGGTCGGGCGGCGCCGGGCGGCCGTGGGCGACGTCGCAGAACGGGCAGCGGCGGGTGCAGATGTCGCCGAGGATCATGAAGGTGGCGGTGCCGTGGCCGAAACATTCCGCCAGATTGGGGCAGGCCGCTTCTTCGCAGACGCTGTGCAGACCGCGCTCGCGCAACAACCGCTTCACGCGCTGGACGTCCTCGCCCGCTCCCGCCCGGATCCGGATCCAGCCGGGCTTGCGCAAAGGCGCCGCCGAAGGCTCGACCTTGATGGGGATGCGCGAGAGCTTTTCCGCCCCCCGCTGATGGGAAGCCGGCGTCTGGCGCGAAGGCGCCTGATTGTCGTCGAAGGTTTTCACGCCGTCCCTTCGGCTCCGCTCAGGGCAAGGATTTCCTCGTCGCCGAGCTCGACCATCAATTCGCGCACCAGCGCCGCCGCCGGCTCGAACACCTGCGCATCGACCCCGAGATCGGCCAGCCGTGTGACCGCCAAGCCGGCATGGCCGCAGGGATTGATCCGGCCGAAGGCCTCCAGTTCGGGACGGACGTTCAGCGCGACCCCGTGATAACAGCAGCCGCGCCGGACCCGCAGGCCGAGCGAGGCGATCTTGGCTCCGTCCACATACACCCCCGGCGCATCGCTGCGCGCCTGGGCCTTGAGGCCATACTGGCGCAACAGGGCGATGACGGCTTGTTCCAGCGCGCCGACCATCCGCCGCACGCCGAGCTTGCGCCGTTGCAGGTCCACCAGCGTGTAAAGCACGAGCTGGCCGGGGCCGTGGTAGGTCACCTGGCCGCCGCGGTCGGTCCGGAGCACCGGCACGTCCCTCGCATCGAGGATGTGGGCGGGATCGCCGTTCATGCCGAGTGTGTAGACGGGCGGGTGCTCCACCAGCCACAGTTCGTCGCCGGTGTCATCGGCGCGCTGCCCGGTGAACGCCTGCATGGCACGCCAGACCGGTTCGTAATCGGCGCGCCCCAGCATGCGGATACGGAAGGCCATCCGGGTTCAATTCAGCAGAAACAGGGTGGCCAGCCCCAGGAAGATGAAGAAGCCCATGCCGTCGGTGATCGCCGTGAGCAGCACGCTGGTGCCGATGGCGGGGTCCAGATCCAGCCGGGCCCGGATCAGCGGGATGAACAGCCCCGTCACGGCGGCCACCAGCAAATTCAGCGTCATGGCCGCCGCCATCACGGAAGCCAGTTCCGGATCGCGGTACAGCGCGTAGGTCAGGACGCCGATGACGCCGCCCCAGACGATCCCGTTGATCAGACCGATGGCGATCTCCTTGAGCACCAGGCGCCGCACGTTGGACGAATCGACCAGCCCCAGCGCCAGCGAGCGGACGATGAGGGTGCTGGTCTGGGTGCCGGTATTGCCGCCGATGCCGGCGACGATGGGCATGAGCGAGGCCAGCGCGACCACCCGGCTGATGGTGTCGTCGAACAGGCCGATGACGCGGGTGCTGGCGAAGGCCGTCAGCAGGTTGATGCCCAGCCACACCCAGCGGTTCCTGACGCTCTTCCAAATGCCTGCGAACAGGTCTTCCTCCTGGAGCAGGCCGGCCTGCGCCAGCGCTTCCTCGTCGGACTCCTGGCGGATGTAGTCGACGATGGCGTCGATGCTGACGCGGCCCACAAGGCGCTGCTGGTCGTCCACCACGGGCACCGAAAGCAGGCCGTAGCGCTCGAAGGCACGGGCGGCGACGGAGGCGTCGTCATCCAGATGGAACATGACGACCTCCCTGGACATGACGTCCCCCACCCGCGCGTCCGGACTCCGCAGCAGGAGGCGCTTGAGCGAGAGCACGCCCCGCAGCACCCCTTGCTTGTCTACCACGAACAGCTTGTCGGTGTTCTCGGGCAGATCGCCGCGCTGGCGCAGGTAGCGCACTACGACCCCCAGCGTCGTGTCCTCCCGGATCGCCACCATGCCGAAATCCATGATCGCGGCGACGGTATCCTCCTCGTAGGACAAGACCGATTCGAGTTGGGCGCGGGTCTGGTCGTTGAGCGACTTCAGCAGCTCCTGCATGACCTCCTCGGGGAGGTCGGGCGCCAGGTCCGCGATCTCGTCGGTGTCGAGCTGCTCGGTGGCATGGAGCAGTTCGTCCCGGTCCATGTCGGAAATCAGCGATTCGCGCACCGCATCCGAGACATGCAGCAGGATTTCGCCGTCCATCTCGGGGTCCACCAGTGCCCAAATGGCCAGACGCTGCGCCTGCGGCAGCGACTCCAGCACGTAGGCGATGTCGGCGGCATGGAGCGAATCGAGCTTTTGCTTGAGCGCGACCTGATGCTGCTTGTGCATCAGGCTCTCGATCAGCTCGTGCCGGGACATCGGCTGATGCTGAAGTATCGTCTCCTCCAGTTTCTGTTTTCCCAGCAGCTCCAGCACTTCGCGCACGAGCCGGCGCAGTCTTTCGTCGCTGGTTTCGATGATGGAATCGGACATGGCTGGAAATGGACGTCGGTGATCACGGCGCCGACGGACCTGCCGGCGGGTGGGAAGAGCGTCCGGGCTTATAACATACCCGGACGGAACTATCGTTAAAGAACCATGAGCACGCCGGGCAGCGTGCCGATGCGCTGATAGATCGCTTCGATCTGGGCCTGGCTCGAGGCGACGATCGTCACCGTCACCGCCACGAACCGCCCGCCGCCGCTGGCCCGGACGCCTACGCTGAGTTCTTCCAGCTCCGGCGCGGCCAGACGCACCGCGGCTTCGACCAAAGCGGCGAAATCGCCTTCCGCCGAACCGAAAACCTTGATCGGAAACTCGCACGGGAACTCGAGCAGGGTGTCCAGACTCATGCCGTGACGCCGATCTTGAGCCCGCGCTTGAAATCCTGGTACAGCACGCTGACCCGCTCCCAGACGCGCCCAGGGGTTCCCCGGCCGACCGGCCGGCCGTCCAGCTCGATCACCGGCAGCACTTCCCGCGTCGAACTCGTGATCCAGATTTCGTCGGCCCCGCGGAACTCCTCCAGCCCGATCCGCCGTTCCCGCGCCCGCAGACCGTCGGCCTGAGCCAGTTCCAGCACCAGGTCGCGGGTGATGCCTGGAAGCAGCTCGGGCCCCTTGGGCGGGGTGACGATCACGCCGTCGATCACCGCGAACACGTTGCTGGCCGTTCCTTCCGTGACATGGCCGTCGCGGACCAGCACGGCCTCGGCGCAGCCCTTGTCGACCGCCTCCTGCCGCAGCAGCACGTTGGGCAACAGCGTGATGGCCTTGATGTTGCACCAGCGCCAGCGGATGTCGTCCAGCGTGATCGCGCGCGCGCCGGCCGCCGGGACCTGAGCGATCGGCGACGACATGGCGAAGACGGTCGGCCATACTCCAACCGGAATCGAATGGTCGCGCCCGGGACCCGCGCCGCGCGTCACCTGCAGATAAACCGACTGATCGTTCACCCCGTCGATCAGGCGGCCGACGATTTCCGCCCACTCGGCCCGGCTCAGGGGCGAAGTCATGCGGATGCCCCGCAGGCTGTCATCCAGCCGCCGGAGATGCTCTCCCAGCCGCAGCGGCCGCCCGCCGTAGACCGGGATGACCTCGTAGACCCCGTCGCCGAACAGGAATCCCCGGTCCAGGACGGACACGCGGGCCTGATCCAGCGGCAGAAACTCGCCGTTGAGATAAACCAAAGGACCGTTCATGCGGGAAGCTGCGGATCTAACCCTGCCGCTTCAGCCAGAGCAGGACATGGTCCAGCGCCCGGCGGAAGATGCCGCCTTCCGGCACCTCCTGCAAAGCCACCAGATCCCGCTGGACGACCGTCTCGTTGTTGAAGGTGACCTGGATGCTGCCCAGCTTGCCGCCTTTCCTGACCGGCGCCATGGCATTGGCATCCACTTCCATCGCCGTCTTCAGATTCTGGAACTGTCCGCGCGGAAAGGTCGCATACAGATCCTCGTCGAGGCCGACCGGTACTTCGGTCTGCTCGCCTTTCCAGATGCGGGCCTTGGCAAGCTCTTCGCCGCCCTTGTGAACCGGTTTGGTTTCAAAGAAACGGAAACCGTAGTTGAGCAGAGCCTGATTGGCGTTGGCGCGATCGGTATCGCTCTTGGCGGCCAGGACCACCGAAATCAGCCGGTCGCCGTCGCGCTGGGCGGAAGTGATCAGGCAATAGCCGGCCCCTTGGGTGTGGCCGGTCTTGACGCCGTCCACCGTGGGATCGCGCCACAGCAGCCGGTTGCGGTTCACCTGCTTGATGTCGTTGAAGACGAATTCCTTGATGGCGTGCCACGGGTAGTACTGCGGAAACTCCTTGATCATCGCCCGGGTCAGCGTCGCGAGGTCGCGCGCGGTGGTGTAATGGTCCGGGTCGGGCAGTCCCATGCTGTTCTTGTAATGGGTGTTGGTCATCCCCAGGCGTTCCGCATTCTGGTTCATCATCTGGGCGAACACGGCCTCGTCGCCGGCGACATGCTCGGCCAGGGCGACGCTGGCGTCGTTGCCGGACTGGACGATCATGCCCTTGAGCAGGTTTTCCACCGAGATCTGGGCACCGACCTGGGCGAACATCCGGGACCCTTCCGTCCGCCAGGCCTTTTCGCTGACGGTCACCATGTCCTCCAGCTTGACGTGCCCATTGACAAGCTCACGGAACAGGATGTAGGCCGTCATGACCTTGGTCAGGCTGGCGGGCTCCAGGCGCTCGTCGGCGTTGCGCTCGGCCAGCACCCGGCCACTGTAGAAATCCTGCAGCAGATAGGCCTTGGCGGGCAGATCGGGCGGCGCGGGAATCAGCGGCGGCTCCGCCCGGAGCGGAAGGCACCATCCGGCCAGGAGGACAAGGAAAAGGAAAACATGCCATCGGGCGTGAATCAGGAGGGCTTTCACGTTCATCCGCCGTAGGGTTGGGTTGATTGCAGTTCCGCTAGTTTAACACGCCCCCCGCCGCGGGCTACCCGCGATCAGCCGCCCTTCCGGGTGGCGATGGCGCGGCCCAACTGGTAGACCGCCATCGAGTAGAGCGCACTGTGGTTGTAGCGGGAAATGACGAAGAAGTTTTCCAGGCCCAGCCAGTATTCGGGGCCGGCCTCGAGCTCGAACCGCAACAGCTTGACGGGGGAGGCGTCCGGCAGGGGAAGCTCGGGCTCGATACCGAGGCGGCGCAATTCCGCCAGGGTGCTGGCGGGCTTGAGATCCTTGCCGAGATAGGGGGCGTAGTCGCCCTCGCGTGCCGTGGCCCGGACCGCGACTTCCTCCCCGGTGCGCCAGCCGAAACGGGCGAAATAATTGCCGATGCTGCCGATGGCGTCGGCCGGATTCGACCAGATGTCGCGCCGGCCGTCGCCGTCGAGGTCGGTGGCGTAGTTGCGGAAACTGCTGGGCATGAACTGTGGCCAGCCCATCGCGCCGGCATACGAACCCTTGAGCGCGGCGGCATCCAAGCCTTCCTCGCGGCACAGGAGCAGAAACTGTTCGAGCTCGGAGCGGAAAAAGTCGGCCCGCCGCGGATAGGCGAAGGCCAGGGTGGCCAGCGCATCGATCACCCGGAAGCCGCCGGTGTTACGCCCGTAGAGGGTTTCGACCCCGACTATCGCCACGATCGTCTCGGCGGGCACGCCGTAGCGCCGCTGCACCTGGCTCAGGGTCTCGGCGTGCTGGCGCCAGAACTCCACTCCGCCCAGGATCCGGGCCTCGGTGACGAAAAGCTTGCGGTACTGGTACCAGGGCTTGGCCTCGGCGGGACGGGCCATCGCCGCCAGAATGCCTTCCTGTATCTCGACGCCGGCGAACAGCCGCTCCAGCATGGCGGGATCGAACCGGTGGCGCACCTTCATGTCATGGATGAAAGCGACGACCTCGGGCCGCTGGGCGATACCTTCCGCCCCGGCCCCGCCGGCCAGCATGGAGGAAAGGAACAGGGCGTACCGAAGTCTCATGGGCTCAGAGGTTGTGACAAAACCGTCACGAGCGGCCCGAGTGCAAGGCGCCCGGAGCGCAGGAACCGGAGTGTACACGGAGTACATGAGGATTCCGAGCACCGCGCAACGCCGCAATCGGGACGCGCAGTAGGTTTTTTCACAACCTCTCAGCCCGGCAGCAGCTTACGGTGAGTCTGGATGGACATCAGGATACCGAAGCCGGCGAGGAGGGTCACCATGGACGTCCCTCCGTAGCTCACCAGCGGCAGCGGCACGCCGACCACCGGGAGGATGCCGACGACCATGCCGGTGTTGACGAAAACATACACGAAAAACGTCAGGGTCAGGGCGCCGCTCAGCAACCGGGTGTAGGCGTCCTGCGCCTGGATCGAAATGTGGAGGCAGCGCCCGATGATGAACAGGTAAATCGCCAGCAGCCCCAGGCAGCCGATGAGACCGAACTCTTCCGCCACCACGGCGAAGATGAAATCGGTCGACTTCTCCGGCAGAAACTCCAGCTGCGCCTGGGAGCCCTGCAGCCAGCCCTTGCCGTAGAACCCGCCGGAGCCGATGGCGATCTTGGATTGGATGATGTGATAGCCGCGGCCGAGGGCATCCGCCTCGGGATTCAGGAACATCAACACCCGGTCCCGCTGATAATCGTGCAGGAAATGCCAGACCACCGGCAGCAGCCCCGCCCCGGCGCCGCCGAGCACCAGCAGGTAGAGCCAGCGGATTCCGGCGAGGAATACCACGACCGCTCCGGCCGTGCCGACCAGTATCGCGGTCCCCAGATCGGGCTGTTTGGCGATCAGCCCCACGGGTATCCCGATGAACACGCCGGCCACGGCGATATGCCGGAATGCAGGAGGAACCGGGCATTCGGACAAATACCAGGCAACCGTCATCGGCACCGCCAGCTTGAGGATTTCGGACGGCTGGAACCTGACCACGCCGAGGTCGAGCCAGCGCTGGGCGCCCTTGCCGATTTCCCCCATGACCAGCACCGCGGCGAGCAGCAGCACGCCCACCCCGTACAGCATCGGGCTGTAGAAACGGAAATGGCGCGGATGGATCTGGGCGATCGCGAGCATGACCGACATGGCCAGCAGCAGGCGGATTCCCTGCCGCAACAGCACGTCGAAGCTCTGGGCCGAAGCGGAGTACAGAATCACGAGGGCCACGCCGGACAGGGTGATCAGGCCGGCGAACAGGGGGATGTCGACGTGGATCCGCTTCATGATGCGTTCGAAGCGGGTCTCTCCGCCATTGAAACCGGGCAAGCCGGAATCGTATCTCATGGCGCACTCCCGTTCAGATAGCGTTCCATCACCGCCCTGGCGACCGGCGCGGCGACGGAGCCGCCGTGCCCGCCGTGCTCGGCGATCACGGCCACGGCGATGCGGGGCCGCTCGGCCGGCGCGAAGGCGATGAACAAGGCATGGTCTCGCATCTCCTTCTTGACCTCCGATTCCCGGTATTTCTGCCCCTGGCCGACGGAAAACACCTGCGCCGTCCCGGTCTTGCCGGCGACATGGTAGGAAAGGCCGCCGGCGATGCTCTTCGCGGTACCGCGGGCGCTATGCACGACATCGATCATCGCCTGGATCACGGTGTCCCAGTGCTCCGGCGCGATGGCCAGATGTTCCCTACCGGCCTCGGGCAGCGCAGCGCCATCCCCTCCCTGGACCGCATCCAGGAGCCGCGGAACCACCACGCGGCCCCGGTTGGCCAGGACGGCGGTGGCCCGCGCCAATTGCACCGGCGTCACCCCCACGTAGCCCTGGCCGATGCCGGTGATGACCGTCTCTCCCGGAAACCAGGGGTATTTGCTGCGCTTCTTCTTCCACTCCTTGGAGGGATAGATCCCCGGCAGCTCGCCCGGAATGTCGATCCCGGTGCGCTTGCCGAAGCCGAACCGCCCCATGAACTCGCTCAGCTTGTCTATCCCCAGGCTCAGCGCCAGCTTGTAGAAGTACACGTCGCAGGACTGGGTGATCGCCGATTTCAAATCGACCGCGCCGTGGCCGCCCTTGCGCCAGTCACGGTACTGATGGGACGAGTTGGGCAACTGGAAATAGCCGGGGCAGGACACCCTGCGGTCGGCGGGGATGTCCCCGACTTCGAGCCCCGCCAGCCCTTCGAACGGCTTCACCGTCGACCCCGGCGGATAGACCCCACGCAGGGCCCGATTGTACAGAGGACGGTCCGGCGAGGCTTGCAGCCGGTCGTAGTCCGCTTTCGGAATGCCGTAGACGAAGGGGTTGGGATCGAAGCTCGGCTTGCTGACGAAGGCCAGCACCCGGCCGGTCGCGGGCTCGATGGCCACCACTGCGCCGTTGTATCCGCCCAGGGCGTCGATCGCCGCGCGCTGCAGGGTGATGTCCAGCGAAAGGCGCAGATCGGCCCCCGGCACGGGCGGCACCGTGTTGAGAACGCCGATCGAGCGCCCCTGCACGTTGGTTTCCAATTCCTGGTGGCCGGTCCTGCCGTGGAGCAGCGTCTCATAGGCCTTTTCGATCCCGCTCTTGCCGATGTGGTAGGTGCCGCTGTAGAGCGAAGGATCGAGCGTCTTCAGGTCGGCCTCGCTGATGCGGCTGACATAGCCCACGGCGTGGGCGGTGAGTTCGCCGTAAGGGTAGGTGCGGATCATGCGCACGGCGATCTGGACACCGGGGAAAAACGGCTGCTTGACCGCGAAGCGCGCGATCTGCTCTTCGTCCAGCCGCATCTTGAGCGGGATGCTCTCGAAGCTCTTGTGCTGGCCCTTGAGCTTGCGGAAACGGCGGACGTCCTCGTCGCTCAGCCCGAGCAGGGTCTGGAGTTCCGCAAGGGTGGCATCCAGGTCGTCGATGCGCTCCGGGACCAGTTCCAGACTGTACGAAGGCACGTTGTCGGCCAGCACCTCGCCGTTGCGGTCGTAGACGATGCCCCGCGTGGGCGGCAGCGGCGCGATCTTGACGCGGTTGTCCTGCGACAGGGTCGCATAATGCTCATGGCCGACGACCTGCAAATAAACCAGACGCGCCACCAGCGCCGCCACCGCCAGCAGGAGCAGGACCACGCTGAAGGCGATGCGGGCCTGGAACACCCGGACGTCGTTCTGGAGTCTTCGGGCTGCACGGATGTTCATGGCTTCGGGCTCGCCGGCGGAAGCATCGAGCTAGGCCGCGCCGGAACGGCGCCGCAGCGCGTCGAGCACGGCACAGACGAAGGGCCAGACCAGGCCGCCGGAAAGCGCCGCGAACCAGTAGCCTTCCGGCGTGCTGGCCGAGCCCCGGATATGTCGGGTCCACAGGATGAGCAGGAGCCCCAGCCCGAGCAGCAGCACGACGGCCAAAACCTGCTGCACCATCGAATAGAGCTGAAAACGCCGGTGAAATCGCACGCCGACATAGATGACCAGACTGTACGCCAGCGCCTGCTGGCCCAGCAGCCGGCCCGTCAGCGCATCCGCCAGGAGGCCGGTCAGCCAGGCCGTTCCGACGCCGACGCGGTCGGGAGCCGCCACGGCCCAGTAGACCAGCAGCAGCAGAATCCAGTCCGGATTCCACGGCGCCCACTCCTGGGGCAAGGGGATGATCCGCATCGCCATCGCGGCAGCCAGGCTCGCGAAAATCAGGACGCGGGGGGAAGTCCGCCTAGCGGGCCGCATGCTGAGCCGCCACGCCGGCCGCCGCGGGGGATGGACCCTCCCTCGCCTTGTCCTGACTCTGGACGTCGCTGCGGGTCCAGACCAGCAAAACCTCGCGGATGCGGTCCAGCGGGGCTACCGGCTCCGCGGAGACCTTGGCCAGCGAGCTGCCGGTGCTGGAAATGTCCACCACCGTCGCCACCGGATAGCCGGCCGGAAACACGCCGCCCATGCCGGACGTCACCAGCCGGTCGCCCTCCCGGATGTCGGCGCTGCCGCTCAGGTAGGGCAGGATCAGCCGGTCGATCCGGCCGGTACCGACCGCGATCGTCCGTAGCCCGTTGCGCTCGACCTGGACGGGGATGGCGTGATTCGGATCGGTGATCAGCATCACTTCGGCGCTGACGGGCGAGACGCGCAGCACCTGCCCCACCACGCCGCGGGAATCGAACACCGGCTGGCCGACATGGACGCCGATGTTCGACCCCTTGTTGGCCAGCACCAGGTGCTCGTAGGGCACCAGGTTCACGGACAGCAGCTCGGCGATCAGGAAATGCTCGCCGATCTTGATCGACGCCCCCAGCAGCGCCCGCAGGCGGATGTTTTCCTGCTCCAGCGCGGAGAATTTCGCCAGCCTGGCTTCCAGGCGGATGCGTTCCTCCTTGAGCCTCTGGTTTTCTTCCAGAATTTCGGCGTAGCCGGACACGTTTTCCCGGACCCACCCGGCGAAGCGCACGGGCGCGCTGACGAACTGCTGCAAGGGATAGACCGCGGCGCCCAGCCCGCTGTGGAGTGCGCCGATCGCTCCGCGGCGGTCGGCCGCGAGCAGGACCAGGGAGGCAATGGCGAAAACCAGCAGCCGGAAGTTCTGGGCCGGCTTCTTGGTGAATGCGAGTTTGATGGCGCGCCCCTCTCGTCGCAACGCTGATGGGGAACGAAACTATTCGAGGAAGAAGGGGGTACCGCCTTTCTGGTCCAGCAGCTCCAGCACCTTGCCGCCGCCTCGCGCGACGCAGGTCAGCGGGTCCTCGGCCACCACCACCGGGAGCCCGGTCTCCTCGGCGATGAGCCGGTCGATGTCCTTCAACAAGGCGCCGCCCCCGGTCAGCACGATGCCCCGCTCCGCCACGTCGGCGCCCAGCTCCGGCGGGGTCTGCTCGAGCGCCTGCTTGACCGCCTCCACCACGCCCGCGAGCGGCTCCTGCAAGGCTTCGAGGATCTCGTTGCTGTTCAGCGTGAAGCTGCGCGGGATGCCTTCCGCCAGGTTCCGCCCCATCACCGCGATTTCCTTGACCTCGCTGCCGGGATACGCCGAACCGATCTCGTGCTTGATGCGCTCGGCGGTGGCCTCGCCGATCAGGGTCCCGAAGTTGCGCCGGACGTAGTTCATGATCGCCTCGTCCAGCCGGTCGCCGCCGATGCGGACCGAAGCCGCGTACACCACGCCGTTGAGCGAGATGATGGCGACTTCCGAGGTGCCGCCGCCGATGTCGATCACCATCGAGCCGCGGGCCTCGCTCACCGGCAGGCCCGCGCCGACCGCGGCGGCGATCGGCTCCTCGATCAGGTAGACCTCGCGCGCCCCGGCACCCTCGGCGGAATCCTTGATCGCCTTGCGCTCCACCTGAGTCGAGCCGCAGGGCACGCAGATCAAGACCCTGGGGCTCGGCCGCAGCAGGCGGTTCGGGTGAACCTTGTGGATGAAATACTGGAGCATCTTTTCCGTCAGGGTGAAGTCGGCGATGACGCCGTCCTTCATCGGACGGATGGCGGTGATGTTGCCCGGCGTGCGTCCGAGCATGGACTTGGCCGCGGATCCCACGGCGGCGATGGACTTGGCCCCCCGGTTCTTGTCCTCCCGGATGGCCACCACCGAGGGCTCGTTCAGGACGATGCCCTGGCCCCTGATGTAAATCAAGGTGTTGGCCGTGCCCAGATCAATCGAGAGATCGTTTGAGAAATAACCGCGCAGACGCTTAAACATCGGGAACCGGCCTGGCAAAAAAGCATACTCTAGCAACGGGCTGGGGGGGCCAGCAAGACATGCGGTATCATATGGCCGCACCGTCCATCAACAGGATACGTTCATGTCGCTCAGCGCCGCAGAAGTCAACAAAATCGCATGGCTGGCACGCCTCGCCATCGACGACGACAAGGTCGATGCCTATGCCCGCGACCTGTCGCAGATTCTCGGCTTCGTCGAACAGCTAGGCAGCGTCGACACCAGCCGGGTCGCGCCGATGGCGCACCCCTTGGACGAGGCCCAGCGCCTGCGCCCCGACACCGTCACCGAGGCCGACCAGCGCGCCTTGTTCCAGGCACACGCGCCCTTGGTCGAGGCCGGACTCTATCTGGTACCCAAGGTCATCGAATAAACCGGTTCCGCCGTCTCCCCTTTCAAAATTCGCACATTTCGGAGCCCCACCGCATGCATCGCAAGACCATCGCCGAACTGGCCGCCGGTCTCGAACGGAAAGAATTCAGCAGCGTCGAGCTGACGCAAGCCCACTTCGCACGCATCGAGCGGCTCGACCCCGCGCTCAACAGCTTCATCACGGCCACCCCGGAAATCGCCCTGGCCCAGGCCGGAGCCGCCGATGAACGCATCGCGAAAGGCGAGGCCGGCCCCCTGACGGGCATCCCCATCGCCCAAAAGGACATCTTCTGCACGAAAGGCGTGCGCACCAGCTGCGGCTCCCGGATGCTGGACAATTTCATCTCGCCCTACGACGCCTGCGTGGTCGAGCGCTTCAACGCCGCCGGCGCGGTCATGCTCGGCAAGCTGAACATGGACGAATTCGCCATGGGATCGTCCAACGAAACCAGCTACTACGGTCCGGTGAAGAATCCCTGGAACACCGGCACGGTGCCCGGCGGCTCCTCCGGCGGCTCGGCCGCGGCGGTCGCGGCACGGCTCACGCCCGGCGCGACCGGCACCGACACCGGCGGCTCGATCCGCCAGCCCGCGGCCTTCTGCGGCATCACCGGCATCAAGCCGACCTACGGCCGGATCTCCCGCTGGGGCATGATCGCCTTCGCGTCCAGCCTGGACCAGGCCGGCCCGATGGCCCGCACCGCCGAGGATTGCGCCATCATGCTCCAGGCCATGGCCGGTTTCGACGAGCGCGATTCGACCTGCGTCGACCGCCCGGTGCCGGACTACCGCGCCGCCTTGGGCAACGGCCTGGAAGGACTGCGCATCGGCTTGCCCAAGGAGTTTTTCGGCGAAGGCCTCGACCCCGCCATCGCCGGCCTGATCCAGGATGCCGTGGAGGAGTACAGAAAGCTGGGCGCCACCGTCAAGGAAGTGTCGCTGCCCAACATGCATCTGTCGGCCCCGGCCTACTACGTGGTCGCACCGGCCGAATGCTCGTCCAACCTGGCGCGTTTCGACGGCGTGCGCTTCGGCCACCGCTGCGAAAATCCCGCCGATCTGGCCGATCTGTACACCCGCTCGCGGGGCGAAGGCTTCGGCGCCGAGGTCAAGCGCCGCATCCTGATCGGCACCTACGCGCTATCGGCCGGCTACTACGACGCCTACTACCTCAAGGCCCAGAAGATCCGCCGCCTCATCAGCGAGGACTTCCGCCGCGCCTTCGAGGAGGTGGACGTCATCATGGGCCCGACCGCGCCCTCGGTCGCCTTCGAGTTCGGCGCCAAGAGCGCCGACCCGATCGCCATGTACCTGTCGGACATCTACACCATCGCGGTGAACCTGGCCGGTCTGCCCGGCATGTCGATCCCGGTGGGCTTCTCCAACGGCCTGCCCGTCGGCATGCAGATCATCGGCGGCTATTTCAGCGAAGACCGGCTGCTGAACGTCGCCCACCGCTACCAGCAGGCCACCGACTGGCACGCGCGCGCGCCGGCCGGCATCGCCGATTAACCCAAAAGCTCAGGTGTAACCGAACATGGAATGGGAAACCGTCATCGGGCTGGAGATTCACGCCCAGCTCGCCACCCGCTCGAAGATTTTCTCCGGCGCCCCCACCGCCTACGGCGCCGAACCCAACACCCAGGCCTGCGCCGTCGATCTCGGCCTGCCCGGCGTGCTGCCGGTGCTCAACCGCGAAGCGGTGCGCATGGCGGTCAAGTTCGGCCTGGCCATCAGCGCCGAGATCGCGCCGGTGTCGGTGTTCGCCCGCAAGAATTATTTCTATCCCGACCTGCCCAAGGGCTACCAGATCAGCCAGTACGACCTGCCCGTGGTCGCCCGCGGCCGCCTCGCCATCAACGTCGACGGCAAGAAACTCAGCATCGGCATCACCCGCGCCCACTTGGAGGAAGACGCCGGCAAATCGCTGCACGAGGATTTCCACGGCTACACCGGCATCGACCTGAACCGCGCCGGCACGCCTCTCTTGGAAATCGTGTCCGAACCGGACCTGCGCTCGGCCAAGGAAGCCGTGGCCTACATGAAGAAGCTGCACGCCCTCGTGCGCTATCTGGAAATCTGCGACGGCAACATGCAGGAAGGTTCGTTCCGCTGCGACGCCAACGTGTCGATCCGCCCCAAGGGCCAGGAAAAGTTCGGCACCCGCGCGGAAATCAAGAACCTCAACTCGTTCCGCTTCGTGGAAAAGGCGATCAACTACGAGATCGAACGCCAGATCGAGATCCTGGAGTCGGGCGGCGAGGTGAGCCAGGAAACCCGGCTGTACGACTCGATCAAGGACGAGACCCGCTCCATGCGCAGCAAGGAGGAGGCCAACGACTACCGCTACTTCCCCGACCCGGACCTCTTGCCGCTGGAAATCGGCAGCGGCTTCATCGAGGAGGTCAAGGCCACGCTGCCGGAGCTGCCGGACGCCAAGCGCGACCGATTCAAGGCGCAATACGGCCTGAGCGACTACGATGCCGAGGTGCTGACCGCCAGCCGGGAAATGGCCGATTTCTACGAAACCGTGGTCCGCGAAGCCGCGTCCGATCCCAAGCTGTGCGCCAACTGGGTGATGGTGGAACTGTCCAGCCTGATCAACAAGGACGGCCTGGAGATCACCGAATCGAAGATCGACGCGACCGGGCTGGCCGGCCTGATCCGCCGCATCGCCGACGATACGATTTCCGGCAAGATCGCCAAGCAGGTGCTGGAAGCGATGTGGCACGAAGGCGGCAGCGCCGACGACATCATCGAGAAACAGGGCCTCGAGCAGATCACCGACACCGGCGCGATCGAGGCGATCATCGACCAGATCATCGCCGCCAACCCCGAGCAGTTGGCCCAATACCGTGCCGGCAAGGACAAGCTGTTCGGCTTCTTCGTCGGCCAGGCCATGAAGGCCACCCAGGGCAAGGCCAACCCGGCCCAGCTCAACGAGCTGCTCAAAAAGAAACTGCAGTAAGCCGAAATTTCCGTGGGGGAGCATCGAGCCTCCCCACAGGCCCGCGCCAGACCTTCCGCCGGAGCAGCGGGCGGGCTACCCTAGGTGAACCATCCACTCCCTGCCACAGCGGATGAGACGCCGAGGACCCTCACCATGAAACGCAAGCCCCCCGTGACGCGGAAAACCCACCCGCCGGCGCACTGGCATCTGCTGGAGCCGTGGCAGACCACCGCCTGGCTCAGGGTCGATCCGCAGACGGGGTTGTCGCAACGGGAAGCCGAGCAGCGACTCGCCGAGCTGGGTCCGAACCTCATCGCCGAACAGCGGCTGCGCAGCCCGCTGGCCATGCTGCTGAGCCAGTTCGCCGATTTCATGATCGTGGTCCTGATCCTGGCCGGCGTCGTCTCCGGCCTGGTCGGCGAGATCGCCGACACCGTGACCATCATGGTGATCGTCGTCCTCAATGCGGCCATCGGCTTCGTCCAGGAATACCGGGCCGAGCGCGCCATCGCGGCATTGAAGAGCATCGCGGCGCCCACCGCGCGGGTCGTGCGGGACGGGCAGCATCACGAACTGCCGGCCCACGAGCTGGTTCCCGGCGACCTGGTGCTGCTGGAAGCCGGCAACATCGTACCCGCCGACATCCGCCTGCTGGACACCGCGCAATTCCGGGTGGAAGAGGCCGCCCTCACCGGCGAGTCGCAGCCGGTCGGCAAGTCCACCGAAGCGATACGGAATCCGGACGCCGCGCTCGGCGACCGCCGCAACATGGCCTACAAGGGCACGATCGTCACCTATGGCCGGGGCCTGGGCAGCGTGATCGCCACCGGCATGGAAACGGAACTCGGCAAGATCGCCCAGCTCCTGCGCGAGGAGAAGGAAAGCCGCACGCCGTTGCAGAACCGTCTGGCCCAGCTCGGCAAGCGGCTGGCGCTGCTGGTGCTGGCGATCTGCGCCATCATCTTCGTGGTCGGCCTGCTGCGCGGCGAACAGCCGATACTGATGTTCCTCACCGCCGTCAGCCTCGCGGTCGCCGCCATTCCGGAAGCCCTGCCGGCCGTCGCTACCGTCTCCCTCGCTTTGGGCGCGCGCAAGATGATCCGGCAGCACGTGCTGATCCGCCGGCTCCCGGCGGTCGAGACCCTGGGTTCGGTCACCTATATCTGCTCGGACAAGACCGGCACACTCACGCAGAACCGCATGCAGGCAGAAGCGTTCTATGCCGACGGCCGCACGGGCCCCGAACTGCCGGAGACAATGCTGCGGGCCATGGCGCTGAACAACGACGTCCGGCTCGACAAGGAGGGGCGCCTCATGGGCGATCCCACCGAGACCGCGCTGTACGAAGCCGCCTCCGCCGCCGGCTATCCTGGCGAACAGATTGCCGCCTCGTGTCCGCGCACCGCGGAAATTCCTTTCGATTCCGAGCGCAAGCTGATGACGACGGTCCATCGCGAAGGGGAGGGGCTGGTCTCCTATACCAAGGGCGCGCCGGAAATGCTGTTGCCGCGATGCCTGACGGCATGGAGCGGCGAAGGTCCCCGCCCCATCGAGATCGAAGATTTGCACGAGATCGCCGAACGCATGGCCGCGGACGGGCTGCGGGTCCTGGCCCTGGCTTTCCGGGAGTGGCCGGAACCGCCGGCGGATCTGCACCCCGAAACCGTCGAAACCGGGCTGTGCTTCCTCGGTTTCGTCGGGCTCATGGACCCGCCGCGGCCCGAAGCCGCGGAAGCGGTGGCCCTGTGCAAGACGGCGGGGATCAAGCCGGTCATGATCACCGGCGACCATCCGGCGACCGCACGCACCATCGCCCGCCGGCTGGGCATCGCCGACGAGGACGACTCGGTCCTGACCGGCGAGGAACTGGCCCGCCTGAGCCTGGCGGAATTCGAGAAGCAGGTGGAGGAAATCCGGGTCTACGCCCGTGTCGCCCCGGAACAGAAGATCAAGATCGTCCGCGCCCTGCAGGACAAGGGCGAGTTCGTGGCGATGACCGGGGACGGCGTGAACGACGCGCCCGCCCTCAAATGCGCCAACATCGGGGTCGCCATGGGCAAGATCGGCACCGACGTGGCCCGGGAAGCCTCGCACATGATCCTCCTGGACGACAACTTCGCCTCCATCGTCGCCGCCGTCCGGGAGGGGCGCCGCATCTTCGACAACATCCGCAAGTTCATCAAATACACGATGACGAGCAATTCGGCGGAGATATGGACGCTGTTCCTCGCGCCGTTCCTCATGCTCCCCATTCCCCTGCTCCCCATCCACATCCTGTGGATCAATCTGGTCACCGACGGCCTGCCGGGCCTGGCCCTCGCGGCCGAGCCCCAGGAACGCGGCATCATGCAGCGCCCCCCGCGTCCGCCGCAGGAAAGCATCTTCGCGCATGGCATGTGGCAGCACATTCTCTGGATCGGGCTGCTGATGGGGGGCGTCTCCCTGCTGTCCCAGGCCTGGGCCTACCATACCGGTTCGGCTCGCTGGCAAAGCATGGTGTTCACCGTGCTGACCCTGTCGCAGATGGGGCATGTCCTTGCCATCCGGTCGGAGGGGGAGTCGTTCTTCGCACAGGCTTTCTTCTCGAACAAGCCCTTGCTCGGCGCCGTGCTGCTCACGTTCCTGCTGCAGATGGCGGTGCTCTACATCCCGCCGCTGCAGCCCATCTTCAGGACGGAGGCGCTGGAACCGCACGAACTGGCGGTCTGTCTCGTCCTGTCCACCGTGGTGTTCTGGGCGGTTGAACTGGAGAAATGGATGCGTCGGCGAGGCTGGATCTACCGGGAAGACCGCCAAACCGCCGGCTGACCGCTCATTCGGACGCCAGCAGGAGCTCGACTTCGCTCAACGCCGACGCCGGTCCGATCCGGAAGCCCCGCATTTCCAGCACCCCCTTGGTATTCAAGGAGACGATGAGATGCAGCGCTTCCGGGTAGGCGGCGAATTCCAGGTCGACCGACGAGGGGACGGCCGCGGCCGTGGGATGCGAATGGAAAATCGCGAACAGCTCCTCCCCCCGCTCCCGCATCGCGCGCATGGCGTCGATCTGCCCCTTCGGATCGAGCAGGAAGCGGCATTCGGGGCGGTCGGCGACGTTGGGCACCGGATAACAGCGCATCCCCCCCCCCTCGGCGGCGCCGATGAGGCCGCAGACCTCGAGCCCCGGCGAAACCTGGGCCAAATGAAGGATCTGGTTGACCAGATGCCTGGGGATCGCGCATTGCTGCTTGGTCATTCGATGATGTCTCCTGGGGAAGGGGTTCAGGACGGTTTGCCCGGCGGAACCGTCCGGATATGCGCTTCGATGATACCGAAGCCGTCGGGGCGGTCGCAGGCCGCCTGTGTCACACGTACCCGCCGGGCCTCACCTTTGTAAGCCAGGCTGCATCCGCCCGACGTCGCCGACACGGCCACGTCGTAAATTCCGGCCCCCAGCCCGAGGAACGGCAGTTCCACCAGAACGCGCCCTCGTCCTTCGGCCAGGCATAGCCGGCGCTCCCCCGGCGCCAGGGTGGCGGCCGCGAGCAGGCCCGCCGTGTTCCAGAACTCGAGCCGCAGCTCGACGGCCTCGAAATTCCGCTCGGCCCGGTATTCCAGCTCGAATACGAGCGGCTGGCCGGGGACGGCATGCAGCGGCTCGGCCGCCGGGCCGGGGAAATCCAGCCCGGCCGAGGAATCCGGAGGCTTGGCCGGCAGGGCGCCGAGCGACCTCAGATCGCGATTGAAGTAGCCCACGGCCTCGTAATATTTCCCGAACACCGCTTCCGGCCGGCCCTCGGCCACGGTCTGGCCGTCGAACAGCAGCAGGCAGCGGTCGGCCACCTGGAGCACGTTCATCTCGGAATGGGAAACGAACACCAGTGCGCTGCCCTCGCGCTTCAGGGCATTGAGCCGCTCCAGGCAGCGCAGTTGGAATGCGACGTCGCCGACCGCCAGCACTTCGTCGATGAGCAGGACGTCGATCGGCATGCAGGTGGCGATGGCGAACTCCAGCCGGGCGTACATGCCATCGGAGTAATGCTTGACCGGCCGCTCCAGCGCCGCCTCCAGTTCCGCGAAGGCGACGATTTCGTCCAGCCTGGCGTCGGTGTCGCGCTTGGACATCCCCAGCTCCGCGCACTTGAGGTAGACGTTTTCGCGCCCGGTGTACATCGGCTGGAGCCCGCTGCCCAGGCGGATCAGCGACTTCACCGCCCCGTGCAGCTCGACCCGCCCGGCGTCCGGACGATATTCGCGGCCAAGCATCCGCAGCAGCGTGCTTTTGCCGGCACCGTTCGGGCCGATCAGAGCCAGGCATTCGCCCGCCCCAACAAAGAGGGACACGTCCCGCACCGCCCAGAATTCACCCGCGCGCAAGGCCGCCGCCGGCCGGCGTCCGATCAGACGCCGCCCCAGATCCTGTGCGGAATGCCGCAACGAATCTCCCAGGGATCGGGAAAACTTCTTGCTGACCCGGTCGGCCAGGATGCGGGGGAAACTCACGGTCGGAACGGAGGATGTCGGTTAGAATGCGCGGCTGCGCCGCTTTTCAACTTAAACCAGCCCCGGCCCCAGGTAAAGCCTTGACATCGCCATCCTCGATCCTGCTCTACTGCCGCCGCGGCTTCGAAAAGGAATGCGCGGCCGAAATCCAGGCCCAAACCCTGGCGGCGGGGATTTCCGGCTATGTCAGGGCGAAGGAGAACTCGGCCCACGCCGTCTTCGTGGCGCACGAACCGGACGTACTGGCGACGCGGGCCGCCAGCCTGTGCTTCGACGCGCTGGTCTTCGCCCGCCAGCGGATTTTCGCCATCGGCCCCTTGTCCGACCTCCCGGTCGACGACCGGATCACCCCGCTCGTCGAGGCGGCGACCGGCCTGCAGCGGCGCTATTCGACGCTCTGGCTGGAAACGGCGGACACCAACGAGGCCAAGGAACTGGCCGTTTTCACCCGCAAGTTCGAGCGTCCGTTCGCAGCGGCCGCGGCCGGCCTGCTGGGCGGCGGGCCGCAGGCCCCGCGCCTGCACGTATTCTTTCTGACTTCGACCGCCGCCTACGTCGGCTACACCCTGCCGGGCGATTCGGCCCCGTGGCCCTGCGGCATTCCCCGCCTCAAGTTCCCCCGTTCCGCCCCCAGTCGCTCCACCCTCAAGCTCGAAGAAGCCTTCCTGGTGTTCGTCGACCGTCCCGAAACCATGCTCAGGCCGGGCATGAGCGCCGTCGACCTGGGCGCCGCGCCCGGCGGCTGGACCTGGCAACTGGTGCGGCGCCACATCCGCACCACCGCCGTCGACAACGGCAACCTGGATCCAGCGCTGCTGGACTCCGGCCTGGTGACCCATCTGCGGGCCGACGGCTTCCGTTACCGCCCTTCCAAGCCGGTCGACTGGCTGGTCTGCGACATGGTGGAACAGCCCTCACGCATCGCCAGGCTAGTGGCCGACTGGGCGGCCGACGGCGGCTTCCGCTATGCCGTATTCAATCTAAAATTGCCGATGAACAAGCGCTACGAAGAAGTCAGGCGCTGCCGCGAGCTGATCGAGGAACGGCTGGCCGGGAAAGGGGTGGCCCATCGCCTGAGATTCCGCCAGCTCTACCACGACCGGGAAGAAGTCACCGGATTTCTCGATCTGGTGTCATAGCTTTGCCCCCTCTCCCAGAGAGCAACGCTGTTGAGTCGAGAAGAACTCGTCGTTCCGGCATGGGTTGCCGGAACCCGGAAGCCAAGGAAGGCGACAGCCGCACACGTCCATGTGACCTGGATGCCGGCACGAAATCCGCCGGGAGCGGATTTGAACATGCGGAGCCTGGCCTGGAGGGCAGGCCCCAAGGACGGGACCTGTAAATCGGCTTTCCCGCCGATTTGTGCATTCACCCGACGGGTGCCGGGCAGTCGCGTAGGGCGGAACCGTCTCTTCGGGTTCCGCCAAACGGGGTCTCCTGGCGTCGGAACCCGATGAAGCCGGTTCCGACCTACCTGACGGCTGAACATTCTTGCTAATCGGGTTATCTGACAAGAATTCAAACTTTTCGCACAGCCACAGAGAACCGCCGATGCGTTGCACCGCTGCCTTTACGTTGATCGAACTCATGGTCGGAATCGCGGTGGCGGCCATACTCATCACCGTGGGCATTCCCGGCTTCCGCGACCTGATCCTGGACAACCGCATGGCGGCCCAGATCAATTCGCTGGTGGCCGACTTGAGTTACGCCCGCAGCGAGGCCGTGAAGCGCAATACCTCCGTCACCGTATGCAAGCGGAACGCCGGCGGTACTGCCTGCGACGATTCGAGAAGCTGGACGGACGGATGGATCGTGTGGGCCGAGTCGACCAATACCGTCTTGCGCATCCGCGAAGCGCTGCCCGCTGGAACATCGATCCCTTTTCCCCAAAACAGGAATCGGATCGTATTCAACGGGCACGGTTTCAGCCCGGGATCGACGGCGACTTTCGTATTCTGCGACAGCAGGGGATACATGAAAGCACGCGGCTTGGTCCTGTCCAATGTCGGACGGGTTCGAACGGCGCGCGACGACGATGGCGACGGCATTTACGAATTCTCCCCTGGCAATGAGTTCGACGAGCAGACTTGTCCCTGACACCAGGCAACGACAGCGGCCCGCCGCGATGCGCCATTCGTAAGGATGAGACATGACACTACGAAATGCCCGTAAGGGAGGGATTCTGGGTGCCGCCCCCCTGTCGCCCGCATTCACCCTCATCGAAGTGCTCATCAGCGTGTTCGTCTTCGCGGTGGCGCTGCTGGGGCTCGCCGCCTTGCAGATCACCGCCCGCAAGACCGCGTTCGAATCCGCCCAGCGCAGCCTGGCCGCGGCCGTCGCCCAGGACGTGCTGGAGCGGATGCGGCTGAATACCGAAGCCCTGACCAGCTACACCGCGACCATCGACGCGAACACCACGTTCAGCGACTCGCTCGACTGCACGGGGCCGGCCAACCTCGCGGCCTGCGACCGCCGGGACGCCTGGCTCAGCCTGTTCGGCAAGACCGAAACTACGTCAGGGGACAGCGAGACTCCGGTGGGCGGGCTGGCCAACCCCACGCTGTGCGTCACCAGCAGCAACGCCGGCGGCTCCGGCCGGTACACCGTCACCATCGTCTGGCGCGGCCGCGACTCATCCTTGCCCGAAGCCGGTTCGGAAAACGCATCCGACACCTGCGGCAACGGCCAATACGGGACCCACAACGAATACCGCCGGATTTTCCGGCTCAGCACCTATATCTGCCGGGAAGGCATCAGCGGAGGATGCGTCTGAAATGAAGATTCCGACACAGGGCGGCCAGCCGGGATTTTCCACGGTGGAACTGCTGATATCGATGGTGCTGGGCCTTTTGGTGGTCGGCGCCATCGGTGGGCTGTTCGTGCAGCACAAGACGAACTATCGGCAAAACGAACAATTCGCGCTGATGCAGGAAAACGGGCGCTTCGCCCTCAATCTGCTGGCCAGCGACCTGGCGCTGGCGGGCTTCTGGGGAGGCGCCGATTGCAGCGACATGACCAACTGCCCTCCCACTATCGGCGTCCAGAACGACTGCGGAACCAACTGGACGACCACGACGACACCCTCGGCTCCGGCTATGCAATACCTCATGGCCTCGTCAGCGGACTCGGCTCCGGCCGATTGGCCCTGCTTCAACTCCACCGACTACCTCAAGCCTGGAACGAATCTGCTTGCCATCAAGCATGCAGCAGGCAAGCCGCTCTATTGCCGAACCGGATCGGAGGACTTCACCGGCCTGATCTATCTGCAAACCAGCGGCTCCACCGGCAGCCTCATCCCCGGGTCCGAGTTGCCCGCCTGTCCGGTCGCTTCCAACGCTACGGCCTTCTGGCGGTACATTGTCCATGTCTATTACATCAGCCGAGGCTACACGGCGACGCAATGCGCCAACAAACCCGCCGATCCGCGTTGCGTTCCGCGACTGGTACGGAAGACCTTGGGGCGGCGAAACGGAAACCCCATCATTTTCGAGCTGGACGACGGCGGGGAACTCGCCGAAGGCATCGAATACTTCCACATCGAATTCGGGATCGACGACGGCGACGGCAGCATGACAAACGATTCCTGCGACATGGACGGCATCCCCGACAGGTACCTCTCTTTCAAGGAGGATTTCGACGCCATCACGCCCGACGAACTCGACTGCGCCATCAGCGCCAGAATCCACGTCCTGGTCCGTAGCGCGGAATCCGATCCAAGCTACACTGATAACAAGACTTATACATTCGGCACCGGCGACGGCGCCGTGACCCGCACCTTCAACGACCACTTCCGGCGCAAAGTGTTCACGACCACGGTGCAGTTGCGCAACCAGCAAGATCGCTGAGCCTTTCGTCTCAAGGGAGAGACTCCGATGGCCCGGAAAAGAAGCACACAGCACGGCGCCGCCCTGGTCGTCGGCATGCTGTTCACCGTCGTGCTGACGGTGCTGGGCATCGCGGCCATCCACTCCAGCGGCACCAGCGTCCGCATGGCGCGCAACGCCGAGGCCCGCATCAACGGCCTGCAGCAGGCTCAGGCGGCGTCCGACTACGTCGCGGCGGAGGCGCTCGATCTCAACCTGGACCGGATGGGGAGCAAGGTGCGCTGCACCGCGAACTACCCCTACGGCGGCTGCAACGGCCTGTCGCTGCCCGCCCTTCCCTCGCCGCTGCTGACACCGCCGGTTCACGTCGGGGTCCGCGGCAGCGTCGCGTTCGGCTCGTCCAAGCGCGAGGAGAGCAACAAGGTCTTCGAACGCATCATCGACAGCGACTACGACGGCAAGACCGCCGAATCCTCCTCCGACGCCACCCGCGTCGGCGTCGTGTCCGCCGTCCGCGGCACCATCGTCTCCAGCGGCTCGGTGCGTTACGACAGCGAAACTCCCGACCCGACGCCGACACCCTCCGCAACGCCCGCGCCCACCCCATAGCACCGCCTGTCGAATTCGGAGAAGAACAATGAAAATCCAACCCGCAATCTTGGCGCTCTCGATCGCCGCTCCCTTCTGCGCCGGCCGGGCGGACGATACCGACATCTATTTCGCCGGCGGCGGCTCGGTGGGCGGGAGGCCGCTGGTGATGTTCAGCGTGGATTACCGGCCGAACCTGGGCGCGCTCGTATGCCAAGGCAGCGACGGCCGATATGGCGAAAGCAGCGCCCAAAGCGGCGACGATGACAGAGATGACGACCACGAACACGGCGACGACTGCCGCTCGCTGAAAAGGACCGTCTCGCCCAGCTCGGGAACGACCTACCTCCCATCGAGCGGCGACGTCACTCATTTCGACCTGATCCGCGCCGCACTGCGCAAGGCCATGGACGACCTCAGCACCGAACTCGCCGGCGTCCGAGTGGGGCTCATGATCAACCACGCCGATTCCACCGGTGGCCAGTGCGGCGCCGGCCCCAGCGGCCAGTGCAGCAACGGCGCCTACGTGCTGAGAGGCTTCAGCACCGACAAGGCGGGTTTCCACGACGCCCTGGCCCGGATTCCCGTGCCCCAGGGCAGCCTGGCCCACGAGTTCCAGGGGAAGGAACTCTATTTCGAGCTGTTCCGCTACCTGACGGGCCAAGGCATCTTCAATGGCCACAAGGGCTGGCAGGACTACGGCGACAACAACAAGGACGACAACCTGGATATCGACAATCCGGGCACCGAGTTCGACGACAGCCTTCTGCAATGGGACGGCACGATCGAGAACGGCGCCAATTACGTGAGCCCCCTGGTGGACAACTGCTCCAAGGTGTTCATGATCAACTTCATGTTCCAGGTTTCCAACAAGGAGAACGACTCCGACAGCGCGATCAGGCAGAGCAAAGCCTCGGGCGGCATGAATGGCCTCAATCCAGGCAACAGCAACAGCGCCTTCGCCAACGTCATCCGCTGGATGCGGGACGCCGACCTGGCGGACGGCACCTACGGCAGCGCCGGCAACCTGGAAGACGTGCAGAACGTCACCTCGTATTTCTTCGTCGCTCCCACGCACATCAACACCACGACCAACGGCTACGCGACCGCCGGCGGAACCAACGCCGCGCTGCCGCTGAGCACCGATCCCACCCTGCTGATCGCGTCGCTCAAACAGGTCTTCAAGGAAGTGCTGAGCGTCAGCGCCACCTTCGTCTCGGCCGCCTCGCCGGTCAACGTGTTCAACCGCACGGAGTCGCTGAACCACGTGTTTTTCTCCATCTTCCAGCCCGAACAGGCCCCCCGCTGGAACGGCAACCTGAAACGGCTCAAGCTGGCGTCCGATCCCACGACGCACCGGCTCCAGGTCCTGGACGCATCCAGCCCGCCGATCGAAGTGATCTCCAGCGTCGACGGCAGGATCAAGCACGAAGCGCTCACCTATTGGACCGGCGCCTCCGGCTTCGATGTGCAGACCTATGCCGACACGGCCAAGGGCGAGGTGGTGGGGAAGGACGGCCGCAGCGTGGGCCGCGGCGGCGGCGGCCAGCGGATTCCCGGATTCCTGACGAACTCGCCCGGCGACAGCAACTCCACCAGCGGCGCCCGGAAGCTCTACACCGAACCCGACGGCCTGAGCAACGGCAGCGCGACGGCCTTGCTCCCACTGAACGCCGACTCGATCACCGCGGCCGCGGTATGGAGCACGCTCCGCCTGAACGGGGCGAAAAGCGGCGACACCTGGAGCGGTGCCGCGACCTTCAGCGCCGCCACCAGCGACGATCAGGCCACGGCCGTGAAGCTCCTCAAGTTCGCCCGCGGACAAGACGCCAACGACGAAGACGGCGACGGCAACGACACCGAGGCTCACCCCTGGGCGTCCCCGGCCAACCAGCCCAAGCGCATATGGCTGATGGCCGATCCGCTGCATTCGGCCGCCGTGCCGCTCAACTACGGCGCGCGCCCCGGCTATTCGCGGGACGTTCAGGACGTCCGGGTCCTGGTTTCCGGTAACGACGGCTTCCTGCACATGTTCCGCAATTCGGCAGCTTCCTGCCCCAACCCCAACCCCAGCCCCAGCGCATCCTGCACCGAATCGCCCAGCGGCGTGGAGGACTGGGCCTTCATCCCCCGCCGGCTGCTCGGCAATCTGAAGCCGCTGTCGGACAACGGCGCGGCGACCTCCCATGTTTACGGGCTCGACGGCACCGTGGCGGTCTACGTCAACGACATGGACCGCGACGGCACCGTGAACGGCTCCGACCAGGTCATCGCCTTCATCGGCATGCGCCGGGGCGGCAAGGGCTATTACGCCCTCGACATCACCGATCCCGACACCCCCAAGATGCTCTGGACGATCGAGAAGAACGACGCCAGTGGAAACTTCAACGAACTCGGCTACACCTTCTCGGATCCCACCATCGCCCAGCTCGACTGGGGCCAGGGGCGCAAACCCGTGCTCATCTTCGGCGGCGGCTACAGCACCAACAAGGACGAATCCAGCACGGCGAACGCCCGGAATGCGGCGACCGGCACCGACGATAGCCAGGGCAACGCGATCTACATCGTCGACGCGAAGACCGGGGAGCTGGTGTGGAAGGCGGTCAAAGGATCGGGCGCCGCGTCGGCGACGACGTTCCAGCATTCCGGACTGGCCGACAGCATCCCCTCCAAGGTCACCGCGGTCGATACCGACGACAACGGTTCGGTGGACCGCTTGTACGTCGGGGACACCGGCGGGGTGCTCTGGCGCGCCGACCTGGCCTACGTGAAACAGGACGGCACCGCGTCCTACAACGAGCCCGCGCACTGGACCGTCACCCCCGTGCTTTCGGTCGGCCGCCATGCCGGACAGCCGGACCGGCGCTTCTTCCACCGCCCGGACTTCGTGCCGGCGACCGCCGGCTCAACCCGCTTCGATGCCGTGCTGATCGGCTCCGGCGACCGCGAGCACCCCCTCGACACCAACGTCCAGAACCAGTTTTATATGTTCAAGGACACCCATGTCGCCAGCGGATCACCGCCGACGGGGTCGGCCAAGACCGTGACGGACCTCGACAACCTGACGAGTTCGACGACCGTCCGTACCGACAAGTCCGGCTGGTACATCGACATCGGCAGTTCGGCCAGCGGCGAAAAAGTGCTTTCCAGCCCGCTCACTTACAACGGTTCGGTCTATTTCGGCACCTATGCGCCGCAGGGCGGGAGCGTTTCCGGACAGTGCGGGCCCAACGAAGGCGAATCGCTGACCTACGTCGTCCGTCTCGCCGACGCGTCCGGCGTCTTCAACTTCAACACGGCGACGGCGGCCAAGGAGCGTTTCACTGCCACCGGCAGGGGATTGCCCAGCGACCCCGTTACCGTCGCCGTCAACGGTAAGCTCTACGTCACGGCCGGCAACCTGCCGGCGAATCCCGACCTGTCCCTACCGGTCGGCAATTCCGGCATCAACCGGCTCTACTGGTACGAAAAGGAGTGAACGGATATGGCTGAACCGAACGGAAAGGTAAGCGTTTCTCCCGCCCTCCGGGCGGCGGAACGGCGGGGATTCTCGCTGATCGAACTGATGATCACGGTGGCCATCATCGGCATCCTCGCCGCCGTCGCCTACCCGTCCTATCAGGAGCACATCGTCCGGACCCGCCGCGCAGACGGCAAAGCCGCGCTGCTGCGGGCCGCCGCACGCGAGGAGCAGTATTTCATGGACAACAAGACGTATACGAGCGATACCACTAGGCTCGGATTCCAAGACGCATCTACAATGGATGCATGCCGACGGGTTAGCGGCGTAACCTCCGGCGCGGCGTCAGATGAGTGCCACTATGTGATCTCCGTAACGAACGCCGACAGCAACACCTTCGCTCTACAAGCCACACCTAAAGGACAGCAGGCGAACGATACAGTCTGCGGCAATCTGACCCTGAACTCCCTGGGCGTGAAAGGGAAGTCCGGCTCGGGCTCCCTAGCCGACTGCTGGAACTGGTGAAAGCGGGAAGGGCGGTCAGCCCGCCGCCGCGGAGGCGGCAGGCCTCAGTCCCTGATCCGGGCCAGCGAATCGATCACCGCTTTGGCCTCCGCCGGACGCAGACCGGTCGCCTCCCTCAGCCGCTTGACCGCTCCGCCCGGATTCCCGTCCCGGATGAGCCTGCGGATTTCCGCCGCGGTGCCGGAGGGCAGCCGGACCATTTTGCCGTTCACGACCACGTCGATGGGCTGCGCATCGGAGGGAACGCGGGCCCCACCCGTGGTTTGCCCCGGAGCGGCCCGCCCCACTCCGCCGATACGGGCCGCCAGCCAGCCGAGAAAGAAGCCGAGGCCTATCCCCAGCAGCAGGAAGGCATATTCCTTGGGGAATCCGGACAGGTTCGCGGCGGCTTCGTTCATGGGCTTCTCATGCTGCTAAAGTTCGATGGGATTCTTGGGTTCAGCCGTTCACGCTGGCCTTGAGCGCCTGGAACTTCTTGATCATTTCCTTCTCCATCTGCTTGCGTCCGATGGAATGCTTCAAGGCCTCGCCCATGCCGCTGACCTGATCGGTCGACGAGCGCGCCGAGTACAAGACCAGGGCGCCGTCCTGGTAAGGCACGGTGCCGGCGAAAATCTGGCTGACATTGTAGGAATGGCCGACGTAGAAGGCGCGCTGCAACAGCACGGCGCCGTCGTTCCGCGCGTAAATCAACCGGTGGACCAGGATGGGGGTAGGCCGGCCCTGCACCGTCCGGTTGGCCCAGCCGAACGAATCGTCCACACCCGCCGGCATCTCCGCCGGATAGCGCAGCAGGGCCTTTTGCAGCTCGGGGAACTGATCGCCGAGAAGTTTGCTGGCCCGGGCGGCGTCGGTCAGCTCGGCGGCCGGATCGGCTTTTTCGCCGTCGCCCCGGTCGTAAGCGGCGATGCCGGCCAGCCCTTTGCTCCGGTAAGCCTGCATACGGGCGGCGAGCACCGTGCGGTATTGCTTGGAAACGGCTTCGGCGACCGCCTTGTCGTCATCCGTATTCAAGCCCGCCTTCAGCGCGGCGAAGCCGGCGATTTCCTCGGTCGACAAATTGAAGTCCGGGCCCGGCCGGACGTTCAGCAGGTCGCGTGCTTCGTCCGCCTGGGCCGGCGTATAGGCGAATTTGGCGAAAGCCTCGGCGCCGGCGCCGGGAGGCACGACTCCTCGAGCCGTCACATCGGGGTCGCGGGCGATTAATTCACGGCGCTCGATGACCTCGACGATCCGGGCGGGCGCCGTCTTGAGATACATGGCGATGCCGGTCGCCAGCGACTTGCTGCCCGTTTCGGATACCGAATAGGAGACGATTTCTCCGTTCTGCAGCCGCGCCACGTCAGCCGGCGCAATGCCCACCCGGCCGATCAGGTCCTCGGCAGTCACACCGGCACGGACCGGGGATGTGGCCAGCAGCAGAAGGCTCGCAAGTGATGCGTTCCGCAACGCGATCGAGACGGAGGATGGACGGACGAGGTTCATCGCTTTCACTCCCGGCACGAAAATTGTATCCTGCCCGGAACTCGCATCCCCGGGCCACGCGCTCCAGCTTACAGGGGTTTTTTCGCGCGGAAAATGCAGTAGCGCACCATGCCTTCGTTGAACACCTTCCACTGCGCCAGAGCCACCTTGTAATTGGCGGTCTGGGCCTTCTTGCGCAGCCCCAGCCAGTGCATGGCCCATTGCATGGGGGCGGTCCAGAGCGCCGTGAGATACATTCGGCGGGACGAAGGCAGGGTTTCCCTGGTGGCTTCGGTGATGTGGACCTCGCGGAAACCGCATTCCTCCATGCCGGACTGGAACTCCTCCACGGTGGACAGGTTGGGCACCGCCCAGCCGTTCAGGCAGTCCATCACCGCCCGCCATTCGGCTTCGTCGAACTCGCGCTTGGTGGCGTAGCCGTCGCAGGCGATCAGGGTGCCGCCCGGCTTGAGCACCCGATAGGCCTCGCGGAAGAAATCGCGCTTGTCGGTGGCGTAGCAACTGCTCTCGACGGCCCAGACCACGTCGAAGGATGCGTCCGGGAACGGCGTTTTGCAGAAATCCGCCGCCCGGAATTCGGTCTTGTCTGAGACGCCATGACGACGAGCATTGCGCGTGGCGTGCTCGACCTGCCGCTCGCTGACGGTGATGCCGGTGGCTTGGGCGCCGATGTGCTTGGCCAGCCAGATGGAGCTGCCGCCGATGCCGCAGCCGGCGTCCAGGACATGGTCGCCCGCCTCGATTCCGGCGATCGCGGCCATGATCCGGTTCTTGTTGAGGAGGGCCTGGCTGTGGGTCTTGATCCCCTCCTCCCAGTAGCCGTAGTGCAGCGCCAGGTTTTCATTGTCGAACCAGGCGGTGCGGTAGTCCCAGTAGCAGTCGTCGTAATGCTTGGCGGTGTCGATGCGGATTTCGTCTTCGGAAAACCCGGCGCCCTTGCGCAGGGAATCGTTGCGGTAATCTTTGTTGGGTTCGAGGTAATACATGGGGGATTCCGCGGGTGTTCGCTTAGCGCCTGGTGCGCGCAAAAGACGGAAGTTTACCCCGGATGGGAGCGTAGCGCTCCCGCCGTAGCCCGCCTCAGGGCGGGAAGACACCGAAAGGATTCAGCAGGGCGATGCCGCAGCCTTCGAAATCCCGGGTGTTTCGGGTCACCAGAGTGAGTGCGTGAATCTGGGCGGTAGCGGCGATGAGCATGTCGGCCTGCTCCCTCGAGATGCCGCGCCCGGCGAACTCGCCCCGCAATTCACCAGCACGCCGGGCGACCGTCTCGGTAACCGGCAAGACCGTCTGCCTCCGGAAATATTGTTCCATCCACATCCGCAGCCTCTCGCTGGGCCGGCGGGCGAGCCCGTAACAGATTTCCTCGACCGTGATGACGGAGAGGCTAAGCCGTTCGACGCGCGCGGCCCAAGCCAGCACGCACGGATCGGGCCTCGGGCGGCAAAGCTCACTGATGATGTCGGTGTCAACGAGGTAACTCACCCGTTTCCTCTTCCAGCATCTGGACTAAGGCATTCGCCCGTGTGGAGCGGACTGGCAGCGGAAGCCCCTCGTACCCCTCCTCCCCCAGCATCCGCCGAAACTCCTCGAACTGCTCGGCGAGCGTACGCTGCCGGACGCTCGACTGGCGCCATTGCTCGAACGCCGCGTACTCGTCCGCGCTGACCAGGGCCGCGACCGGCTGGTTGCGGTTATAGATCAACTGCGGCTCCTTGGCGGCTTGTTTCACGACTTCGGACAGATGCTGTTTGGCTTGAGCGATGTTCCAGGCCATAGCCGACCCTCATGTCTATGCTTAAAGCCTATTATGATCACAATTAATGTACCTGGTACAGCCACGCGGGGTAACCAGTACAATATCGCGCTTTTCCCCAGCTTTGCTCCCCGATCCGAACCGCATGAAAACTCCCCAAATCGGCTTCGTCAGCCTTGGCTGTCCCAAGGCGCTCGTGGACAGCGAGCGCATCCTCACCCAGTTGCGCGCCGAGGGCTACGGCGTCGTGCCGACCTACCGGGACGCCGAGCTGGTGGTGGTGAACACCTGCGGCTTCATCGACGCGGCGGTCGAGGAGTCGCTGGAGGCGATCGGCGAGGCGCTGGCGGAGAACGGCAAGGTGATCGTCACCGGCTGTCTCGGCGAGCGTCCGGAGGAAATCCAGGCGCGCCATCCTTCGGTCTTGAAGGTGACCGGCGCCCATGCTTATGAGGAAGTCATGAGCGCGGTGCACCAGCACCTTCCGCCGCCGCACGATCCCTTCATGGACCTGGTGCCGCCGCAGGGCGTCCGGCTGACCCCGCGCCATTACGCCTACCTCAAGATCTCGGAAGGATGCAACCACCGCTGCAGCTTCTGCATCATCCCCTCGCTGCGCGGCGATCTGGTCAGCCGCCCGATCGGCGAGGTGATGACCGAGGCCGAGCGCCTGGTGGCGGCGGGCGTGAAGGAAATCCTGGTGGTGTCGCAGGACACCAGCGCCTACGGGTTGGACCTGGGCTACCGCACCGGCTTCTGGGGCGGTCGGCCGCTGCGCTCACGCTTCCAGGAACTGGCGCGGGCGCTGGGCGATCTGGGCGTGTGGGTGCGGCTGCACTACGTCTATCCCTACCCCCATGTCGACGAGGTGATCCCGCTGATGGCGGAAGGACGGATCCTGCCCTACCTCGACATCCCGTTCCAGCACGCCAGTGCGCGGGTCCTGAAAGCGATGAAACGGCCGGCGGCGGCGGAAAACACCCTCGCCGCGATCCGCCGCTGGCGCGAAACCTGTCCGGAGCTCACGCTACGCAGCACCTTCATCGTCGGCTTTCCCGGCGAGACCGAGGACGAATTCCGCGAGCTGCTCGATTTCCTGGAGGAAGCCCGGCTCGATCGGGTCGGCTGTTTCGAATATTCGCCGGTGAAGGGCGCGGCGGCCAACGCCTTGCCCGATCCGGTGCCGGAGGAGGTCAAGGTCGAGCGCCACGCCCGCTTCATGGAAGCGCAGGAGCGCATCAGCGCGGCCCGGCTACAGGCGAGGGTCGGGCGGACCGAGACGGTGCTGGTGGACGAGGTGGTGGAGGAAGGCGCGGTCGCCCGCAGCCGGGCGGATGCCCCCGACATCGACGGCCAGGTGTTCATCGACGGCGCGACCCACCTCGAGGTCGGCGAGTTTGTGGAAGTGACCTTCGAAGAAGCGGACGAGCACGATTTGTGGGCCCGCTTGGAGGACTGAAACCTTGATCGCGACCCCGCTCCCCGGCGGGGCCGCGAGCCTTGCGAAATCAGTGGTGGTGACCGCCGGGACCGTGGACGTGGCCGTGTTCGAGCTCTTCGGAGGATGCATCGCGGATGTCGGCGACTTCGACGTCGAAATGCAGGGTCATGCCGGCCATGGGATGGTTGCCGTCCAGCACCACCTCGTCTTCCAGCACTTCCAGCACGGTCACGATCTGCATGCCTTCGTTGGATTCGGCATGGAACTGCATGCCGGGCAGGATTTCGTCGACGCCCTCGAAGGCATCCCGCGGCACCGCCTGGACCAGGTTCTCGTCGTGCAGGCCATAGGCCTCCTCGGGGGGGATGGTGACCTTGAAGCTGTCGCCGACGATCCGGCCGGTCAGCGCCTCTTCGAGACCGGAAATGATGTTGCCCAAGCCATGGATGTAGGCCAGCGGCTCGTCCGCGCTGGAGCTGTCGAGGACGTCTCCCTCGTCGTTGGTTAGGGTATAGTGGATGAGAACAACCTTGTGGGGGGAGATTTGCATGGGAGTACCTGCTGAGATTGGAACCGTCATCATAGTCTTTTTCCCCGGTTGCAGACAGGTTTTCGATGTCGCAGCAGACGATCATAGCAACCAACCGTCTTGGATCATTAAAGCGACTGCTCGCCATGATCGTTTCCCTCACCCCGCCCCTCTCCCAAAGGGTGAGCAAGGTTGCAGCGACTTTCACTTCAACGGCGGCCGGTTCCCCCTGTCCTCTGCCGCCTGACCGGGATCCGGCCCTTTTCGAGAAAACACCCGGTCCTTCCCGATGCCGTATTTCCGCATGGCGCCCCGTCGGACGAGCGTGGCCGTCCTGCTCTGTTGTCTCCTTTCCGCGGTTGTGCGCACCGGTGACGAAGCCGAGGCGGCTGCCGGAAACCCGGCCCAGGGAGCCGGGGTGGTGCTCGAACCGGCGCGGCAGCGGCTCGCCGGCATCGAAACCCGCGTCCTGGAGGCCATCGAATATCGGCCCGAGACGCGGTCGCTGGGCCGGATCGTGGACATCCAGCCGCTGCTCGACCTGCGCTCGCGCTACCGCGCCGCCCAGGCCGAGGCCAAGATCACCGACGCCGCCCTGCGGCTCGCCCGCAAGAACCGCGACCGGCTCGCCAGCCTGCACAGCGAGGCGATCGTCGCCACCCGCGAACTGATCCATGCGGAATCCCAGCTCGCCGCCGACGAAGCGCGGGCCGTGACGGCGCGCCAGCATGTCCGGGAATTGCAGGAGGAAGGCCTGCAGGTTTGGGGCGCCGAACTGTTCAAGGCCGCCGTGGCCGGGGACTCCCGTTTGTTCGACGACCTGCTGCAGCGGCGCCGGGTGCTGGTCCTGGTCACCCTGCACCACGATCAGGCTCTGCCCGCGGACGCTTCCCGCATCATGGTGACGCGGGCGGGCGACCGGCAGGCGGCGCAGCCCGCCGAGCTGGTCTCGGCGGCGCCGAGCACCGACGACATCGTGCAGGGGGAAACCTGGTTCTTCCACACCGACGCCCGCAAGCTGCGCACCGGCATGCGCATCGAGGCCTGGATTCCGGTATCGGGCGAAAAGCTGAGCGGCGTCGTCATTCCCCGCTCGGCGCGGATCTGGCACGAGGGCCGGACTTGGGTCTACCTGCGGGCCGGGGAAGACCGTTTCATCCGGCGGCCGGTGGACGCCCATCGCGACTACGGTGATGCCTGGTTCGTCGAAGCGGGCATCGAGCCGGGCGAGTCGCTGGTGGTCCAGGGAGCCCAGTTGCTGCTCTCGGAGGAACAGCGCCACGCGATCCCCGAAGAGGACGATTGATGCTGGGACCGCTGGTCCGCTTCGCCGTCCGCCGCAGCGGCGTCGTGGTCGCGCTCGCCGTGCTGCTGGCGGCCTATGGCCTGTACCGTGCGGCGACGGCGAACCTGGACATCTTCCCCGAATTCTCCGCCAAGCGGGTGGTGGTGCAGACCGAGGCCCAGGGCCTCACCACCCGCCAGGTCGAGACCC
Organism: Methylococcus sp. ANG; assembly: GCF_040730495.1. Taxonomy (NCBI): domain Bacteria; kingdom Pseudomonadati; phylum Pseudomonadota; class Gammaproteobacteria; order Methylococcales; family Methylococcaceae; genus Methylococcus; species Methylococcus sp. ANG. The sequence continues at coordinate 2,809,815 of NZ_CP160399.1, read as the reverse complement.
TCTTGACCCTGCCCATCGAGCGCAAGCTGGCCGGCATCGTCGGGCTCGAAGCCCTGCGCTCGGAGTCGATCCAGGGCCTGTCGGTGGTGACGGCGGTGTTCGGCGAGGAGACCGACATCTACCGCGACCGGCAGCTGGTGAGCGAGCGCCTGGCGCTGCTGGCCGGGCAGCTTCCGGAGGGTTCCGGCACGCCGGTGCTGGTGCCGCTGTCCTCCTCGTCGGCGACGGTGCTGACGCTCGGCCTGACCTCCGAAACCGTCAGCCCGATGGAGCTGCGGACGCTGGCGGACTGGGTAGTGACACCGCGCGTCCTCGCCGTGCCCGGCGTCGCCGACGTCAACGTCTTCGGCGGAGCGGTGCAGCAGTTGCAGGTGGAAGTCGACCCCGCGCGGCTCAAGCGCTTCGGTCTCGACCTCAACGCCGTGAGCCTGGCGGTGCGCCAGTCGTTCCGGACCCAGGGCGCCGGCGTCGTGGAGAACGAGAACCAGCGGCTGGCCCTGCAGGTCACCGGCCTGCCGCTCGGCCCGGAAAGCCTCGGCAACGTCATCCTCAACCGCTCGCCCGGCGCCGTGCTCAAGCTGCGGGACGTCGGGACGATCGCTTTCGGCCCCAGGCCGCCGATCGGCGCGGCCGCGGTCAATGGCGCCGCCGGGATCGTCATGATGGTGATCGGGCAATACGGCGCCAACACCCTCGAAGTGTCGCGCGGCGTGGAACGCGGCCTGGCGGAACTCGCCCCGCTGCTCGCCGAAAAAGGCGTGACGCTGCATCCCAGGCTGTTCCGCCCCGCCGACTATATCGAGCGGGCGCTGGACAGCCTCGCCGGCCACCTGCTGGCGGGCGGGCTGCTGGTGATGGCGGTGCTCTACGCCTTCCTGTACAACCTTCGCACCGCCCTGATCTCCGCGGTCGCGATCCCGCTTTCGCTGCTGGGCGCCTTCGTGGTGCTCCAGGCCTTCGGCGTCAGCCTGAACCTCATGGTGTTGGGGGGACTGGCCATCGCCCTGGGCGAAGTCGTCGACGACGCCATCATCGACACCGAGAACATCTTCCGGCGGCTGCGGGAAAACCGCGCCGCCGCATCTCCCCGCCCGGCGCTCGAAGTCGTTTACGGGGCCTCCATGGAAGTCCGCGGTTCGGTGGTCTACGCCAGTTTCATCGTGGCCCTGGTGTTCGTGCCGCTGCTGGGACTGGGCGGGGTCGCCGGCCGTCTGTTCGCGCCGCTCGGCTACGCCTACATCGTCGCCATCCTGATCTCGCTCGCGACAGCGCTGACGGTCACGCCCGCGCTTTGCATCGCGCTGCTGGCGGGTTCGCAGGACACGACGCAGACGCCGCCGCTGATCCGTTGGCTGCAGCCCCTTTATGGGCGATGGCTACGGCGGACCGCGAAGCGGCCGGGAAGGCTCGCGGCCGGTGGGCTTGCGGTCTGCATCCTGGCGGTTGCCCTGGCGCCCGGATTGGGCGGGGACTTCCTGCCGCGCCTGCGCGAGGGGCATTACATCGTGCACACGGCCAGCCTCCCCGGCACCTCGCTGCAGGAGTCGCTGCGCATCGGCGGCCTGATCGTGCGCGACATCCTGCAGATCCCCGGCGTCGAATCGGCCTCGCAATGGGCGGGGCGGGCCGAGCGCGGCGCCGATACCTACGGCAGCCATTACAGCGAATACGAAGTGCGCCTCCGCCCAATGTCCGGCAGCGAACAGCAGGCCGTGCTGGAGCGGCTGCGCGGACTGCTGGAACGCTTTCCCGGGATACGCGCCGAGGTGAACACCTTCCTGACCGAGCGGGTCAACGAGACCATCTCGGGCTACACCTCACCGGTCGCGGTCAATCTGTACGGCGACGATCTGGACCTGCTGGACCGGAAAGCGCGCGAACTCGCCGCCGAAATCGGGAAGATGGCGGGAGCCGCGGACGTGCAGTTGCGCTCGCCGGCCGGTTCGCCGCTGGCGGAAATCCGGCTGCGCCCCGATCAGCTCCAGATCTGGGGGCTGCGTCCGGGAGACGTCATGGATGCCGTCGACACCGCTTTCGCCGGCCGGACCGTCGGCCGCTTCGCGCTCGGCCAACGCATCTTCGACGCCGTCGTCATCCTCCGGCCGGACCTGCGGCAATCCCTCGACAGCCTGCGCGAACTGCCGCTCAAAGGCCAGGACGGCATTCTCGTGCCCCTCGGCGAGGTGGCCGAAGTCTCGGAAACCGGGGAGCGCTATAACATCCTGCACCGTGGCGGCCGCCGCATCCAGACCGTGACCGCCGGCGTCGAGGGGCGCGATTTGGCCTCGTTCCTGGAAGAATTGCGGACCCGGCTGGCCGCGGTACTGGGACGCCCGGCCGAGATCTATGCCGAGATCGCCGGCGCCGCGGTGGAACAGGGCATCGCCCGGCGCGAACTGATCGCCCGCGCCTGCCTGGCCGGCGGCGGTGTGCTGGTGTTGGCCTATCTCGCGATAGGCAGCTTCCGGCACACCATCATCGCCCTGGCCAACCTGCCGTTCTCACTGGCCGGCGGCGTGCTGGCGGCCGCATTTTCCGGAGCCAGCCTTTCGGTGGGCGCACTCGTCGGTTTCGTGACGCTGTTCGGCATCACCATCCGCAACTCCATCATGCTGCTTTCGCATTACCGCCATCTGGTGGAGCGGGAAGGGCAGGACTGGAACCTCGACACCGCGGTGCGGGGCGCCCAGGAACGCCTGCCCTCGATTCTGATGACGGCGCTGGTGACCGCTCTGGCGATGCTGCCCATCGCCATCGGCAGCGACAATCCGGGGCGGGAGATCATGGGGCCGATGGCAGCCATCATCATCGGCGGCCTCCTCTCTTCCACCTGCCTCAATCTTGCGCTGCTGCCGGCGATGCTGCTGCGCTGGGGGCGGTTTTTTCGAAAACCAGTAGAATGTCGCCCGTGAGACCGAACCGTCCTCCTCTGCCTCAAAAATCGACCGCTCGATGATCAAAAAAATCCTGGCGGCGCTGATCGTCCTGGCCGCCGTCTTCGCTTTTTCGTGGCACATGGGAGTGCGCCAGCGCCTGGCGAACGAGGCGAAGCTCGCCCAGGCGCGGACGCCGATACCGGCGCCGGCCGCCAGTCCGGCGCCCACCCCCATACCGCTCGCCGCGCCGGAGGAGCAAGCGGCGCCCGAGCCCTCGGCCGAACCCCAGCCGCCGGTAGATCTGCTGAAAAAACCCGCGAAAATTCACACGAGCGGACAGAAAAAGGTTTGTAAGAAGGTATTCGGTCTCGAGACTTGCGCCGATACCGAATGGAACGTCGAGGTGGTGACCGACGGCCAGCCGTCCTTCACCCGCAACGGGGACCTCTTCCATGTCTCCATCCCCGTCCGGTTCACCGGCGAAGCGGCGGCCTCCAGCGAGGACTTCGAGAGCCTGAAGGTCGACAGCCGGAAATTCACCGGAGCGGTCGATGCCTGGGCCGAGGTGGGCATCGATCCCGCCGACGGCTGCACGATCAACGCGGTGTCCACCGGCATCGAATGGCGGGAAGAGCCGGAAATCGAGCTCGTGGGCGGCCTGCGGGTGAAGGTGGGCGATCTCGTGAAAAGCCATTTCGAGAAAGCCCTGCAGGAGGCGGTCGACTCGCTGAAACTCCAGGCGACCTGCGAAATGGTGAGGCAACAGATCGAACGGCTGCGCCAGGCGGGCGGAAACTGACGCCTGCTCAGAACTTGAGCGGCGCTTCCCCTTCCCGCTCCCACAGCACGTCGCAGCCGTGCTTCAGCGAATCCTTGAACAGGCCGATCAACGGGAAGGCCCGTACGCGCAGGGACAGCTTTACTTTCTTTTCCTTTTCCTCTTCCTCGTCTTCGGTCGACGCGGAAACCGGAGCCGCTTCGGCCGCCAGGGCCTGTTCGAGCTTCTCGAGCGCCGCCGGAATATCCCTGACCAGCAAGGCGCCCGGCACCGTGCCGGAGTTCCCCATCATCCTGAGCAATTGGAGTGCGACGTCGCCGAACATCGTCACCCGTCCGACTTTGCTTTCGAAGGTCACGAGCATGAAGAGGCCCGCCTTCAGCCGGTCAGCCCTTCGGCCTTCATCGCGGCCTGAACCGCCGGCCGCGCCTGGTTCCGCTCAAGGTAGGCGAGGATGCGCGGCCAGTTCGAGAGATCGATTTTGAGGTATTCGCACCAGCCCAGCACGGTGAAGAGATAAGCGTCGGCGACGCCGTAGCGGTCCCCCATCAGCCAGGGACCACCCGCCGCCAATTGGTCTTCCACGTAGTCCAGCCTCCGCGACAGCAGGGCGAGTGCGATCTTCTTGCTGGCCTCGGGAGATTCCGGATTCCAGAACGGCCCGAAGGTCTTGTGGATCTCGGTGGAGATGAAGGCCAGCCATTCCAAGAGCCGGTAGCGCTCGAACGTCCCCGCCGGCGGCATCAGCCCGGCCTCGGGCTTCAGGTCCGCGAGGTATTGCAGGATGACCTGGTCCTCGGTCAGCACCTGGCCGTCGTCCAACTGCAATGCCGGTACGTAGCCCTTGGGGTTGACCTGGAGGAAGTCGGCGCCGCCTCCGGTTTTCTTGGTGCCGAGATCGACATTCTCCAGCTCGAAATCCAGGCCCGCTTCGCGCAGCACGATGTGGGGCGCCAGGGAACAGGCGCCGGGGAAATAGTAGAGTTTCATGGGTGCATCCTCTTTACGGTGGTGATTATTGAAGGGGCTGCCGTCAGACGCGCCCGGCCATGCTGACGGGCATGCGCTTCGCGCCCCAGTCGCCCGGCTCGGCCTCGAACACGCCGGCACAGGGCGTGCCGCACCGGCTGCAGCGGCCTTCCGGCGTGAGGTTCCATTCCGACAGCTCGTACCAGTCCCGGCCGATCAGCATCTGTCCGCAATGGTGGCAATAGGTGCTGTCACCCTCCTTGTGGTGGATGTTGCCGACGTAGGCATAGCGCACGCCGTTCTTCATGGCGATTCGCCGCGCCTCGAGCAGGGTGGCGGGCGGGGTGGCGCTCTTGTTCAGCATCTTCCAGTCGGGATGGAAGGCGGAGAAATGCAGCGGCACATCCGGCCCCAGCTTCTCCACCACCCATTGCGTCAAGGCTTCCAGCTCCTGTTCGGAATCGTTTTCGTCCGGGATCAGCAGGGTGGTGATCTCCAGCCAGACGTCCGTTTCATGCCGGATGTACTCCAGCGTCTCCAGCACCGGCTGCAGATGGCCGCCGCAGATCTTGTGGTAGAAGTCTTCGGTGAAAGCCTTCAGATCGATGTTGGCGGCATCCATGTAGCGGTAGAACTCGGCGCGCGGCTCGGCGCACTGGTAGCCGGCGGAGACGGCGACCGATTTGACGCCGAGCTCGCGGCAGGCGCGCGCGGTGTCGATCGTGTATTCGTGGAAGATGACCGGGTCGTTGTAGGTGTAGGCGACGCTGCGGCAGCCGAGCGTCTTGGCGGTCTTGGCGATCGCCTCCGGGCTGGCGCGGTCCAGCAGCGAATCCATTTCGCGCGATTTGCTGATGTCCCAGTTCTGGCAGAACTTGCAGGCCAGGTTGCAGCCGGCGGTACCGAAGGAGAACACCGGCGTCCCCGGCAGGAAATGGTTCAGCGGCTTCTTCTCGATGGGGTCGACGCAGAACCCGCTCGAGCGTCCGTAGGACAGCAGCACCACCTTGCCGCCGACGTTGCCCCGCACGAAGCACAGGCCGCGCTGTCCCTCGTGCAGCTTGCAGAAGCGGGGACAGACATCACACTGGACGCGGCCGTCTTCCAGAACGTGCCAGAAACGGGTGGGAAAGGCTTCCGCGGCATCGATGTTGGTGTCCATGGCGCACCTCCGGAACGACGGGAAGTTGACAGATGAGGCTACAGTATGAATTCTGTATCCGCCAGGCAAGTGTTTCTTCTTCGCAAAGCAGGAGGGCGCCATGCGATCCGTTCGAGCCCCCGCCGTCGCCGGCCTGTTCTATCCCGCGGACCGTCGCCAGCTCCACACCATGCTGCAGGGCTTCATCGGCGAAGCGAAAACCGCCGGCACACCGCCCAAGGCCCTGATCGCTCCCCATGCCGGCTACGTCTATTCCGGCCCCATCGCCGCCAGCGCCTATGCCCTGCTGAAGCCTTTGCGGCGCCGCATCCGCCGCGTCGTGCTGCTGGGACCGTCGCACCGCGTCGCCTTCCGGGGACTCGCGTTGAGCAGCGCGCAAAGCTTTTCGACGCCCTTGGGCGAAATCCCGCTCGACCTCGAAGCCCAGGCGGCCCTGGCCGCGCTGCCTTTCGTACACGTCCTGGACCAGGCCCATGTGCTGGAGCACAGCCTCGAAGTCCACCTGCCTTTCCTGCAGGAGGTGCTCGAAGATTTCAGGCTGGTGCCGATCGTGGTCGGCGATGCGGTTCCGGCCCAGGTCGCCGAGGCGATCGACCTGTTGTGGGGCGGGGACGAAACCCTCATCGTCGTCAGCTCGGACCTGAGCCATTATCACGACTACGCCACGGCCAGGCGGATGGACCGGGCGACCTCCGACGCCATCGAATCGCTGCACCCGGAAGACATCGGCTTCGACGACGCCTGCGGAAGACTGCCGGTGGCCGGCCTCCTCATCGCCGCGCGCCGCCGCGGTTTCACCGCTAAGACCGTCGATCTGCGCAATTCCGGCGACACCGCCGGTTCCAAGGACAGCGTCGTAGGATACGGAGCCTATGTCATCGAATCAGGACACTTGCCCGCTTGAACCCGCGCACCGGCGATACCTGCTCGACCTTGCCCTCGCCTCGATCCGGCATGGCCTGACGATCGGCAAGCCCCTCCCGGTCGACCCGGCGAACCTGCCCCCACCGCTCTCGGAGCCGCGCGCGACTTTCGTCACCCTGAAGAAAGGCGGCGAACTGCGCGGCTGCATCGGCTGCCTGGAAGCGGTGAAGCCGCTGGCCATCGACGTGGCCGACAACGCCTTTTCCGCCGCTTTCCGCGACCCGCGCTTTCCGCCCGTCACGGCGGAGGAAATGGACTCTCTGGACATCCACATCGCCCTACTAACACCGCCGGAGCCCATGAGTTTCGTTTCCGAGCGCGACCTGATCGGACAACTGAGGCCCGGCATCGACGGCCTGATTCTTCAGGAAGGCCCCCTGCGCGGCACCTTCCTGCCTTCCGTGTGGGAAGCCTTGCCGCGGCCGGGGGAGTTCTTCCGCCAGCTCAAGCTCAAGGCGGGGCTGCCCGAGGATTACTGGTCCGATACCTTGAAGATTTTCCGGTACGGCACCGAAACGATCGAATGACATGGATTCGGGAACGCAATCCAGGGCTGGTGTGGATCGACTGGTCGATCAAGCAGACGTTTCGGGCCGAAAACTCAGTCAAGCACGGCGGGAAGAAAAGCAGCCCGGAGTCACCCTAACGATCATGGCGACCAGCCGCCCTGTATGCGGGCTCTGACTCCTGACCCGCTTCGCCCCGAAGGCCAAGTCTCTCCGCTTAAGCCGCTTTGCTTTCCGAACATCCCGTCCCCAACCACGTTATGCGCCCGAACGTCGCTTTCTCAGTCACCTCAGCGCGTCCGGCTGCTGATGACAAGGCGGACAGAGTTTGTCTATCATGAATTCAAGTTGTATAGAAGCGAAATACTTCGCGATCGTTTGAGGTTCGTCCGTCGTGTAACGAAAGTGCAACAAGCAGGCGCCTGACCTGCGAGGGAGGCTTGGTCGTGTCTTGTCCGATTCCGCATCGGGATTCAAGGGCACCAGCGATTGGTGGCGTTCGCCCGATCGCTGATGTGCGGCGATCTTGGGCGCCCAGCGCGACGTCCCTCGCGGCTCGACTCGGGCCCCTCGAATTCAGCCGTGGGAGAGGCGCCAAGTGAAGGCCGCCGACCCACAGCGTTCACCTGGCACTAGCGACCAGGCATCGCCGCTCAGCGCTGACGCGCACACGCCAACGATTCAATTACCCAAGGGCGGTGGTGCCATCCGCGGCATCGGCGAGAAGTTCGCCGCCAACCCGGTTACCGGCACTGGCTCGATGTCGGTGCCCATCGCCACCAGCCCAGGCCGTTCAGGCTTCGGCCCTCAACTCTCCCTGACTTACGACTCCGGCGCCGGCAACGGCCCGTTCGGCTTCGGCTGGAGTCTTTCGCTGCCGTCGATCACGCGCAAGACAGACAAAGGCCTGCCGCAGTATCTCGACGCGGTCGATTCCGACGTCTTTATCCTCTCCGGCGCGGAAGACTTGGTGCCGGTCTATCGCCAAGACCCCGACGGAACTTGGATCGCTGGCCATCCAGGTTTCCAGCGAGACGCGGACGGGTTCTGGGTGCGCGACCCTGCCGGTCAGCTGATCATTTACGAAGACAACATTGACGGTTACCGCGTGCGGCGCTACCGGCCACGCATCGAAGGGCTCATCGCCCGCATCGAGCGCTGGACGAAGATTGCCACCGGCGAGACCCACTGGCGGTCAATCACACGAGACAACGTCACGACTGTGTACGGGAAAGACAACAACTCCCGCATCTTCGACCCCGCCGACCCGTCCCCGGCCAATCCGACGCGCATCTTCAGCTGGCTGATCTGCGAGAGCTATGACGACAAGGGCAACGCCATCGTCTACGAGTATGCGAAAGAAAACGCGGACAAGGTCGATCTGAGCCAGGCCAACGAGCGCAATCGAGTGCGTACCGCCAACCGCTACCTAAAGCGCATCAAGTACGGCAATCGCGTCTCGCGTCTCGTCCAGCCGGATCTGAACACCGCCGCGTGGATGTTCGAAGTGATCTTCGACTACGACGAGGCCCATTACGAGGAGGTCGATCTCGACCCTGCCCGACCGGAGGCGGAGCAGCATCGGTTCGTCAGGGTCTCCCCGCTGGCAGAGGGCTCCTGGGCCGTCCGCCCTGACCCGTTTTCCTCCCACCGCGTCGGCTTTGAGGTGCGCACCTATCGCCGCTGCCGTCGTGTCCTGATGTTCCATCACATCCCTGACTTGCCCACGGGCGAGAAGGGGTACGAGGGTCTGGTGCGGTCCACCGAGTTCGACTATGCCGACCTCGATTACACGCAGCCCGTCACGATCGAGGACGAGCTCGCCCATCAGGGCAGCACCCGGTTCGCCTCGTTCATTCGACGCATCACGCAGTCGGGCTATGTTCGCGACGACACGCAGCCCATGGTGATCGGGAACGGCGTCTCCTATGCCACCTACCTCAAGAAGTCGCTGCCGCCGCTCGAGTTCGAGTACAGCAAGGCGGCCATTCAGGATCAGGTTCAGGAAGTCGACGCTGCGAGTCTCGAGAACCTGCCTGCCGGCCTCGACGGGTCCACGTACCAATGGGTGGACCTGCATGGCGAGGGTATCACCGGGATCCTCACGGAGCAGGCCGGCGCCTGGTTCTACAAGCGCAACATCAGTCCAATCAGCGAGCGGCCGGTCGAGTTCGCCCCGTTGCAACGCGTTGCCATCAAGCCAAACCTAAGCGTGGCCGGTGGGCAGGCACAGTTCATGGACCTCGCCGGCGATGGCCAGCCCGATCTAGTAGTGCTGGATGACCCCACGCCGGGCCTCTACGAACATGACGGCAAGGAAGGCTGGCAGCCCTTCCGCCCTTTCACCGCGCGCCTGAACCGCGATACTCGCGATCCCAACCTGAAGTTCATCGACCTCGACGGTGACGGCCATGCCGACGTCCTGATCACCGAGCAGGACGTCTTCACCTGGCATCCTTCTCTCGCTGAGGAAGGCTTCGGCCCTGCCCAGCGGGTTCGCCAGGTGCTTGACGAAGAGAGCGGACCGCGTCTCGTCTTCGCCGACGGCACGCAGTCCATCTACCTCGCCGACATGTGCGGCGACGGGCTCACCGACCTCGTGCGCATCCGCAACGGCGAGGTCTGTTACTGGCCGAACCTGGGCTACGGCCGCTTTGGCGCCAAGGTCACCATGGACAACGCGCCCTGGTTCGACAATCCAGACCAGTTCGACCAGAGGCGCGTCCGCCTGGCTGACATCGACGGCTCGGGCACCAACGACGTCATTTACCTGCGCGGCGACGGCGCGCGGATCTACTTCAATCAATCGGGAAACCGGCTGACCGAGGCGCGGCGTCTGGATCACTTCCCGCACATCGACAACGTCTCCTCGGTGATGACGGCCGATCTTCTTGGCAATGGCACGGCCTGCCTGGTCTGGTCGTCCCCGCTGCCTGCCGACGCGCGCCGGCCTTTGCGTTACATCGACCTGATGGGCGGGATCAAGCCGCACCTGCTGGTCAGGTCGGTCAACAACCTCGGCGCCGAGACGGAGGTGCACTACGCACCCTCGACCTACTTCTATCTTAAGGACAAGCGCGACGATCGGCCGTGGGTAACGCGATTGCCCTTCCCGGTGCACGTCGTCGAGCGGGTCACCACGCACGATCGCATCAGCGGCAACCGGTTCGTCACCCGCTACGCCTACCACCACGGCTACTTCGACGGCACCGAGCGCGAGTTCCGCGGCTTCGGGATGGTCGAGCAGTGGGATACCGAGGAGTTTGCCGTGCTGGCCGGCGGGCAAGCGCTTGCCGCCACGAACATCGACGCATCCTCCCACGTGCCGCCGGTCCTCACCCGGACCTGGTTCCACACCGGCGCGTACCTGGGGCGCGACCACGTCTCCGACTTCTTCGCCGGCCTGCTCGACGCAAGCGACGTCGGCGAGTACTACCGCGAGCCGGGTTTGAGCGATGTTCAGGCGCGTGCACTCCTGCTCAATGACACCGTCCTGCCCGAGGGCCTGACGGCCGAGGAGGAGCGCGAGGCGTGCCGCGCCCTCAAGGGGTCCATGCTGCGCCAGGAGGTCTACGCCCAGGACGGCACGGCCGAAGCGGAGCATCCTTATACCGTCACCGAGCAGAACTTCACCGTTCGTGTGCTGCAACCGCGGGGCAGCAACCGCCACGGCGTGTTCTTCACCCATGCCCGGGAGTCGATCAGCTACCACTACGAGCGCAATCCCGCCGACCCGCGCATCGGTCACGCGCTGACGCTGGAGGTGGACGAGTACGGCAATGTCCTCAAGTCCGCCGCCATCGGCTACGGGAGACGGCAGCCGGACCCGAACTTGGCTCCTGCGGACCAGGCCAAGCAGGCGCAGATTCTGATCACTTGGACCGAGAACCGCGTCACTAACGCAGTCGATACAGCCGACGATCACCGCACGCCGCTGCCGTGCGAGTCGCGCACCTACGAGCTGACGGGTTTGACGCTTCCGCCGGGGCGCAGCCGTTTCACTTTTGATGAAGTTCTGGAGGCTGGGGCGACGGCGATCGCTCGCACATACGAGTACAAAGTGAACCCAGCGTTCGCGGTCGTGGAGAAGCGCCTGATCGAGCACGTGCGCACCTACTACCGCCGCAACAACCTCAGCGGATCGTTGCCGCTTGGCGAACTGCAATCGCTCGCGTTGCCCTTCGAGAGCTACAAGCTCGCCTTCACGCCGGGCCTGGTCGCGGAGGTCTACGGCGGACGCGCCACCGTCGCGATGCTTGCGAACGAAGGCCGCTACGTCCACACCGAAGGCGACGCCAACTGGTGGATCCCCTCCGGGCAGATCTTCTACTCCCCCGATCCGGCACACACGGCGGCGCAGGAAGTCTTGTACGCCCGCCAGCACTTTTTCCTGCCGCACCGCTACCGCGACCCGTTCCACACCAACGCGGTTAGCACAGAGAGCTTCGTCACCTACGACACGCACGACCTCCTGGTCGAGGAGACGCGCGACGCGCTGGACAACCGAGTCACCGTCGGCGAACGCAATGCTGACCCGACGCAGCCGCTCGTACGCCGTGCGCAAGACTACCGCGTGCTACAGCCGGCGCTGGTCATGGACCCCAACCGCAACCGCTCGGCGGTGGCATTCGATGCCCTCGGCATGGTCGTCGGCACCGCGGTCATGGGGAAGCCCGCACCCGCCGCCGTCGAAGGCGATTCGCTGAACGGATTCGCCGCCGACCTCACTCAGGCCGAGATCGACCAATTCCTGGCCAATCCCAAGGGGCCGATGGCGGCCATGCTGCTCGCCGACGCCGCAACGCGTGTCGTCTATGACCTGGCCGCCTACTGGCGCGAGCCCGATCCGGCCATGAAGCCGCCCGCGGTCGCCGCGACGCTCGCCCGCGAGACCCATGTGAGCGACCTCCCGGCGGGTCAGCAGACCAAGATTCAGGTGAGCCTCTCCTATTCCGATGGCTTCGGCCGCGAGATCCAGAAGAAGATCCAGACCGAGCCGGGACCGGCGCCCCAGCGCGATGCCAATGGCAAGATCATCGTCGGCGCGGACGGCCAACCCGTGATGACGGCGAACGACGTCAGCCCGCGCTGGGTTGGCAGCGGCTGGACGGTCTTCAACAACAAAGGCAAGCCCGTTCGCCAGTACGAGCCGTTCTTCACCGACACACACCGCTTCGAGTTCGATGTCAAGATCGGCGTCAGCCCGGTGCTCTTCTACGACCCGGTCGAACGGGTGGTCGCCACCCTGCATCCCAACCACACTTGGGAGAAGGTGGTCTTCGACCCGTGGCGGCAGGAGACCTGGGACGTCAACGACACGATCCTGATCGCCGACCCGAAGACCGATGCAGATGTGGGCGACTTCTTCAGCCGCCTCTCCAACGCCGACTACCTGCCCACGTGGCACGCGCTGCGGACCGATGCGGCCCACGCCACAGCGTTCGCGGCACGCTATCCCGATATAACCGATCGCACCAACGAGACGCGGGCCGCCGAGAAAACGCGCGTCCATGCCGCGACGCCCACGGTCGCGCACGCCGACTCGCTCGGTCGCACCTTCCTCACGGTCGCCCACAACAAGGCCAAGTACAGCGACACGCCCGCGGCCGATCCGCCCGTCGAGGAGTTCCACGCGACGCGGATCGTCCTCGACATCGAGGGCAACCAGCGCGAGGTCATCGACGCCAAGGACCGCGTTGTCATGCGCTACGACTACGACATGCTCGGTAACCGCGTCCATCAGGCCAGCATGGAGGCGGGCGAGCGCTGGATGCTCAACGACGTGGCCGGCAAGCCGCTCTACGCCTGGGACAGCCGTGACCACCGCTTCCGCACCGCCTATGACCGGCTACGGCGGCCGACGGATTCGTTCCTGAGCGAAGGTGGGGGTGTGGAGATGGTCGTCGGGCGCAGCATCTACGGCGAGGGCCGCCCCAACCCGGAGGACAACAACCTGCGTGGCAAGGTGGTTGAACTCAACGACCAGGCAGGCATCGTCACGAGCGACCGCTATGACTTCAAAGGCAATCTGTTGGAAAGCCGCCGCCGTCTGGCGCAGGAGTACAAGACCACGTTGGATTGGTTCGGCGCCGTGCCGCTGGAGCCCGAGACCTACACCAGCCGCACCCGCTACGACGCCCTAAACCGCCCGATCCAGTTGATCGCCCCGCACAGCGATCAGCCGGGCGCGATGGTCAACGTCATTCAGCCGGGTTACAACGACGCCAACCTGCTGGAGCAGGTGGATGCATGGCTCAACCAGGGTGCCGAGCCTGGCAATCTCCTCGATCCCGCCACCGCGAACTTGCACGCGGTGACGGACATCGACTATGACGCCAAGGGCCAGCGCCTGCTGATCGACTACGGCAACGGCGCCAGAACCACTCACACCTACGACCCGCTGACGTTCCGCCTGACTCATCTGCTCACGCGCCGCAACGCAGCCGGTTTTCCTGGCGACTGCCCGCAGCCGCCCCCGGCCGGCTGGCCCGGCTGCCAGGTACAGAACCTGCACTACGCCTACGATCCCGCGGGCAACATCACCCACATACGCGACGACGCGCAACAAACCGTCTACTTCAAGAACACGCGCGTAGAGCCGAGCGCCGAATACAGCTACGACGCCATCTACCGATTGATCGAGGCCACAGGCCGCGAGCATTTGGGGCAAGTCGGTGGGGCGCCGATCCCGCACTCGTACAACGATGCCTCGCGCGTGGGCCTTCTCCATCCCGGCGACGGCAACGCCATGGGACGTTACCTGGAGCGTTACGTCTACGACGCCGTCGGCAACTTCCTCTCAATGCAGCATCGAGGCAGCGATCCCGTTCACCCCGGCTGGACGCGGACGTACGCCTATAACGAGACCAGCCTGCTCGAACCCGGCAAGCGGAGCAACCGGCTGACAAGCACCACAATCGGGGCAACGACCGAGACCTACAGCACAGTCGGCGACGGCTACGACGCCCATGGCAGCATGCTGCGCATGCCGCAGCTTCAGGTCATGCAGTGGGACTTCAAGGACCAACTGCAGATGACCCAACGTCAGGCCGTGAATGCCGCGGACGCGGACGGCGTCGCCCGAGACGGCGAGCGCACCTGGTACGTGTACGACTCGACCGGACAGCGCGTGCGCAAGGTGACCGAGTCGCCCAACAACGGTGGCCTGAAGGACGAGCGCATTTACCTGGGCGGCTTCGAGATCTATCGCAAGAACGGGGCGAACCCACTCGTCCGCGAGACGCTGCACATTATGGATGATAAGCAGCGCATCGCCTTGGTAGAGACACGTACGCAAGGCAACGACCCCGCGCCGCAACAACTCATCCGCTACCAGTATGGCAACCACCTCGGTTCGGCCAGCCTCGAGTTGGACGATCAGGCGCAGATCGTTGCATACGAGGAGTACACCCCTTACGGCAGCACGTCGTACCAGGCGGTTCGCAGTCAGACCGAGACGCCGAAGCGGTACCGTTATACGGGCAAGGAGCGGGACGAGGAGAGCAGCTTTTACTACCACGGAGCCCGCTACTACGCTTCATGGTTGGGGCGATGGACAAGTTGCGATCCTGCGAGCATAGGGGGCGAGGAAGGGGCGCGAGTAGACCAGCCATACGTCTATGTCCAAAACAGACCGCTCATTGCGAGCGATCCGGATGGGCGAGTGATCTGGTTCATAGTCATCGCAGCGGTTGTCATCACCACCGCCACTGCGGTCAGTCCAGCGAATGCTCCTACCAGCCCAACCTCCCCCACATACGACCGTGTCTCCGACGCCGAGTTCGCTGCGCACACAGCCGTGACCGCAGCGAGCATGGCCGTTGGCGGCGGAACCTACACGGCTCTGACCACCCGGGCGACGGTGAGACCCGTGCTCGCAAGAGGAGCGGCGGGGCTCGTTGCAGGTGGAACAGGGGCGCCCGCAAGTCTAGCCGTCTCCGACATCGCGCGAGGTCAGGCAAGCTCGCCGGCGGAATATGGGGATCGGTTTTTGACGGGTGCTGCCTTCGGCGCCGGTGTGAGCATGGCATTGCCACCGGTGGCTCGAGCTTTGCGTGGCAGGACGACTCCACGCGGTCGCGGCGGGAGCGGCCGATCGCGGCCCGCTGAACGATCTCGGCCCGCCGCGCGATCACGGTCGGAAACCAGGCCGCCGGATCCTCGGGAAATTGCGGAAGCCCGTGTGCAGGCCCGGCTCGCTGGGGAGGAGGCATCCCGGTCGGGCTCGGGAGGCGTGCGGATCAATAGATTCGGTGACGCAGACTCACTTCACGCGCGCATTGAGGTCGGGGACTCGCAGGTGACCTATCGCGTCACTGGGATCAGCGCCTACGATGAAGCCGCAGGCCGAATGGCCGCGCCGGGCCAGTCCGCGGCCAGGGCTGCGCATCGCGAGATGCTCCGCCAAGCCGCCAGGATTGCCCAAGCTCGTGGCCAGCCCGAGTTCACCATGATTGGCGAGCAGGCCAACCCAAACTTCCAGGCGCACGCCGCGCGGTTGGCAAGAACCGTAGGGGACCCCAGTTCGATACGCGTTAGCGGATCCGGGGCGGGCCATCCGAACGTCCGAGTACGGCTGCGAGTCGATGCCGTCCTAGATGGAAGCTCCCAGTGAGAGCGGTTTCAGCGCCTCACGCCTGCATGTGTCTCTACGGCAGGGGACAGCGCACGAATATGCACTTGGCTCGACGCGTTTCATCACTTGACCGGACGCTACACGCTTGATTTGCGGGTGGCAGGTTACGGTACGTCTTGCGCCCCCAGAGAAATAGGGGACGGACCACGAATATGAACAATGGCAAACAACAGGGAGGGGCATGACCACTGAGCGACAGCGATGGCAACCACTGAACACAACCTCTTCTACTACCCTTACGCGTCTTTCACCGACGCGCAGCTTCCGCTCCTGAAGGTGGCGGTGCTGTGGTTCGACAAGCTGGTTATCCTCGATCCGGTCGGCGTGAGCTGGGATACCATCGGCGCAGAATGGCTGCTCGACTGGCGCGATGGCAAGAAGGGCGTGCAGGAAAACGGACTGCACTACTTGCTGAAGGTATGAACAAGCAAACAAAGAGATAGAGCCGACGGAGGACGACCATGAACACGCAAAGAACCAATCAATCTCAGGAGCCTCGCACTTTCGTGGTGACCGGTCATGTCCGGTTTGCCGACGGCACTCCGGCCCCTCGGACCGAAGTTGTGGCATTCGATCGAGACCTTCGCCGCGAGCAGCGGTTGGGTGAGGAGAAAGAGAAACACTTCACCGACCGTACTGGAGCCTACCGCATTGAATACACAGACAGGCAGTTCCTCAACCAGGAACGAGGGACCGCAGATCTGGTCGTCAAAGCGTTCGATGCCGACGGATCGGTGCTCGCCAGCTCGACTGTCCTCTTCAACGCCCCGGCAAAGGCGGAGATCGACCTGGCGATCCCCTTGGAGCGGAAGGCGCCACCGCCCCTGTTCGAGAGAATCGGAGCGGCCGTCGCGCCGCTGCTCGGCAAGGTCAGGATCGAAGATCTGGAAGAGGATCAAGATCACCAAGACCTTACGTTCCTCGCCGGGGAGTGCAAGTTCGACAAGCGGGATCTCGCGCGCTTCGCACTCGCCCATCGCCTCGCAGACCATGGGATCGAACCGGAGTTCTGGTTCGTTTTGCTGGGCGGCTCGTTCTTCGAGTATGTCGAGACGCAGCCCCTGAAGGCACAGTTGGAAACCGTCACGAGTGCGTTGCCGTGCCTCGATGCCAGAGCGGTACGGAAGGCGCTCGTGCGCGGCTTCAACCGGCGCGAGATTGCCGAACGTTTCCGCGAACGCACGGACGATTGGGTCGAGTCATTCCTCGAGTTGGTCAGTCGCCTGGTCCTGGGTGATGAAAAGGCGCCGACGTTCGTCAGGATGGCACTCCAGCACGCCGGTATCGACAGTGCGGACAAACAAGCCAAGTTCGCGCGCCTGTTCCAGCAGCATCGGGCGGTGACGCCGGAGCTGCTGGAGGCCTTGGAGAAGGACCGCGCCTTCAAGAAGGCCGAGATCGCGGACCTGCGCACCTCGTACCAATTGGCTGACTTGACGCGGGGAGATTTCTCCGTGGTCAGGATGCTCAAGGAAGAGTTCAACATCCGCCGGCCGGAGGACATCCGCACGCTCGCCAAGCGCAGCACGCATGAATGGGTGGATCTCGTGCAGCGCAAGCACAAGGCCCGGGAAGTAACCCTGCCGCTCGGCCTCAAGGACCCGACCGGCACGGTAGAGGTTCCGGAAGCCGAGCTCTACGCGAAGATGCTGGAGCGCCAGTTTCGGGAGGCCTTCCCCACCGCATCTTTCGCCGGCGGGCTGGAGCGGGCGCTGGCCGCGGGCGGTGCGGTGGGCGTGAAGCACGCGAGAGACCTAGCGCGAATGATCGACCGGCACGTGGAGTTCGACCTGCTGCGCACGTCGGTGGACGAGTTCCTTGAGAAGCGTGGTGGTGAGCTTGGTGCGCTTGCGAAGGACCCCTCATTCCGTGTCGAACTCAAGGCAGTCCAGCGCGTATTCAAGCTGGCTCCCACCTTCGAGGCGACCGATGCACTGCTGGCGGACGGCTTGCACTCCGCGCAGATGGTGTACCGCCTGGGCGAAAGCGAGTTCGTACGACGCTACGGCAAACAGGCGGGGTTCACGCCGGAATCCGCGCGAGCGGCCTGGAACCGCGCTGCCGACACGCACGCCGCAGTGCTCACCATCGTCGGCGATCTTGCGTCGTTCGACTCCGGAGTCCTGCCGGGCGTCCTCAAGAGCAGCCACCCCGATCTCACGAAGTTCCCGAACTGGAACAACCTGTTTCAGGCCGGCGACATCTGCCACTGCGAGCACTGCAGGTCGGCCCTGAGCCCGGCGGCCTACTTCACTGACCTGCTCATGTACCTGCGCGACCGCTCCAGCCTGAGGGCCAAGGCCGGCGGCGGATTCCATTCGGTTCGCGACATCCTGTTCGACCGTCGCCCCGATCTCGGCTATCTCGAACTCAATTGCGAGAATGCGCTGACCACGTTGCCGTACGTGGACGTGGTGTGTGAGGTGCTCGAAGCGGCCGTGGACGCCGCCGGAGCCAATGACGTGGAGCTGACGGGGCTCGCCGCTATCCCGGCCGGGGCCGCAGCGGCTAAAGCGGCCGTCAAGGCGGTGCTGGATGGCCACAACGTCGCATATGGCGGCGACTTCACGTTGTCTCAGGTCGACCCGTCTAACCCCGACCGCTGGGTGGTACACGGTACCGATGCGGCGTACCTGCTCAAGAAGAAGGTGACACCCGACTTCTTCGCCCAGCTCCTGCCGAATACCAAGGCGACCAGCGCGGAACTCCGGGCCTATCCCGCTTACGTGAACGGCGATGCCTACAAGAAGCTCCGGGCGGCGAAGTATCCGCTTGCCGTGCCGCTCGATCTCTTCCCGGAAGGGGACGCGCGGCGCCAGGAACAGCGCAGTCGAGCCTTTTCGCTGCCTTTTGATCTCTTCGCCGAGGAGGTTCGCGCCGGCTTTCAGAAGAGCAATCTGCAGCGCTGGGACTTGATGCGCACGCTCAGGGGTCCCGCCGCCCCCAACAACCCCACCGACGGCGAAATCGCCGCGGAGTACTTCGGCATCAGCTGCGACCCAGCCGCCGCATTCGACGAGAAGCGTCTGATTCTGGTGGCGGACACCACGACTGCGGGTCAGCAGGAGGTCTGGGGCGAGACGGGCAATGCGGGCTGGCTCAATCTCGCGCCGGATGACGACCATTCGATAGCGAACGTCAAGACGTTCCTCCGCAAGACCGGCTTGGAGTACGAAGAGTTGCTGGCGCTGCTCGATCTGCCGTTCATCAACCCGACGGGCGACATCACCATCCAACACCTTGACGCCTCGTGCGACACGAATAAGAAGGTCATCCAGGGGCTGAACACGGCGAAGCTCGACCGCATGCACCGGTTTCTGCGATTGTGGCAGAAGCTCAGCGGCTGGAAGCTATGGGAGCTCGATCTCGCAATTCGCTGCCCCGGCGTCGGCAGCGGCACGCTCGATGAGCCGTTTCTGATCAACCTCTATTACTTGGCCCGGCTGAGGACGCGGCTCGGCGCGAAGGCGACCGTCGAGCAATTGTGCGGACTCTTCGACGACCTGAACGCCGATACGCATTTCACCAAGGCGCACGAGAAGCGCGCAGACGGGCTCTACCAGAGCCTGTTCCTCAACAAGAAGCTCATCCAGCCGCTCGATCCGGCGTTCGCGGTGGCGGCGGTCGATGTCGCGGGGCCGACGGCGGAGAAGATCTCCGGGCATCGGCCGGTCATTCTCGCAGCGCTCGGGATCCGCGAAGCCGATCTCGAATTGTTTGCCGCCCTGACTCGCGCTTCGGACGGAGCGGCGTACATCACCGATGACCTGACGCTCAACAATCTGTCCTTCCTCTGGCGGCACGCGTGGTTGGCGAAGCTGCTCAAGTTCAAGGCCGAGGAATGGAAGGTCGTGCTGAAGCTGCTTCAGCAGGACATCGTGCGGCCGGTCGGGCCGGGCGTCTCCGTTCCCAGCTTCGTAGATCCGAAGACAGCCCTGGAGTTCGTGGAGAGGACCGATCACCTGCGGAACACCGGTATCACGCCCGACCAACTCAACTGGCTCCTCGCCGCCGACCGTTCGGCGAAGGCGGCTGTCAAGGAGTCGGACGCGGCGCGCTTCCTCGGGACGCTGCGCAAGGACCTTCAGGCCATCCGCGCCGAGTTCGACCCGGCGCAGTACGAGTTCCTGGAGCCGGCATCAGACGTCGAGCGCCTGGAGGGCCTCTTGACCGGCTTGTTGCAGCAGTTGCACAGAACCGAGGCTGAGGCGCGGTTCTTCCTCGAGACGCTGCGCGACGAAGTCGTCCAGGAGATGACTGTCGTGGGTTTACCCGCCTCCTTCAGCTTCCCCGCAGCGATCACGGGTGCGCCGAACCATATCCGGATCGAGTACCAGCCGGTGCTGCGGTTTGCCGGGACGATGACGGCCGCGCAGCGCACCGTGCTGCTCAACGACGCCTCGCTCGCGGCTGTGACTGCACTCACGTCGTACCAGCAGGGGATTCAGAAGCTGTTTGATACCCCAGGGTCCGCCGCGGCCATACCCGACCTGCCCACGGGATTCACGTTCCCGGCGACGATCACGGGTGCGCCCAACAACATACCGATTCGCTACGAGCCGGTGGTGCGGTTCACGGGCCTGATGACCGCGGCGCAGCGGACGACGCTCCTAACGGACGCTACGCTCGCCGCTGTCACGGGCATCGCCGCCTATCAACAGGCGATTGACCAGTTCTTCCAGGCGCCGCGCCTCGCCCTCAAGTTCTTGGACCCGGTGTTTACGGCGCCGCTGGCCACACTTCCCGCGGCGGTTGATTTCGCGGGCCTCAGCGACACGGCCCTGGCGCAGCGGATCTCGTATGACGCCGAACAACGCCTCCTGCGGCTGGTCGGTATCCTCTCGCCTGCCGACAAGGCCGCGCTGGACGCGCTCTCCGCCGACGCGAGCTACCGCAACGCGGTCAACAGCTTGTTCACACAGCCCACAATCGGCGTGTTTCCTGCAGAGCAGCTGTGGCTGCAGGATGCCGATCTCGCTTTTCCGCTGCACGCCCCTAACCCGGCCGCCGACAACTTGGCACGCAATCTCGACAAGGCCGTCCGGAAGGGGCTCGCCTATCTTGCGAAGACGCGGGCCGAGGGCCTGGTCATTCAGCAGGCAGCGGCGCAATTCGGCATTACGGAAGCGCTCACGCGGCGGCTGCTTACCGAGTACACCGTGCTCCCGGCGACGCTGCTCGCGCACCTCACCGGGGTCTTCGCGGACACGGTTGGCGTGGTTGACTACGCCACGCTGAAGACGACATTCGACGGCTGGTTCTGGGCCACGCGCGTCGCGGCCCTGTGGTCGAAGTGGAAGATCACGTTGGTGGAGAGGGAGCGCCTCCGGAGCCTGACCGCGAACGCCCAGCTCGTGGATTTCGGCGCACTGCCACTCGACTCCGCTGCCGCCATGGCGAGCGTGGATCGCGTGCTGCGCACCAGTCGCTTGCTACGCCTGCGTGCGAGCCTGCCGGAACCGGAGACGACACTCCTCGAAGTGCTGGTCAGGCTGGACTCGGGAGCCTATGCCACTCAGGCCGACTTCGCCGCGGACGTCGAACGGCTCAACGATCAGTGGACGCGGACCAGCGTGCAGGCACTGGTCGACGCCCTCGATCTTGCCTATCCCAACCGTTATCTCCTGGCCGAGAACTGGGAGCGCGTGCGGCGGGCATTCTACTTCGTCGAGAGCCTCGGAACCGATGTCGCGACGGTCAAGACCTTCGCGTCCGCGGCAATGGGCGAGGTCCATACGAAGGCGCTCAAGTCCATTCTGCGCGCGAGGTTCGGCGCAGAGACCTGGCTCACGTTGAGCGCGGAGATTCAGGATATCCTTCGCGAGCGCAAGCGCGACGCGCTCGCGGCGTACCTGCTGACTCACCCCAAACCGGTCGACGCCCCCACGGGCAAATGGGAGAACACGAACGACCTCTACGCCTACTACTTGCTCGACGTCGAGATGGGCTCGTGTCAGCTCACCAGTCGACTGGTGCAAGCGTCCGGTTCAGTTCAGTTGTTCGTGCAGCGCTGCTTCATGGGGATCGAGCCGGAAGTCAGAGTGGAAGCCGACGGCCCCAACGGCGACAGCGCATGGCGCTGGTGGAAGTGGATGCGCAAGTACCGGGTGTGGGAGGCGAACTGGAAGGTCTGGATGTGGCCGGAGAACTGGATCCTTCCAGAGCTCAAACGCGATCGGTCGCCGTTCTTCAAGGACCTGGAGAAGGAGCTTCTCCAGAACGAGATCAACCAGTACACCGTCGAGGCGGCCTTCGCCAACTACCTCGAGAAGCTCGATGGCGTGGCGCAACTCGAAATCGCCGGCTTCTACCAAGAGGACGACGGCGACGACACGATTCTCCATGTATTCGGACGAACGACAGGGGTCGAGCCGCATCTCTACTACTACCGCCGCTACGACTATCGCCAGTGGACGCCTTGGGAGAAGGTGGACCTCGACATCCAGGGCGACTATCTGATTCCGGCGGTGGTGAACAAGCGGCTGTTCCTGTTCTGGCCAGTGTTCACCGAGGTGCCCGATGAGGCTGGAAACGACCAGGCTCAGTATCCGAATAGCGGCACATCAATGTCAGCTATGAAAGCCAAGAAGAAACTCCGGCTTCAGATGGCGGTCAGCGACTACCGCCAAGGGAAGTGGTCCCCGAAGAGAATCTCAAAGGATTTTGATGAAAGTGGTTCTTACGATGTGGAGATCGTCAAGAACAACTACTATTTTTTCCCTGTTGATCGCAGCGAGATCGATGGGCGCTTCTACATAAGGTACAACGGCTGCAGTTCAGATAGGGCCAAGCAACCTCTAGCCTGTCTTGGGAACCGGAAGCTGGGTGGAGCTTTCGCGGTAGCGGGCTGCACAGGTGTACCCGAGCTGATTAACGCCCACGACAACTTCATTCCCGCGATCCGGCCTGAGCCGGCTTCCACCGGCGATACTGCTAGTTTCCTGAAATGGCTGGAGCAAAGCGATCGTTCCGATAGGCCTGAGAACGACCTGTCGCTTGATAATGCGCTGGCCACATACGCCGATGGACATCAAAGCACTCCAGTGCTGATGCAGACACCGTGGTTGTTCCGGGTTTCACCCCCATGGCATCTGTCGTATCTCGATAGGCTAATAGCGGACGGCATAGAAGCGCTCCCGAAACTTGGCTACGAGTTCCCTGTGCCTATCGGCACGTGGCTGCCTTTCTTCTACGCGGACAAGAAGCGCACGTTTTTCGTGCTGCCGAGTTTGTGGGCCGGCGTGCGAGACGGGCGGCCGGAGGTGGGCGGAAGCCTCCGGAGCTATTACCCCGAGATCAAGCGCGAGTTTCACAAATGGGATGAATACTTCGAGGGACTGTTCCGCGCTTGGGCGGACGCGCTCGACCTAAACGCCTTGACTGCCGCGCAGCGACAGCAGGTGGAGCAGTTCCTGGCCGACCAGGTCCCAGGTGAAACGCCCCCCCCGTTTACCGATGCGGAGGTCCGGGACCGGATCGTCCGGTTCTTCATGCGCTTCGTGCACTACTACCTGGGCGCGTTCTCTTGGTGGCTGTTCCAATTCCGCCAGTTCCACTTCCTGAACTTCTACCACCCGTTCGTGTGCGACTTCGCCAAGCTCGTCCACAACCCGGTCCAGGGCATTCCCGGACTGATGCGCCGGGAAACGCAGCTCAAGAACACTGGATTCAGCTTTGCGCGCAGCTATCAGCCGACGTTGTGGGTGGTCCAGCCGGGGATTGAGACCTACTATCCCGGGGAGGTCGTGGACTTCTCCCCGGCCGGCGCCTATGCCGGCTACAACTGGGAGCTCTTCTTCCATGCGCCGCTGCTGATCGCCAACGCGTTGAGCAAGAACCAGCGTTTCGAGGAAGCGCGCGACTGGTATCATTTCATCTTCAATCCGATCGGCGTGGAGAGCTCCTTTACTGGCGGCTCTGCGATCAGTAAGTACTGGATCACCAAGCCATTCTACGAGACAACGGATCCCGCCTACGTCCAACAGCGCATCGAGAACATCATGAGCATGCTGGCCGGCGACACCAGCGTACCCGGCTATTCGGACGATGCCCTAAAGGCGCTCTTTGGTCAGGTCGAGGACTGGCGGACGAACCCATTCGAGCCGCACCGCATCGCCAACTACCGCACCGTCGCCTACCAGAAGACGGTGGTGATGAACTACCTGGACAACCTGATCGCCTGGGGGGACTACCTCTTCCGTCAGGACAGCATGGAGAGCATCAACGAGGCGACACAGTTGTACATCCTTGCCGCGGAGATCCTAGGGCCGCGGCCGAAGAGGGTCCCACCGCAGGCCGAACCACCGGTGGAGACCTTCAACGAGCTTGAGCACCAACTCGATGCCGTTCCCAACGCACTGGTCGAGATCGAGAATCTTGTGCCAGCGCCATCCGGCGGAGGGGGCGCTGCTCCCGAGGCGCCGCCACTGCCTATGCTCTACTTCTGCATCCCCCATAACGAGAAGATGCTGGGCTACTGGGATACGGTCGCCGATCGGCTCTACAAGATCCGCCACTGCATGAATATCGAGGGGGTCGTCCGCCAGCTCGCACTGTTCGAGCCGCCCATCGATCCGGGCGCACTTGTCAAGGCGGTCGCGGCAGGCATCGACATCGGCTCGGCGCTGGCCGACCTCAATGCACCGCTGCCGCTCTACCGGTTCAGTGTCCTCCTGCAAAAGGCGAACGAGGTATGCAACGATGTGAAGGCGCTCGGCGCCGCGCTGTTGTCCGCACTTGAGAAGAAGGACGCCGAGGCGTTGAGCCTGCTGCGCCAGGGCCAGGAGATCCGCGTCCTTGAAGGCGTCAAGGCCGTGCGCGAGCAGCAGATCGCAGAGGCCAAGGAAAATCTGGGTGCGCTGAAGAAGAACAAAGAGATGGTCACGATTCGGCGAGACTTCTATCGTGATATCGAGAAGATAATTGCCGGGGAACAACTCAGTCTTAATGAACAGGGAGTTGCACAGCGGCATCAAACGGCGGCTCAAAACATTAATATCGCAGCGTCTATTCTGGGCTATCTTCCGAACGTCATGATCGGAGCCGCCGGATTTGGCGGCTCTCCTACTGTCAATGTTCAGTGGGGGACCGGAAACATTATCAGTGCCTTGCAAGCCGCTTCGGGCAGTGAGCAGTTGATGTCAAGCTTGGCAAGCTACCGTGCGACCAGAGCTTCGACTCTTGCTGGATATGACCGAAGATTTAGCGATTGGAAGCTTCAAGAAAGTCTATCGAACAAGGAATTGGAGCAGCTGGACAAGTCCATCGCGGCGGCTGAAGTACGCATCGCCATCGCCGAGAAGGAGCTTGAGAACCATGTCGTTCAGATCGACAACGCCAAGGCGGTGGACGCGTTTCTGCGATCGAAGTACACAAACGAGGAGCTCTACCAGTGGCAGATCGGTCAGACTTCCTCGGTGTTTTTCCAGAGCTACAAGCTGGCCTACGACCTGGCTAAACGGGCGGAACGCTGCTTCCGGTTCGAACTTGGGCTCAACGACAGCAGCTTCATCACCTTTGGCTACTGGGACAGCCTCAAGAAAGGTCTGCTCTCGGGCGAGAAGTTGCAGTACGACTTACGGCGGTTGGAGTCTGCGTACTTGGAGCAGAATCGCCGCGAGTTCGAGCTGACCAAGCATATCTCGCTCGCTCTGCTCGACCCGTTGGCCCTGGTGAAGCTGCGGGAGACGGGTCGCTGCTTCTTCCGCCTGCCGGAGGAGTTGTTCGATCTTGACTACCCTGGTCACTACTTCCGCCGAATCAAGTCAGTGAGCCTGACGCTGCCCTGTGTGGCGGGACCATACACGACGATCTCGTGCACGCTCCGGCTTCTCAAGAACAGTATTCGCACCACCCCGGCGAGTGGCGACAACGGCTATCCCCGGAACACGGACGATGCCGGTTTGCCGGCAGACGACACGCGCTTCGTAGAGACCAATATCCCGGTCAGGGCCATCGCCGCGAGCAGCGCGCAGAACGACAGCGGCGTTTTCGAGTTGAGCTTCCGGGACGAGCGCTATCTGCCGTTCGAAGGAGCCGGCGCGATCAGCGAGTGGGCGCTCGAGCTTTTCACCGACCTGCCGGCGAACAACCCCGATCCGGCCAATCCGGACTTTGGCGCACCGCTCCGGCAACTCGACTACGGCACGATCGCAGACGCGGTGGTCCACATCAAGTACACGGCGCGAGAGGACGCCGGCGCCTTCAAGAATGGCGCGATCGCCCACCTTCGCGATTATTTCAGTGAGGACGGCACGACCCGCTCCTGGCTGGTGCTCGACCTTCGGCGCGATTTTGGGACGGCGTGGTCCCGGTTTCTCAATCCAGTGAACCCAGCCAATGGGAACGTGTTCGAACTCGAGGTGTCGACGGCGCTTTTCCAGCAGCGGGACGCGACGAAGACACTGAAGATCAACACCATCGTCTTGCTTGCCCGCTGCACGGATCCCGGGAACTACGACGTGACTCTGACGCCGCCACTTGCGGCGCCACCCCCGGCCGGTTCGAATACCATGGTACTCGCCAAGAGCAATACGTACGGAGGCCTACACTTCGGCCAGAAGGACGTGGCTGCCGCTGGCGTCGAAATCGTGCCAACCGACCAGCCAGTGGTATGGAGGGTCAAGGTCACGCGCCCGGGCGGCGGCAACCTGATAGAAGATCCGGTCAAGAAGGCGATGGAGGTCGAGGATCTCATTTTGGTACTGGGATACGAGTGGCAGTGATTGTCTCCAACCGTCTTGAGCAAAGCTGTTGGTGTGCTTTGCGTGCCGGTAGAAGTTGGTGAGCCCATCGCAGCGGGATGTTCCAGTGGGCTGCCTGAAAATCGCAAGCAGTTCAGGGGAACGAACTTGGGGCCGCTGAAGGCATGCAGCGGGCGGCGCTACGCGCCGCCGCGGCTGATGCTGAGCGGTATTGACCGCGATCAGTTGGGATTGCTACGAGAAGAGCGCCGCTTCAGCCTCCCGCCTTGCAATAAGTCCTGGTAAAGCTTTCGCTCCACCATACACCCACCGCCGCAGCTCGTACGCAGCGGCGCCCCAATCCCGCTGGTTGACCCGCCGACGCAACGTAGATGTCCGCAAACGCCCCGCGCCAAGGTTGAATGTGAAGTCGACGATGGCCGCAAGCCGCCCCTCTGGCTCGGTGGTCAGCACCGGGCAGTAGCGCAGCGTGGCGGCCAACGCCGCACCCGATGGAAGCCCCCGAAGCGCTTGGCCAGGTCGACCGCGGCCGATGGGACTTTGATCACGTCCGCACCCGATCAAATACGCGTCCGAGGAACCAGAAGTTCAGCACGCCGGCCCATAGCGCCTGGTCTGCCTCGGTCCAGGTGGAGTGAATAGCCGGAATCCACTCCACACCCGCATCGACCGCACCGACGAAGGCGGCGGTCTTGGCCGCGCAATACAGCGCCATGAACCAGTAGGTGATCACCGGCCGTACGCTGGTGGAGAGGGCGTCGGCCCACCGCACACCGGACCGCTGGTCCTGGGCGGCGACGGCTTCCCGCAGTGCCTCGACCGCACCGCTGTTCCAGGCGGCCTCACCGGCGGCGCCGATCTCGGCCATGCGCTGGGCGCCGCGCGGCTTCTCGAACTCCAGCGCCTTGTCCTGCATCGCGAGCTCGTGGCCGCGCTCGCCCTTGCGGTCGAGCCATTTGAGAATCTCGGGCGCCAGACGGAAGGCCCCGCTGAAGAGGCCACCGAGCAGGGTCTCGATCATTGGCCACCTCCGAACACCTTGAGCTTGATGGCGGCGCCCGCGACCAGGGCCAGGAGGAAGCCAGTGGTGACGAGCCGGACCACGGCCTGCCAGGCGGCGCCCTCGCCGTCGAGGCCGACGTCGGCCAGGGCGCGCCTCGCGCCGCGCTCGGCGGCGCGTGCGAGCAGTTCCTCGAATTCATCGCGCGGCATGACGACCATGCCGTCTTGCAGGTTGGGTGGGCTCATTGGCGGTCTCTCCGATGATGATGACAAATCGGGAGGAAGGCCGATTGCAGGTCCCGTCCTTGGGACCTGCCCTCCGGGCCATGCTCCGCGTGGCCAAATTTGCTCCCTGCAAATTGGTGCACGCTTTGCGCCCGAAGGGTGCGATACAGGGAGGTATCGCATGAGCGCGACTGCTCGCCATGATCGTTCCCCTCACCCCAGCCCTCTCCCGCTTGCGGGAGAGGGGGACAAAGAAACGCTTCGCGTTGTTTCACATTAAAGCACCGGCCACCGGCCTGGGAGCCAAGCTGGGGAGCAGTTTGGCGAGGTGGTGCAGCAGCCACGCGCACAGCTCGAAGTCCGTGTCCAAAATGCCGGCCTCGATGCTCTGCTCTGTTTCCAGGGCGGCCAGGCCGTCCGAATACGCCTGCCGGAGCGCTGTGATCGGCTCGCCGTGGCGGCGGGTCTGGGCGTGGAATTCGGCGATCCCGGCCATGTCCAGCGAGGCAACCGCTCCCGCCGCCAGCGCGAGCAAGCGTTCCAGCCGGGCGCGCAGAGGACCGGCCACTGCCTCGACCGGTCCGGGCAGGGCGCCGAGATGGATGGAGAACTCGGCGGAAGCTTCGGCGATATGCCGCACGATGGCGAGCGCCGTCCGGAACCGGTGCAGACGGGACGTCTCCGCCGGACCGAGGCCGTCGCGCAAGGCCAGCTTTAGGCAGAAGGTCTCGATGGCGGCGGCGAGTTGGAGGAATTCCGGCTCCAGCAGCTCGGGATCCGTGTCGGCGGGCGGCTTTCCTCCGGCCGATCTGCGCGGTGCCACCCCCACCGAACCGAGCAGCCTCCCCAGCTCCTTGGCGAGAAGATCGAGCGCGGTGGGAGGATCCGCGAGCGCATGGCTGGACAGGAAAACCGGTTCGCCCAGCGTTCTTTCCGGCGCCGGCGGCCAGAACCGGTCGAACAGGCGGGCGTAGGCGGACAGGAACGGCGAAAGCGCCAGCGCGGGCAGCAGATTCGAGAGCAGGAACGCCACGGCGAGTTGGCCGGAAGAAGAAGCCGTCAGCTCCGCCGACAAGGCGCCCACCAGCGGCACGCCGAAGCGCTCGCCGACGAACAGCGCCATCATCAGCAGTCCGCTGGCGAGGCAGAACAGGTCCTCGGTGCGGACCAGGCGGATGGCGTCGCCCTTCATGCCGAGAGCCAGCATGGCCCGCAGCGGAATCGCTCCCAAATTGGTGCCGTAAATCATCGGCAGCGCGGCGCCCGCCGGCATCGCACCCGCCCCGCACAAGGTGATCACCAGCATCGTTGCTCCCGCGTTGGACTGCAGCAGCGCCGCGGCACCGAAGCCACAGGCGAAGGCGAACCAGGGCGAAGCCAGCGCGGCCTCCAGACCTTGCCGGAACCAGGGTTCGTTCTTCAGCGGGGCGGCCCCGGCTCCCATGTTTTCCAGCGCGAACAGCAACAGGCCGACGCCGAGCAAGACCCCTGCGACCGTGCTCCAGGGCTTGGCGCGCACGGAACCCAGGGCGATGCCGGTCCCGCCCACGAAATAGGCCACCAGCGGATGGATATCGACAGTAGCGAGAAAAGCCAGGGCGGTGAGGCCGACGTTGGACCAGACCACGACGAGGCGGGCCGCCGACGGCCTGATCATCCCGCTGCCGAGCATGCTGGCCAGAATGAAGGTGACCGCTGTGGCGCTCTGGGTCAGCGCACCGCTCATGACACCGAGCATCGAAGCCAGCGGTGGGGTATGGGTGGCCGCCCTGACCGCGTGGCGGAAACCGCCGCCGCCCAGTTCGCGAAGATTCTGGCTGATCAGCCTAAGCCCCAGGAAAAACAGGCCTAGCCCGAGAACGAGGGTATCCAGAGAAGCCATGAGACGAATTCCTGCACGATCCTAAGACACCGGCTGAAACCGGTGACGACAAGGCAGACGGGAGAGGCGGACGACGCGCGACATGCAAAGCCATACCGGATACGCATTCGCCCCAGCGCTGGCACCCGTAACCGTCCGCGGGTATCGCCGTTAGGACGCCATGCCGCCCTTATCGAAATCGGCGCTGGTCACGACGCTTTCCCCGAAACCGCGACGCTCCGACCGGTCACGGTGAATACAGCGGATTACGGCAAGGGGATGTGGACGAGCGGTACGCTCGACGGACGCGGGGATTCTCCTGCCTGATCGGGCCGGAAACGGCCCGGCCATCCTCCCCTGACGGCCATTACCGCACAACATCCAAGGTTTCATAAATCCGGGGCTGGACCTTGTCAAGATAAAGGCAACATATTGTGTCCAGGTTACAACCGCATGTCCGGCTGCGGAGCAGCCGTGACGACGGCTGTTGGGCGGGTCACCCGCGCGACCGGGTCGCGGTCTCACGCGCCCTTTCCGTCAATACTCGAACTCGTAAATCACCCCGACGCTGTTGGCGCTGGATTGGGAGCCGGACGCCGAACCCGAGCCGACCGCGCCTTCCACCTTGAACCCCCGGCCGATGTCGATCCGCACCGTGGATTGCGGAGTGCCGGCGGCGCTCTGGCGGGCGCCGACGTAAACGCCGGGGGCGATGTTGCGCCCGGCTTCCAGGGCCGCCTTGCCGCCCTTGCCGGACACCACGGCGAGGCGGTCGAGACCCAACCCCTTGCGCACGCGATCCAGCGGGTCGCTGCCGGAAGGGGCAGCCCCCGTCAGCGAGGCCAGGGCCATCGCGATCTGGGCCATTTCCACCGGCCCCATGGAAGCGGCACCGGAACCGAACAGCAAATGGGCGAGCACCTGATCTTGCGGCAGCGAAGGTGAACTGGAGAAGCTGATCTTGGGCGTCTTGGCGGTGCCCGCCACGTTCAGGGTGGCGGTAACGTTGCCGCTGGTGCTCGATGCGCTGAAATCCAGGGCCGGATTGGTCAAGGTGCCGCCGTCGAACGTCACTCGGCCTTTGGAAAAGGTGATCGTCCGCCCCGCCACCGCGAGCTGCCCCCGCTTCATCCGGAAACTGCCATCGGGGTCCGGCGCCGCCAGGTTGCCTCGGACGCGGACCGAACCCTCCAGTTCGGTATCGAGTCCCCGGCCGCGCACGAAAATTCCGCCGGGTGCCTCGACGCCGAGATCGAGCTCGACGTTGGGCCCCGCGGCAGGAGACGGCAAGGGCGTAGCGCCGGGCCTACGGACGTCCAGCACGGCAACGTGCGGGGGCAAATGTTCGGGGACCCGGATTTCGGCGCGGTGGAGCCGGACGGTACCGGCCAGCTTCATCGCCTCCGCGGCGAGTCCGCGCAGGCTCACGTCCGCGTCCAAGTCGACGGTCAACTGGTCGCTGGCCAGGGGACTGGCGCGCCGCGCCGTCAGTTTAAGATCGACCGGTAGCCCCGGCGCTTTGAAGCCTAGACTGCCGCCAAGCTGGATTTTACCGGCGCCGGCGCGGCCTTCGCCGCGAACGATCCGGATCGTTCCGTCGTCGATTTCTACCCGGGCGACGATATCGGAAATCCGCGCCCCCGCGCCGAAATCCTGCACCTCGCCGCCGTCGAGCTTGAGGGTGCCCGTTATCTTCGGGTCCGGCAGGACGTCCGTGGCGGTAGCGTCGAGCGCGAGCTTGCCGCGGGCGCGACGGCCTCCGGCACCGAGCAAAGGGTCTAGGATGCTCAAATCCAAAGCGCCCGACGCATGCAAATCCAAGGGGCCGCCGGGGCTCAGCGCGGTATCGCCGCGAAGCTGCAAAGCGGCGCCTCGGCCGCCGTCGAGCCGGACGTCGACTGCCGCCGCACCGCCGCCGAGCCGGGCATGGGCGGCAATGTCGACCGCCGGCATGGCGGCCCCCGCCCGCAGCCCCTTGAGCGCCAAGTCGATGTCGCCGTCGGGGCGCGCAGGCGGGCCTTGGAGCTTGGCGTCCGCCCGCAGGCTGCCCGCCAGCGCCAGGTCCGGTACCGCGACGGACACCAAGTTCGCCGGCAGGTCGCGGATCGCCAGTTGCAGATCCAGGTTCGGCGCGGCGCGCCCCGAAGCCTCGATCACGCCCTGGCGCAGGCCGAGCTTGAGCCGGTCCAGCGTAACGCCTTCGCCGAAACCGACCTGCAGCGGCGCCATTAGCTTGAGGGTTTCTTTTTTCCAATCCACTTCTAAGGCGGACAGCGCCAGCCGTCTCTCCGGCACGTCCAGTTCACCCGCAGTGGACAGATGCAGCGGCGCGCCCTCCAGGTCCGGCAGCTCGGCGGCGAATTGGAGCTTCAGCGCGTCGGCGCGACCGGCCAGATCGAGCTTGGCCGAACCGGCGACTCGCCCGACGACGATGCCGTTCAGCGAGAGCCGCACATCCAGTAAGCGGCGAACAAACGGGTCCGCGACTTCCGCGTTGAGAACGACGTGGCCCACGGACGCGGCCCCGCCCAGACGCATCCCCGACGCTTCGGCTTTCAATGCCGCATGGTCGTGCCCGCTTCGGTACCCGGTTTCCAGCCGCGCCGTCAGCGAACCCGCCAGGGTTCGTCCCGCCAGCCGCGCGAGGTCGTCGAGCCGGGCGATGCTGAGGTCCGCCGCCCCGGCCGGCCAGCGCTCGCCTTTCGGCAGGGCAAACCGGCCTGCCAGACGGAGGCTTTTCCAGCCGGTTTGCCGGATCGTGAGTGCGAGTCCGCCGTTTCCCGCCGAAGCGAGCACCGCGCCGATGCGGAGCGGCGCGCCGTCGATCCGGCTCTCGGCGGACATCTCGCCGGACGGCGTCGCGGGCAGGCCCTTGAAATGAGCCTCGGCCCGGAAAGGCGTGCGCGCCACGCCATTCGCGGCGGCCTCGCCGGCCAGTTTCGCTTCCAAGCTCAGATCCCCGGTGGAGCCCGCTGCATGTCCCCGCAGCTCGGCGTTGCCGCGCAAAGCGGGTGCCAGCACCGCGAGATCGGACAGGCCGAGGGTCCAATTGAAATCCAGCGTGTCGCCGGCCAGCTTGCCATCGGCCGACACCTTCAATGCCTTGCCGTGCAATTCCAGCTGCCGGAGTTCGGTGCGGTCCGCGCCCACGAGAACGGAAGCGCTCACCTTTCCGTCGGCGCCCACGAGTTCGGGCAGAGGCGACATGCCGCCGGTCAGCGCAAGCTTGCCCGTCAGGTCGAACCGGGTTTGTGGACCCGATCCCCCGAAATCCAGTTTCAGCTCGGCCGAACCGCGGACGTCGACGCCAGCCGAACCCGCCAGCGGCGCGAAGTCGGGCAGCCTCAAATTGACGGCGCCGCGCAGTCCCGCGTCCGCCGTTTCGACCGAGCCGTCCGCGGCCAGCAGTGGATGTGCCAGCCGGAAACCGATCGGCCGGAAAGCCGCGTCGAGCCGGGCATCGACCCGCAGCGTCAGCGGAGTACCGCGCAGCAAGTCGCCGGACAGGCCGGCAACCCGCAGGCCCCGGACCGTCGCGTCCAGCCCCAGCCTGCCGGTATCGCCCGCCAGGGTCGCTTCCACGCCGTCGACCGCGGCGCCGGGGGCTTCCAGACGCTCGACCTTGAGCGCGGCGGTGGCGCTGGGACGGCTGAACGGCCCGCTCAGTTCAGCCTCCAGCGCCAGCTTTTGCCAGGACAGATTCGGGGCGGGATGCATGGCCGGCGCCGCCACGCGGAGTTTCAGATCCGCCGCGTTGCCGGCCAGATCGAGCGCGCCCGAGGCCTCGGCACGGAGCGGGCCGGCGTTCAGGGTCATCCGGGTGGCGACCGACGTGCGCGGGCCTTCCAGGCTGGCCTCGGCACCGAGCGGCCCCAAGTCCGGAAGCCCGGCCAGCACGGCGATCAAACCGTGGCCGGGTTCCCGCAACTGCATGTGGGCGCCGAGGCCGTCCCCGCCGATCCGGCCTGCCACGGCGTAATCGCCTTCGGCGTCGAGGCGCCGCACACCCAGGCTGAATTCACCCTGTTCCAGACTGGCCAAGTGCGCCGAGCCCTCCAGCGCCAACCGCGCTGCCACCCCGGCGACGGTCTCAGCCAAATCGAGGCTGCCGATACGAACCGTTCGCAGATCGACAGCGACGGGCAGCGTCACCGGCCCGGCATCCGCGGTTTCGGGCTTGGATTCGGACGCTGGAAGCCGGTCGACCGCGACTCGGCGGGCCTCCAAACGCTCGACCCGCAGCGCACCGCGCAGCAGCGCCGATGGCGACCATGCCAGCTCCAAACCCTCGATGCGCAGCCACGGCCCCTTGGCATCGCCGACATCCAGCCGCGCCAGACCGAAGGCGTCCGGAATACGCCCGTGCAGCCCTTGGATCGCCACGGCGCCGCCGGTCAGGCGCGGGACGAGCCGCTCCAGATTCTCGCGCCCGCGCTGCGTATTGGCGAACTGCACCAATAGCAATACGGCGCATAACAACACCAGTGCGAAGCCGCCGGCGATCCACGCTGTTCTTTTCAGCCAAACGCGCATCAAAAGGCCTGTCCGATGCCTACGTACATTTCGAACGAGCCGCTGCCGGGATGCCGGCTCAAAGGAAGCGCCACATCGACACGGATCGGCCCGATCGAAGTGTAATAGCGCCCGCCGATCCCCGCGCCCACGGACCAGTCTCCGGTAAACGGCCCGCCGTCCGGGCTGACCTGGCCGACGTCGACGAAGGCGACGGCAGCGTAATCGTCCAGAATGCGCTGCCGAAATTCAAAGGTTCCGGCGGAGACCGCGGTGCCACCGACGGGACGGTCGTTGGGAAAGCGCGGCCCGATCGACTGGTACTTGTAGCCCCTGACAGTCGCGCTGCCGCCGGCATAGAAGCGCTTGTCGGGGGGCAGGGCCATCACGCCCACGCCCACGGCGCCGCCGACCAGGCCGCGCAGTGCCAACACGCTGCGGCCCGAGCCGGTGAAATCCAGGTAAGTCGAACCGGCCAGTTGCAACAGGACGAAAGGGCTGGTCCCCGAACTTTCGGCAAGCTGGGCGGACGTCCCGCTCGCCGAGCCGCTGAACGGCTGAATCGGGGTGACGACCGCGCTGGCCCGGATACCTTCCACGGGATCCAGCGGGCTCTTCGTGCTGTCGTAATTCAAGGTCAAGGGAAGGCCGAGCAGGGTGTAGTCGCGCGCCAAGCCGTTCTGAACGATGTTCTCCTGCTCGCCGCTCAAGCCGACCGCGCCGCTCCAGCTCGCGGAAAATTTGCGCTTCAACAGGACGGCGGCCAGGACGGCTTTCTGGTCGTAAGCGTTCAAACTCGCTTTCACCGCGCCGAGGTCGGCCTGCAGCGACTGGTCGCGCTGGAAAAAATCCGGCTTCACGAACGAAGCCCCCGCGTTGTAGCCGATACCGGTGGTGCTGTTGCCGCCGAGCTGGGCCACGCCGCCGATCAAGTTCAGCGTTTCCGCCTCACCGAACAGATTGCGATGCTGCCAGGATACGGAAAGACTGCCGCCGACGTCGGTCGACCAGGCGCCGTTGAAACCGACGGCGTGCAGCGGACGCTCCGCCATCTCGAAATCCAGCGGCAGGCGTCCGTCCTCGTCGGGGCGCTCTCCCGTCCGCGCCCTGACCGAGGAAAACACGCCGGTGTTGATGAAGTCCTGTCTGGCCTTTTCGATGGCTTCCGGATCGAAACGGTCTCCCGAATGCACCAGCAGGCGGCGACGCAAAAAGTCTTCGTCCGTCCGCTCCATGCCCTTGAAGCCTATCCACCCGAGATCGAGGCGGGGGCCGGCATCCACCTTGATTTCGACCGCCAGGGTTTTCGCCGTCGTATCCAGCGTGGCGATGGGCTTGTCGACCCGCGCCAGTGCATAGCCTCGCCCTCTGAGCGCCTCCAACAAGTGCTCCTGCGCCGCCAGCACGTCCGACGCCAACGCCGCGGCTCCGGGTTTCATGCCGAGCTGGACCGGCACATCGGCCGGGACGGTGCCTTGTATGTCGATCTTGCCCAAGTGATACACAGCCCCGCGGACCACCGAGACGGTCACCGGAACAACCACGCCGGAGGGCGCCCGTTCCAATTGATCGAGCAGATACGGATCGTCCAGTTGGCGGCCGCCGACCGTGACCACGGCCATACCGTCGTAATAGCCGAAGCTGTCGAGCACGGTCTCCAGCCGGGCGGCATCGTCCCGCGCCCGCGCCACCAGGGCGAATGGCCCCACGGGCGCGGTTTCACGGAGTGCCACCAGCTGGGAGGAGTCGTTCAAAGCCCTGTCCAGCGCCTCGTCGCCGGTGCTCACGAACATCACGCCGTAGGCGAGCGGATCCGCGGCGTGTACGGACGGTTCCGTCAATAGCAGAGCAGCCAAGGCGAACGAGGCCAGGGGGCTGCGAAAGAGGAGGGGTCGTATCCGGGCGAGGCGCATCGGATAAAGTGTAACCCGCCGGCAAAGTGGCGACACACAAGTCATGGATGGATTCCGGCGGCCTCGTCAAGCAGTTTTAACAATGCTCCAGTACCGTGATTTCCAATGAGCCGCGGTTGCCGGCCAAGGGACTCCAATCTTCAACTCCATTTGCGGATACCCCGATTCATGCGCACAGAGACTTCGGAAGATGCCGGCTCCATAGAGGCGGACGCATTTCTGAACCGTGAATTAAGCTGGCTCGATTTCAACGACCGGGTCCTGCAGGAGGCGCTGGACGCACGCACGCCTCTGCTGGAGCGCTTGAAATTCGCGGCGATCTTCAGCTCCAACCTGGACGAATTTTTCATGGTCCGGGTATCGGGGCTGATCGAGCGGGAACGGGCCGGCGCCGCCGGCTCCGCGCCGGACGGCATGTCGCCCTCGCAGCAGCTCGACGCGATCCGTGCCCATCTGGCCAGACAAACCGCCCTGCAGCACCGGCTGTTCGACGGCGAACTGCGGGAACTCATGAGGCAGCACGGCATCCTTCTGCTCGACTACGCCGCGCTGGACGAGCCGCAGCGCGGCGCGCTCGAGGCGCATTTTTCCGAGCAGGTGTTTCCGGTGCTCACGCCCTTGAGCGTCGATGCGGGCCATCCGTTCCCGCAGATGTCGAACCTCAGCCTGAACCTGGCCGTCGTCGTCGAGGATCCGATAAGCGGCCTGCGGAAATTCGCCCGCATCAAGGTGCCGGACACCCTCCCAAGGTTCGTCGCATTGCCGCAAGGCCCAGACCAGGCGGTCTGGACCGGGGTCCCGCTGGAACAGCTCATCGCCGGCAACCTGGCGCGGCTGTTCCCCGGCATGATCGTCCGCGGCCACCACATGTTCCGCATCACCCGGGACGCGGATTTCACCGTCCGCGAGGACGAAGCCGAGGACCTGATGCTCGCCATCGAGGAGGAAGTCGGCAAGCGTCATCTGGACGGCTTCGTCTGCCGCCTGGAAATCGAGCGTTCGATGCCGGCCGAGCTGCGCGAGTCGCTGATGGAGGAGCTGGAGGTGTCCGGCCGGGACGTCTATGAATTCGACGGGCTGCTGAACCTCAGGGATCTGTTCTATTTCCTGTCACTCCCGCTGCCGGAACTGAAAGACGTGCCCTGGACGCCCGTGGTGCCGGCCCGCTTCCACGCCGCGCCCGATGAATCCGGAGAGCCCCGCGCCACGGTGTTCGACGAGATCAAGAGGGGGGACGTCCTGGTCCACCATCCCTACCATTCCTTCGCCGCCACGGTGCAGGAGTTCATCACTCAAGCCGCGCACGATCCCCAGGTGCTCGCGATCAAGCTGACCCTGTACCGGACTTCGGGCGATTCGCCCATCGTCCGCGCGCTGGTCGACGCCGCGGCGGCCCGCAAGCAGGTCGTCGCGCTGGTCGAGCTGAAGGCGCGGTTCGACGAAGAGAACAACATCGCCTGGGCCAACCGCCTGGAAGACGCGGGGGCGCACGTGGTCTACGGCGTCATGGGGTTGAAGACCCATACCAAGATCGCCCTGGTGGTCCGCAAGGAGGGCGACACCCTGCGCCGCTACGTGCACGTCGGCACCGGCAACTACAACCCGAAGACGGCGAACCTTTACACCGACCTCGGCCTGTTAAGTTGCCGCGACGATCTGGTGGCCGACGTCGGCGACCTCTTCAATTACCTGACCGGCTATTCCCGCCAGGACGCCTACCGCAGGCTGCTGGTCGCGCCGCTCACCCTGCGCCGCCGGATGTACGAACTCATCGCGCGGGAGATGGAGCATGCCCGCAGCGGCGCCGGCGGCCACATCGTCGCCAAGATGAACTCGCTGGTCGACCCGGACATGATCCGGCATCTGTATGAAGCTTCCCGCGCCGGCGTACGGATCGAACTGGTCGTCCGCGGCATCTGCTGCCTACGCCCCGGCGTCGCCGGACTCAGCGAAAACATCCGGGTGGTGAGCGTCGTCGGACGCTATCTGGAGCATTCGCGCATCTTCCGTTTCCGGAACGGCGGCGCCGACGAGTTCTACATCGGCAGCGCGGACTGGATGACGCGGAACCTCGACCAGCGGGTCGAAGCGGTCACGCCGGTGGAGGACTCCGCGGCCGTCAGTCACCTGGAACAGGTCCTGGCTTTCCTGCTGAACGACAACCGCCACGCCTGGGACCTGCAGCCCGACGGACGCTATCTGCAGCGGCGGCCGGCGGAAGGCGAACCCAAACGGGCGGCGCAAGCGCTGCTGATGGAAGGCGCCCGGCTGGGCGAGTTTTAGTGTAAGGTCTCCGACAAAGCTTTAGTAAGGCATTGGAACAAAATAACTCTTCCAAATACTGAGGGGTTTGTTTTAAAGTTGCGGTATGGAACATGCCGCAATCAAGAAGCGCTTTGAGAAACTCGATCGGTACCTGGACGAGCGTCTGCGGCGCTTGGTTGCCGGGGCGGAGGCGCTGGCGATTGG
This sequence comes from Methylococcus sp. ANG, assembly GCF_040730495.1. Classification (NCBI taxonomy): domain Bacteria; kingdom Pseudomonadati; phylum Pseudomonadota; class Gammaproteobacteria; order Methylococcales; family Methylococcaceae; genus Methylococcus; species Methylococcus sp. ANG. Next base: position 2,771,280 of record NZ_CP160399.1, on the reverse strand, counting down.
CCGAGGCGGAATCTCGGCCGTGTCACGGGAAACCGGTTTATGTCGAGAGGCGATTCGTCAAGGCTGCCAAGAGTTGGAACAACAGAATGCCTTGCCTCAGGGCCGTATTCGCCGGAAGGGGGCAGGCCGGAAACGGACGGTTGACCAGGACTCCACCCTGAAGGCCGATTTGGAGCGATTGATTGATCCGGTGACGCGCGGGGATCCGGAATCCCCGTTGCGTTGGACGTGTAAGAGCACGCGGCAATTGGCCGAAGCCCTCACTGAGATGGGGCACCGAACCAGCCATCGGATGGTGGGCGAACTGCTCCGCGCGCTGGGCTATAGCCTGCAAGGTAATCGAAAAACCTTGGAGGGCGGTTCGCATCCGGATCGCAATGCCCAGTTCGAGCATATCTACACCCAGGTGAAGCAGTTCCAAGGGCGGGGCGATCCGGTCATCTCGGTGGACACCAAGAAGAAGGAACTGGTCGGGAATTTCAAGCAACAGGGCCTGGAATGGCGCCCCGAAGGGCAGCCGGAAGCCGTTCGGGTGTATGATTTTCAAGACCCCGAACTGGGGAAGGTGGCACCGTATGGCATTTACGATCCGACGTTGAATATCGGCTGGGTCAATGTCGGGACGGATCACGACACCGCGCAATTCGCGGTGGAAAGTATTCGCCGCTGGTGGCACTCCATGGGCGCACCGTGTTATCCGAAGGCACGGCACTTGTTGATTACGGCCGATGGCGGTGGGAGCAATGGCTCGCGTGTGCGCTTATGGAAGCGGGAGCTTCAGGCATTAGCCACCGAGTTAGGACTGGCCATCACGGTGTGTCACTTCCCGCCGGGAACCAGCAAATGGAACCAGATTGAGCATCGCCTATTTTCCTTTATCACGATGAATTGGCGCGGTCGTCCGCTCATCAGTCACGAGGTCGTGGTGAATTTGATTGCCTCGACGACCAATCGCAAAGGCTTGCGGGTCTATTGCGAACTGGACGATAGCGAATATCCCAAAGGGATCAAGGTCACCGACGCGGAAATGGACGGCCTCAAAATACAGCGCCATGCCTTCCATGGCGAATGGAATTATACGATCCTGCCGTAGCATTCATATGGCAGATTTATTTTGTTCCAATGCCTAAAGGGAATCCCGTATGCCGCGCCCGAGTGCCAAGCCTTTTGCCGGGAATAGCCCGAAGGGGAGCCGCAGGGATGCGGCTTTCGCGATCGAGGGGAAGGAAGCCCCTTCAAATCGCCACCGCTCATAAGGCAAAGAAATGTTAGAGATGTACAACTAGGCCCGATCCTTGACAGGAACGGGCGTTTGGCCCTTTATCGGTAGAGTTGCCAACACCCTCCCCGACCCGGAGTTCCCTATGGCGAGCAAGAAATCCGAGCTGAAAAAGACCGCACCGGCACCGGACGCGCAGGAGCACACCCGCACCGGCATGAGCCCGGAGATTCTCAAGGCCGCCTTCGTCGACAACCTCAACTTCGCGGTGGGGCGCCCGGCCGAAATGGCCGTGCCGGAGGACTGGTACCAAGCCATCGCGTATTCGGTGCGCGACCGCGTGATGCAGCGCTGGGTCCGCCAGTTCGAAAAGCGGAACGCCCCCGACGTGCGCCAGGTCGCCTACCTGTCGGCGGAATTCCTGCCCGGCCCGCATCTGGGCAACAGCCTGCTCAATCTCGGCATCACCGACAATACCCGCGAGGCGCTGATCGGACAGGACCTCGACCAGTACATCGGGCTGGAGGAGGAGCCGGGCCTCGGGAACGGCGGCTTGGGACGACTCGCGGCCTGCTACCTGGATTCTTTGGCGACGCTGAGATATCCGGCGACCGGCTACGGCATCCGCTATGAATTCGGCATCTTCGACCAGTCCATCAAGAACGGCTGGCAGGTGGAGGTCACCGACAAGTGGCTGCTCCACGGCAACATCTGGGAAATCAAGCGGCCGAATTTCGCCCAGGTCGTCAAGATCGGAGGACATACCGAGACCTATACCGACGAGCACGGCGCCTTCCGGGTGCGCTGGATGCCGGACCGCGTCGTGGTCGGCGTGCCCTACGACACACCCATCGTCGGCTACCGTTCCGACTCCTGCGTCCTGCTCCGGCTGTGGAGCGCGGAGGCGGCCCAGTCGTTCGACTTCGCCGACTTCAACCGGGGCGACTATTACGGCGCGGTGGAGGAGAAGGTCTTTTCCGAGAACATCTCCAAGGTCCTTTATCCCAACGACGAGCAGCTCGAAGGCAAGCGCCTGCGGCTGGAGCAGCAATACTTCTTCGTCGCCTGCTCGATCAAGGACATGATCCGCCTGTGTCTGCGGCGCGGCTCGACCCTGGAGCGCTTCCACGAGATGTACTGCATCCAGCTCAACGACACCCATCCCGCCATCGCCGTGGCGGAGCTGATGCGGCAACTGGTGGACAAATACGCCCTGTCCTGGGAGCAGGCCTGGGACATCACCCGCAAGACCTTCTCCTACACCAACCACACCCTGCTGCCGGAAGCCCTGGAGAAATGGCCGCTGCCGCTGTTCGGCTCGGTGCTGCCCCGCCACCTGGAAATCGTCTACGAGATCAACCGCCGCTTCCTCGACGAGGTCCGCACCCAGTTTCCGGGCGATGACGGCAAGATCGCGCGGCTGTCGATCATCGACGAAAGCGGCGAGAAATACGTGCGCATGGCCAACCTGGCGATGGTCGGGAGCCACACCGTGAACGGCGTCGCCGAGCTGCATTCCGAGTTGGTGAAGACCCAGCTCTTCCCGGATTTCCACGACCTCGACCCCAAGCGTTTCCAGAACGTGACCAACGGCGTCACGCCGCGGCGCTTCCTGGGACTGAGCAATCCGGGGCTGACCCGGCTGATCGACGGCCGCATCGGCGACACCTGGCTGTCGGACCTGGACCGGCTCAGGGAGCTGGAAACGTTCGCCAACGATGCCGGCTTCCAGCAGGACTGGGCGCGGGTCAAGCTGGAAAACAAGACCCGGCTGGCCAAGATCATCCGCGACCGCACCGGTGTCGTCGTGGACCCGGCCTCGCTGTTCGACATCCAGGTCAAGCGCATCCACGAATACAAGCGCCAGCACCTCAACGTGCTGCACATCATCACGCTGTACCAGCGCCTCAAGCACGACCCCAGGCTGCAGATCACGCCGCGGACCTTCCTGTTCGGGGGCAAGGCCGCGCCCGGCTATTTCATGGCCAAGCTGATCATCAAGCTGATCAACGCCGTCGCCGAGACCGTGAACCAGGACCCGGCGGTGCGCGATCTCATCAAGATCGTGTTCCTGCCGGATTACAACGTCAAGCACGCGCAGAACATCTATCCGGCCGCCGACCTGTCGGAGCAGATATCGACCGCGGGCAAGGAAGCCTCGGGCACCGGCAACATGAAGCTGTCGCTGAACGGCGCGCTGACCATCGGCACGCTGGACGGCGCCAACGTCGAAATCAGGGAAGAGGTGGGGGCGGAGAATTTCTTCCTGTTCGGCCTGACCTGCGAACAGGCGGCCAGGCTCAGGGCGGACGGCTACAATCCCGGCGACTACTGCCACGGCGATCCGGAACTACGCGGCGTCATCGAACTGATCGACAGCGGGCTGTTCTCACACGGCGACACGGAACTGTTCCGGCCGCTCACCGCGCACCTCCTGAACCGCGACGACTACCTGCTGATGGCGGACTACCGGCCCTACGTCAACTGCCAGCAGGAAGTGGATCACGCCTACCGCGATACCCAGCACTGGACACGCATGTCCATCCTCAACGTCGCCCGCATGGGCAAGTTCTCCTCGGACCGGGCGGTGCGGGAATACGCGGAGAACATCTGGAAACTGAAGCCGTTCGCGCCCGATGCGTGAACGAAGAGGACGGGAAAAACGCTCAGCCGGAAACGGCGAACTTGCGCACCAGCGCCGCTCTCACGTGCCCCGGCACGAAGGCCGAAACATCGCCGCCGAATTTGGCGATCTCCCGGATGACCGAGGACGAGAGAAAAGCGTAGCTCTCACCGGGGGTGAGGAAGATCGTTTCGATCTCCGGTCCCAGTGAACGGTTCATGCCCGCCATCTGGAATTCGAACTCGAAATCGGATACCGCGCGCAGGCCGCGCAGGATGACGGTGGCACCGTGGGTTCGGGCGCAGTCGACCAGCAGCGAATTGAAGCCGACGACCTCGACGTTGACCAGATCGGCGACGGCTTCCCGGGCCAGCTCCAGGCGCTCGGCGAAATCGAACAGCGGGGTCTTGGCCTTGCTCTCGGCCACCGCCAGGATGACGCGGTCGAAGATGCGGCTGGCGCGGCATACCAGGTCCACGTGCCCCAGGGTGATGGGATCGAAAGTGCCGGGGTAGATCGCGGTGACGTTCAAACTCGAGGCTCCTTGAGACGCTGATACAGACGGTAGGCGACGTCGCCGCTGACTTTCTCCCGCAGCAGCATCCAGTTTGCCGGAATCCCTTCGGGCTGAGGACCGGCCTCCGTCTCCACGTAAATCCTGGCGCCGGGCTTCAGCCAACCGCCATCCTCCAGTCTCCGGCAGCACGGGCCGACCTGGCCGGTGCGGAAAGGCGGGTCGAGGAACACCAGGTCGAACGCTTCCGGCCGGCCGGCGAGGAACTTCATGGCTTCGGCGCACACCACGGTGATCTGCCCGGCATCCAGCATCGCACAGGATTGTTTCAGTACCGCGCAGACCTTGGGATTGCGTTCGACCTGGACGACGCGGGCCGCGCCCCGCGAGGCGGCCTCGAAACCCAGCGCTCCGCTGCCGGCGAAAAGGTCGAGGCAGACCGCGCCGGCTACGTGGTTCTGCAGCCAGTTGAAGACGGTTTCCCGCACCCGGTCGGGGGTCGGACGCAGACCGGGCTCCGGCGCGAACCGGATCCGGCGGCTGCGCCAGAGCCCCCCGATGATGCGCAGCTCATTGCGCACTATTGGCGGCGGAATTCGCGCCCACCAGCACCGTCTGCAGCCGGTCCGGATGAATGCGCGCCTGCCAGACCCGGCGGACGTCGTCCTTGGTCACAGCCTCGATTTTCAGGATGTAGGTCGCCAGGTAGTCGAGCGGCAGGCCGTAGAACGCCATGGTGGCGATCTGCTCGACCAGTTTCCGGTTGCTGTCGAGCCGCAGCACGAAGCCGCCGACGATGTTCTTCTTCGACGCCTCCAGCTCCTTGTCGGTCGGCCCCTTGGCGATGAAATCCCTGAGCGTCTGCAGCAGCACGTTCAAAGCCTCGTCAGCCTTCTCGTTGCGGGTCTGCAGCCCCATCAGGAACGGCCCCTCGACCCGGAACGGATAGAAGTGGCTGTGCGCGCTGTAGGACAGCCCGCGCTTCTCCCGCACCTCCTCGCTGATCCGCGACACCAGGCCGCTGCCGCCGAGGATGTGGTTGCCTACGTACAGCGGGAAATAGTCCGGATCGTTGATGCGCATGCCGGCCTGGCCGGAATACACGTGGGTCTGCTCCGAAGGGAAGGCGCGGTTGACGGTCTGCGCCGGCTTGTCCATCGGCACCGGCGGCAGGGCGGCGGGTGCCTCCCCCGGCGCGAGGCCCGATACCAGGTCTTCCGCGATCTTTTCCGCCTGAGCCCGCTCGATGTCCCCCACCAGCGCCACCACCGCGTTCCTGGCCACGTAGAACTTGCGGTAGAAGGCTTCCAGGTCGTCCCGGGTCAGCTTCTCCACGGTCGCGATATGGCCGTCCTTGGGATGGGCGTAAGGATGATCGCCGTACATCGCCTCGAAAAAGGCGATGCCGGCCAGGTCGGCGGGTGATTCCTCGCGCTGTTTCAGCGCCAGCAACACGCGGTTCTTTTCCCGCTCGAAGTCCTCCGCGGCGAAACGGGGTTTCGCCAGGATGACCTTGGCGGTTTCCAGCGCCGGTTCCAGCAGGTTCGGCTGGGTCAGGCTGCGCAGCGAGAGCGAGGCATTGTCGCGGGATATCCCGGTGCCCAGCACCGCGCCGACGCCGTCCAGGCGCTGGGCGATGGCGTCGGCGTTCCAGTCGCCGGCCCCGGTTTCCAGCACCGCGGAGGTCAGCGCGGCCAGGCCGAACTGCCCGCCGTCGCGGGCGCTGCCGGCGTCGAACAGCACGCGGACGTCCAGCAGCGGCAGGCCCTGGGTCTGGGCGAAATACACCCTGGCGCCGTTGGCCGTATTCCAGGTCTGGATTTCCGGCAGGGCGAAAACGGTCCGCAACGGCAGCAGGACGAAAAGGACGATGGCGAGGATGCGCTTAACGATCGTTTCCCCCACCCCGCCCCTCTCCCAAAAGGAGAGGGTGAACAAGGTCGCTGCGGTTTTCACATTAACGGACATGGCCGCCTCCCATGCTGTCAGCACCTTCCTGGATCTTCGCCCCTTCCGGGATCGGCTGCGGATCGAGGTGGGCGATGGTGAGCCCGTCGTCGATCAGGTATTTCCGGGCCACCTCACGCACCTGCTCCGCGGTCACGGCATTGATCTTGTCCACGTATTCCTCCACTTTGCGCCAGCCCAAGCCCACCGTTTCGGCCATGCCGAGCTGCATCGCCTGATAGAACACCGAATCGCGCTGGTAGACGTTGCTCGCCAGCACCTGGGCCTTGACCCGGGCCAGCTCGTCCTCGGCGACCGGCTCCTCGCGCAGCCGCCGGACTTCGTCCAGCAGCGCCGCCTCCAGCTCCGCCATGGTCTTTCCCTGCGCCGGAGTCCCTTCGAGAGTGAACAGCGACGACAGCCGGGCATAAAGGTCGTAGCCGGCGCCCGCATCCGTGGCGATCTGTTGTCCCCGGACCAGGCGGCTGGCCAAACGCGCGCTGTTGCCGCCGTCGAGAATGCCGGCCGCGACCTCGAGGGCATAGGCTTCCCATTCCGCGCCGGCGGTCTTGAGCGAGGGCACCTTGTAGCCCATTTCCAGATGCGGCAGCTTTGCCGGCACCTTGACCACCATCCGACGCAAGCCGAGCTGCTGCACCTCGCCCTGCGGCTTCAGCACCGGCAGCTTGCCCGGCTTGAGCGGGCCGAAGTACTTCCTGGCCTGCTCGAACACGGCCTTGGGATCGACGTCGCCGACCACCACCAGCGTGGCGTTGTTGGGCGCGTACCAGCGCTGGTACCAAGTGCTCAGATCGTCCAGGGTGAGGCCGGCCACGTCCTCGGGCCAGCCGATCACCGGGTTGCGATAGGGGCTGTTGGTGAAGGCCACCGCCTGGAAATGCTCATCCATCCGCGCATGGGGCTGATCCTCGGTGCGCAGGCGGCGCTCCTCGATCACCACCTGCTGCTCCTTGACGAATTCGTCCTGCAGCAGCTTGAGATTGCGCATCCGGTCCGCCTCCAGCTCGAGGCTCACCGGCAGCCGGCTCCGCTCCAGGGTCTGGAAATAAGCGGTGTAGTCCTGGCCGGTGAAGGCGTTTTCACTCCCCCCGTTTGCTGAGATAATGCGGGAAAACTCGCCCGGCGGATGCTTTTTCGTGCCCTTGAACATCATGTGTTCGAGCATGTGCGACACGCCGGTGATGCCGCCGTATTCGTAGCTCGAACCGACCTTGTACCAGACCTGCGACACGGCGACCGGCGCGCGGTGGTCCTCCTGAACCAGTACCTTGAGGCCGTTGGCCAGGGTGAATTCGTGCACCTGGGGCGGTGCCGCCGACGCGGCCAGAGGCAGCGCCATGAGCAATAATCCGAATCTCGGCATCGACATTGAATTGAACTCCGTTGATGAAGCGGCCGGCTTGGCCGTCGTGAAGCCGGGGGCATTTTAACCCAACAGATTCTTGAGCGATGACGACGAATTCCAGCGCCAAACCGGCTGGCGGCATCTCCTGGCGCACCTATCTGGCCCTTTGCAAGCTGAAAGTGGTCGGTCACATCGTGTTCACCGCCGTCATCGGCATGTTCCTCGCCGTGCCGGGCGTGCCGCCGCTGGACACCGCCTTCTGGGCCTCGCTCGGCATCGGCTTCGCGGCGGCCTCGGCGGCGGCGCTCAACCATTTCCTCGACCGCCACGCCGACGCCGAGATGGCCCGAACCCAGAATCGGCCGCTGCCCTCCGGCGACATCCGGCCCGCCCAGGTCGTCGGCTTCGCGCTGCTGCTGGGCATCCTCGCCATGGCGATCCTGATCGCCTTCGTGAACCTCCTGACCGCCTTCCTGACCTTCCTGTCCCTGATCGGCTACGCGGTCATCTATACCGTCTACTTGAAGCGCGCGACTCCGCAGAACATCGTGATCGGCGGCGCCGCCGGGGCCGCGCCGCCGGTGCTCGGCTGGTGCGCCATCACCGGTTCGGTGCACCCCTACGCCCTCCTGCTGTTCCTGCTGATCTTCGTCTGGACCCCGCCGCATTTCTGGGCCTACGCCATCGCCAAGCGCGACGACTACGCCAAGGTCGACATCCCGATGCTGCCGGTCACCCACGGCATCGCCTTCACCCAGCTCCATATCCTGCTGTACACCATCCTACTGTTCCTGGCCGGCCTCATGCCCTATGTCACCGGCATGAGCGGGGAAATCTATCTGGCCGCCGCGGTGGTCTTCGGCGGCATCTTCGTCTATTACGCCATCCGCCTGAAGCGCAAGGCCGAGCCCCGCCTCGCCATGCAGACCTTCGCCTATTCGCTGGTTTACCTCGTGGGAATCTTCACCGCGCTGCTGGTGGATCATTACGTGGTGCTGTGAACGGCTGACCCGCGCCAGTCCACTCGAGCCAAGAACTCTTCGCTTCACCGCTGGCAGGCGTCGGCGGTTCCCGACGCATCACGGCGACCGAGCGTTTTTCGCGCTCCCACGATTGTTGCCCATTCCCCCCCGATCCGGATTACCATTGCCGGATTCTCCCCGGCCGAGAAACGATGTACACCCAATTCTTCCGGCTCAACGATGCGCCGTTTTCGATCGCGCCGAACCCCCGGTTCCTTTACCCCAGCGCCAAACACCGCGAGGCCCTGGCCCACCTGCTTTACGGCATCAAGGAAGAGGGCGGGGGGTTCGTCGCGCTCACCGGCGAAGTCGGCACCGGCAAGACCACGCTGTGCCGCTGCCTGATCGAGCAGTTGCCGGAAAACGTCGATGTCGCCCTGATCCTGAATCCGCGCCTGGACGCCCTGGAGCTGCTGGCCGCGGTCTGCGACGAACTGCACATCACCTATCCGCGGACAGGCGCCAGTCTCAAGGTTCTGGTCGACGCACTGAACGAGCACCTGCTCGCCGCCCATGCCCAGGGACGGCGGACGGTGCTGGTCATCGACGAGGCGCAGAATCTCAGTTTCGATGTGCTGGAGCAGGTTCGCCTGCTGACCAACCTCGAAACCAGCCAGCACAAGCTGCTGCAGATCATCCTGATCGGCCAGCCGGAGCTGACCCGGCTGCTGGAACAGGAGCGGCTGCGGCAGCTCGCCCAGCGCATCACCGCGCGCTACCATCTGGCGCCCCTGACCCGCGCCGAAACCGTCGACTACGTCAGGCACCGGCTCACGGTCAGCGGCTGCCCCGCCCCGTTGTTCACACCGGCGGCGCTGGGGGCGGTTCACCGGCTGTCCGGGGGGATTCCGCGGCTGATCAACGTCATCTGCGACCGGGCGCTGCTGGGCGCCTACGCCCAAGGCAGATTCCAGGCGGACCGCGCCACGGTGCGGCGCGCTGCCCGGGAAGTCCTGCCCTCCGTCCTGCTTCCCCGGTTCTGGCGGCGGCTGGCCCTGGGGGTTGCGGTCGCGGCCTTGATCGGTACGGGCGCCTTGCTCATCGGCCGCACGCCGGGCGGCAATGCCGCATCGTCCGAGCGGGAAGCGGCGTCGCCCATGCCCGCCGTCTCGCCGCAAGCGGCTCCGGAAAAAGCCGATGCCAAAGAGGCCCTCGTGCCGGCTTTATCATCCGACCGCGCGCGCTTCGAAGACCTGCTGAAATCGAAGGGAACGGACGAGGCCGCAGCGTTCGGCCGGCTGTTCGCGCTCTGGAAAGCCGAAGGAGACGCCGGCAAGCCGTGCGAAACCGCCGAACGCCAGGGCTTGCGCTGTCTCAGCGAGGATTCCGGCTGGCCGGTCTTGCGCCTGCTGAACCACCCGGCGGTCCTGGAATTCGTCCTTCCCGACGGGGAAAAGCGCTACGGGACCCTGACCGGCATCGCCGGCGGTCTGGCGACGGTGGAATTTGGCGGCGAGCCGGCGGCCCTGCCGCTGGCGGACAACCTGCCTTTCTGGAAAGGCGGATTCACGCTGCTGTGGCGTCCGCCGGTGGCAGACGTCACCGTGCTCAGGCCGGGCCAGTCGTCGCCCGCGGTGAAATGGCTGCGCCAGCGCTTTCCCGCGAAAAAGAAGCCCGCCGATCCGCACCGCTTCGACGAGACCCTGAAAGCCCAGGTCGCGGCCTTCCAGAAACAGCACGGCCTGATTGTCGATGGTGCCGTCGGACCGCATACTTTCATCCGCCTGCTCAACGAAACGAAGCGCGCCGACAGTCCCCGCCTGGAATGACCCTTTCGCCCAGTTAGATCGATGTCCTATATCCTCGATGCGCTCCGCAAATCGGAGCGGGAACGAAAACTCAGCCAACCCGCCTCACTGGACAGCATGATCTTCTCGCCGGAACCGGCGCGGAGACGCCCCTGGCTGCCGTGGGTTCTGGGCGTGGTAGCCGTGGCCAACGTGGCGGCGTTGGGCTATTTTCTGGGGCTGACCTCGGGCACCCCCACGCAGCCCCAGGCCACGACAGACCAGTCGCCGCCGGCTCTGGCCCAGGAAAATCCTCCAATACCGGCGCCGGTGGCCGCCGCCCAGCAGTCACCCCCTCCCGCGGCGACGGTGCCGCCCTTCGCGCGGCGATTCGGCGGCGCCGACGCGCCTCCCGGAGGGCCCCATCAGCGCATGGCCGCGCCGCCGGCGGCCAAGCCGGCAGTTCCACCGCCCGCAGCGGTCCAGTCCGCCGGACGCAAGGGACCGGAAACCGAGGCCGAAGAAGCGGCGGAAGAGGGTGCCGAGGAAGAAACGATGGCGGGGGAAACCGACGATACGGCCGAAGCGGAGGGAGAGCCGGAAACCGACGAACCGGCGCGGAAAACGCCGCCGCCCGCTACGCCCGCACCGCGGCGGAATGCGGTTCCGTTGCTCAGCGAAATGCCGCCGTCATTCCAGAGCCGGGTTCCTCAGCTCAAGATCAACCTGTTCGCCTACGGTTCGCGCCCCGACGAACGCTTCGTCGTCATCAACATGAACCGGCATTCGGCGGGCGACACGGTCGCCGAAGGGGTGCGCCTGGAAAGCGTGGACGAGGACAGCCTGACCCTGGTCTTCGAGGGTCAGCGCTTCCGCCTGGAACGTCCCTGATGCCGGCCGCGACGCACCTCCAACGCGCCGCGGCCGGAACAACTCAGGCGACGAATGCGGCCACCAGCATCATGGCCGCCAGCCAACCCAGAGCCAGGCTGAAACCGGCGATCAGCCCTTCGAACACCGTGGAAAAAAGACGTGTGCCAAACATGAGAGGACCCTCCGAATCGGTCAGTGGTTTGCGGGGCTTCCAGAACCAGTCCCCCGCCCGGATGGTAGAAAAGGTTCGCGAGGGCTGTCCAGATGCCGTCAGCCCCCCCAACCGAAAGCGCACTTTTCATCCAAACGTCACCGAGTCTTAGCAAATCTGTCAATTCCGCTCCGTATCTTCTGCCGAACGTCCTTACCAAGTTCGCTGGGAGATACACCTTGGGAACACCGGAATCACGCACAGGCCGGCCGGGCCGGCTACAGGCATTCGTCGCGAGAGACGAAGCAACGATCGTCGCCGCACAGAAACTGCGCTACCGCGTCTTCGCCGAGGAAATGGGCGCGCGCCTCCACACCCCGGTCGACGGTCTCGACATCGACGAATTCGACGCCTACTGCGACCACCTCGTGGTCGTGGACAACCGCGAGAACCGCGTCATCGGCAGCACCCGCCTGCTGAGCGACAGCCAGGCCAAACGGCTGGGCCGCTTCTATTCGGAAGGCGAGTTCAGCCTGTCCGGCATCCTCGCCCTGGAGGGCCGATTCCTCGAGATCGGCCGCACCTGCGTGGACCCGAACTACCGCGGCGGCGCCGTCATCGCCTGCCTGTGGGGAGCATTGTCGGAATACGTCACGCAAGGCGGCTTCGACCACCTGATGGGCTGCGCCAGCATCCCGCCGGGCCCGAGCGGTTTCGCGGTGGACGCGGTCTACCGCAACATCGGGGAAGAACGGCTGGGTCCCGCGGAGCTGGGTGTCCAGCCCCGCCAGCCGGTTCCCGCATGGAAGCGCTGCCAGCGCGACGAGAGCGGCGTTCCGCCCCTGCTGCAGGCTTATTTGCGGCTGGGCGCCTGGGTTTTCGGCGAACCCTGCTGGGACGAGGATTTCGACGTCATGGACGTCTTCGTCCTGCTGAAAATGGAGCGCCTGCAAGGGCGCTATGAACGCCACTTCGTCGGAGGCGACCGGAATGCCGCGCTTCAGACAGGCCTATAGGGCCATCCTGGTGGCGGCAGCCTGCCTGGGCGGCATGGCGGCTGTGGTGCTGCTCTTCCCTCCGCTGCGCGTCTTGGGCGAAAACCGCGCCCAATCCCTGAGGGACAGGGTGCAGATGGCTTGGTTCCGCAGCTTCCTGCTCATCCTCGGCGTGCACGTCGAACGCCGGGGCCGATGGAACCCGAACGCGCCGCTGTGGGTAGCCAACCACATTTCCTGGCTGGACATCGTCGTCATCGGCGCCCAGGCTCCGCTGACCTTCATATCCAAGCAGGACGTCGCCGGCTGGCCCGTGTTCGGTTTTCTCGCCAGCCGCACCGGCACCCTGTTCCTCCGGCGGGGCGACCGTGACGACACCCAACGGCTCGGCGAGCGGATGACCTGGCTGCTGCGTCAAAGACGCACCCTTTTGCTGTTCCCGGAAGGCACCAGTTCCAACGGAGAGACCGTACTGCGGTTCCATCCCCGCCTGTTCCAGCCGGCGAAGCGCGCTGGCGTCGCGGTCCAGCCGGTCGCGCTGGCCTACCGGGGCGAGGCGGGCAAGATCGCGCCTTTCGTCGGCGAGGCGTCGTTTCTTCCGCATCTGCTGCAGATGCTGCGGGTTCCGCGGACCTTGGCCGAACTGAGTTTCGGCGCCGCCATCGACAGCGAGCATCTCAACCGCGACGAACTGGCCCATGCGGCCCGCCAGACCGTCGTCGGCTGCCTGGGGAAAGCCGAGGCGCGGCGGCAGGTCGCCTGAATCCGCGCCTCGGCCGGCCCTCAGGCCCCCGCCGTCTCGAAGAGGGCTTGCATCCATTACGTTTTGGCCCGAAAATGCCAGCCATCTACGCAATCACAGCCCGCTGCAGGCACGCCTTTAGTCCAGGGAGCGGGCCGGTGATCACCTACGAGGAGCCGCCCAAGTGAGCAGTGATAAAATCCTTCACGTTACCGACGCTGAATTCGAAGACAAGGTCCTCAAGGCATCCGGACCGGTGCTGGTGGACTACTGGGCCGAGTGGTGCGGCCCGTGCAAGATGATCGCGCCCATCCTCGACGAAATCGCAAACGAATACGATGGCCGCCTGACCGTGGCCAAGCTCAACATCGACGATAACCCGGCGACGCCACAGCGTTACGGCGTGCGGGGCATTCCGACCTTGATGGTGTTCAAGGACGGCGAAGTGATCGCCACCAAGGTGGGCGCATTGACCAAATCCCAGCTCGCGGCGTTCCTCGAAGGCAATCTGTAATCTCCCGGGCATTCGCCGTCATTCCCCGGAGCGAATGCCCTTTTCGTCCGAAGCATCGAGCACCCCGTTTTTCCCCTGAGCCGGCAGCTTTCTGCCGGATTGACCCTGACCCCAAGTCCAGCGGCCTTCCTGGCCAATTCTCCCGGACTTTTTTCATATCCCGATAATTCCTTAATGGAAACGCATGAACCTCACTGACCTCAAGCGCAAGCCCGTATCCGAACTGATCGAAATCGCCGAATCCCTGGACATCGAAGGCGTCGCCCGAACCCGCAAGCAGGACCTGATCTTTTCCATCCTGAAGAAGCTCGCAAAAAGCGGCGAAGACATCTACGGCGACGGGGTGCTGGAAATTTTGCAGGACGGCTTCGGATTCCTGCGCTCGCCGGACAGCTCGTTCCTCGCCGGGCCCGACGACATCTACGTCTCGCCGAGCCAGATCCGGCGCTTCAGCCTGCGCACCGGCGACACCATTTCCGGCAAGATACGGCCGCCCAAGGACAGCGAGCGCTATTTCGCCATGCTCAAGGTCGAGCAGATCAATTACGAGCCGCCGGAAAACGCCAAGCACAAGATCCTTTTCTCGAACCTGACGCCGCTGTTCCCGGTCCAGCGTTTCGTGCTGGAACTGGGCAACGGCACCACGGAGGACCTGACCGCCCGGGTCATCGACCTGGTCGCCCCCATCGGCAAGGGCCAGCGCGGACTGATCGTGTCGCCACCGAAAGCCGGCAAGACGATGATGCTGCAGAACGTCGCCCATTCCATCGCGGAAAAGAACCCCGAGTGCTATCTGATCGTGCTGCTCATCGACGAGCGGCCGGAGGAAGTCACCGAGATGCAGCGCAGCGTCAAGGGCGAGGTCGTGTCCAGCACCTTCGACGAGCCGCCGGCGCGGCATGTCCAGGTCGCCGAAATGGTCATCGAAAAGGCCAAGCGTCTGGTCGAGCACAAGCGGGACGTGGTCATCCTGCTCGATTCCATCACTCGTCTGGCTCGCGCTTACAACACCGTGGTGCCGTCCTCGGGCAAGGTGCTGACCGGCGGCGTCGACGCCAATGCCCTGGAACGCCCCAAGCGCTTCTTCGGCGCGGCGCGCAACATCGAGGAAGGCGGCAGCCTGACCATCATCGCCACCGCCCTGATCGACACCGGCTCGCGCATGGACGAAGTGATCTACGAAGAATTCAAGGGCACCGGCAACATGGAGCTGCACCTCGAACGCAAGATCGCGGAGAGGCGCATCTACCCCGCCATCAACATCAACCGTTCAGGCACCCGCCGCGAAGAATACCTGGTCGATCCGGACGAACTGCAGAAAAGCTGGATTCTGCGCAAGATCCTGCAGCCCATGGACGAAATGGCGGCCAACGAATTCCTCCTGGGCAAGCTCAAGGACTCCAAGACCAACCGCGAGTTCTTCGACATGATGAAACGCTAAAGGGCATTCGCCTTCAGCGTTCCCGGATCAGAACCGCGCCGTAGCCGGCATCCCGTACCACCGGGGTGGCGACGAGACCCCGGACGCGTTCCGGCGCCAGGAGTGCCGCGGCATCGATGCGATCCGACGCCCTCGCCTCCCGGAAATAGCCCAGGAAACCGAAGCGGTTGGCCGCTTCGAGCAGGTCGATCCTGCCCACCCAAAGCGGGACGCCGCTTTCCGCCAGGACGTACCGGCTTGGCCACAGGCGCAGCACCGCCCAGCGCCCGTCGTTTTCGGGATGCAACATCCGCAGGGCGTCTTCGCTGTCCTCGTTGAAACGCGCCAGCACCGGCCATTCCTCCGGTTTCGCCCGCGGATTGAACCACTGGAGCGCCGACATCCAGGACAATGGCACCGCCATGCGCCAGCCCAGCTTTTCGAGGTTCTCCCGGGCGGCGTCCAGGGTGGTCGCCCATTGGAGCGGAAGCGGTTGGTGCGGTCGCCCCAATGGCTGCAGCCGGTAAGCCGGCAGCCGTTTCCAGCCGTCCGCGAGCCACTCGGCGGTCGTCATCCGCCGAACGAGCGGGTCGTGGACAAATTCCGCCGGACCGTGCCGCACGGCTTCGGCGGCCAGCACCAGCGTCAGACAAGCCGTCACCAGCGATGCGGCGCCCAGCGACGCCGCCTTCGCTTCGCAATGCCTGCGGCAGGCGATTCCTAGCGGAATCAGCCACGCCAGACCGACCGCCAGGGCGAACAGGACCGCGGGTATTTCACTGCGGTCCAGGTAAATCCGGGCGAACCCCAAGGCCACGACCAGCGCCGCCGCCACGGCATACACCACCCGTCCCCCGATCTTCCGGAACGCTGGCGCCACAAGAACCGCGACAAAGCCGGATGCCACACATCCGCGCAACACATGGGTGTCGAACGGGGGGGCGGCGAAGGCATGATCTCCCATCCAGCCCATCGACAGCGCAAAGATCGCCGCGATCAGCCAGTGGGCAAGGGCGACGAACGAACGATGGGAACTCAGCCAGAGCGCCAGGACGCCGAACTCGATCAGCAGGGCGTCGCGGCTCCCCAGCGACTCCAGCACCGTGAAACCGTAATCCGCCTCCGGCGTGCGCCAGGCGGCGAACGAGACGGGCAGCGGGGGAACCGCGAACAGCCGTCCCACGGCGAAAACCGCCGCGAGGATGAGGCCGCCGACCAGCGCCAAACCGCCGTAATCCCGCCGCTCGGAATCGAGCAGCGGCAGCGTGATGCGGCCGAACAGACGGTGTTCCCCGGCAAAGCGGAACATCAGCAGGATCAGGTCGCGGGCTCTGGGCTGGAGGAAGGCATAGACCCGGGCCGTCAGCCAGACCGCCAGCCACAGCAGGGCGATGAGGCCGAGCCCGAGGCCGACCAGCCGCGCCGTCGTTCCCGAGGCCAGTTCCAGCGATGCGCCGAATAGGATGCCGGGGGCCAGGAACACCGGAACCCACAAGGCCACCGCCACGGCGCTGTAACCGACGAATCGGCCGGACGGCATGCCGGCCATGCCGGCCACCAGCGGCACGATGCCGCGGACGGCGCCGAAGAACCGGCCGAACAGGACGCTATGGCCGCCATAGCGGCGGAAGAAGCCGATGCCGCGCTCCAGCACGGCCGGGAACCGGCTGAACGGCCAGGTCGTCCGGATCCGCTGACGGTGGCTCCGCCCCAGCCAGAAGCTGATGCCGTCGCCCAGCAGGGCCCCGCTCAGCGCCCAGGCGTAAGTGGAGACGAAATCCATCGAGCCGCCGCCCACCAGCGTGCCGAAGGTGAAGATCAGGACCGTGCCGGGCAGCAGCAGGCCGACGACCGCGAGCGATTCGGCCAGGACGATGGCGAACACGGCCAGCCCCGCAAGATGCGGATGCTGACCGACCCAGAGATGAACGGCTTCCAGGCTCAAAGCCCGGCGAATACCCGCTCGGCCGCGCTGAGGGTGCGGTCCAGGATATCGTAGTCGTGGGCCGCGGACACGAAGCCCGCCTCGAACGCGGAAGGCGCGAGGTAGACGCCCTCTTCGAGCATGCCGTGGAAAAATCGGCGGAAACGCTCCTGATCGCAGGCCATGACCTGATCGAACCGGCTCACCCCCTGCTGATCGGTGAAGAACAGGCCGAACATGCCGCCGACCCAGTTGACGCTCAGGGGAATCCCCGCCTGCTCGGCCCGGACCCGCAAGCCTTCGGCCAGGTGGCGGGTCTTTTCCGCCAGATCGTCGAAAAACTTCGGCTGCGAGATCAGCTCCAGCGTCTTCAATCCGGCCGCCATGGCCACGGGGTTGCCCGACAGCGTCCCGGCCTGGTACACCGGCCCCACCGGCGCGAGCCGCTCCATGATGTCGAGCCGCCCGCCGAAAGCCCCGACCGGCATGCCGCCGCCGATGACCTTGCCCAGGGTGGTCAGGTCCGGGCAGATGCCGTAATGCGCCTGGGCGCCGCCCAGGGCCACCCGGAACCCGGTCATCACCTCGTCGAAAATCAGCACTGCGCCACTGGCGTCGCAGACGTCGCGCAGGGTCTCCAGGAAGCCGGACACCGGCGGCACGCAGTTCATGTTGCCGGCCACGGGTTCGACGATGATGCAGGCGATCTCGCCGCCGTGGCGCGCGAAGGCTTCCCGCACCGCGGCTGCGTCGTTATAGGGCAGCGTCAGGGTGTGCTCCGCCAGGCTGGCCGGCACGCCGGGAGAGCTGGGCACGCCCAGGGTGAGTGCGCCGGAACCGGCCTTGACCAGAAGCGAATCGGAATGACCGTGGTAGCAGCCCTCGAATTTCACGATCTTGTCGCGCCCGGTGTAACCCCGCGCCAGGCGGATGGCGCTCATGGTCGCCTCGGTGCCGGAACTGACCATCCGCACCCGGTCCAGGGACGGCACCAGCGCGCAAACCGTCTTGGCCATGGCCGTCTCGGCCACGGTGGGCGCCCCAAAACTCAGGCCCCGGTCGACCGCGACATGCACCGCCTTCAGCACCTCCGGATGGGCATGGCCGAGCACCATGGGCCCCCAGGAGCCGACGTAGTCGATGTAGGCCTTGCCGTCCACGCCATAGAGATAAGGGCCTTCGGCGCGTTCGACGAATACCGGTGTCCCCCCCACGCCGCGGAAGGCGCGGACCGGGGAGTTCACACCGCCGGGAATGAAGCGGTTGGCATCGGCGAAAAGAGTGGTCGAATCGAGCATGAACGGGATTCTCCGAAAATCGTTGAACTCAGGCTTTAGGGAGGGTGACGCCGGTCTGGCCCTGGTATTTGCCGCTGCGGTCGCGGTAGGAGGTTTCGCAGACGTCGTCGGCGCCGAGGAACAACACCTGGGCGACGCCTTCATTGGCGTAGATCTTGGCCGGCAAGGGGGTGGTGTTGGAAAACTCCAGCGTCACGTGCCCCTCCCATTCCGGCTCCAGAGGTGTGACGTTGACGATGATGCCGCAGCGGGCATAGGTCGACTTGCCCAGGCAGATGGTCAACACGTCGCGGGGAATGCGGAAGTATTCCACCGTCCGCGCCAGCGCGAACGAATTGGGCGGAATGATGCACACATCCGACACCAGGTCGACGAAGCTGTTCTCGTCGAAGTTCTTGGGATCGACGATGGCCGAGTTGATATTGGTGAATATCTTGAATTCGTTGGAGCAGCGGACGTCGTAGCCGTAGCTCGAGGTGCCGTAGGAGATGACGCCGGCGGAATCGCCGAGCCTGACCTGGTGCGGCTCGAACGGCTCGATCATGCCGTGCTCCATCGCCATCTTCCGTATCCAGCGGTCTGATTTGATGCCCATGTCGATGCGGTCAGGTGTTCACGATGCTGATGGTGGGGAAACGGCCGCTGTAGTCCTTGGCCTTCAGCGCCAGCCGCGCCGCGATCTTGCGGGCGATGCTCCGGTACATCCGGGCGGGCTCGCCGTCCGGGGAGGCGACCACCGTCGGCCGGCCACCGTCGGCGTTCTCGCGGATGCCGCGGTCCAGCGGCAACTGGCCGAGCAGTTCGATGCCGTATTTCTGCGCCATCTTCTCGCCGCCGCCCTCGCCGAAGATCGGTTCGGCGTGTCCGCACCGGCTGCACACATGAACGCTCATGTTCTCGATGATGCCGAGCACGGGGATGCCGACCTTCTCGAACATCTTGAGGCCCTTCTGCGCGTCCAACAGGGCGATGTCCTGGGGGGTGGTGACGATGACCGCGCCGGAGACCGGGATCTGCTGCGCCAGCGAAAGCTGGATGTCGCCGGTGCCGGGCGGCAGATCGACGACCAGGTAATCGAGGTCGTCCCACAAGGTGTCGTTCAACAATTGCTGCAAGGCGCCGACGACCATGGGACCGCGCCAGATCATCGGCGTGTCTTCGTCGATCAGGTAGCCGATGGACATGGATTGGAGGCCGTGCGCGACGATCGGGTGGATCTTCCTGCCCTCCGTTTCGGGCCGTCCGGACACGCCCAGCATCAGCGGCTGGCTGGGGCCGTGGATGTCGGCGTCGAGAATGCCCACCCGGGCGCCTTCCGCCGCGAGGGCCAGCGCCAGATTGACCGCCGTGGTCGACTTGCCCACCCCGCCCTTGCCCGAGGCGACGGCGACGATGTTCCTCACACCCGGCATCGGCTTCAGACCCTTCTGCACGGCATGGGAGACGACTTCCGAGACGATGTCGATATCGACTTCGACCGCCCCGGTCGCTGTGCGAATCGCCGCCTTCGCGGCCTGAGCCAGTTCGTCGCGACAGGAATCGGCGGGATAGCCCAGCACGATGCGCAGGCTCACGCGGCTGCCGTCCACGTTTATCTTTTTCACCGACTTCGCGGCGAGCCAGTCGACGCCGAGGTTGGGATCGACGAAGGTTTTCAGGGCGGCTTCGACATCCGCCGTGGTAACGCTCATTCTCAAGGGCTCCTGACTTGGAATTTCCTGCACGGGTCCGGCCTAGTTTACCCGCAAACGGACCCGCCGGGCTGCGAAACACCGGTCGGCGACACAGCGTTCCTTAGGAGCCTAGCAGAAATAACTTGAACAGTGAGCGGTCTGTGCCTACGCTTTGTGCATGGACGCCACCAAGGTGATTGAGGAAAAATTTCTGGCGCTTTCCGGCCGTCTGGACGAAGCAACGCTGCGGTTGTGGGCAGCGGTTGAGGCGCTTACCCTCGGCCATGGGGGCGTCAGTACCGTAGCGAGCGCGGTGGGTTTGTCGCGCACGACGATCTATGCCGGTCTGCGCGAGCTCGCTATGGCGCCATCCGGTGGCGAGCCAGTCACGGCGAGGATGGGCCGTGTTCGGGCCAAGGGTGGTGGGCGCAAGAAGCTGACGGCCAAAGACCCAACGCTGTTGCGCGACCTGGATGCGTTGGTCGAACCGACGACGCGTGGGGACCCGCAGTCGCCGTTGCGTTGGACCTGCAAGAGTACGCCGCGTTTGGCCAAGGAATTGGTGGCCCAAGGTCATCAGGTGAGCCAGCGCACCGTGTGTGATTTGCTGGCGCAGTTGGACTACAGTCTGCAAGCGACCCGGAAGATTCACGAAGGGGGTCAGCAGGCCGATCGTGATGCGCAGTTCAGCCACATTGCCGCGACGGCGGCGCAGTATCAGGCGGCGGGCGATCCGGTGGTCTCGGTTGATACCAAAAAGAAAGAACTGGTCGGGGACTTCAAGAATGGCGGGCGCGAATGGCAGCCGAAAGGTCGGCCGGAGGGCGTACGCGTCTACGACTTCATCGATCCGCAACTGGGTAAAGTCGCGCCCTATGGCGTGTATGACGTGGGCGCCAACCAGGGCTGGGTCAGTGTTGGGATCACCCACGACACGGCGGCATTTGCGGTTGAGAGTATCCGCCGGTGGTGGCGCGAGATGGGCCAGCCACTCTATCCGGCCGCGCGTCGCCTGCTGATCACCGCCGACTGCGGCGGCAGTAACGGCTATCGTGTGCGGCTCTGGAAGGTTGAGCTGCAGCAACTGGCCGACGAACTGGGGATGGTGATCCAGGTCTGTCACTTTCCGCCCGGCACTAGCAAGTGGAACAAAATCGAGCACCGGATGTTCTGTCACATCACCCAGAACTGGCGTGGTCGTCCTTTGGTCAGTCGGGAGGTTGTCGTGAACCTGATTGGCAACACGACGACCACCGAAGGGCTGCGCATCCAGGCACAACTCGACGACCGGGATTATCCGGCAGGAGTTAAAGTCTCCGACCAGGAACTCGCGGAACTGGCCATTGAACGCGACGAGTTCCATGGCGAGTGGAACTATCGGCTCAAGCCTCGCGATCTCGGCGGCTAAAAGGCTATTGTTCAAGTTATTTCTGCTAGGTTACTTAGCGCGCGCCTTTACCTGCCCGGCGATTTCACATAAGTTGTGGCAGTCGCCGTTTGACCGACCCGAGGAAGAGGACACCGACTCATGAGCAACTTGCCGGCCGGGCTGAAATACGCCAAGACCCATGAATGGGCCCGCCAGGAACCCGACGGAACCGTCAAGGTGGGAATTTCCGACCATGCCCAGGAGGCGCTGGGGGACCTGGTCTACCTGGAACTGCCGGCCGTCGGCCGCCGGGTCGGCGCCGGCGAGGCCTGCGCGGTGGTCGAATCGGTGAAGGCGGCAGCGGACGTCAACAGCCCCTTGAGCGGAGAGATCGTGGCCCGCAACGAGGCGCTGGCCGACGCGCCGGAACTCGTCAACCAGTCACCCTACGAGGCCTGGCTCTTCGCGGTGAAGCCCGACGACATCTCCGAACTGGACCGGCTGCTCGATGCCGAAGGCTACCGCGCCGTAGCCGAAGGTTGACAAGAGAGCGGGAAAAACCCGGCCCGCTCCCTCATTCGAATGGAGCGAATGGAGCTTATTGCGACAGTATGCTTTTCACCGCATCGTACTTGGGCGCGAAACCCTGATCGCGGTATTCCAGCAACCCCCAAGCTCCCCATTTCGAATAGGGCTCCACGCTGTTCCACAGGTTGTAGAGACCGCCGCCCGCGGCGCTCCAGGCGTTCAAGTGCTGGGTGTAGGCCGAGCCCATCCGGCTGTCGCGGTTGGCGGCGAGGAACAGATCGGTGACGGCGTCGTTGTCGACCACCGCTCCGACGCCCGCCAGATGCTGCCCGCCTTCGTAGGCGATCAGCTCCAGGCCGTATTCCGCTGCGACGGCCTTGTTCTGCAACATCTGCCGCCTTGCGTCCTCCAGCGCGCCTCCCACCGGACCGTTGGCGAAGGAGCCACCCTGCAGGAGTTCGGCGAACAGGCTGGCCAGCCCGCCGTCGGCCTGACCGGTCCACGCGTTTACCGCCGTCAGATTTTCCGGCAGTCCGATGTAGTATCCGAAGTAGGGCGCGATGGCCAGCGCGCGGATGTTGTGCTGCGCGCACGAGGTTCCGCCGTTTTCCGCCGCCCATAGCGGACAATCCAGCGACTGCGTGGCGGTCCAGGTGTTGGCCGCCTGGGCGCCCATGACGCACACCACCCGGCCGAACGATGCGCCCCAGACCTCCTTCCAGATGTCGCAGATCTGCGCGGTCCGCATGCCGTACCATTGCAGGCGTTTGCCGAAGGTCGTGTCGCTGGCCCAGCGCGTAAGAGCCTGGTTTTCCATCCAGCCACCGGCGGAAAACGCGCCGTTCCAGGCTTCGTTGCTGTACTCCACGTAGACCTTGCGGCTTGCGGCGAGCGTGTTCTTCACCAGGGTGGCGAAACCGCGCACATAGCCGTCGTCCGCATGGGTCGGAATGTTCACCCAGATATCGGCGTTCAACTGATTGCCGAGCGCGACCGCCATCTCCACCGGACCGCCGTCGCCCTGGTCAGACACCCAGGTGACGTCGTCGGGGAGGGTCCGGTCGGCCCACAGTTCGACCTGCGAGTTGTTGGTGTTCTGGAACGCCATGAAGCGGATGGCCCGGAAGTTCGCCAGCTTGCGCAGGAACCGGGGGTCGAACGGTTGAGCGGAGTGAACCTGCTCGAACGACTGGCACGAACCGCCGCCTGCGCAGCCGCTCTGCGCCGCCGAAGGATCGCAATACGCCGCGGGATCGTTGCTGCACACCCCGCCGGCCTGCAGCACCCGTATGTTCCGGACGTAATTGCCGGTCTTGTCGGGATCGGTGGCCTTGATGGAGAACTGGAACCAGCTCTGGACCCCGTCGGTCGAGACGTCGATGACGTCGCGCCCCGGTGAGGACAGCGAGGAATTCCTGCTTGCGCCGCGGCCGTACGCCAAGGTGCCTTCGCCGTCATAAAGTACGATGAATCGTCCCGCCGGCGTGGCGGAATTCAAGCCGGTCGGAACCAGGGTCGCGACCGACGTGTAGTTGGTGCCGGTATTCGCACCCTGGGCGGGGTCGGGCAGCGAGCGCGGGTAGCCGTTCGAATCCAGCACCAGCTTGGCCTGCTCCCTCGTGTTCCAGGCGCTGCCGCCCGGCTCGACGAAAGTGCTGCAGTACGGATCCTGGTACGAGTCGCACTGGGTCAGCCAGGGCTCCGACAGCTTGAACAGATTCACGAACGGCACCTCGGTCCCATAGTAGGACAACCCGGTGACGTTGATGCCGATCGGGTTTGCCGCCGGAGTCGGAGTCGGAGCCGGAGTCGGAGTCGGAGTCGGAGTCGGAGTCGGAGTCGGAGTCGGAGTCGGAGTCGGAGTCGGAGTCGGAGTCGGAGTCGGAGTCGGAGTCGGAGTCGATGAGCATTGTGCCCCATTGAGCGTCATGCCCGCAGGAATCCCGTTGACTCCGGAATAGGTGGCATCGAATCCGAACTCGATGATCCCTCCGCTCGCCACCTTGCGGTTGGAATCCAGGTGGCGCACGGTGACCGTGGCTCGCTTTTGCGACCATCGGCCGTTCCACAGCCGGGTGACCCTTTGTCCGTCGGGCATGTTCCAGGCTACGGTCCATCCGCTCAGCGCATCGCCCGTGTTGGTCACCTTCACGCCGGCGGTAAAGGTGCTAGCCGCCTGACTGGCAATGGTGTACTCGAAGCTGCACGTGTCGGCCGCCCAGACCGGGGCGGAGGAAACAGCCCAAACGCCTTGGCTCAGAGCCAAAAGCCAAAGTGGATTCTTGACGTGACCGCTTCGCTTCGTATCCATGACTCACTCCCCTGCGTAGGCCGATTGCACGGCGCTCCCTGACGATGAAACTCATATCGCTTCTCTGATGAAAAGCATAGCGCTTTTTTGCGTTCGGTTTGACGGCCGAGCCACAACACGGTTGTAACCTCTACGTGGGATAGTGGCTGATTGCGACTTTGGCTATCGACAACCGTTTTCGAAGGAAGCTGCATGGCTGGACAAAATCTCAGGGGCTTTGCCCGCCTTTATGCCGCGTTCATCAATTCTCTCGCCGGCTTCCGCGCCACCTGGCACCACGAAGAGGCTTTTCGCCAGGAGTGCTGGCTGGCCCTGGCCGGCGTGCCGCTCGGCCTGTGGCTGGGCCAGACGGGGATCGAGCGGGCATTGCTGGTGGGCGTGCTGATCAACATCCTGATCGTCGAACTGCTCAACACCGCCGTCGAGGTGACGATCGACCGTATCGGCATCGAGCGGCACAACCTGTCCGGCCGGGCCAAGGACATCGGTTCCGCGGCGGTGCTGAGTTCGCTGATCCTGGCCGGCGCCGTGTGGCTCCTCGTCTTGATTCGTTGAAACACTCTCGGCACACTAGGTTATTTAACTTACGACGACAGCAGGACGATACCGGCATGAGCGCTCTCATCTGCGGCTCCATGGCCTATGACACCATCATGGTGTTTCAGGACCGTTTCAAACACCACATCCTGCCCGATCAGGTCCATATCCTGAACGTCTCCTTCCTAGTGCCGGAGCTGCGCCGCGAATACGGCGGCTGTGCCGGCAACATCGCCTACAACCTCAAACTGCTGGGCCACGACCCGCTGCCGATGGCCACCGTCGGCAAGGATTTCGGACCGTATGCGCAATGGATGGGGTACTGCGGCATCCGGCGCGACTACATCCATACGGTCGAGGACAGCTACACCGCGCAGGCGTACATCACCACGGACATGGACGACAACCAGATCACCGCCTTTCATCCGGGAGCGATGTCCTTCTCCCATCTGAACGACGTGCCGGCC
Organism: Methylococcus sp. ANG; assembly: GCF_040730495.1. Taxonomy (NCBI): domain Bacteria; kingdom Pseudomonadati; phylum Pseudomonadota; class Gammaproteobacteria; order Methylococcales; family Methylococcaceae; genus Methylococcus; species Methylococcus sp. ANG. The sequence continues at coordinate 2,746,060 of NZ_CP160399.1, read as the reverse complement.
GACGCCGGCATTCGCCTCGGCATCGTGGCGCCCGACGGCAAGGACGGCATGCTCCAGCATGCGCGCCAATTCGCCGATGCCCGCATCCCCTTCATCTTCGATCCGGGCCAGGGCATGCCCATGTTCGACGGCGACGAGCTGCTCAAGTTCGTCGAACTGGCGAACTGGGTGACGCTGAACGACTACGAGGCGCGCCTGATGCAGGAGCGCACCGGTCTGAATCCGGCCCAGCTCGCCGAACGGGTCGATGCCGTGATCGTCACGCGGGGTGCCGGCGGATCGGTCATCCACGCCGCCGGTGCCTGCCATGAAATCCCCGCCGCGCGCCCCGGCGCCGTGCTCGATCCCACCGGCTGCGGCGATGCCTACCGGGCCGGGCTGATCTACGGCCTGCTCGAAGACCTGGACTGGGTGACCACGGGCCGCATCGCCTCGCTCATGGGCGCGATCAAGGTGGAAACCGCCGGCACCCAGAATCACAGCTTCTCGCTCGAGGCCTTCCGGGAACGCTTCCGCGAAAATTTCGACTACACCTTCTGACCGTGCAGCAAACCCGCCGCCTCATCGAGATCATGGCCCGCTTGCGGGACCCGGACACGGGCTGCCCGTGGGACCGCCGGCAGGACTTCGCCAGCCTGATCCCGTACACACTGGAAGAGGCCTACGAAGTCGCCGATGCCATCGAGAGAGGGGATTTCGCCGATCTGCGCGACGAGTTGGGCGATCTGCTGTTGCAGGTCGCGTTCCATTCGCGGATGGCGGAGGAGCAGGGGCTGTTCGATTTCGAAGCCGTCGCCGCTGCGATCGCCGACAAACTGGAGCGCCGCCATCCGCACGTCTTCGCCGGCATCGACTTCGACAGCGACGCGGAACGGCTGCGCTACTGGGAGACGTCCAAGCTCGAAGAAAAGTCGGAGAAAACCGGCCGGACCCCCGGCAGCGTTCTCGAAGGCGTCGCCGCCGCGCTGCCGGCCTTGATGGAAGCCCAGAAACTGCAGAAGCGCGCGGCCCGCCACGGCTTCGACTGGGATGCGCCCGAAGCGGTATTCGGCAAGGTCCGCGAAGAGTTGGACGAGCTGGAAGAAGCCGTGGCCTCCGGCGATACGGCGCATGTGCGGGAGGAAATGGGCGATCTGTTGTTCGTGCTGGTCAACCTCGCCCGCCATCTGGACGTGGACGCCGAAACCGCGCTGCGCGAAGGCAACCGCAAGTTCCGCCGGCGTTTCCAATTCATCGAGGAATGCGTGAACCGGACCGGCAAGCGGCTGGCCGACTGCACCCTGGCCGAACTCGATGCCTTCTGGGACGAGGCCAAGCGGGCCGGGCTCTGATTCATGGGCTTGGCGCTCTGCCACGAGCACCGCTGGGACTTGAGCCCCAAGGAAGCGGCCAACCTGCAGGCCCAGCTCCGCCCGCTGGTGCTGGCCGAAGACGCGCTTCCTGCCGAAATCCGCGCCGTGGCCGGCGTGGACGTGGGCTTCGAGGACCAGGGCAGAATCACCCGGGCCGCGGTCGCCGTGCTCGATTTTCCCGGCCTCCGCCTGATAGACCAAGCCATCGTTCGCCAGCCGACCCGTTTCCCCTACGTCCCCGGCCTGCTTTCATTCCGCGAACTTCCCGCCCTGCTCGTCGCTTTGGAGCGGTTGTCCATTCTCCCGGAACTCGTCCTGGTGGACGGCCACGGCTACGCGCACCCGCGGCGTTTCGGCATCGCCTGCCATCTCGGAGTGCTCACGGGAATTCCGACCATCGGCGTCGCCAAGACACGCCTCGTCGGAACACATGGAGAATTGGGGGAGGAGCGGGGAAATTGGGTGCCGCTGACCGACAAGGACGAAACCATCGGCGCGGTGGTGCGGACCCGCCGGGGCGTCCAGCCGGTGTACGTCTCGGTCGGTCATCGGCTGAGCCTGCCGGCCGCGGTGGACTGGGTGCTGCGCTGCGCCCCCAGGTATCGCCTGCCGGAAACCACCCGGCAGGCGCACCGTCTCGCTTCCGGCTGAAGCCGGGAGCTATTTCTTCAGCTCGCTGTCGCGGTAGTGGGGGTCGACCCAGCAGCGGGGCAGCTCCTCGCCGGAAGGGAACACCAGCTCCGACTTGTCGAACTTCTCCGGATCCTGCATTTCCTCCCCGTAATGCAAACGGCCTGGCACCATCTTGTGGATGGGATTGAACAAATCGCCGAGGCCGAGAATCTCGACCAGATGTCCGTTCTGTTTTTTCTTGAGAAACATGGGTCTTCTCCATCTATGGCTGAAACGGCAATCCGAAGGCGATTCGCATGTCGACGATCGATCCATCGGTCCCGCGCAAAGACTACTCCCACCGCGAAAACATTTTCAACATCGCGGTGCGCTTCGACATCACCCCCGCGGCCTCAGCAGCATCGCATTGATCGCGAGGGTGACGCGCTGGGGCGCCATCCGCCCGCCAAACGCGAGAAGTTTCGCGAACGGCCCGGGAACACAGACCATCCGCCCCCGCTGCATCGCGCGATAGCCCGCCTTCGCCACCACCTCGGGCCGGCTGGTCAGGAAGGAGCGGTATAGCGGAGTCCTGGCGAAATCCCCCGCTTCCCGGAATCGGGTATCGACCGGACCGGGACACAAGGCGGTGACGCTGACCCCCGAACCTCGCAGCTCGGCGCCGAGCCCTCTGGAAAAGGAAAGCACGAACGCCTTGGAGGCATAATACGCCGCCGCGCCGGGGCCGCCCGGCTGCAGGGCGGCGAGCGAGGCTACGTTCAGAATCCTGCCGGACCGGCGCATCAGCATGCCAGGCAGGAACAGCTTGGTGAGATGAACCACCGCGGACGTATTCAGCCGCATCATCGCCAGTTCGTCCTCCAACCGCGTGTCCCGGAAACCGCCCTGCACTCCGACTCCCGCGTTATTGACCAGATAGTCGACGACAATCCCCGCCGCGGCCACTGCGTCATGGACTGAGGCAGGCGCTCCCGGCTCGGACAGATCCGCCGCGATGGTCATCACGTCGATGCCGTGGCGGCTCCTGAGTTGCCCGGCGAGGGCGTCCAGACGGTCCCGGCTGCGCGCCACGAGAATCAGGCCGATGCCGTCGGCGGCAAACAGCCGGGCGAATTCCGCGCCGATACCGGAAGAGGCCCCGGTGACCAAAGCCGTTTTTTTGCCGTCGGTCGTCGCGTTCATGGCGGTGTCTCCATTACGGTCTCACACCGCCCCTGTCAACATTCCGGGGAGGGCATAACACCAGGTAAATTTCGTAAAACCCGTGCGCGGCCGGCACTACGGCCTGCCGCAAACCGATGCATGAGCGTTCCGCGGAGGCGGCGGGGTCTATTCGTCGATCGCCACGATCCGGGGAATGTGCCGACCGCCCTCGAAGCCCGTCGAGAGAAAAGTCTCGACGATCTTCTTGGCCATGTCCAGACTCACGATGCGCTGGCCCATGGCGATGCAGTTGGCGTCGTTGTGCCAGCGGGTGAGATAGGCGGTTTCCTCGTTGAAGCAGTAGCCGCAGCGGCAGCCTTTGACCCGGTTGGCGACGATGGCCTCCCCGTTGCCGCTGCCGCCGAGGACGATGCCGCGCTCGACTTCGCCGCGGGCCACGGCCACGGCGCAGGGGCGTATCCAGGTGGGATAATCGGTGCGTTCGTCGCTGAAGCAGCCGTAGTCGACGACTTCATGACCGAGCGAAGTGAGCCAGGCGCGGAGCTGCTCCTTGTAATCGAAGCCGGCGTGGTCGGATGCGATGCCTATTTTCATGGGAATTCCTTACGTAGGGTTGCGGGTAGTCGGCCTGGTCACAGATGCGCCAGCACGGCCTCGGCATTCGAGACTTCGAACTTGCCGGAGGCTTCGACGCCGAGGTATTTGACCACGCCGTCGTCGACGATCATGGCGAAGCGGTGGCAGCGGACGCCCATGCCGTTGGGCGTGAGGTCGCGGTCCAAGCCGAGCTTTTTCGCATAATCGGCGCTGCCGTCGGCCATCATGCGCACCTTGCCGCCGGCCTTTTGCTCGCGGCCCCAGGCGGCCATCACGAAGGCGTCGTTCACGGCCATGCACCAGATTTCGTCCATGCCCTTGGCCCTGAGCTGGTCGTAATTCGCGACGAAACCGGGCAGGTGCTTGACCGAACAGGTGGGGGTGAACGCACCGGGCACGCCGAAGATCACGAGCTTCTTGCCTTTGGCCTGTTCGCCGACATCGAGCGCCTTGGGATTCATCGGACAGGCGGTGGCCGGATCGAACTCGATGCATTCGGTGAGGCTGCCCGCGGGCAGGCGGTCTCCTACTTGGATGGTCATGGAATATCCTCCGGATACTTTGTTATAGGATTGGCGAAACGGAGAATGGCCCAAGCGATTGCGGAAGTCAAAAGGGAAAGTATCTTAACCATATGATTTTCATGGTCTTGGTTCACGCACCCGCAGTACCGCGGCTGTGTTAGAGTCACGGCCTCAAAGTTTTTTCAAACAAGAACATATACAGGGGGGAAGCCATGGGAAATCCATCGAAACTGCGCTGGGGCATACTCGGCGCGGCGCGCGTCAACGAACGCCTGATGCCCGCCATCGTCGAAGCATCGAATTCCGAACTGGTAGGCATCGCCAGCCGGCGTCCCGGCGCCGCCGCGGAAACCTTGGCCAAATATGCCCCGCACGAGCAAGGAGTGCGCACCTACGACCAGCCCGACGCCCTGCTGGCCGATGGCCAGGTCCAGGCGGTCTATCTCCCCATGGCCAATCACGAGCACGCCGAATGGGCGGTGCGGGCGCTGCAAGCCGGCAAGCACGTACTATGCGAGAAGCCCATGGCGCTTACGGCGGCGGACATCGAGGCGATCGAGGCGGCCGCCCGCGAACGCGGCCTCACGGTGATGGAGGGCTTCATGTACCGCTTCCATCCCCAGCATACACGGGTGCAGGAGATCGTCCGCTCCGGTTTGATCGGCGAGGTCCGCTATGCCCGCGCCAGCTATTCGTTCATGATGCGCCCGGCCCGGCGCTACCGCCTGGCGCAGGACGTCCGGCACGGGGGCGGCGCGATGTGGGACATCGGGCCCTATGCGGTGCATTCCCTGCGTTGGTGCTTCGAACAGGCCCCGGTCGCGGTGACGGCGATGGCGAAATACGTCGAGAGCGGCGCGGACATCGCCACCAGCGGATTGATCGATTTCGGCGACGGCCGGCGCGGCCATTTCGACATCAGCTTCGAATGCGCCCGGCGCTCGGAATACGAGATCACCGGCACCCTGGGCGGTGTGAAATGCCACACCGCCTGGCAAAATCCGGGCGACGTGCCGGTCATCTCGTGGTGGACCGAGGACGGCCGCCAGTGCGTCGAACAGTTGCCGGCGGCCAACCATTTCCGGCTGGAGATCGAGCATTTCGCCGACTGCGTCCTGAACGGCAAGCCGCCACTGCTGTCGCTGGACGATGCCAAGATGAATTGCCGGACCCTCGTGGCCGCGCTGGAATCCGCCGCCACCGGCCAAACCGTGAAATTGAACGACTGAATCTTTTATCGGCCCTCAAGGGAACCCCATGAAAAAATTCATCAACACGGTCGAGGACTTTCTGGATGAAAGCCTGCGCGGCTTCGCCAAGGCCCACGCCGACATCGTCGATTTCAGCCCCGAGCCCCGTTTCGTGTCCCGCAAGGCGGCGGCCAAGCCGGGCAAGCTGGCGCTGGTCTCGGGAGGAGGATCGGGGCACGAACCCTTGCACACGGGCTTCGTCGGCCTCGGCATGCTGGACGCCGCCTGTCCCGGCCAGGTGTTCACCTCGCCGATCCCGGACCAGATGCTGGCGGCGGCCCAGGCGGTGGACCACGGCGGCGGCGTCCTGTTCATCGTCAAGAACTACGCCGGGGACGTGATGAACTTCGAAATCGCCGCCGAGATGCTCGACGTTCCCCACGACTCGCTGCTCGTGCACGACGACGTCTCCCTCCCCGAAAACCGGGGAATGGGCCGGCGCGGCATCGCCGGCACCACGGTGGTGGAAAAGATCGTCGGCGCGGCGGCGGAAGCGGGCTACGAGCTGGCCGCCTGCAAGGCGCTGGGGGAACGCGTGGTCCACGCCACCGCCTCCATGGGCGTCGCCCTGACCAGTTGCACCGTGCCGGCCCTGGGCAAGCCGATGTTCGACCTCGGCGAGCGGGAAATGGAAATGGGGGTCGGCATCCACGGCGAGCGCGGGCGGGAGCGCATGGCGCTGGGCAGCGCCGGCGAGATCGTGGACTACATCGCCGCCGTCATCGACGAAGAGCTGCAGCCGCAAGCCGGCCAGCCGGTGCTGCTGCATGTCAACGGCTTCGGCGGCACGCCGCTGATCGAACTGCACCTGATCTACGAGCTGGCGCACCGGCACTGGAGCGGACGCGGCCTCGAAATCGCCCGTTCCCTCGTGGGCAATTTCACCACCTCGCTGGACATGGCCGGCTGCTCCCTCACCCTGACCCTGCTGGACGAGGAAATGCTGCGGCTGTGGGACGCGCCGGTGCACACGGCCGCATTGCGCTGGGGGTGCTGAGGCGGCCGGGGGAATCAAGACGCGCATCTCGCACAGATACCGTAGGGCGGATGCCGATAGGCGATCCGCCAACTGGCGGAACCCGAAAAAGACGGTTCCGCCCTACCGCGATTTTCCGGTCAGAACCTCGGCGATGGCCGAAATCATCAATTGGCTGCTGCGGGCGCCGGCATCGACGTGGCCGATGGCGCGCTCGCCCAGGAAAGAGGCGCGGCCCTTGGTGGCGATCATGTCGCGGGTGGATTCCATGCCCGCCTCGGCCGCGCGGATCACCTCGTCCGCCAGTTGCGCCAGAGGAACGGCATGCTCCGCCGCCGCCGATTTCAGCACGTCCGCCACCGGGATCAGCACGTCCAGCATGGTCTTCTCGCCCCGATCCGCCTTGCCCCGCGCCTTCATTGCCTCCACTCCCTGAGCGAAGGCCTCGGCCAGATTCGCCAGATTCATATCCCGATCCTTCAGCGCCCTGCCCATGGCGATGAACAACGTGCCGTACAGCGAGCCCGACGCCCCGCCCACCGACGACATCAGGGTCATCCCGATTTTCTGCAGAGCAGCCGGCCAGTCCAGCGCCGCCAGACTTTCCGCCTGCTTCGACAAAGCCTCCAGCCCACGCTGCAGGTTGACGACATGGTCGCCGTCCCCGATGGCCTGATCGAGCGCGCTCACCTCCTCGGCATGGGCTTGGATGGCGGAAAACGCGGCCTGGAGGAGATTGGGGATGAACTCGGGAGTTGCAGGCATCGGCTTTCCTATGGAATCCGTGAAATCTCGCTTCAGGGCTGAACACCCAGGGCTTCGGCAATGACCGCTCGAACATCCGGTCTTTGGGATGAAACCACGGTGCCGTCGATCGGGTGCTTGTGATACGGAAAATTTGGCAGACTGGGAAAATGCGGCGTGCTGTCATAACGGAAGCGCAGACGATTTCGTTCGTCCTGACAGTGATAGCGATAATCGAGATGGACGAAGGCACCATCGGCTACCACGACAGCTTCATGAATTTCCAGCAAATGTCCGTTCGCAATGCGGAGACGAATCCGCAGATTGATCCGCTCCGGCGTTAGGATTTCTTCGACATAGCGCTCCACATGGACGTGCGCCGCTTGAACGATGACCGTTTCGATGCCCTCCAGATAGGTTTTCAGAGCATCATGCAGCATGCTTCAGTTTGTCTTCCAAATCCTGGCGCAGAACGAGGTAATGCCTATAGTCGTTCGCCCATTCGACATGATCGATGTCGTCCGATAAACGGCCTTGGCTGTAAAGATGGAAAAACTCCTCGGAAGCCATGTTTTCCTGCATTTCGTGGAGGCTTAGACGTTTGGTAACCTCGATCAAGGCGTCCAAGGGCGATGAGTGTTGAATCGTTTGCTTTCGCATACTGCCCTCGTTAACTTTCTGCGAGTATCAACAATTGTTCCCATGTCGGTAAATTTGTTCGTTGAGCCGCCGCGGTCCTGGTCAGCCTCGATCAAGTTGCCGTCAGCGATCAGCGCGACGTTTTATCCTGAGTCGTATTGTTTACACGATGTAAGTGTACACCGGAAGTATCCCCTGCCTTTTCAGGCCGATAGACCGATGCGTGGTGGGATTTGAGGACTGGAGCGATCACGGGCGGGATATGGACGGCCCTTCCTCTGGGGCCGTCCCTGGAGAAGCTTTAGGGCTTGAGCGCGGCCGCTTCTTTCGCCAGGCGGGTGATTTCCGCCCAGTAGCCGCTGGCGATGAGGTCTTTGGGGGTCAGCCAGGAGCCGCCGACGCAGACCACGTTGGGGAGCTTGAAGAAGTCCGGGGCGTTCTGGGCGTTGATGCCGCCGGTCGGGCAGAATCGGACCTGCGGGAACGGACCGCGGAAGGATTCCAGCATCTTGATGCCGCCGGCGGCCACCGCCGGGAAGAATTTCATCACGGTCAGCCCGCCTTCGAGCACCTGCATCACCTCGGTGGTCGTGGCGACGCCGGGGAAGAACGGCAGCCTGCTTTCGACGATGGCCTTGAGCAGGGTCGGGGTGGTGCCCGGCGAAACCCCGAACTGGGCACCCGCGGCGATCGAGGCTTCGAGCTGGGCCGGGGTGGCGATGGTGCCGACGCCGACGATGGCGTCCGGGACTTCCTGGCGGATGGCCTTCACGGCATCGAGGCCGGCGGCGGTGCGCAGGGTGATTTCCAGCACGCGGATGCCGCCTTCGACCAGGGCGCGGGCCAGCGGCACGGCATCTTCGGGGCGGTCCACCACCATCACGGGCATGACGCTAGTGGCGTCGATGATCTGATCCAGATTCATGGTTTTTTCCTAAAGGTTAGGAAGGCGGCGCTCAACGGCCGCCTTCGTCGAAATTGAAGGTGAAGGCGCCGCGTTCCGGCGTGTCGGCCAGATGGCGGAAGCCGCTGAACAGCTCCCGTCCGGTACCGAACTGGTTGCCGGACAGGTCGTCCGTCACCGGCTCGCGCAGCGACCAGCGCTCGGCCGGCACTTCGGCCTGCAGCTTGCCCTGCACGGCGTCGAGCAGGATGGTGTCGCCGGTGCGCAGCAGGGTCAGTGGGCCGCCCATGGCGGCTTCCGGGGAGATGTGGATCGCCGCCGGCACTTTGCCGGAGGCACCGGACATGCGGCCGTCGGTGATCAGGGCGACCTTGAAGCCGCGGTCCTGCAGGGAGGCCAGGGCCGGGGTGAGCTGGTGCAGCTCGGGCATGCCGTTGGCGCGGGGGCCCTGGAACCGCAGCACGGCGACGAAGTCGCGCTCCAGCTCGCCGCGCTTGAAGGCATCGATCAGCTCGTCCTGGCTCTCGAACACGATGGCCGGCGCCCGCACCACCCGGTTTTCCGGCGCCACGGCCGAGACCTTGATGACGCCGCGGCCGATGTTTCCGGTGACCAGGCGCAAACCGCCGTCCGGGCTGAACGGCTCGTTCGCGGGGGCGAGCACCGCCGGGTCGTGGCTCTTCTCGGGTGCGTCGCGCCAGGCCAGCGTGCCGTTCTCCAGCCAAGGCTCCTCCGCCCAGCGGCGCAGGCCGGGGCCGAGGATGGTCTGCACATCCTCATGCAGCAGACCGGCGTCGAGCAGTTCCCGGACCAGGAAGCCCATGCCGCCGGCGGCGTGGAAGTGGTTCACGTCGGCCTTGCCGTTGGGGTAGACGCGGGCCAGCAGCGGCACGACGGCGGAGAGGTCGTTGAAATCGTCCCAGTTGATCTCGATCCCCGCGGCGCGGGCGATCGCCACCAGGTGGATGGTGTGGTTGGTCGAACCGCCGGTCGCCAGCAGGCCGACGATGGCGTTGACGATGACCCGTTCGTCGACGATATGGCAGAGGGCGGGCGCTGTGGCGTCCTGGGCCAGCTCCGCTGCCACCCGGGTCGCCGCGCGGGTCAGGGCGTCGCGCAGCGGCGTGCCGGGATTGACGAAGGACGAACCCGGCAGTTGCAGGCCCATGATCTCCAGCAGCATCTGGTTGCTGTTGGCGGTGCCGTAGAAGGTGCAGGTGCCGGCGCTGTGATAGGACGCCATCTCGGATTCGAGCAGCGCGTCGCGGCCGACCTTGCCTTCGGCGAACTGCTGCCGCACCTTGGCCTTCTCCGAGTTCGAGATGCCGGACACCATCGGGCCCGCCGGCACGAACACGCCGGGCAGATGACCGAAGCGCAGCGCGGCGATGAGCAGGCCCGGCACGATCTTGTCGCAGACGCCGAGGTAGAGGCTGGCGTCGAACACATGGTGCGACAGCGCCACCGCGGTGGACAGCGCGATCACGTCGCGCGAAAACAGCGACAGCTCCATCCCGGTCTGGCCCTGGGTCACGCCGTCGCACATCGCCGGCACGCCGCCGGCAACCTGGGCGGTGACCCCGGCCCGGCGGGCTTCCGCCTTGATGATCTCCGGATAGTGCTCGTAGGGCTGATGCGCCGAGAGCATGTCGTTGTAAGCGGTGACGATGCCGATGTTCGGCGCCGTCGCGGCCTTCAGCACCAGCTTGTCGTTGGCCGGGGTCGCCGCGTAGGCGTGGGCCACGTTGGTGCAGGCGATGTGGGAACGTTCGACGCCCTTCTGGCGTGCCTGGTGCATGAGTTCGAGGTAGGCCGCCCGGCGGTCGTGGCTGCGGGCGCGGATGCGGTCGGTCACGTCGACCAGTGTCTGGTGCAGGAACATGGGTTCGTCGATGCTCTTCTTCTGTGGGGCGCCGGGAAAGCACCCATCGCCGGAGATAAAACCTTCGCATTTAAGCCAAGGCGGAAACGAGTGTCAAGAAATGGCAACACACTGTCTTCTTCCATGGAATTTTCCGTTCGGGTGGTCCGTGGGAACCGTTCAGCCGGTGCCGGATTCAGCGTCGAGCCTGTCCGCCAAGGCACGGAACTTGTGCGGCTGGTCCGTAGTCGCTGACGCCGCAACATGGGAGAATCGACCGGATTTGGTATACAAAATCCAACATCGGCAAATGGCAAAGGCGAGACGATGACCGATCCAGAAGGCGAAATCCTGACGCTCCACGAAGTCGCGACATACCTCAAAGCCGGGAAACGGACGGTCTACCGCCTCGCTCAGAAAGTAGAGATCCCGGCTTTCAAGCTGGGGGGCTCGTGGCGCTTTCGCCGCTCCAAACTGGATCGCCGGATCGCCGAAAGCATCAGCAAGAAGAAGCCGGAGGCAGAGTGAGCGCGGACCAAGCCAGCCGCCGAATCACGCTAGGGGAAGAACAAAGGGAGGGTCGCCATTGACAACACGTCAGCTTCTGACGCCGCACCAGAGCCAATACTTTGCTTGGCTGCTGACCAGGCGTGCAGCAGGCGACTCCGTGGAGTCGTTGGCTTCGACCTTGGTCGATTCGCAAGTCGATCTGAATCCCCATCAAGTCGAAGCCGCGCTCTTCGCTTGCCGCAACCCCCTCTCGCGCGGCGTGATCCTCGCCGACGAGGTGGGTCTGGGCAAGACCATCGAAGCCGGTTTGGTCATCTCCCAACGCTGGGCCGAACGGCGGCGGAAGGTGCTCATCATCGTTCCGGCGAACCTGCGCAAGCAATGGCACCAGGAGCTGCAGGACAAGTTCGGCCTGCAAGGGCTGATCCTCGAAGCCAAAAACTACAACTCGATCCGCAAGCAGGAGCAGCGGAACCCGTTCCTGTTCGCCTCCGGCCCGATCATCTGTTCCTATCAGTTCGCGAAGGCCAAGGCTGACGATGTCAAGGGCATCGACTGGGACTTGGTTGTTCTCGACGAAGCGCATCGCCTGCGCAACGTCTACAAAACCAGCAACGTCATTGCCAAGACCCTCAAGGAGGCGCTGTCGCGCGTTCACTCCAAGGCGCTCCTGACCGCGACGCCGTTGCAGAACTCCTTGCTCGAACTCTATGGGCTGGTCAGCTTCATCGATGACCGCGTGTTCGGAGACCTTGATAGCTTCCGCTCGCAATTCACTGGCCGAGAGCAATCCTTCAGCGGCCTGCGTGACCGGCTGGCCCCCATCTGCAAGCGCACCCTGCGCAAACAGGTTCAGCCCTACGTGTCGTACACAGCGCGCAAGGCCATCGTCGAGGAGTTCACGCCGTCGAGCGAAGAGCAGGAACTTTCCAGGCTCGTCGCCGATTACCTGCGCCGCCCCAACCTCAAGGCCCTGCCCGAGGGGCAGCGCCAACTGATTTCGCTCGTGCTGTGGAAGCTGCTCGCTTCCAGCACGCACGCGATCGCGGGTGCGTTGGAGACGATGGCCAAGCGCCTCCAGGGCGTGCTCGACGAAACCACCGAAGTTCCCGATCTGGCCGACGAACTCGACGAGGACTACGAGTCGCTCGACGAAACCGCCGATGAGTGGAGCGACCAAGACTCAGACGTCGCAGCACCGAGCCGCATGGAACGCGATGCCATCGCGCAGGAGATCGAGGAGCTTCGCCACTTCAAAGCGCTGGCAACCAACATCCGGGACAACGCCAAGGGCAAGGCGTTGCTCACCGCGCTGGACCGCGCCTTCGCTGAGTTGGAGCGGTTGGACGCGGCCAGAAAGGCCATCATCTTCACCGAGTCCAAGCGTACGCAGGAATACCTCCTCAACTTGCTGGCCGACACGCCATACGGCGACAGCATCGTGCTCTTCAACGGCACCAATAGCGACCAGCGTGCACAGGCCATCTACAAGGATTGGCTGAAGCGGCACGAAGGCACCGACCGCATCACCGGCTCCAAGACCGCCGACACGCGCGCAGCGCTGGTCGAGCACTTCAAGGAGCGTGGCAAGGTCATGATTGCCACCGAGGCCGGAGCCGAAGGCATCAACCTCCAGTTCTGCTCGCTTGTCATCAACTACGACCTGCCGTGGAACCCGCAGCGCATCGAGCAGCGCATCGGGCGCTGCCACCGCTACGGTCAGAAGCACGACGTGGTGGTGGTCAACTTCGTCGACCGCAGCAATGAGGCCGATGCACGGGTGTACGAGCTGCTGTCGCAGAAGTTCCAGCTCTTCGAGGGCGTGTTTGGGGCTAGGAGTCTGTCGGACTTTCCGGTTCTGGTTCGAACCGGATTGGAGGGGCGGAAGTCCGCTGTTTCCGTTAACATAGCGGCCTATTCCGGATAGATCGCGACAAGGTGAGACCCGATGAGCCGCTTCATCCCCGTCAATCGCCACCAGCAGTATCTGCTACCGCCCTCGGTTGACGAATGGCTGCCAGCCAACCACCTGGCACGGTTCCTCGTCGAGGTCATCGATCAGCTGGATTTAAGTCGACTGACGAGCCGCTACTCGGGGCGCGGGTCGGCGGCGCACCATCCGTCGGTACTACTGGCCCTGCTGGTTTATGGTTATGCCACCGGGGTGTTCTCCAGCCGCAAGATTGAGCGGGCCACCTACGATTCGGTGGCCTTCCGCTTTCTGTCGGCGGAAACCCATCCCGATCATGACACCCTGGCCCACTTTCGCAAGACCTTTCTGGGGGAGCTGGAGGACCTGTTCGTTCAGGTCTTGAGCCTGGCGCAGGCGATGAAGCTGGTGAGGCTCGGGCAGATTTCCCTGGACGGGACCAAGATTAAGGCCAACGCCTCCAAGCACAAGGCCTTGTCTCATGGCCACATCGAGAAGTTGGAAGCGCAGTTGCGGGAGGAGGTGCAGGCCTTGTTGCAGAAGGCGGCGGAGGCCGACGGGGCGGAGGAGCCGGACGGCATCGACCTGCCAGAGGAGTTGGCGCGGCGGCAGGATCGGCTGAAGGCCCTGGCGGAGGCGAAGGCCAAGATCGTGGAGCGGGTCGCGGAGCGCGATGCCCGGGCGCAGCAGGACTATGAAGCCAAGGTAGCCCGTCGCGAAGGCCAGCGGCAGGCGGGCAAGAAGCCACGTGGGCAGGAGCCGAAGCCGCCGGAAACCGGGCCGAAGGCCAGCGACCAGATCAATCTGACCGACGAGGAATCCCGCATCATGCCGAGCCACGCGGGTTTCCTCCAGGGCTATAACAGCCAGGCTGCGGTGGATGTGGAGACGATGTTGATCGTCGCCACCACCGTCAGTCAGCAGACCAACGACAAGCAGCAGGTCGAACCGATGCTGGCCGAGATCGAGAAGCTGCCGGAAGCCTGGGGAAGCCCGAAGCCCTGCTGGCCGACACGGGCTACTTCAGCGCCGGCAACGTGCACGCCTGCTGCGAACAGCAGATCGAACCGCTGATCGCGATGGGACGGGACAGCCATCACGTGCCGCTGGCGGAACGCCTGGCTCCGGATGCCCCGGAACCGGAAACCACCGATCCCGTGGAGAAGATGGCCTGGAAACTCAAAACGAAGGCAGGGAAGGCCCGCTACGCCAAGCGCAAATCCACGGTGGAGCCGGTGTTCGGCATCATCAAACAGGTCTTGGGATTCCGCCAGTTCTCTCTGCGCGGCTTGGAGGCAGTGGCCGGAGAATGGAAGCTGGTGGCGATGGCGTTCAATCTGAGGCGGATGCACGTGTTGGCGGCAGCGTGACAGGCTTCACGTAAAAACCAAGCGTTACACACCAATAGCGCCGCCATGGGGGAGGCGGGGCACATCTTGGTCTAGTTATCGACGCGAAACGCTGGTGACTACCCCGCCAATGCCCCCGAAAAATTCTCGATTCCAAGAATCCCGACCCGAGTAAATCCATAGTCCGACAGACTCCTAGCGACGAAGTGCTGGGCGCCATCGGCTCCGGTGTCGATTTCGAGCGGCGTATCGCCGAGATCTACCAGAACTGCCGAGAGCCCGAGGAAATCAAGTCCAGCTTCGAGCAACTCCAGCTCGACCTCTCCGGCGAGATCAACGAGGCGATGGTCAAGACGCGCCAGGTATTGCTGGAGCACTTCGACGAGGAAGTGCAGGACAAGTTGCGCATGCGTGCCGAGGACAGTCAAAGGATGCGCAGCCGCTTCGAGCGGATGCTGATGGACCTGACCCGGGCGGAACTAGGCGACTGCGCCACGTTCGACGACTACGGGTTCACCTTGCACCATCTCCCCCCTCCCGCAAGCGGGAGAGGAGCCGGGGGTGAGGGCGACATTCCGCTGGGGCGTTATGAGCTGCCGCGCCGCTCTGGCGACGCGCATCTGTACCGGGTCAACCATCCGCTGGCGCTGTGGGTAACCCAGCAGGCCAAGAGCCGCGCGCTCGACGGGGTCAAACTGGTGTTCGACTACGACGCCTACGGCACCAAGATCAGCACGCTGGAGCCATATCGCGGCAAGGCCGGATGGCTCACCCTGAAACTGATCTCCGTCGAGGCGTTGGGAAATCAGGAGCAGCACCTGCTGGTCGCGGCCAGCACGACCGATGGCTTGCTGCTACCGGAAGACGACCCGGAAAAGCTGCTGCGCCTGCCCGCGCTGTTTCTCCCCTCTCCCTTTGGGGAGAGCGAAGCGAGGGGGGCGAAGCCGGCAGGGAGTGAGGGCGACTTGTGCACGGGACTGATCGCCGACGTAGAAGCCCGCAAGAACGTTCTCCTGCGCGAGATCGATCAGCGCAACCTCGGCTACTTCGAGCAGGAAGTCCAGAAGCTCGACGCCTGGGCGGATGACCTGAAGCTGGGTCTGGAGCAGGAGATCAAGGAGATCGACCGCGAGATCAAGGAAGTGCGCCGCACCGCTGCAACCTCGCCGACGCTGGAAGAAAAACTGTCATGGCAGAAGAAGCAGCGCGAACTGGAAGGCAAGCGCAGCAAGCTGCGCCGCGAGCTGTTTGCCCGGCAGGACGAAGTCGAAGCGCAGCGCAATGACCTCATCAGTCAGTTGGAAGTGCAGCTCCAGCAACAGGTCGAAGAGCGCACGCTGTTTACCGTCGAATGGGAGTTGAAATGATGTCCGATAAGGCCGAGAAAATGCTCCCCAACATCTTGAAGGTGCGTGATGACCATCAGCCAGTGCGCTTTGAAAAAGCGGCCGAAGACGGCAGGTTCAAGATTTGCGACGGTTTCGACGCCTCGTGGGCTGGTGAAGAATTTGGTCCCAAGGAACTGCGCGGCCAGATCGAGCCTTGGCTCACCGCACTGTTCCAGTCCGAGCACCTTTCGCTACTGGCCGGCTCCGGGCTGACCCATGCGGTGCATTACCTAGCCCGGATGTTTCATAAAAATGCCCCCTGCGCCCGATAGCTTGGCCAGCTGCCTATTTTTTCAGTCCACCGAACTGACCTACGCCCCCCATGAGGCATGGGCAGCCCCTCGACCTGCCTCTTTTCGCGGGGGTGGTGGCCGGAATCCAGACACTGGACGCAATCAACCCTCCGAGTCCTGCCGGATCCTCCTCGGTTGAGGGTGACGGCGCGCTTCAGGCCATGGCCGGTGGTCGGACGAGATAGAGTATCTCGGTGACCCGGTGCAACAGCGCCTTCACCGGACAGGCGCTCGGCAAGTGCAACTTGATCCGGTCCTTGTACTGCACCACCCGCACCGCCAGCTTGAACAGCTTCAGGATGAGGGTCATGGGCTGCGCCTTGGCCAGTTCGGTGTGGCACAGGGTGTGCTCCCGCAGGCTGTGGATCAGGCTGTAGGCGGCACAGGCATAGAACAGGCGCAGGTGGTTGGCGAGGAAGGCATGGTCGGCGGTGCGATCACTGGCCAGATCGTTCTTCACCGCCTTGATGAAGTTCTCGTCCTGGCCGCGTGCGCAGTACAGATCCCGGTACAGCGCCTCCGGCGTCGGGTCGGCGAGCGAGGTCACGACGAAGCGCGGGTTGTCCCCCAGGCCCATGACCTCGGCCTTGAGCACCACCCGATAGGCCTTGGGCCAGGAACCGGCCTGGTAGGCCACCTCGTCATACAAACGGGTCGCCGCCG
The DNA here is from genome assembly GCF_040730495.1 of Methylococcus sp. ANG. NCBI lineage: Bacteria > Pseudomonadati > Pseudomonadota > Gammaproteobacteria > Methylococcales > Methylococcaceae > Methylococcus > Methylococcus sp. ANG. The sequence goes on along the minus strand of NZ_CP160399.1, from coordinate 2,729,283 downwards.
GCTCGGGCTGTTCGGCGCGGCGAGCGAAATCACAGCGTTGCGCATGCAAGGCGCGCGTCTTGGCAAGCAGCGGCTCGGCCTTGGGCGTCAGCACCTGGTTGCCGGCCAGGCCGAAGAGGAAATCCATCCGTGCATCGGCTTCGCACAGGGCCATCAACTCCGGGTTGGCGAAATGGCCATCCCCGCGCAGGACGAGGTGGGTATCCGGCCAGGCCTGGCGCAGGCGGCGCACGACCCGCTGGAGGATGGCGGCGTTCTCGCGCCCGGTGGGGCGTTTGCCGGGCCGCAGCACGGCGGTGATGAACTTGCCGGAGAGGCCCTCGAACAAGAACAGCGGCAGATAGCAGTGGCTGCCGTAGTGGTGATTGTAGAAGGCCAGTTCCTGCTGCCCGTGGGTGCGGTCTTCGGAGTGGTCCATGTCCAAGACGATGACCGCGGGCGGGGTGGTGTAGCTGGCGATGAAGGCATCGACGAAGGCGCGGGCCAGGCGGTAGATGTCCTTGCGGGAGACTCCGTTCTCCAAGCGCGAGAAGGTGGGGCCGGAAGCCAGGGCGTTGTCGGCATCCAACGGCGCCCGCTCGGCCGCCAGCTTGAACACGGGATCGTGGCGCAGGCTGTTGGCGTCGTTGCCGTCGGCATAGCCGCAGGCGGTCTGGAAGATGCGCTGACGCAGGAGGTCGGCCAAGCTGTGGGCGATGTAGGAAGGGTGCCGGCGATCCTGAATGGCCGAGGCCAGACGGGCGATCAATCCGGTCTGCCGATCCACGCCCTGCAGGAGGAGGGCGCCGAAGTCGCTGGACACCGCGCCGCCTTCGAAGTCGGCACGGACGGTGAAGCCGGCGACGGTGGGAAAACGGAGCTGGGTCGGGATAGAATCACTCATTGGGCGGTCTCGTTTAGGCTTCGTACGAAGCGTTATTGGCGCAACTCCAATTATATCAATTGGTTAAGCGAGATTCGCCCACTTTCTTGAAATATCCGGGTTAGTGATGGAAGAGGCGCATACATTCATCAAGCGCTACAAGGACGACGCCGAAAACCAGAACTCGGCCACCATCTGCTGCCAGGTGTTTGAAAAGATCGCCCGCGAGGGGCGAAAGTTCGGGCTTGGGCTGGTGCTGTCCTCGCAGCGCCCAAGCGAACTGTCGCCCACCGTGCTCTCCCAGTGCAATAGCTATCTGTTGCACCGTATCAGCAACGACCGTGACCAGGAACTGGTGCACAAGCTCGTACCCGACAACCTGCGCGGCCTGCTGCGCGACCTGCCGTCGCTTCCCTCCCGCCACGCCATTCTGCTCGGCTGGGCATCGGAGCTGCCGGTCTTGGTACAGATGAACGCGCTACCTGCGCATCATCGACCGAAGTCGGACGATCCGGATTTCTGGATGGTTTGGTCAGGCCAAGACCTTGACGGCAACACGGTCGAGCGCAATGTGGATTGGAAGGTCATCGCGAATGACTGGCAGCAAATGCAGCCCTCTGAAGATGGTCAAGACGAAGATTCGGAACTTTAAGAATGACTGGTAAACAAAAACTAGAACTCACCTGGATCGGGAAGGAGAAGCGGCCCAAGCTGGAGCCACGCATCCTGCTCGAAGAGCCCGAAAAGTCATATCACGCCAAGCATCGCGTGACGGATGGCGACATCTTCGACAACCGTCTGATCTTCGGCGACAACCTTTTGGCTCTAAAGGCGCTGGAGAACGAGTTCTCGGGAAAGGTTAAGTGCGTTTTCATCGATCCACCATACAACACCGGGAGCGCCTTCGCGCAATACGACGACGGACTTGAGCATTCGATATGGCTCGGCCTGATGCGAGACCGGCTGGAACTCATCAGGCGCCTTCTTTCTGACGAAGGATCTCTCTGGATAACCATCGATGACAACGAAGCCTTCTACTTGAAGGTGTTGTGCGACGAAGTGTTCGGGCGCTCCAACTTTGTTTCGAGCATCGTGTGGGCAAAGCGAGTTTCGCCCGCCAATGATGCAAGGTATTTCAGCTCTGACCATGACTTTGTTCTGGTCTACGCAAAGAACAAGCCGCTGTGGAAGCCAAATCGGCTTCCGCGCACTGAAGGTCAAAACTCCTACTATAAGAACCCAGACAACGACTCCCGGGGTCCGTGGAATTCAGTCACATACACGGGCAACAAGACTAGGGAGGAGCGCCCGAATCTTTACTACCCAATCGTCAACCCCAATACGGGTGAACAGGTGTTCCCGCCTGAAACTCTTACGTGGCGATATGGGAAGGACACCCACGCAGAGAACGAGAAGAAGAATCTCTTGTACTGGGGGAAAGATGGGAAGTCGAAGGTGCCACGGCTCAAGATGTTTCTTGAGAATGCGGAGCCGGTTGTCCCTCGAACCATTTGGCCTGCAAGCGAAGCGGGCAGCACGCAGTCCGCAATGACCGAGCAGAAAGTGCTCTTTGCTACTCCATTTGCTACGCCTAAACCTGAGGCTTTGCTCCAGCGGATTCTTCACATCGCCAGCAAGGAGGGTGACATAGTTCTTGATTCGTTCGCGGGATCGGGAACTACCGGCGTAGTGGCCCACAAGATGGGTCGCCGCTGGATCATGGTCGAGTTGGGGGAGCACTGCCAAACTCACATCATCCCGCGCATAAAGAAGGTGATCGACGGCGAAGACAAGGGTGGAATTTCCGAGGCCGTCGGCTGGAAAGGCGGCGGCGGCTTCCGCTACTACAAGCTCGCGCCTTCGCTGATCGTCAACGACCGCTGGGGCAATCCGGTCATCAACCCCGACTACAACGCGGCGATGCTTGCCGAGGCGCTGGCCAAGCTGGAAGGTTTCATCTACGCGCCTTCGGAAACCCGCTGGTGGCAACACGGCCATTCCAGCGAGCGCGACTTTCTGTTCGTCACCACACAAAACCTCTCGGCAGAACAGTTGCGGGCGCTGGCCGACGAGGTGGGCACGGCGCGCAGCCTGTTAGTGTGCTGTTCGGCCTTCCGGGGGGTGACGGCGGCGCAGGCCGCCGAGCGCTGGCCGAATCTGACCCTGAAGAAAATTCCGAAGATGGTGCTGGCCCGCTGCGAGTGGGGCCACGACGACTACAGCCTGAACGTCGCCAACCTGCCGCTGGCGCAGCCTGGGCAGGCCGAGCCCGCAGCCATGGGCGAGAACCTGAAGAAGACCAGGGCCAGGACAGCGGCGCTCGCTCACGCCGGACAGGGCGGCCTGTTCGAGGAGGAGGCATGAACATCGAACACCTGCTGGAGCGCATTCGCTTGGGCGAAGACTCCACCCTGGAACTGAAAAGAGTGGTGCTGCGTCCGGGCGGCAAAATCTCCGACCCGCACCCCGACGGGCTGTCGGATGAACTGGCGGCGATGGGCAACGCCGCCGGCGGCCTGTTGATCCTGGGGGTCGACGACAAGAGCCAGGAAGTGGTGGGCGTTCCGCCCGAGCAACTCGACCGGCTGGAGGCGTGGCTGACGTCCATCTGCACGGACCGCATCAAACCGCCGCTCGACGTGGTGACGCGCCATCTGGCACTGCCCGATCGAGCTGGCCAGCCGCGCCCGGTCATCGTGGTGGAGGTGCCCAAGAGCCTGTGGGTACATCAAAGTGCCAACGGCTACTTCCGTCGCGTGGGACACGCCAAGCGGGAACTGCCGCCGGATGCGCTGGCGCGCCTGTTCCAGCAACGCAGCCAGGCGCGCTTGATCCGCTTCGAGGAGCAGGAGGTTCCCGATTGTACCTTCGACGATCTCGACGCCTTGCTGCTGCGGCGCTTCGTCAAACCAGAAGAAGGCGACGCCGCCGCCCAACTCGAACGCTTGCACCTCTTGCATCTGCGGGATGGGCGGTTTGTGCCTACTGTGGCTGGCGTGCTGCTCGGCACGCTGAATCCGGCACGCTGGCTGCGCAATGCCGAAATCATTGCCGTTGCGCACTCGGGCACGCAGAACAATCCCGACGATCAGATCGATGGGCTAGAAATTACCGGCCCGCTGGATCGGCAGATTTTCGACGCTCTGCATTTCGTCCGTCGCAACATGGTGACGGCGGCACGTAAGCGCCTCGGCCGCATCGACTACCCCCAATACCATCTGGATGCGGTCTTCGAGGCGATTGTCAACGCCGTGGCGCACCGAGACTACTCGCTGCACGGCCAGCGGATTCGGCTGTTCATGTTTTCCGATCGCCTGGAAATTCATTCTCCCGGCGCCTTGCCGAACACCTTGTCCCTGGCATCCATGACGCGCCTGTCCGTGCCTCGCAACGAGATCCTGGCCAGTTTATTCGCACGTTACTACCCGGTCGACGATCCGGCGCTGGGCAAACGCTTCCTGATGGACCGCCGTGGCTTCGGTGTTGAAATGATCCTGCGGGAAAGCGAGAAATTTTCCGGAAAGAAACCCTTGTATGAGGTCATCGACGATCTGGAGCTGTGCCTGACCATCTACGCCCAGGCCATGCCGGAGGACGCTGCATGAATGCCCGTGTACTGAACGCCATCAGCGGCCGCCTCTCGCTGCGGCCGCCGCAAGCTGAATCCCTCGCCAGGTTGGGGCGTATGCTGCAAGCCGCTCCCGAACTGCTGGACCATGAGGACACCATCGAAGGGCGCAATCTGTCGGCAATTCTTGCAACGCTCAAGGCTGAACTCCCTACCTTGGAGGACTTCGAGCGCGAATTTCCATCGCTGTGCTTCGCGCTTGCCACGGGCGTGGGCAAGACGCGCCTGATGGGAGCCTTCATCGCGTACCTGCATCTGGCGCACGGCATCAACAATTTCTTCGTGCTCGCGCCCAACCTGACGATATACAACAAGCTCATCACGGACTTCACGCGCAACACGCCGAAGTACGTGTTCAAAGGCATTGCCGAGTTCGCGCAGCAGCCGCCGCTGATCATCACCGGCGACAACTACGACCAGACCGGTGCAGCAGTAGACGATCAATCGATGGGCTTCGCCCACGACGTGCGCATCAACATCTTCAACATCTCCAAGATCAACTCCGAGGTACGCGGCGGCAAGGAGCCGCGCATCAAGCGGATGAAGGAAGTGCTGGGCGACAGCTACTTCAACCATCTGGCCAATCTGCCGGACCTGGTGCTGCTGATGGACGAGTCGCACCGCTACCGGGCCAGCGCCGGGGTGCGCTCTATCAACGAGCTCCAGCCGCTATTCGGTCTGGAAGTGACGGCGACTCCGTTCGTCGAGTCCAGCCGCGGGCCGGTGCCGTTCAAGAACGTGGTGATGGACTACCCGCTGGCGCGGGCGATGGAGGATGGCTTCGTCAAGGAGCCTGCCGTGGTCACCCAGCGCAACTTCGACGCCAAGGCGCACACGCCCGAGGAGATCGAGAAGACCAAGCTGGAAGACGGCGTGCGCCTGCACGAGACCACCAAGGTCGAGCTGCTCACCTACGCCCGCGAGAACGGCGTCAAGCCGGTCAAGCCCTTCATGCTCGTCATCGCGCGCGATACCACGCACGCGGGGCAACTCTTGGCGCTTCTGGAGTCGGAAGCCTTCTACGAGGGGCGCTACCAAGGCAAGGTGATTCAGGTCGATTCCAGCCGTACCGGCGCGGAAGAAGAAGAGATGATCACGCGCCTACTGGCCGTGGAGAGCGTGGACGAGCCGACCGAGATCGTGATTCACGTCAACATGCTCAAGGAGGGCTGGGACGTGACCAACCTCTACACCATCGTGCCGCTGCGCGCCGCCAACGCCCGCACGCTGATCGAGCAGTCCATCGGGCGCGGCCTGCGTCTGCCCTACGGCAAGCGCACGGGCGTCGCGTCCGTGGATCGCTTGAACATCGTCGCGCACGACAAGTTCCAGGAGATTATCGACGAGGCCAACCGCGGCGACTCGCCGATTCGCCTGAAGCAAGTCATCCTCGATGCGCCTAGCGCCGACGACAAGAAGGTCAGCGTGCAGGTCGAGTCCGGGGCGGCGGCGCGTCTAGGTTTGACGGAAGCACCGGTCGTGATCACAGGGGCTTCAGTCACTGACAGTGGAGCGGAAGTCCCCGCGCCCAAACCGGTGTTCACCACGGAAGCGGAGAAGCAGGCCGCGCGCGTGGTCATGGACGTCATCGGCAAGTACGAGGTCAAGCGCGATCTGGTGCCCACCAGCAGCGCGCTGCTGAAACCAGAAGTGCAGAAGGAAATCCTCGCGGAGGTGGCAGAGCGGTTGAAGCCGCTGCAAGGCGAATTGCTGGCGGACGTGGATGAATCAGTCCCCGCACTTGACTTGTCCGCCGTGGTGGCGAAGACCACCGAGATCGTGGTGCAGCAGACCATCGACATCCCGCGCATCGCGGTGGTGCCGACTGGCGAGATCACGACGGGCTTCCACGCCTTCAAGTTGGATGTGAGACAGCTCCATCTCCAGCCGGGCCAGCGCGAGATCGTCGGGCAGATGCTGCGGACCAACGAACAGTTCACCCTGGCCGCCGAGGTCGGGCTGAAGGAACAGCGCCCGGAGGACTACATCGTTCACGCTCTGGTGGACTTCGACGACATCGACTACTTCACCCACGCCGATCTCCTCTACGACCTCGCAGGCCAGATGGTGCAGCACCTGCGCGGTTATCTGTCCGAGGACGAGGCCATCAGCGTCCTCGATCGTGACCGCCGCCTGATTGCACGCGAAATCCACGCGCAGATGATGGCCCACTTCTGGGAAGAGGCGACCGAGTACGAGGTGCAGGTCAGTCGCGGCTTCACCGAACTCAAGCCGTGCAACTACACCGCCACGGCAGGCCAGACGGCCCACCACTTCCGGGAGACCGTGCTTGATCCCAGTCGCATCAAGCAGATGCTCTTCGGTGGCTTCGCGCGTTGCCTGTACCCGCTGCAGAAGTTCGACTCGGATACCGAACGGCGCTTCGCCATCATCCTGGAGCGCGACGCGACGAAGTGGTTCAAGCCCGCGAAGGGACAGTTCCAGATCTACTACAAGCTCGGCACCGAGCAGCCGGAGTACATCCCCGACTTCGTGGCCGAGACGGACACGATCCTCGTCATGGTGGAGACCAAGGCGCGCGCCGACATCAACACCCAGGAGGTTCAGGCCAAGGCCGCTGCCGCCATGCGCTGGTGCAAGCACGCTTCCGATCACACGGCGAGCGTCGGCACCAAACCCTGGAAGTACCTGTTGGTGCCGCACGACGAGATCAATGAATCGAAACGGTTGTCCGACTTTCTCCGATTCGAGACCACGGGGTAAGTGTCCGTCCGCCGTCCCGGCTTGGTCGCTTTCAAGCTCAATGCACGTTGAAAAAACGCTCTCCGCCTGGTTTTCGGCGTGTTGGGCAAAGCCATTGCTCGACAGCCCGTATCGCGGCGACTAACATTTGTGAATTTTTGGCCGGGCTTTTTCGTTGTAGGCCCGGCGCGTCACGCGCGCCCTGCCGGCCAAGCACCGGCGGGGCCATAACAAGAGGATGTCAGCGGTGAGTCAGCTCCCATTTCCCGAATCGTTCAACGTGGTTTTCTTCGGTGGCGCCGGCGACCTGGTCACGCGCAAGCTGCTGCCGGCGATGTACCAGTGCCACAAGAACGGCCTGCTCGTCGAAGCCGGCCGTATCGTCTGCGTCGACCTGCAGGACCTGAGCGAGGACGCTTTCCTCGCGCTGGCGGACGAAAAGGCCCGCCAGTTCATTCCGGCCGCCGATTGGGACGAGGCGGTGTGGGCGGCATTCCGCCAGCGTCTGGCTTATCTGCGCATCGACGCCACCCAGCCCGAGCAGTACGCGCCGCTGAAAGAACGGCTGAAGAAGTCGCCGGCCGCGGTGACCGTGTTCTACCTGTCCACCGCGCCGTTCCTGTTCGCGACGATCTGCGCCCATCTGACCCGGCAGGGCCTCAACGGCCCCAACAGCCGGGTCGTGCTGGAAAAGCCGCTGGGGCACGATCTGGCCTCCGCCAATGCGATCACCGCCGACGTGGATCGCTACTTCCACGAGAATCAGGTCTACCGGATCGACCATTACCTGGGCAAGGAGTCGGTGCAGAACCTGATGGCCCTGCGCTTCGGCAACGCGCTGTTCGAGCCGCTGTGGCGAAGGATGTGGATCCGCGACGTCCAGATCACCATCGCCGAGGACGTCGGCATCGGCACACGCGCGGGCTTCTACGACAAGGCCGGGGCGCTGCGCGACATGGTGCAGAACCATCTGCTGCAGCTGCTCTGCTTCGTGGCGATGGAGCCGCCGGCTAGCCTGGATTCCAACGCCATCCGCAACGAAAAGCTCAAGGTGCTGGAGTCGCTGGTGCCGTTCACCGACGAGGGCGTGCACGAAAAAACCGTGCGCGGCCAGTACCGCGCCGGCATTTCCGGCGGCAAAGCGGTGCCGGGCTACCTGGAAGAGGAGGGCATTCCGCCGGGCAGCCACACCGAGACCTTCGTCGCCATCAAGGCGGAGATCGCCAACTGGCGCTGGGCGGGCGTACCGTTCTACCTCTTCACCGGCAAGCGCCTGCCAGAGCGGCTGGCGGAGATCGTCATCCATTTCCACGACGTCCCGCATCCGATCTTCCCGCTGCCGAAGAGCGGCGCCTGCGCGCCGGCCAAGCTGGTGATCCGCCTGCAGCCGGACGAGTTCATCCGCCTCTATCTGTACGCCAAGCAGCCGGGCGATTCGATGGAGCTGCAGCCGGTGTCGCTGGACCTGAACTTCGCCGAGCAGTTCAAGGTGCGCCGCGCCGAAGGCGGCTACGAGCGCCTGCTGCTCGATGCCATCCGCGGCAACCAGGCGCTGTTCGTGCGGCAAGACGAACAGGAGCAGGCATGGCGCTGGGTCGAGCCGATTCTCAACGCCTGGGCCAACGATCCGAAAGGACCGCTGCCCTACGCCGCGGGCACCTGGGGACCGGCCGCTTCCCTGGACCTGCTGAAACGCGATGGTATTTGCTGGCACGAGGGAAACTGAAATGACCGAGATTCGATGGTTCGATGACAACGCAAGCCTGGCCCCGGCGCTGGCCGCGGCGGTCGCCGAGGATCTGCGCGCCGCCTTGGCGACGGCTCCAGCGGCCACCCTGGCCGTCTCGGGCGGCCGCTCGCCGGTGCCGGTTTTCGAAGCCTTGCGCGAGGCCGATCTGGACTGGGCACGGGTCGTCGTCACGCTGGTCGACGAACGCTGGGTGCCGGAAACCGATCCCGCCAGCAACGCCGCTCTGGTGAAGACCCATTTGCTGCAGGGCAAGGCGGCGGCGGCGCGCTTCCTTCCACTGTATACGGGGGATGCTTCCGCGGCGGCAGGCGAGGCGAACCTGGCCGAAGCCTTCGCCGACCTGCCGCGGCCGTTCGCGGCGCTGATCCTGGGCATGGGCGACGACGGCCACACCGCCTCGCTGTTCCCCGCCAGCCCCAACCTGGAAGCCGGTCTGGCGCTGGGCGGCACGGCGGAGAATACCCCGCCCTGTCTGGCCCAGGTGGGCGCGGTCGCGCCGGCCGAGCGCATCAGCCTCACCCTGCCCTGGATACTCGACGCCCGTCACGTCTACCTGCAATTCGGCGGATCAGGCAAGGTGGAAGTGTTCAACGCCGCCCAAGCCGGCCCCAACCGGCGATATCCCGTGAGCTTCGTGCTGGCCCAGACGAAGACCCCGGTCACCGTGTTCGCAGCGCGGAACTAACGATCATTGCGACCAGCCGCTGCGCTGGATGATGAAAGCGGCTGCGCGCAATGATCGTTCCCCTCACCCCGACCCTCTCCCAAAGGGAGAGGGTGAGCAAGGTTTCTGCGGCTTTCACTTTAAACGGCCGGTGAGCCTTTCAGGGTTCGAGAAAAGACCTCAGCCCCGGTACTGCCGCAGCGGCGGTTTCTAGCCCCTCGTTCAGAACGCCGAGCCACGAGGGATCGACGGATTTCCACAGCATGCGGGCACCCAGCAGAAACAGCACGGAGGCGAACAGCCGCTTGAGCCCCTGCATCGGCAGGCGGTGGGCCAGCGCCGCGCCGTACGGCGCGGTCAGCACGCTGGCGGCGCCGATGCCGAGGAAGGCGGGCCAGTAGACGTAGCCCAGGCTATGGGCGGGCAGTGACGGATGGCTCCAGCCCAGGACGACGTAGCTCAGGGTGCCGACGACCGCGATAGGAAAACCGCAGGCCGAGGAGATGGCGACGGCATGGCGGATGTTCTGGCGACAGCGGAGCAGGAAGGGCACGGTGATGCTGCCGCCGCCGATGCCGAACAGCGCGGACAGGAGGCCGATCATGAGCCCTCCGCCGGTCAGCACGCCGAGCGATACGGGCTTTTCGCCCGCCGTTTCTTCCCGCCTGCCCCGGTACACCTGCACCGCGACCAGCATCAGGAACACCGCGAACAACTGCTTGAACCGCTGGGTGGGCAGATGGTCGGCGACGATCGAGCCGGCCACCGTACCCAAGGCGATCCCCGGCACCAGCCGCCACACCAGCGGCCAAACCACCGCGCCGCGGCGGTGGTGGGCGCGGACCGAAGAGACCGAAGTCACCACGATGGTGGCCAGCGAGGTGGCGACCGCCATGATCATGAGGATGCTTTCCGGCACGCCCTGGCCGGGGAACAGCCAGACCAGGAACGGCACGATGATGGCGCCGCCGCCGATGCCGAACAGGCCGGAAGCGACGCCCGCAATGGCGCCGAAGGCGAGATAGAACGCAAGCGTGGTATACATATCGGTCATGCAGCCGTCCCCGCAGGCGCCGGAACGAACCTTGAATCCTTACGAGTCGAGCCGATGAAAGCCTTTCTGGTCGGTGGCGCCGTCCGCGACCGCCTGCTCGGTCTGCCGGTCCGCGAGCGCGACTGGGTCGTGGTGGGCGAATCGCCGGAAGCCATGATCGCGCGCGGCTTCCGCCCCGTAGGCCGCGACTTCCCGGTGTTCCTGCACCCGGAAACCCACGAGGAGTACGCCCTCGCCCGCACCGAACGCAAGACCGCGCCCGGCTACCGGGGCTTCGTCGTGCATGCCGAACCCGACGTCACCCTGGAGCAGGACCTGGAACGGCGCGACCTCACCATCAACGCCATGGCGGAAACACCGGACGGGCAGCTCGTCGATCCCTTCGGCGGCCGGCGCGACCTGGAAGCTCGGCTGCTGCGGCACGTATCGCCCGCCTTCGCCGAAGATCCGGTGCGCATCCTGCGCGTTGCCCGCTTCACGGCCCGGCTGACGCCGCTCGGTTTCCGCGTGGCGCCGGAAACCCTGGTGGAAATGCGGCGCATGGTCGAGGCCGGCGAGGTCGACGCCCTGGTTCCGGAACGGGTCTGGGCCGAGCTCGCCAAGGCTCTGGCCGAACCGGCGCCCTCGTCCTTCTTCCGGACCCTGCGCGACTGCGGGGCGCTGGAACGGCTGTTCCCGGAAATCGAGCGGCTGTTCGGAGTGCCCCAGCCGGCGCAGCATCATCCGGAGATCGACACCGGCGTACACACCCTGATGGTGCTGGACCAGGCCGCGCGCCTCACCGCCGACCCTTCCGTCCGCTTCGCCGCCCTGACCCATGACCTCGGCAAGGCGCTCACGCCGCCGGAACTCTGGCCCAGCCATCGCGGCCACGAGCGCCTCGGCCTCGACGCCCTGAACGCGCTGTGCGACCGCCTCCGCGCCCCCAACGCCTACCGCCGGCTGGCGGAGAAGGTGATGCGCTACCACGGCCTCTGCCACCGCGCGGCGGAACTGCGCACTTCGACCCTGGTGGATCTGCTGGACCGGCTGGGCGCGCTCAAGCGTCACGACGACACCCTGGAACTCTTCCTGCTCGCCTGCGAGGCGGACGCCAGGGGCCGGACCGGCTTCGAGGAGCGGCCCTATCCCCAGGCCGACTGGCTGCGGCAGGCGCGGCGCGCCGCCGTCGAAGTCGACAACCGACCGCTGCTGGAGCAGCAGTTGAAAGGCCCGGCGTTCGGCCAGGCCCTGCGGTGTGTGCGCATCGCCGCCGTACGGCGGCTGCGGGCCGCTCGGTCCACCGCGACGCCCGACGACCGCCTCCCTCACCCCATCCCTCTCCCACAGGGAGAGGGGGAGTAAGTTCGCTACGCGACTTCGTATTATTCGCCGGTCAGCCGCCGCTCCGCCTCCCGGTATTTCTCCGCGGTGCGGGCCAGGATGTCCGCAGGCAGATGCGGCGCCGGAGGCTTCTTGTCCCAGTCCAGCGTCTCCAGGTAATCGCGCACGAACTGCTTGTCGAAGCTCGGCGGGCTGATCCCGGGGCGGTAGCTGTCGGCCGGCCAGAACCGCGAAGAATCCGGAGTCAAGGCCTCGTCGATCCAGTGCAGCACGCCGGCCTCGTCCACCCCGAACTCGAACTTGGTGTCGGCGATGATGATGCCGCGTTCCAGCGCATAGGCCGCCGCTTCCCGGTACAGCCCCAAGGCCACCTCGCGCATCTGTTCGGCCAGTTCCCGCCCGACCAGGCCGATCACCTGGTCGAAGCCGATGTTTTCGTCGTGCGAGCCCATTTCGGCCTTGGTGGACGGCGTGAACAGCGCTTCCGGCAGCCGCTCGGCCTGCCGGAGCCCCGGCGGCAGCGCGATGCCGCAGACGGCGCCGCTGCGCTGGTAGTCCTTCCAGCCCGAACCGATGAGATAACCCCGCACCACGGCTTCCACCGGCAACGGCTTGAGGCGCTTGACCACCATGGCCCGGCCCTCGACCTGCTCGCGCTCGGTGGCATCGGGCAGCACCGCCTCCAGCGGCGTCCCGGAAATGTGGTTGGGCACCCGGTCCTTCAAGCGGTCGAACCAGAATCGCGAGACATGGGTCAGCACTCGGCCCTTGCCGGGAATGGGGTCGGGTAAAATGACGTCGAACGCCGACAGCCGGTCAGTCGCGACGATCAGCATCAGATCGTCGCCGGCCTCGTAGATATCGCGCACTTTTCCCCGCGCTTTGAGTCGCAGTGAAGACAGACTGGATTCGAACAATGTCTCAGGGGCGGTCATCGGGCTGACTCTTCCAGACTTTAAGGACAAACATCAATCATGTAAGGTGCGAGGATTTATGGCAAGTATCAAGGAACGGTTTCGCAGGTGAGCTGGCTCGGCAAACTCTTGGGGGGCACTTTCGGCTTTCTGCTCGGGGGCCCGCTGGGCGCCTTGCTGGGCGCCGCCATCGGCCACAAACTGGACGGCGACAAGGACAAGTATGCCCAGATCGAGTCGGACCTGTCGCCCGGCGCCCAGCACCGCATCCAGATGGCCTTCTTCACAGCCACGTTCTCCGTAATGGGCCACATCGCCAGGGCGGACGGCCGTGTATCCGAGGCCGAAATCACCGTGGCGCGGACGGTGATGAACCGCATGGACCTGTCCGAAGGCATGCGCCGCACCGCCATCGAACTCTTCACCCGTGGCAAGCAGCCGGATTTCCCGCTACGGGAAGCGGTCGAGCAATTCCGCAAGGAGTGCCACCGCCGCTACGCCCTGATCCGCATTTTCCTGGAAATCCAGCTCGAAGCCGCCTTCGCCGACGGCCCCGTCAACCTGGCCGAGGAGCGCGTCCTGATCGGCATTTGCGACCAGCTCCGCATTTCGCGCTTCGAATATCACGCGATGAAGGGACGCCTGGATGCGGCGATACGCTTCGCCCGCGCCTATCAGAATTCCTCCTACGGCGGCAACCGGAACGTGCCGTCGCGCCGCCGCGAGGATACGCTGGAGGACGCCTACGCCATGCTCGGCATCAAGGCATCGGCCGGCGCCGACGAGATCAAGCGCGCCTACCGCAAGCTCATCAGCCGGCATCATCCGGACAAGCTGGTCGCAAAGGGGATGCCCGAGGAGATGGTGCGCATCGCCAACGAGAAGACCCAGCAGATCCGCAAGGCTTACGAGGTCATCGTGGCGGCGAGAAACCTCTGAGCCTCAAATCGGCAGGAAACTTCCGCCGCTCGCCACCGCCACGGTGATCAGTCCGAGCACCAGATTGATGCCGACCAGACGGCGGATCACGCCCAGGCTTTCCGCCCCCATCGCCCAGTCCTCCGCGGCCACCGCGGCTTTCAGCGCCTTGTACGGCCTGGCGTAGATCACCCCGAAAATCACGGTCATGGTGAGGGCGATGAGCAGCATCAGATGCACCGGCCACCCCACCTGCCCGAAGCCGCCATAGGCATGGATCAACCCGAAGCCGGTGAGGAACAGCAGCACGATGGCGCCCTTGACCCAGGGAAAGAAGCGCGCGAACACCGCGTTCCACAGCCGCAGCCGCTCCGGCGCCTGCAGCAAGCCGGCGGCGACGGGGCGCAAAACCTGATGGGCGAAGAACATGCCGCCGACCCAGAGGACGGCGGAAAGAACGTGCAAGGAGAGAGCTATTGATGTCATTGGATTTCTAGGAGTCTGTCGGACTTTCCGGTTCTGGTTCGAACCGGATTGGAGGGGCGGAAGTCCGCTGTTTCCGTTAACATAGCGGCCTATTCCGGATAGATCGCGACAAGGTGAGACCCGATGAGCCGCTTCATCCCCGTCAATCGCCACCAGCAGTATCTGCTACCGCCCTCGGTTGACGAATGGCTGCCAGCCAACCACCTGGCACGGTTCCTCGTCGAGGTCATCGATCAGCTGGATTTAAGTCGACTGACGAGCCGCTACTCGGGGCGCGGGTCGGCGGCGCACCATCCGTCGGTACTACTGGCCCTGCTGGTTTATGGTTATGCCACCGGGGTGTTCTCCAGCCGCAAGATTGAGCGGGCCACCTACGATTCGGTGGCCTTCCGCTTTCTGTCGGCGGAAACCCATCCCGATCATGACACCCTGGCCCACTTTCGCAAGACCTTTCTGGGGGAGCTGGAGGACCTGTTCGTTCAGGTCTTGAGCCTGGCGCAGGCGATGAAGCTGGTGAGGCTCGGGCAGATTTCCCTGGACGGGACCAAGATTAAGGCCAACGCCTCCAAGCACAAGGCCTTGTCTCATGGCCACATCGAGAAGTTGGAAGCGCAGTTGCGGGAGGAGGTGCAGGCCTTGTTGCAGAAGGCGGCGGAGGCCGACGGGGCGGAGGAGCCGGACGGCATCGACCTGCCAGAGGAGTTGGCGCGGCGGCAGGATCGGCTGAAGGCCCTGGCGGAGGCGAAGGCCAAGATCGTGGAGCGGGTCGCGGAGCGCGATGCCCGGGCGCAGCAGGACTATGAAGCCAAGGTAGCCCGTCGCGAAGGCCAGCGGCAGGCGGGCAAGAAGCCACGTGGGCAGGAGCCGAAGCCGCCGGAAACCGGGCCGAAGGCCAGCGACCAGATCAATCTGACCGACGAGGAATCCCGCATCATGCCGAGCCACGCGGGTTTCCTCCAGGGCTATAACAGCCAGGCTGCGGTGGATGTGGAGACGATGTTGATCGTCGCCACCACCGTCAGTCAGCAGACCAACGACAAGCAGCAGGTCGAACCGATGCTGGCCGAGATCGAGAAGCTGCCGGAAGCCTGGGGGAAGCCCGAAGCCCTGCTGGCCGACACGGGCTACTTCAGCGCCGGCAACGTGCACGCCTGCTGCGAACAGCAGATCGAACCGCTGATCGCGATGGGACGGGACAGCCATCACGTGCCGCTGGCGGAACGCCTGGCTCCGGATGCCCCGGAACCGGAAACCACCGATCCCGTGGAGAAGATGGCCTGGAAACTCAAAACGAAGGCAGGGAAGGCCCGCTACGCCAAGCGCAAATCCACGGTGGAGCCGGTGTTCGGCATCATCAAACAGGTCTTGGGATTCCGCCAGTTCTCTCTGCGCGGCTTGGAGGCAGTGGCCGGAGAATGGAAGCTGGTGGCGATGGCGTTCAATCTGAGGCGGATGCACGTGTTGGCGGCAGCGTGACAGGCTTCACGTAAAAACCAAGCGTTACACACCAATAGCGCCGCCATGGGGGAGGCGGGGCACATCTTGGTCTAGTTATCGACGCGAAACGCTGGTGACTACCCCGCCAATGCCCCCGAAAAATTCTCGATTCCAAGAATCCCGACCCGAGTAAATCCATAGTCCGACAGACTCCTAGGAAATTTAAGGTAAGGCGTTGCCACGAAATAAGTCCTGGAAAATTAACCAGACACGGCTCGTCTTTCCGGCAGGGATTGCCGGAATCCAGTTGCCATGGAAGGAGCAAGCCATAAAACATCCCTGTAACCTGGATGCCGGCATGACGCTGCAAATTGCAGGACTTATTTTGTTACACCTACTAAGCTCACACACTGATTTCCTGCCCCCTCTGTCCTTACTTCCAGGTTTGGGCACTTTGACGCAAGGTACCCCAGTGGCTGGTCCAGCACGAAGGGATAAAGCACAGCCAGCGACGATAGTGTCGGAACGGACACCGCTTTGCCCACATAACGCAGCGCCGCTTCGACCAGCCAGGTCACAGCCTGTTCGTTGCTGACCACGATCGGCTTCATGCGCACGAGGCGCTTGCCTTTGCGACGTCCATCCCTGGACGTCGCCCCTTCGGGGGCAGTCTGCCGGCTGTCCAAATTTGCTCCGGACAAATTTGTCTCGACCCGCTCGATTGCGCCCCAGCTCGCTTGCGACTGCAGCACCATGTTGGTCATGCGGTACGTGCCTTCGCGTTCGCCATAGGCCTCGCTCATTCGGCGATGGACTTCCGCCGAAGCACAATCACCCTGCAGCGCCGTGAGGCGCCCCACCAGCTCCGCCACCTTGCCGAAGAACGGATAGGTGGCAATGGCCATGCCCCAGGTCAGGGCGGCGATAGGGACGCTCGGGTCGGCCTTGAAGATCGTGACGCCACGCTCGGCGAAGTCGGCGAGTTCGGGGCGTGGCTCCAGCCAGAGACGATTCAACACGGTCCGGGTCTTCTTGCGGGCAGCGACACCGAGCCCCGCCGCGTCGAGCGCAGCATTCAGGTCTTCGAGCGTAGCCAAGTCGGCACGCACTCTGAGCGCGGCGGCCGCCCATTCGAGCGGGATGAAGCGATCAAAGCCGATTTGCGGCACCCGTCCCTGGGCGCCGCCGCTACGCGGCCCGCCATTCGGCGGTCCAAATCCGCTCCCGACGGATTTGTGCGGTGCTGCCGGTGTCATTCGATTCAATTGCGGCCTCCATCCCTGGAGGCCGCCCCTTCGGGGCCAGCCTGACGGCTGTCCAAATCTGCTCCAGGCAGATTTGTCACGTAACTCACTTTGACGAAGGGCACGATCAACTCCTCCACGGAGATGCCGCCGTGAACCACGACTTGGGTCTCCTTCGGCACAAACGCTCCGCGCCCTCCTGCGAATAGCGGCATGAAGTTCGCCGGTAGTCCAGCGACATCCAGACGGAAGGACTCCGGATTGGCGGCCGCCGTCTCCGCGATCACAGCCTCGCTGCGATAGGTCCTGACGCGCTCTCCGCGCAGTTCCGACGCGACTCCCTGGTTCGGGCGGCCAATGCCCACCGCTTCAACGTTGCCGTGGTCTGCGGTCAGGTAGACGTGGAATCCGTTGTCCAGCAGCATCGAGAACAGACGATCCACGAAGCCAGACTCGCACCAGCTTGCGATCTGGGCAGCAATGCCCCGCTTTCCGAGCACCGCCCCATGGATGATCTCGTCAACGGTATCCACGACGAGACCGGCCACCTTCATAGCCGGATTGGTCAGTGCTGCTTCAAGCGCGGGGAGGTCATCGGTGCGCTTGATTGACTTGCGGTACAGCACCTCGTTCGCGCGAAGACCATGGTCCTGCCAGAACCGCGTCCACTGCGCCGGTTCCTGAGAGGTTGATTCGATGCTGTCGGCGAATTCGCGCGGGCGCAGGGCGGAGAACAGCGCCTGCCGGGAGACCGATGTCAGGGTTGGCAGCCACGCAAAACAGGCGTTCTCGTCGAACATCAGCCGCTGCGACCGATTGATCACGCTCTCCCGGATCTGAATCCACTGATCTACGGCCAGCCCGTCGAATACCACCAGCGCGATCTTCTCCTCGCCGTTGCCTCGGCGCATCGCCAGATACCGTGGCACGTGGTGAACCATGATCGGTCCTTTGGCCGCCGGCAAAGACGGCAGGTCCGCGTAATGCTTGCCTACCCATTCACGCAACCGATCGTCAGCGGAGATGACCAGGTCTCGCATTACGTCCTTGATGCTTTCCGCTTGGGCTGTATCCAATCCATGGAAGCGCGAGATGACTTCGCCAAGCCGACGCGAGAAATGGGTCCAGTCGCGGTGTGGTGACTCGATGTTCGGCACTTCCGCCTTCAGGCTCTTGATGCCTTCGAGCACCAGGTTCCGCATCGATGCCGGGTCCTGCACCACGCCCGCCTTGGCCCATTCCGGCAGGGTGGCCGGCACGCCCTGGACCACCAGCGGGTGCAACGTGCCGTCCAGGAACATCGAGTCGACGATCACGCGGACGTCATGGTGGTCGAAAGGCAGGTCGAGTTTTGCGACGTAATCGGGCGGCGTGGGTTCACCAGTACGGGTTCCAGTGACTCCCAGCTTGGTGAGATAGCGAAACCAGGCTTCCTGCACGACACGGAGGGTGATGCTCTTGTTTGCAAACAACTCGGCGATGGGTATGCCTTTGACCAATTCGCCGGGAGCGAATTGGGACGCCGGAACGGCGGCCCCGTCAGGGGCGGCCGCCATGGATGGTGTCCGCAGCGCGTTATGCTCGCCGACCACTTGCCCCATGTGCTGCGCAAGCACGGGCGGAAGGGCCGCCTCGCGGTAGTGCAGACGAAGGAGCTCACGCCAGAAGTCCTCCAGGCGCGTGATGAGGTGCGGACTGATCCGGAAGATATGCGTCAGCACGAACTCCTTGGTCGCGGCTTCGCCCAGCGACTGATGGGCGTGCCTTGCTTGCGCCTCGAATAGGGATGGCAGCATCTCGCTACCCAGCTGCCTCACCACGGCATAGCTCAGCTTGGGGAACAACTCGGCAAGACTCAGGCTCAGCTTCCGCGCCTGACGCACGTAGTCCCAAGGCAAGTCGCTGACGCTGCGGCACCCATCCATGGGTGCCGCCCCTGCGGGGCCAGCCTGTCGGCTGTCCAAATTCGCTCCAGGCGGATTTGTCGTGCCGGGCAGATGGAGGATCAAGGCTCGGGAGGGGCCCGGTTCGCCCCGATCCCACGCCGCCCGATAGCGCTCCTCATACTCCGCCCGGAAAGCGACGCTGTCCTCGAAAGGCAGTACCTCAAAGCCACGCTCGCGCAGTCCCGACAACACCTGCTCATCCAGCAGCACATCGTCCGGGTCGGCGACGATCCAGAGCCGGGCCAGATCGACGGGAAACTCCTTCAGGATGCGGTCAACCCAGGCGGTGCTGCGTCCATCCATGGACGCAGCCCCTTCGGGGCCAGCCTGTCGGCTGTCCAAATTCGTTCCTGACGAATTTGTCATGCTTGCGCACCTCCCGGGTGGCCAATGCGAAGCATCAGCACCGCGTTGAGATCCGGCGTGCAGGCTTCCGCATCGGCCAGCGCTGCCATGCGCGCCTCGTGCTCAGCTTCGAGCCGCTTGCGCCGGTGCTCCCTGACGGCGGGAAGGCCGATGCGGCCTATCGCCTGGTACCGCGCCTCGAAGGCGTAGCGCGCCCGTTCGCGCTCCTCGGCGAGCCAGGTGCGGTGCTCCTCCAGCAGCTCCGCAAAGAGCCGCTCCCCCTGCGCCTTGGCCGCAGCCAGCGATGCCTCGAAGCAGGCCAAGGCGTTCTCCACCTCGACCTTCGGGGCGAGCGTCACGTTCTCGGTCAGCAGCAAATCCCAGATCCGCTTGGCGGTCGGCATGAAGGTGCGGCCATCGTCGGTGACAAACACGGGAAGGAACCGCCGCCGGGAGAAGCCCTCGGAGAGGTTGGACGCGCTGATGCTGATCTCCCACAGCGACCACACGCCATGCACCGTATCGGGCAGGCCGGTCACCGCCGCAATCGGCAGCGGCTGGCCCGCCACGCAGCGCGGGAGTTCGCTGATGACCGCGCGGGCGCGCGGATCTTCCAGCGTGATCCACTCCATCTCGGGGTTCTGTTCGGCGGTGCGTGCGTCGAAGCAGACGCGTGGAGATTCACTCGCGACATCCCTGCCGCTCGCCCCAAGGGGCGCCTTCGGCGTGCAAATCGGCAATCCTGCCGATTTGTCGCTCCCTCCCCAATCCGGCCAACGAATTCGCCAACAATTCCCTTCTCTTACGGCCATGCCACCTCGCGCAGGCAGGCCAGCGGTGATCGCACGCTCCAACCAATACTGCGCCGGATGATCCCTCCACTTACGCGCATCGTCTGCTTCCAGCGCGTGGTCTTCCGTCAGCAGATCGGTGTCTTTGCGGCTTGCCGCCACCTTCTCCCGTACCTTGTTGATCACCGCATCGCACTCCGTGTCGATCGAGGACGGGTCTTGCAGCCCGTGGACGAACAGTTCGTCAAAGATCGGCTCCACCTCCACCGAGTCCATCACATCGGCCGCCTTGTCGACGCCGAACTCCTGGGCAATGACGGCGAGCTTCTCCTCCAGCACCTCGCGCACCCGGTGCTCAACCGTGTCTTCCAACACGAAGTTGATGGCCCGCACGACATGGGACTGGCCGATGCGGTCCACGCGGCCGATACGCTGCTCCAGCCGCATCGGGTTCCACGGCATGTCGAAGTTGACGATGACATGGCAGAACTGCAGGTTCAGGCCCTCGCCGCCGGCGTCGGTGGAGACCATTATTTGAGCACCGCGTGACAAATTCGCCGGGAGCGAATTTGGACAGCCGTCAGGCTGGTCCCGAAGGGACGGACTCCAGGGAT
This sequence comes from Methylococcus sp. ANG, assembly GCF_040730495.1. Taxonomy (NCBI): domain Bacteria; kingdom Pseudomonadati; phylum Pseudomonadota; class Gammaproteobacteria; order Methylococcales; family Methylococcaceae; genus Methylococcus; species Methylococcus sp. ANG. The sequence goes on along the minus strand of NZ_CP160399.1, from coordinate 2,708,604 downwards.
GGAGTCCGCAAAAGGCCTGCTGCGCACGGGTGCGCGCGTCCAGGTCCATGCCACCGTTGAGCAGCGCCACCGAAAAGCCCCGGCTCTCCAGGAACTCCGCCAGCATGGCCTGGGTGGGAACGAATTCGGTGAAGACCAGCACCTTGAGCTGCGGAGCGTTCTCCTCCTGCTGGAGTTTGTAGATCAACTCCAACAGCGCTTCTGCCTTGGCGTCCGTTCCCTGTCTCTCGGTTTCGCGAGCCAGCTCCAGCAGCATCTCGACTTCCGACTTCTCCCGCTCCCAGCCGCTGGCCTGCACGGCAATGTCCAGCTGGGACTGGCCGTCGAGCTCTGCCCACTCATCCGGGTCAACCGCCTCGACAAAATCGCCAGGAGCGATTTTGGACAGCCGCCAGGCTGGCCCCGAAGGGGTCGGGTCCAGGGATGGACCCGACAACAGGTTCGCCTGTGCCTGCGGCGCATCCAGCAGGGCCTGGCGCTTCTCCAGCGTGGCGCGGATGGCTGCTGTACTGGACGTCGCTAGGCGCTGCATCAGGATCATCAGGAAGCCGATGTGCCGCTGTTTGGCGGCCATTGCCTGGTTGTAACCGTGCCGCACGTAGTCCGTGACAGCCACGTAGAGCCGCTGCTGGGCGGCATGTCGGTCCTGCCACGCCACGGTTTGGAGCCGCGTCGACCGGGGCTTGAACAGCGGTTGGCCTTCCGCGTCGATGGCGGCGCGCTTCTCGGTGCGGATCACGAATGGGCGCACCCGGTCACGGTTGATGCTGCCTTCGTCCGGAAACGCCTCTCGGTCCAGCAACTGCATCAGCCGCATGAACTGGTCGGTCTTGCCCTGGTGCGGCGTCGCGGACAGCAAGAGCAGATAAGGCGCGGCCTCGGCCAAGGCGGCGCCCAGCTTGTACCGGGCAACCTGCTCGGTGCTGCCGCCGAGGCGGTGTGCCTCGTCGATGATCACCAGATCCCAGCCCGCCGAAATTAGATCCTCGAAGCGCTCGCGGTTGTAGGTGGCGAGTTGCTCCAGGCTCCAGCCGCGCCGGCCCTCGATGGGTTTCACCGAATCCAGCGAGCAGATCACCTGGTCGTGCATCCGCCAGAGGTTCTCGTCGTTTTCCCTCACCCCCGGCCCCTCTCCCGGAGGGAGAGGGGAGGAAAAGGAACGGAAGGCAGCGAGTTCAGAAGGCTCGACGAAGCGGAAAGGCTCGCCGAAGTGCAGCCGCATTTCGGCCTGCCACTGGCGCACCAGACCTTTCGGTGCCACCACCAGCACGCGCCGCACCATGCCGCGTAGCTTGAGTTCGCGCAGCACCAACCCTGCCTCGATGGTCTTGCCCAGTCCCACCTCGTCCGCCAGCAGGTAGCGGATGCGGTCCCGGCTCATGGCCCGGTTCAGCGCGTAGAGCTGGTGCGGCAGCGGCACCACGCTGGACTGGATCGGCGCCAGCAGCAGGTTGTCTTCCAGTGCGTCGAGCAGCTTGGCCGCTGCTGCCGTGTGCAGGACCTGCTCCACGGTAGAGCGCACGGCAGTCAGATCGCCGAGATCCTGCGCGCGGGCGCGCACCACGGCATCCTTGGCCGGCAGCCAGACGCGGTAGGCGACCTCGCCCCACACGTCCTGGCGGTCGATCACCCGGCAGGGTGACGCCTGCCGGGCATGCCAGCACCAGGCTCCGACACTCCACGAATTCATGCGCTGACCCGACTGACAGGATAGTGAGGAAGCGCCTTGTTCCATGCGTCGATATTCATGACAGCACAACCAGCCACGAACGACCTTTTCCACGGCTTGTCGTCCGGGCCGGTTGTTGGAATCTGCCGTTTCAGTGCGTCGGTCCGGGCCAACAAATCGGCATCGGACAAAGTGCTCGCGCCGATCAGCACCAAGTAGTAAATGGGCTTCATCGCTTGACCTGATGCCCATTCGTACAGGAAAGAGTCCCGGTACTTCGTTTTCAGATCGGCATCCAGCGCTCCACTAAGGAACTTTTGCAGGAACTTCTTCTGATCTTTGGGCTGCGCCGCAGGATGTTCCGGGTCCTTTAACTCGATGAACAGAACCCGGTCATCCAGTTCCACGATGAAATCCACCGCTTTCATGCAGTGGCTCAGGCCGTGGCTTGCCTCGTCGTCGAACTTTCGCCCCGTGCTGCCTGCGGGCAGCGTAATCTGCAAATCATTCTCGGCAAGAACGGTCATTCGACCAGCCCTCCGAGGCTACGCTTCAGTTCCCGGTCGTAGAGATCGCTGAACGTTCCGGCAATTGCATTGGGGTCGATACCGATGTAGCTGTCGCTGGCGTTGGCCACAACCGCCTTCTGCTCGTCGCGGTACAGCGAGATGTAACGGATGGCGTCCCCCTTTTTCTGGCGTAGATCAAACTCCTTGAGCACCACGTAGTTGTGTGTCGTTAGAAAAACCTGAACACCGAGCCGTTGAAGTTCCAGGATGATCTCGACGATTTCGCCCATCAATGCGGGGTTAAGGTTGGCCTCAGGCTCATCCCAGAACAGTACGGAGCCGGACAGCAGCGTGCCGTTCTGGATCAATAGCCACACCAGCGCGAGCTTGCGCATACCCTCGGCGAGTAAGGTGAACTCCAATTCGCCTTGGCTGTTCTTTAGGAAAAAGTGCTCGCCCTTGGCTACCACCTTGCCTTCGATGGCCTTTTGTAGGGTCGTCAAAAGCTTCTGACGGTTCGCAGCGATGGGGCCTTTGAGTGTGGGCAGAAAAGCCTTCTTGATGATGTCCACATAGACTTCTTCGAATGCAATTTCCCGCTTCGATGCTGTGGCCAAAAAGCCGGGGGCGTGAGCGAGCATCTCCTTGACCGGAATATAGGCGGATTCGAGCCCGGCCCCCTGCCACTTGGCTTCGCCCGTGACACGCACATCCTTGACGTCCGCCTTCTGGTTATCGATAACCGCTTTCAGCTTTGCACCATCGTCCCGCGTGACCATGATCTCCGCGGCCGGCAAACCCTGTTGCCGTCGAATCAAGCGTGTCATGCGCGCCTGATACGGATTGAAAACGCCGAGGAGTTTGCGGGCAAAACCCTTTTCCCGGTCCTCGCCCGTCGTGATCGCCGTCGCTGCATAGAGCACCTTCAGCAGATGAGTTTTGCCTGTGCCATTCGCGCCGATAATGACATTGACGCCCGGCGAGAGTGTCTGATCGAGCTTGGCGAAGGCTGTGAAATTTTCCAGCCTGACGTGGTTGATCTTGCTCATAATCCGCTCTCCGTTCTTGTCAATGCCTGGTCATACCAGAGCAGCAGCTTCTCGTCTTCCTGCAGTGCCTCGTCGGGGATCTTCTGGGCCACTTTGATGATGGTCTGGTAGTCCTTCCTGCCCCAGGCCGCCTTGAAGCCAGCGCGAAGCACCTCCAGCCTGAACTCCTTGAGTCGCCGTCCCGTGGCGTCCAGGTAGGTATCGAACTCCTTGAGCAGCACCTTTTCGCGTCTCTTCTCCAGATCCTGCGCCTTGTTCGGATCGGGCACGTACCAGCGATCCTTGGCCTTAGCGATCAGGCGCGGATCGTTTTTCTCCAGCCCACGCAGGTCCTTGTGATTGGTGGAGAGATAGCTGTGGATCTGACTGGGCACATCGCCGGTGCCGTCGTACTGAAGGAAGTTGGTCTCGAGCAACGCCGCCAGTTCAGGCCTCTTTTCATGCTTCTTCCAGCCTGCCCCAAGCTGAGTGATGAATTCTGGGTGCAGATCTTGGTAGGTCGATGGCCGCTTCTTCAGGAAATCCGTCAGCCAGTCGATCGCGCTCCGCTCGTCGGAGACAAACAACTCCATCTGAGGTGCCTGCGCGACTTGCGCGCGCTTCTTGTCGTACTCGGTCGCCTGCTCGGGTAAGAACACCATGCCGTCGCGCTCCGGAAAGCGTTGGCGTAAGCCTTCCTGGAACTCCTGGCTTGAGAGTGGCACGGGGGCGTTATGACGCACAAACCAGGCAACCATGCGATCAAATATGATGCGTGGGTCGCGTTCGGCAACGAACTCAAGGGCTCCATCCCGCGCTTTGACGGTTGGCAGGTATTTCAAGTGCGTTCGGACAAAGTCCCACGCAGACTCCTCGCTGCCTCCCGTCTTTTCAAACCTCTCTTCGAGTCCGCCGTTGGGCTTATAGGCCGAGATAACTAGGTCCTGCTTTACGGCCGTTGTGGTCGTGACTGCCCTATAGCCTTTGTGTGACTTTTCTAGCGCTGCGACATTAGCTACTACAAATCCCGCTTCCTGCAAGGCTGTTTGAATTGCGTTCCAAACAGACGCCTGAGTGTTTGAGAATTCAACAGTCATCCAGCGGCCTGGCTTCAGAATCCGAAATGCCTCCTCAAAGCACTTCGACATCAAACGACGATAATCATCGAGTGCCTTGCCTTGGGCTCTGTTCTCGACAGCCTCTGCGGTGGCATTTGTTCTAACCTTGAGCCAAGCCTCCCATAAGGAGTTCAGCTCCGAGTACATTATGTTTGCACCGAACGGCGGATCTACGAAGATATAGTCCACTGAATCACTCGGTACCTGCATATTCTCCGCGCTACCCGTGGAGACGCACGAGACACCTCCATGGGCTGTGAATGGAACTGAGCTAACTCGGAGAGAGAAACGCTCAATGCAGTTAGTCTCAATCGCCAAAGAGCTGACATACAGTGTTCCTTGCAGCGTCTGGCCGATTACGCCGCCTCCACTCTTAAAATAATTAGACGCGAGTAGCCGATTCAACCGGGTGGCCCAAACATGGCTCGATGTAAACCACAGGCCCAACCCAGGATTGACTTCTCGTTCTCGGGCAGAAAAAATCCGCTCTCTGAATCGCGACAGAGCGATCAGGTTCCTTCGCGTGTAGAAATGATGAACATGCGTAATGCCGATGGGATCATTTCGCCGGGTTTCACCTCCGTCAATCATGCGATCGGAGGGAAACCAATTTGCAACAGGTTCCGCAGCCACCCTTTCAATTAATTCCAGGTCTTCTTGGTCCGGTCTCTTTTCAAATCGAGACCTCCCCACGCTGTAGTTAATGAGAACAGGGACTTGCTTTGCCTGGCGAACGGTCAGTCCCGTTGCATCATCGACGAAAGTTCTCCAGGCGCGCTCCAAACTCTTCTTCGTAAGCACAGCCGCGCAGTGTGGGCAGGAAAATTCATCACGGACTTTCCCGGCATCCTTATCTGCGGCGACGTCCCAGAAAATTAGTTCGCCGGCACATTCAGGACAACTAAATACGTCAGACCAGAGCGTGAAGTTGATGCGTCCCTTTGTCTTTCCATCTGAGTGCCGCGTTTCGTACATCCAGCCACACTCATCAGTGACCTCCCGGAGTATCCGCTTCGCTTCGAGTTCAAACCTTTCAACGTCAATATCAGTGTTGTAATTCGACGCAATGAAGGACGCGGCCGGAGATAGCTCATTCAGCAGGGCCGTTCGCGCACCAAGCTTGGAAAACGGCCTCCATACCGGCTGGCCGTCAATGACTTGTTGCTCAAGAATCGTTCCATCAGATGCGACTCGATAGCCCAGTGACTCTACTACTTTGCGATCTCCACAAAGCTGTGCTGCCACTCCAGTCATCCCGGTACCGCAGAAGCCATCGAACACCATGTCACCCGGCTGTGTGTAATGCAGGACGTACCGCATGATCGCTTTATGTGGCACCTTGGTGTGGTAGCTATGGGCGTTGTAGATCGGATCGTTCTTCCCCTCGCTTACGTCGGCCAAGAATGGTTCTTTTTCGTGCCGAGCCAATGAATCGTATTCTTTGCCGTAATGATTGATAAAAGCCGCGGCAAATGGATTCGGGCAGGCGGTGTAGTAGGGAGGATCAGAAAGCGCGAGGATGTCCTCGTCTGATCCGACAGGAAAGCCTTCAATCTTCCGAAACTCGGGGTCCTTGAGCGTCTCGGCCAGCAGCTTCAAGTAATGTTCGCGACGCGCGTTGTCGCTTGGAAATGTTTGCCCGAGGCATTCGACTGGCCCAGATTTCGCTTTTTCGCTTCTAAAGAGATCATTCATCAATTCGGTTCCTCAGATTCTTCTTTTCTGCGCGTCACACGCGGCTTTGTTACTCGATCACAAACCGCAGCTTGCCGGCATCCTTGCCCTTGCAGCGCTCATTCATGAACGACTCGAAGCGCTTGCGCAGATCCTCGGGCGTAGCGGGCGATCCGCCGGTGAGCAGCGCCTTTTTGATGTCGTCTCCGGTGACCACGATCTTTTCGAGGCCTGACAGCGCTTCCTGAACTGCCGCGACGAATTCGGGCGTGACCGGATCGGGCAAGCCCTTCGAGGCAAGGAAGCCCTTTATCAGGTCGCGCTGCGCGGCCTTCAGCAGCTCGAAGTTGGCCTGAATGATCGGGTCGTCCAGGTTGTTGAGCAGCGTCTGTTGCCAACCTTGGACCAAGCGGTCGAGCTCGTCGTCCAGTGTCTTGAGGACGTTGGCCGCCGGCAGTAGGTCGCCCTGCTCGTTGGCGGGGCGGAAGCTGCAGTGCGGGCAAACGGGGCTGGCTGCCAGCTCGGACTCGACCAGGGACGCGCAGCTCTTGAGCTTGTCCAGCTTGTCTTCGAAGGTGGTGAGCTGGCCGGTGGGCATGAGGGAGATGCCAGCCAGGGCGCGCAGCGTGGTGATGCGCGGGTCCTTGCGCAGGGCGGACTTGGTCTTGTCTTCCGCCACGCCGAGCCGGGCCTTGCTGTGTTGCGCCACGTAGGCGGTGATGTAGTCCTTCTTCAGCGTGGCCAGGCGCTGGCGATACTCGGCGGCATGCTGCGCACTGCGGTCCTCGGCGAGTCTATCGAGGATGTCTTTGCGGGCAGCCTGCGCCTGCAGCACCCAGGCATGGTCGGTGGCGAGCACCATCTCGGCCTGCGACAGATACGCCGCCGTGGTACCCAGCTCGGCCACCAGATCGCGCAGCTTCTCCACGGAGGACAGCACGTCGAGATTCTTCTTCTGGGTATCAATGTCGTCCTGGGTGATGCGCAAGTTCTTGAGCTTGCCGACGGTGTTGAAGGGCGACAGCCCCTCCAGGAAACCTTTCAACGCTTCCAGCCGCGTGCGCCAGTCGCGCAGCTCTTCCTCGCGCAGCAGGGACTGGCCCCAGAAGCTGAGGCGGTTCTGCAGGTCGGTGCCGACTGTGAGCACACGCTGCACCTGCTTGGCCACGGCATCCAGCAGTTCCTTGACTGGCTCCTCCTTGCCTTGCGTCGCCATCTGGGCAAGTCCAGACGGCAGGCCCAGCAGCTCGAACAGCGAGCGCAGCACGGCGACATTGATCTCCTTCGGCGCCTCGACGTGCTTGAACTGCTTGAGATCGTCCAACGCCCGTTCGACCAGCAGAGCCATCTTGCCTGAGTCGATTTTGTCGCCGGTAATGGCCAGCACGATGTCGCCCGAGTAGACCAGGCTGCCCAACACCGCCACGAGCAGGTCGGGTTCCAGGCGGAAACGCACCGGCGCGAAGTACTCGACATCGGTGGCGCCGCTGATGAGCTCGCTGCGGTTGAGCACCTGCCCGTGGCCTTTGGCCTTGAGCCGGTTGAGCACTTCCTGGGCGTACTTGGATCGCGTGGGCTCGATGCGGTCGCCGTCTAGCATCTCCAGCGCATCCAGAATGGCGATGGCGTCCTTGGTGCGCGTGCCGCCCGCCAGCGCCTTGAGTGCATTGGTGATGAGCTGCTTGCGGTTGGATTCGGTGACCAGCACCGAAAAGGTCGGATACTCCGGCGCCAGATCCGCGAAGTGGGTACCGAGGGCCAGACCTGATGTCACATTGACGATGTCGCGGAAGTTGGCGCGCTCATCCGGCCCAAGCCGCAGCTTGTCGCGCATCGACACGCCCTTGGCCCATTCCTGCAGGGTCTTGGTCTTGCCCTGGTAGGTGACCTCGAAGGCAGTCATCTGTTTGTCCTGCAGCCACTTGCTCATGTCGCGCAGGGCGTCCTTGGCCTTGTCCAGGTAGACGGCCTTGGCCGCGCCGCTGGCGGTCGAGGCCAGCTCCTGGGCGGCGGCGTAGAACGCCAGGTGGCGTTTGATGGCGTCGTCCAGCCCCTTTAGTCGGAAGAACACCTCGTCCGTCTTGTTGTCGTCGCGAAAGCGCGGCGGCTCGAACGGCTGGATAAAGTAGATGTAGAAATCACGCTCCGGCTGAGCGGTGGGGCGATCGTTGGGCGCACCAAGGAAGAGGTAGCCATTGCGCTCCACGCGGCGGTCCTGCCATTCCACCTGGTGCTGCCAGATCTTGTACCCAGTGACATAGGCATGCTCATCGGTGCATTCCATGAGCTGCATGAGCGCGCTGTAGTAGGCGCGATCCAGCGCATCGTCGGACAGCGCTTCGGCGCGCTTCTCGATCTGGGCGTCGTAGTCGACGTCCTTCTTGAGATCGAGGTAGTACTGCTCGGTGTCCGGCGCCTTGGAGATGAACTGGCCGTTGACCGTCTTGACGATCTCACGCAGGGTCGTCTGCACTGCGGTCAGCAGGTCGTCGGAGGGCTCGCCGCCCATGTCCTCGATGCCAGGCTGGTATAGGCAAAGCGTGTCGCGCAGTTCCTCGGCCGTTGGGCCCACCGGCACGTAGATGTCACCACCGGTGGTCAGGCGGTGTACGGAAAGCCCCTTGATTACCCGCATGGCCATCGCCTTGTAGGGCGGCCGGGTGAAGGCCTTTTGCACGCGCTCGCCAAGCACCTCGGCCACCTTCAGCACCGGGCCGATGTTTGGGTCCGAGCGGAGCACCGAATTGGAGGTAACCGTCTCCCAGAACTTGTCGAAGCCGATCAGGCCAGGTCGATCAGTTGGTACATCGTCGTCCAGGAGAGCCTGGATCTGGTCGCGCAAGGTGACCAGAGCGCCGCGCTTTTCGGTGAAGATCAGTCGCTCGAAGGTGCCGATGTAGTCCGGGTGGACGGGGAACAGGCGGACGTACTCATCCATCCGCTCGTTCATGCTGCTGTAGAACTTGGCGAAGGGCGTGAGGTAGGTGCGGATCTTGTGCTGCTGGTCGGCCGACTTCTTGAGCAGACGCTCCGCCACGACAAAGCTCACGTCCTGGCGGGCCAGCAAGACCTGGGTGAAGCGCTCGTTCACGCGGCGCAGGCTGTCGGCGACGTGCTGGAAGCGGCTGCTATCGAAGATGGCCTCCTGCACGCCGGCCACGAAGCGGAAACGCAGATGCTTGGTGACCTCGCCGATTTCGCGCAGGAAGGACAGATCCAGCACCAGATCATGGTCCTTGCGGGAGCGCAGGTATTCGAGAAACTCGTCGACGACGAGGAGGACGCCGTGGTTGGGGTGAACCTCGTCGAACGCGGCCATCATCTCCTCGAAGGCGGCCTTGTTGTTGACCACCTTGTCGGCCGGCGGGAAGGAGTAGCTGACGCCCTGGTTCTCCAGGAAGATCTCGAGCTCCTGCGTGATGATGTCGCGCAGGGACATCTGGCTGGAGATCTCGATACGGTGCACCTTGAACTTGCCGGCGATCGAACCGGCAGCCTCGGCGACCTTGGGATGGCGGATCATGGGGACGTAGGCGGCGTCCTCGGCGATCAGCGACAGCACGGACATCAAGTGCGACTTACCGGTGCCGTAGTTGCCGACCACGAGCACACCCTTGTGGTCGACCGATTCGTCGAACGAGAGCTGCGGGATCATCTGCTTGGTGATCCGCTCGGCCATGTCGTCGGAAATGACGTAGGTGGCGACGAGCTTCTTTGCCTCGCCGGGCCGGTTGGCGTCGAGCAGCTGAATGACCGACTCGATCGGCTCGAACTGAATGAGATCCCCGTAGCGCATGCGTTTCTCCCCTTTACCCAATCGTTTGCTCGCCCCTTCCCTGGGGCTCGCGCTTCGCGCCGGGCTCCACCCGTCCAAGTTCGCTCCCGGCGAACTTGTCAATTTCGAACGGGACCAGACCATCGAGGCCGTAGTCCTGATATTCCGGATGCCCCATTTCCGCATAGATCAGGCGGCCATCACGTAGCTCTCCTGGCCACACCGCCACGACACGCCGGGCATGGGCGTGGCGCTTGAGCAGATCCAGCGGATCGAGCTTGAGCGACTGATCGAACAGCAGCTCGATGTTGTCGAGCAGAAGCAGATCGCCGCTCGCGTGCTCATCGGCCAGCTCCCGCATGGCCACAAAGGCCTGGAGCGCCCGCTGCCGCTGCGGCAGCGCCGCGAGGCGCTTTCCCAGCGCGGCTCCGACATTCATTACCTTCGCACCGCGCCGATTGGCCAGCGCGGCCAGGAGTGCGGTCTTGCCACCGCCAGCACGTCCAATAAGCAGAATCAGCTTGCTTTGTAGTGCACCAATTTCATCAATGAGGGTATCAAGCCGCGACAGCATTGCCTGGTTTCCAACGACTCGCAGAATCTTTCGATTTTCACCCAGAGCCACTAGGCGGCCAAATCGCCCCACAGGGTCTGGATCGCCGTCAGCGCGGCCAGGGCGGCGGTTTCGGTGCGCAGCACGCGCGGGCCGAGCCGGACGGGGGTGAACGCCGCGCCCGCCGCCACATCGCGCTCGGCGTCGCTGAAGCCGCCTTCCGGTCCCGACAGCAGGGTCACCGTCCCTCTGGGCGGTTCCAGCTCCCGCAGGCCACCGGCGGCATGGGGGTCGAGAAAGATCTTGAGGCCCATGGCCGCCGGTAGCCAGGACTCCAGGGAGCGCGGCTCCAGCACCTCCGGCACCCGGTTGCGCCCGCTCTGCTCGCAGGCTGCCCAGACCACCCGGCGCCAGTGCTCCAGCCGCTGCGCCTTGCGTTCGCCATCGAGCTGGACCACACAGCGTTCGGTGAACAGCGGGGTGATCGCGCCGACGCCCAGTTCCACCGCCTTCTGGATGGCCAAGTCCATGCGCTCGCCCCGCGAGATGCCCAGTCCCAGGCGGACATCGAGCCGGGATTCCCGGTCGACCGGCCGGTACTCGCCGACCGTCAGGCTCACCTCTTCCCGGTGGCAGGCGCCGATCCGTGCGGCGAACTCGCCGCCTTCGCCGTTGAACACCGTGAGTTCGAAGCCTCGCTTGAGCCGCAGGACCGTGCGGAGGTAATGGGCGCGCTCCTCATCCAGCACGACATCGGCACCCGATGCCAGCGGCACCGGGAGATACAGACGGGAAATGCGCATGGCCCTCAGTCCTCCGTCGCCAGCAGCAATCCTTCCCAGGCCACCTCCGCCATGTGGCGAATCTGATCGGGGGTGATGACGTAAGGCGGCATGAAGTAGATCACATTGCCCAAGGGGCGCAGCAGCACGCCCCGCTCCAGCCCATGGCGGTAGACCCGCAGCCCACGCCGCTCCTGCCAGGGATAGGGTTCGCGGGTCGCCTTGTCCTTCACCGTCTCGATCGCCAGGATCATGCCGCGCTGGCGGACTTCGGCGACATGGGGATGCTCCTGGAAACGCTCCGTGGCATCCGCCATGCATCGCGCCAGTTCGCGGTTTTGCCCCAGCACGTCGGCCTGATCGAACAGATCCAGCGTCGCCAAAGCCGCCCGGCAGGCCAGCGGGTTGCCGGTGTAGCTGTGGGAATGCAGGAAGGCCTTCAGGGTGCCGTAGTCGTCGTAGAAGGCCGCGTAGATTTCCGGCCGGCTCATGACCGTCGCCAGCGGCAGATAGCCTCCGGTCAGGCCCTTGGACAGGCACAGGAAGTCCGGGCTGATCCCGGCCTGTTCGCAGGCGAACAAGCTGCCGGTGCGGCCGAAGCCGACCGCGATCTCGTCGGCGATGAGGTGGATTTCGAACCGGTCGCAGGCCTCGCGCAGCAAACGGAGGTAGAGCGGGTCGTACATGCGCATGCCGCCGGCGCACTGCACCAGTGGTTCGACGATCACGGCGCAGATTTCATCGGCGCCCCGCTCCAGAATCGCCAGCATGTCGCGGAACCGCCGCTCGGCGTAGCCGGCTTCGGTTTCGCCCGGCTCACGTCCGTAGGCGTCGGGGCTGGGCGCAACCAAGGCTTCCATCAGCAGGGGCCGGTAGGTCTCCTTGTACAGCGGGACGTCGCCCACCGCCAGGGCGCCCAGCGTCTCGCCGTGATAGCTGTTTTCCAGGGTGACGAAACGGGTCTTGCCGTGGCGGCCCAGGTTGCGCCAATAATGGAAGCTCATCTTCAGCGCCACCTCGACCGCCGCCGAGCCGTTGTCGGCGTAGAAGCAGCGCTCCAGCCCCGGCGGGGTGATTGCCGCCAGCCGCTCCGCCAGCCGGATGCCCGGCTCGTGACTGAAGCCGGCGAAGATGACCTGCTCCAGCCGCCCGAGCTGATCGGCCAGGGCTGCGTTGATCGCCGGGTTACAGTGGCCGAACAGGTTGACCCACCAGGAACTGATCGCGTCCAGATAACGCCTGCCGTCGAAATCCTCCAGCCACACACCCTCGCCACGGCGGATCGGGATCAGCGGCAGCGACTCGTGGTCCTTCATCTGGCTGCACGGATGCCAGAGCACCGCGAGATCGCGATCCATCCATTCGCGGTTGGCGGATGTCATGCTCCGGCTACTTGACCTTCATGCCGGGCTGGGCACCCTGATCCGGCGACAGGATGAAGATGTCGGCGCCGCCCGGCCCCGCCGCCAGCACCATGCCTTCGGACATGCCGAATTTCATCTTGCGCGGCGCCAGGTTGGCGACCATCACGGTCAGCCGCCCGACCAGGTTTTCGGGCGCGTAGGCCGACTTGATGCCGGCGAACACCGTGCGGGTCTCGCCGCCCAGGTCCAGCGTCAGCTTCAGCAGCTTGTCCGCCCCCTCCACGTGCTCGGCATTGGTGATGCGGGCGACGCGGAGATCGACCTCGGCGAAGTCGTCGATGGAAATGGTTTCGGCAATCGGCTGGACCTCGTGCTGCTGATGCTCGGCATGGCGCACCTGGGAATGCGGCTCCGGCGTCACCGCCGCGGCTTGCAGGCTTTGGCGGTTGGCTTCGATCAGGGCATCGATCTGTTTGGCGTCGATGCGGGTCATGAGGTGCTTGAAGGCACGAATATTTGTCGGGCGTTCCGACAAATCGCTCCAACGAAACGGGCGGCCCAAACCGAACAGCCCTTTCGCAACCTGCCCGGTCAGGTCTGGAAGAATCGGTGCCAACAGCACCGACAACACATAAAACGAATCCAAAGCGTGGGAGCAGATTTCCTGCAGCTCCGCCAAACGACTCGAATCCTTGGCGACCTCCCAGGGTTTCCGGTCATTGATGGTCACGTTTATCTCGTCGGCCAGCCGCATTATTTCACGGATGGCTTTGGAGTAATCCCTGTTCTCATAGTAAGTGGCGATTGAAATACCTTCGTTCACCGCACCATCGGTCAAGACTTCTTCGAAACGCTTATCCGGATGCCGCAGTTGACCATCGAAATATTTCGTGACGAAGCCCGCACACCGGCTGGCGATGTTGATGTACTTCCCCACCAGATCGCTGTTCACCCGGGCGACGAAATCTTCCAGGCTGAGGTCGATGTCCTCCATGCTGCCGTTCAGCTTGCAAGCATAGTAATAGCGCAGCCATTCCGGGTCGAGGCCCTGGTCGAGATAGCTCTGGGCGGTGATGAATGTGCCCCGCGACTTGGACATTTTCTCGCCGTTCACCGTCAGGAAGCCGTGGGCGAATATCTTGGTCGGGACCCGGAAATCGGAATATTCCAGCATCGCCGGCCAGAACAGCGCATGGAAATAGAGGATGTCCTTGCCGATGAAGTGGTACAGCTCGGTTTCGGTATGCTTGTTCCAGTATTCAGAGAAATCGAGGCGCAGGCGGTCGCAAAGATTCTGAAAACTGCCCATGTAGCCGATGGGCGCGTCCAGCCAGACGTAGAAATACTTTCCCGGCGCGTCCGGAATCTCGAAGCCGAAATACGGCGCATCGCGGGAAATGTCCCAATCCGAGAGACCGGCCTCGAACCATTCGTTGAGCTTGTTGGCGGCCTCGGCCTGCAAGTGGCCGGAACGGGTCCAGAACTTCAGGAATTCGGTACAGGCGCCCAGCTTGAAGAAGTAATGCACCGACTCCTTGCGCACCGGCGTGGCACCCGAAACGGCGGAATACGGGTTGATGAGGTCGGTGGGGGAATAAGTGGTACCGCAGACCTCGCAGGAATCGCCGTACTGGTCCTTGGCGTGGCACTTGGGGCATTCGCCCTTGATGAAACGGTCGGGCAGGAACATCTCCTTGACCGGGTCGAAATACTGCTCGATCGCCCGCGATTCGATCAGGCCGCGGGCCTTGAGCCTGCCGTAGATCTCGGCCGCATGGGCGCGGGTTTCCTCCGAATGGGTCGAATAGTAGTTGTCGAACTCGATGTGGAAACCGGTGAAATCGCGCAGATGCTCGCCGTGGACGCGGGCGATCAGTTCCTCCGGCGTGATCCCCTCCCGCTCGGCCCGCAGCATGATGGGGGTGCCGTGGGTGTCGTCGGCGCAGACGTAGCGGCAATCGTGGCCCCGCATCTTCTGGAACCGGACCCAGATGTCGGTCTGGATGTATTCCACCAGATGGCCCAGATGGATCGGGCCGTTGGCATAGGGCAGGGCGCTGGTGACGAGGATTTTTCGCTGGCTGGTCATGGAAACGAAAGGCTGGCAAACGGATCGAATGGGCCATTATCCCATAATCGACCGCGGCGGCTCCGGCCAGCGCTTAAGCCGCCCGCCTCACTCCACCGTCACCGACTTGGCCAGATTGCGCGGCTGGTCGACGTCCGTGCCCTTGATCAGGGCGACGTGGTAAGCGAGGAGCTGCAGCGGCACGCTGTAGACGATGGGCGCGACGACTTCGTCGGTCTCCGCCACCCTGAGGATCCTGACGCCGGGCACATTTTCGATCGGCGCTTCGGCATCGGCGAACACGTAGAGTTCGCCGCCGCGTGCCTGGACCTCCTGCAGGTTCGACTTGAGCTTTTCCAGCAGCTCGTTGTTGGGCGCCACGGCGACCACCGGCATCTCGTTGTCGATGAGCGCCAGCGGCCCGTGCTTGAGTTCACCCGCCGGATAGGCTTCGGCGTGGATGTAGGAGATTTCCTTGAGCTTGAGCGCCCCTTCCATGGCGACCGGATACTGGGCGCCGCGGCCGAGATAGAGGGCGTGGTGCTTCTCGCCGAACAGCTCGGCCCAGGCCGCGATTTCGTCTTCGAGTTGCAGGACGTGCCGGATCTGCGCGGGCAGGGTCTCCAGCTCGCGGACGATCTTCGCCTCCTGTTCGGCGGCCAAGGCATGGCGCCGGCCCAGCGCCAGCACCAGGAGCAGCAGGGCGGTAAGCTGGGTGGTGAAAGCCTTGGTCGAGGCCACCCCGATCTCCGGGCCGGCCCGCGTCATCAGGCAGGAATCCGATTCGCGCACGATCGAGCTTTCCGGCACGTTGCAAATGGCCAGGGTGTGCGCATAGCCGAGTTCCTTCGCGGCCTTCAGTGCCGCCAGGGTGTCGGCGGTCTCGCCGGACTGGGAAACGGTGACGAACAGGGTGCCGGGCTGCACGACCTGCCTGCGGTAGCGGAACTCGCTGGCGACTTCCACGCTGCAGGGCAGGCCGGCCAGCGCCTCGAACCAGTAGCGCGCCACCTTGCCGGCGTGGTAGCTGGTACCGCAGGCGACGATCTGCACCGCCCGGACGTGCTCGAACGCGGTCTCGGCCCGTTCGCCGAATGCTGAAGGCGATACCTTGCCCCGCAGGATGCGGCCGCTCAGGGTCTTTTCGACTGCGACCGGCTGCTCGTGGATCTCCTTCTGCATGTAATGGCGGTATTCGCCGCGTTCCACCGAATCCGGCGCCAGCCGGGTCTCGTGGACCGGGCGCTCCACCCTCGCGCCATCCTTGCCATAGACCCGGACCGACTCGGTGGTCAGTTCGGCGAGATCGCCTTCTTCCAGGAAGACGAAGCGCTGCGTTTCGCCGATCAGGGCGAAGACGTCGGAAGCGATGAAGTTTTCGCTTTCGCCCAGACCCACCACCAGCGGACTGCCCTTGCGGGCGGCTATCAGCCGGCCGGGATCGCAGGTGCTGACGACGCCGATGGCATACGCGCCTTCCAGGACGCCGACGGCGGCGCGCACCGCCTCCCGCAGGGGGAATCCCTGTTCCAGGAAATCATGGATTTGGTTGACGACGACTTCGGTGTCGGTCTCCGACAGGAACTCGTAGCCCTTCTGCTGGAGCTGCCGCCGCAGCGCCTCGTGGTTCTCGATGATGCCGTTGTGGACCACCGCAACCCGCTCGCGGCAGACATGCGGATGGGCGTTGCGTTCGGACGGCGCGCCGTGGGTGGCCCAGCGGGTATGAGCGATACCGGTTTCGCCTTCGACCAGGGCGGATTCCAGGGCGGACTCCAGCTCCCGCAGCTTGCCCGGACGGCGCACCCGCTCCAGCGAACCGTCCCCGGCGATCACGGCGATGCCGGCGGAATCGTAACCGCGGTATTCCAGCCGCCGCAGGCCTTCCAGCAGAACCGGGGTGACATTGCGGTGTGCCACCGCGCCGACTATTCCACACATGGCTATTTCCTCGCTTTTTCCGGACGTTTCCAGCCTTCCACGCTGAGCTGCTTGGCGCGGCTCAAAGTCAGGCAATCTTCTGGGGTGTCCCTGGTGATGGTGGAACCGGCGCCGATGGTGGCGTTGCGCCCCACCCGCACCGGTGCGACGAGCTGGGTGTCGGAGCCGATGAACGCGCCGTCCTCGATGACGGTCCGGTGCTTGTTGACGCCGTCGTAGTTGCAGGTGATCGTGCCGGCCCCGACGTTGACCCCGCTGCCGATGCTGGCATCACCGATGTAGCTCAGATGGTTGACCTTGGAGCCGGCGGCGATGTCCGATTTCTTCACTTCCACGAAGTTGCCGATGTGGACCGCTTCGGCGAGCACGGATTCCGGCCGCAGCCTGGCAAAGGGACCGACCCTGGAACCCGCGCCGACCACGGCGCCTTCGATCACGCTGTTGGCGAGGATTTCCACGCCCGGTCCTATCACGGCGTCCTTCAGATAAACGTTGGGGCCGATGCGCACTTCATCGCCCAGCGCGATCCTCCCTTCGAGAACCACGTTGACGTCGATCTCCACGTCGCGGCCCAGTCCGACGATTTCGCCTCTCAGGTCGAAACGCGCCGGATCGCGCAGGGTCACGCCCCGTTCCATGAGCGCACGCGCCTGGCGGCCTTGGTAGATTCGCTCCAGCTCGGCCAATTGCCGGCGGTCGTTCACGCCGAGGACCTCGTCCGGACTGGCGGGATGCGTGGCGTCGACGAAATAGCCTTCCGCCACCGCCATGCCGATGATGTCGGTGAGGTAGTACTCGCCCTGGGCGTTGTCGTTGCGCAAGGCCTTCAGCCAACGCTTCAGCGGAGCCCCTTCGACGGCCAGGATGCCGGTGTTGACCTCGCGGACGGCACGCTCTTCGGCCGTGGCGTCCTTCTCCTCGACGATGCGAAGCACCTTGCCGGCACCGTCGCGAATGATGCGGCCGTAACCGGTCGGGTTGTCGAGCTCGACCGTGAGTAGCCCTAAGCTCGACTCGCCGGCATGGTGCAGCAGAGTCTCGACCGTTTCCCTTTTCAGAAGCGGGACGTCACCGTAAAGGATGAGAACTTTCGAATCGTCGCCGATCCGGTCCGCAGCCTGCATCACGGCATGGCCGGTCCCCTTGCGCTCCTTCTGCTCGATCCATGTCGCCGGCAAATGGCCCAAGGTGGACAGCGCCTGCTCGCCGCCATGACCATAGACGATCACCGTCTCGCCGACTTCGAGCGCCGCGGCGAGCCGGTATACATGCTCGAGCAGACAAAGGCCGCCGATCCGGTGCAGAACCTTCGGCAAACCGGAACGCATGCGCGTCCCCTGGCCCGCCGCCAGAATGAGAGCGATGACTTCCACTCAAGTCTCCTTCACGAAGATCAACGAAAAAGCGGGTATTTTCGCCAACAAAAAAACCCGGTAAAGGTGAAGCATAGCATCACCTTTACCGGGCCTTTGACCACGGGATCGAGCGATTACGCCCGACCCTTCCGGTAATTCTCCAGCGTCCGCAACTGCGCCACCGCCTCCGCCAGCTGCGCCTGGGCCTTGGCGTATTCCAGGCGGCCGGAACGGTCCGACAGCGCCTCCTCGGCGGCCCGCTTGGCTTCCTGCGCCGCGGCTTCGTCGATGTCTTTCGCGCGCACCGCGGTTTCCGAAAGGATCGTCACCAAGTACGGCTGAACCTCCAGCATTCCGCCGGACACGTAAAACGACAACGGCTCCTGGCCCTCGGTCTTGACCCGGACCTCGCCGGGCTTCAGCGGGGACAGGAACGGCGCATGCCGGGCGGCGATGCCGACCTCGCCTTCCTGGCCCGGCGCCACGACCAGCTCGGCTTGCCCCGAGAAGATCTCGCCTTCCGCGCTCACGATGTCCACATGCATCGTCATGGCCATCTTCATTACCTCCTATGGCTGCCGATCAAGCGGCCAGGCGTTTGGCTTTCTCCAGCGCCTCGTCGATCGACCCGACCATGTAGAACGCCTGCTCCGGCACGTCGTCGTAGTCGCCCTCGACGATTCCCTTGAAGCCCGAGATCGTGTCCTTGAGCGGAACGTACTTGCCCGGCGAACCCGTGAACACTTCGGCCACGAAGAACGGCTGCGACAGGAAACGCTGGATCTTGCGGGCGCGCGACACGATCAGCTTGTCGTTTTCCGAGAGCTCGTCCATGCCGAGGATCGCGATGATGTCACGCAGTTCCTTGTAGCGCTGCAGGGTGCTCTGCACCCGGCGGGTGGTCTCGTAATGCTCGTGGCCGATCACCAGCGGATCGAGCTGGCGGCTGGTGGAATCCAGCGGGTCGACCGCCGGGTAGATGCCCAGCTCGGCGATCTGGCGCGACAGCACCACGGTGGCGTCGAGATGCGCGAAGGTCGTTGCCGGCGACGGGTCGGTCAAGTCGTCGGCCGGAACGTACACGGCCTGGATGGACGTGATGGAACCGGTCTTGGTCGAAGTGATGCGCTCCTGCAGGATACCCATCTCCTCGGCGAGGTTGGGCTGGTAGCCCACGGCGGACGGCATGCGCCCGAGCAGAGCCGACACTTCCGTGCCCGCCAGGGTGTAGCGGTAGATGTTGTCGATGAACAGCAGCACGTCTCGGCCTTCGTCGCGGAATTTCTCGGCGATGGTCAGGCCGGTCAGGGCCACGCGCAGACGGTTGCCCGGCGGTTCGTTCATCTGGCCGTAAACCAGCGACACCTTGTCGAGAACGTTCGACTCCTTCATTTCATGGTAGAAGTCGTTGCCCTCGCGGGTACGTTCGCCCACGCCCGCGAACACCGAGTAACCACTGTGCTCGATGGCGATGTTGCGGATCAGCTCCATCATGTTCACGGTCTTGCCCACGCCGGCACCGCCGAACAGCCCGACCTTGCCGCCCTTGGCGAACGGACAGATCAGGTCGATCACCTTGATGCCCGTTTCCAGCAGCTCGTTGGCGGCCGCCTGGTCCTGATAGGAAGGCGCCTTGCGGTGGATGCCCCAGCGTTCCTTCTCGCCGATCGGTCCCTTCTCGTCGATGGGATCGCCGAGCACGTTCATGATGCGGCCCAAGGTTTCCGTGCCCACCGGCACCGAGATCGGCGCACCGGTGTTGGTCACGGTGACACCGCGCTTGACGCCGTCGGTGGAACCCATGGCGATACAGCGCACCACGCCGTCGCCCAGCTGCTGCTGGACTTCGAGGACGAGGCCGACCTCGTCAACGCGCAGTGCGTCGTAAATCTTCGGTAAGGATTCGCGCGGAAATTCCGCGTCGACCACCGCGCCGATGATCTGTACGATTTTCCCAGAACTCATTTCTGCCCTCTTCGGATATCTAATGATTTATTCCGCTAGACCGCAGCCGCGCCGCCGACGATTTCGGCGATTTCCTGCGTGATGGCCGCCTGCCGCGCCTTGTTGTAGATCAGCTGCAACTCCTTGATGAGTTTGCCGGCGTTGTCGGAGGCGCTCTTCATGGCGACCATGCGGGCGGCCTGCTCGCAAGCGTTGTTCTCGACCAGACCCTGGAACACCAGCGACTCGATATAGCGCGTGATCAGCGCATCCAGCACGGTCTTGGCGTCGGGCTCGTAAAGGTAATCCCAATGGCCCTTGAGCTCATCGGAAATCTCTTCCGCCTTGATCGGCGCCAGGCATTCCAGCTTCGGCTTCTGCGTCATGGTGTTGACGAACTCGTTGTGAGCCACGTAAAGCTCATCGATCTCGCCTTCGCCATACGCGTCCAGCATGAGCTTCAGAACACCGATGATGCCTTCCAGGTGCGGCGTGTCGCCCAACCGGACGACCTGCCCGGCGATGTCCGCTCCCACGCTGCCGAAGAACGACGCACCCTTCTGGCCGATCACGCCCAGGCGTACTTCGACGCCCGCTTCGCCCCATGCCTTCATCCGCCGCAGCATCAGCCGGAACAGATTGGAGTTCAGGCCGCCGCACAGACCGCGGTCCGAAGACACCAAGACCACGCCCACGCGTTTGACGGGGCGTTCGATCATGAACGGATTCCGGTACTCCGGATTGGCTTGCGCGAGGTGCTTGATGATCCGGGCAATCTTGCGCGCATACGGGCGGGTCGCCTGCAGCCGGTCCTGGGTGCGGCGCATCTTGCTCGCCGCAACCATTTCCATGGCGCGCGTGATCTTCTGGGTATTGCGAACGCTCGCGATCTTTAAACGGATTTCTTTGCCGACGGCCATGGTTGCACCTTTACCAGGCGTGAGTCGCTTTGAACTTCTTGATCGCTTCGTGCAAGCCGGCCTGAATCGCGTCGTTGTAATCGCCGGTTGCGTCGATCGACTTCAGCAGCTCGGCGCACTGCGACTTCATGTATTCCTGCAGGGCATCTTCGAAGTCGCGCACCTTGCTGACCTCGATGTCGTCCAAATAGCCTTCGTTCGCCGCGAACAGGGAGACGCCCATCTGCGCGATGCTCATGGGCGAATACTGGTTCTGCTTCATGAGCTCGGTCACGCGCTGACCGCGCTCGATCTGCTTGCGGGTCGCCTCGTCCAGATCCGATGCGAACTGGGCGAAGGCCGCGAGCTCGCGGTACTGTGCGAGGTCGAGACGAATACCGCCGCCGAGCTTCCTGATGATCTTGGTCTGGGCCGCACCGCCGACGCGGGACACCGACAATCCGGCGTTCACGGCCGGACGGATGCCTGCGTTGAACAGGTTGGTTTCCAGGAAGATCTGGCCGTCGGTGATCGAAATCACGTTGGTCGGTACGAAGGCGGACACGTCGCCGGCCTGGGTCTCGATGATGGGCAGGGCGGTCAGCGAGCCGGTCTTGCCTTTCACCTCACCCTTGGTGAGACGCTCGACCTCTTCTTCGTTGATCCGCGATGCGCGTTCCAAGAGGCGCGAATGCAGGTAGAACACGTCGCCCGGATAGGCTTCGCGGCCCGGCGGACGGCGCAGCAGCAGCGAGATCTGGCGGTAAGCCCAGGCCTGCTTGGTCAGGTCGTCGTAGATGATGAGCGCATCTTCGCCGCGATCGCGGAAGTATTCGCCCATGGCGCAACCGGAGTAGGGGGCGATGAACTGCAGCGCGGCGGATTCGGAGGCGGAGGCCGACACCACGATGGTATGTTCCATCGCGCCGTGCTCCTGCAGCTTGCGCACCACGTTGGCGATCGAGGACTGCTTCTGGCCGACCGCGACGTAGATGCACTTAACGCCGGTGCCCTTCTGGTTGATGATGGCGTCGATCGCGATGGCGCTCTTGCCGGTCTGGCGGTCGCCGATGATCAGCTCGCGCTGGCCCCGGCCCACCGGAATCATCGAGTCGATGGCCTTGAGGCCGGTCTGCAGCGGCTGGCTCACCGACTGGCGCGAGATCACGCCCGGCGCGATCTTCTCGATCGGCGAGAAGCGCTTGGCGTCGATCGGGCCCGCGCCGTCGATCGGGTTGCCCAGCGCATCGACCACTCGGCCGAGCAGCGCCTCGCCCACCGGCACTTCCAGGATGCGGCCGGTGCACTTCGCGGTGTCGCCTTCGGAGAGATGCTCATAGGAACCGAGCACCACCGCACCGACCGAATCGCGCTCCAGGTTGAGCGCCATGCCGTAGGTATTGCCGGGGAACTCCACCATTTCGCCCTGCATCACGTCCTGGAGACCGTGGATGCGGACGATGCCGTCGGTCAGGCTGACGATGGTTCCTTCACTGCGTGACTCAACGCCCAGATCGAACTTCCCGATCCTCTGCTTGATGAGATCACTGATTTCAGACGCGTTCAATTGCATGATACTGTCTCATTCTAATTGGAGAGTCGTTTCGCCAATCGCTGGAGCTGGCCACGTATGGAAGCATCGACGACCCGGCCGCTCGCGCGCAGAATCACGCCGGCGATCAGGGATTCATCCACGGTGACGTGAAGGCGCCCCTTACGCGACATCCACTTTTCCACCAACGCATTGAGATTCGTTTCTTCGCTCTCTTCGAGCGGGTAAGCGGTAATGACGTCGACGTCAACGTACCCTTCTTCTTCCGCCCGGAATTCGGCGAACATGTCGGCGATTGTCCCGACCAGTCCCAGACGGCCGTTGTTCGCCAGAAGACGAACGAAATTCTCGCCGTCGGAGGTGACATGGCCTTTGCAGAGGTCCAGGAAGTTGGCGACGAACTTGTCTTTTCCGGCCTTCGGATCGCTGGCGGCCCGCTCGATGAGAGGATCGGCCATGACCTGCTTCAGGAATTCGAGCATGTCGGCCCATTCCTGCATCTTGCCGGCCTCCTTGGCCGACTTGAATACGGCGACGGCATAGGGCCGGGCCAGGGTGGTCAGTTCGCTCATCGATGTCTAGCCCAACTGCTTGCCGAGGCCGGAAAGGATTTCCTTGTGCTTTTTCTGGTCGACCTCGCGCTGCAGGATTTTCTCCGCAGCACTGATCGCCAGCACGGAAACCTGCTTGCGGAGATCTTCCTTGGCATTTTCCAGCTCGCGGTCGATCTCCGACCTGGCATTCGCGAGGATGCGTTCGCCCTCGAGCTTGGCGGACTCCTTCGATTCGTCCACCAGCGCGTTGGCGCGTTTTTGAGCTAGGTTCACGATTTCCGCGGCTTGGTCTTTGGCATCCTTCAAGGCGCTGGTCGCGCGCTTTTCGGCAAGCTCCATCTCGTGCTTGCCTTTTTCGGCCGCAGCCAGACCTTCGGCGATTTTTTTCTTGCGCTCTTCCAGCGCTTGCAACAGGGGCGGCCAGACGTACTTCATGGTGAACCACACCAGAAGCGCGAATGTGACCATTTGCCCGAATAGCGTGGCATTGATGTTCACGGCGCTGTCCTCACTTGCTTGAGTGCTTTCGCTAAGGTTTCAACCGTATGCGAATGGTCAGCTTATTTCACGAACGGGTTCGCGAAGGTGAAGAACAGTGCGAGACCGACGCCGATCATGGTCACGGCGTCGAGCAGACCCGCAACGATGAACATCTTGACCTGCAGCATGGGGACCATTTCCGGCTGGCGGGCGGCGCCTTCCAGGAACTTACCGCCGAGCAGGCCGAATCCGATGGCCGTGCCCATGGCGCCCAGACCCAGAATGATGCCGACAGCGATCGCGGTCATACCATATACAGTTTCCATTTTTCCTCCAAAAGGTAAGTTAAAGTGATTTAGAAAAAAGAAGTGGAAGCAATGCCTTAGTGACTTTCGTGCGCCAGGCTGAGATAGACGATGGTCAACACCATGAAGATGAACGCTTGCAGCGTGATGATCAGGATGTGGAACACCGCCCACGGGAAACTCAATGCCGGCTGGATCCACCAGGGCAGCAGTGCGATCAGTATGAAGATCAGCTCGCCCGCATACATGTTGCCGAAAAGTCGCAAACCGAGAGAGACCGGCTTCGCCAGATACTCAACCGTGTTCAGCAGCAGATTGAAGGGAATCAACGCCCAGTGATCGAACGGATGGAACAGGAATTCCTTCGCGAAATGGACCGGCCCCTTGACTTTCAGGCTGTAGAAAATGATCAGGAAAAACACCGAGATCGACATGCCGAAGGTGGCGTTGAGGTCGGTGCTCGGTACCACGCGCAGATATTCGAGCCCAATCGCCTTGCCCACGTCGGGCAGCAGGTCGACCGGCAGGAGATCCATGGTGTTCATCAGGAAGACCCAGGCGAAAATGCTCAGGGCCAGCGGTGCGATCAGGGCGTTGCGGCCGTGGAAGCTGTCCTTGACCTGGGTATCGACGAATTCGACGATCATCTCGACGAAGTTCTGCAAGGGTCCGGGCACACCGGCCGTCGCCTGTTCGGCGGCCTTGCGGAAGAAGAAAAGGAACACTGCGCCCAGGAACACGGAGAAGAACAGTGTGTCCACGTGCAGGGTCCAGAAACCCTCACCGGAGGAGAGGGGGGTCAGGTGATGGACGATGTAGCCGGTGGCGCCACCGGTATCGTGCGCTTCAGTCGCCATTGTCAGCCTTGCTCTAGTTGTTCAAATTCGTTGCAGCAGGGCGATCCAATACACCCCGAGTGCCACTATAAATCCGGAGAAAAGCGGCAAAAATTCTAGTTCGCGGAATTGAAATGCCAGGAAGAACAGGGTGCCGGTCAAGACGAGCTTCAAGGATTCGCCGACATAGAAGGCGCGCACGATGTCGCGCGCACTACGGGCCGGGTCGAAGAAGCCGAAACGGAGCGCAAAGACCACATTCGGTAAGAACGCGATCAGCCCCCCTGCAGACGCCGATATTGCTGTTTTCCATCCGCCTGCAATGTAGGCAATCGCTCCGCAGACAACCATCACGATGAGTTGCCAGCGGATGATCCGTCGTACCCCCCCGTACAAACGCGCGCCCAACACTTCAGGCATCCCCGCATAAACGCCGCGGCATCATAGCAGCGGGTTTCTCAAAGATCAAACCGGTTCAGCCCCCGAATCGCGCCAGCAGACCTTCGAGCTGCTCCAGGCTGGCATAGGAAATGACGAGCTTGCCCGCCCCCTTCCCACCGTGCTGAATCCTTACGCCTGCGCCCAAATGCTCGGCCATGCGCCGTTCCAGCCCGGCGATGTCGGGATCGACGGCGGCGGCCGGTCTCGGGCCGGCTTCGGCGGCTTTCAACAGACCATTCACCAGGGTCTCCGTTTCCCGCACGCTGAGGCGCTTGTCGGCGACACGCCTGGCGGCTTCGCCCTGCTGGCCGGAAGGCAGGGCGAGCAGGGCCCTTGCGTGGCCCATGTCGATTTCCCCCGCGCGCAGCAGCGCCTTGGCATCGGCATGCAAGTCGTTGAGCCGGTTGAGATTGGTGATGGTGACGCGGGATTTGCCGAGGGCATCGGCCACCTGCTGGTGGGTCATGCGATGCTCTTCCAGCAGGCGCTGGATCGCTTCGGCTTCCTCCATCGGATTCAGGTCTTCGCGCTGGATGTTCTCGATCAGCGCGATGGCGAGGGCGGCCTGGTCCGGCACTTCGCGCACCACGACCGGCACTTCGCGGATCCCGGCGAGCTGCGCGGCGCGCCACCGCCGTTCGCCGGCG
The DNA here is from genome assembly GCF_040730495.1 of Methylococcus sp. ANG. Lineage (NCBI taxonomy): Bacteria > Pseudomonadati > Pseudomonadota > Gammaproteobacteria > Methylococcales > Methylococcaceae > Methylococcus > Methylococcus sp. ANG. The sequence continues at coordinate 2,683,110 of NZ_CP160399.1, read as the reverse complement.
ACGATCTGGTAACGCCCCGGCTCCTTGGAACGCACCACGATCGGCTGGACGATGCCCTGCGCGCTGATGGAATCGGCAAGCTCGCGCAGCTTGGCCGAGTCGAAATCCTTGCGCGGCTGGAACGGGCTCGGTTCCAGGTGCTCGATGGGGAGTTTCCGCAAGGATTCCTGCTTCGGATCCAGCCTGGTTTCTCCCAGCAGGGCTTCCAGGCCCCTGCCCAAGGCGGGTTTCTTCATGCTCGTCGGTACGCTCGTTTTCTACGCGGCGGCGGTCTTTCGCTCGTTGCGCCGGACGATTTCGCCGGCCAGCGCCAGATAGGCCAGCGCCCCTTTGGAACTCTTGTCGTGATACATGACCGGCACGCCGTGGCTCGGCGCCTCGGCCAGGCGGATGTTGCGGGGGATGACGGTGCGGAATACCTTTTCCGGGAAATGCTCGAGGAGTTGCTCGGACACCTCGTTGGCAAGCCGGCTGCGGGTGTCGTACATGGTGCGCAGCAGGCCTTCCACCGCCAGCCGGGGATTCACGCTCGCGCGGATCTTGCCCAGGGTGTCCATCAGATCCGACAGGCCTTCCAGCGCGTAGTACTCGCATTGCATCGGGATCAGCACGCTGTCCGCCGCCACCAGGGCGTTGACCGTCAGCATGTTGAGCGACGGCGGGCAGTCGATCAGGATGAACCGGTAGCGGCCGAGACAGGGTTCCAGCGCCTCGGTCAGGCAACGGTCGCGCCCTTCGATCTGCAGGAGGTCGACCTGCGCCGCGGCGAGGTCCGAATTGCTGGGAATGAGGTCGAAACCCAGCCCGTCGAGTTCGATGATCGCGTCGGCAGCCGGCACCTGCCGGATCAGCACCTGGTAGCTCGACCGGCTCAACGCCCGCTTGTCGACGCCGCATCCCATGGTCGCGTTGCCTTGGGGATCGAGATCGATCAGCAGCACCTTGTTTTTCGTGGCCGCCAGCGATGCCGCCAGATTGACGCCGGTCGTGGTCTTGCCGACCCCCCCTTTCTGGTTCGCGATTGCGATGATCTTTGCCTTGCCCATTTACGAATCCTGCCCTGTCGCCCTGAGTTCTGCAAGATGCCGTTCCGCGTCCACGCCGGGCACCCGCAACCGATGGATACCGACCGTCAACCCAGCCGGCAGTTCGCCGAGTTCGGCTTCGGGCCGGCGCCCCTTGAGGGCCAGCACGGACCCGCCCGCCTTGAGCAGGCGGCTTGCATCGGCCCAGATTTCCGCCAGCGAGGCATAGGCCCGCGCCAGCACGCAGTCGAAACCCGCCACATCGGTGAAAGACTCGATACGCGCCTGCGCCGGCACGACGTTGGAGAGACCCAGTTCGATCACCGCCTGCCGGACGAAACGGATCTTCTTCGCGTTGCAGTCGAGCAGCACGAACCGCCGCTCCGGCTGCACGATCGCCAGGGGGATGCCCGGCAGCCCCGGACCGGTTCCCACGTCCAGCACCCGCTCCCCGCGCAGGAAGGCCGCGACCGCGAGGCTGTCCAGGAGGTGAAGCCGCACGGCTTCGGGGGGGTCTTCGATGGCCGTGAGGCTGTAGACCCGGTTCCATTTGCGCAGCAGTTCGACAAAACGCAGCAGACGTTCGCGCTGACCGCTCCCGGCAGTCAAGCCCAGTTCGCTCAAGCCCCGCTCGAGGATTTCGGTCAAGGGCATCGCGCGGCGCCGGTTCTGCGCAGATGCACCAGCAGCAGCGAGATCGCCGCCGGCGTGACGCCGGGAATGCGCGCCGCCTGCCCGACGGTGACGGGCTTGACCCGGCCGAGCTTTTCCCGCACTTCGTTGGAGAGCCCGACGACCTTGCCGTAATCCAGGGAGTCCGGCAACTGCCAGGCCTCGTAGCGCCGGGCGCGCTCGATTTCGGCCTGCTGGCGTTCGATGTAGCCGGTGTACTTGGCCGCGATTTCCACCTGTTCCCGCACCGCCGCGTCCATGTCTTCGAACAGCTCCGGGGCGGAGCCTGCGAGGATGTCCAGCCCGACGTCGGGGCGCCGCAGCAAGTCCAACAGGCTCGATTCGCGCTGCAGCGGTATCGTGGTGAGCGCGCCCCAGCATTCGGCTTGCCCGCTGTCGGGACGGATCCGCCGCGCGGCAAGACGCCCGCCCAGCGTTTCGATGGCTCCACGCTTGGCTTCGAATGCCGCCCAGCGCGCATCGTCCACCAGCCCCAGGGCGCGGCCGGTTTCGGTCAGGCGCAGGTCGGCGTTGTCTTCGCGCAGCACCAGGCGGTATTCGGCGCGGCTGGTGAACATGCGGTAGGGCTCGGACGTGCCACGGGTGATGAGGTCGTCGACCAGCACGCCGAGGTAGGCCTCGCCCCGGCCCGGCCACCACGATTCCAAGTCCCGCGCCTTGCGCGCCGCGTTGAGGCCCGCCAGCAATCCCTGCGCCGCGGCTTCCTCGTAACCGGTCGTGCCGTTGATCTGGCCGGCGAAAAACAGGTTCTCCATGTGGCGCGTTTCCAGCGAGTAATGGAGGTCCTGCGGGTCGAAGAAATCGTATTCGATCGCATAGCCGGGCCGGGTGATCCGGGCGTTCTCGAACCCCTCGATCGAGCGCACCGCGGCGACCTGCACGTCGAACGGCAGGCTGGTGGAGATCCCGTTGGGATAGATTTCCAGGCTGTCGAGGCCTTCCGGCTCGACGAAAATCTGGTGCGAGGCGCGCTCGGCGAAACGCACCACTTTGTCTTCGATGGAGGGGCAGTAGCGCGGGCCGACGCCCTCGATCACGCCGGTGAACATCGGCGACCGGTCGAGGCCGGCGCGGATCAGCTCATGGGTGCGCTCGTTGGTGCGGGTGATGTAGCACGACACCTGGGAAGGGTGCTCGTCGCGGCTGCCCATGAAGGAAAACACCGGCGTGGGATCGTCGCCCGGCTGTTCGACCATCCGCCTGAAATCGATGCTGCGGCGGTCGATGCGCGGGGGGGTGCCGGTCTTCAGCCGCGAGACCTTGAACCCCAGATCGCGCAGGCGCCGCGCGAGATCGGTCGCGGGCGGGTCGCCGGCCCGGCCGCCATCGTAGTTTTCCAGGCCGATATGGATGCGCCCGGCCAGGAACGTCCCGACGGTGAGCACCACGCAGCGGGAACGGAACTTGAGTCCCATCTGGGTCACGACGCCGGCCGCTCTGCCGCCTTCGACGATCAAATCCACCACGGTCTGCTGGAACAGGCTGAGGTTTTCCTGGGCGCCCAGTCCCTGCCGCACCGCCTTGCGGTAGAGGCTGCGGTCCGCCTGCGCCCGGGTCGCCCGCACCGCCGGCCCTTTGCTCGCGTTGAGGGTGCGGAACTGGATGCCGGCCCGGTCCGCCGCCCGCGCCATCAGACCACCCATGGCGTCGATTTCCTTCACCAGATGGCCCTTGCCGATGCCGCCGATGGCCGGATTGCAGCTCATCTGGCCCAGGGTTTCGACGTTCTGCGTCAGCAGCAGGGTGCGCGCACCCGTCCGCGCCGCGGCAAGGGCGGCCTCGGTGCCGGCGTGTCCGCCGCCGACTACGATCACGTCGAATTCATCGTGGAAAAACATGGGGGGGGCTCCGCCGGTTTCGGCCCGGCTGGGGATGGCTCGAGGGGGGCGAAGTTTATCAGATTTTTCATACCGTTAGGCAAGCCTAGAATTTCAGCGACCGCTGGTACGCCTTGCACAGGGTGCGGAACACTTCGACGCGTGCATGGTATTTGTCGTTGGCGGCGACGATGTGCCAGGGCGCGTAGCTGGTGCTGGTCTGGGTCACCATGTCGTTCACCGCCTGTTCATAGGCATCCCATTTCTCCCGGTTGCGCAAGTCCTCCTCGGTGATCTTGTAGCGCTTGTAGCGGGTCTGCTCGCGCTCGCGGAACCGCCTGGCCTGTTCATCCTTGGAGATGTGCAGCCAGAATTTGAGCAGAATGATGCCATGGCCGGTCAGTTCCTCCTCGAAGTCGTTGATTTCCGAATAGGCGCGGTGCCATTCCTCGTCGCTGGCGAAGCCTTCCACCCGTTCCACCAGCACCCTCCCGTACCAGCTCCGGTCGTAGATGGTGACGTTGCCATCACGCGGCAGGTGCCGCCAGAACCGCCAGAGGTAATGGTGCGCCTTTTCCTCGTCGGTCGGCGCCGCGATCGGAATGACCCGGTAGTTGCGCGCATCCATCGCCGGCGTGATGCGGCGGATGACACCGCCCTTGCCCGCCGCATCCCACCCCTCGAACACCAGCATGGCCGAACGCTTCTGCTGGCGCGCCAGCCGGGTCAGGCGGCTGATCTTGGACTGAAAGGCCGTTTTTTCCTCCTGGTACGCTTTTTTTCCGACTTTGGCCTTCAAATCCACTGTGCCGAGGATGCTGGGCCCGGGGCTCGAAACCGGGGGTTCCGGCTTGACGCATTGTTCCCGGACACCTTCCAGACGGGCGGTAATGCACTGCGCCAGATGGCGGCCGACCGCGACCCGACGGTAATACGAGTCGTAGCCGTTGACCAGGAACCACGGGGCTTCCGGGGTGTTGGTTTCCCGCAGTGCCTTTTCCGCGATCACCAGAAAATCGTCGTAAAGCTTCAAGTGCTCGTGCTCGGTTTCGGTGATCTTCCAGCGCGTCTCTGGGTCGTTCTCGGTTTTCTCGATGATCTTGCGTTGCTGCTTCTTGCTCAGATGTAGCCAGCATTTGACCACCAGGGCGCCATCGCTGGTCCAGGCTTTTTCCAGACGATTGACATGGGCCAGCTCGGCCAGGAAGGCGGCCTCGTCAGTGCGTGAATACAGCCGGTCGGCGAGCGGCGGTCCGTACCAGCCGACGGTGAAAATCCCGATCCGGCCGCGCGGCGGCTGAGCCATCCAGTAGCGCCAGTGGTTGGGGCGCTCCCGTTCGTCCTCCGAAGGTCTCCCGAAGGCATGGGTTTCCATGTAGCGCGGGTCCATCCATTCGTTCAGCGTGTGGATGATGTCGCCCTTGCCCGCGCAGTCCAGCCCCGCCACCAGAAAGACGACCGTGATCCCCGCGGCTTCGATCCTCTGCTGCAGATCCAGAAGCTGCATCCGCAGATCGGGAATCTGAGCGGCGTACGAGGCTTTGTCCAGCGTGGACTTGAGTTCTGCGACTTCGAACATCGGTGCGGTTCCTTGGTTTGGAATCTGTGTGGGAAAAGCAAGCCGTTCCCTGTGCATAACGTGTGCTGTCCTTCGCGGTGCGCGGGCGGGATCAAGTTATCCACAATCCATCTACATGTCAGCCTGGATTTGCCCACACCCTCGCCGTGGATGCAAGAAACTGATATCTATCGAAAAAATTCGTTACCCACAGAGTCGTTCCAAGCTAGTCATAAATCAAATCTCCTTTTTCCAAGAACTTTCTGAATCTGGCCGTGTGGACTGGCGAGCGATCAAGCTATCCTAATCGCGCTCGATTCGTCAGCTTCCTTGGGAGATGCACATGTCCGGTTTTGCGCTGTTCGTCCTGTTTTTCTTCATCCTCTGCATCATCCTGGTGGTGCTCAGCGTCAAGTTCGTTCCTCAGGGAACCGAATACACGGTGGAGCGCTTCGGCAAATACACGAGAACGCTGAGTCCCGGCATCAACTGGATTCGCCCGGTCATCGATCAGATCGGAGCCCGTATGAGCATGATGGAGCAGGTGCTGGACGTGCCTTCCCAGGAAGTGATCACCAAGGACAACGCCATGGTCACGGTCAACGGCGTGGTGTTCTACCAAGTGGTGGACGCCGCGCGAGCCGCCTATGAAGTCAGCAGCCTCCAGTTCGCCATCATGCAACTGACGATGACCAACATCCGCACCGTCATGGGATCGATGGATCTGGACGAGTTGCTCTCGAAGCGGGATGAAATCAACGCACGTCTCCTCACCGTCGTGGACGACGCCACCACCCCCTGGGGCGTCAAGGTCACGCGCATCGAAATCAAGGACATCGCCCCGCCGCAGGATCTGGTGGATTCGATGGCGCGGCAGATGAAGGCAGAGCGCGACAAACGCGCCGCCATCCTGGAAGCGGAAGGCCATCGCCAATCCGAAATCCTGAAAGCGGAGGGTGAAAAGCAGGCGGCAATCCTCGAAGCCGAAGGACGGCGCGAAGCGGCCTTCCGGGACGCCGAAGCCAGGGAACGGCTGGCGGAGGCAGAGGCGCGCGCGACGGCGCTGGTCTCCGAGGCCATCGCCAAAGGCGACATCCAGGCGGTCAACTATTTCGTCGCCCAGAAATACGTCGAAGCCCTGCGCGACGTTGCCGCGGCGCCGAACAACAAGCTCATCCTCATGCCGCTGGAGGCCTCCAGCCTGCTCGGTTCCCTGGGAGGCATCGCCGAGCTGGCCCGGGAGACCTTCGGCGAATCCAAGGTTCGCAAATGATCGGCGATACCCTGGTTTTCTGGCACTGGTGGACACTGGGCGCCTTGCTGCTGATCCTCGAGCTCCTCCTTCCAGGCATGTATTTCCTCTGGATGGCGGAAGCCGCGCTGGTGACGGGAGCGGTACTCTGGCTGTTTCCCTGGCTGGGCTGGGAAATCCAGTTGCTCGTCTTTTCCGTCCTTTCCCTGGCCAGTATCTTCGGCTTCGAGAAGTTCATCGGCCGCAAACCCATCGTTTCCGACCGGCCATTGCTCAACCGCCGGGCGGCGCAATACATCGGACGGACCTTGACGCTCGAGCAGCCCATCGTCAACGGCATGGGTAAAATCCGTATCGACGACTCGATTTGGCGGGTGCATGGGGAAGATTGTCCCGCGGGCACGAGGGTCAGGGTCTGCGACGTGGAAGGCGTCATCCTCAAGGTCGAGCGAGTCGACTGATACCCGCTATTCGAATCATGTGTTTTTCGGTCTTTGGAAATGCATTTCGAGTCCATTCGGAATAAATATACCCGCGTTTTGATTTATTCGACGGCGGGTATTTCTTTCCTCGCCGTGTTGTATTCGGCTATCGGTTTCTGGGTCGTTCCATACGTCTTGAAAACATGGTTACCGGCGATCGCGGCGGCACAATTGCAAGGCTCGTTCCGGTTGGCGGAGGTCAGGTTCAATCCGTTTTCCGGCAGGCTCGAACTCGATCGGGCCGCGCTCGATACCCTCGACGGCCAATCCGCCCTGACGGCGGAGCATGTCGTTTTCGATATCGTCGTGGCGGCAAGCCTGAAAAGCGGATGCTTGGTCGTGGAAGGCACGGCGGACCGGACCGGCATACGAATCGGTCTGGATGCGAAGGGAATCTCCAACTGGACGAAACTCATCGGCGAGACCGGGGAGACGCTTTCCCCGAAGGTTCCCGTCATGGTCAGGGTATTCTCTATCAAAAACAGCGCCTTGGAATTCATGGACGAAGGCGGTAAGGTCACGCTCACCGCTTCAGAGGTGAATGCCGATCTTTACGATCTGGGTCCGGACTTGAGCCGTCCCGCACGGTTGGAACTGAAAGGTTCGGGCGGCGGCCAAGCCAAACTGGACGGGAAGGCGGCACTCATGCTTGCTCCGGTTGAGATACATGCCGATCTCCACGTGGAGAACCTCGATTTGATGGCAGTTTCGGCTTATCTCGAAGGCACCGGTATTGTACTGAAGAGAGGGACGCTGAATGGAAATCTGGCGTTTGAATACAGGTCGATCGATGACGGCTCGGTGTTTTTGCTCGGTAAATCGAATCTGACGGGGCATGACGTTCAATGGCGCACGGAAAACGGTCCAGCCGCCGATAATGAAGTCGATGAGATCCGCCTCGACGAACTGGAATACGACGGCGCAAAATCGATGCTGACACTGGGCAAAGCCCATCTCAATACTCTTTCCATCCCTGGTCCGGAAGGGGTCCATGTCCGCGTCGGCAATGCAGACATAGGAAAGCTGTCGGTCGACTTTTCCAAGTTTTCCGTGCGGGCTGAAAGCGTCGGCATCGGTGCAACCAACCTGATCCGGGAAACGGATTCTGGCAGAATGGAGGCGGTGGTTTCAAACATCCGATTGAACGGCCTTGGGTGGGGTGGAACCGCCATGTCTGCGAAGAAGCTTGGATTGGACGGCGTCACGCTCCAGGACTTTTCCGATACCTCGGACGTACCGCGGGATATCCGTTGCGGAAAAACGTCGGCGGAGGGACTGGCGGCCGATTTCCGGAAAAGACTATTATCGGTGAAGAAGTTCGATTCGGCCGACGCGGAAATCAGCGCTTGGCTCTCGCCGAAAGGGAGATTCGAAATGCCGGGCTTCCTCGGCATCGAAGCCACCCGAAAGCGGGCCGGTTCTTCGGAGGAAAGCTGGGCGTTCAGTCTGGAAGAAGGGCTGATACGAAACTACCGGCTCAGCCTTGCCGATCACAGCGTCGATCCGCCGGCCGCTATCGGCTTCGACGGCTTGGAAATCCGGCTCCAGGGACTGGACACGCGGCAGGGAAAATTCGCGCTCCATTTGGCGTCCGGCGTAGGCCGGCGGGGCAGGATCACGGCGGAGGGCTCCGGAAAGTTCGATCCCCTGGAAGCCGATCTGCGGCTGCAAGTGGAAGAACTCGGCCTGCGGCCATTCAGGTCCTATCTCGACGGTTTCACCCGGATCGATCTGGCCAAGGGACGGCTCAATCTCAAAGGGGATCTGGCATACCGACCCGCCAGGAACGATGTCCGTTTCAGCGGGATGGCCGAAATCGCCGGCCTGGTTACCCTGGACAGGAAGGAAGGACGGGATTTCATCAACTGGCGGTCCTTGCGTGCGGAAGGGCTGACACTGGAAACGTCCGCGAACCGGCTGAGCATACGCGAACTGATCGCCGATAAGCCGTACGCCCGCATCGTCGTGAGTCCGGAACGCACGCTCAATCTGATCGAGAATCTGTTTCAGCCGCGGCCCAGGACAGATTCGCCCAGTCCCGCTACGACGCCGGATCAAGCGAGCCGGCCGCTCGCGGTCACGGTGGGTTCCCTGCTGGTCCGCAACGGTTCCGCGGATTTTTCCGATCTCAGCCTCCAACCGAGCGTGTCCGTCGACATTCACGGCCTGACCGGGGTCATCCAGCCATTGTCCTCCAAGGGCGACGCCAAGGCGGAAGTCTCGATCAAAGGCAGCATCAGCGATGCCTCTCCGGTGATCATCAGCGGCCGGATCAATCCGTTTCAGATCGGCACCTACGCCGACGTCAGCATGCGCTTCGCGAACGTCGACCTGACCGAACTCTCGCCCTATTCCGCCAAGTTCGCCGGCTACCGGATCGACAAGGGCAAGGTCGATCTGGACCTGCATTACCGGCTTTCCGACCGGACGCTGCTGGCCGACAACACCATGGTCTTCGACCATCTGACTCTGGGCGAGCGCGTCGACAGCCCGGACGCGACTTCCTTGCCGGTGAAGCTTGCGGTCTCCCTGATGCGGGGACTGGACGGCAAGATCAACATCGACCTGCCCATCAGCGGCCGTCTCGACGATCCCAAATTCAGCATCACCGGTCTTTTGGCGAAAGCTGCCGTGGGGGCGATCACCCAGGTGGTCAGTTCTCCGTTTTCGGCGATCGGTATGCTGTTCGACAGCGGCAGCGACGATGCCGGCTCGATCGGTTTCCGTCCCGGTTCGTTTGAGCTGGATGGTGCGGAAAAGACCAAGCTGGACGAACTGGCGGCCGCGCTTTCGGAACGCTCCGGCCTCTCCCTGGAAATCCGGGGAACGGCCCGGAGCGGCAAGGATGCCAGGGCGCTGGCGGAGCAGCAATTGCGGCGGCAACTGGAGAACGCCAAGGCCATCGAGTTGCGCACGGCTGGGGGAGACCGGGACAAGGGACCGGTCGGTCCCTTGACGCTGTCCGACGAGGATTACCGCCGCCTGTTCAGCCACTTCTACCGCCTGCGTCACCCCGGTGCGGCTGAATGGGCGGAGTTGCCGAAGGGCGAGCGGGTGCTCGGCGGAGCGCTTTTCGAAAGCGCCCGGGGGAAGGTGCTGAAGGACTGGTCCATCAGCGAAATCGACTTGCGCCGTCTGGCGCAGGCGCGCGCCGCCGGGATACGCAGCTATCTCATGCGGAAAGGAATCGAGCCGAACAGGATTTACCTGCTCGACGTGGAACTGGCCGCCGGCGACACCGTCGCCCTGCTGAGCCTGAGGTAGGTCGCTGTCAGACGAAGCGGAGAATGCCGCGTTCGTCGAGGTCTGCCAGCACCGGCTCGACCTGCCGGCTCAAGACCAAGGCGTCGCCGCCGGTTTCTGCCGCCAGCCGTTCGATATGCCCCCCGAGGGCCGAGGTCCTCGCTTCGTCGAACAATTCGAACAGCCGGTGAAGCAGGGGCGGGCTCTCCAGGAACCGGACCCGGTCGTCCAGACCGCGGTAGACCAGGAGGAAGCTTGGCGTCTCCGGCGGAGAATCCGGCATGAAATCCGGGTCGATGCGGTGGACCGGGTAGCGGTAGCCGAGATGCCAGGCCAGGGGGGAAATCTCCACGCACCGTTCCGGCCAGTCCGGCGGCAGGCCGGTCGATCGCGGAAATGCCTCGGCCGGATGGATGGCCAGGGCGAGTTCGACCCATTCGTAATGGGCGAGTTCGAACAGGAAAGGCGGGTCGTCCCCGCCCGCGTTCCGCTCTTCTTCAAGATAGACGAGGAATTCTTCGCAGATTTCGGAGAAATACGGCGTGGTGCAAACGTGGTGGGCGAAGAAGTCCCGCACCAGCGCGTTCCAGCGGTCCTCGCCCAGAATCCGCTTGATGACCGGGAATCCGTTGCCGATGAAGCTTTCGATGTTGTTGTACAGCAGTTCCCGGTAGATCGCGATGCGCTCGGAGGGAATCCCGGCCGGGGCCGGATAGCGGGCGGGGTCCCGGATGTGGGAGGCGAATTCCCGCTGCAGGCGCTGGAAGGCGAATTCGGTTTCAGCCATGGCGCAGCCGCAGCGCGGGCTCGTCCGTTCGTCGCTGCAAGATTCGGATCGCGCCGACTTCGCCCAGCAACTCGGCCAGAGGGGGAATGTTGAAATCCCGCTCCAACAGCGTGGGGAAAACGCCGAAGGCCTCATAGGCGGTGCCGAGCAGTTTCCAGACCGGATCGATCACCGGCGCGCCGTGGGTGTCGACCAGGAAATCCGGGGCTTGCACGTAGTGGCCCGCCATATGGGCATAGACGATGCGCTGGGGCGGCAGGCCCAGGAGGAAGGTCAACGGGTCGTAGCCGTGATTGACGCTGTTCACGTAGACGTTGTTGATGTCGAGCAGCAGGTCGCAATCGGCTTCCGCGAGCACTGCGTTGAGGAAATCGATCTCCTCCATTTCCCGGCCCGGTGCGGCGTAATAGGAAATGTTCTCGATGGCGATGCGCCGCTCCAGGACGTCCTGGACCCGGCGGATGCGTTCCGCGACGTAGTCCACCGCTTCGGCAGTGAACGGGATCGGCAGCAGATCGTAGAGATGTCCCTCGTCGCTGCAGTAGCTCAAGTGCTCGCTGTACAGCGAAATGGAATGGAGTTCCAGGAATTCCTTGAGTTCGGTGAGAAACGCCCGATCCAGCGGCGCCGGTCCGCCGAGGGAGAGCGTCAGCCCGTGGCAGACGAATGGGAGGCGTTCGGTCAGGGAGCGAAACAGGCGGCCGTTGCGGCCGCCCATTCGCATCCAGTTCTCGGGCGCGACTTCATAGAAGTCCACCGATCCCGGCGGATCGGCGGCAACGGATTCGATGAAGTTGCGCCGCAGACCCAAGCCCGCGCCGCAAATGCCGGTGGACTCGTCGATCATCCCGCGCGGCGCTGGCCGTCAGAGCCTCAGGGTTTCGGGGTTTCGGCGGGAGCCGGAGCCGGGGATGCGTCATCCTTCTTCATGCCGGCGCACTTGCCTTCCATTGCCTTGGCGTCGGTGCCCTGCATCATGGAGGCGCCGCATTTCATCTCCGGGTTGTTTTTCATCACTTCGGCGCCGCACTTCATCTCCTTCTGTTCCTTGCCGGCTTCGGCGACCTGCATGTAGCCGCTCGTCAGTTCCTTGGCGGCGAAGGGATTCTCGGCGGCGACGACGGCGCCGGCCGACAGGGAAGTGGCCAGGGCGGTGCCCACGACGGTCGACAGCGAGGTTTTCTGGAATTTATTGCTCATAGCAGCTCGAATCCTCCAAGGTAAGTAATCACGCATGATCGAAGCATGCGTTTGTTAGACAACGCCGGAACGAAAAGTCACCATGAATCGCCAGGCCGCCGTCCGGGGTGATTTCCCCAGCGGCTATTCTCACACATGGCCCAAACCTTGGGTACTCTCCGGGGACTATGCTTGAAATGGGCGCACCCGCCCTCACAACCTCGGACAACCGAAATACGACCTTGAGGGGTTGAACCGATGCGGATGGACAAACTGACCAGCAAGTTTCAGGCGGCCCTCGCCGATGCCCAGAGCCTGGCGCTCGGGCGCGATCACCAGTTCATCGAAGCCGTGCACGTGATGTCGGCGCTGCTCAACCAGGAAGGCAGCACGGTGCGGCCGCTGCTGGCTCAGGCAGGCGCCAACGTGTCCCAGTTGCAGCAGGCCTTGGGCGCCGCGCTGGAGCGCCTGCCTTCGGTGGAAGGCGTCGGCGGCGACGTGCAGATATCCGCCGACCTGTCGCGGATGCTCAATCTGACCGACAAGCTGGCCCAGAAGCGCGGCGACCAGTTCATCACCAGCGAAATGTTCGTGCTGGCGGCGCTGGAATCCCGGGGCGAGCTCGCCGAGCTCCTGCGCAAGGCAGGCCTGTCCAAGGACGCCCTGGAACGGGCGGTCGAAGCGGTGCGGGGCGGCCAGGCGGCCGATGATCCGAACGTCGAGGAGCAGCGCCAGGCCTTGCAGAAGTACACGATCGACCTGACCGAGCGCGCCGAACGCGGCAAGCTCGATCCGGTGATCGGCCGCGACGACGAGATCCGCCGGACCATCCAGGTGCTGCAGCGGCGTACCAAGAACAATCCGGTGCTGATCGGTGAACCCGGCGTCGGCAAGACCGCCATCGTCGAAGGCCTGGCACAGCGCATCGTCAACGGCGAAGTGCCGGAAGGCGTCAAGGGCAAGCGCCTGTTGGCGCTGGACATGGCGGGGTTGATCGCCGGGGCGAAGTTCCGCGGCGAGTTCGAGGAGCGGCTGAAAGGCGTACTCAACGACATCGCCAAGCAGGAAGGCCGCGTCATCCTGTTCATCGACGAGTTGCACACCATGGTCGGCGCCGGCAAGGCGGAAGGCGCGATGGACGCCGGCAACATGCTCAAGCCGGCGCTGGCGCGGGGCGAATTGCACTGCATCGGGGCGACCACCCTGGACGAGTATCGCAAATACATAGAAAAGGATGCGGCGCTCGAACGGCGGTTCCAGAAGGTGCTGGTGGACGAGCCGACGGTGGAGGACACCATCGCCATCCTGCGGGGCTTGAAGGAGCGCTACGAAGTCCATCACGGCGTCACCATCACCGATCCGGCGATCGTGGCGGCGGCCACGCTGTCGCACCGTTACATCACCGACCGCCAGTTGCCGGACAAGGCCATCGACCTGGTCGACGAGGCCGCCAGCCGCATCCGCATGGAAATCGATTCCAAGCCGGAGGAGATGGACCGGCTCGACCGCCGCCTGATCCAGCTCCGGATCGAACGTGAAGCCTTGAAGAAAGAGACCGACGAAGCCTCGAAGAAGCGGCTGGAAGCCTTGGAGGGCGAGATCGGCAAGCTGGAAAAGGAATACGCCGATCTGGAAGAAATCTGGAAGAGCGAGAAATCCCGGCTGTCCGGCGCCGCCAGCGTCAAGGAGGAATTGGAAAAGGCCCGGCTCGACCTCGACAACGCCAAGCGCAGCGGCGATCTGACCCGCGCCGGCCAGATCCAGTACGAGCAGATCCCGGCGCTGGAAAAACGTCTGGCCGCGGCCGAAGCCGGCGAGGACGACGAGTTCCATCTGCTGCGCAACAAGGTCACCGACGAGGAGATCGCCGAGGTCGTCTCGAAGTGGACCGGGATTCCCGTGGCGAAGATGCTCGAAGGCGAGCGCGAGAAGCTCCTGCACATGGAGCAGAACCTGGGCCGGCGGGTGGTCGGCCAGCAGGAGGCGATCACCGCGGTGGCCAACGCCATACGCAGATCCCGCGCGGGCCTGGCCGATCCCAACCGCCCGAACGGCTCTTTCCTGTTCCTGGGGCCGACCGGCGTGGGCAAGACCGAGCTGTGCAAGGCCCTGGCCGAGTTCCTGTTCGACACCGACGAGGCGATGGTGCGCATCGACATGTCGGAGTTCATGGAGAAGCATTCGGTCGCCCGCCTGATCGGGGCGCCGCCCGGCTATGTCGGCTACGAGGAGGGCGGCTATCTGACCGAGGCCGTGCGGCGCAAGCCCTATTCGGTGATCCTGCTGGACGAGGTCGAGAAGGCGCATCCGGATGTCTTCAACGTGCTGCTGCAGGTGCTGGACGACGGCCGCCTCACCGACGGCCATGGCCGTACCGTGGATTTCCGCAACGCGGTGGTGGTGATGACGTCCAATCTGGGTTCCAATCGCATCCAGGAGTTGGCGGGCGAGGCGCATTACGCCGAGATGAAGGCCGAGGTCATGGAGATCGTGGGCCAGTATTTCCGGCCGGAGTTCATCAACCGCATCGACGAGGCGGTGGTGTTCCATCCCTTGGGACGGGAACAGATCCGCGCCATCGCTCGGCTCCAGGTCCGCCATCTCCAGGAACGCCTGGAGGCGCGCGACCTGTCCCTGGTGGTATCCGACGCGGCGTTGGATCAGCTCGGCGAGGCCGGATTCGACCCGGTCTACGGCGCGAGGCCGCTGAAGCGGGCCATTCAGCAGGAGCTGGAAAACCCTCTGGCGCTGGATATACTCGCCGGCCGTTTCGCAGCCGGCGACGTGATCGGCGTGGACGTCGAGGATGGAGGGCTGAGGTTCTCCAAGATGGGCTGACCTCTCTGCCCCAACCCACCGGTCTGACTCGGAGTTGTAACGGGACGGTAATCTTCGGTAATTAGATTAGACGCGGTTTTTTAACGCTGGAATCCGAAGAATGTCCGATATCAACGTGCTGGTAGTGGAAGATGAGGAAGCCATCCGGGAGATGCTGACCCTGGTCCTCGAACAGGCGGATTTCGCCGTGCACACCGCGGGAGACGTGCAGCAGGCCTTGAGCCGGATGGACGAACAGGAACCCGACCTGATCCTGCTGGACTGGATGCTGCCGGGAATCAGCGGCGTGGAATGGGCGCGCCGCCTGAAGAAGGACGAGAATTACGGCGACATCCCGCTTATCCTGGTGACGGCCCGCGGCGAGGAGGAAGACAAGATCAGAGGGCTCGACGTGGGGGCCGACGACTACGTGACCAAGCCCTTTTCTCCGCGGGAACTGATTGCGCGCATCCGGGCGGTCCTGCGCCGGAGCAACCGGCAGGCCAAGCTGGACGGACGCATCGAGATCGGCGGCATTCTGCTGGACACCGACGAACACAGGCTCAGCATCGACGAGGAATCGGTGAACCTCAGCCCGACGGAGTACCGCTTGATGGAGTTTTTCCTGACCCATCCGAGCAAGGTATACAGCCGGGCCCAACTGCTCGACCAGGTGTGGGGCCGCAGCGCCTATATCGAGGAGCGGACGGTCGATGTCCATATCCGGAGGCTGCGCAAGATACTTTCGGAACACGACCGGGAAGACATGATCCAGACCGTCCGCGGATTCGGTTACCGTTTCTCGACGCGGCCGGACTGACGCATGTTCCGGGCCTGGGCTTCCGAGTTCTTCACGATATTCTGGGTGGTGCTGGTAGCGGTCATCGCCGGCCGTATCGCTGAGGACTTCGGTTTCGCCCTGTGGGTCGGCACGGCCTTGTACCTGCTTCATCACCTGGTCCACGCCAACCGGCTGTATGTCTGGATGCGCGGCGGGCGGGCCGAGCGGATTCCCGCCGGCACGGGGATCTGGGAAGAAATCTATTATCTGATCCACAAGCTGCGCCGCCGCAACAAACGGCGCAAGAAGCAGCTCATCCGCATGCTGGAGCAATTCCGGACGGCGACCTCGGCCTTGCCGGACGCCACGGTGGTGCTGGGCGCGCGGGACGAAATCGACTGGTTCAACGAATCCGCCTGCCGCCTCCTCGGCCTGCGCAAGAGCGATCTCGGCCAGAACATCGGCAATCTGGTGCGCTATCCGAAGTTCGCCGAACACCTGAAGAATTCCAGGGACAGCGCGACCGTCAGCATCCCCTCCCCGGTGGACGAGGCCCTGCAGTTGGAGGTCAGGATCGTCCCCTACGGGGGGGACTCCAGGCTGCTGATCGCTCAGGACGTGACGCAGCTTCGTTTCATGGAGCGGGTGCGCAGCGACTTCGTGGCGAATGTTTCTCATGAGCTCCGCACGCCTTTGACGGTTTTGAAGGGGTACATGGAAACCCTGAACGACGGCGGGCAGGATCTCCCGGCGTCCGCCTACGGCAAGATGGTCCAGCGCATGGTGGAACAGACCGGCCGCATGCAGAGCCTGGTCGACAATCTGCTGTCCCTCACGCGGCTGGAATCGGGCCCGCCCAAACCGGCGACCGTGGTTCGGATTCCCGTTCTGCTCGAGCGGCTGTGCAAGGAAGCCAACGTGGTGGAGGCGAGCGAGCACACGCCCGTGCGGCTGAGGCTCGACTCCCAGGTTTCCTTGCTGGGCAACGAAACCGATCTGCACAGCGCGTTCGCCAATCTGATTTCCAACGCGATCAAGTACAGCAGGCCGTCCGATACCGTGACGGTACGCTGGTCCCAGGAAGAATCGGGCTGCGCCCGGCTGGATGTCGAAGATACCGGCCCAGGGATTCCGAAAGAACATATTCCCCGTCTCACCGAACGTTTCTATCGGGTCGAAATCGAAGGCTGCCGGAACAAATCGGGCACCGGTCTGGGGCTCGCCATCGTCAAACACGTCATGTCGCGGCATGACGCCGAACTGTTCATCGCCAGTGAACTCGGGCGAGGCAGCCGTTTCACCTGCCTTTTCCCGCCGAGCCGCGTGGTATCCGGGGCGGACGCCGGCCAGCCGGATCTTCCGGTGTAACCGGCCGGTTCCATTCCGGAACCCCCCTTCTCTATCATTTACGCTGAAACTCGTTGAATCGGCTTCAATTCCGCCTGTCAAGAAAATTCTATGGAAGTGGTGGGATTGTGGTTGCGCTGGGCTGTAAGGCTGTTTTACTATTGGACCTGTTGTTTTATCGCGCGTGACTTGTTGCATTTTTGCTAAGGAGACGGGGTATGATTAAACGCACTTTGATAGCGCTGGGCATGGTGGCCGCGGCGACTGCTTCGGTACAGGCCGAAGAGACTTTCATGGACGACCGCTGGTACATTGCGCCGGTCGCGGAGTACACCTATACGGGCCGTAGTCCAGGCATTCTTCAGCAAGCCTGGGGTGCAGGTCTTGGCATCGGCAAGATCATCAATGAATACTTCAACGTCGAAGTACGTCCATTGTGGAATCATTACGAAGGCAACACCGCCAATGTTGGGGGGCCGGAGAACCGTAACGCGGATATGTACGGCGGTGTGGTCGACGTACAGTATTACTTTATGAGGGATGCGTTCCAGCCGTATGCTGTCGTTGCCGCCGGTGGTTCGACCTGGGGCTACAACGGAAATCAACGTTCGACCCGTTTCCTGGGTGAAGCCGGGTTCGGTGCAAACTACGAACTGAACGACAACTTCCTGCTCCGCGGTGACCTTCGTTACCGTGCCAACGTGCTGGCGGACGATAACGGTCCCGGGGACCAGCACGGTTTGGTATTGAACATCGGCTTCATGGTACCGTTCGGTGAGAAGCCCCACGCGCCGGTGGCCGCTGCGCCGGTTGTGCAGGACACTTGCGAAACGCGTGATTCCGATGGCGACGGTGTGAACGACTGCCTCGACAAGTGCCCCGGCACGATGAAGGGCGCGAAGGTCGACAGCGATGGCTGCTTGATCCGCATCGAGCTCCACGGCGTCAACTTCAAGTACGATTCGGCCGAGCTGACCAGCAGCGCCAAGCGCATCCTGGACGAGACGGCGGAAAACCTGATCGTCTTCCCCGAGAAGCGCGACATCGAGGTCGCCGGTCATACCAGCACCGAGGGTACCAACGAGTACAACATGCGCCTGTCGATTCGCCGTGCGCATTCGGTGGCCGACTACCTGAAGGCCAAGGGTGTGACCAACCAGCTCTACCCGAAGGGCTACGGCGAGGAATACCCGCTGGTTCCGGAGCATAGCGAGGCGGATCGCGAGAAGAACCGCCGCGTGGAACTGATCTGGATGGGCGACTGATGCGGGGCCGGCTCCGGCCGGCCTTCCACACAGCCCAGCTTGGCCCGCAAACCCGCCTTCCGGCGGGTTTGCTTTTTTCGGCGTGTGCCGAAGAAGTACAATCGGCGTGCGGATACCCGCTTTGGGGAAAACGCTTCTGCTGTCGATCCAACCTCACGAGGATATCAGGTGCTAAATAGATTTCCGGCGTACGTCGCCGCTTCAGTCCTGTTTTTTCATGCCGCAACGGCGCATGCGGAATTCGGACGCCCTTATCTGTTGATTGCGGGCTCGTCGACGATTTTTCCCTTGGCCAGTGCCGTGGCGGACCATGTTTCGGCTTCGGGAAAGGTGCGGAAGCCGAAAGTCGAATCGACCGGAACCGGTGGCGGCATCAAGCTGTTCTGCGAAGGGACGGGTCGGAACTATCCCGACATCGTACTTGCATCCCGGATGATGAAGAAGGTCGAGCGGGACGAATGCGGGCTCAACGGTGTGAACGAAATCACCGAATTGAAGATCGGCTATGACGGCATCGTCGTAGCGCAGTCGCGCAAGGACAAGCCTTTGAGCCTGACGAATCGCGACCTGTACCTGGCTTTGGCCAAGACGGTTCCGGATCCCAAATGCGGTGGCTCCTGCGACCGGCTGGTACCGAACCCCTACAAGAAATGGAATGAAGTCAATCCCGCTTTACCGGATGCCCCGATCGTTGTCTGGGGACCGCCTTTGAGTTCGGGAACCCGCGACACATTCGCCGAGGATGTGCTCGAGGCCGGCTGCGCGAGTTTTCCGGCGATGAAACAGATGATGCTGGCCAACGAGGCCAAGTTCAAGAAACTCTGTCAGACCATCCGCGAGGACGGCGTTTACGAGAACGAGCCGGAAAGCGGCA
Source organism: Methylococcus sp. ANG (assembly GCF_040730495.1). NCBI lineage: Bacteria > Pseudomonadati > Pseudomonadota > Gammaproteobacteria > Methylococcales > Methylococcaceae > Methylococcus > Methylococcus sp. ANG. The sequence continues at coordinate 2,663,990 of NZ_CP160399.1, read as the reverse complement.
TCATCGGTCATGTCGAAGGAGGCCAGGGCCTGGGCATCGTCGATTTCGGCGTCCTGGCCAAGCACAAGTCCGAGCTGATCGCGGCTTCCATCGAAGGCATCGAGCCGACCTACGAATCCGTCAAATCGCAGCGCTATCCGGTGGGGCGCCCCCTTTACATGTACATCAAACAGGCGCATTTGGGCCTTGCACCGGGCATGGAGGCCTACCTCAAGGAATTCACCAGCGACAAGGCATGGGGAGACGAGGGTTATCTCATCGCCGACGGTCTGATTCCGATGCCGTCCGCCGAGCGGACCATCGAACTGGAGAAGTTGAAAGGGATCGTGGCCTCGGCGGAGCCCGCGGCAGTCAAGAACGGAAAGAAAGCCGGAACCAAGGAAAGCAAGCCGGCCGGCAAGGCCAAATCCGCCAAGAGCAAGGAGTCCAGGAAGACGCAAGGGTAGGCCGTGAACCAGGTCCCCGTCGAGCTGAACCTCGACGACATAGAGCGCTATCTCTCGGAAGACATCGGCTCCGGCGATCTGACAGCCGACGTCGTCCCGGCGTCGGCCTTCGCCAGGGCCGGGGTCGTTACACGGGAGCCGATGGTCTTGTGTGGAAGGGCGTGGTTCGAGGCCGTTTTCCGGCGGCTCGACCCCGCCATCGAGCCGGTCTGGTTCGTGGAGGAAGGCGGGGAAGCCTCCGCCGGCACACTTCTGTGCGAACTCGAAGGGAACGCCAGGGCATTGCTCAGCGGCGAACGCACGGCGCTCAACCTGCTGCAAACCCTGTCCGGCACCGCGACCGTGGCCCGCCTTTACGCCCGGGCCGTCGCGGGCACCGGCGTAAAGGTCCTCGACACCCGGAAAACCCTTCCCGGCCTGCGGCTGGCCCAGAAATACGCCGTGCGGTGCGGAGGCTGCCATAATCACCGCGCGGGTCTCTACGACGCCGTGCTCATCAAGGAAAACCACATCGTCGCCGCCGGTTCCATCGGTGAGGCGGTGGCGATGGCGCGACGACTGCATCCGGACGTCATGGTCGAGGTCGAAGTGGAAAACTTCGCGGAACTCGAACAGGCTTTGACCGCCGGGGCCGACCGGATCATGTTGGACAACTTCGAACGGAACGCCTTGAGCAATGCGGTCGCCGTCACCGCCGGGCGTGCCGAACTGGAAGTGTCCGGCAACATCGATCTGGAGAGCATTCGCGCCGTGGCGGAAACCGGCGTGGATTTCATTTCGGTGGGCGGATTGACCAAGCACCTCCGCGCCATCGATCTGTCCATGCGTATCGTCTTTCCGGGGTGATGCAGTCTCGTGGGCCGAGCCCCGGAGACCGTCTCCGGGAGTCACGGCGTGAGATGCCTTTTGGGATAGTCGAAGAACTTCAGCCGTCCTGTGCCTTCCATGACGTGCGCCCAGCTGTCGACCGTGAATTCGATCGCCGCGATGCCGCAGGTGGGCATCTCTCCCAGGCTTTCGCCGGTGAGGCAGGAAGCGGCTTCGGACAGGTCGGGATTGTGGCCGATCACGTAAACCCGCTCGTCCTCGTCATTAAGCGCTTGCACAAGCTCCACGATGGCCCGTCTCCCCCCGAGATAGATTTGTTCCGCGATGACGATGGCGTCTTTGTCGTAGCCGACTTCCCAGGCGATCAGGCGGGCGGTTTTCCGGGCGCGCCGCGCGGGGCTGGAGACCATGCGATCCGGTTGCATGCCTCGGAACCGCAGCAGGCTTCCCATGAACGGGGCATCGCGCTTTCCGCGCTCGTTGAGAGGGCGGTCGCGGTCGGTGAGCGATGTGTCGCTCCAAGCGGATTTCGCATGCCGGATCAATAGCAGTTCTCTCAAAAGCCTTTTCCTCGCTCGGGACTGACGGCTGACGCTCAAGTTCAGGTAATTGGCGCCCCGTTGTATACTATGAATGGCACGATGTGCCAATGCGCGAGCGTTTTTATATCCAATGCCGCCGGCGAAGATACGCCGGGCGCTTTGACGGGCGTCGCCATATCCGTAGCTCTCCCCGCCCGGCGGCGTGCCGGCACTCAGACTGGTTTTTTGCAACTCTCTTGGTGAGAACGATTCCATTGAACAGACGCACCGGGATGCTCCTGTATCTGTGCCTGGCATGGGCTGGCGGTATTGCACACGCAGGCCCGGCGAAACAATCCGCACCGGTTCCGCTGCCGAGTTCAACCCCGCTGCCGCCGGCCGCAGAAGAGGACAGGCCCTTCGGCTTCGATGTGGTCGAGCAGCGCGCCCACGCCCTGGCGGCCCAGCCCTATGTCCGTGACGACGGCGGCGTGCCGGAGTTCCTCGGCAAACTGGACTACGACCAGTACCGCGACATCCGCTTCAAGGCCGACAAGGCGCTGTGGCGCGAGGAGGGGCTGCCCTTCCAGGTCCAGTTGTTCCATCGGGGATTCATGTTCAAGGACCGGGTCGTGATCAACGTGGTCAGCAACGGCGAAGCGACCCGCCTGGCTTATTCGCCGGAATTGTTCGACTTCGGCAAGAACCCGGTGCCGGGGCCTCTCGATGCCGATCTCGGTTTTGCCGGCGTGCGGTTCCATTACCCCTTGCGCCGCAACGAGGTTTTCGACGAAGCCAGCGTCTTCCTGGGCGCCAGCTATTTCCGTGCGGTGGGGTTGGGCCAGACCTATGGCCTGTCGGCGCGGGGGCTGGCGGTCGACACCGGGCTCACCAAGGCGGAAGAGTTTCCGATTTTCCGGGAATTCTGGATCGAGAAGCCGGCGCCGGGCGGCTCCGAACTGGTCATCCATGCGCTCATGGACAGTCCCAGCGTCACCGGCGCCTATCGTTTCGTGCTGCGGCCGGGCCTCGATGCCACCATGGATGTGACCCACCACCTTTATTTCCGCCGCAAGGTCGAGCGCCTTGGGATAGCGCCGCTGACCAGCATGTTCTTCCATGGCGAGAACACCGACCGCTTCGCGGACGACTTCCGCCCCGAAGTCCACGATTCCGATGGTCTGCTCATCTCGCGCAGCAACGGCGAGTGGATCTGGCGTCCGCTGAACAACCCGCGCCACCTGCGCATCAGCGTGTTCCGGGACGAGAAGCTCACCGGTTTCGGCCTGCTCCAGCGCGACCGCGAATTCGATCATTACCAGGATCTGGAAGCGTATTATCATCGCCGGCCCACCTCCTGGGTCGAAGCCGTGGGCGACTGGGGCCCCGGTGCGATTTACCTCATCGAGATTCCGAGCGATGCGGAGAAATACGACAACATCGTTTCGTTCTGGGTGCCGGATCAGCCGACCGATGCGGGCAAGGAAATGAGCTTCTCGTATCGGCTGCATTTCACTTCCGATGAGTTGATGGCGCCGCGTTCCGGCAAGGTCCAGGCGACCCGGATCGGCGCGGGCGGCACCAATGCCCAGGAAGCCGGCAGGCGCAAGTTCGTGATCGATTTCGCCAGCGAAACCCTGAAACTGTACGGCGAAGACGCAAAGATCGAAGCGGACGTCGGCACTTCTTCGGGCTCGATCCGGGACACCGTGGTCCACAAGAACACCGAGACCGGGGCTTGGCGCCTGAGCTTCGAGCTGGAGCCCGAGAAGGACAAGGACCCGGTCGAATTGCGCGCGGTGCTGCGCGCGGGCAAGGACGTGCTCACCGAAACCTGGCTGTACCAGTGGAGTGCCCAATGAATGCGGAGCCGGCGGCCGTTTCTGCGGCCATGGCATCGGAATCGACCGCGCACGCGGCCTCCGAGGTCGGGGAAGTCGTCAAATCGTATCTCCGGCGCCTTCGATTCCGGGACGCGGCCCTCATTGACAGGCTGGCCGCGGAATGCGTGGAACGGGCGCGCCGGCGCGTCGCCAGGCACGACTCCGCCGAGCTGTCTCGGCGCGCCATCGAGGAAGCCCAGCGGCGGCTGGATCAGGCGCTGGCCCGGGCGCTGGGCGTGAATGCCAGCCGCGAGTCGTCGTTGATCGCGGGTGCACGCGCCGCCTTGTTGCTGGGGGACTTGGGGATCGGTGCCGACGAGCTCTATCTGAATTCCTCCGCCAATCCGGAATTCGCGTCGCGCCTGCAACGGCATTGGCCTCAGGCTCAGCCGCCCGAGGCGCCGGTGGCGATGCAGCCGCAGAAGCTTCGCTTCTTTCTTTTCAAGTCCGTCTGATTCTCAAGATCCGCATGGCCGTTCATTCGCCGATGCCCCGCCGGCCCAGGCTGTTCCGTAGAACCGTGTTTCTGACCCTGGTGACGCTGACGACCTTCGCCGCCATGTTCATGATCACCAGCGCCTTCCAGCAGAACGGCCTGACGCCCCAGGAACTCGTGCTGCTGCTGCTCTATACCCTGCTCATACTGTGGATCAGCACGTCGTTCTGGACCGCGACGATCGGCTTTCTGGTCCTGCTGTTCGGCGGCGACGGCAAGTCGATCTGCCGCTTGCCGCCGATGGCGTCGCCGGAGCCGGAGGCGACGCCGCTGCGGACCGCCATCGTCATGCCGATCTATAACGAGGACCCGCACCGGGTGTTCTCGGGCCTTGCGGCGATCTGGCAATCCCTGCTGGAAACCGGGCGCTCCGAGGGTTTCGAGCTGTTCATCCTCAGCGATACCCGCGATCCGGAGACCTGGCTTCAGGAGGAAACCCGCTGGTACCGCCTGTGCGAGGAGTTCGACGGGCACGGGCGCATCTTCTACCGCAACCGTGAAAAAAACGTCGCCCGCAAGAGCGGCAACATCGAGGAGTTCTGTCACCGCTGGGGCAACCGCTATCGCTACATGATCGTGCTCGATGCCGACAGCCTGATGAGCGGCGAGACGCTGGTGCGCATGGTGGACCTGATGGAGGCGCATCCCAACGTCGCGCTGATCCAGTCCCCGCCGCTGCCGGTCAACCAGAAGTCCCTGTTTGCGCGGATCCTGCAGTTCGCCAGCAGCCTTTATTCGGATATCTTCACCGCCGGATCGTCGTACTGGCAGCTCGCCGACAGCAATTACTGGGGCCACAACGCCATCATCCGCGTGCAGCCGTTCGTGAAGCATTGCGGCCTGCCCAAGCTGCCGGGCCGTGAGCCCTTCGGCGGCGAAATCCTCAGCCACGACTTCGTCGAGGCCGCCCTGTTGCGGGAGGCGGGCTGGGAGGTCTGGCTGGCCTACGAGCTTGCCGGCAGCTACGAAGAACTGCCGCCCACCCTGATCGATTACGCCAAGCGGGACAGGCGCTGGTGCCAGGGAAACCTCCAGCACGTTCGGATGGTGTTCGCCCGCGGACTCTCCGGCATCAGCCGGCTGCACCTGGTCATGGGCATCATGTCCTACCTCTCGTCCCCCCTGTGGCTGCTGTTCCTGCTCATCACCGGCTTCGAGGCCTATATCCGCAGCCAGACCCTGCCGGTGTACTTCTTCGGCGACAACATCTTCCCGGTCTGGCCGGAGTCCTACGCCGTCGAGATGACGACGGTCCTCCTTGTCACCCTGGCCATGCTGTTTCTGCCCAAGCTGTGGAGCCTCCTCCTGCTCTTTACCCGCAACCGCCGCAAACTCAAGGCGTTCGGCGGCGTTTTCCGGGTGACGCTCGGCGTGTTTTTCGAAAGCCTTTTCTCGATTTTCACCGCGCCGGTGCTGATGCTTTATCAGAGCAAATTCGTAATCTCCATTCTGGCGAGGAAGAGCGTGGGCTGGCCACCGCAACAACGGGATGCGCATGGCCTGAGCTTCAAGGAGGCGTTCCTGGCCCACGGCGGACAGACACTGGTCGGCTTCATCGCCGGCGCCCTCAGCTATCATTACGTGCCCAGCTTTTTCTGGTGGTTCACGCCGGTTCTCGCCGGTCTCGTTTTCGCCATACCGACTTCCATGATTTCCAGCAGCGCAAGGTTGGGCCTCTTCGCCCGGCGGCTCGGTCTGTTTCTGACGCCGGAGGAATCCCGCGCTCCCCGTGTGATCGAGCTCTTGCACGAAAATCTCGGGCGCGATTCCGGCGTGGAGGACAGCGGCTACGGCAAGGTCGTCGATCCCGCCGCGTGTGCGCTGCATGCGGCATTGCTGCCGCAGCGGCTCCCGAGAAAGCGCCTGCGCCATCAACTGCATGCGCTGATGTATCAGTTGGTGGAGGAAGGTCCGGAAACGCTTTCGAACGCGGAGAAGCGCAGCCTGGTTTCCGATCCCGACACCCTGATGCGACTGCACACCCTCGCCTGGAGCCGGGGCGAAACCCATTGATGGACGTTTCGGAAGCGATAGGCCGGCATCAGGCCGCCTTGCGGCGGTGCGGTCTCTGCCCCGGCATGGTGCCGCCGGTGGTCATGGGCAAGCCCGTCGCCTCGCCGGTGTACCTGGTGGGACAGGCGCCGGGCGCAAGAGAGGGGGTGCTGGGCAGGCCGTTTGCGTGGACGGCGGGGAAGACGATGTTCCGCTGGTTTGCGGGTATCGGCCTGGACGAGGAAGCATTCCGGGAGCGGGTATATATGGCCGCGGTGTGCCGCTGTTTTCCCGGCAAGAACCCCAAGGGTGGAGACCGGGTCCCGGACCCGCACGAGATCGAGCAGTGTTCGGTCTGGCTGCATACCGAGCTCGATCTGCTCAGGCCGGCCCTGATCATTCCGGTGGGAAAGCTTGCGGCGAGCCGGTTTCTGGCGTTCGGCCAGCTCTCCGACGTCGTGGGGAAGCGGCACCGCTTCGAAATGGAAAACGTGATGGCGGACCTGATTCCGCTGCCGCACCCCTCCGGCGCATCCACCTGGCACCGCCGGGAGCCCGGCAAACGCCTGCTCGAGCAGGCGCTTGCGCTCATCCGGAGCCATCCCGCATGGCGTTCTCTCTGTGATCCGCATGCACATTGACAGGGCATTCTTTTACGAGTTGTGCACAATTGCCCAGTTCGCCCCGGTTTGTTGACGGTCTTTGGCCGATGCCGAAGACAAAATTTGCAAGTTTTTGTATTGAAAAGAATCTTATAAAGATTCCGAGACAGGGGACGTGAATGCTGTGGCAGTTGACGAAGCGATTCGGTCATATCCCGCATTTTTCCCACAAAGTTATCCACAGGTTCTCCGACAGTTGAGCTCATGTCATCCATGAATGTCCAGGTCAGCCCGGAAGGCAGCCTCGAAGTCCTTTCCAAACTCGAAGCCGGGAAGCTGCTCGACAGCAGTGAAAGCGCCCTCCACGAACTGTTCCGCAATTGTTCGCTTGCGGTGCTGAACTGCGGCGGCCAGGTCGATGACAGCAAGCAGGTATTCGAGAAGTACCGTAATTTCGACATCCGCGTTCTTCCCACGGCGCGCGGCGTGCGCCTGGAACTCATCAATCCGCCGCAAAGCGCTTTCGTGGACGGCGAAATGATCCGCGGGATACGCGAGCATCTGTTTTCGGTGCTGCGGGACATCGTCTATACCCGCTTCGAGATCGTCGGCGACCCGAAATTCGATCTGTCCGAATCGGGGCACGTTACCGACGCGGTGTTCCATATCCTCCGCAACGCCAACTGCCTGGTACCCGACGTGCCGCCGAACATGGTGGTGTGCTGGGGCGGTCATTCCATCGACCGGGGCGAGTACGAGCACACCAAGGAGGTCGGCCACGAGCTGGGTCTTCGGGGGCTGGACGTCTGTACCGGCTGCGGACCGGGCGCGATGAAAGGGCCGATGAAGGGGGCCACCATCGCCCACGCCAAGCAGCGTATCCGAAGGCCGCGCTACGTCGGCATCAGCGAGCCCGGCATCATCGCCGCGGAGCCGCCCAATCCGATCGTCAACGAGCTGGTCATCATGCCCGACATCGAAAAGCGCCTGGAGGCCTTCGTGCGGACGGGCCACGGTATCGTGGTGTTTCCCGGCGGCGTGGGCACGGCCGAGGAGATTTTGCACCTGCTCGGCATCCTGATGCATCCGGAAAACAAATACCTGCCGTTTCCCCTGGTCTTCACCGGCCCCCGCGAGAGCGCCGGCTATTTCGAGCAGATCGACCGTTTCATCGAGGCGACCCTGGGGCAGGAAGCGCGGAGACGCTACGAGATCGTGATCGGCGATCCGGCGCAGGCCGCCAGAAAGATGAAGGAAGGCGTCGACCTGGTGCGGCAGTTCCGGCGCCACCATGACGACGCCTATTACTACAACTGGCTGCTCCACATCGAACCGGCGTTTCAGACGCCTTTCGTGCCGAGCCATGAAAACATGGCCGGCCTCGCCCTGCACCGGAACCAGCCCCCTCATGCGCTGGCGGCAAATCTGCGGCGGGCTTTCTCCGGCATCGTCGCGGGGAACGTCAAGGCGGAAGGCATCCGCCGGATCGAGCAGGAAGGTTTGTTCGAGATCCGCGGCGACCGTTCGATCCTCGATCCCCTGGACGAGTTGCTTGCGACCTTCGTGGCGCAGAAACGGATGAAGCTGCCGGGGACCAAATACGAGCCGTGTTACCGGCTGGTCGCTTGAAGTCCGGGATGGTTCAACGCTTCGCGGCGGGAGCGGGGGACAGGCGGGGCGTCATTTTCTGCACCACGCTGTCGATCCCGTTCTTCTTGAGGATCGAGCGCAGGCGGTCGGCTTCGGCCAGATTGTCATAGGGGCCGACCTTCACGCGGAACCATTCGACGTTTTCTATCTTTACGCTCTCCAGCCGGGCTTTGACCTTGAGCTTGATCAGGTCGGCGCGCATTTTTTCGGCATCGGCCCGCGAGCGGTAGGATCCCGCCTGGACGACATAGCCGCCGCCCGGCGGCGACTTGCCCTGTTTCTCCTCCCGCTTGATGGTCCGGATCTCCGCTTCCGGGATGATTTCTTCCTTTTCCGACAATATCTTGTAAAAGGTAAACCGTGGCGGGTTGGGTTTCTTGCCGGCCGTGGGGATGGGCGTTTCCAGGTTCCCGGCTTCGGTCTCGTTTCCCGCTCGTCCGGATTGCGCCTGGCCGGGCTTGGTTTCCGGGGATGGAATCACCGCGGCCGTTTCGGCATGTTTGGAAAGGATGACATAGGCTCCCCCGCCGGCCGCCAGGCACACCGCGGCGACGCCCGCCGCCAGCCAGCCGCGCTTGCGCCGGCGCTGTGCCTGGCGGTAACCGGGAACCCTGTGTTTGTAATCCTTAGGCATTGCTACATGGTTTCGGGAGCGGATACGCCCAGCAAGCCGAGACCGTTGGCGATGACCTGCCGTACGGCGTCGATCAGATTCAGACGGGCATCCCGCAGGTCACCGTCCTCGACCAGGAACTGGCAGCTATTATAGTAGCCGTGGAATTCCGCGGCGAGATCACGCAGATAGTGCACCAGGTGATGAGGAGCGTATTGCAGTGCCGCCTGCTCCACGATTTCGGGGTAGCGCGAGAGGCTGCCCACCAGCGTGAGTTCGTGCGGTTCGCTCAGTCTTTCCAGATGCTGCATACCGCGCCCCAGATTCCGCGCCCAGCCTTTTTCGTCGAGCTGGCGGAACACGCTGCATACCCGGGCATGGGCGTACTGCACGTAGTAGACGGGATTTTCGTTGGTTCGCGAGGTGGCCAGCTTGAGGTCGAAATCCATGTGCTGGTCGGACTTGCGCATCACATAGAAGAAGCGCGCCGCATCCTTGCCGACCTCGTTGCGGAGCTGGCGCAGGGTCACGAACTCCCCGGAGCGGGTGGACATCTGCACCCGCTCCTCGCCGCGGTACAGCACGGCGAACTGCACCAGCAGCACCTCCAGTTTGCCGGCATCGCCCCCCAACGCCTGGATAGCGGCCTTGACGCGCGGGATGTAGCCGTGATGGTCGGCGCCCCAGACGTTGACGATGCGGTCGAAGCCGCGCTCCAGCTTGTTCAGGTGATAGGCGACGTCGGAGGCGAAATAAGTGGTCTGGCCGTTCTCGCGCACCAATACCCTGTCTTTCTCGTCACCCAGCCGGGTGGACGCGAACCACTGCGCGCCGTCCTTCCCGTAGACGTAGCCCGAGGCCTTGAGTTTCTCCAAGGCCCGCTCCACGGCGCCGGTTTCGGTCAGGCTCAGTTCGGAGAACCATTCCTGATAATGGGTGCCGAATTCGCCCAGATCGTCGCGGATGTCGTCGAGGATGCTGTCCAGCCCGGCGGTGAACACCTCGCGGTAACGCTCGGGGCCGAGCGTGTTTTTCGCCTTGCGGACCATCGCGTCGATGTATTCCTCCTTGTCGCCGCCCTGGGGTTCGTCCGGCGGCAGTCCGGAGAGGACTTCGTCCGCGGAAGCCCGGTAACGCTCGCCCTGGGTACGGTAAAGGTCGGACGCAACGTCGCGGACGTATTCGCCGCGGTAGCCGTTGGCCGGAAAGGGCAGCACTTCCCCGCAGTTTTCCAGGTAGCGCAGCCAGACGCTGGCGGCCAGGATGTCCATTTGCCGGCCGGCGTCGTTGACGTAGTATTCCCGGTGCACATTAAAACCCGCCGCCTCGAGCAGGTCTGCGACCACGGCGCCATAGGCGGCGCCGCGGCCGTGGCCGACATGGAGGGGGCCGGTGGGATTGGCGGACACGAATTCGACCTGCACCCGTTTTCCCGCTCCGACGCTGCTGCGGCCGAAGCCGGGACCCAGGGCATGGATCTCGGCGATGATCCGGTGCTGGGCGGCCGGGTCGAGGAAGAAGTTGAGGAAGCCGGGGCCTGCGATTTCGGTGCGGACGACCGCCGGGTCCTCCGGCAGCGCAGCGCGGATTTTTTCCGCCAGTTGGCGCGGATTGCAGCGGGTGGATTTGGCCAGCAGCATGGCCGTGTTGGCCGCGAAGTCGCCATGCGCGGGATCGCGGGTGCGTTCGATCTGAAGCGGTACTTCCGCGTCGGCGGGCAGGTCGCCGGCGGTTTGCAGTCGCTCCAGCGCGCTGCGGAGCAGGATTTCCAGACGCTTTTTCATGAACGGGGAGCCGGGGGAAAAGGAGAGTGGTGAAAAGGAAATTATTATCCTATAAAGGCGTGCCCGCCGCGCAATGCGGCGGGTATGCCTTTCGCTATCGGAGATAACCAATCGTCATGACCACACGGGATATTTTTCACCGCCTCCGCGTGGGGCTGGCCCTGCTCGTCGGTTTCCTGGTGGGCAAATTTCTCGGGGAGCATTTCGGCCACCACGCTTCCGAGTTCTTCATCGGCGGCTTCCTGCTGGGTTTCCTCCTGACCCATGCGCTCTACTGGATCATCGACAGGGCGTTCGGCGACCGCGCGCCGCTCTAAGGCGCGGCCTCGGCCGGCGGATGCAGGGAGGCGATCGCGGCCGGACCGCGGTTCTCCGCCCTGGATTTGCCGAGATCGGTGGTGACGATCGCGGCCCACAAGGCCGCGCCTTTCCACTCCATCCGGGGATGCCCGTAAAGCGCCCGGCTGAGCGTCTTGACGGCGTTCTTGAGCTCGCCTTCGGAGCGTCCGGCAATCCCTTCCAAGGACATTTCGCAATCCGGCCAGCGCAGCGAGGCCCAGTCGAGCAGGGCGCGGCGGGCCCGTTCCGGATCGTTCGCGGCGCAGGCCTCCTTCAGTTCGCGCATGCGCTGTTTGTCGGAAGGTTTCCGGGATTCGGGCGGATTTGTTGCGGTTTCCTCCCGGCTCCGCCGGGCCGCTCGCCACCACAGGCCCGCCGTGATCAGCCATCCTCCCGCGAGGATGAGACTGAGCCAGAACCAGACCGGGGAGGCCGCCATGCCGCCTTCCGCCTGTTCGGCGCCGGGGGATGCCGGCGTGGTGCTTGCCGCTTCCGTCGCGGGTACGGAAGCTTGGACCGGCGCCGCGGCACTTGCGCCGACTTCGATCTCGCGTGCGGGGAGGCGGGCTACTTCCATTTTTTCGGCCGCGATGTTCCACCACGGCACCTCGATGGCGGGAAGGGTGTAGCGGCCCGGTTGGTCGGGGATCAGGGCCGTCTTTTCCTGGCGGGTGCTGATGAGCCCGGTACCTTGCCGCTGTTCGTCCATGGCCGGCTGATCGGGATAACGGCGGATTCCCGCCGGGATTCCTGCCAGGCCCAGTTCCGGCAGCACCCCCACGGTAGCCCCTTGCGCCTTGAGCGTGAGGGTGCGGGTGAGCGGCTGGCCGGCCTCGACCCTAGCGGTGTCGGGCGACAAGGTTTCCTCCAGCGTCACGTTTTCCGCGGGCAGCCAGTGTTTGCCCGAAAATGCGGCGGGCGCCGGCCGCACCTGCAGCTCGACGGCCTCGGATTGCAGGCTGACGGTCTTTATCGGGCGCCCGAAGAACGGGTTGAAGCCGCCCCGTCCGCCGGCCTGCACTTCGGCGTCCAGGGTCAGCGGCGGGATACGCAGGGCGCCGCTCTTCTGCGGAAAGACCGCATAGCGGATTTCGGTCGCCGCGTAGGTGTTGCCGTTGCGTTCCGTCGAGAAATTGCGCTTGTCCCCCAGCTGCTGGACCAGCGCGTCGGGAATCTCCAGGGGGCTCAACTGGGCGCGTCCCAGATTGGTCCGGTAGAGTACGCGTACGGTGTAGACCGTCTGTGCCTGGACGTACGGGTTTTTCGGCAAGGCGTCGACTTCGATCAGCAGGGCGTCGTCGCCCGGGCTGCGCGCCTGCCCCGGCGCCGACCGGTCCGTGACCGTGACCGTCAGGGCCTTGGAGCGGTCGGCGCCGAAAGCGATGGGCGGCACGGTCAGCTTGCCGGCCTGTTTGGCGACGACCGAGACGGTCCACTCGAAGGTGCGGCTGACCTTGCCGTTGACCATCGAGATCCGGCTGTTCTGGCTTTGGCCCAGCATCCGGAAATCCTGGTTCAGCGGCGTGAAGTCCGGCTCATCGTCGGGCGATTCGTCGGCGCTGAAGGTGAGGTTGAAGGATTCGTTGACGGGTACCGGATCGCGGTCGGCGGTGACGGTGATCTCCGCCGCCCACCCGGCGCCGCTCAAGCCCAACCACAGCAGCAGCCCGAGGATGACCGGGCTACACGCCGGTGCGCATCGTTTCGCCATGCTCACCGCCCTCCCGTGCCCTGCTGGCGCTGCCGGTACTGGTAGAGGAACTTGCGCCGCAGCAGGCCGCCGGGGTCGTCCGGGATGCGCTTGAGCCATTGTTCGGTGGCCTGCTCCTTTTCGTGCTCGGACCGGGATTCGGCTTGCTGCATCTGCTCCTCCTGGGCTTCTTTGTCTTCCGCCGATGGCTCGCTGGCCTGGGGGGCCGGCGATGCGGATTGGGCCTGGTCTTTTGCGTCCGGCTCCGGGGCTTGCCGTTCCCCCTTTTCCTGGCCGGGCTGTTGCTCGGACGATTTTTCGTCCGGCTTGGGTTCTTTCTGAGACGGGTCCTGGTCGGGCTTTTGTTCCTGCGAGTCCTTGCCGCCGCCGTTCGGCTCCTGTTGCTGGCCGTCCTTGTCTTCCTGATCCGGGTCCTTGGAATCGGATTGCTGTTTCTGCTGTTCCTGTTGCTTCAGGGCCTGCTCGACCACTTCGCGGTTGTGGCGTGCGTCTTCGTCGTCGGGGGCGAGCCGTTCGGCATGTTTGTAGGCCTCGAGCGCCTCCTGGAGTTTGCCCGACTTCGCCAGGGCGTTGCCCCGATTGTAGGCGGCGTCGGCGCTGTCCAAGCCTTCCAGCGACTCGGCCGCCTCCTCGTATTTGCCGGCGCGGTACTCGGCCGCGCTTTTCCAGGCCGGATCGCGGAAGCCGGCGGCGGCCCGGTCGAATTGCCCGGCTTCGAAGGCTTCCGCCGCCCGCTGGTCCGGGGTTTTCCAGAGCCCCTGCCAGTCCAGCGCATGGGCGGGGCGCGGCCAAGGCAGGGCGAACACCAGTACGGCCAGCCAGCCGCGGCGGAAGCCCAGTGCCGCCAAAGGCAGGACCAGCAGCAGCAGCCAAGGGCCGCGGTCTTCCCACAGCTCCAGCTTCATGGCTGCCTCCCTGCCCTCATTGCGGCGGGCGCTTTGCTCGAAGAAGGATGTGAGGGCGTCGGTGGCCGCCGCGCCGGCGCTCAATTCGAGGTAGCGTCCGCCGCCCTGCCCGGCCAGCTCGCGCAGCGCGGGTGCGTCCAGGCGCGACAGTTCGATCTCGCCGTTGGCGCCCTTGCGGAAGCCGCCGCTTCGCTGCGGAATCGGCGCGCCCGCTTCGGTGCCGATGGCCAGCACCGAAACCCGGAAGCCTTCGCCTCGCAGTTTCGCCGCCAATGCCTCGGCCGCCGGGTCCGCCTGCACCGCGGCCAGCAGGATGTCGCCGCGGCCGAAGCCGCCGTCACGCAGAAGCTGGGCGGCCAGCGTCAGCGCACGCCCGGCGTCGTGGCCCGTGGCTGGCACCAAGTCGGAACTCAGGGCCGGGAGCTGAGCGTCGATGGTGTCGACGTCGTCGGTCAGCGGCGTGACCGTGAAAGCGTCGCCGCCGTAGATGAGCAGCGCCGTCTGGCCGTCCTTGCGCTGCTTCAGCAGGTCGGTGACCGCATAGCGCAGGCGGGTGAGGCGCGAGGGCTGAAGGTCCGCCGCGTCCACGGCCGGGGACAGCTCCAGCGCGATCACCAGCGCCGACTGGTTGCGGAATGCCGGCGTCTGCTGGCGCTCCCAGGTGGGGCCGGCCGCGGCCAGGATCGCCAGGACGCCGGCGATCGCGCCGAGCCACCACGACAGCTTGCCGGCTTGCCCCGGCGTGCCGATCAACAGATGCGGCAGCAGGCCGTCGTCGCAGATCTTTGCCCAGTCGCCCTCACCCTGCCTGCGGCGGTGCCAGTACCAAAGTGCCAGCGCCAGGGGAATCCAGGCCGCCAGCCAGAGCGGGCGGAGAAAATGAAATTCCATCATGAGGCGTTCCTTCCGCGCAGCCACAGCGCGCCGGCGCCGGCCAGCAGCGCGAGTGCCAGCGGCCAGGGAAAAAGCTCGTCGCGGGGTCGGAAATACTGGGCATCGCGCGAGGCGGGTTCGAGCCGGTCCAGCAGGGCGTAGATCTGATCCAGCTCCTCGGTGTTGCGGGCGCGGAAATAGCGTCCCCCGGTCTTTTCCGCGATGGCGGTCATCGTGGCCTCGTCCAGGTCCTCGGAAGGATTGACCCGGCGGGTGCCGAAAAAGTCGCGCACGATCATCTCGTCCGCGCCGACGCCGATGGTGTAGATCTTGAGCCCTTCCCGCGCCGCCAGTTCGGCGGCCTGCAGCGGCTGCACCTGGCCGGCGGTGTTGGCGCCGTCGCTGAGCAGGATCAGCACCCGCTGGCCGGCGGGATTGTCGCGCAGGCGCTTGATCGCCAGGCCGATGGCGTCGCCGATCGCGGTCTTGTCGCCGGCCAGCCCGATCGCGGCCTCGTTGAGCAGGTTCCCGACGGTCTTGCGGTCGAAGGTGAGCGGCACCTGGAGATAGGCCTCGTCGCCGAACAGGATCAGGCCGATGCGGTCGCCGCTGCGACGCTCGATGAAGGCGCTCGCGACCCGCTTGACCGCCTCGAGCCGGTTGGAGACCTCGCGGTCGACCACGAAATCCTCGATGTCCATGCTGCCGGACAGGTCCACGGCCAGCATCAGATCGCGTCCGCTCACGGTCTGTTCGATGGGTTCGCCCAGCCACTGCGGCCGGGCCGCGGCGGCGACCAGCAGCAGCCAACCCAAAGCGGCCAGGATCAGCGGCGTGCGGCTGCCCGGCACCGCGGTCCCCGCGGTTCCCAGATCGGCGAATTCTCCGGCGAAAGCGACCCGCAGCGCCGCTCCTCCGCCGCGCGGCGCGGGCCGCCAGAGCCAGCGGACGGCGAGCGGCAAAGGCAGGGCGAGAAACAACAGGGGCCAGGCGAATTCGAACATGGCGGTGAAGTTCAGAGCGAGCGGTGCCGGGGTCTGGGGAGTTTACGGGCCCAGTCCCGGCAGAGGGCGAACAGGGCGGCCGGGTCCGCTTCGCTGCCGGGGCTGTAGGGACTCTCGATCAGGCAGCGGCCGGGGCCGTCGCGGAACCGGTGGCCGCCCAGCACGGAATCCAGCGTTTCCAGCCAGGCTGGGCCGGTCAGTCCCGCCACCTCCTGGCGCGGATAGAGAGTCAGGCAGGCGCGCCGCAGCAGGATCGAGACCCGCCCGATCTTCTCGGCCGGCTCGAGCCCGTCCAAGGCTTCGATCGCGGCCAGCTCGCGCAGCACTGCCTTTCTGAGCGGGTTGCGGATGAGGCGTCTCCACACGATCCGCAGGATCAGGATCAGCGCGATGGCGAGCAGCGGCGCCAGCCACCAGCCGGGCGCGGGAGGCCACCAGCCCACTGCGGGGGACAGATGGATGTCGCGGAGATCGAGTTGCTGCTCCATGCCTTCAGCGTGTTTTCGACGAGGCGCGGAGCGCCCGCTGGAGGAAAGCCAACGGATCGTCCGCAGTGGAACATACGAGCCAGCGCATGCCGTGGCCGCGGGCGAAACGCTCCAGCTCGCCCCGGCGGGCTTCGAACTTTTCGCGCCAGCGCTCGGCGCTGCGGTGGCCGGCGTCGAACGCCAGTTCCCGGACGGTGTCACTGACCCGGAAACGGCCGGATTCCGGCAATCCCGCCTCCAGCGGATCGTACACGAACACCGGCACCACCGAGGAATGCCGCGCCAGGGCGCCCAGTGCGGTCTGCGCGGCGGTGTCGAAGCCGCGGAAATCGCTGAGCACGAACACCAAAGTCCCCGGCCTCACGTGCTGCTGCAGGCGTTTCATGGCTGTGGCCGGCACGGCTTCGGACGCCGCTGCCGGCAGCGCCGGGGCCTGCGCGTCCGCCAGCTGCCGGATGAGGCGCAGCACCCCGCGCTGGCCGTGCTCGGGCTTGAATTCGCTGCAGCCTTGCTCGGAAAACACCTGGCCGCCCACCCGGTCGCCGTGGTGGCTGGCGCTCCAGGCCAGGAGCGCGGCGAGCTGGGCGACGCGTACCGATTTGAACGCTCCGCGGGTGGCGAACCACATCGCGGCGCGGTAGTCCACCGACAGCATCACCGGCCGCTCACGCTCTTCCCGGAACAGCTTGGTGTGGGTCCGGCCCGTCCGCGCCGTGACCCGCCAGTCCAGGTTGCGGACGTCGTCTCCCGGGGCGTAGGGCCGGGATTCCGCGAACTCCATGCCGCGGGCCTTGAAACGCGACAGGTAGCCGCCGCTCTCCACCGCCTTCACGGCGATCCGGTAAAGGCCGATGCCGGAGGCCGGATGGTTCAGGCGGATCAGCCCGGCCAGCGAGGGACGGACCAGGTCGGCGGAAGGGCTCGCCGGATGCGGAACACTACTCATCGGAACTCAATGGCAAAGCGGGGGCTGATCGGGAGCGAACGGGGTGTGCTATGAAAAGCGGACCGGAAGCGGCATTTCAATGCGTTCGGAAACGACGATTAAAGCGTTACGCGGCAGCGCGGTCAAATCGAGCAAATCCCCGGGGTAGGGTCGGCAGGGATCCGAGGCCATGGTACTTATGGCATCTGCCGCGCTAAACTGCAACGGTTGTTGCCCGATTCGTCGAACAGATACGGAGGCATCACGTGGTTGCGTTTCTCGTGCATCTCTTTTTCACGGCGGCCCTGCTGCTGCTGGTGGCCCATCTCGTGCGAGGAGTCGAGGTGGAAGGCTGGGGTTCGGCGATTCTCGGCGCCATCATGCTGGGCCTGGTGAACGCCTTCGTGCGGCCGGTCATGGTGCTGCTCACCCTGCCGTTCACGATCCTGAGCTTCGGGCTCTTCCTCCTGGTGGTCAACGCCTTCATGCTATGGCTGGTGTCCGTCCTGGTTCCGGGCATCCGCGTCCGTGGTTTCGCTTCGGCCTTGTTGGGGAGCCTCCTGCTCACGCTGCTCAACATGGGCGTCGCCTCCCTCATGGGACCGGTGTGAAGCTGGCTCAGGCAGGCGGAAGGAAGCGCTGCAACACGTCGTCGAGAAAATTCCAGCCGGCGTCGGTACAGCGGATAAGGCAGCCCGAGCGCTCCAGCAGTCTCTCGCTCAGGCATTCCGACAGGGCTGGTTCCAGGGCGTAAGCCTCCAGTCCCGTGCCTTCGGTGAAGCCGCCAAGCTCGAAACCATCCCGCAGCCGCAAGTGGTTCATCAGGAATTCGAAGGGCAGGTTCTCCGGATTGACGAGGTGCTCGCCGCCGATGCCTAAGGTTTCCAGGTATTGCGCGGGGTGGCGGGTTTTCCATAGCCGCGTGACCCGTCCGGACGCCGGGTCGGTGATCTTGCCATGAGCACCGGCGCCGATGCCTAAATAGTCGCCGAAGCGCCAATAGTTCAGGTTGTGGCGGCAGCGGAAGCCGTCGCGGGCATAGGCCGAGACCTCATATTGGCGGTAGCCGTGTTCGGCGAGCAGGGCTTGGCCGGCGCGCTGGATGTTCCAAATATCGTCGTCATCCGGCAGGGCGGGCGGAAAACGGTGGAACAGGGTGTTGGGTTCGAGCGTGAGCTGGTAGAAGGAGAGATGGGTTGGCCCCAGCGCGATGGCCGTTTCCACATCCCGTTCCGCCTCGGCGACGGTCTGGTTCGGCAGGCCGAACATCAGGTCCAGGTTGAAGTTGGCGAATCCGGCCTCGCGCGCCATCGTCGCCGCCTCGATGGCGGCGTGGCCGTCGTGGATGCGGCCCAGAGCCGCGAGCTTGGCGTCGTCGAAGCTCTGCGCGCCGATCGACAGGCGGTTGACGCCGGCTTCGCGGAAGCCCTTGAATTTGGCGCTTTCCGCCGTGCCGGGATTGGCTTCGAGCGTGATTTCGGCGTCGGCGGCCAGGGCGATGCGCGACCTGACGCCATCCAGCAGGAGTCCGATGGCTTCCGGGCTCAGCAGGCTGGGCGTGCCGCCGCCGATGAAGACCGATTCGACGCGGCGGCCCCTTACCCTGTCCGCGTCCCGCGCCAGATCATTCAACAAGGCCGCGATATAATCGCGTTCCGGCAGGATTCCCTCGAAGCGGTGGGAGTTGAAATCGCAGTACGGACACTTGCGCACGCACCAGGGCACGTGGATGTAGAGTCCCAATGGGGGCGGTTTCAGCATGGACGGGGCCGTCCGTCCCGGCAGACTTGCATTTTGTACAAACTTTCGTATCTTACGCGCAACATGACGAGCCTGATTCAAGTTCAAGAACTCTATAGGTATTACGGCGATCATTGCGCCGTGAACAACGTGAGCTTCACGCTGGAGAAAGGCGAGATTCTCGGATTTCTCGGCCCCAACGGCGCCGGCAAGTCCTCGACCATGCAGATGATCTGCGGGAACCTCGCTCCGACCTCCGGCCAGATCCTGATCAACGGGATCGATATCCTCGACCAGCCGCGCGAAGCCAAGCGAGAACTCGGCTACCTTCCGGAAATTCCGCCGGTCTACCGGGATCTGACCGTGGACGAATACCTGGAGTTCTGCGCCAGGCTCCACGGGATCAGCCGGGACCGGATGCGGCGGGCGGTCGACACCGCGAAGGAGCGTTGCGGCCTGACCGAGGTGGGGCCGCGCCTCATCAACAACCTGTCGAAGGGTTACCAGCAGCGCGTCGGCATCGCCCAGGCCATCGTGCACATGCCGGCGGTGATCGTGCTGGACGAGCCCACGGTGGGCCTGGACCCGATCCAGATCCGCGAGATCCGCGAGCTGATCCGGGAACTGGGCCAGGAGCACGGGGTGATCCTGTCGACCCACATTCTGCCGGAAGTGCAGGAGTCCTGCACCCACGTCCAGATCATCCACAAGGGCAAGCTGGTGCTCAACGGCACCATCGCCAGCCTGGAGCAGCGGATGCGCGCCTCCAGCCTGCTGGTGGCGACCCGCGACCCGGCCGACTTGCGGCAGCTCTACAGCCTGGAGGGCGTGCAGTCCATCGAGGACACGGGGCACAACCGCTACCGCATCTTCCACGACAAGGACAAGGACCCGGCGGTCCGGGTCGCCGAGGTCGTGGTCGGCGCCGGCTGGGGACTGGCCGAACTGGTGCCGGAGCGGCGCAGCATGGAGCAGATCTTCATCGACATCACCCAAACCGATCCGCAGGGCGAGGAGCAGGCCGCATGATGGCGTTCACGATCGCAGCGCGCGAATTGCGCACCCTCTTTCTGTCGCCGCTGGCCTGGTCCGTGCTCGGCGTGATCCAGATCATCCTGGGCTACATGTTCCTGGCTCAGCTCGACTATTTCCTGATGGTCCAGCCGCGGATGGCCGGCATGGAGGACATGCCCGGCGTGACCGACCTGATCGTGGCACCGCTGTTCGGCAATGCCGGCGTCATCCTCCTTCTGGTGACCCCGCTGCTCACCATGCGCCTGATCAGCGAGGAGCGCCGCAACCGGACCCTGAGCCTGCTGTTCACCGCGCCGGTGTCGATGACCGACATCATCCTGGGCAAATACCTGGGCGTGTTCTTCTTCCTGCTGATCATGGTCGGCATGTTGGCGCTCATGCCGCTGTCCCTGCTGATGGGGGGGGCGCTCGACCTCGGCAAGCTGGCTTCCTGTATCCTGGCCCTGGTGCTGCTGCTGGCCGGTTTCGCCGCGGTGGGCCTTTACATCTCGGCCTCGTCCAACCAGCCCACGGTGGCGGCGGTCGCGACCTTCGGCGCCTTGCTGCTGCTGTGGATCATCGATTGGACCGGCGGCGCGGAAGGCAATGCCAATGGCGTGCTGCAGTACCTGTCCCTGCTGCGGCACTACGAAGCCTTGCTGAAAGGTTTGGTTTCGACCACCGACCTGATCTATTTCCTCCTGTTCATCCTGACGTTCCTGGTCCTGAGCGTCCACCGTCTGGATAACGACCGGCTGCAAAAATGAAGATCAACCGCAAGACTCACATGGAGCTGCGGCTCCAGAACCTGCTGTTCACCCTGTTGCTCCTCGGCGTGGTGGCTCTGGCCGCCTGGCTGAGCACCCGCTATTCCGTCCAGTTCGACTGGACCGCCGCGCACCGCCATACGTTGTCCGAAGCCAGCGTCAAGGTGTTGGACATGCTGAAGGAGCCGGTCCGGGTGACGGCCTATGCCCGCGAGACCAAGAGCCTGCGCGACCAGATCAGTGACCAGGTCGGCCGCTACAGCCGGCACAAGAAGGACTTGAGCCTGAGCTTCGTCAATCCCGATACCCAGCCGGACAAGGTCCGCGAACTGGGCATTTCGGTCGACGGCGAGCTGGTCATCGAATACCAGGGCCGCAGCGAAAACGTGCAGGAGGCGAACGAGACCACCATCACCAATGCGCTGCAGCGCCTGGCCCGGGCCAAGGATCAGCGCATCGTGTTCCTGGAAGGCCACGGCGAGCGTTCGCCCAGCGAACGCGCCAGCCACGACCTGGGCCAGTTCGGCGACGAGCTGGGGCGCAAGGGCCTCACCGTATCCACGGTGAACCTGGGCGTGACGCCGAAGATCCCCGAGAACACCGACGTGCTGGTCATCGCCAGCCCGAACGCCAATCTGCTGCCGGGCGAGGTGAGCCTGATCGGCGACTGGGTGAAGCAGGGCGGCAACCTCCTGTGGATGATCGATTCCGGCAGCCTCAAAGGCCTCGGCCCGCTCGCCCAGCAGCTCGGCGTGCAGGTGCTGCCGGGCACGGTGGTGGACGCATCGACCCAGTTGTTCGGTATCGACGATCCCACCTTCGCCCTGGTCGCCGAATATCCGCCGCATGCGATCACCTATGGCTTCCAGACCATGACCCTGTTCCCGTCCGCGCTGGCGCTGGACGCGGTGCAGGACAACCATGACTTCGAGCGCGAGGCGCTGCTGAACACCCTCGCGCGCTCCTGGACCGAGACCGGCCCCATCGAGGGCAAGATCAGCTTCGATGCCGACAAGGGCGAACGCCAGGGTCCGCTGCACATCGCCTATGTCCTGACCCGCGAACTCAAGGCCGAGCCGAAGGAAGGGGAAAAGAAGGACGGCGCCGAGGCGGCCAGGCCTCGGGAACAGCGCATCGTGGTGGTCGGCGACGGCGATTTCCTATCCAACGCCTTTCTCGGCAACGGCGGCAATCTCAATCTCGGCCTCAACATGATCAACTGGCTGAGCCAGAATGACCAGTTCATCAACATTCCCGCCAAGACCTCGCCGGACCGCGACCTGCAGCTCACGCCGCTGGCTTCGGGCATCATCGGCTTCGGGTTCTTGATCGTGCTCCCGGTGGCGCTGATTGGCAGCGGCGTGCTGATCTGGTGGCGGCGGCGCCAGCGTTGAGATCTATGGCCGGGACGGCTCTGATTCGGACGATCCGAGGCCCATCGTCTGCCTTGGCTTCCGGTTTTTTGGTGGAGGGACTATGAAATCTCGGATGCTGCTCAATCTTTCCCTGCTGGCCGCCCTGGCCGTACTCGGCGTCATCGCCTATTTCGAGCCCGGCAAAAAGGAGCTCGCCGAGACGCCGCTGACCCAGGTGGAGATCGACGAGGTCGATACCCTGAGCTTGCAGCAGGGCGACGAGACCATCGTCCTGGCGAAGAAGGACGGGCGTTGGTGGGTGTCGGCGCCGTTTTCCGCACCGGCCAACGACTTCCGGGTTCGCCAGTTGCTGGAGATCGCGAAAACCACCAGCGACGCCAGCTATCCGCTCGAGCCGGAAGAACTGGCCAAGTTCGAACTGGACAAGCCCATCGCCAGCCTGACCGTGGGCGACGCGGTGCTGGTCTTCGGCGGAGCCGATCCCATCAACATGCGGCGCTACGTTCGCATCGGGGACACCCTGCATCTGGTGCGCGACGATTTCTCGCGTCATCTGACGGCCCAGGCGACGGACTACGTCGACAAGAAGCTGCTGCCGGAGGACGCGCGCATCCAGGAGATCGCCTTGCCCGAATGGAAAGCGCGGCTGGGGCAGGACGGCAAATGGGTTTTCGAGCCGCCGCAGGAAGGGGGGGAGACCCACATCGGCGATCTGCTGACCAACTGGCAGTCGGCGCGCGCGATCGACGTCAAGCACATGGACAAGACGGCCGAAGGGCAAAAACTCCACATCGGCTTGGCGAACGGGGAGTCGGTGGACTTCGTCATCGTCCAGCGCGAACCCGAGTTGCTGCTGGTCCGCCAGGATTACGGGCTCCAGTATGAAGTCGTGGGCGAGCCGGCCAGGCGCCTGCTCAGCCTGAATCCCAAGCCTGCCGAAACCAAGGCCGAGGAAGCGTCTCCACAGGCCTCGCCGGCCCCCGAATCTCCGATGGAAGATGGCGGGGCCGAGGAAATCGAGGCGGACTGAAGGCGAGGCGTCCCCGCTTCCGGCCCGCCGTTGCGGGCTCCGGGCCGGAGCGCGGGCCGTGCAGAGGCCTTGAAGGCTGCGCCACGCCTTTTGTTCGGACCGGTCCCGGCCCCGGTCGCCCACCGCTCGAGCCGGTCCGATGCTGTTCAATTCCTACGAATTCCTGTTCTTCTTCCTGCCGGCCGTGCTTGCCGGTTTCTACGGCTTCCTCCGGTATCGCAGCGATCTCGCGATCGCCTGGCTGGCGCTGGCCTCGCTGTTCTTTTACGGCTGGTGGAATCCGGCCTGCGTCCTGCTGTTGCTGGCCTCGATGGGTTTCAATTTTCTCGCCGGCCGGCGGATCAGCCTGATGCCGGAAGGGTCGACGGCGCGAAAGTGGCTGCTGGCCGGTTCCATCGCCGCCGACCTCGCCCTGCTGGGCTACTACAAATACGCCAATTTCTTCGTACGCGCCGTGAACGATCTGGCCGGCACGCACTGGCGGTTGGAGGAGATCGTGCTGCCCTTGGGCATCTCCTTCTTCACCTTCACCCAGATCGCCTTCCTGGTCGATGCGTACCGGGGCCGGGCGCGGGAATACCGTTTCGTGCCCTATCTGCTGTTCGTCACCTATTTTCCCCACCTGATCGCTGGCCCCATCCTGCACCACGGCGAGATGATGCCGCAGTTTTCGAGGGATCAGGGCGGCCGACGGACCGCCGACGATTTCGCCGCGGGGTTCACCTTGTTCCTGTTCGGTTTGTGCAAGAAGACCGTGCTGGCCGACGGCATCGCGCCCCATGCCCAGCAGTTGTTTGCGGCGGCGCAGAGCCAGCCGCCGATGTTTCTGGAAAGCTGGATCGGCGCCCTCGCCTATACCTTACAGCTCTATTTCGATTTTTCCGGCTATTCCGACATGGCGATCGGCCTGTCGCTGCTGTTCGGCATCCGTTTACCCGTCAACTTCGATTCGCCCTACAAGGCGGCGGACATCGCCGATTTCTGGCGGCGCTGGCACATGACGCTGTCCCGCTTCCTGCGCGACTACCTCTACATTCCCCTGGGCGGTAACCGCTGCGTGCCCTGGCGGCACAGCCTGAACCTGTTTCTCACCATGCTGCTGGGCGGGTTCTGGCATGGCGCCAACTGGACCTATCTGGCCTGGGGGGCGCTCCACGGCACCTACCTCGTCATCCATCACGGCTGGCGTAGGTTGCGGCAGCGCGTGGGATGGGACGCCGACCCCGTTTCCCGCCCGGCGCGCTGGGCGGGGAGACTCCTCACCTTCCTCGCCGTGGTGTTCGGCTGGGTGCTGTTCCGTGCCGACAGCCTGGCGACCGCCGGCGGCATCCTGCGCGGCATGCTGGGCTTGAACGGGCTGGCGCTTCCGGCCGGGCTGAAAGACGGCGCGCTGGGCGGGCGCTTGACGGCGGAAGGCTGGAAGTTCAGTGAGTCCCCATTGCTGCACGGCGCCGGGCCCGTCCTGTGGATCGCGGCCTTGTTGCTGGTTGCCCTCGCCATGCCCAACACCAATGAGATCTTCGCCCGCTTCAGGCCCAGCCTGAACATGGCGAGGGGCGTCCCGCGCGAAGCACGGTTCTGGCAATGGCGGCCGGATCCGGCCTGGGCGCTCCTGAGCATCGCCGTCGGCGTGGCCGCGGTGTGCTCGATTTCCGAGCTGAGCGAATTCATCTACTTCCAGTTCTGACGATGGATAGCGGCGCCTACCTCAAGACCGTATTGATCGGGATCTTCGCCCTGCTGGCGGCGCTGGCGGCGTTCTGCCGTTTGGTCGATCCGTTCTGGTACTACCGCGAGGTGAGCATTCCCGGCTTCAATGCCGTCAAGCCGGAGTTCAAGCGCTACGAGCGCCACGTCAAGCCGCAGATCGTCCGGCGCGAACGCCCCGAGGCCCTGGTGTTCGGCAATTCCTACGCGGAAATCGGCTTCGATCCGCTGCATCCGGCCCTGACCCGGCCGGACCGGAACGAGCGGGGCTACAACTTCGGCCTGGCGGGCGCGGACTGGGAGCGGGTATATTGCTCCGCGCGGTTCGCCCTCGAGCACGCCGCGCCGAAGCGGGTGGTCATCGGTTTCCAGCCCGGCCATCCGCTCCGGGCGGTCGATTGTGGGACGCTTTTTGCGGAGATGGAACATCTGCCGGCCGGTGCGCTGCTGCTGTCCGGCAAGGCCATCAAAGCCTCGATACGGACGGTGAAAGGCCAGCGCAAGCAGCCGACCCATACCGCCGAGGGCCTGTTCTATTACACCCGCTTCCAGCTGGAGGACGTGGAGCGCCGTTTCCGGGCCGATGTCGCCCGCTACCTGGGCAACCTGAAGCCGGACGCGCCCTGCCTGCTCAAGCCCTCGGCCGCGGTGGTCCCGCCGGACTTCGATCCGCCCGAGGGGAAAGGCGTTCCCGCGGACCTCGCCGGCCTCCATGACTTGTTGGTCCGTCTTGCTCGCGCCGGCGTCGAAACCCGGCTGGTCGCCTATCCGGTGCACGCCTTGAGGGCGGAAGCCGACATCGCCTGCGGCTTCGCCAATCTGCGCTGGGAGGCTCTGCTGTCGGTCGGGCGCGCCGTCCGCAAGGCCGACCCGGAGGGGCGCTGGGTGGAGGTCTGGGATTTCCAGGGCTACGACCCCGATCTGCTCGAGCCCATCCGCGACAACCAGACCCGGTTGTGGCAGGACGTCGGCCATTTCAACCATGAATTCGGCGACCGGCTGCTGGACCGGATGTTCGGCCGCGGCGAGGAGGGTTTCGGCAACCGGGTCGAACCGGCGGCGGTTCCGGCGCTGCGGGCGGCGTTTTTCCGCGACCGTGCCGCATTCCTGGCGAGCCACCCCGGGTTCATGACCGAGTTCGCTGCACTGGTTGAATCTTTCCGCAGCAACCGTTAAAAGCCGCCATGCCCGAACTGCCCGAAGTCGAAACCACCCGCCGCGGCATCGCCCCGCACATCGCCGGGCGGCGAATCGTCGATGTGAGGGTGAGGGAGCCGCGGCTACGCTGGCCGGTCCCCGCCGATCTGGCGGAGACGCTGGCCGGCCGGCGGGTAGGGGATGTTCGCCGCCGCGGCAAGTACCTGCTGCTCGATTTCGAGGGAGGCACCTTGATCGCCCATCTCGGCATGTCGGGGAGTTTCCGTATCTGCGAGCCGAACCTTCCGCCGCGCAAGCACGATCACGCCGATCTGGTGTTCGAAGGCGCCGTCTGCCTGCGCTACCACGACCCGCGGCGCTTTGGCTGTCTGCTGTGGACCGCGGATCCTCCGGAGCGGCACCCGCTGCTGGCCGAGCTCGGTCCGGAACCCTTGGAGGGCGAATTCGACGGCGCACACCTGCACCGCCTCGCCGCGGGACGCAACACGGCGGTCAAGTCCTTCATCATGGATAGCCATGTCGTGGTCGGGGTGGGCAATATCTACGCCAACGAAGCCTTATTCCTGGCCGGCATCCACCCCGGGCGCTCCGCCGGAAAAATCGGCCTCGCACGCTACCGGAACCTGGCGGGCCGCATCGCCGAGGTGCTGGCGGCGTCCATCGAACAGGGCGGCACGACCTTGCGGGATTTCGTCAACGAATCCGGGGCGCCGGGCTATTTCCAGCAGGTCCTGCGGGTCTATGACCGCGCCGGCCAGCCTTGCCGGGTTTGCGGTGAGCCGATCCGCTGCGTCCGCCTCGGGCAGCGCGCGACTTATTACTGTCCACGCTGCCAGCGTTGAATGGCGCTATTCGGGTCTACGCCTGGCGCACCCGTTCGATGATGGCCTCGGCCATCTGCGCGGTGCCGCAGGGGGAGGCTTTGGCCAGGTCCGGCGTGACCGAGCGGCCGTCCTTGATGACCTCGCGCACGGCGCGTTCGATCCGGCGGGCGGCGTCCGGTTCGCCGATGTGTTCCAGCATCATGGTGCCGGCCATGATCATGGCGGTGGGATTGGCGATGCCCTTGTCGGCGATGTCCGGCGCGCTGCCGTGCACGGCTTCGAACAGTGCCGCGTCGGTGCCGATGTTGGCGCCCGCCGTCAGGCCCAGGCCGCCGATCAGGCCGGCCGCCAGATCCGACAGGATGTCGCCGAACAGATTGGTGGTGACCAGCACGTCGAAGCGTTGGGGCTGCATGACCATCTGCATCGAGCAGGCGTCGACGATGCGGTCGTCGAACTCGATGTCCGGGTAGTCCTTGGCGATCTCGCGGCCGATTTCGAGGAACAGGCCGGAGGTGCACTTGAGGATGTTGGCCTTGTGCACCAGGGTGACCTTCTTGCGCCGGGCGCGGCGGGCGTAGTCGAAGGCGTAGCGGATGATGCGCTCGGAGCCCTTGCGGGTGACGACCGCGATGCTTTCCGCCGCGATCTTTTCCTCGTCGACTTTGATGAAATGCTCGATGCCGGCGTACAGCCCTTCGGTGTTCTCGCGCACGGTGACCAGGTTGACGTCGCTGAAAGCGGTGTCGGTACCTTCGAAGGAGATGGCGGGACGCACGTTGGCGTAGAGGTTGAAGGCTTGGCGCAGGGTGACGTTGACGCTGCGGTAGCCGCCGCCGACGGGGGTGGTGAGCGGTCCCTTGAAGCAGATGCGGTTGGCGCGGATGGAATCCAGCGTGGCGTCCGGCAGCGGATTGCCGAATTTCCCGACCGCCGCCATGCCGGCGGACTGGACGTCCCACTGGACCTGGACGCCGGTAGCCTCGATGACCTTGACGGCGGCGTCGACGATGGAGGGGCCGATGCCGTCGCCGGGGATGAGGGTGATCTTGTGCATGGAGACTTTCCTTGGAGTTTGAGGTAACCGTCCGATTATCCGACAGACACCGGCAAAAATTAAGCCGCGTCAGACTTGGGCTTCAGAAGCCGTCGAATTCGGCGACGACCGGTGCGTGGTCCGAGGGACGCTCGAGCTTGCGCGGCGCCTTGTCGATGGTGCAGGCGGTGCAGCGTTCGGCGAGCTGCGGGGAGGCGAGGATGTGGTCGATACGGAGCCCCAGGTTGCGGCGGAAGCCGGCGGCGCGGTAGTCCCACCAGGAGAAGCTCCCCTCGGGCTGCTCGAAGCGGCGGAACAGATCGGACAGCCCCAGGCCGGCCAAGGCGCGGAAGGCATCGCGTTCGGGCGTGCTGCACAGGATCTTTTCGCGCCAGCTTTCCGGGTCGTGCACGTCGCGGTCTTCCGGCGCGATGTTGAAGTCGCCCAGCACCACCGCATGGGGGTGCGTCTCCATTTCGCCAGCGACGAAATCGCGGATCTTCGCCAGCCAGTCGAGCTTGTAGGCGTATTTGTCCGAGCCGACTTCGCTGCCGTTGGGGACGTACAGGTTGATGACGCGCAAGGGCCCCGTGGTCACCGCCAGGATGCGGCGTTGCGGATCGTCCAGATTCGGGGGATCGGTCTGCGCGTCCTCGACCGGTGTCTTGCTGAATACCGCCACGCCGTTGTAGGTCTTCTGGCCGCTGTAGGCCGCGTGGTAACCGGCAGCACGCAGTTCCCCGACCGGAAACGCGTCGTCGGTCAGCTTGGTTTCCTGCACGGCCAGAAGGTCCGGCTGCGCCGATTCGAGCCAGTCGAGCACCTGCGGCAGCCGGATCCGCAGGGAGTTCACGTTCCAGGTAGCTATCTTCATGGGGTGGAAGGAGGGACCGCCGGCAGGGGGGCGCCCCTCTTCGCCGGGGAGCAGGGGCGCCACCGTGTCATTCGACGGTCAGCCGGAAAAACTCGTAACGGCCGCGTTTCTCGGTGACGAGCTTGCCTTCGCGCGCCAGCCAGCCGATGGCGCGCTGCACCTCGTTCCGGTCCAGGCCCGTTTCATCGGCGAGCCGGCTGGCGCTGGCTTCGCCGTTCTGGTCGAGGAAATGCCATATCTTGCCGGCGGCTTTCCCAACGGTGGTAGCGATGTCGTCGTGCATGGAGGATCTCCCGTAGCTTGGGCAGGTCGGAAATTAGGCGGTTCAGCCGCGCTTACGCTTCGGCCGAGGTTCGACGGTGTCCGGAAGGACGACGTTGAGTTCGAGCACTTCCCGGTTGTCGTCCTTTTCCATGGTGACCGTGATGGCGTCCTGGCTGACGTTGACGTACTTGCGTATGACTTCGAGCAGTTCCTTCTGCAGCATGGGCAGGTAATCGGGCTTGTTCCGCTCGGCCCGTTCGTGGGCGACGAGGATCTGCAGCCGCTCCTTGGCGACCGCCGCGCTGTCGGTTCTAGAACTGCGAAAATAGTCCAGAAGTCCCATGGTCTTACCCTCTGAAAAGCCGGCTGATGAAGCCTTTCTTTTCCGCCGCGACGAACCGGTGCGGGACGTCCTCGCCCAGATAACGGCGTACGGCGTCATCATACGCCTGTCCCGCATCGCTTTTTTCGTCCAGGATCACCGGCGAGCCCGCGTTGGAGGCATTGAGCACGGCGCGGGAGTCGGGGATCACACCCAGAAGGTGCAGGGACAGGATCTCCTGAACGTCGTCCACGCTGAGCATTTCGCCGATCTTGGCGCGCTGGGGCGAATAGCGGGTGAGCAGCAGGTATTCCTTGATCGGGTCCTCGCCGGCTTCGGCCCGCCTCGACTTGGAGGCGAGGATGCCGAGCATGCGGTCGGAGTCGCGCACCGAGGAGACCTCGGGGTTGGTGACGACGATGGCGTCATCGGCGAAGTACATGGCCAGGGTGGCGCCGCGCTCGATGCCGGCGGGGGAGTCGCATACGATGTAGTCGAAGGTTTCGCCGAGCTCGTTGAGCACCCGTTCGACGCCTTCTTTCGTCAGGCTCTCCTTGTCCCGGGTCTGGGAGGCGGGGAGGATGAACAGGTTGTCGCAGCGCTTGTCCCGGATGAGAGCCTGATTGAGGGTCGCTTCCTGGTTGATGACGTTGACGAAGTCGTAAACCACCCGGCGTTCGCAGCCCATGATGAGATCCAGATTGCGCAAGCCTACGTCGAAATCGATCACCGCGGTGCGGAAACCCTTGAGCGCAAGCCCCGTCGCGAAGGCTGCGCTGGTCGTGGTTTTTCCGACCCCGCCTTTTCCGGAGGTTACAACGATGATTCTGGCCAAATTTCGATCCTCCCAATATTCGTCGAAAACGTCATAAATCCTGGATGATCAGCGCATTGTCGCGCAGCATGATCTGTACCGGCTTGCCGCGCACGGTGCCGTCGAGGTTCTCGCTGATCTTGTAATGGCCGCCGATGGCGATCAGCTCGGCCTGGAGATCCCTGCAGAAGATGCGGGCGTCGAGGTCGCCCTTGACGCCGGCCATGGCGCGCCCGCGGAGCGAGCCGTAGACATGGATGTTGCCGTCGGCCATCAGTTCCGCGCCCGGGCTTACCGTGGCGATCACGACCAGATCGCCGTCGTTCGCGTAGACCCGCTGGCCCGACCGTATCGGCTGGTCGATGATTTTCGTCCCCTGCCGGGGCGGGCGAACCGGCTCCGGGGCCGGCTGAGGGTGTTCGGCCGCGGGGTGGGTTTCGTGATGCTTGCCCTCGGACAGCAGGGCCAAGCCAGCCGCATCGGCCGCGGCGTTCTGCTCCGCATTGCCGCCGCGGACGCCCACCGGCGTCAGCCCGCTCTTGCGAAGGACTTCCAGCAGTGCGTCAAAGTCGGGGACATGATCGCGTCCGGCCAGCTCGTGCAGATCGAGAATGACCGGTGCATGCCGGAAGAAGTCCGGGGCCTGCCGCACCCGGGCCGCGAGCAGGTCGGCGATGGCGTCCGCGCTGTCGCTGGTCAGCTTGAGCACGGGCAGGTTGAACGAGCCCGCGCGGATTTCGAAGGGGGTATCGTGGGCTAGCGATGAATCGAGCATGTCGTAGGCGGCAGGGGGGCGGGCTTGGTCAGGTATATTTTCGAAATTCTAACATTGCGCTCATCGGCCGCCCACGCTTGAGTTACGGCATCGCCGGAGCTGCGGTGTCCGGGGATTCTTTTTTGAGATGCAGCAAGGTGAACAGCCCCATCGGCGGCAGCGTCTGCCGCCTGACCTCGTGCAGCGAGGTATGGGCGAGAATTTCGTCGATGGGCATGTCGGGACGCCAGCCGAGTTTGTGGGACAGCGGGGACAGCAGGGCCTCGAAATGTCGGCGGGCGCCCCCTTGGTCCGCCGCGAAGTGGTTGACGATGATGACGTCCCCCCCGGGTTTGCAGACCCGCTCGATTTCGCGCAGCACCCGCTGCGGTTCGGGGACCACCGACATCACGTAGGCCGCCACGACCGCATCGAAGTAGTCGTCGGGGAATGCCATCTCGCGCGCGTCCATGATCTCCAGCCGGACCACGTGATTCAGGCTCTTGCGGTGTACCCGCTTGCGGGCGCGTTCCAACATGTGGGGCGAGATGTCGATGCCGTGCACCTGGTGTTCCTTGCGGTAGAACGGCAGGCTGATGCCGGTGCCCACGCCCACTTCCAGGATGCGGCCCGGCCGGCGGTTGGTGAGGTGCGCGGCCAGCGAGCGGCCGCGGAAGTTCAAGAGCCAGCCGAAGGTGTGGTCGTAGACCGGCGCGTAACGCGCATAGGACCTCAAGATGTGTTCCAGTTGCACGAGATTCCTCTTTAATGGGGCTGAACCGAAGCGTGGGAAATGCCGCCCTCGTCCCAGGCGGTTCTTATGGGGTACGGGCGGGAATTATACCCGTGCAAGGCGATCGTTGCCGGTCCGTCGTCATCGCCAGTTCCGACCAATTCCGCTACCATACCGGCCGGTATTCCTCAGCTCCTCACAGGACCATGAGCAAAGTCATCGAGATCAAGATCGGTTCCGAACCCCAGTCGCTCGTTGCCAAGGCGGAGAAGGCGGCGCGCGAGAAAGGCATGGAGTTCTCCGGCGACGAAACCACGGGCCGTTTCAGCGGCAATGGCGTGGATGGCGTTTATGAATTCAGGGGCGACCTCCTGGCCATCACGATCACGAAGAAGCCTTTCGTATTGCCCTGGGCGGTGATCGAAGCGAGCGTGAAGAGTTTTTTCGCCTGACCATTCGTTTTCCCCGCTGAGCGCAAATGACCCGGAACGGTGCCAAATACCGGGATCTGAGGGATTTCATCGACCGGCTCGAGGCGGAAGGGGAACTGCGGCGTGTCGGCGCGGTGGTGGACCCGAATCTCGAAATCACCGAAGTCTGCGACCGGACGTTGAAATCGGAAGGTCCGGCTCTGCTTTTCGAGCATCCCAAAGGCTCCTCCGTCCCCTTGCTCGGCAATCTGTTCGGCACCCCGCGGCGGGTGGCCCTGGGGATGGGGGAGACCTCGGTCGGAGCGCTGCGGGAGGTGGGCACGCTGCTCGCGTCCCTCAAGGAGCCCGAGCCTCCCAAGGGCATGCGGGACGCCTTCGAGAAGGTGCCGCTGTACCGCCAGGTGCTGCACATGGCGCCGAAGGAGGTCCGCAACGCGCCCTGCCAGCAGGAGGTGCTGCGCGGCAGCGAAGTCGATCTCGGCCGCTATCCGATCCAGACCTGCTGGCCGGGCGACGCCGGGCCGCTGATCACCTGGCCGTTGGTCATCACCCGCGGGCCGCACAAGCCGCGGCAGAACCTCGGCATTTACCGCCAGCAGGTCATCGGCCGCAACAAGACCATCATGCGCTGGCTGGCCCACCGGGGCGGCGCCCTGGATTTCCGGGACTGGCAGGAGGCAAGACCCGGCGAGCCCTTTCCGGTGGCCGTGGCCCTGGGAGCCGATCCGGCCACGGTGCTGGGTGCGGTCACGCCGGTGCCGGATACGCTGTCCGAATACGGCTTCGCGGGCCTTTTGCGGGGTGCCAGGACGGAGGTCGCACCCTGCATCCTGAGCGATCTCCAGGTGCCGGCCAGCGCCGAAATCGTGCTGGAGGGGTTTCTGTATCCCGGCGAGACGGCGCCGGAAGGGCCGTTCGGCGACCACACGGGGTATTACAACGAGGTGGAATCGTTTCCGGTCTTCACCATCGAATGCATCACCCAGCGGCACTCGCCGATCTACCACAGCACCTATACCGGCAGGCCGCCGGACGAGCCGGCGGTGCTGGGCGTGGCGCTCAACGAAGTGTTCGTGCCCATCCTGCAAAAGCAGTTTCCCGAGATCGTGGATTTCTACCTGCCGCCGGAAGGCTGTTCCTATCGCCTGGCCGTGGTGAGCATGAAAAAGCAGTACGCCGGCCACGCCAAGCGGGTGATGTTCGGTGTCTGGTCGTTCCTGCGGCAGTTCATGTACACCAAGTTCGTGATCGTGGTCGATGACGACGTCGACGCCAGAAACTGGAAGGACGTGGTCTGGGCGATGACGACGCGGATGGACCCGGCCCGGGATCTCACGCTGATCGAGAACACGCCGATCGACTATCTGGATTTCGCCTCCCCGGTGTCGGGCCTGGGCTCGAAGGTCGGATTCGACGCCACCAACAAGTGGCCGGGCGAAACCAGCCGGGAGTGGGGACGGCCCATCGCCATGGATGCGGCGGTACGTCGCCGCGTGGATGAAATCTGGGATTCGCTGGGGATATTCGCCGGCAGCCGAGGCTGAGGGCGCGGTCAGTCCGGCGTTTCGGTCTCCAGCCCGGCGGGTTCCGATTCGCCGCGGGGGTTCTGGTCGATCTGGGCGATGACTTCGTTCGAGGCGAGCAGCAGCCCGCGGCGGAAACAGGCGCAGGCCGCCGCCGTCTCGTTCTGCTCCAGGAGCAGGTCGCCCATGAGCTGGCAGGCTTCCACGCTCGGCTCCAATTCCAGGCTTTGGTCGAGATAGCGCAGGGCGGGTTCGATCTGCCGGGCGCGCACGGCAAGCTTACCGAGCACCCGCAGCAGCACGGCGTCGTTGCCGTGGCGGACCAGCCATTTCTCTGCCTGGGCGAGCTGCTGGCCGGCGTCGGGCGCCTGGATGCAGCCGTAAAGTACCAGTACGGTCTGATTCCATTCGCGGTCCAGGCTCGCGCGTACGGCGGGCTCGATCTCCAACCCCGCTCCCGCGTCGATCATGGCGGCGAAATACAGGGTTTCGATACCAGGCGCCTTGCGGATATGGGCGGGGATGTTTTCCCAAAGCTTTTTCAGGCGCGCGGCATCGCGGGCTTCCGCGTGCTGCTTGAGGAGGGCGCTGTAGGTTTCGGTCTCCAGCAGCTTGATCTCCGCCTCCATCATCACCTTGTTGGTATGAAGGCTGGGGATGAGATTACGCAAGCCTTCCCAGTCTTCCATCTGGGCATAGGCCTGGTGGAGCAGCCTCAGCACGGCCGCGTGGGTGGGCGCGATCCGGTTGAGCTGCGACAGCGATTCCAACGCCTGGTCGAACTGTTTGTCGGAGAGCTGCAATTCCGCGCGGGTGAGGCCGATGGCGATTTCCGCCTCGGGCATGGCTTCGTGGGCCAGTTTCAGATATTCGTCGCGCTGTTCGGCCGCGCCGCGCGAGTGCGCCGCCCGGGCCGCGGTCAGGTAGTTGATCAGGGGAACGCCGCTGTCGGCGGCGTGGCGGATGAGGGTCTTCTCGGCCTTTTCCCAGTTGCCTTCGGCGGATTCGATCAGGCCCGTGATGAGCGCTTCCTGCGACTGCCGGCTGCGCCTGCGGCCTCCCCGCTGACGGAGTATCCGCGGCAGCCGCAAGGCATGGATGACCAGGCGAATGATGGCATAGAACAGGATGAAGGCCAGCGTGAGGGCGCCGGCGAGTATCACCAGCGAAGATTCCAGCGTCCAGGGGCCATAGCCGATGATGACGTAGCCGGGATCGCCCTGGGCCAGGAAATGGCGGTAGACGTAATACGCCGCCCCGGCGACGAGGGCCAGGATCGCGGCCGCGATGGCGAGTCTTCTCACGGTTTGCCCCCCGGCGCGTCGCTTCCAGGAGAGGCGGCAGGCGCGGCCGTGCTTGCCGGTGTGACGACGTCGGTTTCGAGCCGCAGTTTTTCGATGTTGCGGAGCAAAGTGAGCGATCCGCTGATGTCGGGGAAGGAGGCCTTGAGCCGGACGCCGGCCATGGCCCGGAGGTCGCTCGATATGTCCTTGAAGGCGGAGGAGTCGCGGTCGAAGTTTTCGTTCAGCCAGGCGGTTGCGGATTCCAGGTTGCTGTGGAACAGCGCATCGTCGCCGCGCAAAAGGGAGGTGCGGGTCATCTCCAGTTTGAGCAGCAGGATTTCCCGGAGGCCGGCGGCTTCCTGCGGAGTCAGGACGGCATGCACGGGGCGGTCGCTGCGGCGCACGGTGACCAGCCCCTTGAGCTGCTCGAGGGTGGAGTCGACGGCATCGCCGGTTTCAGCCTCCGGCGATTTTGTCTTTGGCGTTTCCCGCGGTTCCTTCGACATGTCGGGATGCGGCAGGAACAACGGCAGCTCCCGTGTCTTGGCCTCGATCGCCAGCAGCTTGGCCGACAGCCCGACCACGTCGGGCGCCTGGAAGGCCTCGAGCCGATTGATTTCTTCCGCCAGCGCTTCCCGCACCTTGAACACGCCCGGGTCGCCGCTGTCGTGGAGCCGCTGGTCCGCGGCCTGCATGGCTTCGAGGACGGACTTCACGTCGCCGCTCAGGTGCAGCTTTTGGTTGGCGATGCCCAAAAGATATTCGGCGTCGGCGATCAGGACGTCGCTGTGGGTCCGGCTCAGCTGGCGCTGGATGGCCTGGATGGATTGCGCCAGTTCTTTGCGCGTGTCCTCGAGTTTCTGGCCGAAACCGGCGGATTGCTCGCCGAGCAGGCGCTCCAGCTTGCTGTCTTCGGTTCCGAGCTGGGACTGCAGGGTGGCGACCTGTGAATGCAGGGTGGCGAGCTGGGTCTGGAGGCTGCTGACCTGGCGGCTGAGTTCCAGCACGTGCAGATCGCCCTTGTTGAGTTCGCCGCCCAGGCCTTCCTGCTTGGAACGCAGCTCCTGGATCAGAAAATAGCCTGCGGTGGCCAGCAGCAGTATGGCCGCCAGCATCGAGTAACCCAGCCAGGCGACTATCCGTGATTTGCGCGGCGGATGCGCCGGAACCGGGGCGGCGGCTTTCCCCTGCAGGGGGTGTGGGTCTTCCCCGGCTGCCGGTCGCTGCGGCGCGTCGGTCATTTGTTTTTCCTCTTCGGCCAATGGCTTATCCCCGTCGTTTGGCGCGGCTCGCGAGGATGCCAGATGGGTGGCGACATCCTCCAGGGCTTGCAGCACGGCGGCGTCCGACGCTGTGTCGGCTACGCTCACGTGCCGGAAACCCAGCGATCCGGCTTGATTTTTCAATCGTTCGCTGATGACGACCAGCGGCGTCTCGATCAGCCGCGGCCGGTCCTCCGGTGGAACCAGGCTGTACAAGTGCTCGATGGCTTCGCCGCTGGTGGCGGTCAGAATGTCGAGCCCGGCCGTCCGCAAGCCGTCGACCAGTGGCTCGGTGCCCGTGTACACCGGCACCCGCCGATACAGCTCGGCATACTGGACCAGTGCGCCGCGTTCGACAAGCCGCTCCTTGAGCGTTTCCCGCCCGCCTTCGCCACGCACGATCAGGATCCGCCGGTCCGCGACGTCCCGCATCTCAGGCATATTCAGCAACCCTTCCGAATTCGCTTGCGACTCCGGAATGAGGTCCACGGTGATCCCGGTTTCGACCAAAGCATCGGCCGTGGCTTTGCCGATGGCGGCGATGCGCGGCCTGGCGCCGTCCGGTGGAAGCGCGCCGAGTACTCTGGCCTGGTTCACCGCATTGGCACTGACGAAGATCCACCAGTCCCAATCCGACACTTGCCGAAGGAGAGCCGCTGCTTCCGCCGCCCGCGCGCTCGGCTCGATGTCGAGCAGAGGGAAACGGACCGCGCTGCCGCCTGCCGCTTCGACCAGCTTGCACAGCGGTTCGGCCTGATCCTTCGGTCGCGTGACGAGGACGCGCAATCCCGACAAGGAGGGAGGCATGCTCATCGTCGTCAGGGCGCGGCGTAAACCCGGCGGAGTATTTCATCCGCACCCTGGCCGAGCAGTTCCTCGGCGACCCGTTCTCCCAGCGCCTCGGCGGCGGACAGGTGACCGGCGGCTTCGGCGCGGATGATGCCCGAGCCGTCCGGATTGCCGACCAGCCCTCGCAAGCGCAGGGTGTCGCCTTCGATCTGGGCGAAGCCGGCGATCGGTACCTGGCACCCGCCATTGAGGCGCCGGTTCATGGCCCGCTCGGCCAGGACGCAGCATGCGGTGGGCGGGTGATGCAGCGGTTCCAGCAGGGCGTTGGTCCGGGCATCTCCGCTCCTGCACTCCACGCCGATCGCGCCTTGACCGATGGCCGGGAGGCTGTGTTCCGGCGCCAGCGTTTCGGCGATACGTTCCTGGAGGCCGAGCCGCTTCAGGCCGGCGGCGGCGAGTACGATGGCGTCGAACTCGCCCGCGTCCAGTTTGGCGAGCCGGGTGTTGACGTTGCCGCGCAGGTCGTACAGCGTGCAGGCGGGAAGGCAGGATTTGATCTGGCACTGGCGCCGCAGGCTGGACGTGCCGATGCGGGCGTCGGCCGGGAGTTCCGCGAAATTCCGGTAGCGGTTGGAGACCAAGGCATCCCGCGGATCTTCCCGCTCCAGTATGGCGGCGAGATGGAGCCCTTCGGGGAATTCGACCGGCACGTCCTTCATGGAGTGGACGGCGATGTCGGCTTTGCCCTCGAGCATGCCCTGTTCCAGCTCCTTCACGAACAGCCCCTTGCCGCCCACTTTCGCGAGGGGGGCGTCGAGCAGTTTGTCGCCCCGGGTGGTCATCCCGACCAGTTCGACCCGGAGGCGGGGGTGGGCTGCCTGAAGGCGGGATGCGACGTATTCCGCCTGCCACAAAGCCAGCGGGCTCTTGCGGGTCGCTATGCGTAGGAGGTGACTGGCCACGGTTGAAGGGAAACCCGGAAAGATGATCCGTGCATTCTAACAGATCGCAATTTGCAGGGCCGAAATCCTGGTGCCGACCTTCCCCCGGGCGGCGGCTCGGTCAGCGTTCGGCGTTCCACCATTGCAGGAGACTGAAGGCGCCAAGTCCCAGGAAGCAGATCAATACCCAGGCGGGCATGCTCAGGCCGAGGAAGGTCCAGTCCACCTTGGCGCAATCGCCGGTGCCGCTCAGCATCGCCTTGAGTGTGTCGCCGAGCGGGAAATTCCGGAACATGTAGCTCAGGCCGGGGCCGCATTCGGGGACCTCCTCCGGCGGCAGATGCATCAGCCAGACATGGCGGCCGGAAATCGAGGCGCCGCCTAGAGCCACAGCCGTACCCAGCACCGCGTACGCGCGGATTCCGGCGGAGCCTGGGTGGTGGAGCGCCGCGGCCAGAAAAACCAGCGCTACGGCCAGCACCATGATGCGCTGCGAGATGCACAACGGGCAGGGCTCGAGCCCGCCGGAGAACTGGAAGTAAAGCGCGGCCGCCAACAGGGCGGCGCAGAACAGGAAGCCGAGGAAGAAACAGGTGCGGGCGCTGGGTATGGTCATGAGGTGTGAAGCAGCGGAGAAAAAGTAGTCTTTAGTCTTCGATTCGAAAGCCCACTTTCAGCATGACCTGGAAATGGGCGACCTCGCCGTCGACGATGTGTCCGCGGGTTTCGACGACTTCGAACCAGCTCATGTGGCGCAGGGTTTTCCCGGCTTTGGCTATGGCCGTGCGGATCGCATCGTCGGTGCTGACTGTGGACGAACCGACGATTTCGATGACCTTGTAGACGTGATCGGGCATGGCTGTTCTCCAACGGAAGGTAGCTGAAAGGGCGGCGCGGCGGCCGGACCCCCGGTTTTCGCCGGTATTCTTATATCACACATCGGTGCGATGGGCGTTGATCGAACAGTCAGCGTTGGGGTTCGCCATGAACCAGGAGTTCGCGTACCCGTAGGCGGATGTTCGCTGCGATCTCGTCGGTGGGAAGATCGTTCGCGTCGTCGCCGAACGGATTCTCGATTTCCTCGGCGATCAGTTCGAGGCTGGCCAGCACATAGAAAACCAGGGTCGTGATCAAAGCCGTCCAATAATGGAAGTCCGGCACGAAGCAGAAAGGCATGGAAACGATGTAGAGGAAGATGAATTTCTTCAGGAACAGGCTGTAGGAGTACGGAATGGGCGTCTTCTGGATCCGCTCGCAGCCGCCGCAGATTTCGGCGAATGCGCTCAAGTCGGGATTGAGGCAGAGCAGCTTGTCGCCGGAGAGTTCGCCTTTGCCGTTCAGCCGGGTCGTCTCCGCGAACAGCCGGGCCGCGATGCGATTGGGGCGGTGTTCCGTCGTGGCGGCGACCCGGAGGTGCCGTGTCAGGCTGTCCGCATACGCGCCGATGAGTTCGGCGAGCAGCGGCCGGGAGGGGTGGCCGTCCGGCAGATAGGCATCCAGCTTGAGCGCCAGATTGCGCGAAGCATTGGTCAGGCTGCCCCAAAGCCGCCGGCCTTCCCACCAGCGCTCGTAGGCGGTGTTCGTGCGGAACACCAGCAGCATCGAAATGACGAAGCCCAGCAGGGCATGCAGCGCGGTGGTGCTCTTGAGCTGATTCGGGAGGAGGTGCTGGTCCGCGTAGGCGATGCCGGCGGAGAACAGCGCCACGGAGAGCATGGCCGGCAGCAGGCGCCGGAACGTGTCGCTTTTGTGGAACTTGAAAATCAGTCCCCACCAGGACTTGGGGTTGTAACTGATCATCGTGGCGGCGATGCGTTTGCGGGGTGTTTGATGGTCGAACTCATTCCGGGCGGGAGGGGATTTCCTGCACCAGAACCCAAGGGGCGACGACTACGGCCCGGAACAGGGGGCGGCGCTCATTCCAGTCACGGGCCTCGGTTTCGGTCGCCCGCCCTACCCGCCCGTCTCGAATCCAGCGGGACAGGGTTTCCGCCTCGTCGGCGGCCATGACTGTGCCGACCTCGATGAGATCCAGCCCGGGAGCGACCCGGACGACGGCTCCCCGTGCGAAGTGCGGCTGCATTTCCTGCCAGGTGAGCTTGCCGGAATCGAGGTTCAGTTTTGCGTAAATCGAGGTTTCGTGTTCTGTCATCGAGGAAAGAGGATCACGGGCTGGGTGGGAAGGCCGGAGCGTACCCGTCGGTATTCGTCTCGACCCAGCGCTCGCCCTGCTCCAGGACCTCCTTTTTCCAGAAAGGGGCGCGGTGCTTGAGGGCTTCCAGAATATGGCGGCAGGCGTCGAAGGCGGTTCCGCGATGGGACGACCAGACGGCGACCAGGACGATTGGATCGGCGGGAAGCAGTTCGCCGACGCGGTGAATCACGAGGGCGTCGTCGAACGGCCAGCGGCTCCGGGCTTCGTCGACGATGTTTTGCAACTGACGCTCGGTCATGCCGGGATAGTGTTCGAGCGTCATCTTTCGGACCGACGAGCCCTCGCTGTAGTCGCGCATGGTACCGACGAAGACCGCGAGTGCGCCGACGCC
The DNA here is from genome assembly GCF_040730495.1 of Methylococcus sp. ANG. NCBI lineage: Bacteria > Pseudomonadati > Pseudomonadota > Gammaproteobacteria > Methylococcales > Methylococcaceae > Methylococcus > Methylococcus sp. ANG. The sequence goes on along the minus strand of NZ_CP160399.1, from coordinate 2,623,742 downwards.
TGTTGCGGGGACGGACGTCCCCCGGTAGCGGGAAAGTTCGGCGAGAGGATCGAAAGCGTCACCGCGGACTTCGATCAGCATGTCAACCTCCGGTGACCGGCGGGAAAAAGGCCACTTCGTCGCCATCCCTCACCGGCGTGTCGGCGCCGGCGTATTCCATGTTCACTGCGCACAGGACATTTTCGGGCAAGGGCCTGCCCTGGCAGACGGCTTTCCAGACGTCGGCGACGCAGGCCAGGTCTTCGAAGGCGAGCTGTTCTTCGGCACGACCCATCTGTTCCCTCAGGCCGGCAAAATATCGGACGCGGATTGTCATGGTGCTGGATCGAGGCTGGTGATGCGGGGTATCAGGGAGTCCAGGGAGTGCCGGCGTCGTCGTGCCGCTCGGCCGATCGCCCGAGGCTGTCGACTACCGCGTCCAGCGCCCGGTCCAGCAACGGCCCGGTCGTTCCCGCGATCAGCCGGATAGTGTTGGTGGCGAGCCCGGAAGCCAGTTCATGCAGGCCGACCTCGCGAAGCTTCATGCCGCGCCGGTTGACGAAAACATAACGGGAAGTGAAGTGGCTCTTCAAGAGAAGCTTGGCGCGGAAGGGCGATGCCGGGCTATCGCAAAATTCGACCCAATCCCCCGCCCGGAGGTTCCTGGCCTGTTCGATGAAACTATCATCCAGGGTTGGGGAGGGCGAAGCGTCGGGTCGCGCGCCCACCACGCCTTGGATGAGAATTTCTTCGATATCGCCCAGTTCCAGCGCTGCAGCGTCCGCGCCCGGAGGAGAGCCGGGCTTCTGGCGGCTGACGAGCCAAAGTTCGACGTCGTTAAGGAACGCGTGCATTTGCACCGGATCGAATGCGATGTTCTCCAACCGATCGCGTACGGACCGGATGATTTCGGGCTCGTCTGCCCCGGCGTCCGCTTGCTGGACCATGGCGTCATGGGCGCCTGCCCAAGCGATGAGCCGATCCATGATGGAGATCGCGTCGTCCCAGTCCGCGGGTTCTTGTTCTCTGCGCAGATAGGCGATCACCAGGACGTCCTTCCAGGCATTGAGCAGCAGTGAAACCAGTGCCGGCGGAAGCGGACGCCTTTCGACGCGGGCCGTGATTTCGACCGCGGCGGCACGCTTGGCCAGGGCGAGGCGTTCCTGGCTGACCGCTGCCTGCCGCGTGCGTTCTTCCATGGCCGTGACGCCCTTGCACTCGCGTTCGACAAAAGCGGAAAAATCCTCGAGCAGCACTGCAAACAGGCGGGTATCTTCGTCGAACTCGGTAAGTATGCGGTAGACGACCTCCTCGATCTTCTTCAGCACGACCTGGTCCTTCCTATCGCCCGAATTCAGGCCCACGCCGGCCTGGGCCAGAGCATTCAAGAGCAGCCGCAGGGGATGTGTTTTCTTGGCCAGGAACGAACGCTCGATGATCGCGACTTTGACGACGGGAATCTGCAGACGGGCGATGAGGGCCTTGACCGGATCGGGAAGGTTGCGGTCTTCCAGGATGAAATCGAAGATCATCGATACCATATCGATGACGTCTTCCTCGAACTGGCCCAGGCGTCGTCGTTCGCCATCCGGAAGAAATCTGGCCAGCTGGTCGACCAGGGACTGCTTCAGCAGCGGAATCTGGGCGCCGGGATCGTATTCGTCGGACGCCAGAGCACAGGTGTTTTGCTGCAGCAGACTCAATGCGTTGACGACTTCGCCGGCATCGAAGTGTTTTCCGCCGGCTTGGGCGTTGGACTGGCTCGCCGCGGTCCCCGTCCGGCGTTTCCAGAGGCTGAGCAGGTGCAGCAGGTCGTTTAGCCGGTCTTCGTTGTCGTCTTCCGAGGAGCGGGAGCCGGGCGGGTCCTGATTCGGCGGCATTGCGGAAGTCTTCGCCTTCAGCGCGAGGGAGGCATCCGGCAGGACGCCGTGTTCGGCCAGGAGGTCGTTCATGTGCCGATAGGTCGTTCCCATCTTGCACAAAACGTGGCGGTCGAATAGCTTCAATATCAGCAGGGTCGCCCGGATGTCGACCGGCAGCCCGGCGAGCGATGCGGTGAAGGCGTGGCACAGTGCCTCGGGGGTGAACGGATGAGCTGGCAGGGAGCCGGTTTGATGGCCCTTGAGAGCGGCGAGACGGAGTTCGAGCTGCCCCAAAGTGTCCTGGAACAGGAGGTTTGTCTTCTGCGCGGCATTGGTTACGGCCAGTTCGATTTCCAGGGCATCGTTTTCCAGGAGCGTCAGACCGCGATCGGCGGGGTCGCCTGGCGCCACGGCCTGCGGCGGAGCGGACGGATTTTCGGCCGGGTTCCAGAAGCGCTCCTCGGCATCAAGCACCTCTCGCAGGCAGCACGCCAGCATGCTGGGTTTTTCCCGGCGGACCTGGCGCATGGCATCGAAATACAGCGCCTGCGATGCGCCGCTGTCGGCCTTGTCGGAAAGCTCGAACAATTCGTCGTCGATCTGGGCGAACAAGTCTTGCAGCAGCCGCCCGAAGCCAGCCTCGAAAATGGCACGAATTTGCGTTGCCAGGGGGTGGAGGTTCGGAAGACCGGCGGCCGGCTGTTCATGATCGGGGTCGGGTTGAAGTCCTGATCGCATGGGCTGGACTCGGTGGGGGAAGGAGTTCGGCTGCCGATAGTTTAGCCTACCGCTTGGCCGCTTGGCCGCCGCGACCGGGGTCACGGATAAGAACCGTTAGAATCGATATTTTATATGTGGCTGGCTGTCGAAACGGCAATGAGGGGCGCGAGAGATATGAAGGGCAACGCGAGGGGGGGCTGGGACGAGGAAAAGGTGTCGTCGCCCAATCAGGACGAGAGGCCCGAGGGCGAGACGATTTCTCTCGTCGTGATCCATGGGATCACTCTCCCGCCGGGCCAGTTCGGCGGCCCCTGGATCCGGCAGTTGTTCACCAACACACTCGACGGCGCCGTCCATCCCTTCTTCGAATCCCTCCGGAACCTGAGGGTGTCGGCACATGCGCTGATCCGGCGGGGCGGTGAAGTCGAACACTACGTTCCGCCCCATCGCCGCGCATGGCATGCCGGAGTGTCCGAGTTCCGGGGACGGAGCGCCTGCAACGACTTTTCGATTGGAATCGAACTCGAGGGAACCGACGACCTTCCTTACATGCCGGAACAATACAGGAGCCTCGCCGGCCTCGTGATGGAACTGATGGCCCGTTATCCGGAGATCACGGAGGATCGAATCGTCGGGCACAGCGCGATTGCCCCGCAGCGGAAAACGGACCCCGGGCCTGCCTTCGACTGGGGGCGTTTCTATCACGAACTGGCGAAACTGCGGGGAGACATCCCGCCGGCGGGCTGCTGACGCCGAATCGGGCTGCGCGCGGCGGGTCACCCTTTCTGGCGGTCTGCCATCATGCGTTCGAGGATTGGCCGGAAAATGATCTCCATCGCCAGTCCCATCTTTCCTCCCGGAATCACGATCGAGTTGTGTCGTGACATGAAGGAGTTTTGCAGCATGGACAGGAGATAAGGGAAATCCACGTTGAATTTGCCCGGCTCCTTGAAACGGATGATGACGAAACTTTCATCCGGCGTGGGAATGTCCCGAGCGATGAACGGATTGGAAGTATCGACCGTCGGAACGCGCTGGAAATTGATGTCCGTCTGTGAGAACTGAGGCGTGATGACTTTGACGTAGTCGTCCATTCGGCGCAGTATCGTTTCCGTGACGTCCTCGGGTTTATAGCCGCGTTCGGCGGTATCGCGGTGGATTTTTTGAATCCATTCGAGATTGACGATGGGAACCACGCCGACGAGAAGATCGACGTATCGTCTTACATCGATGCCTTCGGTAACCACGCCTCCGTGCAAGCCCTCGTAAAACAGCAGATCCGTTCCCGCAGGCACTTCTTCCCATGGGGTGAATGTCCCCGGCTTGTAACCTCCCAGACGCTGGCTTTCCGCCTCGTTATGGACATAAAAGCGGCGGTGAGCCGTTCCCGTTTCACCGTAATGCCGAAAAACGTTTTCAAGCTCGTCCAGGATATTGGCTTCGATCGAAAAGTGGCTGAAATGCCGGCCTTCGCGTCTGGCCTTGTCGATCTGCGCGCGCATCTCCACGCGGTCATAGCGATGAAAGCTGTCGCCCTCGATGACGAGCGGCTTGAGACCGAGCCTGAAGAAAATGTGCTCGAATGCGCATTTTACGGTGGTCGTGCCCGCACCGGAGGAACCGGTGATGGCGATGATGGGGTGTTTCTTGGACATTCTTGCCTCCCGTGCTTTTCAATTATACGCGAGATCGTCTTTCGAACATTGGCCGGGGGCCTGTGATGGTATTGCGTCCAAGAGGGGGGCTATGAGGATGGTCCGGAGCTTGAGCGAAAACCGCTTCCTCGGCAGTTTCGGTGAAAGCCGCCGAGGAGTCGGAAAAACATGCCAAGCGAGCCAAGAACGAGCGGCCGAAAAGGAATCCGCCCGTTCCGGATTCCGGGTTATTCCAGGTTAGCGTGTCGAGTTCTCATTTCTTCTTCGGGGATGCCTTTCTCGTGGATGATGTGAGAGATGGTGGCTTCGAGGAAGAGGAGGGTAGAGAGCTCGAAGACGGTGCCCATGGGCATGCCGACGACTTTTCCGAAGAGCTCGGGGGAGCCGATGCGGAAGAGGTTGTCGGCGAGGTCGCCGAGGGAGGAGCTGTCGCGGGTGGAGATGAGGGCGATGTTGGCGCCCTGCTCCTTGGCTTTCTTGGTGAAGGCGAGCATGGTTTCGGTTTCGCCGGAACCGGAGATCACGATCAGCAAGTCGCCCTTGCGGATGCTGGGGGTGACGATTTCGCCGACGACGAAGACGTCATAGCCGCCGTGCATGAGGCGCATCGCGAAGAACCTGGCGACCAGCCCCGACCGGCCGGCCCCCGCGACGAAGACGCGGGAGGCCTGGTCGAGCATGGCAGTCAGTTTTGCATCATAGCCGGCATCGGTGGCAGCGAGGATGCCGGAGATTTTGTCTATGATCAGTTTCTGATGCATGCAAATTCCCGTTTAGGCGGAAGCGGCGACGACCTGTTCGTAGATTTCGCGCGCGGCATCGGCGGGGGAAGCGGCGCCGTAGATGGCGGCGCCGACGACGATGATGTTGGCGCCGGTCTTGACGACCTGCTGGGCGGTGGAGGCCTTGATGCCGCCGGCGACGGAGATGCGGACGGGGAGGCCCAGCTTGGCGATGGCCTGGAGGTCGGCGAAGGGGGTCTGGCCGGCGGCCTGGGCGTCGAGGCCGGTGTGGATGCCGACGATCTGGGCGCCGGCGCGGGCGGACTCACGGGCGCAGGTGGCCTTGTCGGGGACGTTGATCAGGTCGACCTGGACTTCGGCGTTGTGCTTGTTGGCGGCATTGATGACGCCCTTGATGGTGGCCAGGCCGGCGACGCCGAGGACGGTGGTGATGTCGGCGCCGGCGGCGAAGAACGGCGCGGCCTCGTACTCACCGGCGTCCATGGTCTTGAGGTCGACCAGGAGCAGCTTGTTGGGGAAGCGCTTCTTGAACTCCTTCACCAGGGCGATGCCGTTGTGCTTGATGCTCGGGGTACCGATCTCGAAGATATCGACATAAGGCGCGGTGAGGCTTGCGAGCTTCAAAGTCTGCGGGATGTCCAGCGTGTCCAGTGCGAGCTGAATCAATGGTCTTGCCATGAGATCTCCTCCGATCAAAAAAGTAGAGAAAAAAGTCGAGTGAAGCCTTAAGTTTTATGGGGTATTGCTAAACGCACAATTTCCCAACTGTAAAGAGTGAGGGGGCCGCTGTCAATGCGGCCCCTTCCCTTTCGAGGGATCAGCCGTTGAGGCTTTTCAGGTACTTGGTGACGCCGGTTTCGCCCGTCGCCACGACGGCGGGCTTGGGCAGGTTCTTGATGTACTTGGCGACACCGGTTTCGACCGCGGCGGCCACTTCGGGCAGCGGCAGGCTCTTGAGGTACTTGGCCACGCCGGTTTCGGGGGCCCGGACGGGCTCCGGCAGCGCCTTGAGGTATTTGGCGACACCGGTTTCGGCGCCCGCGGCCCCGGCCGTGAGGCCCTGGGCCTGCAGGTACTTGGCGACGCCGGTGGCGCCGGCGGCCGCCGGTGCCGGAGCGGCGGCCGGCGCTGCGGCGGCCGGGCGGGCGGGTGCCGGCCGGCGGCTGCTCCAGACCACGAAGCCGATCAGGGCCACGACCACGCCGCCGAACAGGTAATAATCCGAGCCGGTGTCCTGGGCGGGTTTCGCGGCGCTGGGCGCGGCTTCGGCGGGGGCCGCCACGGCGGGCTGAGCGGCCGGCGCCTGGCTGGCGGGCGCGGCCGGTGCCGCCGGGGGCTCGGCCGCCGGGGCGGCGGCTGCGGGGGCCGCCGCGGGCTTGCCGATCAGGCTGGGATCCTGATAGATCACCGACGGCTTGAAGTCGGGCGGATATTCAGCGGCGCCCGCGAGCGGGGCGGCCAGCAGCAGGGCTGCGAACACGGTGTAGGTCGAGAACGGTTTCTTCACGTGGTTGTCCCCCATAAGTCTTGTCAGTGGGTATAAAAGCTCGGCCGGGCCGGTTTCAAGTTCAGCCCTGTCTCAAATTGCATCGCTTGCGTTCCGTTGCCGGCGCTTTCGCGTCCGCCTTTTCCGCGCCCGTTCCGCTCGCCGCGCTAGCGGACGATCGGATCGAGTTCGCCCCGGGCGTACGCCAAGCTCATCTCCTCCAGGCGCCGGGGCTTGAGCTTGGCGGCCTGGCCGGCGGCGCCGAAGGCCTCGTAGCGGGCCCGGCAGATCGCGGTCATGGCGGTTTGCGCGGCCTTGTAGAGCTTGCGCGGGTCGAAGTTCTTCCTGTCTTCGGCCATGAACTTGCGCATGGCGCCATAGGAGGCGATGCGCAGATCGGTATCGATGTTGACCTTGCGGACCCCATGGCGGATGCCCTCGACGATTTCCTCGACCGGCACGCCGTAGGTCTGGCCGATGTCGCCGCCGTAGTCGTTGATCATCTGCGCCCAGTCCTCGGGGACCGAGGACGAGCCGTGCATCACCAGATGGATGTTGGGAATCCGCTGGTGGATGTCCTTGACCCGATCGATCCGCAGCACCTGACCGGTGGGTTTCCGGGTGAACTTGTAGGCGCCGTGGCTGGTGCCGATGGCGATCGCCAGGGCATCGACCTGGGTCTTGCGGACGAAATCCGCCGCCTCGTCCGGATCGGTCAGCAGCATCGAGTGCGCCAGCTCGCCCGCCGCGCCGTGGCCGTCCTCCTCCCCCGCCCGGCCGGTCTCCAGCGAGCCCAGGCAGCCGAGTTCGCCTTCCACCGAGACGCCGCAGGCATGCGCCATCTCGACCACCTTGCGGGTGGTCTCGACATTGTACGCATAGCTGGCCGGCGTTTTCATGTCCTCCTCGAGCGATCCGTCCATCATCACCGAACTGAAGCCGGACTGGATGGAGCGGATGCACACCGCCGGGGAGGCGCCGTGATCCTGGTGCATGCACACCGGGATGTGCGGATACATGTCGATCGCGGCCAGCACCAGATGGCGCAGGAACGGCTCGCCGGCATACGTCCTGGCGCCGGCCGAGCCCTGCAGGATCACCGGGGCGTCCACGGCCGCGGCCGCCTCCATGATGGCCTTGATCTGCTCCATGTTGTTGACGTTGAACGCCGGCAGGCCGTAGCCGTGCTCGGCGGCGTGATCCAACAGCTGACGTAGGGAGATCAATGCCATGGGATGCCCTCGGGCGCTGACGGTTAAAACAAGGCTTCGGCCTGGCCGACCACGTTGTCGACGGTGAAGCCGAAGGTCTTGAACAGCAGGCCGGCCGGCGCGGATTCGCCGAAGCGGTCCAGGCCGATAACTTTGCCATGGCTGCCGACGTATTTCCACCAGCCGTCGGTGACACCGGCCTCGATGGCGAGGCGGCGGGTCACGGCGGGCGGCAGCACGCTGTCGCGGTAGGCCGGGTCCTGGGCGTCGAACACGTTGGTGGAGGCCATGGACACCACGCGGACCTTCCTGCCCTTGGCGGTCAGGGCCTCGGCCGCCTTCACCGCCAGCTCGACCTCCGAGCCGGTGGCCAGCAGGATGGCGTCGGGGGTGCCGGCGCAGTCGACCAGGACGTAGCCGCCCTTGGCGATCGCGGCGATCTGCTCCGGCGTCCGGGGCATGTGCGGCAGGTTCTGGCGCGAGAAGATCAGGGCGGAGGGGCCGTCCTGGCGCTCGATCGCGCACTTCCAGGCCACCGCCGACTCCACCGCGTCGCACGGGCGCCAGACCTGCATGTGGGGAATCAGGCGCAGGGTGGCGGTCTGCTCGATGGGCTGGTGGGTGGGGCCGTCCTCGCCCAGGCCGATGGAGTCGTGGGTGTAGACGTAGATCACCGGGATCTTCATCAGGGCCGACATGCGCAGCGCATTGCGGGCGTATTCGGAGAACATCAGGAAGGTGGCGCCGTAGGGCTTGAAACCGCCGTGCAGGGCGATGCCGTTCATGATGGCGGACATGCCGAATTCGCGCACGCCGTAGTAGACGTAGTTGCCGTCGTGGCCGGGGGCGTTGACGTCCTTGCAGCCGGACCACAGGGTCAGGTTGGAGCCGGCGAGGTCGGCCGAGCCGCCCATGATCTCCGGCAGCAGCGGGCCGAAGCCGTTGAGGGCGTTCTGGGAGGCCTTGCGGCTGGCGATGGTCTCGGCCTTTTCGTTCACCTGGGCCACGAAGGCGGCGGATTGCTCCGCCCAGTCCCGGGGCAGTTCGCCCGCCATGCGGCGTTCGAACTCGGCGGCCAGCTCGGGGAATTCGCGGCGGTAGTTTTCGAAGCGGTCGTTCCACTCGCCTTCGGCCTTGGCGCCGGTCTCGCGCGCGCTCCAGGCCTCGTAGATGTCGGCCGGGACTTCGAAGGCCGGATACGGCCAGCCGATGTTCTCGCGGGTGAGGGCGACTTCGTCGGTGCCGAGGGCGGCGCCGTGGCAGTCTTCCTTGCCCTGCTTGTTGGGCGAGCCCCAGCCGATGATGGTCTGGCAGCAGATCAGGGACGGCTTGTCGGTGACCGCGCGGGCGGCCTCGATGGCGGCCTGCACGGCTTCCGGATCATGGCCGTCGACCTGCGGGATCACGTGCCAGCCGTAGGCCTCGAAGCGCTTGGGGGTATCGTCCATGAACCAGCCGGGCACGCCGCCGTGGCCGCGGACCTCGCCGTCGATGGAGATGTTGTTGTCGTCGTAGAAGGCGATCAGCTTGCCCAGCTTCATCGCGCCGGCCAGCGAGCAGGCCTCGTGGGAGATGCCTTCCATCAGGCAGCCGTCGCCCAGGAAGGCGTAGGTGTAGTGATCGACGATGCTGTGGCCGGGCCGGTTGAACTGGCCGGCCAGGGTGCGCTCGGCCAGGGCCATGCCGACGGCGTTGCTGATGCCCTGTCCCAGGGGACCCGTGGTGGTCTCGACGCCGGGGGTGTAGCCGTATTCGGGATGGCCGGGGGTCTTGGAGTGGAGCTGGCGGAAGTTCTGCAGTTCCTCGATGGGCAGATCGTAGCCGGTCAGGTGCAGCAGGGAATAGATCAGCATCGAGCCGTGGCCGTTGGACAGCACGAAGCGGTCGCGGTTGGGCCACTTCGGATTGGCCGGGTTGTGGCACAGGTAGTCGTTCCACAGCACCTCGGCAATGTCCGCCATCCCCATCGGCGCCCCCGGATGGCCCGAGTTGGCCTTCTGCACCGCATCCATGCTCAAGGCTCGTATGGCGTTGGCTAACTCTCGTCGCGAAGGCATGATAGATCTCCTTTTTTATTGGGTGAAAAAAACGGAATCAGCGGGTTGATGCCGAATGCGGACGCTCTGGCGGCGACTCAAGGGTCAGCGTAGTGGGATTCGGGAGGGAACAAGACCGTCGCGACGGCTGTTCCCGCGCGACGGCCCGCTACCTTATGCCGCTTCCAGATGGACCAAGCGATCGGCCAGCAACTTCTCCAACTGCTCGAGTGCCTTGGTGAAGCCTTGGATGCCTTCTTCCAGCTTCTCGTTGGCCATGCGGTTTTCCGCATGCATCTTGTCGAAGGTGTATTTGTTGACGTGGATTTTCTCGATCGGGTAGTCCTTCGCCTTGGTGGGATCCAGCTTCCGCGGCAGTTCGCCTTCGGTGGCTTGCAGCTCGGCCAGCAGCGAAGGCGCGATGGTCAGCAGGTCGCTCCCTGCCAGTTCGGTGATTTCGCCGATGTTGCGGAAGCTGGCGCCCATGACTTCGGTTTTGTAACCGAACTTCTTGTAGTAATTGTAGATCTGGGTCACGGACAGGACGCCCGGGTCTTCATGCGGGGCGTAGGATTCACGGCCGGTATCCTTTTTGTACCAGTCGAGAATGCGGCCGACGAAGGGCGAAATCAGGGTAATGCCGTTTTCGGCGCAGGCGATGGCCTGGTGCAGACCGAACAACAGAGTCAGGTTGCAGTGGATGCCTTCCTTTTCCAGTACGGCAGCGGCCTCGATACCTTCCCAGGTAGCGGCGATCTTGATCAGGACACGCTCTTTGGAAACACCGGCCGCTTCATATTGCTTGATGATTTCGCGCGCCTTCTCGATGGTGCCCTCGGTGTCGTAGGAGAGGCGGGCATCCACTTCGGTGGATACGCGGCCTTCGATGATCTGCAGGATCTTCAAGCCGAAAGAGACGGCCAGACGGTCGAAAGCGAGATTCGCCACTTGGGCGGCCGAAGCGCCAGCGCCCAGGGTTTGCCGTGCACCCTTTAGGGTATCGTCGACGATACCCTGGTATTGCGGCATCTGGGCGGCAGCGGTGATGAGCGAGGGATTGGTGGTCGCGTCACGTGGCTTGAATTTCTCGATCGCTTCGATGTCTCCCGTGTCGGCCACGACGACGGTGACTTCGCGGAGTTGGTCAAGCAGGTTTTTCGACATTGTGGACTCCTAAAGATTTCTTAAAGTATCGGTGCTGCCAGCAATCACGAGAATGTTTCCCGGTCGGGATTTCATCTTCCCACACAGGCTTCGAGCGGCGGCATCTTGTCGATGCTGCGCTCTCAGTGTGTTCTTTGGCCTTCCCACTGGCGTACTTGCCCGTCTTTGGCCGCATGGACTCAGTTTTTGAGCCCGGAGCGCCAAGGGTTGGGCGTACATGAAGGGCAAGAGCCTGAGCAGAAGGGAGGACTGCCACAGGCTTTGCCTCGTTATTCCAGGTTAGCGTGTCGAGTTCTCATTTCTTCTTCGGGGATGCCTTTCTCGTGGATGATGTGAGAGATGGTGGCTTCGAGGAAGAGGAGGGTAGAGAGCTCGAAGACGGTGCCCATGGGCATGCCGACGACTTTTCCGAAGAGCTCGGGGGAGCCGATGCGGAAGAGGTTGTCGGCGAGGTCGCCGAGGGAGGAGCTGTCGCGGGTGGAGATGAGGGCGATGTTGGCGCCCTGCTCCTTGGCTTTCTTGGTGAAGGCGAGCATGGTTTCGGTTTCGCCGGAACCGGAGATCACGATCAGCAAGTCGCCCTTGCGGATGCTGGGGGTGACGATTTCGCCGACGACGAAGACGTCATAGCCGCCGTGCATGAGGCGCATCGCGAAGAACCTGGCGACCAGCCCCGACCGGCCGGCCCCCGCGACGAAGACGCGGGAGGCCTGGTCGAGCATGGCAGTCAGTTTTGCATCATAGCCGGCATCGGTGGCAGCGAGGATGCCGGAGATTTTGTCTATGATCAGTTTCTGATGCATGCAAATTCCCGTTTAGGCGGAAGCGGCGACGACCTGTTCGTAGATTTCGCGCGCGGCATCGGCGGGGGAAGCGGCGCCGTAGATGGCGGCGCCGACGACGATGATGTTGGCGCCGGTCTTGACGACCTGCTGGGCGGTGGAGGCCTTGATGCCGCCGGCGACGGAGATGCGGACGGGGAGGCCCAGCTTGGCGATGGCCTGGAGGTCGGCGAAGGGGGTCTGGCCGGCGGCCTGGGCGTCGAGGCCGGTGTGGATGCCGACGATCTGGGCGCCGGCGCGGGCGGACTCACGGGCGCAGGTGGCCTTGTCGGGGACGTTGATCAGGTCGACCTGGACTTCGGCGTTGTGCTTGTTGGCGGCATTGATGACGCCCTTGATGGTGGCCAGGCCGGCGACGCCGAGGACGGTGGTGATGTCGGCGCCGGCGGCGAAGAACGGCGCGGCCTCGTACTCACCGGCGTCCATGGTCTTGAGGTCGACCAGGAGCAGCTTGTTGGGGAAGCGCTTCTTGAACTCCTTCACCAGGGCGATGCCGTTGTGCTTGATGCTCGGGGTACCGATCTCGAAGATATCGACATAAGGCGCGGTGAGGCTTGCGAGCTTCAAAGTCTGCGGGATGTCCAGCGTGTCCAGTGCGAGCTGAATCAATGGTCTTGCCATGAGATCTCCTCCGATCAAAAAAGTAGAGAAAAAAGTCGAGTGAAGCCTTAAGTTTTATGGGGTATTGCTAAACGCACAATTTCCCAACTGTAAAGAGTGAGGGGGCCGCTGTCAATGCGGCCCCTTCCCTTTCGAGGGATCAGCCGTTGAGGCTTTTCAGGTACTTGGTGACGCCGGTTTCGCCCGTCGCCACGACGGCGGGCTTGGGCAGGTTCTTGATGTACTTGGCGACACCGGTTTCGACCGCGGCGGCCACTTCGGGCAGCGGCAGGCTCTTGAGGTACTTGGCCACGCCGGTTTCGGGGGCCCGGACGGGCTCCGGCAGCGCCTTGAGGTATTTGGCGACACCGGTTTCGGCGCCCGCGGCCCCGGCCGTGAGGCCCTGGGCCTGCAGGTACTTGGCGACGCCGGTGGCGCCGGCGGCCGCCGGTGCCGGAGCGGCGGCCGGCGCTGCGGCGGCCGGGCGGGCGGGTGCCGGCCGGCGGCTGCTCCAGACCACGAAGCCGATCAGGGCCACGACCACGCCGCCGAACAGGTAATAATCCGAGCCGGTGTCCTGGGCGGGTTTCGCGGCGCTGGGCGCGGCTTCGGCGGGGGCCGCCACGGCGGGCTGAGCGGCCGGCGCCTGGCTGGCGGGCGCGGCCGGTGCCGCCGGGGGCTCGGCCGCCGGGGCGGCGGCTGCGGGGGCCGCCGCGGGCTTGCCGATCAGGCTGGGATCCTGATAGATCACCGACGGCTTGAAGTCGGGCGGATATTCAGCGGCGCCCGCGAGCGGGGCGGCCAGCAGCAGGGCTGCGAACACGGTGTAGGTCGAGAACGGTTTCTTCACGTGGTTGTCCCCCATAAGTCTTGTCAGTGGGTATAAAAGCTCGGCCGGGCCGGTTTCAAGTTCAGCCCTGTCTCAAATTGCATCGCTTGCGTTCCGTTGCCGGCGCTTTCGCGTCCGCCTTTTCCGCGCCCGTTCCGCTCGCCGCGCTAGCGGACGATCGGATCGAGTTCGCCCCGGGCGTACGCCAAGCTCATCTCCTCCAGGCGCCGGGGCTTGAGCTTGGCGGCCTGGCCGGCGGCGCCGAAGGCCTCGTAGCGGGCCCGGCAGATCGCGGTCATGGCGGTTTGCGCGGCCTTGTAGAGCTTGCGCGGGTCGAAGTTCTTCCTGTCTTCGGCCATGAACTTGCGCATGGCGCCATAGGAGGCGATGCGCAGATCGGTATCGATGTTGACCTTGCGGACCCCATGGCGGATGCCCTCGACGATTTCCTCGACCGGCACGCCGTAGGTCTGGCCGATGTCGCCGCCGTAGTCGTTGATCATCTGCGCCCAGTCCTCGGGGACCGAGGACGAGCCGTGCATCACCAGATGGATGTTGGGAATCCGCTGGTGGATGTCCTTGACCCGATCGATCCGCAGCACCTGACCGGTGGGTTTCCGGGTGAACTTGTAGGCGCCGTGGCTGGTGCCGATGGCGATCGCCAGGGCATCGACCTGGGTCTTGCGGACGAAATCCGCCGCCTCGTCCGGATCGGTCAGCAGCATCGAGTGCGCCAGCTCGCCCGCCGCGCCGTGGCCGTCCTCCTCCCCCGCCCGGCCGGTCTCCAGCGAGCCCAGGCAGCCGAGTTCGCCTTCCACCGAGACGCCGCAGGCATGCGCCATCTCGACCACCTTGCGGGTGGTCTCGACATTGTACGCATAGCTGGCCGGCGTTTTCATGTCCTCCTCGAGCGATCCGTCCATCATCACCGAACTGAAGCCGGACTGGATGGAGCGGATGCACACCGCCGGGGAGGCGCCGTGATCCTGGTGCATGCACACCGGGATGTGCGGATACATGTCGATCGCGGCCAGCACCAGATGGCGCAGGAACGGCTCGCCGGCATACGTCCTGGCGCCGGCCGAGCCCTGCAGGATCACCGGGGCGTCCACGGCCGCGGCCGCCTCCATGATGGCCTTGATCTGCTCCATGTTGTTGACGTTGAACGCCGGCAGGCCGTAGCCGTGCTCGGCGGCGTGATCCAACAGCTGACGTAGGGAGATCAATGCCATGGGATGCCCTCGGGCGCTGACGGTTAAAACAAGGCTTCGGCCTGGCCGACCACGTTGTCGACGGTGAAGCCGAAGGTCTTGAACAGCAGGCCGGCCGGCGCGGATTCGCCGAAGCGGTCCAGGCCGATAACTTTGCCATGGCTGCCGACGTATTTCCACCAGCCGTCGGTGACACCGGCCTCGATGGCGAGGCGGCGGGTCACGGCGGGCGGCAGCACGCTGTCGCGGTAGGCCGGGTCCTGGGCGTCGAACACGTTGGTGGAGGCCATGGACACCACGCGGACCTTCCTGCCCTTGGCGGTCAGGGCCTCGGCCGCCTTCACCGCCAGCTCGACCTCCGAGCCGGTGGCCAGCAGGATGGCGTCGGGGGTGCCGGCGCAGTCGACCAGGACGTAGCCGCCCTTGGCGATCGCGGCGATCTGCTCCGGCGTCCGGGGCATGTGCGGCAGGTTCTGGCGCGAGAAGATCAGGGCGGAGGGGCCGTCCTGGCGCTCGATCGCGCACTTCCAGGCCACCGCCGACTCCACCGCGTCGCACGGGCGCCAGACCTGCATGTGGGGAATCAGGCGCAGGGTGGCGGTCTGCTCGATGGGCTGGTGGGTGGGGCCGTCCTCGCCCAGGCCGATGGAGTCGTGGGTGTAGACGTAGATCACCGGGATCTTCATCAGGGCCGACATGCGCAGCGCATTGCGGGCGTATTCGGAGAACATCAGGAAGGTGGCGCCGTAGGGCTTGAAACCGCCGTGCAGGGCGATGCCGTTCATGATGGCGGACATGCCGAATTCGCGCACGCCGTAGTAGACGTAGTTGCCGTCGTGGCCGGGGGCGTTGACGTCCTTGCAGCCGGACCACAGGGTCAGGTTGGAGCCGGCGAGGTCGGCCGAGCCGCCCATGATCTCCGGCAGCAGCGGGCCGAAGCCGTTGAGGGCGTTCTGGGAGGCCTTGCGGCTGGCGATGGTCTCGGCCTTTTCGTTCACCTGGGCCACGAAGGCGGCGGATTGCTCCGCCCAGTCCCGGGGCAGTTCGCCCGCCATGCGGCGTTCGAACTCGGCGGCCAGCTCGGGGAATTCGCGGCGGTAGTTTTCGAAGCGGTCGTTCCACTCGCCTTCGGCCTTGGCGCCGGTCTCGCGCGCGCTCCAGGCCTCGTAGATGTCGGCCGGGACTTCGAAGGCCGGATACGGCCAGCCGATGTTCTCGCGGGTGAGGGCGACTTCGTCGGTGCCGAGGGCGGCGCCGTGGCAGTCTTCCTTGCCCTGCTTGTTGGGCGAGCCCCAGCCGATGATGGTCTGGCAGCAGATCAGGGACGGCTTGTCGGTGACCGCGCGGGCGGCCTCGATGGCGGCCTGCACGGCTTCCGGATCATGGCCGTCGACCTGCGGGATCACGTGCCAGCCGTAGGCCTCGAAGCGCTTGGGGGTATCGTCCATGAACCAGCCGGGCACGCCGCCGTGGCCGCGGACCTCGCCGTCGATGGAGATGTTGTTGTCGTCGTAGAAGGCGATCAGCTTGCCCAGCTTCATCGCGCCGGCCAGCGAGCAGGCCTCGTGGGAGATGCCTTCCATCAGGCAGCCGTCGCCCAGGAAGGCGTAGGTGTAGTGATCGACGATGCTGTGGCCGGGCCGGTTGAACTGGCCGGCCAGGGTGCGCTCGGCCAGGGCCATGCCGACGGCGTTGCTGATGCCCTGTCCCAGGGGACCCGTGGTGGTCTCGACGCCGGGGGTGTAGCCGTATTCGGGATGGCCGGGGGTCTTGGAGTGGAGCTGGCGGAAGTTCTGCAGTTCCTCGATGGGCAGATCGTAGCCGGTCAGGTGCAGCAGGGAATAGATCAGCATCGAGCCGTGGCCGTTGGACAGCACGAAGCGGTCGCGGTTGGGCCACTTCGGATTGGCCGGGTTGTGGCACAGGTAGTCGTTCCACAGCACCTCGGCAATGTCCGCCATCCCCATCGGCGCCCCCGGATGGCCCGAGTTGGCCTTCTGCACCGCATCCATGCTCAAGGCTCGTATGGCGTTGGCTAACTCTCGTCGCGTCCTCATGTCGGTCTCCTTCAATGTTGTCTGCTCGCTGGGATGCGTGGAAAATTCTGAAACAATGTATTATCCCTCAGTAAATTCCATCTTGTCACGCCTTAGGAACCGGCGCGGCCCTCAATTGCGTGCTGCGCTGAAACGGCTAGCGCGGTGCAGGGCCGCCTAATTTATTGGCAATCTAGGATAAGGGAAAATCAGTCTATTTTAACAATATAATAAATAAAAATTATCCATGAACATTACTCTCCGGCAGTTGAAGGTCTTCGAGCGGGTCGCGCGGCGGCTGAGTTTTACTCGGGCGGCGGAGGAACTCTATCTGACCCAGCCCGCCGTATCGATGCAGATCAAACAGTTCGAGGAGAGCATAGGGCTGCCGTTGTTCGAGCGCTTGGGGAAAAAGATCTTCCTCACCCGTGCCGGCGAGGAGCTGTATCGTTTGAGCCGGCAGATTTCGCTGCAACTCGACGAAGCCGAGCAGCTCATCGAGGAGTTGAAGGGGATGGAAGGAGGGCGGCTGGTCGTCGCGGTGGCCAGCACGGTGCATTATTTCGCCATCCGGTTGCTGGCGGACTTCTGCAAGCGCTATCCGAAGGTGCGGGTGAACTTCAAGGTGACCAACCGCAAGGGATTGCTACAGATGCTCGAAGACAACGAAGTGGACACGGTGCTGATGGGACGTCCGCCGGACGAGCTGGACCTCGTGGCTGAAGCGTTCATGGACAACCCATTGGTCATCATTGCGCCGGCGGATCATCCGCGAGTCGGCGAAAAAGGCATACGCTTGGAGGACTTGCGCAACGAGACGTTTCTCATGCGCGAGCAAGGTTCGGGCACCCGGAACGCGGTCGAGCGGTTCTTCGCCGAACGGGGCGTGCGTGTGGTCGCGAGCATGGAAATGAACACCAACGGCGCGATCAAGCAGGGGGTCGAGGTCGGCCTGGGGCTGGGGCTGGTTTCGATACATACCGTCGAGCGTGAACTTGCCGACCGGCGGGTGGTGGTGCTGGACGTGGAAGCATTTCCCATCATCCGGCAGTGGTACATCGTGCATCGGGCGGGCAAGCGCTTGACGGCGACCGCCACCGCTTTCGAGGAGTTTGTGCGGAGCGAAGCCCAGAGGTTTGTCGTACCGTTCAATGCAATCCTCGGCGCCGGGAAGGAAGCGGCGATCGGAGCGATGGAGTATTGACGCGAAGAGGGCTGGCTATTTGCCGACGCAGAAACTCGCGAATATCCGGCTCAGCAAGTCCTCGTTGGTGAATTCCCCGGTGATTTCGCCCAGCGCCTTTTGGGCCGAATGGAGTTCCTCGGCCAGGAGTTCGGCGGTCTTCGTGCCCAGGTAAAGGCGGGCGTTGGTCAAGGCGGCGCGGGCTCTTTGGATGGTGTCCAGGTGTCGCCGGCGGGCACTGAAAACGCCTTCGGTTCCTCTTTCATAGCCCGCGCGGCGGGCGAGTTCCTGTCTCAGCAGATCGATACCTTCCCCGGTGCGGGCCGAAAGGTGGACGACGGTGGTCTCCCGGTCGATTGTCATGCATGCCGGCGTGCCGGTCAGGTCTATCTTGTTGAAGACGCGGATGAGCGGGATGGCCTCCGGCAGGCCGGCCAGCAGTTCGTCGCCGGCATCGGGGTGGCGGGCGTCGATGACCAGCAGGATGCAGTCGGCGTTTGCGAGTGTTTCTCTGGCGCGCCGGATGCCTTCGCGTTCGATCGGGTCCGCGCTGTCGCGGAGCCCTGCGGTGTCGACGATGTGCAGGGGGAGACCGGCGATCTGCAGCGATTCGCGGAGGATGTCGCGGGTGGTGCCCGGGATTTCGGTCACGATCGCCAGGTCGCGGCCGGATAGCGCATTGAGCAGGCTGGATTTGCCGGCGTTGGGGCGTCCTGCGATCACCGCCGTGAGACCTTCGCGCAGCAACGCGCCTTGGTGCGCCTTGGTGTCGATGGCGTCGAGTTCGTCCAGCAGTCCGGCGAGGTCCTGGCCGAGCGCGGCGTCATCCAGCAGGTCGATGTCTTCATCGCTGAAGTCGATGGCGGCTTCGACGTGGGTACGGAGGTGGATGAGGCGCTCCTGCAGGTGGTGGATGTGAGCTGAAAATTCGCCCTGAAGCGAGCGCTGTGCGGAGCGGGCGGCTTCCTCCGTGCTGCTGTCGATCAGGTCGGCGATGGCCTCGGCCTGGGCGAGGTCCAGCTTTCCGTTCAGGTAGGCGCGTTCGGAAAACTCCCCCGGGCGAGCGAGCCGGCATCCCAGCTCAAGCGCGCGCCGCAGCAGGAGATCCAGGACCACCGGGCCGCCGTGGCCGTGCAGTTCGAGGACGTTTTCGCCGGTGAACGAGCGGGGCGCGGGAAAATACAGCGCGATGCCGCTGTCGATGGCGCGGCCGTCGGCGTCCAGGAAACGGCGGAATTCGGCGTAACGGGGCCGCGGCGGGCCGCTGAGTATGGCGCCGAGGATCGGGCCGAGTTCGCTGCCGGAAATGCGGACGATGCCGACGCCGCCTTTTCCGGGCGGCGTGGCGATCGCGGCGATGGTGTCGCGCTCGGGAGCTACCATCGCCGGTCGGGGATCAGGCCCTGGCAGCAGCCGTTTTCTCGATCTGGCGGGTGATGTACCACTGCTGGACGATCGACAGAATGTTGTTGACCACCCAGTACAGCACCAGTCCCGACGGGAAGAACAGGAAGAACACCGTGAAGATCAGCGGGAAGAACTGCATCACGCGGGCCTGGATCGGGTCGGTCGGCGGAGGGTTCAGGCGCTGCTGGATGAACATGGAGACGCCCATGATCAGCGGCAGGACAAAGTACGGGTCCTTGGACGAAAGATCGTCCAGCCAGAGCAGGAACGGCGCTTGGCGCAGGTCCACGCTTTCGACCAGCACCCAGTACAGCGAAATGAATACCGGGATCTGAACCAGGATCGGGAGGCAACCGCCGAGCGGGTTGACCTTCTCCTTGCGGTAGAGCTCCATCATCGCCTGGTTATAGCGCTGGCGGTCCTCGCCGTAGCGTTCCTTCAACTCCACCAGCTTGGGCTGCAGCTTCCGCATGTTGGCCATGGAGCGGTAGCTGGCTTCGGAGAGCTTGAAGAACAGCGCCTTGATGACCAGCGTCACGAAGATGATGGCCCAGCCCCAGTTGTTGAAATAGCCGTGGAACTTCTCCAGCAGCCAGTAGATGGGCTTGGCGATGACGGTGAGAATGCCGAAGTCTGCGGTCAGTTCCAGGCCAGGCGCGATGCCTTCCAGCACGTGCTGCAGCTTGGGACCGGCGAACAGCCGGGCCTTGAGGGTCTGGCTGCTTCCGGCCGGGACATCGGCTGGGGGCGAGTAGGCGCCGATCACGAAAACACGGTCGGCCAGGGCTTTGGTATAGAAGGTCGACTCGTCTTCGCCGGGCGGAACCCAGGCGGCGAGGAAATAATGCTGGATCATCGCGATCCAGCCCTGGCGGGACTTCACGTCCAGGTTGCCGTCCGCCATGTCCTTGAAGGCGATCTTCTCGTAGCTCTTATCCGCCGTGTGCAGGACGCCGCCGGTGTAAGTGCGGATGAATTGAGAGTCTTCCTGTGGGCTGGTGGGTTCCTTGCGCTGGAGCTGCATGTACTGGCGGCCCGTCCAGTTCGAGCCCGAGCGGTTGTCGATCGTCTGCTCCATGTCGATCAGATAGCTGCCGCGCCGGAGGATGTAGGTCTTGGTCACCGTGACGCCCTGGCCGTCGGTCCAGGTGAGGGGGATGCGCAGGACGTCCTGGCCGTCTTGCAAGCGGTATTCGCCTGCGTCGGCGTGCCAGATGCTGTGATGGGTGGGCACCTGCTGGGCGGCGCCGATGAAGCCGCTCTGGGCGATGAAGATGTCGCCCTGATCGGTGAGCAGGCGAACGGGCCGATCCGGCTGGTTCTTGCTGACAGGGTAGTTCAGCAGATCGAGCTGGCGCAGATCGCCGCCGCGGGTGTCGATTTCGAGGCTGAGGACATCGGTACGGACCAGGATGCGCCGGCTGCCTTCCTGGGTCGGCGATTCGGTGCGCACCGCCGTGCCGGTCACGTCGTCACTCGGCCGTTGCGGCAGATCCCCCGCCGATGCGCCGGGTGTCGCGTTTTCGGTCTGGGCCACGGCTGGGGGCCTCGGGCCGTAGTCGATCTGCCACTGCTCCCAGAGCAGGAAGCTCAGGAATATGAAAAAGACAAAGAGCACAAACCGTAGGTTATCCATTATTGTTTTCCAAGTTTTTCCGGGACCGGATCGATGCCGCCGTGATGCCAGGGGTGGCATTTCAGGAGCCGCCGTATTGTAAGGTATGCCCCGCGCATCGCGCCAAAGCGCTCGATGGCGTCTATGGCATAATTCGAGCAGGTCGGGAAGAACCGGCAGTGGTGGCCGATCCAGGGACTGAGCAGGTATTGGTAGAGCCTGATCAGGGCGATGAGGAGCCGCTGCATCGTCGGGTCAGTCTGAGCCAATGTTTTTCCAAGGCGCGTAGCAGGTCGGCGGAATTCACGGCGGTCGTCGGCGTGCGGGCCATGACGACATAATCGAGGGCGCCGAGTTCCGCTTGGCGAAGACGGAATGATTCGCGAACCAGCCGCTTGATCCGGTTGCGATCGACCGCTTTCCGAATCTGCTTCCGGGAGAGCGCCAGGCCTAGCCGTGGATGGGCTCGGCTGTTGGGGCGAGCCAGCACCGTGAGCCATGAATCCGAGGAGCGGCAGGCGTCTTCGAATACGAAACGGAACTCTACGGGGCTGGCCAATCGGTGGGATCTGGGAAACCCGTACCCCTGGCCGGGAACGGGCCGTTCCATCAGACCGAAAGCTTTTTGCGCCCTTTCGCGCGCCGGGCGCTGAGGACGGCGCGGCCGCCGCGGGTCTTCATGCGGGCGCGGAAGCCGTGGGTGCGCACGCGCTTGATCTTGCTCGGTTGATAAGTTCTTTTCATGATCTGTCCTGCTCGATGCCGGGGCGGCAAAAAGAAAAAGAGCGCAACTATAAGACGTGGTCTGTTCGCCGTCAAGAATCGGCGCGGGTTCATTTTCCGGTAGAATAGTCTCCCCCTTCCGGGTCAGCCCGCCCCCACCAGTTTTCCAAGGACATCCCCCGATGAGCGTGCTCTGGAGTCACTGCATCAGCAAGCTTGAAGGCGAACTTCCTCCTCAGCAGTTCAACACCTGGATCAGGCCGTTGCAAGCCGTGGAGGACGGAGCCGAGCTGCGCCTTCTGGCGCCGAACCGGTTCGTTCTCGACTGGGTTAAGCAACACTTCATCGGGAAGATCGAGGAAGTCGTGTCCGAACAGAACCTCGACGCCGTCCCCAGCGTGGTGCTGGAGATCGGTTCGCGTGCCGCCGAGGCGGCCCCGGCGAGGCCGGCGAACCCGCCCAAGAAGGCCGGCCCGGCGCGCAAGCAGGTGCCGAACAACCTGAACAGCGCCTTTATCTTCGGCAACTTCGTCGAAGGCAAGTCAAACCAGCTGGCGAAGGCGGCGTCGCTGCAGGTGGCCCAGAACGTGGGGCGCGCCTACAATCCGCTGTTCATTTATGGTGGCGTCGGTCTGGGCAAGACCCATCTGATGCACGCCATCGGCAATGAAATTCTCCGTGGAAACCCGGCCGCCAACATCGTTTACCTGCATTCCGAGCGCTTCGTTTCCGACATGGTCAAGGCACTGCAGCATAACGCTATCAACGCCTTCAAGGAGTTTTACCGCACCGTCGACGCCCTGCTGATCGACGACATCCAGTTTTTCGCCGGCAAGGAGCGCTCGCAGGAAGAGTTTTTCCACACCTTCAACACGCTGCTGGAAAACAAGCATCAGGTGGTGCTCACCTGTGACCGCTATCCCAAAGAGATCAAAGGCCTGGAAGAGCGGCTCAAATCGCGGTTCGGATGGGGGTTGCCCGTGGCCATCGAGCCGCCCGATCTGGAGACGCGGGTCGCCATTCTCATGAGCAAGGCCCAGCAGTCCGGTATCGAATTGTCGCCAGAAGTGGCGTTCTTCATCGGCAAGCGCATCCGCTCCAATATCCGCGAGCTGGAGGGCGCGCTGAGGCGCGTCATCGCCAACGCACAGTTCACCGGGCGCCCGATTACGCTGGAGTTCGCCAAGGAGGCTTTGCGCGATCTGATCGCGCTGCAGGACCGGATGATCAACGTGGAAAACATCCAGAAGACTGTGGCGGAGTATTTCAAGATCCGCCAGGCCGACCTGTTGTCGAACAAGCGCACGCGCTCCTTGACCCGGCCGCGCCAGATCGCCATGGCCTTGTCCAAGGAGTTGACCAGCCACAGCCTGCCGGAGATCGGCCAGATGTTCGGCGGGCGGGACCACACCACGGTGCTGCATGCCTGCCGGAAAGTGCAGGAGCTCAAGGAGAGCGACGCCAGATTCATGGAGGACTTTTCCAATCTTCTGCGTATCCTTTCCAACTGAACGCGCCGTTTCTTTCGATAAGGGCTTGAGCCATGAAGTTCCGTGTCTTGCGGGAAGATTTGTTATTGCCGCTGCAGCAGGTCATCGGCGTCATCGAGCGGCGCCAGACTTTGCCGATTCTTTCGAACGTGCTGATCGCGGTGGAAGCCGGGCGGATGGAGCTCACCGGAACCGATCTGGAGGTTCAGCTCGTTGCAAACACAGGCATCGAAGGCAAGGAGTCAGGGCGTTTCACCGTGCCTGCGCGCAAGCTGATGGACATCTGCAGGCTCCTGCCGGAAGGAAGCGAACTGGCTTTCGAGGTGAAGCCGGAGCGGGTATCGCTGCAATGCGGCAAGAGCCGGTTCGTATTGGGCGCACTGCCGGCCGAGAACTATCCCAACTTCGAGCACGGCGATCCGGCGGCGGCGTTCAACTGCGAAGCGCAGTTGCTGCGGCGGGCCATCGAGAAGACCGCTTTCGCCATGGCGCAGCAGGACGTGCGCTATTATCTCAACGGCCTGCTCCTGGAAATCCGGGAGGGTCGGATCCGTACCGTGGCGTCCGACGGCCATCGGCTGGCGTTGTTCGAGGAAGCCGTCGAGGGAATGCCGGATGTCGCCCGGCAGCTCATCCTGCCCCGCAAGGGTGTTCTCGAGCTGGGTCGCCTTTTGGCTCAGGTTTCGGGACAGGCCGGTGCGGGCGTCGGGGAGCTGGCAAGCGTCCAGATATCGGCGAACAACGTCAGGGTCGTCTTCGGCGCGTTCAGCTTCGCGGCGAAGCTGGTCGAAGGGCGTTATCCCGATTATGATCGCGTGATACCGAAGGCGGCATCCCGTGTCGCCGTAACCGACCGCTTCGATCTGCGCAGCGCGCTGACGCGGGTCGCCGTGCTGTCCAACGAGAAGTTCAAAGGTGTCAGCCTTGAAGTCGGGGATGGCGTCATCAGACTCAGGGCGCAGAATCCGGAGCATGAGGAGGCGGAAGACGAGGTGCCGGCGGAGGTCTCGGGCGAGACGTTTTCGGTGGGTTTCAACGCCACCTATCTGCTCGATGCGATCAACGCCGTGGCTTCGGATTCGGTGCGCATGTCGTTCACCGACGCCAACGGCAGTTGTCTGATAGAGGATCTGTCGGATGCCAGGCATCGCTTCATCGTGATGCCGATGCGCCTTTGATGCCGGAATATCCGGACTCGAAGAGCAACGGTGTTGAAACCGCCGGGACAGCATGGCACTGTTGAAACTCGACATTGCCGATGTCCGCAACATTGAATCCGCAAGCCTGAGTCCCGGCGAGGGGCTCAATCTGTTGTTCGGAGCCAACGGCAGCGGCAAGACGTCGCTGCTCGAGGCGATTTATCTTCTCAGCAGGGGCAAATCGTTTCGCTCCCCCCAGCCCCATCGTGTCATCCGCTTCGATCAGTCGTTTCTTACCGTTTCCGGCCGGGTCGGACAATCCGGTGCGGGTACTACCGTGGGCGTTCGCCTCGGGCGCAACGAAAGGGAGGTCAGGGTCGGAGGGCGGAGCTGCGACTCCAGTGCGCAGCTGATCCGGCTTTTCCCCGCGGTCTTGATCCAGCCGTCCAGCGTCGCGCTGCTCGACGGTCCGCCTCGATTGAGGAGGCAGATGCTCGATTGGGGAGTGTTCCACGTGGAACACGACTATCTCGATCTATTGCGCCGCTTTTCGAGGGCTCTCGACCAGCGCAATGCGGTGCTCAGGGGTGACGTCTCTGCGTCGAATCTGGAGGCATGGTCGGGAGAAGTGGCGCGATGGGGTACAATGATTGCCGAAATGCGGTCGGCTTACGTCGATCGAATTCGGGCGCATGTCGCGGAAACGGTGTCCGCTTTGCTCGGCCCGATAGATGCCGAACTGGTCGTTCGGCCGGGTTGGAGGGCGGGATGGTCCTATGCGGATGCCCTTGCGGCGTCCATCGCGACGGACCGGCGGCAGGGCTACACGGAACCGGGCCCGCACAAAGGGGACTTCACGGTGCTGGTCGGGGGGCGGCCCGCCAAGGACTATTTGTCGCGGGGGCAGTTGAAGCTCCTGACTTACGCGCTTTTGCTGGCGCAGGCCGGCCGGCTGGAAGAGGATCAGCCGGGCCGGGTTTGCCTTCTGGTCGATGACATTGCTTCGGAGCTGGATCCCCGCAACCAGGAGCGGCTGCTGAGCCTGCTGAAATCGACCGGCATCCAGTCCTTTATTACTTTTTCCGGTAACGGTCAGGGAGCGGCCGCGGTCGGCCAAGCTGCCAGAATGTTCCACGTGGAACAAGGCCGCATCCTGGCCGGCGAATGAGAAACCCAACGATCATGGCGACCCGCCGCCCTGGATGAAGAAAGCAACTGCTCGCCATGATCGTTTCCCTCACCCCAGCCCTCTCCCAAAGGGAGAAGGTGAGCAAGGTTGAGCGACTTTCACGTTAAAAGACTCGATCGAATGACTACCAAGCCTAACCAATACGACAGTTCCCACATCAAGATTCTCAAAGGGCTCGATGCGGTGCGCAAGCGTCCGGGCATGTACATCGGCGATACCGACGATGGCACGGGTCTGCATCACATGGTCTTCGAGGTCGTGGACAACTCGATCGACGAAGCCATGGCAGGTTACTGCAAGCGTATCTGCGTGACGGTGCATGAGGATGAATCGGTTACGGTCTCCGATGATGGCCGCGGCATTCC
This sequence comes from Methylococcus sp. ANG, assembly GCF_040730495.1. Lineage (NCBI taxonomy): Bacteria > Pseudomonadati > Pseudomonadota > Gammaproteobacteria > Methylococcales > Methylococcaceae > Methylococcus > Methylococcus sp. ANG. The sequence continues at coordinate 2,598,257 of NZ_CP160399.1, read as the reverse complement.
TGTCGATATCCATCCCGAAGAGGGGCGCTCGGCGGCCGAAGTGATCATGACGGTGCTCCACGCCGGGGGCAAGTTCGACGACAACGCCTACAAGGTCTCGGGTGGTCTGCACGGGGTGGGCGTTTCCGTGGTCAATGCCTTGTCCGAAAGGCTCTGGCTGGAGATCTGCCGGGGCGGCAAGCGCTACAGGCAGGAGTACCGGGACGGGGAGCCCCAGGCGCCCTTGGCCGAAGTGGGCCAGGCCGACACGACGGGCACGACGGTGCGGTTCAAGCCCAGTCCCCAGGTCTTTTCCAACATCGAATTCCACTATGAGATTCTTGCCAAGCGTCTGAGGGAGCTGTCCTTTCTCAACTCCGGCGTGCGGATCGAGCTGGAGGACAAGCGCAGTGGGAAGGGCGAGGTGTTCGAGTTCGATGGCGGGATCAGGGCTTTCGTCGAGCACCTGAACAAGAACAAGACGCCGCTGTTCGACAGGGTATTCCATCTTCAGGCCGACCGGGATGGCGTTGGCGTCGAGATCGCCATGCAGTGGAACGATTCCTACCAGGAAAACGTCTTCTGCTATACGAACAACATTCCCCAGCGCGACGGCGGCACCCATCTGGCCGGTTTCCGCGCCGCCCTCACCCGCACCGTGAACCAGTACATCGAAGAGCAGGGGCTGCTGAGGAAGCAGAAGGTCGCCACCGTGGGCGACGATGCCCGTGAAGGACTGACCGCCGTCCTGTCGGTGAAGGTGCCCGACCCCAAGTTCTCCTCCCAGACCAAGGAGAAACTGGTGTCATCGGAAGTGAAGTCCGTGGTCGAGTCGGTCATGGCGGAGAAGCTGAACGACTTCCTGCTGGAGAATCCGTCGATTGCCCGAACGATCGCCAACAAGGTCGTCGACGCGGCCCGCGCCCGGGAAGCGGCCCGGAAGGCCAGGGAAATGACGCGCCGGAAGTCGGCGTTGGATATCGCGGGCCTGCCTGGCAAGCTGGCGGACTGCCAGGAGAAGGACCCTGCGCTTTCCGAGCTGTTCATCGTCGAGGGAGATTCCGCCGGCGGTTCCGCCAAACAGGGACGGGACCGGCGCAGCCAGGCCATACTTCCGCTCAAGGGCAAGATCCTGAACGTCGAGCGGGCTCGGTTCGACAAGATGCTGTCATCGGAAGAAGTCGGAACCCTCATCACGGCCTTGGGGTGCGGCATCGGCCGGGAGGAATACAACCCGGACAAGCTGCGCTACCACCGCATCATCATCATGACGGACGCCGACGTCGATGGCTCGCACATCCGTACTCTTCTCCTGACCTTTTTCTACCGCCAGATGCCGGAACTGGTCGACCGTGGCCACGTATACATCGCGCAGCCGCCGCTTTACAAGGTCAAGAAGGGGCGCCAGGAGCACTATGTCAAGGACGACGCCGAACTCAACGAATACCTGCTGCAACTGGCCATAGACAAGGCGCGCCTCGTCGTCGATGAGGAAGCTCCGCCCATCCAGGGGCAAGGCCTGGAGAAGCTTGCGCACGAGTACCTGCATGTCAGAAAGCTGATCGATCGGCTTGCCCACCGGTACGACGAGGCGTTCCTCGAGGCCTTGACGGTGCTTCCTCCTTTGTCTGCCGCGGAGCTCGGTGACGTCGCTCGCTGTCGTGACTGGTTCGCGGAGATCGAGCGGGTCCTGAATGCGGAAGGACCGGCGCGCTACGTCGTCTCGGTACAGGCCGGGGATTCCCCGGGAGACTTCACCGTGCAGGTGACCCGCCGTCTGCACGGGGTCGAGCGGACCTTCGAGGTCGGAGCGGGGTTCTTCAGCGGCAACGACTATGCGGTCTTGAGCGCTTTCGGCCGGAGTGTGGCAGGTTTGTTCGGCGATACCAGTGCAATTTGCTTCGACAACGAACGCCGGCCGGTGCGCTCATTCAAGGAGTCGTTCGACTGGATGCTGACCGAGGCCAAGAAGGGACAGCACATCCAGCGCTACAAGGGATTGGGGGAGATGAATCCGGAACAGCTTTGGGAAACGACCCTGGATGCCAACACGCGCCGACTGTTGCAGGTCCGTATCGAGGACGCCATCGCGGCAGACGAGGTGTTCACCACCTTGATGGGGGATCAGGTGGAGCCGCGGCGCGATTTCATCGAGCGCAACGCGCTGCAAGTGGCGAACCTGGACGTGTGATGCAGGAGGCCGTCCCGCTCCGGCGCGGGGCGGCTGCTCACGGCTTGTGCTTGGCGGAAGCCGGGCCGGCGTACGCGCTGAACTTGATTCCGTAATCCAGCTTGGCGAGAGAATTCAGCAAAGCCTCCGGATGGGTCAGCCACAGAGGCTTCCTTATCCCGCCGGCACTCTTCCGTTCCAAGTGTCCGAGCAGGGCATTGATGTGGAGTTCCGGCACGCCAGCCAATCTCAGGTAGTGCTGAAAAGTCGAGCGGAGAGCCTCGGTCCGCCGGCCGCTCCGTTTCAGTCCGTGTCTTTCCAAGTGTCTGCTCAGCCACATCCCCACATTTTGTCCTTTGCTGCCCAATCGCGGGATGATCAAGCCGGGCCAGAGGGTGTCGAGACTGGAGACGCCTTCGACGTAGGCCAGTAAACCCAGGTCGATCAGTTTGGGATGCACCGGCACCATGCGTTCGGATTTTCCTCGAGCGGTCGATGCCACGAACCGGAAAGCCGGAATCCGGTTGTCGAGCAGCGCTATGTCCCTGGGCTCGAGCTGGCAGATTTCCCCGATGCGCGCGCCCGTATGCAGTTGAATCAAGGGAACCCAGTACTTATAGGGCGTATCGAAATCGGCGGCGGTTTCGTCGCCTTCGAAAAACGCCCGCAACTGTTCCTGCGTGAACGGTTTGTCCGCCGGCTGCTGGCGCTGCTCCGCCACCACGGTGCCCGTCGGCAACTTGCAGCCGCTGCAAGGGTTTTCCGCGAGAGCATAGCGTTCCTGGCCGATCGCCCAGTTGAACAGGGCGGAGAGGGAACTCAGGTGGCCGTTGACCGTGGACGCGGAGAGACGCCGCCCCTCTGAAAGTTCCTTTGCGAAGGCGGTGACGTCGGAACTGCGGTATTCCGAGAGAGGCCTGTCGCCGAGGATCTCGATGAAACGCAGCAGATGGTTTTCCGCCTGCCGCAGCCGTTCGAACCGGACTTTGCCGTGCTGATCCCGGATGTACTCCCTGATGATCGGGAACATCGTAGGGACACCGCGTTGACGTCGCCGATGTCCGTATCGCTCGACGGCCCTGCCTTCTGCTTTTTTGACCTGGGGCTGGCTTTGCTCTTCGGCGTTCATGGTTGCAAGCGATCTCTTTCGAGGCATGGGTTGCGGCGTTGAGGATACCTGTCGCTTGTGGCGGGAGGCCCGACGGCGTGGAACATGCCTTCAGCATCCTTATTCAATAACCCTACCAAATCATTTGGTTTGGTTCTTGGACAATAATGTATTCGAATAGGACTATTCTTTACTTGGGAGCTGGGACATGTCTGAGAATCCGGCATCCTCGAAGAAGGCGGGCATCTCCCGGCCGATACCCGCGGTCATTTTCAGTCCGTTCGAAGTCAGGAGCTTCGGCGTGCCTGCGGCCGTGTCCGCTTACGGAGGTTTCAGCCATGAAGACCGAGCTGTCGTTTGATTCCACCGCCATCGCCGAACGCGATCGTTTCGAGATGTGGCGGGAAATGTTCTGCTTGAAGATGTGGGGCATGGACATCGTGCATACGGATCCCCGCCCATTTTTCGCCCGCTGCCGCTTCGTGAGTCTCGGCGCGGTGGGGGTCGTGCGGAGCGAGTTGAGTGGCGCGGACTACATACGCACGCCGGATTTGATCCGGGTGCATGATTCCGACGATTTTGGCTTTCACCTCAGTCTGCTCGGCGGTTCGCGGGTCGCTCAGGCGGGGCGCTATGCCGAAATGCCCCGTCCGGGCGGAGCGCTTCTGTCCAGCGGCCAGCCCTGCGTCGTTTCCACCTTGCCGAAACCGGGAAACGCCCGCTATCAGGGTTACTGTCTGCATTTGCCGAGGAGAGGTCTGCTGCAGCGCGTTCCAAAGGCTGAACGCCATCTGGCCGAAGTCTGTTCCGGCCGTGAGCCGCTGAATCTTCTGGTGCAGTACCTGGACCTCCTATCAGGCAACGATGCGGCCTTGCAGTCCCCCGAGCTGAGCGAACTCGCCGGGGAGCACGTGCTGGACCTCATTGCCCTGGTGCTCGAACCCGGGCGCGATTCGGAACACCAGGCGGAGCAGGGGGGGCTGCGTGCCGCACGGCGAATGGCATTGTTGAAATATCTGGAACAGCACTACCGGGACGAGCGTCTTTCGGTGAAAACGGTCGCAGCCGCGCTGGGGATTTCCGAAAGCTATCTGCACCGCCTGATGGCGGAGAGCGGAGAGAGTTTCACTGAAATGGTCAACCGCCTGCGTCTGGAGCGGGCGAAGCGCATGCTCGAAGACCCGGGATGCGACGGCCTGCGCATCGGCGAGATCGCGTTCGCCACGGGATTCAGCGATTTCACCTATTTCAACCGGCTGTTCCGGCGGCGCTTCGGCGATACGCCCGGGGCATTCCGAGCGGATCGGCCGGAGCGGGGCGACGCGATGCGGTGATCGTCTTCGCCTGCCCTGGGGAGGGCCGGTCACTCCACGTTCTGGACCTGCTCGCGCATCTGCTCGATCAGTACCTTGATGTCTACGGCGGCGCGGGTGGTTTCGAGGTCGGCCGACTTGGACGCCAGCGTATTGGCCTCGCGGTTCATTTCCTGCATCAGGAAGTCCAGGCGGCGCCCCGCGGGCTCCCGTTGGGTAAGAATGTGCCGCATTTCGGTGGCATGCGCGGTCAGCCGGTCCAGCTCCTCGGCGACGTCCATCTTCTGCGCGAGGTAGACCAGTTCCTGCTCGAGGCGGGAGGCGTCGGGGGTGGCGGCCACGTCGGCCAGGCGCGCCGTCAGCTTGTCCCTGAGCCCCACGAGAACCGCCGGCAGGCGCTCCCGTACCGCACCGACCGCGCGTTGGATGTCGGCACACCGCTGGTCCAGCAGCGCCGCGATCTGGGCACCCTCGCGTTCACGGAACGCCAGCGCCTCGGCCAGGGCGCGGTCCAGCACGGCGAGAATGCCGGACTCCAGCGAGGCGATGTCCGGCTCGCTTTCCTGCATGACGCCCGGCCAGCGCAGCAGTTCGACGGCGCTGAAGCTGGCCCAGTTCCTGTCTTCCAGCGCTTCGATGCTTCGCAGCGCATCGAGCAGGTCGCGCACCAGTTCCGGATTGACGCGTGTCGGGCCGGCTTCCTGAGCCAAGGGCTTCCAGGCCAGGGTGCATTCCACCCTGCCCCGTTTGAACGATTCGCCTATCTTGTTGCGCACCTCCAGCTCCAGGCCGCGCAGCGGATCCGGCAGCCGCAGGCCGAGGTCGAGATAGCGGTGATTGACGGCGCGCAGGTCCCAGCTCACCCGCCAGTTGTCCACCGTCCCTTGCGCGGCCCCGAAAGCCGTCATGCTGCGGATCATGATGTTTCCTCGTCCCCGTTCAAAGTCCCGCATACTATGCCGTGCGGAGGATCAGGTAAAACCCCTCGCCGACGACGCGTCACGGCGCCGGCCGCAGCCGTAGCGTCTCCCGCGGCGGGCCCGGCTCGAACGGCAGGGGCCGGCCGGCGGCCCAGGCATCCTGCTGATCGCGGTAGTGCGGCGATAGCGGATGGCCGGACTGGCCGGCCGGCATGTGCAGGATGCCATCGCCGTGATGACCGGGCGATACCACCAGCCGTTCGCTGGCCCCCTGATTGGGCGTCAGCACCCGGATGCAATAGCCGCCACAGCCGGCGCCGTCCACCGGCGGCATGTCCAGCAGCGCCGACACCAGGGGCAGGTTCTTGCTGAAGGGATGCCGGACCTCCACCCGGTTGACCCGGCCCCAGGGCAGACCTTCGAGTTCGGCGGCGCCGAATTCCTTTCTGAGTTCGTCCACGCTCTGTACGAGTACGCCGCGAAGAAAACCGTCCCAAGAGCCGCCGCGGTCCGGGACGGTGCCCGGCAGGCGCGAGGAAATCAGCGCGCGCAGCGGCGTCTCCGCCTCGCGCCAGGCATACACGAATCCGGGGTCGGCCTGGTCGCAGCGTGCCAGCAGGCGGGAGAATATCGTGCGGGCGAGATTGCGGCGGTAGCGTACCAGCAGCGCGATGCCGCGGCTGTCCGTCTCCATCCGGCCGTCCCAGGCTTCCACCGCCCGGCGGGCGTCGGCGAGAGCCGGGTCGCCGGCGTCCGCCGTCAATGCCAGAACCAGGTCGCGGTAGAACTCGAAGAACTCGCTGCGGGTATCGAGCTGCAAGCCGAACAGCTCGGTTTCGGTGAGCGCCGGCGCCTGCTTCAGGCTTTCGCCGATGCGGTAGGCGCGATAGCTGTTGGAATAGTTGTGGCCGATGACGTAGGGATAATCGCGGCCCAGCGTGCGGTTGTTGGCCGTGGCGAGGAACCCCGAGGCGGGATCGACGACTCGCGGCAGCCGTTCGGGCGGGATGAAGCCGTCCCAGGCGGCGGCGCCGTCGCTCCAGCTCCGGCTCACCGAACCGTCGAAACCGCGCCGCAGCGGAAACCGGCCGGTGAGGGTCCAGGCGATACGCCCTGCCCGGTCGGCCAGCACCACGTTCTGCGGCGGGCTTCCGGCGCGGTTCATGACCGCGATGGCCGAATCCAGGTCGCCGGCGCCGTCCATGTCCAGCAATCCGAGATCGACCCCTTGGGCCTCGAGCGCGGTCCAGCGCAGCGCCACCGGCTGGCCCTGCAGCGGCTCGGTCATGACCGGTCCCCAGCGGCTGGATTTCAGTACCAGGGTCTCGTCCGCGCCGCCCTTCACGCGCACGGTTTCGGTACGCGTGTCCAGCGTCGCCCAGCCTTCGGGCGTGCGGTAGCGGTCGGGTTCGGATGCGTGCATTTCCAGCTTCACCAGGTCGAGCACGTCCGCGTCGACGTTGGTGAAGCCCCAGGCGATCCGGCCGTTGCTGCCTGCCACCAGCAGCGGCAGGCCGGGAAGGGTCACGCCGCTCATCACGGCCTCGCCATAGCGCAGTTCGGCCCGGTACCAGATGTTGGGCACGCCCAGGTTCAGATGCATGTCGTTGGCGACGATCGCCCTGCCGTCCCGGGTCCGGCTGCCCGCCACCGCCCAGTTGTTGGAGCCGGCGGGCAGCGCCTCGGCGTCCACCCCGGCGCCCAGCGTAAGGTGCCGGGTTTCGCCGAGCAGGTCCGCCAGCGCAGCCGCGGGTACCGGCCGTTCGGGACGCCGCGATCCGCTCCCCCCGGCGATGACCGAGGTGTAGGCGTCGACGTCCGGTGTCAGGAAGGCGAAGACTTCCGGCGGCAAGGTTCCGGCCATCACGCTGAGCATGCGCTCTTCGTCGGGATGGCCGTTGAGGGTCTGGAACATGTTGAGCCCGACCAGCAGGCTGTCCTCGGCCCGCCATGGCTCCGGCGTATATCCGAGGACCAGCATTTCCGGGGCCGGCACGGTCTGCTCGGCCATACGGGCGTTGATGCCCGCGACGTAAGCCTCGAGCGCCCGCCGCTGGGATTCCGGCAGGGCGGCGACGATGGCCGCCGCGGCAAGCCCGAAGGCATAGACGCGCTGCGCCCGGTCGTGCGCCAGGGCCTGTTCTCCGAAGATTTCGGCCAGCCGGCCCGCGCCCTTGCGCCGCATCAGGTCCATCTGGAACAGGCGGTCGCGCGCGTGCAGATAACCCAGCACGCGCATGGCGTCTTCCCGGTTCGCCGCCGCCACCCTCGGAATGCCGAGCCGATCGAACTCGACGGTGGCGGGATGGGCGAGCCCCGGCAGGACGCTCTCGCCGCCGCTGGCCGGGAGCGATGCCGCGGCCTTTTCCAGACGGGTGCCGGCATAGGTCGCAAGGGCTAAGACCCCGAAGCCGGCGAGATACAGGATATGCTTGAATTTCATGGTGAAAGCGCTTCGGCGCCGCAACAACAATTCGAGTATACTGACGCGCTTTTCATCGGATAAGCAAGCCCATATGAGACCCAGCGGACGCAGTCCCGATCAACTCCGTCGCATCGCCTTCACCTGCAACTACACCAAGCATGCCGAAGGCTCGGTGCTCGTCGAATTCGGCGATACCCGCGTCATCTGCACCGCCAGCGTGGAAGAACGGGTTCCGCCTTTCCTCAAGGGCAAGGGCAGCGGCTGGATCACCGCCGAATACGGCATGCTCCCCCGCGCCACCCACGAACGTACGGGTCGCGAGGCCGCCCGCGGCAAACAGGGCGGGCGGACCATGGAGATCCAGCGCCTGATCGGACGCTCCCTGCGCGCCGCGCTGAACCTGGAAGCCCTGGGCGAACGCACCGTCACCATCGACTGCGACGTCATCCAGGCCGACGGCGGCACCCGCACCGCCTCGATCACCGGCGGCTACGTCGCCTTGGCGCTGGCCGTGCAGCGGCTGCTGAAGAACCGCAAGGTCAAGACCAATCCGGTGCACGGCCAGATCGCTTCGGTCTCGGTCGGCATCTGCCAGGGCGTTCCCGTCCTCGACCTGGACTACGCCGAGGACTGCGACGCGGAAACCGACATGAACGTGGTCATGAACGACGCCGGCGCCTTCGTCGAAATCCAGGGCACGGCCGAAGGCCACGCGTTCCGCCGCGACGAGCTGGACGCCATGCTTCGTCTGGCCGAGAGTGGCATCGCCGATCTCCTGCTGCACCAGCAGGAAGCGCTGGAGAGCTGCGGCATCACGCGTTAACGTGAAAGTCGCAGCACCTTTACTCCCTTCTCCCTCTGGGAGAAGGGCCGGGGATGATCGTTAGGCCATCCATGCGGCGCAAAGTCGTCCTCGCCAGCAACAACGCGGGCAAAATCCGCGAACTCCGGCTCTTGCTCTCAGCGCTGGGCTTCGAGATCGTCGCCCAGGGGACCCTGGGGATTCCGGACGCCGAGGAAACCGGCTCCAGCTTCCTCGAAAATGCGCTCATCAAGGCGCGGCATGCGGCCAGGCTCAGCGGCCTTCCGGCCATCGCCGACGATTCGGGGCTCGAAGTCGATGCGCTGGGCGGCGCGCCCGGCGTGTATTCGGCGCGCTATGCCGGCTCGTCGGCCTCCGACAGCGACAACATCGACAAACTGCTGGCCGCCTTGAACGGCGTCGAGGTCGGGCGCCGCGGTGCACGCTTCCGCTGCGTCATGGTGTTCGTCCGCGAAGCGGAGGATGCCGACCCCGTCGTCGCCGAAGGGCGCTGGGAAGGCCGGATCGGCGAGACCCGCCGCGGGAAAGGCGGCTTCGGCTACGATCCCGTGTTCATCGTACCGGAACTCGGGCTTTCGGCCGCCGAACTCCCGCCGGAGGACAAAAACCGCCTGAGCCATCGTGGCCAAGCCGCCTCGCTACTGGCCGGCCGATTGCGGGACCTGGCAAGCGGCTGATCCGCCGGGTTTTGCGGGCTGTCATCCAACTGTGCATCGACAGCCTGTGGAAAAACCACCACAATTCAGGCCATGGCCCGGATGTTCCGAACCGCCGGCTCCCGCGAAGACAGAAGGTGCATATGACCAGTTCCGATACGCTCAAATTTCTCGAATCGCTCCTGGCCAAGGACTTCAAGGCCGAACACCACCGGCGCCAGCCCCGCAAGCGCGCCGAGCCCCTCGTCATCACCCTGTCCCGCGATTTCGGCGCCGGCGGCGAGGCGCTGGCCGCGGAGCTGGCCCACTTTCTGGATCTGCCGATCTACGACAAGGAGATTCTCGACCGGGTCGCTCAGAAGACCCGGATCGACAAGATTCACCTCGAGCATCATGACGAAGACAGCGCCGAGCGCATCAGCGACCTGCTCTACAACCTCGTGTTCGGCACGGCGGCCACGCGCCACGATTACCGGCGGGCGCTGATCGAAGTGGTCACCGAGCTGGCGAAGAACGACTGCATCATCGTCGGGCGCGGCGCCCACCTGATTCTGGCGGGCCGCAAGGTGTTCCGCCTGCGCGTGGTCGGATCGCGGCCGGTCTGTGGCGAACGCGTCGCGGCCGAGCTGGGCATCGACCAGGCGGAAGCCGAGCGCCTGGTGTTCGAGACCAACAACAAGCGGCACAAGTCGGTCGAGACGCTGTTCAGCGACCTGTATGACGAATGTTCGCTGGAACACGCCATCAATTTCGATCTCGTGCTCAACACCGACCATCTGCCGCCCGGCAACGCCACGCCGACCGTGCTCATCGCGGCGCAGCAGTTCGGCTTCGAAATCTTCGACCTCCACCAGCGGGAGGCCACATGAGCCCGACGGAGGGACAGGCCGCCTCCCGCCTGCTCCAGGTCGAGATCGTCGACGTTTGCCGAAATATTTTCTCCGGGCGCTGCAGCCGGGTCGTCGCCCCGGCGGTGGACGGCGAGGTCGGCGTTCTGCCCCGGCATACGCCGTTCCTGACCCGGCTCCGGCCCGGCGAGATAAGGCTTAGGACCGAGGCCGGCGAAGACCAGTACTTCTATCTGTCGGGCGGCTACATGGAAGTGCAGCACTGGGAGGTCAGCATCCTGGCCGACCAGGTGCTCCGCTCCGAGGAAATCGACCGCGAAGCGGCCCTGGAGGCCAAGCGCGGCGCCGAGCGCATGCTCCGCGAGAACCGGATTCCCAGCGAGCGCGACCGCGCCTATGTGGAATTGCTCAAGGCCCTGGCCCAGTTGCGTCTGCTGGAGAGGCTGAGCGCGCAAAAGCTGGGCCGGACCTGGCCCTGACCCTGCGGCGGCAAGCCGCGAACGTGATAGTTCGAGGAGATCCATCATGACGATGAAAAAGCGTGTCTATGCATTCGCCGAGGGCGACGGCAAGAACAAGCGCCTGCTCGGCGGCAAGGGCGCCAACCTCTGCGAGATGACGCAGATCGGGCTCAACGTGCCGCCGGGTTTCGTCATCACCACCGAAGCCTGCCTCGAATACCAGGTCGACAAGACTCTGCCGGCCGGGCTGATGGACGAAGTCAAAGGCCACATGACCCGGCTCGAACAGGCGACCGGTAAGCGGTTCGGCGATCCCGGCAATCCTCTGCTGGTCTCGGTGCGTTCCGGTTCGGCCCTGTCCATGCCGGGGATGATGGATACCATCCTCAACCTCGGCCTCAACGGCGATACCCTACAGGGCCTGATCCGGCAGACCGGCAACGAGCGCTTCGGCTACGATGCCTACCGGCGGTTCATCCAGTTGTTCGGCAAGGTCGCCCTCGGCGTCCCCGACGATCTGTTCGACGCCGAGTTCGAAGCCGTCAAGCATCAGGCCGGGGTTGCCGCCGACATCGGCCTGAGTGCCGCCCACCTCGCCGACATCGGCGAACGTTTCCTCGCCGTCGTGCGCCGCCATACCGGCAAGCCTTTCCCCGAGGACGTCTACGAGCAGCTCGAGATCGCGATCCGGGCGGTGTTCGACTCCTGGATGGGGAAGCGCGCGGTGGACTACCGCCGTGAATTCCGCATCACCCCGGACCAGGCCAACGGTACCGCGGTGAACGTGGTGACCATGGTGTTCGGCAACATGGGCGACGATTCCGCCACCGGGGTCGGCTTCACCCGCAACCCTGGCACCGGCGAGAACGAAATGTTCGGCGAGTACCTCGTCAACGCCCAGGGCGAGGACGTGGTTGCGGGAATCCGCACGCCCAAGCCCGTGCACGAGCTGGCGAGCGAAATGCCGGCGCTTTACGCCCAGCTGGTGGAACTGCGCGACAAGCTCGAAGGCCATTACCACGAGGTGCAGGACTACGAATACACCATCGAAAAAGGGATCTTGTACTGCCTGCAAACGCGCAACGGCAAGATGAACGCCCAGGCGATGGTGCGCACCTCGGTCGAGATGTGCCAGGAGGGTCTGATCACGCGGGAACAGGCCATCCTGCGGGTCAACCCCGCCCACCTGGAACAGTTGCTCCATCCCTGCCTAGACACCTCGCACAAGCCCGTGCCGCTGGCGCAGGGGCTGCCGGCCTCACCCGGCGCCGCCAGCGGCCGGTGCGTGTTCGACGCGGACCAGGCCGAGCTGCTGGGGCGGGCCGGCGAAAAGGTCATCCTCGTGCGCGAGGAGACCAGGCCGGAGGACATCCACGGCTTCTTCGCCTCCCAGGGCATCCTCACCAGTCGCGGCGGCAAGACCTCGCATGCCGCCGTGGTTGCCCGCGGCATGGGCAAGGCCTGTGTCGCCGGCGCCGAGGGCATCAGCGTGGACAGCCGGGCGCGGCTGGCCACGGTCGGCGAGGTGACCCTGCGCGAAGGCGATGTCATCACCATCGACGGCAGCACCGGCAATGTCTACCTCGGCGAGATTCCGACGATCGCGCCGACCTTCTCCGATTACCTCAGGACGCTGCTGTCCTGGGCCGACGAGGCCGCGCATCTCAAGGTCAAGGCCAACGCCGATACGCCGGAGGCGGCGAAGCAGGCGCGCGAATTCGGTGCCGTGGGCATCGGACTGTGCCGCACCGAACGCATGTTCAACGCCAGCGACCGTCTCCCGGTGGTCGTGGAGATGATCCTGGCGCCCAGCGTGGAGGAGCGGAAGGCGGCGCTGGACAAGCTGCTGCCGATGCAGCGCGGCGACTTCCAGGCGATTTTCACCCTGATGGCGCCGTACCCGGTCACCGTCCGTCTGCTGGACCCGCCGATCCACGAGTTCCTTCCGGGCGAGCATTCGCTGGCGGACGAGATCCAGGCGCTGCGGGAATACCGCCTGGTGGCCAAGGGTCGGGCAGCGGCCTTGAGCGCGCTCGGCCGCGCCGCCGAGGCGGACGGCGTCGGCGAGGATGCCGTGGCGGCCGTCATCGCCCGCAAGGAGCGGCTGCTGGCCAAGGTCCGGGAGCTGCACGAGATCAACCCGATGCTGGGGCACCGCGGGGTGCGGCTCGGCATCACCTTCCCGGAAATCTACGAGATGCAGATCCGCGCCGTGCTCGAAGCCGCGGCCGAGTGCGCCAAGGCGGGCGTGGCCGCCGCCCCGGAAATCATGGTGCCCCAGGTCGTCGACGGCGCGGAACTGGAATGCGTCCAGGCGATGGTCGATCGCCTGCGGCAGGAAATCGAGGCCAGCCACGGGGTCCGGCTCGATTTCAAGTTCGGCAGCATGGTCGAAACCGTGCGCGCCTGCGTGAGTGCCGATGGGCTGGCGCGTACCGCGGAATTCTTCTCCTTCGGCACCAACGACCTGACCCAGGCGACCTGGTCGTTCTCGCGCGAGGATGCGGAAAACAAGTTCCTGCCGCAGTACATCGGCGGCGGCATCCTCAAGGAAAATCCATTCGAAGTGCTCGACGTCGCCGGTGTCGGCGCCATGATGCGCATGGCGGTGGAAAAGGGGCGCGCCGTCCGTTCCGACCTCGAAATCGGCATCTGCGGCGAGCACGGCGGGCATCCGGGCTCCATCCGCTTCTGCGACGACATCGGCCTCAGCTACGTCTCCTGTTCGGCGCCGCGGGTACCCGTCGCCCGGCTGGCGGCGGCACACGCCGCCTTGATGAACGGGGATTGAGGCCCGCTTTACAGGGAGGGAATTCGCCCGCGCGGCGCGTGGAGGCCGCGGTTTGCCTTCGTTACACCGCGTCCGTATACTTCGCCGACCTTGTAACGACTGGCCGAATCGAGGAGCGCGCCGTGGAAAAGCCTTATATCCTGCACATGTTCACGCCGGAAAAGAATCTGAGCCCGTTCGATGCGAACATGGCGCTCGATGCCGGCTGGTTGTCCCTGGTGCCGTATACGAACCTGGAGCCGGGGGAAATCACCGCCATGGTGCAGGACGCGATCTTCTCGCGCAGTCTCTCCGGGGTGAAGCGCACCGCCATCTTCATCGGCGGCCGTGACGTCGGCACCGCCATGGCCATGCTGCGCATCGCCCAGAAATCGATGGTGCCGCCGTTCGAGATTTCGGCTTTCGCCGATCCGAGCGGCGCCTTCACGACCGCCGCGGCGATGGTGGCGATGGCCGAGGGCGAGCTGCGGAAGCATCACCAGACCGGCCTCGAAGGCAAGTCGGTGCTGGCATTGGGCGGCACCGGGCCGGTCGGCCAGATCGCCGCCGTGCTGGCGGCCCGTGCCGGCGCCAAGGTCAAGATCATCGGGCGCCAGCTCGAAAAGGCCCAGAAAGTCGCCGAGCTGTGCAACGCCGAATTCGGCGAAGGCCAGACCGCCATCGAGGGTGACGCCGACGCCAACAAGGGCGAACTGCTGAAGACCGCCGACGTGGTCTTCGCGACCGCCGCCGCCGGCATCCAGGTGCTCAGCGCCGAACTGCTGGCGGCATCGCCCCAGCTCAAGGTGGCCGCCGACGTCAACGCCGTGCCGCCGTCCGGCATCGCCGGATTGGGGCCCCATCACAAGGGCACGCCGATCGAAGGTTCGCCGAGCGGGGCCATCGGCATCGGCGCGCTGGCCATCGGCAACCTCAAGTACCAGGCCCAGCACCGCCTGCTGCTGCGGATGCGCACCACCGACAAGCCGGTCTATCTGGCATTCAACGACGCATTCGAGATCGCCCGCGAAGTCGTCCGCGGCGGTTGAGCCGGGCCTGACGCCGTTTTTGTTACCGATATTCTTCCCGAGACAGACCCAGAATGGAAAAACGCGCCATCCTCCACATGTTCGACCCCATGCCGCATGTGAGCCCCTTCGACATCAACATGGCGGTCGACGCCGGTTTCGAGGTCATCGTTCCCTATAGCAACGTCAAGGCGGAAGAGGTGCATGGCCTGGTGCAGGATGCGATTTTCTCGCGCGGCCCGGCGGGAGTGAAACGCACCGGCATCTTCATCGGCGGGCGTGATCTGGCGGTCGCCCTCACCATGTTGGAAACCGCCAAAGCCGCGATGGTGCCGCCGTTCGAAGTGTCGGTGCTGGCCGATCCCAGCGGAGGGTTCACGACCGCGGCGGCGCTGGTGGCGCTGGTCGAAAAGCAGCTCAAGCTGAAGCACGGTGCGGAGCTGGCCGGGCAGCGCGCCGTGGTTTTCGGCGGCACCGGCCCGGTGGGCATCGCCACCGGCGTCATCGCCTCGCTGGCGGGGGCGGACGTGACCCTGGTCGACCCGTTCAACGTCGAAACCGCGCAGGCCAAAGCCGACGAGTACAACCAGCGCTGCGGTGCCCGTCTGCACGGCACTTTCGCCGGCTCGGAAGCCGACAAGGCGCGCCTCTTGTCGAATGCCGACGTCGTGTTCTGCACCGCCAAGGCCGGCGTCGAGGTGCTCAACGCATCGGTACTGGCCGATGCCAACCGCCTCAAGGTCGCCGGCGACGTCAACGCGGTGCCGCCGCTCGGCATCGAAGGGATCAAGCTGAAGCACAATGGTGAGCCGCTGGTGCATGCCGTCAACAGCCCAGGTGCCGTCGGTGTGGGAGCGCTTGCCGTCGGCAACGTGAAATACCAACTGCAGAACCACCTACTGGCGCTGCTGCTGCAGTCGGAAAGCCCGGTCTTCTTCGATTTCCGGGCTGCGTTCGAGCGGGCGCGCGAAATCGTCTGACAGCGGATGTCTTCTTGAGAAGCCAACAAAAAACCCTGCCATCGCGGCAGGGTTTTTTGGGTGCAGGAATAATCATCTGCCTTCGGCTGGACCGGGCACCCGGACGGCTTCGATGGCGGTGGTGTCGAGCGTTCCCAGCCTCACGGCCTGTCGTGCGTTGATCCAGCGGCCCGCCGCGAGCCCGCCAAGCATGCAGGCCATGAAAACCCACACGCCGGCATCGGTCGTGACGAGGGAAACCACGGCAGGTCCGGGACAATAGCCGGACAGTCCCCAGCCAATCCCGAAAATCGCGGCGCCCCCCACGAGGCGGGCGTCGACGTATTTCCGGACCGGGAGATCGAAACGGTCTCCCAGGACGGGGCGCTTGCGCCGCAGAATCCGCGGAAACAGGGTAAAGGTCAGGCCCACCGCTCCACCCATCACCAGCATCAGCGACGGATCCCAGTTTCCGCCGACGTCCAGGAACGCCAGGATTTTCCCGGGGCGGGTCATGCCGGCCAGTCCCAGCCCCAATGCGAAGATCACGCCCCAAAGGAAAGCGCTGAAAATTGGCATGCCGGTTCAACCTCCGTTCAGGCGGTTGAAAAGGAACACGGTCGCCATGCCGGTGCTCATGAAGGTCAGCGTGGCGACCAGAGAGCGCAGAGTCCGTCGGCCCAGGCCGCAGACGCCATGTCCGCTGGTGCAGCCGTTGCTGATCTGTGCCCCGAGGCCGACCAGAGAGCCACCGATGCCCAGCACCCAAAGCGGCCTCGGGGCTGTTTCGAAAGCCTGCGGATACAAACCGAGCAACAGCAGGCCGGCGGCCAGCAGCCCCAGCACGAAGGCGCCTCGCCATGCCCTGTCTCCGGAAGCGGGCGACAGCATCCCCGTCAGCAAATTACTGATCCCGGCCAGGCGGCCGTTGAAATAGAGAAGGCCGCAAGCGGCCGTTCCGATCAGGACGCCGCCGCCCAGGGCCGACAGTAGGGTTTGAGTGTTCATGAGGACCAAATCGAAGTTCGTAGATAGATCATTGGCACTATATGCGTGCCGTGGAAGTTCGGCAAAGAGCTTTTTCTCATTTCCTTATATTCGAATCCATTCATATTCTCTGTGCCGGTTTTTCCGCTCATTTCCCCTCCACCGGGAAGTGCGTTATCTTGATGCCCGAAATCGGCGGTCGGCGGAGGACCTGAAGTCATGAAAAAGGCTTTCTGGTATGTCGTTTTGCCTGCGTTGCTGTTTGTCGTCCTGGCACAGCGCTTCGGCCATCTTACGGTCAACTTCCCTCTCAAATCCGTGCTCGGCGGTGCGGTGTCCCCTGCCGAAGAGGCTTTGCGCCAACGGATCAGCCTCCCGCCGGGCTTCAGCCTCACGGTGTACGCGGCGGATTTGCCCGGAGCCAGGATGCTGCGCTTCACCAGAACCGGCGATCTGCTGGTCAGCCAGCCGAATGGCGGCGCCGTCGTCCTGCTGGAAAAGGATGCCGACGGCGATGGCCATCCCGACGGCCGGCGGCAACTACTGACAGGGCTCAGCCGGCCGCACGGACTCGACCTCTGGAACGGCTGGCTTTACGTCGCGGAAACCTACGGCGTCGTTCGCGTCCGTTACGACGCGGCCCAGCGGCAGACTTCCGGTGCGCCCGAAACGGTGGTCAGCGGGATACCGGGCGGCGGCAATCACTGGAGCCGCACCCTCAAGTTCGGTCCCGACGGCGGAATGTACGTTTCCGTAGGTTCGAGCTGCAACGTCTGCATCGAAGACGACCCGCTTCGCGCCACGCTTCTACGCTTCGAGCCGGATGGTACCAGGCGGGAAATCTATGCCACGGGCCTGCGCAATACCGTCGGCTTCGACTGGCGCCCTGGCACCCGCGAGCTTTATGGCACCGACAACGGCCGCGATCTGCTGGGCGACGATTTCCCGCCGTGCGAACTCAACCGCATCGAAAAAGGCGGCTTCTACGGCTGGCCCTATGCCAACGGCAACCGCGTCCCGGATCCCGACTACGGCCGAGGGCACGAGGCCGACATCCAGCGCAGCATTCCGCCCGCACACGAATTCAGGGCGCATGTCGCTCCGCTCGGCATGGTTTTCCTCAAAGGCGCAGGACTTCCGCAGGATTACCGTGGCGCCGCCCTGATCGCCCTGCACGGCTCCTGGAACCGATCGAAAAAGCAGGGCTACGAAGTCGTGTCGCTGCATTTCGGTTCCAACGGCCGGATAGCCGAGCGTCCCTTCATGACCGGATTCAATATCGACGAAGACGTCATCGGCCGGCCGGTGGATGTCGCCGAAGGGCCCGATGGCGCCATCTATGTGTCCGACGACTACGCGGGAGCCATCTACCGTGTCCGCTACGAAGCACCCGTCGCCAATTCGCGCGATTGACGCTCGCAACACAATCGACTTGACTTGATGGGTCGTTCGCTGGTTTAATTACGAGCTCTTGTGCTGGCCAGGTAGCTCAGTTGGTAGAGCAGGGGACTGAAAATCCCCGTGTCGGCGGTTCGATTCCGTCCCTGGCCACCAGAAAAACTCCTTCCCTTCATGCGGTTAGAACCTCATAACCGCAATCCAACGATCTGACGCCAAAGCTCGCGTGACCAGATCGTGACTTCCCCCCCCTCATCAAGCACGGCTACAGCGGCGCTGGATATTTTCCGCCGCGAGGTGGCATGTTTTCGGTCATCTTGACTGGCGAATGGCCCAAGGAGGCCTTCGGCAAATTTCTCCGGCGTTTTCGTGGCCGATGCAGCGCTTGACGTTACACTCCAAAATCCATAAATTCCCCTTGAACACTTCAATTGGACCGGAGTGCTACATATTTGCCCTCTGCGTGTACATGGTTTTTTGTACTGACTATGTCTTCACATACAAAATACTGAATACGTGCATCAGGATTTTTGATATCGAAATGCGCGACCGCATAAATTGGCTTATAGCTTGTTCAGGCTTGACCCTCCCAGAGATAGAGGAACGAGCCGGGATCACCGCTTACACGTGGGGGAACCCGGGCCATCCGGACCTAGATGATAAGGGAGAACGGGATCACCGCTTACACGTGGGGGAACCTACTGACGGGAAAGCGGCGGGTGAGCTAAGACCACATCACCGCCGTAACCCAACTTTGGCCGGAGTACGCTTACTGGATCCCGACAGGGAAGACTATCCCTGAGGTCGGGCAGATCAGCCCGAAGTGGAGAAAACGAGAGAAAAAACTAGCTGCCAAGGCTGGCGGATCGCCCAAACGGTGATCGAAAGATGGGGAACAGGCTGGGTGATTCTAGGAAGGTTTTGGAAATTATAGCATGGAAAAATTGATTACCTGCAAATTAAAACATAATAAGAAGTTGCAGAATTAAGTTATTCGTCTTCGCTATTAAACAGGGCCTGCTTGTTACGTATTTCTCAATCCGTGTTCATCCCTATGAGTTTTTATGAAAATCATGTGGATAGACGCTACTTGAGAATAATTCTGGGTGAAGTGAACCTGAATCCGTGCTCCCACCCTCTAAATAATTCATAACATATTGAATCCATTGTATAATTAGCCCATTTTCGATGTCACCCATTTGATCATGCCGCGCTTTAAAGTCAAGCAATCCAGCAAGCTGCAACTGACCTCGTATTCCGGCCTGGCGCTGATTGGCCAGTGCTGCCAGGCGGCGCAGGTGGAGGCGGTCATTGATCCGAAGATTCCGGTGTCGCAAGGCATGCGCACCTCGGACATCGTCAAGAGCGTGGTCGGGTTGTTGAGTCTGGGCAAGAGCGACTTCGAAGCCATCGAACCGTTTCGGGAGGACCGCTTCTTCAAGGAGTCGCTGGGGCTGACGAAGGTGCCCGGAGCCGTGTGGCTGCGCCAGCGTCTGAATGCCAAGGCGGAAGCCATCCGCGATCTGGCCGATGAGCTTTCCCTGAGGCTGCTGGAGCGAACCGAGGCGCCGATCACGCCGCACAAGGGCTATGTCTGCTGCGACATCGATACCTTCGCCATGGACAATAGTGGCACGAAGAAGGAAGCGGTGTCGCGCACCTATCAGGGCTTCGACGGTTACACGCCGATTGCCGCCTATCTCGGCAACGAAGGCTGGAACACCGGGCTGGAACTGAGGCCAGGGTCCCGCCACTCGGCGTTCGAGACGCACTACTTCTACGAGCGGCTGTTTCCGCGCATCGAACGCCTGGTCAAACCGGATCAGCCCGTGCTGCTGCGCGAGGACAGCGGTTTCGACGGCGCACAGCTCCTGTTCGCCAAGGCCGCGGAGCGAGACCGGCAAGCCGCGCTGGGGCGAAGCCTCGACTTCATCTGCAAGTGGAACCCCCGCAAGCAGGACAAGGCGGCCTGGGTGGCGCGCGCCGAGGACGCGGGCGCCTTTGCCGAGACTCGCCCCGGTAAGCGCGAGGCCCTCCTGTCGCTGGACATCGAGCGCGCCTGGCACAAGGAGAAGCGCTCCTTCCGCCTGGTCGCCAGGGTCGTCGAGCGCACCATCGACAAGAAGGGCCAACACCTGCTGGCCCCGGAGGTCGAACTGGAAGGCGGGTGGACGACGCTCTCCTGTTCCGCCGAGGAAGTGATCGAACTCTACCAGCACCACGGCATGCATGAGCAGTTCCACTCCGAGTTGTTCGGCTCCGCCGAATCCTTCGCTTCGCTCAGGACCGCCACTGCGTGGCGTCCTGCGCCCTTCGGGCTTGTCAAGACCGACCTCGACCTGGAACGGCTGCCCTCGGGCAAGTTCGACACCCACGACGTGATCCTGCATCTGGCGGCCTTCGCCTACAACTGCCTGCGTCTCTTGGGACAGATCGGCCTGACTGGCGAGATTGCGCCGATCCGTCATCCGGCCAAGCGCCGCCGCATCCGGACCGTGCTGCAGGAGATCATGTACCGGGCGGCGAAGTTCGTCGCCCATGCCCGCCGGCTGATCCTCGATTTCGGCCGTGGCGTGGCGGCAAACGTAGCCGTGTTCGTGATGCTTCAGAATCGGCTGTGGGCGGCGGCGTCCGGATGACGGGAAATGCCTGCCGCACGCCTCGAATCCCTGATTCCGGAACCCCGGAAGGGACAGTCTCGCGCAGGGAGCGGAAAATGAGCTGACGATAAGCGCACGCCAAGCAGATTGGCCCCGAAACCCCGGTCGAATGTTCCCCGGATCGCCGGTAGCGAGGGCAAATCCCAAGGGAGAGCGCTCGAAATTCATGCGTTCAGGCCCGATGGGAAGGTGTAAGCCGAGGGGAACACGGATTCAGGGTGAATTCTTTGCTATCTGATTTTGTATTGTAATCCGCGAAAATTCGCACGGATTCAGGGTATTGAGTAATTTCTATAGCGCAGCTTGTCGGCAGGCAAGCAGATATAAGAAAAGCTCGAAGAACCTCGTAGTTTTTCTCTATAGGCCGAGGTCAATGCATCGCACGACAGATGGCAGTATTTGGGGGCCAAAACCATGAAACCAGATCAGAGAGTCCTATTGAAATCCTGGCGAGATGAAATCGGCACGATGATGGCTACTCATCACCAGCTATCAACAAAAATTAGGCGTTTGAACTATTTATTGGGCATCCCGACTATCGTAATGGCGATGCTTATCGCGATCTACGTATTTATTACCGTCAACCGAGACCCCGATTTATGGATAAGAATGCTCGTCGGGTTGATCGCACTGCTTGTGGCAATTCTATCTTCATTGCAGACCTTCTTAAAATATTCTGAGCAGGCGGAGAATCATCGGAATGCCAGCGCCCGTTACCAAGCCTTGTTCAACGCCCTTGATCAGTCTCTAGTTATCCCGCCTAAAGACGAAACCGCCCTTGGGGAGTGGTGTAATAAGTTACGCGAACGTTGGGACGAGCTCAACCTGGAGGCACCGACCGTGCCAAACCGGCTGGAAGTCCGTTCTATTCTGGATCTCGAAGCGACGGCTATACATCCGTCCCAGAAACACGATGCCGAAAACATTGAGCGGCAGACCACGTAGCCCGAGTAAGATTCGCTGGCGGAGGAAGCGTATCGAGCACAACTCCCCTAACTCGGATGTTAGATTTTTGCTAAGACATGGAAATCATCAATCGGTCGCCGCCCTATTTTTCAGCATTGGTGGGGTTTTCGAAAGCATGTTTCTGGTTCCGGTTGTTCCGGTGCAAGGAGAATACGGAGTAGTCTACTTTGGCGGGTTAAGGTAGGAAGCCGATTGAGGAAAAAGACAGAACAAGGAGGGTCCGTATAGGGTTGGTTTCTTCCGAGAGTTATCTGACTTATAGACCAGGAGATTGTATGGAAGCCATTTGGTTTATCTTGGTTGGTCTCGCCGCCGGCTGGCTGGCAGGGCGATTGATCGCAGGCGGCGGGTCCAATGTTATCGGATACATTATTATAGGCGTGTTTGGCTCAGTGCTTGGCGGAGTTTTATTCGATGTACTAGGTCTGTCTACTGGCAGTGGCATTTTCGGCAAATTGATCGTCGCCACGGTTGGCGCCATCACATTCTTACTTCTGCTACACGTAATCAAGAAGCCTTAGCCCGCAGCGGGGTGCCGCAGGAAGAGGCGCACCGTTCAAGTTCAAGTAGCCAACACGCCTTGATGGGGCGATGTACGAAGCGCATCAATCAAGACCTGCTCCTCACGGTGATCGAATCATGCCGAACGTGCTGATAGTTAAGAAAATAATGTCACTGTTTACTTGCCCTCACCCGACCCTCTCCCAAAGGGCGAGGGCTCCTTGTATGGCATTATTTTCCTAACGCTGAGTATAAGCCGTCGGTTCTGAAGGCAATATCGCGAGCATTCCGGTTTATCGCCGGAGGATGAAGTCAACGGGTCGTGCGAACCTTGATCACGGCCTGAATAAGTGCTGGCGTAGGCCCGTTTTGCTTATTTCATCGGACACAGGGTACGATCCCCAGTGGCTCACCACGTGAGCCAGGCTTACGTTAATTGCTAATCAAGAATTATGTTGCCTCAGAGCTGTCTTTGATGGGTTTTCAATTAAATGCTGCGGGATCGCCGGATTTTCTGAGTACAAAATAAGTTATGGATAAACCGAGTAGGATTGCTGCTATGCCGAAAAGAAGTTCCGGATCCGCATGTTTCAGATCCAGAGTGATGAGCTTATTGCCAAGTGCAATAATGGCGACTTCGATAACGAACGCGGGGTTAATGGAGCCGCGCACGAGATAGCTTTTTATCGATTTCAACAATTCTAATCCGACTACGATGACGAGAAAGAGCGCGAAGGAGTCGAAGAGCGTGTTGAGTTCGATCAGCATATTAGGAGCGTTGTAGAATCCTTTTAATAGGGTCCAACTCAAATCAGCGGTGCCGAGGATGACGGATAAGAGCAGCAGGAAAACCAGGATATAGACGACATACCGTTCAATTTTCTCGATGATGTTCAACATAGGTCTGATTTCCGGATTTATGAATACGGCGATGCGCGGAAAGTTCTAAGATTTTTCCGCTCACCCGCTGGGTCGGAACGCAACAGGTCTATGGTGCGTGCCCCTTCATAGAGCCTCGACACTCACTTCTTCTGCCCAAACCCTAAAACCCTTCAAAGTATTGGGGCCGAATGTATTGCTAATCGCTACATCGGCAGCATCTCGACCACGCGCTATCAATACGCGGCCAATTCGGGGTACATTGTTCCGCGGGTCAAAGGTATACCAGCCACCGTCAAGGTACGCTTCGAACCAAGCCGCGAAATCCGGCGAGCTGTAGGGTTGGGGTGTACCGATGTCAGTCAAGTAGCCTGTACAGTACCGTGCTGGGATATTCATACAGCGACAGAGTGCAGTGGCAAGATGCGCGAAGTCACGGCATACACCGATCCGCTCGTTGAATGTCTCCCAGGCTGTCCGCGTAGGCCGGGCATGTTCGTAACCGAACACGACATGTTGATGGACAAAATCGCAAATCGCTTGGACGCGACCCCAGCCGGTAGACGATGTGCCGAAAAGGTCCCAAGCCGTTTGGGATAGTCGATCAGTTTCACAATAACGGCTTCCCAAAAGAAACACGAGGGTATCATCTGGCAAATCTTGCACTAGGTGTTGCTCGGCCCAAGGGGCGACGATATCGCTCCGGCCTGAGTCGTTCAAGAGTGCGTCGGCTGAGATACGGAGCTGGCCCTTCGGTGCGACGATTCGGCTACACCAGTTGCCGAAGAGGTCGCGATAGCCAGTGATTGGAATCGACGGGAAGGTGATAATGCGGTCAGGAACGACAATATCAAAGGCGCGTGTGAAGTGGATGTGTACCGTCAAGATCATAGGTGTCGGTTGAGGACAGTCATAGACTAATTCATAGCCGACACGGAGTTGCATCATTGGCCTATTTCACGCTGGTTCTGCGGCATTGCAAGCGACAAGGTTACTGATAGTTAAGAAAATAATTTCACTGTTTACTTGCCCTCACCCAATCCTCTCCCAAAGGGAGAGGGCTCGTTATATGACATTACTTTCTTAACGCTTAGGCATTGGAACAAAATAAATCTGCCATATGAATGCTACGGCAGGATCGTATAATTCCATTCGCCATGGAAGGCATGGCGCTGTATTTTGAGGCCGTCCATTTCCGCGTCGGTGACCTTGATCCCTTTGGGATATTCGCTATCGTCCAGTTCGCAATAGACCCGCAAGCCTTTGCGATTGGTCGTCGAGGCAATCAAATTCACCACGACCTCGTGACTGATGAGCGGACGACCGCGCCAATTCATCGTGATAAAGGAAAATAGGCGATGCTCAATCTGGTTCCATTTGCTGGTTCCCGGCGGGAAGTGACACACCGTGATGGCCAGTCCTAACTCGGTGGCTAATGCCTGAAGCTCCCGCTTCCATAAGCGCACACGCGAGCCATTGCTCCCACCGCCATCGGCCGTAATCAACAAGTGCCGTGCCTTCGGATAACACGGTGCGCCCATGGAGTGCCACCAGCGGCGAATACTTTCCACCGCGAATTGCGCGGTGTCGTGATCCGTCCCGACATTGACCCAGCCGATATTCAACGTCGGATCGTAAATGCCATACGGTGCCACCTTCCCCAGTTCGGGGTCTTGAAAATCATACACCCGAACGGCTTCCGGCTGCCCTTCGGGGCGCCATTCCAGGCCCTGTTGCTTGAAATTCCCGACCAGTTCCTTCTTCTTGGTGTCCACCGAGATGACCGGATCGCCCCGCCCTTGGAACTGCTTCACCTGGGTGTAGATATGCTCGAACTGGGCATTGCGATCCGGATGCGAACCGCCCTCCAAGGTTTTTCGATTACCTTGCAGGCTATAGCCCAGCGCGCGGAGCAGTTCGCCCACCATCCGATGGCTGGTTCGGTGCCCCATCTCAGTGAGGGCTTCGGCCAATTGCCGCGTGCTCTTACACGTCCAACGCAACGGGGATTCCGGATCCCCGCGCGTCACCGGATCAATCAATCGCTCCAAATCGGCCTTCAGGGTGGAGTCCTGGTCAACCGTCCGTTTCCGGCCTGCCCCCTTCCGGCGAATACGGCCCTGAGGCAAGGCATTCTGTTGTTCCAACTCTTGGCAGCCTTGACGAATCGCCTCTCGACATAAACCGGTTTCCCGTGACACGGCCGAGATTCCGCCTCGGCCAATCGCCAGCGCCTCCGCCCCGGCAACCAAGCGCCGCAGACGCTCGTCCAGGTACCGATCGAGTTTCTCAAAGCGCTTCTTGATTGCGGCATGTTCCATACCGCAACTTTAAAACAAACCCCTCAGTATTTGGAAGAGTTATTTTGTTCCAACGCCTTAGTAAGTGTCGTACCCCCGGGCTTTCTGTTCGGCCCGGCGAGTTCGTAAAGCTTTTGCAGGTTGAGCCAGAATTCGGCGCTGGTGCCGAAGTAGTGCCAGAGGCGAAGGGCGGTGTCTCCGGTAATGGCGCGCTGGCCGTTGAAGATCGAGGTGATCCGGTTGGTGGGCACTTGGATTTGCCGGGCGAGTTCGGCGGAGCTCATGTCCAGCGCTTCGAGTTGTTCGGCGAGGTGGATGGCGGTGCGTGCCATGATGCTCCTCGGGGAAGCCTGGGATTGCCGAGAGAAGCCGCCTGCCGCTTCCTTGAACCCGCGCATCGGCGACAATGGCGCCCCTGAAACGAAAAACCCCGAGTTCGTCACCGGCTGAAAGCCGGGAGGGGAATAGCTCAGGAACTACCTGGTCATCATAGCGGAGACGGCGCACGCCATCGCGGAGGAAATGCGTACGGCATTCAAAAAAACAAGGCTGGATCTGATTCTGTTCCGTTTGCGTTGGCTCACGTCGCTGTGCCCGGTTGATGGACCACCGGGCGGGTTGCGACACGAAGCCTGAAAATCACACTTGTTTTTCAAGGCGCTAAGAAAAAGATGGTGGGCCCTGTAGCCACTGAACAACTACCCACAGCCCTTGAAATATGGGGCAAACGCTCGCCGAATTTTCTCGCATACCATCAGAACTACCATCATTCCCACGGCGCTTAGGTGAAATTCCGCGATCCTTGATGATACAAAAAAGCCCGCTCGATGGCGGGCCTTTCTGGTGGCGGTAGACGCCGATCACTCCGCCGACTCGATCATCCGCATGACCTCCTCCGGGTCCAGCCCCAGCAGCCTTGCCCCATGCTCCCAGTCCGCCAGCCGATACCGTGCCAGGGTCTTCAAGGCTGTGGTCCTGAATCTGGCGGCCGTCTGCTCCATCTCGGCCGCCTTGACCAGCAGTTCGAGCGACGCCCTCGGCTCCAGTGCCGCCAGCCGATCCGCCCGCGTCATGACTCGGCCTCGATCACGGGCTTGCCGTCCTTCGCCGGTACGAAATTGATGATCAGGTTCGGCGGCGGTCCCAAGGGTGCGCCATTCTGGCCGCTCAGCGCCACGCGCTCCAGGAAGTCACCCTGAGCCTTGCCCAGCAGCTCGGACGCCTTTAGGCGGTCCTTGGGCTCGATGCGGGTGTCACGCATGATGCTGGTCCACATCTGCTGCCGCTCTCTCGACGTGGCAATCAGCTTGGCGTCAGCCTCCTCGGATAGCGCCCGGACCCGCGCCGAAACCTCAGCATTCCTCAACAATCGCTCGCCGATCCGATCAGCCGCCTTCACGCTGTAACCGGCCTTACGGGCCGCCGCCGCCGCATTTCCGCCTGCCGCAAACGCCTGGCAGAACAGCTCTTGCCGCCGGTTCAATTTCAGATCACTGGCCATCATTAACCTCTAGGTTTGTTATACCAAAATGGTATCATATGAATGTTTTTTATAACCTTTGCAAAGGAAAATATCATGATTGAACAGGTTTCCGCACTCAAGCGAAAGATCGAAGCCGGCCAGGCAGAAGTCGAGCGTCTCCAGGCCATCCATGCCGACTTGAGCGAACAGGCCGCAGCCAGATCGGCCGAACGCGGGGCGCTCGAATCCGAGCTGGCCCAGGTCAACGAACAGCTTCAGGCAATCGAGCTGGACCGGCTTGTCAGCCGCAAAGTGGACGAGAAAGCCGCGGGCAAGGCGTCCGCCCTGGCCGAAGAACTGAAAGGCCGTATCGCCGCCGTGGACATGGCCCCGGCTAAAAATTCGGCCGCGGTGGCGGGTTTGATCGACCAGGAGAAGGCCGCTCTGAAGGAACTCGGGAAAGAGCTGGCAGCCGCCACGAAGGCGCACTATCTCGAACTCGCCCGCGCCGAAGCCGATGTCTACGCGGGTCTGCTCCGGCAGGTCGAAGAAAGCGCTGCTCGACTGGGCGCCCTGTGCCGCCTGTCGGGCGAGGCGTTCGTTTTCCGGGACACGGACTCGATGCTTGCCCCGCGCTTGGTGCTGGACGGCAAGATGTTCCCTCAGGGCGTTCTGGCCTGCGCGGATCGGGCGCATGAGCACGGCAGCGGGGTCCATGCGTTCGTCCAGTTCCGCGACATGGAGAAAGCCGCCGAAGCGGTCTTCACGGCCCAGATCGACGCGGCGTGATGCCGGCGCTACGATAGCCGCGCGTACGGGATCGGCCCCGGCAGGCTTCGGCCTCCGGGGCTTTTTTGTGACCGGTTATATCAGCGCGGGACGCGGATCACGACAGGCTCGCCCGGCCGGGGCTCGATGCTCAACTTGGCGCGGTGCAGGGCCTTCTCGTGCTCGGTCATCGGCCGGCCGCAAAGGGCTCGAACCTCGACGGCCAGCTCGTGAACGCCGCGCAATATTTCCTGTGCCGACATGGCCGGCTGTGGGAGCGCTGGCGGGGCTTTCGGCGCCGGGCTGGGGGCAAGGCTGGTGATGCCCTGCTTCGCTGCCAGGAAGGCCGTGACGGCCGGACTCGCGCCAACAGAAACGACGCTGGATGAATGGGTCGGGTGTAGTGATTTCATGGTGTGCTCCTTGTGGTGGGCGGGGTGGAAGGATCATGCCGCCTTGGGCGGCGGATCGTCGTCATAGTCGTCCGGATCGGGCACGGCACGGATACTGCGCCGGCGGGCCGCTACGTCGCGCTCTTGGGCGATCCGGTCACGCTCCCGTCCGAGCCAGCAGCGGAACAGGTGCATCAATTCCTGGTCGGTGTAGCCCTCGATGCCGCCGCCGCCCGAGTCGTCGACCACGGCCACAAAGCCGTCGATCACAAGTGACCGGTCACGCAAACGGCTCAGCTCCAAATGGGTGAGACCGTTGCCCGTCGCCTTCAGCTCCAGCCGCCAGCATTTCGGGCACTGAACATGCCACGGGCGGGCGGGCTTGAAATAGATTTCGCAGTCCCGGCAGAGTTTACAGGCCGGGTTGTTGGGGTCTTCAAATTCTCGGGTCATGGTGTATCCTGTCGGTCCGCGAACCGGTTTGGGAGCTGGTTGGCGAGTGGGATTGAAATTGCGAAGGGCCGGTCTTCTCATGGGGACCGGCCTTTTTTATGCCTGGCGTTCGCCCGGTCACCTCCCGCTTGGTCAGTCCCGGCCAGCGCTCCAGCCCATGCCGGCGGTCTGGATCGTCCGTGCCTGGCTGGTATCCGTCGCAGCGCCGGAGCCGTTCAGGGTCTGGCCTGTACTTCCTCGACGTGTTCGGCAGCTCTCCACGCCAGGCCGCGAGGCATCGCCCGGCCCGGTAGTTGAGGCAGACAAAACAGGTCCGGCGGTCGTCGGCGAAATCGTTGATCCGATCGCCCCGGTGGGCGAAAGGGGCGAAAGGGCGAAAAGCCCCGGATTTGCTGAATTCTTGCGGGCGAATTTGGGGCGAATTTCGCCCCATTTCGGGCGAAAATTCGCCCGCAAGCAGGTCATCAAGCAGTCCGTCAAGCGTCGGCGACCACCTCCCAGGTGTTCGGCAGCGTGCGTTCTCCGCTTGCCGTGAACTCGATCGCATGCCGAACCAGGCCAGCCGATTGCAGAGATGAAAGCGCTGTGTCGCGCTTGCTGCGGCTCCGCATCGTCTTCGGCCCGATTCGCAACATGGCGGTTTCTGTCGCCCGTCCGTGCGCCTGTTTCTTCATCCAGTCCAACAGTACGCGGGCGTCGGATCGCGCCGCCACTTCCTGCCGCGCCCCGAATATTCCGCGCCAGGTCTCGAGCGAATAGGACACCAACGCCGCCGCGCCCTTTATCGTTGGCAAGTCGATCTCCGCCATGCCGCCGAAACAGGCCAGGACTCCGCCGACTCGTAATAGTTGCTCGGTGGCGCGAAGGGCGAACGGCTTCACGGTCTCCAGCTTGCCGCCCTGAATCTTGGAGGACTCCTCCATGATCTCGAAAAACTTGCGGGCGAAGGCGTGCGCCTCGGGGCTCGTTACAAGCACGCGAAGACTTCCGCAATCCTCGCCTACGGGATCGCTCAAGATCGCAGAACAGCGCGCCCAGAAAGCGCCTACGGCTGGGATTTTCTCGGGCTCGAACGGCCTCGCTTTGCGGGGAGCCGAAGGCGCTGGCCATGCGACCAGGAAGCGCGGCCAAAAGCCGATGCCCGAGAGCAATGGGTCGTTCATGGCCTCGGTCGCCGCGTCGGGCTGGATCAGCCAATGCAGCGAAAGGCGGCGGTCATAGAGCTGGATTCGCCCCGCCAGTGATCGCGACACGGACAATTCGCCTGAGTCCCACATGCCATTGAAGCATGCCGCCGTTTTGGCTCGGTTGTCGATTGACATGCCGTAGCCTGACAGCATCGTCGCGGCTTCCGAAGTGAACACGCCCTGCGACGGCCGCCCTTCCACGTAGCCACGACGAATGCCCTCGACGGTGCCATCGGCGGAGATAACGTAAGGCTCCCGCGGCCGCTCCGGCTTGGCGTCGCCCTTCTTTCGGGTCGCCATCGCAGAGTCGAAGCGGTCCAGCTCATCCCGATACCGGCGGGCCGCCTCGCGTTGGAACTCGCGTACCGGAGCCAGCGCCGCGCCCTCCGCAGTGCTCTTGCCGTCGCCCGATTCGCCCACGGTCAAAAGGTACAAAGACAGGGGCTTGATGCCGGCCAATGTTTCGACGTCCGCGCATTGCTGGCAGACCAGCGCCGCCACGGAAAGCAGGCTCTGCCCGGCCATAGCCGGGTCCAATTGCCCGCCCTCCGCGATGGATCGGCAGGCATCGGCCAGCGGTCCAAGGGCGTCGATTGGGTACTCGGGGGGCGAGAATGGGGCGATTTCGCCCAAAATTCGCCCCTTTTCGCCCCGGATTCGCCCCGCGTTTTCTGAGGAATCATGCGGGTTTTCGCCCAATTCGCCCCTTTCGCCCCTCGGCGAATTATGCACAAATTCCTCGGCCCGGTCTTCGAGGCGCCTAGCGGTGGCTCGCGACATGACGCACCTCCCGCGTTATTTCGTGGATCGTCTCGACGGCCTGGCGTGCTCGCTGGCAGTCGGCCGCGGTCGTGCCCCTGCCTTCCAGCACGTCGCCCGCCACGATGGCGCAGATGGTCGCTTCGCGGGCCGCCAACTCGATCAGATCGCGGGCGCGGGCCTCGGGTATGCCCTGGCGCGGGGCGAATCCTTCCGGAGGAGGGTCACGGGGCGGGAATAGGTCTTTGACCTCCAGCCCTACCGCCGCCAGAACATCACCAATGGCGCATCCCCCGAAATCATGGATCAGGATGCGTCCGTCATCGGCCAGCTTTATCGAGAGCGAAGGCGTCCGATCCTCGTGGGCCGGGCATCGGGCGATCCATCGCCCAGAGCCGGTGCGGCGGACGCCATCCAGACGGTGGAGCAGAGCGTCAATGGGTTCGGTCATATCGGACCTCCCTGCCGCCGTGGGGAACCTCGCGTGCGATTGCCACGACGACACCACGAATATCGGTCTGTCCACGGAACCGCTCGATGCGGCCGGGCACCAGTACGTAGTCACCCGGGCTCGGCCGCATGCCTGGGTCGATGAGCAAGTGATCGTCGTCCCGGAAGTCGTC
Source organism: Methylococcus sp. ANG (assembly GCF_040730495.1). NCBI lineage: Bacteria > Pseudomonadati > Pseudomonadota > Gammaproteobacteria > Methylococcales > Methylococcaceae > Methylococcus > Methylococcus sp. ANG. The sequence goes on along the minus strand of NZ_CP160399.1, from coordinate 2,567,462 downwards.
GACGGCCGCGGCGAGAGTCACGAAGAATCTTCGGTCAGCCATGACCTACCCCCTCGCCGAATTCGGCGGCCAGCGCATCAAGTCGAAGCTCGGTGTCGGTCGCGCCGATGTCTCCGAAAAGCAGCCAACGCGGCTTTTTCTCGTTCGCCTGGACGGCACGCACGTAGATCGCCCCGGACCTTGCGCATTCCGGCGAACGTGACCGTTGATTCCGGTGATCGTGACCGCCGGGGATCTCATGCCGCGCTGGAGGTTGGTTTTTTACTTGGACCGGTCACGTTGGGTCAAGCCGGCGGTGGTTTTGCGCATCGACTCGCCGGTCAGGGGTAGCCGGTGGGCGTTGTGCAGGAGGCGGTCGAGGATGGCATCGGCGAGGGTGGGCTCGCCGAGGTAGTCGTGCCAGTGCTCGACCGGCAGCTGGCTGGCGATGAGGGTGGAGCGCAGGCCGTGGCGGTCTTCGATCAACTCCATGAGGTCGTTGCGCTGAGAGGCGGTGAGCGGCTGGATGCCCCAGTCGTCGAGGATGAGCAGGTCGGTGCGGGCGAGCTGGTTCATGAGCCGGGAATAGGAGCCGTCGCCGCGGGCGACGGCGAGCTGTTCGAGCAGCCGAGGCAGGCGCAGGTAACGGACGGCTAGTCCCTGGCGGCAGGCCTGATTGCCGAGGGCGCAGGCGAGATAGGTCTTGCCGGTGCCGGTGGGGCCGGTGAGGCAGAGATTGTGATGGGCGCGCAGCCAAGAGCCTTCGGCGAGCGCGGCCATTGGGGGACGATGCAGGCCGCGGGGGTGGCGATAGTCGATATCCTCGATGCAGGCGGCAAGGCGCAGCTTGGCGTCCTTGAGCAAACGGCTGAGGCGGCGGTTGTCGCGGTAGAGCAGCTCCCGGTCGACGAGCAGCGCGAAGCGCTCGTCGAAGGAGAGATCGTGGGTGGCGGGCTGTTCGAGCTGTTGTTCGAAGGCCTCGCGCATGCCGGTGAGGCGCAGGGTGTGGAGCTTGTCCAGGGTTTGCTGGGTGAGCATGGTTTTGTCTCCTGTTGTAACGGGTTTCAGTTGTAGTAGTCGGGACCGCGCACGTTGCCGTGGGCCGGCAGCGCCGCGGCGGTCTCGTCATGGGCCTCATGCGGCTGGCGGTCGAGCCCCTTGTCGAGGATGGAGCTGACGGAGCGATAGGACGGTGATTGGATGGCCAAGGCCCGCGCACAGGCCGCCTCCAGCCGCGCTCGGCTGTAGCGCCGAGCGAGATTGAGCAGGCCCAGGCAGGCGCGGTAGCCGTGCTCGGGATGGGGCCGGTTGTTGAGCTGGTGTTCGACCACGTGCAGCGTCGCTACGCCGATGTCTTTGGCCCAGTTCATGAAGCGCCCCGGTGACCACTGGCGGTGCTCGCGGTGGGACTTGGGCATGTGCTCGGGGAGGGTGGAGAAGCGGCCGGCGCCCTGGCGCGGGTGCGCGGCGACGCGGTGTCCCCGGTGCAGCACCTCGATGCTGGTGGCGGTGGCGCGCAGCTCCAGCACCTGGCCGACCAGCGCATGGGGCACGCTGTAGAGGCGACCGCCGAACTCGACGTGGTAGTCGATGCCGGGCTTGACCTGTTTCCACTCGGCGTACTCGTAAGGCACCAGCGGCAGGGGTTTGAGGGCCGGCCGGTCGAGGGACTCGAACAGGTCGCGGCGGCTGTCGGGCTGGCGCTGGAAGGGGCGGCCGTTGAGTGACTCCAGCAGCTCGTGTATGGCCTGGTTGAGGGCCGCCAGGGAGTGGAAGGTGCGATGGCGCAGCCGGGCCAGAATCCACCGTTCCACGACTTGCACGGCCACCTCCACCTTGGCCTTGTCCTTCGGCTGGTAAGGGCGCGCCGGCAGGATGGCGGCGCCGTAGTGGCGGGCCAGCTCGGCGTAGGTGGCGTTGGGCTCGGGGGCGTAGCGGCAGGGCTGGCTCACCGCCGCGCGCAGGTTGTCCGGCACCCACAGCGCGGGGGTGCCGCCGAAGTAGCGCAGGGCGCGCTGATGGGAGGCGATCCAGTCCGGCAGCGCCTGGGTCCAGGTGGCCTCGGCGTAGGTGTAGCTGGAGGCGCCGAGCACGGCGACGAACACCTGCGCCTGGCGCAGCTCGCCGGTGGCGGGGTCGATCACCGGAACGGTGGGGCCGCAGTAGTCGAGAAAGAGCTTCTCGCCGGCGTGGTGAACCTGGCGCATGCTGCGCCGCTGCTGGCCCTGCCAGAGCCGGTAACGGTGGCAGAACTGGCTGTAACGGTAAGCGGCCTCGCCGTGGGTCGCCACGTACTCGGCCCACAGCAGCTGCAGGGTCACCCCCTTGCGCTTGAGCTCGTGGTGAAGGCGCGGCAGGTCCGGCTCCACGAAGCGCGCCGGGGCCGTGGGGGCGGGGAACAGCAACCGCTCCAGGGCCGCCTCGTCCATCGCCCCGGGCAGCGGCCAAGCAACGCCCTTCGCCTGGGCGAGGCTCACGTACTTGCTGACCACGCCCTTGGAGACGCCCAGCGCCCGGGCGATCTTCTCGTGGCTGAGCTTCGCCTCGTGCTTGAGGCGCAGAATCTCGGTGATGTGTCGCATGGAACTCCTCTTTGCCGGCATGTCGCCCCCTTCGAAAGTAAAAGGGCGGCTCTATGCCTGTTGGGGTTGAGAAATTCCAGCGCGGCTGAGGTGATTCCGGGAACGTGACCGCGATTTCCGGCATCGTGACCACCGATTCCGGCCGGAAGGCCAAAATCGGTCACGATCAAACGGAATCGCCGGTCACGTTCACCCGGCATGGGCGGTCACGATCAAACGGAATCGGCGGTCACGTTGGGCCGGAATACGCAGACCTGCCAATGCGGAAGTTCCCATCGCCGAACCGGGCCCTCAGCAGGGCTCGGATTGCTTGTGTCGAGTGCGCGGTACCGTTGAAGAATTCGCGGCTCATGCTGCACCCCCTTCGACGACCAGGTTGCGCAGCTCTGCGGAAACGTCCGCCAGCGTATCGGCGATGACGCGAAGGCGCTCGGGATCGCGGGCGCCGGGCTGCTCGGGGTGGCGGTCGGCGATCTCGAGAAGCTCGACGGCCGCGAGGGTCCAGGCCGTGACCCGATTGATTACCTGGTTGGTGGTTTCGTGAAAGGTATCGGCGCTCATTACCGGCCCTCCGTGGCGGCGGTTTCCGTGCTCAGATTCCAAAGCCCTCGGGTCGGAGATTTCGCTTTCTCCAGCGCCGCATGGGCGGATTTGACGTTGCGCTCGACGGCCTTCAAGTCGCGGACGCTCGGGTAATACTCGGTCAGTTGCCGGCAGAGAATGGCGAGGTTTTCCAGACGGTCGGCGAGTTGGAAAACCTCGCTGTCGAGCTGGTCGGCATCGCAGCGGGCGAGGGTTTTCGGGCGGATTTCGCCAAGGGTGGGGTGGTTCATGATGTGCTTCCTTCGGTTCGGATTACGAACCGCCCGCCAGCCGCCAAGCTGGTGGACGGTACCGGACAGGTTGGCGGACCGGGGAAGCACCGGCAGAGCCTTGCGGCTCTCCCATCCGGCCCGCCCATAGAGGGAGACGCCAGACGCAAAAAAGCCGCATTGCGAGTGCTGTGCGGCTGATTGCCGCTTCCGCTCAGGCCGCCAAGCCTGGCCCCATGTGCGCATGGGGAACGGAAAACAGCTTACAGCGGATTGTGCCGGCGCATTATCAGACTTCTTGATGGAAGCCTTGCTGAAAACGGGGGAAGTGCTTATGCTTCTCCCTGAGTCGATTTGCCAGGTCGCTCGATCCCCCCAAAGCCCGGTTGCCGCCAGCGCCGGGCTTTTTCGTCGGCGCCACTTTCGTTTCGGCGCCCGCTGTCTTCCCGGCTTCTCAGGATACTCGTGGGCGTGCTTCATGTGGCCTCCCTGCCTTGAGATTCCATCCAGTTCCGGACGTCCTCGACGCGGAAGGCGCTCACGCCAGGCGAGAGCTTGACCGGCTTTGGAAATCGGCCGTCTCGGATCATGCGCCAGAGTGTCGGGGCGCTCACGGGAAGAATGCCCTTGGTCGCGGGCCTGGCCTTCTTGGTGCGGGTCGCCGGCCGGGCGCGGGTGCCGACAAGATCGGCCTGGCGGACAAAGCCGGTTTGAGGTAGCAGTGCGTCTTTCATCGCTTAGGCTCCTAGTGCCTGTTGAGGTGCGATGAAAGGATGACTTGGCGGGCTATAACCTCGCTACGATGCGCGACGCGAAACGTATACGCGACGCGTCGCGCACTACCCTGAGTTACGAACCCAGTCGTAGATCGTTTGAAACGCCCGATCCGGTGACAGCACTCGGGGCAACTCGCCTGCTTCGGTCAGTCGTTCGACTTCCTCATGAATTTTCTTCGCGGCCTGCCGCCCGCTCTTCCAAGGCTTGCCAGCCTCATATCTGGTGCCCACGAATCTTTTCACGGGTTCGGTCGGCGTGTTGCGGCTGCGCTTGGCCATGGCTGAAATGTGGGCGCTTGGATTCAGCGCCGCATAAAGCTGCCCGGCATAAGCGCTAAATGCCTCCAGGGCTTCTGGCGACACGTTACCGGCCTCAAATTCACGGCTGATAACTTCAGCGGCAAGGCTCATCCTCCGGACGTGGGCCATTCCACGGTGGTACACGTCGCACTTCAGGCCGGCATGCAGCGGAAGATATTTGAGCTGGCGCAGATGGTCTTCTGGCTGGTCGTCCATTCGCCCTCCTTCAAAGGCAGCCCTTCAAGGGATGAACCACGCCAGCGGGTGAAGGTGTCCCGCTTGTCGCCTGGCCGGGCTAGGCGTGGTGAACTCAGTGTATCAGGCGCGGGCTTGCCGGATCGGCACAACAGCAGCCCCGGTGCGCAGCCCTTCAAGGTATCGGCTCCAGGTCTCCATCATCGCCTTGCGCTCATCAAGGAAGGTGGTCCGGTTGTAGGCGCGGCCCAGTGGATCACGAACGATGTGCCCGAGTTGCTGTTCCACGATGTCCACGCGGAAGCTCAGCTTCTCCACCAACAGCGTCCGTGCCGTCGCCCGCCAGCCGTGACCAACAAGCTCATCCTTGGTGATCCCGAGTGCGCGGTACGCCCCCAGCACGGCGCCCTCGCTCATGGGTCGGACGCCGGACGGTGACCGCGCCGAAGGCATGACGTAGACGCCTCGGCCCGTCAGCGGTCGCAGCTCCTCGATGATCTCCAGCGCCAGGCCAGACAGCGGCACGATGTGCGGCGTTTTGGTCTTGCTCAGGACGAACCGCCACTCGCCGGCCTCGATGTCCAGGTCTTCCCATTTCATGGTACGCAACTCGCCCGGCCGGACGAATACCATCGGGCCCAGGCGCAAGGCTGCGCGGACTTCCGGTGTTCCGCTGTAGCCGTGCAGGATGCGCAGCACCTTGCCGATCTCGTGCGGGTCCAGGATGGCCGGGTGATGCACCTTGGAGACGGGCGCCAGGGCTCCGCGTAGGGATTGCGTCGGATCCGATTCGGCGCGTCCACTGGCGACCGCGTACCGCATCACTTGCCCGATGATGCCCTTGATTCGGTGGGCGCTCTCAGCCTTGCCGGCATCCTCCAGGCGCCGCAGCACGGCCAGGATGATAGGCGCGGTCAGCCCAGAAACCGGCTTGCTCCCCAGGTAGGGGAAGATGTGGTTATCCAGCCGCTCAAGCACCCGCTTGGCGTGGGTCTGCGCCCATGACGGCGAAAACTTCGCATGCCACTCGCGGGCGATGGCCTCGAATGTCTCCCGCTCGGCGGCCTTGGTCGCCTTGCGCTCGGCGCTCGGGTCGATGCCCTGAGCCAGCAGCCGGCGGGCGTCGTCGCGGCGGCCTCGAGCGTCGGCAAGGCTGGTGTCGGGGTACTGCCCGAAAGATAGGGTCTTCTGCTTCCCCTCGAAGCGGTAGTTCATCCGCCAAAGCTTTCCGCCTTGTGGGGTGACGAACAGGTACAAGCCCTTTTCGTCGGCCAGCTTGTAGGGCGTGTCCTTCGGCTTGGCCTTGCGGGCCTCAATGTCTTGCAGCATGGGCGATTGCTCCGGATTGATGGCATCGAACCCGCTGGTATGGACGATGCCAACAAAGATACCAGCGAGAATGATGGTACTGGATGTTATCCGGTGATATGCCGTGAGACAACAAAAAACCCGCAAAGCCTTGTAGCTTGCGGGTTATGAGGTGTCCTGAGACGGGGTGAAACTCTTAAATGGTGGGCCCTGTAGGACTTGAACCTACGACCTGGCGATTATGAGTCGCTCGCTCTAACCGACTGAGCTAAGGGCCCGAACTCGATGTCCGTTACTCGATGTCCAGAAAGCTGCGCAATTGCTCGGACCGCGAAGGGTGGCGCAGTTTGCGCAGGGCTTTGGCTTCGATTTGGCGGATGCGTTCACGCGTAACGTCAAACTGCTTTCCGACCTCTTCCAGCGTGTGGTCGGTGTTCATGTCGATGCCGAAACGCATCCTGAGCACCTTCGCTTCCCGTGCGGTCAGACCGGCGAGCACCTGCTGGGTGGTTTCGCGCAGGCTGGCCACGGTCGCATGCTCGACCGGCGACAGGACGCGGGAGTCCTCGATGAAGTCCCCAAGATGCGAATCGTCGTCGTCGCCGATGGGGGTCTCCATGGAAATGGGCTCCTTGGCGATCTTCATCACCTTGCGAACCTTGTCTTCCGGCATGTCCATACGCGAGGCAAGCTCGTCCGGCGTCGGCTCACGGCCCATTTCCTGCAGCATTTGCCGCGAAATGCGGTTGAGCTTGTTGATCGTTTCGATCATGTGCACGGGGATGCGGATCGTGCGCGCCTGGTCGGCGATGGACCGCGTGATCGCTTGGCGGATCCACCAGGTTGCATAAGTCGAAAACTTGTAGCCCCGCCGATACTCGAACTTGTCCACCGCTTTCATCAGGCCGATGTTGCCTTCCTGGATCAGGTCCAAGAACTGCAGTCCGCGGTTGGTGTATTTCTTGGCAATGGAGATGACGAGGCGAAGGTTCGCTTCGATCATTTCGCGTTTGGCCAGCCGCGCCTGATTCTCCCCCACGGAGACTCTGCGGTGAATGTCTTTGATGATTGCGATGTCGAGCCGGTTGTCCTTCTCAATTTGAGCAAGTTTGGCCTGGATCCGGCGAATTTCGTCCGCATGGGCTTTGATCGCTGCCGCATAGGGCTTTGTCGGGTCACACACCCGGTCCAGCCATTCGGTATCGGTTTCGCTGCCGCTGTACGTCGCGATGAACTCCGTCTTGGGCATCTTCCCCTTGGTGACGCAGATGTCCATGAGCGCACGCTCCTGTTCGCGGATCTTCGCGACCGTGTCGCGCAGCGTATCGGTCAACTCCTTGAAGAACTGCGGCGTCTTCTTGAATTCCATGAAGGCCCCGGCCAGAGCATCGAAAGACTTCTGCGTCTTTTCGTGGCCGTAGCCGTACTTGTGGTGGGCGTTGACGGCGGCCTTGTGCAGTTTGCGGAAAGCTGCCAGCTTTTCCCTCACCAGTTCGGGATCGGGGCCGCTGTCGCCTTCATCGATGATTTCCGCTTCGGCGTCGTCTTCGACCGCAACGGCGTCCGCCGCGGCAGGATCGAAGAAATCGGAGATCAGGTCGGATAGCCTGAGTTCTCCGTTATCGACGGTTTCAAAGGCCTTGAGGAAGTGTTCCATGGCCGCTGGAAACCGCACCAGTTCGTTGGCGGCGACGTTGATCCCTTCCTCGATGCGCTTGGCGATGTTCAACTCGCCTTCGCGGGTCAGCAGCTCCACGGTTCCCATTTCGCGCATGTACATACGCACGGGATCGGTGGTACGCCCGAGTTCGGTATCGACGGACGAGGCGAGCGCCGCTGCGACTTCCGCGGCTTCATCCTCGTCGGATTCGGCCACGACCGCCGTGTCCTGAATCAAGTCTTCGTTGTCAGGAGCGTCCTCGTGGACCTCGATTCCCATGTCGTTGATCATGCAGATGATATCTTCCATCTGCTCGGGATCGACGATATCGCTGGGGAGATGATCGTTGACCTCGGAAAAGGTGAGGTAGCCCTGCATCTTGCCCTTAGCAATAAGTTCCTTAAGCTGGTGCTGCTGCTGCTGTTCTGGCGTCATTAACGAACTCGCGCTGGAGGGGTGGAGTGGTATTGAAGAACTTTTCATTTTAGAAGATGGGGCGGTATTAGTCGAGTTTCAAGATTTTCCTCCCTGTCAATTTTCGCAGTTCATCCCGTTCGCTATCAGTGAGTTGGGAGTGCTTCGACTTGTCGATCAGCTGGTTCAGCCGCTCGTCGCGAAGCAGCGCGCGCACTCTATCGAGCGCATCGACGAATTCCCTTTCCATCCCCTCCTCCGGCGTCAGCAGCCCCCGTCTCAAGAGGTTTCGGGCCAGGTCGCCTTCCGGCGTTTCCCGCAGATATTCGAACAGCATGCCCGGCGTCGGCGTGACTCGCAGGTCGGTGTATTCCAGGATGCGCGCAATGAGCGGGCCGGCGCGGGGGTTTTCCGTGAGCCGGGCACGGACTTCCGGTGAGATCAGCCCCGCGAGCTGAGGGCGGTGCAGCAGGAGGGTGACCAGATCGCGCCATGCGGAAGGCGCGCGCGCCTGCCCGGATGAGCTGCGCGCCCGGCTTTCGGGGCGTTTCGATAGGGGCGTTGTGTTCACCAGTCCGGTGAGTTCGCTCAGTCGCTGCTCCATCAACTCTTTGAATACTCCGACCGGAAGACGGTCCAGAAGTTCACGGGCCTGTTTCTGCAACGCTGCGCGTCCCTCGACGCTGCGTAGATCCAGGTCCGTTTGCAGGGTTCGGAACAGGTAATCCGAGAAGGGGGAGGCTTGGCCGATGCGGCGCTCGAATGCCTCGCGTCCTTCCTTACGGATCAAAGAATCCGGGTCTTCGCCTGCCGGCAGGTGCATGAAGCGTATTTCGCGTCCTTCCCGCAGGAGCGGAAGGCTGGCTTCGAGGGCGCGCCAGGCTGCCTTGTAGCCGGCCGCGTCGCCGTCGAAACAGAAAACGATTTCCCTCGTGAAGCGGAACAGCAAGTGGACATGTTCGGTGGACGTGGAAGTGCCGAGCGTTGCGACGGCTTCGTTGATTCCGTGCTGAGCCAGGGCGATGACGTCCAGGTAACCTTCGACCACAAGGATGCGCCGGGGTCTGGCATCGGATTCCAGCAGTTCGTGCAGGCCATAAAGCTCCTTGCCTTTTTTGAATACCTCCGTCTCCGGCGAGTTCAGGTATTTCGGAGTCTCATCGCCCAGGGTGCGGCCTCCGAAGCCGATGACGCGGCCGCGCCGGTCCCGGATGGGGAACATGATGCGCTGGCGGAAGCGGTCGTAGGAGGAGCGGTCTTTTTCGATCATCAGACCGCTCTGGATCAAAGGCGTTCTGGGCCAGTCCGCCGGCAGGCTGTTCCAGCCCGGTGGGGCGTATCCGAGCCCGTAGCGGCGAGCGATCTCGCCGGTCAGGCCGCGTTTGAGCAGGTAGGCCTTGGCCTGCTCCGCGCCGGGATGATCGCGGAGCTGCTGGATATAGAAGGCTGCCGCCCGTTCCAGGATGTCGTAGAGCGGCTGGAGCGATGTTGCCGGATTCGCCCTCCCGGGGGGCTGCGTGGCTTTCGGCAGATCGATTCCCGCCAGAGCGGCCAGTGTTTCCAGGGCTTCCGGGAAGCTCTGGTGTTCGTAATCCATCAGAAAGCTGATGGCATTACCATGAGCGCCGCAGCCGAAGCAATGGTAGAACTGCTTTTCCCGGCTGACGGAAAAGCTGGGAGTCTTTTCGGAGTGGAAGGGGCATCGGGCCATGAAGCTGGAGCCCGACTTCTTCAAGGGAACGCGCGCGTCGATGAGATCGACGATATCGATGCGCGCTATGAGGTCGTCAATGAATTCGCGAGGTAGTCGGCCGGCCATTTGGGGGGGGAAGAGGGTTCCCACCGGCTTGTCCTTGCCCGATCGGCGGGAAGCGCGAATTCAGCTCAACAGTGATTTGCCCCGTGCGCTGGCTGCGGACATGTCTGTCCGCCCCTGCAGCTTCGGTTTGGCCAGGGCCATGACCTTTCCCATGTCGCCGATGCCCTTCGCTCCGGATTCCTCGATGGCCGCCTGCAGTATGGCCGTGACCTCGGCTTCGCTCAGGGCCTGGGGGAGGTATTCCTGGATGATCGCAAGTTCCGCCTGCTCGATGCCTGCCAGATCGTTCGCCCGGCGGCTTCGTACTGGGCGATGGATTCGCGCCGCTGCTTCGCCATCTTGTCGAGCACCATGACGATCTGCGCATCGTCGAGCATGATGCGCTCGTCGACCTCCTTTTGCTTGACGGCGGCGAGGATCAGGCGGACCGTAGCCAAGCGTGCTTTCTCGCCCGCCTTGAGCGCCGCTTTCATGTCGCCTTGGAGGCGCTCTTTCAGGTTCGCGTCTTGCTCAGCCATGCGCGCACTCCGGTCAACCCGTTTACTGCTGGGGACGGCCCTTGCGCAGGTTCTGCAGGGCGAAGCGTTCGCGCGAGAGCTTCTTCAAATGCCGTTTGATGGCCGCTGCCGCCTTGCGTTTGCGTTCCTCGGTGGGCTTTTCGTAATATTCGCGGCGGCGCACTTCCGACAGGACGCCGGCCTTTTCGCAGGCGCGCTTGAAGCGGCGGATGGCAATTTCAAAAGGTTCGTTCTCGCGGATCTTGATTGACGGCATGTAGCATCCCAACAGTTCAAATGGATTCTTGGAAAAATGGCCGGAGTCCGGCCGCCTCGTGAATAAATGGTGCATTATACCCGGACCATCGGGTAACGCAAAAACGGCCGTGTTGGTCTTAGGCATCGAAACTTCCTGCGACGAAACCGCCGTCGCGCTGTATGACTCGAACAAGGGGCTGCTGGGGCACCGGCTTTACAGCCAGGTCGACGTGCATGCGGAATACGGTGGGGTGGTGCCGGAAATCGCATCGCGCGATCATTTGCGCAAGCTCCTGCCGCTGGTCCGCGAACTGCTGGCCGCCGGGGGCTTCCAGCGTACCGCGATCGGCGGGATCGCCTACACGGCCGGACCGGGCCTGATCGGGGCGCTCCTCGTCGGTGCCGCCGTGGCCCGCAGCCTCGCCTGGGCCTGGGACGTCCCCGCTGTCGCGGTCCATCACATGGAGGGCCATCTGCTCGCACCGCTACTGGAGCCGGAACCTCCCGAATTCCCCTTCGTCGCCCTCCTCGTTTCCGGCGGACATACCCTATTGGTGGAGGTGGGCGGGATCGGGGCCTACCGGGTGCTGGGCGAGTCGCTGGACGATGCGGCCGGCGAGGCTTTCGACAAAACCGCTAAGCTGCTTGGACTGGGCTATCCTGGCGGACCGGCTTTGGCCCGGCTGGCCGAAGAGGGACATGCCGGGCGGTTCCATTTTCCTCGCCCTATGACGGACAGGCCGGGCCTCGATTTCAGTTTCAGCGGTCTCAAGACCCATGCGTTGAACGCACTTGCCGCCCTGGAGGGGACGCAGCAGGATAAGGCGGACATCGCCTGTGCGTTCCAGGCGGCCGTCGTCGATACGCTGGTGCTGAAATGCCGCAGGGCGCTGCGGGAAACGGGGTTGGGGCGCCTGGTCGTCGCGGGGGGCGTGAGTGCCAACCAGGTCATGCGAAAGAGCCTCCAGGCGATGGCCGAAAGCGAGCGCTGCCGGGTTTACTTTCCGCGGCCGGAATTCTGTACCGACAACGGGGCGATGATCGCCTTCGCCGGTTGCCGGCGTCTTCTGGCGGGGCAATTCGAACCGTCCGCGATCGAAGCCAGGGCGCGCTGGGCGATGGAGACGCTCACTGCCGTTTAGCACCGAGCCGGGTTTCTTCGCCCTTGAGCAGGCGTTCGATATTGCCCTTGTGGCGATAGACGAGCAATGTCGACATGAACATCGTCGCGACCACCAGTTCGGCGGAGCCCAGCCAGAACCAGACGTAAACCGGGGCGAGGACCGCCGCCGCCAGCGCGGACAGGGATGAGAACCGGAACAGTGCGGCCACGCCGATCCAGGTGAGTAGCGCCATGGCACCCACCGGCCAGGCGAACCCCAGCAGCACGCCCAGGGCGGTTGCCACGCCTTTCCCTCCCTTGAACTGGAAAAACACCGGGTAGAGGTGGCCGACGAAAGCCGCGAAACCGACCGCAGCCAGCAACGGCGGCGAAACCGTCATGCTTTTGGCGATGAGCAAGGGAATCAGCCCCTTGGAAGTGTCCCCGAGCAAAGTCAGGATCGCGGCGTGCTTGCCTCCCAGGCGCAGCACGTTGGTGGCGCCGGGATTCTTCGAGCCTTCCTGGCGTGGATCGGGCAATCCAAGGGCGCGGCTGACGATGATGGCGCTCGACACCGAGCCGAGCAGATAGGCAAAGGGGATCAGCAGCCATTCGATCAGCATGAGCGCTCCGCAGTTGTCATGAATTTGAATTCTATGTTACGAATGGCCGTCTTAAACGCGCGACCGACAGAGGCCGGAATGGACATTATATTTCTGCGGGGCCTGCAGATCGAGACGATCATAGGCATCTACGACTGGGAACGGGAGATCCGGCAGACCGTCGTGTTCGATCTCGAAATGGCGACCGACATCCGCAGGGCGGCTGAGACCGATGACATCTCCCATGCCCTCGACTACAAGGCGGTGTCGAAACGCCTCATCGAATTCGTCGAGAGCAGCCGGTTCTTCCTGGTGGAAACCCTGGCCGAGAAGGTCGCGGCCATTCTGCTGAACGAATTCCCGATTCCCTGGGTGCGCGTCACCCTGAACAAGCGTGGCGCCATCCGCGGCGCCAGCGATGTCGGAGTCCTGATCGAGCGCGGGGCAAAGCCGGCCGATGCCTGAGGTTTTCGTCAGCGTCGGCAGCAATGTCGAACGGGATCGGCATATTCCATCCGCGCTTGCGGCGTTGCGGGGCAGCTTCGGACCGCTGCGCGTTTCCAGCGTCTACGAAACGGCCGCCGTGGGGTTCGAAGGCGATCCCTTCTACAATCTGGTGGTCGGCTTCGAAACCGATCTGCCGCTCGCCGAGGTCGCAAACGAACTGGCCCGGATCGAAGCGGATCATGGACGTACGCGGGAATCCAAGAAGTTCAGTGCCAGGACCCTGGACCTCGACCTCCTGCTGTACGGCGATGCGGTCGTCAGCGAAGGCAAGCTGAAGCTTCCACGCAAGGAGCTGATCGAATATGCCTTCATGCTCGAACCGCTGGCGGAAATCGCGCCGGACCTGACGCACCCTGTTTTGGGGCTGAGTTTTCGAGAGCTATGGGAGCGCTACGAGAAAAATGGGCTGCAGCAGTTACGTATCATCCCGCCCTGGCGGTCCTAGCCGAACAGGCTGCGTCCGCCATCCACGGCGAGCACCTGCCCCGTGACGTAGGGCGCCTGGTCCGCGAGATAGGCGACCGCGCGGGCGATGTCCAGCGGTTCGCCGGGCCTTCCCAGCGGGATCCGGTTCAGGATCTCGGCCTGTATCGCCGCATCGGCACCCTGCTCGGGCCACAGAATCGCCCCAGGCGCCACTGCATTCACCCGTATCGCCGGCGCTAGTTCCTTGGCCAGGGCTTTTGTCATGGCGACCAGTCCGGCCTTGGCGATGCTGTATGCCGCATGGTTTCTGAGCGGCCTGTCCGCATGAATGTCCGCCAGGTTCACCACGCAGCCCTGGGCGGCCGAAAGGTAGGGTATGGCGTGCTGGACCAGGAAAAACGGTGCGCGGAGATTGCTGCCCAGCAACTCGTCCCACTGCTGCCCCGTCACCGATCCCATCGGCGTCGGATAGAACACCGAGGCGTTGTTGACCAGCGCATCGAGCCGGCCCCAGCGTCCCGCTGCCGTTTCCACCAGTGGGCCCAGGGCTTCGAATTCCAGCAGATCGGCCCCGATGGCCGTGGCAGAGTCGTTTCGGCGGCGATTGAGGCCTTCGCAAAACATCAAGGCATCCGCTTCCGAGCGGTGGTAATGCACGATGACACGGTAACCCTGGTCGTGCAGGTGCGCGGCAATGGCCGCGCCCACTCTTCGGGCCGCTCCCGTGATCAGCGCCACCTTCCCCGCCGCCGGCTCGGCTGACGTCTTCATCGAATCGTCACCGTAGCGACCGCTTTCTGTCATGCTCGTTCTCTACCATGGGCGAAGCGTTCGTTTCCCCGGAGCGTTGCCATGAAACTGATCCACGCGATTCACCGTTGCGACGTATTCATGTTCATCTGGTTCATGAACCGCAAGCACCTCGAACTCTGCGCGCGGTGCAGCCGTTGGATTTCGCGCACCGGAGACGGTTTTCTCTATGCTTTGCTCGGTCTGTACTGGTTCGCCAGCGGCGGCGACTTGAATCTGGCCTTGCTGAAATCCGCCCTGCTGGCGTTCGCGATCGAGCGGCCGCTGTATTTCATCGTCAAGAACGGCTTGCGCCGCGACCGGCCCGCCGCGGCGATCCGGGACTACCGCAGCTTCATCATTCCGTCCGACCGGTTCAGCTTCCCTTCCGGCCACACCTCCGGCGCGTTCCTGATGGCGACGGTCGTCGCCAACGCTCATCCCGCCTGGCTGCCGGCATTATACGGCTGGGCCGCCGCGGTGGGGTTGTCGCGCATCTTCCTGGGCGTTCACTTCCCTACCGACGTCCTCGTGGGGCTGGCCATGGGCACGACCGTCGCTTTCCTCAGTTTGGGAGTCTTTCTGACGTGAGAATCTTTTACGGCGTCCAGGCCACGGGCAACGGACACATCACGCGGGCGCGGGTCCTGGCGCCCGCGCTCGAGGCGGCCGGGTTCGAGGTGACCTACCTGTTCACCGGCCGTCCCTGGGATCATTTGTTCGAAATGGAGGTTTTCGGCGACTACCTGTGGCGCAAGGGGCTGACGTTTTCGACCAAGGCCGGCCGGGTATCCTATCTGAAGACATCGGTTCACAATGATGTCGTCCGCTTCGTCCGCGACGTCAGGGCGCTGGATCTCTCCCATTACGACCTGATCATCACCGATTTCGAGCCGGTTACGGCCTGGGCGGCCAGGATGCAGAAGCGCGAAGTCATCGGCATCGGCCATCAGTACGCATTCGGCTATCCCATCCCCAAGACCGGGGACGACATTCTCGCGCGCACCGTGCTCAAGTATTTCGCCCCGGCCAGCGTCGGGCTGGGTCTGCACTGGCACCATTTCGACCAGCCGATCCTGCCGCCGATCATCGAAACGCCGCCGGAGCCGGAGGCGGTGCTCGAGCACAAGGTTCTAGTCTATCTCCCTTTCGAGGACATCCGCGAGATCGTGGCGCTACTGGAGCCCCTGCGCGAATACGAATTCCACGTCTACAGCCCGGCGGTCAGTCGGGACCGGCCCGAGCACATCCACATCAAGCAGTTGTCCCGCACCGGCTTCCAGCACGACCTGCGCGATTGCAGCTCCGTGATCTGCAACGCCGGCTTCGAGCTCGCGAGCGAGGCTTTGCAGATGGGCAAGAAGCTGCTGGTGAAGCCGCTGAGAGCGCAAATGGAGCAGCTTTCCAACGCCCTGGGGCTGGAACAGACGCAGCTCGGCGCGGTGATGCCGGAACTGGACCGGGCATCGGTGACGCATTGGCTCAAGAACGGCCACGCCGTCCGGGTCGTCTACCCCAACGTGGCGTCCCACATCGTCGGCTGGCTGAAAAGCGGGGACCGGCACATCGACCACGCCTGGGTCCGCAGCGTGTGGGACGAGGTCCGCTACGATTACGGGGCCGCCCCTGAGCGCCGGGCGAACGCCGCCTAGCCTTCGATTCCTTGCGCGTAGTCGAGCCACGGACGGCTCTTGTCGCCGAAGACCAGGAAGTAAGGGTTCAACAGGCCGTCCCGCGCATTGTATACGAGTGGGGCGCCCCTGATGTCGGTCACCGCGCCGCCGGCCTCGGTGACGATGCAATGCGCCGCCGCCGTGTCCCACTCGGAAGTCGGGCCGATCCGCGGATACAGATCGGCGGTTCCCTCCGCCACCAGACAGAGCTTGAGCGAACTACCCATCGGCCGCAATTCGCATTCTCCCAGCCGGGTCAGGTAAGTCTCCATTTCGGCGTTCACGTGCGACCGGCTGCCGACGACAACGGGGAGCTGCGGTGCCCTGGGCCGGGCCCGGATGCGCTGGGGCGTTTCCTCGCCGTGCTGGCGAAAGGCGCCGCAACTTTCGGCGGCGAAATACGTCAGTTCCAGGGCGGGGGCATGAACGACACCCAGGACAGGGGCGTGTTCATGGACCAGGGCGATGTTCACCGTGAACTCTCCGTTTCTTTTCACGAATTCCTTGGTGCCGTCCAGCGGGTCGACCAGCCAGAGCGAGGACCAGTTTTTCCTGTCTTCGAACGCGGAAGCCGCGGACTCTTCCGAGAGCACCGGAAATTTGGGTCTGAGACGGCCCAGCCCGGCTACAATCAACTCGTGCGATGCCAGATCCGCCGCCGTCAATGGCGATTGGTCGGATTTTTGCACGACGCTGAACTCCGAGCCGTAGATCGCGAGGATGGCCCGGCCCGCCTCCTTGGCCAGCGCGACCACGGATTCGAGCAGGCGGGAAGGCTCCTTCATCATGGGCATGGACTGATTTCCTTGGCTACTCACGGGGCTGGGCTTTCGACATATCTAGCGGGACATGGTAACCGATGATTCCCTGGAAGCGCATGCGCAGCGTGTTTCTCGACATGGACGGCACGTTGCTGGATCTCAATTTCGATAACCACTTCTGGCTCGAATTTGTGCCCCTGCGCTACGCCGAGCGCAACGGCCTGAGCCTGGCGGAAGCCAAAGCGGAGCTGATGCCGCGGTTCCGGGCAATGGAAGGCCGGCTGGAGTGGTATTGCCTGGATTATTGGAGCCAGACGCTGGGACTGGACATCCCGGCGATGAAAGCCGAAATCGCCGGATTGATCGCAGTGCTGCCCCATGTGACCGAGTTTCTCGATGCCGTACGGTCGGCTGGCCTACGGCTGGTCCTGGTGACCAATGCCCATCCCAAGAGCCTGGGACTCAAGCTCGAGAAAACCGCCCTCCACGTGTTCTTCGACGCCATCATCAGCTCGCATTCCATCGGTCTGCCGAAAGAAGACCCGCTGTTCTGGCGGCGCCTGCACGAGGTCGAGCCCTACGATCCCGAAGCGACCCTGCTGGTCGACGACAGCCTGCCGGTACTGCGTTCGGCCCGGCAAACGGGGCCCAAGCACCTCGTGGCCGTGCGCAAGGCGGACAGCAAACGGGCGGCGGCAGACATCGCCGAGTTTCCGGCCATAGACGATTTCCGGGCGATCGCGCCGGTGGGAACGGCTGCCGGAAACCCGCCGTGAGCGGAAGGATGCATTCCGGCGTCAAAACATGACTTGGAAGCCGGCGTTCAGACACCGACTATTACGCAACTGGATGCAGTTCAGGCACACGGGTATGTCGCCTTCGACGCCTAAGCTGTGCCCGTGATACTGGTAGCTGGCGCCGACAAGCTTGTTGAGGACGTCGCCGCATTTTGTTTTGCGGCGTTTTCCTCTTCGGGGGATGGACGCGCCGCGGCGGCCGTAAGCACAGCGGTAAGACAGCAGTTGATCGTGAAGACGCGTTTCGTTCTTCTTTGAGCATCGCGAAGCTGAGCGAGGGCGGTATTCGGGCGGGGCGGGCTATTTCTGACTGTCGCCTCCTCCCGTCATCATGGCTCCGCATGCCATTTCCATTTCGTGCTTTTGTGCGGTCGAACCGTCCTTTCCGAGCTCCTGGGGCTGGAGCGGGTTTTCGGCGGCGTTGGCTCCCATGGCGGTGCGCTTGTGCCCTTTCCAGGCCATCGGCCCCTTCGGCCCCAGCACCATGAGCGCGGACAGGAGGCCGATCGTGACCAGGCTGAAGGAGCCGAGTTGCGCCAGGGTCCGCGGTCCGCGCAACTGGCATTTGCCCGCCGCGACGCCCTCCTTGTAGAAGAGGTAGGTGAACCAGATCAGGATCAGCAGATTGGCCGTGGTGAAGACGGGCATGAAGATCAGGACATGGTCGGGAATCATCATGACGACCACCATGGCGCCGATGAAGAAGCCGTTGGTCGCACCCACCACCCCGTCGATCATGGTGCCGACCTGCATGCCGATGGTCATCCCGATCACCATCCCCATCATATGGGAGGCATGGGCGTACATGTAGCTGCGGAGATAACCCAGGGTGGCGATCAGAGGCACGACGCCGAGATCGAGGTACATCATCCACCATCCGTAGCGGTCGAGAAACAGGGGGGCGTCGGCGAAATAGTTCCAGTAGACCAGTCCCTGCAGGGCCAGGATGGCGACGATGACCGTGACGACGTTCAGGCCGAGCCCCAAGAGCGGACCCAGCGAAAGCCCCGCGGGTGTCATTCCGGCGGCTGGAGCGGAAGCGCCCGGAACGGTCATGCCGGCGACCATCGTCTCGTCGGAATCGCCGCAGCACGAATCCTCGGCCGGCGGAGCAAGGGGTTGGCGCTCTCCCGTCCCTGCCGCGGACGGCTTCATGGGGAGGAACGGGGCGATTGCGTGATATGCCTCTCGCTTGGGCGATTTCGCCCGGCCGGCCAGAGGCGGTGCCGGTCAATGCCTGGTAGACGAAGGTGTGCTCTTGATTTCTTCCGAGAACAGCGCGCCGATATCGACGGGGTCGAACAGGTAGCGCTTGTTGCAGAAGTCGCAATCGACTTCCACGCGGCCCTTTTCCGCAAGTACGCCCTCCACATCCGCTTTGCCGAGGGCCAGCAGCATGTCTTCGATGCGTTGCCGGGAACAGGTGCAGCGGAATACCACGGGCTCGGCTTCGAACAAGCGTACCTTTTCTTCGTGATAAAGCCGGTAGAGCACGTCTTCGAACGGCAGGTGAAGCATTTCGTGCTCCGTGATCGTGTCGGCCAGGGTGACCAGCCGCGTCCAGTCGTCCTCGGCGTGCGCCTGGGCCGGAAGGACCTGCAGGAACAGTCCGGCGGCCCGCTGTCCGTCCGCGAACAGCCAAAGCCGGGTCGCCAATTGTTCGGAATTGGCGAAATAGCTTTCCAGCGCCGAGGAGAGGCTCTGGCCTTCCAGCGCCACGACCCCCTGATAGGGTTCCGCCCCTTCGTTCTGGATGGTGAGAACCAGCCTGCCCTGGCCGAAAATTTCGCTCAATGCCCCTTCCGGCACCGGATCGCGCCAGTGGGCAAGGCCGCGTATCGTCTGCCGATGGGTCGCCTGGACCACCAGCGTGTGCAAGGGGCCCCGGCTCTGGATCTGGATGATCAATGCCCCTTTGAACTTGATGGTTCCGGACAGCAGCGTCACGGCGGCGAGCGCCTGGCCCAACTGACGGCTCACGTTCGGAGGATAGGTATGCCGCTGAAGCACGGCCTGCCAGCTCGCATCGAGGCGGACCAGTTCGCCGCGGATGCCCATGTCTTCGAACATGAAGCGCTGAAAGCTGTCGGAATTTTTCATGATGCCCGCATTTTTCCGATTGAAAGGCCGGCATTATAGGGTTTTCATTTCCGTCTCATTCAACGCAGGAGTCCGTCATGGGGTTCAAGTCAGCCAAGTCAGCACTGCCCGATCCTCGCGATGCCCTGCCGGGCCGCTCGACGCCGATGCGGGTGACCGAGACGCACTTCGTCCATGGCCGTCGGATCAAGCCGCCTTTTCCGTCGGGCTCGGCTTACGCGTTTTTCGGCATGGGATGTTTCTGGGGAGCGGAGCGGCGGTTCTGGACCTTGCCCGGGGTCTACTCGACGGCGGTCGGGTACGCCGGAGGATTCACCCCCAATCCCATCTACGAGGAGGTGTGTACCGGCAGGACGGGACATGCCGAGGTCGTCCTCGTCGTATTCGAGCCCGATGCGATCGGATTCGACACCCTGTTGCAGGTGTTCTGGACCTCTCACGATCCGACGCAGGGCATGCGCCAGGGCAATGATCTGGGGACGCAATACCGCTCCGTGATTTTCGCCTCCACGCCGGAACAGCTCCAGTTGGCCCTGGCTTCACGCGAAGCCTACCAGCGGGCGCTTGAACGAGCCGGCCGCGGCGCCATTACTACGGAAATTCGAATGGCGCCTGAATTTTATTATGCCGAAAGCTATCACCAGCAATATCTGGCGAGGAATCCGGACGGTTACTGCGGGCTGCGCGGCACGGGGATCGAGTGCCCGCCTTTTCGGATTGAAGAACGACAAGCCGATCCGATATGATCCCAACCTCTTGTTTCGCCTCGATCCTTAAGCCATGAAGAAAGCAGCCGTACTGCTCCTCGGCATAGCCGCGAGCGCCTGCGCCACGTCTCCCTTGGGGCGCAGCCAGCTCATGCTGTTGCCGGACAGCCAGATGGCGATGCTGGGCGGTCAGTCGTTCGCCGCCGTGAAGCGTGAGATGCCGGTCGAGCCGGACCGGCAGGCCAACGATTATGTGCGCTGTGTCGCCGACGCGGTGACGCGCGAAGTCGGCGGAAGCTGGGAGGTTGCGCTGTTCAGGCAGGACAGCCCCAATGCGTTCGCTCTGCCCGGCGGCAAGATCGGCGTCCATACCGGAATGCTCCGCGTCGCCCGGAACCAGGACCAACTGGCGACGGTGCTGGCCCATGAGGTCGCCCACGTGCTTTCCCGCCATGCCAATGAGAGGCTGTCCCAGCAAGTGGCCGTCCAGCAGGGACTGAATGCCATGCAGGCTGTGGCCGACCCCACATCCGCGTCCGGCAAGACGCTCATGGGGCTGCTCGGACTCGGTGTGCAGTACGGCATCCTGATGCCCTACAGCCGCACCCAGGAAAGCGAGGCGGACCTGCTCGGGCTGGATATCATGGCGCGCGCCGGTTTCGATCCGCGCCAGAGCATCGAACTGTGGAACAACATGGAAAGCTCAGGGGGCGGCCAACCGGTCGAGTTTCTGTCCACCCATCCTTCGCATGCCACCCGCATGCAGGATCTGGCAAAGCGGATGCCCCAGGCGCTCGATTTGCAGCGCCAAGCGGACGCGAAAGGGCGTCGGCCGCAGTGCGACGGCATTCGGAAAGGGGGCGGCTGACGAGCCGGGCGGGATAGGGAAGTAAACAAAACGCAGGGGGATCAGCCCTGCGTCGAAAGAGGAGGAGTCGCTCGCACTACCGTGCGGCGCGTCAACTCGAGGGAGGTAGTCTCGATGACGGCTTTAGTTTATCAAGCCACACCTGTGACGTGAATGTGACAAATTGTCGCGTGGCAGGATGTCGCACATTTTGTCAAGCCCCACCTTTGGAAGGTGGTCTGAAAGCTCACTTCGCGCCGGCCGTCCGTCCCATCTTCACGCGCAACGTCGGCTGCCGGTTCGGGCCGCTGTGGCAAATTGCCGCAGATGTCCTCCTCGTCTTCCCCAACAGTAAGATAGGCCTATGAGCGATTCCATGAACATCCCTATCCCTTCGGATTCGGACAACACCAACCGCAAGAATCTTCAATGGTTGTTCGTTCTCCGCAATCTGATGATCGGCGCTCAGGCTTTCATGATCCTGTTCAGTGTCTACGGTCTCGAGATCCCCTTGCGCCAGGCGCCGCTTTGGGGAATCGTGACGATCCAGTCGGTGTTCAACTGGTGGACCTGGCTCAAGCTGTCCGATATCGAGCCGACGACGCAGATCGATCTCTTCATCCAGCTCATGGTCGATGTCTTCGCCATCGCCCTGATCCTTTACTTCACCGGCGGAGCCAACAACCCCATCGCCTGGTTTTTCCTGCTGCCCCTCATCATCGCCGCGACGGTGCTGTCGCGCGCGTTCACTTGGCATCTCGTCATCCTGGCTTCCGGCTGCTACACGATTCTGATCGGTTACTACCAGCCGCTTCCGGCGCTCAATCCTGAAACATTGACGCCTCCCGTCCCGGCCCATGCGTTCATGATCGACCCTCAGCATGCCCACCTGCATGCGGTCATCGAGGAGCACCACGTCCAGCTCCATGCGTTCGGCATGTGGTTCGGGTTCGTCTTCAGCGCGGCCCTGGTGGCGTATTTCGTCGCTGAAATGGCGGAAAATCTGCGGGAGCGGGAGCGCAAGCTCGCGGAGGTCCGCGAACAGGGCCTGAGAAACGAGCGCGTCATCGCGCTGGGAACGCTCGCCGCGGGCGCAGCCCACGAAATGGGTACTCCATTGGGGACCATGGCCATCCTGATCAGCGAACTGGAGCAGGAGTTCGAAACCGAGCAGCGTGACGATCTTCAGGGGAAGATGCAGATACTCCGCGAGCAGGTCAAGCGCTGCAAGAACGCTCTCGCCGTGATGTCGGCCTCCGCGGGCGAAGGGCGGGCGGAGAGCGGCCACGTCATGCCGCTGCCGGACTACCTCGATGCCGTCATCGAAGACTGGAAGCAACAAAGCCTGCCGACGCCGCTCGGCTACTATCGCAACGGCACCCGGCCGATTCCCTCGATCATCGCCGAGCGCAGCCTGACGCATGCCCTGGTCAACATCATCAACAACGCTGCGGACGTGTCTCCGGAGGGCATACAAGTCGAGGCGCGCTGGACCGCGGAAAGGGTCACACTCGATGTCATCGACCATGGGCCGGGAGTGACGCCCGAACTCAGCCAGCAGCTCGGCAAGTCCCCGGTGACCACCAAGGATCACGGTCTGGGGGTCGGATTGTTCCTGGCCTTCTCCACCATCGAACGCCTGGGCGGCGTCATCAGCATGTCCGCTCGCATGCAGGGCGGCACCCGAACCCGCATTGTTCTACCCCTGATGCCATCATCGACATGAGCACACACGACGAGAAAAACGAGAGCCCCCATCTCCTGCTGGTGGATGACGATCCCACCTATTGCGAGGTGCTGCGGCAGGCTTTGGCCCGGCGGAATTACACCGTTCATGCCGCCAACGACGTGGAGACCGGCCTCGATCTGGCCGCGCGGATCGAGCCGGAATACGCAGTCATCGATCTACGGATCGGCCACGAGTCGGGGCTGACCCTGGTAAAGCGTTTGCACGAACTGGATTCCAACACCCGCATCGTCGTGCTGACGGGGTTTGCCAGTATCGCGACGGCGGTGGAAGCCATCAAGCTGGGGGCTACCCACTATCTGACGAAGCCGGCCGACACGGACGAAATCCTGGCAGCCCTTCACAAGGACGAGGGTGATACCTCAGTCGAAATCAAGGAAAAGCCGCTTTCGGTCAAGCGGCTCGAATGGGAGCATCTGCAGAAGATCCTGGTGGAGCACGATGGCAATATTTCGGCGGCGGCGCGCGCGCTCGGGATGCACCGCCGCACGCTCCAGCGCAAGCTGGAAAAGCGTCCCGTCAAAGACTGATCAGCCCAGCAGGCCGGCAATCAGGCGTTCCAGTCGCGGCGTCTGTCGCCGGACGGTGAGGCGCTGGGTCTGGACGATCGCGCGGAGCTGGTTCAGGGCGAGATTGAAGTCGTCGTTGACGATCAGGTAATCGTATTCCGCATAATGCGACATCTCGGAAATGGCCGCCTCCATGCGGCGGGCGATGACCGCTTCGGAGTCCTGCCGGCGGCTGCGCAAGCGCTGTTCCAGCGTCTCGCGGGAGGGCGGCAGGATGAAGATGGACACGCATGCGGGCATCAGCTCGCGGACCTGGCGGGCTCCTTGCCAGTCGATTTCGAGCACGGCATCCCGCCCGCCTGCCAGCATCTCCTCGACCGTCGCTTTCGCCGTACCGTAATAATTGTCGAAGACGCGGGCATATTCCAGAAATGCTCCGTCCGCGATCATTTGCTCGAACTCGGCCTTTTCCACGAAGCAGTAATCCTGGCCGGGCACTTCGCCCGGCCGCCGGGGCCGCGTCGTGTGCGACACCGACACCGCGAGGTCAGGAGCGCCATCGCAGAGCGCGCTGACCAGACTGGTTTTTCCTGCTCCGGAGGGTGCGGAGATGACGTAAAGGATTCCCTGTATCATTGATCGAGTCTGGGGGTGTTGGCCTGAAATTCGCAATAGGGGTACGCGTGAGGGTGCCGATCCGGTGCGGTCGTATTCTATCAGGGGGAGGGAACTTTCTTGGCGGGCCGGGGACCAACTGGAGTTGCCGCGATGGCGATACGCGTCGCGTGGAGATCTGCTTTTTGTTCGAACTGGCGCGGTTTCGTCTCAATGATATCCTGGCGGGCACGTTCGGGTTGATTGAGGACCATTATGGTGTACTTTAGACGCTATCGGTTGCGGACTTGTAAGCCTCGACGGCTGCAGGAGCTGGCGGAGCGCAGTAGCAAGTGAGGGGGAAGATGCAATCCCATACATCGAATAGCAGTGCATATGATTTGGGCAACGGGTGAGGACATGAAGCCATTCAACGATAAATTCCACTTGAAATCATTGGCCATAACGATTCTCGGCGCGCTTGGCGCCGTTTCTCCATCAGGTGTGATGGCGGCCGTTTACAGCGTCACCAATATCACGTCGCTTGCCGGGAATGTCGACGTCACGGACGTCAACGATGCCGGCCAAGTCGTCGGCTATTTCGATTCCGGGGACGACAAGCATTCTCCTCATGCTTTTATCTTCGCCGATGGCGGCATGATCGATCTTGGGGTGTTGGTCGGCGGCAGGAGCAGGTCCTGGAGCACCAACAACGCCGCCGCCGTCGTGGGGCAATCGGGTAACGATCAGAATCCTGTCGCGTTTTACTACAGTTATTACGGCAACAAAAAGATGGTCGATCTCGGCATGCCTCAAGGGGCAACAGCCGCCGTTGCTTCGGCCATCAACAATAACGGCCAAATCGTGGGATGGGCCAAAATCGAGGGCGACAGACACGCGTTTCTATACAGCAATGGTGCTTTTTCCGACCTCGGCACGCTCGGGGGAGATTCCAGCTTTGGCACAGGCGTCAACGACGCCGGCCAAGTCGTAGGGTATGCGGAGACCGCCACCAAGACTCCTCACGCATTCTTGTACGACAACGGCAACAAGATCGATCTGGGTACTCTGGGCGCCGACAAGAGCTACGCTACCGGCATCAACAACGGCGGCCAAGTGGTCGGATATTCAGACGTTTCCGCCGGGGTGACGCACGCATTTCTGTATAGCGGCGGCAGCATGGCGGATATCGGCACCTTGGGAGGGGGTACCAGTCAGGCTCTGGGGATCAACGATGCCGGCAAGATCGTCGGCATATCCACCACGACCGGCGGCCAGCAACGCGGCTTTCTCTACAGCGACGGCAAGATGTATGACCTGTACGACCTGATGCCGGCGGAGGCGAACATCGCATCGGGCACCGAGATTCAGGGCATCGCCATCAACAACGCCGGCCAGATCGCGCTAACCGCCAGGACCGGAGCGAACCGGCGGGCCTTGCTGCTCACGCCGAATCTTCCGGCGGTGGTCGTCGAGGGACCTGCCGGCAATGTTGCCGAGAACGTGAAGGTGACGCTGAGCGGTTCCCACAGTACCGCGCCCGCCTGTTCCCGGCAGGGGGCCCCCAAGCCTTGCCCGGTTTTCTCCTGGTCGCAGGTCGCAGGTCCCAGCGTCAGCCTGAAGGGAGCCGACACCGCTAACGCAAGTTTCACCACGCCAGTCTTGGGGCCCGGCCAAAAAAGCAGCGTGCTCACCTTCAAATTGAAGGTCAGCGACGGCTTGTTCAGTGACGAGGAACTTATCGATGTCACCGTGGTGGCCGACAACGCCGCCAATCAGCCGCCGATCGCCGATGCCGGCGAGGCACAGACGGTGAGGGAAGGGGCGAGCGTACATCTCGACGGTTCCGGGAGTTATGATCCGGAAGGAAGCGCGCTTACCTATGCATGGAGCAACGTTTCGACGGGCGAGCCGTGCAATACGGTAGCCTTGGACAACGACGCCAGCTCCTCGCCGAGTTTCACGGCGCCGCTGGTCGGCCAGACGCCGCAAACCTGCACGTTTTCTCTCACGGTGACCGACGACAAAGGGTTGGCTTCAGCCCCTTCGAGCGTCAATGTGACGGTGGACAGCACGAATCACCCTCCGGTGGCGGACGCCGGCACGAATCTTACGGTGCATACTGGAGATACCGTGAACCTGAACGGCAATGGCAGCAGCGACCCGGACGGCGATTCCTTGACTTATGCCTGGGCTCAAACCGGCGGACCCGCAGTAGCCCTGACCGGAGCCGACACGGCGGCGCCGAGTTTCGTCGCTCCGGCAGTGACGGCCGAGAACGATACTCTAGTATTCCAGTTGACCGTGAGCGATGGGTTCTTGACGGCGAGCGCGTCGATGAACGTGAAGGTCCTGAGCGCCGGTTCCTCTCCGACCCCAGCGCCAACGGCGTCTCCGACCCCGGCACCCACCCCGGCACCCACCTCGTCTCCAAACCCGACACCCGGGCCGACGTCCAGTCCGAGCCCCACGCCTACGCCTGCACCGACGCCATCCCCGACGCCGAATCCCGTCTGTGATCGCGCGGTGGTCGACCCCGCTCGGCTCTGGGCGCCGGATCACAAGATGCGGCGGATAATTCTCAAGGAGCTTGGGGAAAGTACCCAGTCTCTGGCGGGAGAAGCCGGATCTTCGGCGGCGAGCGACATGACGGTCAAGATTCTTTCGGTCATGCAGGATGAACCGGTCCGTCGGATCAACAGTTCCGACAGCAGTCCCGACGCCGTCATCGTGCATAAGGCGACCGGCGACAAGCTGAGACTGCGCGCCGAGCGGGCCGGCAAGAAGAAAAACGGAAATGGCCGGGTCTATACCATCGGCTTCAGTGCAACCGATGCACAGCAAAACGTCTGCGAAGGTACCGTCAAGGTATGCGTGCCTTTGAAGAAGAAGGATAGCTGTGTGGACGACGGTCCGCTTTATAACTCGCTGTTGAAGCGATAACGGTCGCTACGGAGCAATACGTGCGGGTGGGGCTGCGTACCCACCCGCATGTACTTGCCGGTCGACGATACTTCCCCGGTAGTAGTCGTCTTCCTCCGCTCAATCCTCAAGAATCCCCTTTTTGCTCAGCCTCTAACTGTCACCAGGCAACGCCGGTGATGTCATTCGGCGACGGTGCGGCTGTTCGCCTCACCGCGTGTAAAAACAGTCTATTCAGCGATATCGGTTTCCAGTCTTTGGGATCGCTGTCGTCCTGGGACGACGACGCCTTCCCGGCTTTTCCTCGAATACGAGGAGAATCAGTGCGATAGGAAGGAATAGTCTGGTCACGATTCTTGCTTGGGATATCGGGAGTCGGCACCGAAACGCCGATTCTGTTCTTGTCAATCCTGGGTTTCGAATCGATAGCGATGACCGTCAAGGGAAACTTCCGCGCTCTCCGGCACCCGCTCGCGCGGGCATTGCTGCGCAGTGTTCGTTCCGGCCTGGGGGTAGTGATCCTGCTCTCGGGTTGTGCAACCCATATCGATCACGGCAAATCCGTGGCGCGCTCCGAAGCTACGCGTCATTTCACTCCCCGCCATGGCGCCGCTTACAATCGGGCCTATCGTGTCAAGGGCCGGATCTATCACCCTCTGGCCAGCGCCAAGGGATATCGGGAGCGGGGTACGGCGTCATGGTACGGAGAGGAGTCCGGCCATCGCACGGCGATGGGGACCCGCTTCAATCCCCATGGCTTGAGCGCTGCGCATAGAACCCTCCCCTTGCCTACGCGGGTAAGGGTCACCAATCTCAGCAACCGCCGTTCGATCGTTCTCGTGGTAAACGATCGCGGACCTTTCGTCGACGGGCGTTTGATCGACCTCTCGCATGGCGCGGCGAAGGCGCTCCGGCTGAGCGGTCTGGGGCGCGTCGAAGTCGAGGCCCTGGACTGACCCCACCCGTTCCGCCTTCGCTTGAGCCGCACCGCGGTTTCGTGATTCCATAGTTCAAATCGGCCCCGGCGGGCGCTTGCCGATTTTTGATTCTCGATGCACGCGGCGACAGCATGCCCAGGGAATCGTGGCGGTGGGCCTGCGCAAGCGACCCGCAGAAGTTCGACCCCCAGGGGGAGCCCAAAGTCGGCAGACAACGGTTGGTCCATGCGATTGCATTCCTCCCGGGCTGTCTCCCATCCTCTGAGGTTCAAGGAAAGGAGGTTCCATGACCCTGCCGCAACCCCCTCAGGCGCTTCCGTGCCATTTCGTCATCTTCGGGGCCACGGGCGATCTGTCCGCGTTCAAGCTGCTTCCCGCGCTCTATCACTTGGAGGCTGGCGGACATTTGCCGGGCGGAATGTCGATCATCGCCCTGGGCCGGCGGCCCTGGAGCGACGCCGATTGGCTTCGTCACCTGGAGGACAGCATCCGGAGACGGACGGGCGAACAGTTCAACGCGCGCGTCTACCGGCGTTTCGCGGCGCGTTTCACCTATTTCGCGGGAGACCTGCACGATCCGGCCCTCTACCAGGCCTTGAGCGACAGGCTTTGCGCCGACCAGCGCTGCGCCGACACCGTGTTCTATCTGTCCATCAAGCCCGCCGACTTCGGCGCGGTCATCCAGCGGCTCGACCAGGCCGGATTGAACCGGCCGCGCGGCCTGCACCGGATCGTGGTGGAAAAGCCCTTCGGCGAGGACATCGACAGCGCCCGGCTGCTGAACCGGCTGCTGCACGACTCCTTCGACGAGGAGCAGATCTACCGGATCGATCACTATCTGGGCAAGGAAACGGTCCAGAATCTGCTGGTGTTCCGATTCGCCAATACGCTCATCGAGCCGCTCTGGAACCGCAATTACATCGACCATGTGCAGATTTCCGTGGCCGAGCAGGCGGGCGTTTCCACCCGGGCCGATTACTACGACAAAGCCGGCGCGCTCCGTGACATGCTGCAGAACCATTTGCTGCAGCTGCTCACGCTGGTGGCGATGGAGCCGCCGCCGGCACTGGAGGCCGATGCGCTGCGCGACGAGAAGGTCAAGGTGCTGCGGTCGATCCGCCCCATCGCCGAGCAGGCGATTCATGCCCATGCTTTCCGGGCGCAATACGGCCCCGGTTCGATCGACGGCACTCACGTTCCCGGCTATCAGGACGAGCCCGGCGTAGCGCCCCGTTCCGTTGCCGAAACCTTCGTCGCCGCCAAGTTCTATGTCGACAACTGGCGTTGGCGCGGCGTGCCCTTTTACCTGCGTACGGGCAAGCGCCTTGCGCGGCAGCTCTCACTCATCGCCATCCGCTTCCGCCATCCGCCCCAGCAACTGTTCCGGGAAACCCCGCTGGAATTCATCGAGCCCAACTGGGTCTTGCTTTCCCTGCAACCCTCGGAGAGCATGCATATTGAGCTGCACTCGAAGCAGCCCGGCCTCGGCATGGATACCCGGGTCATCCGCCTCGACGCCTCCTATCGGCGGGGCCGCGAGAAAACGCTGGAAGCTTACGAGACGCTGCTGCTGGACGTCATGGAAGGCGACCGCTCGCTGTTCCTGCGCTTCGACGAGGTGGAGTGGGCCTGGCGGGTGGTCGATCCCATCCTCCGGCATTGGACGCGGCAGCGCGATTTCATCCGCGCCTATCCGGCGGGCTCGTGGGGGCCACCGGAAGCCGACCGCCTGTTCGACAAACTCGAACAGACCTGGCGCAACCAGTTATGAGGGCAGGCCCGATGTACCCGAGACAGCAGAAGCGCTGGCACGTCTATCCCACGGCGGAGGACTTCGAGATCAGAGTGGTGCGGGGGATCCTGCGGATGGCCTGGGAGGCCATCGCGATCCGCAGGGCCTTCCATATCGTTCTGGCCGGCGGCAAGACTCCGGAGCCCATCTACCGGAGACTGGCGGCGGCGAGGGCGGAAGCCGAGTGGAGCAAATGGCATGTCTATTGGGGCGATGAATTCTGCCTCCCGGCGGACGATCCGGCAAGGAACTCCGCCGTCGCCCGAAGCGTCTGGCTCGACGAGGGTCTGATTCCCGGCGCCCAGATCCATCCCATTCCCGCGGAGCTGGGGCCCCAACGCGGCGCCGAGCTGTATGCGGAAGTGGTCGCGGGAGTCGAAGAGTTCGATCTCGTTCTGCTCGGTCTGGGTACGGACGGTCATACCGCCAGCCTGTTTCCGGGGCGCGATTGGGGTGCCGATCCGGACAGTCCCGACGTGCTGGCGGTGACGGATGCGCCGGGCGCCTGCGCCGAGCGCGTCAGTCTCAGCGCCGGCCGATTGAGCCGAAGCCGCGAGGTGATCTTTCTGGCGACCGGCTTCGGCAAATTCAGCGCGGTTCAGCGCTGGCGTTGCGGAGAACCGTTGCCGGCAGCGGCGATAACGCCGGCATGCGGCGTGGATATCTGCGTGACGCTGGAAGCCTTCGACTTTGCCTGAGCTTTATGCTTCGACCAGTGAAAACTGGCCGCGCGTGGCATCCCGCAGCTCCGCCCGGAATCGCTCGATGGCGCTTTCCAGCAGGTTCACCGTGACCTTCAGGCCCTGTTCGGTGTAAGTCTCCCTCCGCTCGTCCACGCCGAGCGACTCCAGGAGGCGGTAAAGCGCGCCCATGTGCTCGAACGGTACCTCCACCGTGATTTCGGTCCGCGGCAGTTCCTCCTGCCGTTCGGCGGTGCGCAATGCCTCCGCCACCGTTCCCCCGTAGGCCCGCACCAGTCCGCCCGCTCCCAGCTTGGTACCGCCGAAATAGCGGACCACCCCGACCACCACGTGATCGAGCCCCTGGCCTTCGATGGCCCGGAGGATGGGCTGGCCGGCGGTGCCGCCCGGTTCGCCGGCGTCGCTGAAGCGGTACTGGTCGTCGATTCGGTAGGCCCAGCACAGGTGGGACGCGTCGGGATGCCTGGCCGCCACGGTCCGGAGAAAGGCGAGCCCCTGTTCCGGCGTATCGGCCCGCGCACCGTAGGCCAGGAACAGCGAGCCTTTCACCTCGGTCTGGTGCTCGGCCGTCGTTTTCAGGGTAACGAAGCCCCTTCCGTTCATCTGTTCATCCTGAGGGTCGGCCATCAATAGCCGCGCTGGGGATCGACCCGGTACGGCATCGGCTCGCCGCGGGCCGCGGCATTGAGCATATTCGCAAGTTCGCCGATCCTCGCGGGCTCCTTTTCTTTCGACCAGCCGGCCCGGTGCGGACTCATCACCGCGTTGTCCAGTTCGTGGAAAGGGAATGCGGAGGGCGGATGCGGCAACCCCTGCTTACGTTCGGTCGCGGAAGGATAGCGGTACCAGACGTCGATGCCGGCCGCGTAGATCCGCCTGGCCTTCAATGTCCGATAAAGCGCCGCCTCTTCCACGATCCCCCCTCGCGCCACGTTGACCAGGACGGCGTTCGCCGGCAGCAGTTCCAGTTCACGCCATCCGATCAAGCCGTCGGTCTCGTGGGTATGCGGGAGACAGACGACGAGCGCCGCCGCGTGCGGCAGGAGCCCCGGGAGGTCGGCGATGGCGTATTCCTCGGCGGCCGGTCCTGGACTGCGCCGCACGCCGGCGACCCGCATGCCCAAGCCCCGGCAGGCCGCAGCGATGCGCCTGCCGATGCGGCCATAGCCGAGGATCAGGGCCAGGCCACCGTCCAGCATCACCGAACCGGGGGCGTTCGAAGACGGCTCTTCCGACCAGTACCCTTGGCGGAACCGCTGGTCGTAGGGCACGATCCGCTTGGCGGCGGCCAGTAGCAGGGCCACCGCCATTTCCGCCGTCGGCCCGATATTGTAGGGCAGGTTGTGCAGGGCTATCTGTGGAAATTCCCGCATGAGATCCAGGGTTGCCAGAGGCACGCCTACCCACGGTACGATCACCGCGCGCAGGCGGGGGCTGCCCTCCAGTTCCCCGGCCGTCGGTTCACCGCTTACCAGGATGTCGAAATCGGCCGTCGACCGGCATTCGCCCGTACTCAGGCGAATGCCGGGATCGAGGCGGCTTTGCAGGTCCGCCAGGTGCTCCGGTCCGGTTTCATGGTTCAAATGGACTTTCAGCATCGATCGCCCGTACTACGCCTCTTGCGCCACTCGCCGCTCGGTCCACTGGTGCAGAAGCAGCGCCGCCAGGATCAGGGCGGTGCCGGCGACGATCCTGAACGAGAGCGGTTCGTCGTTCAGGACGTGGCCCAGGTACAAGGCCAGCACCGGCGAGATCAGGCTGATCATCGCCACCCGCGTCGCGGACAGATGGCTCAGCACATAATAATAGAGCGCGAACCCGACCGTCGTGGCGATCGCGCCGAGATAGGCGATGGCGGCGATACTGCTGGCGGGCAGCAGTTCCGGCCACTCGCCGTCGACCGCCGCCCAGGTCACGAGATAGGCCGGCAGGGCGATCACCAGTCCTCCGGCGACCGTCGTCAGGGCCGGCAGCCGGGCGTCCAGCCGCTTGATGCCGACCGCGCTGAGACACTGCAGAAAGGCGGACAACAGCACGCCGGCAATGCCATAAACGCCCTGCGATCCCAGCTCCAGGGCCGAACCGAAGATGGCCGCAAGGCCGCCCAGTCCCAGCGCATAGCCGGACAGTTTTCCGGCGGTGAGGCTGCGCTCGCCCAGCAGGGCTGCCGCCATCAACGCCGTGAGCAGGGGCGACAGCCCGAACACGACCGAGATCCAGCCCGAAGGAATGAACTGGGAGGCCCAGTACACCGCCAGCATGGCGCCATAGACCTGGATCGACGCGAGCAGGTAGGTGCGGACCGCTTTCCGATGCCAGGGCATGCGGCGGCGCAGCACGAGCATGACCAGCAGCACGCACAGGGTGCCGATGGCCATGCGGCCGGTGACGCCGAACAGATAGCCCGGCCCTTCCCCGCTCCATTTGATGGCGAGCGGAGTCGTGGCCCAGAGCAGGATGACGCTCAGGTAAGCAAGGGAAACGCTCATTTCACACCTCCCGGACGGAAAAAGAAAAAGGCCGCAGATTCGTGGGAACCTGCGGCCTTTTTCGCGAAAACGCCTGTGATCAGACGACTCTCTATGGAACCCCGCAGGCAAGCGCCAGCCCTCGCATCGGCTTGCGCCAAAGATGCGTAAGGCTCACGAAGTCGAAGGGTTTCGGCGAAAGTTTCATGGGTCCGATTCTCGCCGTTGCTCGCCGGTCGAGTCAAGCGTCCTCGCCAATGGGCTCAGGTCAGGACTTCCAGGATGAGGAACAGGACTACCGTGAGTCCGAATCCGCAGCCGATAACGCCGGGTATGCTGGCCATCGGGCCGAGGATCCCGGCGGGCGGCAGCTTGAACTTGTTGCATTGCGGGCAGCGGACCAGTGCCTTGTAGACGGCGTTGTATTCCAACACCATGACCGCGAGGAAAACCGCCAGGAACGCGACCACGCCGAAGCCGCCGTGCGGATAATGGCCGGAGGCGCCCATGAAAAACAGCATCGGCACCGAGAACATCGCGTTGCTGCGCGAGGCCACGCCCGCCGCCGCGAGCGCATCGGCCGCGTCAGGTAGCGGCTCGCCGCCCGCCGCCACGCCTTCCGCGGAGGCGATGACGATCTTCTGGTTGGGCCAGATCACCAGCCACACGTTCAGGAACATCAAGGTGCCGAGCAGGGCGCCGACGTAGATGTCGATCGACATACCGCCGCCCCGGCCCCCCATGATGGCGACACCGGTCAGGAAGGTCACCATCGCCCCCCAGCGGAACCACCACAGCGCCCTTGGCGCAAGCTTGCGCAGCACGTCCGATTTGGCGCCGGCGTCCGCTTCCTTCATGTATTCGGTCTGGACGAAATTGAAATAATAGAGCAGCCCGATCCAGGTGATGCCGCCCAGAAAATGCCCCCAACGCAACAGCATTTCGATGCCGGCTTTGGTCGTGATGATTTCCATGTGTTCCTCCTCAAGGGTTGTTATTGGCGTTGTAGTATGTTGTGGTGGACGGTGGCTGCCGGGATAGCCGGATGAGCGGACTACAGGATTCGTCAAGACCTGTATCCCCGTCACGCTCAAGGTACTGCAGGCGCTGCAAGCTGTGAAGTATTTCTTGGAAGGCATGCCGGCCGGCGTGCGTCCCTTCTTGGTCGAATACCCCGAGGAAAGAAGCGTGAAAATCACGTTCCTTTGCGTGCCAGATGCCGGCATGAAAGCCGCCGTGACTGCCGGAGGTCATGAATGACTGGAATACGCCGGCTCCTGTATCGCCTCGCCACTGTTGCCGTTGCGGTAACGACCGTTACGGCTCAGGCCGATCCGCGTCCCGGCTTCGACTGCGCCAAAGCCAAAGGGTGATCGAAGAAGCCATATGTTCCGACGAGAATCTCGCTGCCCGCGACCGGAGCCTCGCCATGCAATTCGCGCGGCTGGTGCGATGCGAAGTGGCTGTTCGATGACCAAGGATTCGTCGTACTGTTGGGGCACGGGCCGCGTTCGCCCGCCGGCATCGGGGAGTGCGGAATCTTCTCCGTCGGATTGCGCTATTGTCCAAGAAAATCCGGCGCTTTATCCTTAGGCTTCGACAGCCGGATGTCGAAGCCGGCGCCGGTCGAAGGGTATGAACCCTGACCGGCAATCAGTCCAACCAACAAATACAAGGCAACCACGGAGATTCCATGTTCAACGTCAAACAAATCTGCGGGGCCGTGACCGGCCTGCTTCTTTCCTCGAGTGCCGTCTGGGCAGCGAGTTGCGCCGACCTGGAAAAGCAGGGGCTGACCTACGACAACATGAAATCCACGATCAGCAGCGTGGTTTCGCTGGATAACGGCGGCTTGGGTTTCCCGATGTGGCTGACTCTGGTGGACGGCAGCGGCACCATCTGCAACGTCACCAATTCTCTGAGCGCATCGCAGGACGTGACGGCAGACATCTGGCTGGGCAGCCGTAACATTTCCGCCCAGAAAGCCAATGCGGCCAATGCCTTCAGCACCGGCGAGCTCGCTCTGTCGACCGCCAACCTCTACACCGCGACCCAGCCCAGCGGCAGCCTCTACGGCTTGCAGGCCAGCAATCCGATCGATGCGGCCTCGTCCTACGGCGGTAACTCCGCCAAATTCGGCGCCAAGAACGATCCGCTGAAGGGCAAGCGCATCGGCGGCATCAACGTGTTCGGCGGCGGGCTCGCGCTCTACAATTCAGCCAAGCAGAAGGTCGGCGCGATCGGCGTTTCGGGGGACACCTCCTGTACCGACCATGTCGTCGCCTGGAAGGTGCGCGAATTGCTGGCGGGTGGCGCCTTCGCCGTCAAGAACGTCCCGGCCGGTGTTTCCCCCGGCAATAACGACGCGATGATCCAGGACATCGTCAAGGACAACGGCATCGGCAACCAGGCCAGCTTGAGCGGATTCGGGCACCCGACCTGCATCAACAATCCCGGGCCGGGTGTGAATGCCGGTTCGATCTACGGTCCGGCTCAATAAGTCAACGGCGAAAGCCGGTTTTGCCGCGCAAAAAACGCCGACGTTCGTCGGCGTTTTCGTTTCCCCTTGTTTTCCGGAAAGCGTTTGAGTTCGAAGCGGGAGAAAGCCTCGCGGCGGTCAGTCGTGCCCGGTTTCCAAACCGCCAAGCGGCGCCAGCCGATCGAGCGGACGAAAAGAATCGGCGGCCATGTGTTCTCCTGCCTTGAAGGTGCCCGGCGTTTCGCCGAACCGGCGCCGGAACAGCCGGTTGAAATAAGACAAGTCATTGAAGCCTGATGCGAAAGCGATCTCGCCGATGCGAAGGTGCCGATGCTTCGGGTCGCACAGCAGCCGGCGCGCCCGCTCCAGCCGCAGGCGGTTGACCATTTCAGTGAAGCTCTCTCCGGTTTCTGCAATCAGATCATGCAGATACCGTTCGGAAATGTTCAAGGCCCGCGCCGCCGCGGTTACCGACAGCTGGGGGTGATGATGATGGTCTTGCAGGTATTGTTTCAATGCCGCCAACCGGGCCGCGCGCAAGCCGTAAAGCCTTGCCTCGTGTTCGGCCTCTCGGGTCGGCCCCAACAGCAGGGCGAGCAGGTCCAGGACGTGGTTGCCGGCAAGCCGGGTGAGCCGGGAATCCTCGGCAACCGGCGGCGTATTGCTCAGCAGCATCAGATACTGCGACAGCAATCGCAGCAGCGCCTGATCCGCGTGGAGTGCGCCGATGCACCGCTCCGCATTGGGCGCCTTATGCAGCATTTCCTCCCGGGGGATCACCAGATTCAGACTCTCGCAGTATCGGCCGGCCGGTGGAATGAGCGAGGCTTCGAAGGGTTTGCCGTACGAATAGCCGGTAGCGCTGAAGCCGTCCAGCAGCGTTCTTTCTTTTTGGCGCAAGGTCTCGCTGCGTCCGCTCAGGTTGATGTGGAAGCAGAACCCGTCGAAGCCGTCCCATTCGATCCATCGGCGGGACCGGGTAAAAGTCGCCGCGCTGAACGATACCTTATAGGCATCGATATTCCCCAAGGAAAGCCATTCGACCCGCCCGAAAAAAGGGCGCCGATCGACATGGGCGACATCGACGGCTCCCGGCCCACCGGAGGCCGTTTCCCGCCAGAGATCGAAGCGGTCGCGCTCCGGCAGTTGGTCGCTGGAAAAGACGAGTAGGCTGCCCATGTCGACTCCTGGTTTCACCTGCGTCACACCCCAAAAGCGGACTGTGCTGTCCGGATCAGCCGATTGTCTATCAAAAAAGATGCCAGTGCAGCATGGTTTTTTGTGTTGGATGTACCGGTGAAGACTCGCTGTCGTCGGTGATGCTTCGTTTCCGCCGGGCCGACCCGGCCAGAGCCCTTTGTCAAGAGCCTGACGCCCGGTGTTATGAAGCGGTTACCGTGTTAGCCGTCCGGCCTGCTGCAATGCCGTGAGCAACCGCAGAAAGGTTTCGCTGGCGTCGTGGCTGCCGCCTCACCCATCGCCCGGCGCCGTTTCCAGGCAAGGACGCAACGGGGTGTGGCGGGGCACGCGGGTACGGTGGAATCCTCGCGTTGAACGGCGGCGAGGAACCGGTATCCCCGGCGTGGGGCCGTTTCGATGTAGCGCGGTGTCCTCGGGTTATCGCCCAATGCCTTGCGCAGCTCGCTGATGCAGCCTTCCAGCACGGACCCGCTCACATGGCGGTGTCCCCACACCGCGTTCAGCAGTTCGGCTTTGGTGAGCAGCCGGTACGGATTCATCAATAGAAACTTCAATACCGCCAAGGTCTTGGGCCGCAACTGCAACACCTGTCCGTCCCGCGACAGGCGGGCGTTGGCAGTGTCCACCCGAAACGGCATGAAAATCCATGTTTGTGTCGAATCCACAGAGGCTCCCATCTCGATTGAATCCAAGGTGCCCCGCCATGCCGATAGGGATGTTCGGCGCGGGACCGCCGCCGGCTGATTCCGGATGCAGCCTATTGTGAATCACTATTAGGGTTATGAACATAGATCGGTGAAGCTGGAGCCAGTTCCGGCCATCAAGCTTTGAACGCTCCGCTCTGAAATACACAGGGGGCTTGCGGCTCTTCCCACGGATATTTCGAAGTTCGCCGAATTCCACCGACCTGTTTGTCGCCACGGCGGGGCGCTGGTTCGTGTCCAGTCCCGCCGTGGACTGGAGCCTGCTGTTTCCGGCGACGCAGCTTGGCGGTGAACCTGGGACTCATGGCTTGAAGCCTTGACCTTCCTGGGAGCGTATCCCGAAGGCACCGGTGCGTAATTGCTGAACGCGATGTCTAGAAATGATAATGAGTTGCATCTGGCGGTCGGCTGCCACCCTTCCGGCCGTCGGTCGCCATCGCTTCTGGCCGCTGGTCCGCAGCTGGGTCGTTCAAAGGCCCGCGCAGAATCCGGTCTGCCGCCTGCGCGCCGCTCTGCTAGGCGTCTCTGCGAAAAAGCAGCACACTAGACTTCCTCCTGACCACAGGCGGATCCGTCGTGATCGATATCTTTACCCTGTTGACCATTATCGCCCTGGTCTGCTATGGCAAGGCCGGCGTCATCTTTCTCATTGCTTCGCAATATCCGCCCCGGCTCATGCGCGCCATGCGTTGCTGGGCTCTGGGTGTGCTGATGATGGGCACGGATTTCGGTTTACTCGTGCTGTCGGATCTCGGGCTCATCCCCGAATCGCCGGCTCTGGGGAGCGCCGTGACGCTCGGTGTAGGCGGTGCCTTGCTGGTGTTCGTGGCGGTGCAGGAAATCCAGGAGCGGTCCTACAGCAAGACCGCCTTGACGGTATCGGTTCTGTTGACTGCGGCAATGAACGCCTATGTCCTCTACCTGGGCAGCGCCGAGCTCCGCATCGTCATCAACAGTGCCCTCTCGTCCATGGTGACGTTCCTGATCGCGTTCGCTCTTTTGCGTTCCGCACCGCAGTCGGGCCGGTCGATTTACCGGGTCACAGGCACTCTGACCGTGGTCGTCGGCTTGGTCTGGGGAATACGCAGCGCGAACCCGCTGTTCCTGCATCACCCGATTCTGAGTCCGCTGAGCGACAACTGGCTGCAGCAGGTCACGTTTACCGTGCTCCTGGTAGGCACAGGGATCATGTCTTTGTGCTTCGGCCTCATCTTCGCGGAAGAACTCAACGCAGAACTGCATCAACTGGCATCCTTCGACGCGCTGACCCGCATCTATAGGGAACCTCTAAAAATCCGAATTCCATGCTCTCCGATTCGTTCGTACCGGAAAAATTCAGGTTTTCGCGCCCAGGACGGCAAAATTCGGGGTTGATCCGGTCCGCAACGGCCTGTTGCGGGGGTATTTCCCCCGTTTCAGGCCACAGCGGGCAGACCGATCCCGTCCGGGCTTGCCGCCCGGCGGGCCTGCCTTCTGACTTCGTTCGCCGTCAACTGCACCAGACGCTTCATGTTGTAAGCCAGGTTCAGCAGGCCCACCTTCACCCGTGCTCGCTCCAGGCCGATGGTCCGGACGATGTGTCCGTCCATGGCGGCCTGGGCGCCGAAGATGTGTTCCACCCGCGCCCGTACCTTGGATTTGTTGCGGTTCGACGCGGTTTGTTCTTCCGTCAGCGGGGCGGCGCGGGTGCCTTTTTCGTGGATTTGGCTGACCATCCCCGCTTCGGCCAG
The DNA here is from genome assembly GCF_040730495.1 of Methylococcus sp. ANG. NCBI lineage: Bacteria > Pseudomonadati > Pseudomonadota > Gammaproteobacteria > Methylococcales > Methylococcaceae > Methylococcus > Methylococcus sp. ANG. Next base: position 2,528,767 of record NZ_CP160399.1, on the reverse strand, counting down.
ACGCTCTTCGTGTTTTTCCGAGCGGTAGGCGCTGTCGGCATACACCGGGCGCTTATGGCCTTCGGCATCGGTGGTTTCCGTATCCAGCAGGTCTTCGAAAACCTGGCTGTCGTGGACGTGGGCGGGCGTGACGCTGTAGTCCTGGATCAGCTTGGTGGCCGCGTCGGCGTTGATGTGGTTTTTGTAGCCGTAATGGGTCTCGTGGTTCTTCTTGGTCCAGCGGGCCTCCGTGTCCTTTTGCCGCCGCATGGGGGCGTTCTCGTCATCGTCCCAGCCCTCGGGAATCTCTCCCGCCTTGATCCGGGCGTTCTCTTCCCGGCTGTTGCGCTGGCGCGGCGCTTCGATGAAGGTCGCGTCGATCATCTGCCCGGTTTTGGCCACATAGCCGCGCCGCGCCAGTTGCTCGTTAAAACGGCCAAACAGCACCTCGACCAGACCCAAGGCTTTCAGCCGTTCGCGGAACAGCCACACGGTCTTGGCATCCGGCACCCGGTGTTCCATCCGCAGCCCCAGGAAACGCATGAAGCTCAGCCGATCGCGGATCTGATATTCCAGTCCGTCGTCGGAGAGGTTGTAGAGATGTTGCAGGATCAGTACCTTGAACATCAGCACCCCGTCAAAGGGTTTGGCCCCGGCGTTACTCTTGCGCTCCTTCTCGTGAACCCGGTTGAGATCGGCCCGAAAATCCTCAAAGTCGATTTCCGCCTTGAGCTTGACCAAAGGATCGCCCAAGGCGGTGAGTTGGGCGGCACGCTCGTCGAGATCAAACAGGCCGGGCTGGCGGTGGAAGTTCATGCGGCAATCTCAGTGGCAGGGCTATCCCGGTATTTTCTCAAAGGGACGGTGCAAGGGGGAATTTTTAGAGGTGCCCTATAATCGGCGTGTTTTTGAAGACTTGGCCGGTGAGGAACTTGCCCGAGCACGCATCAAGCGCGAACCCGTTTCCCTGCTCATGATCGACATCGATCACTTCAAGCAGGTGAACGACCGATTCGGCCATGTGGCGGGCGACGTAGCCTTGCACAGGATCGCCGAAATCATGGCGGGCTGTCTGCGGCGCATGGATCTGTTTTGCCGTTATGGGGGCGAAGAATTTTGCGCGCTGCTTCCTGCAACACCCCGAGAGGAAGCGACCGCCATCGCCGAGCGTCTGCGGGTCGCGGCAATGGAAACCCGGCTCCGTTATGGCGAAACCGAAATACCCCTCACAGTGAGCGTAGGTGTCGCTTGTATCGATCAGCCGCCGTTCGACTTGACCGCCATCAAGCAGCACGCCGATCGGGCCCTTTACACCGCCAAGCATACAGGGCGTAACCGCGTTGCCGTTGCCGGATATAGCGGCTCGCCCGTTCGTGATCCATGAATCTGCCAGCCATTCTCCAACTGTCGCCCTGAGCGAACCACGGGGCAATATGACGCTTTGCGTATTTCTCCGTATTGCTAAAGGGAGATTGCGGTATCAAGGTCACTTGACCGGAACATGGCGAGTTAAGGAGCTGAGTGTAACCGTTCATTCCCCCCATTTTTTGCTGGGATCGCGGCCATCTTGGCCACTTTTTCAGCGGGCGGGACACCCGCACTCCCAGGGGACTGAACGGTTACGGATGGCATGCGGTTCGTGAGTGTTCAGCAAGTATGGCCTCAAAAAGTCGGGAGCGCTGCTTTCAGTGCCCAGTGTCGATCACGCGGACCAAAGCCGTTTCCGCCCGGCGGCACCGCGGTTCGCCGGGTTGGTCTGCGTAACGGCGTACTCATCCTTCGGCGCGCCTGATTCGGTCTACTTCAACCCAAAAAGGGCGAAACCGACAACGAGCGCAGCCGCGAACGTCGCACCGATGAGAAATGGAAAGAGCAAGTTCCGCTTGTTTCGCCGGATATACCGTCTTATCCTGCGTGTCAGCGATGGGTGTTCTGCCATCTGCCGGATCATACAAAGTGGATCATTGTAAAAACCATAGTCCATGTCCGGCAAAAGCCCGGATATTATCGAGAAATGGTGTGTTTCCAGTTTCGAATCAATGCATCTGGCAAGTCTAGAGCAAAGGCCTCCAGGAAATAGAAAAGGCAGGATTTTTCGTCGTCTTACCGGTGGGCCGGCTTCTTCGGCTGTCGCAGGAAACCGGGTCGGCGTTCTACCGGGATTTGGCTCGGCGGGGGGCGAGAAAAGCCAAGGCCGACTGCGGACTGGTGGAATGTCAGGCGGAGTGGAACCGGTAATGCCAGATCTGCTGACTTTCGGTGCCTTGACACCGGCCGGCCTGAATTGGTCGAGCCGAGACCAGCGAAGTCATCAGTGGGCCTGTTCAGGGCGCGAAACAATTCTAATATTCAAACGCAAAAGGGCATTAGTTTTGTAAGCGGGGGTATCGGCCAGGACCAGCGGGACGAGTTGCGGGGCATTAAAGGTCAGTTCAACTTGCATTTATTGTTCGCAGTACAACAGAAAGGAGAATATCTAAGCGACGTGCAAGTTGAAATAACATCAGCCCATGGAACATCAATGCTTGGTGCAATGTCGGCAGGACCGCACTTCTACGCCAAACTCCCGAGTGGGCGCTACAAAGTGATGGCAGAACGTGACGCGTATACACTAAGCCAATCTGTATCGGTTGGCGGAGGTGAAAGAAAGTCCGTAGTATTCAGGTTTCCACTCAAGCGAGGCGACTGACCTCTGTCTTCGAAATTCGCGATGTGAAGCGAGTTGATCCTTTTACTTTTCGCCGTGCGGGACCGCATGAGGCTCAACATAAGAAGCGACTATTCCAGCTACAGCCAACAAGGGAGAGGTCGGTGAAAATATCGCCGACCTAAATCCCCCGGCACCCTGGCGATGATCTCGAAGTAACGCTTTTCCTGAACTAAAAATGTCCACCCGCTATCTCTCTTGAGGCATCTGCATGGCAAAAATCAAACTTCTCTCAGCTTTCCTCAGGGTCAGTCTTGCCTTTACAGGTTTGGCCAACATCGCTCCCGGCTGGGCCGAAGGCGAGTGCGACGGATTAACATCTACACCGGGCGTGGTTCAAAGGCACAGAGTAATCGAAGGCACGCCGAGGGACGACGTCATTATTGGCACCCCTGGCGACGACCACATCCAGGGGTCGGGCGGCAATGACACCATCTGTGGCGAGGGTGGCAACGATACCATCTCAGGCGGCAATGGAGACGATACCATTTTCGGCGGCAGCGGAGACGACCACCTCGCGGGTAAGAATGGAAAGGACCACACAGAAGGCGGCCCTGGCGACGACCAGATTAGCGGCGGAAACGGCAAAGACAGCCTTTTTGGGGGTGCAGGTGACGACAACCTCGCAGGCGGCAACGGGAAAGACCTCATGCATGGCGGAGAAGGCAATGACGACCTCAGCGGAGGCAACGGAAACGACGAGCTATGGGGGGATGAAGGAGAGGACCGACTTAAAGGTGGTAACGGCCGTGACGAACTTCATTACGACCAAAGTGATTTCGACAACACGGTCTGCCGCCGTCCTGATGTCTGCTTCACAACGGCGGATTGAAACTCCAGAGATTCCAGGGCGGACCAAAACAGGTTCGGGCTAACGGTCATGGCGACCAGCCGCCCTGGATGATGATAGGGGGCGGGGAGGCGAAAGCCTTCCCGCCCCCTATCCCAGAGGGAGAAGGGAGTAAAGGTGCTGCGACTTTCACGTTAACTCGATCGATGGGCTTCGTAAACTCGGCGCATCTGCTCAATGCTGCTGCGGCATTCGGATATCAGGAAACGATACGCTATGCCCATCTGTCGCCGGTGAATGGGGCGGCGAAGGCGCTTGAGGGAAAGCGGTCACGATTTGGTCGCGTCGTGACCTCGGATAACTTGGAGAATTGGTCGGGGTGAGAGGATTCGAACCTCCGGCCACTGCCTCCCGAAAGCAGTGCTCTACCAGGCTGAGCTACACCCCGAAATCTGGCTGAACAGATTTTTCAATAACCGCGATCAACAGCGAACCGTGCAAGAGCGATCAAAGCATCCTTATAATCACTCTCGGGAAGATGGGTAACCTGCTCGACAGCTTTGTTCGCAGCATCCCTGGCACGCCGCTCAGTATACGAGATTGCGTCGGTCGACTCAATCACCGCGTACACTTTTTTGAACTGTTCCCGCTCGCCCTGCTCTATCGCTTGCCGCAAGATGTCCGCATCCGCGCCTGAGGATTGGGACAGCGCGTAGATCAATGGCAAGGTCGGCTTGCCTTCGGCGAGGTCATCCCCGAGATTCTTGCCCCATTCTTCGGGGTCGGCCATGTAGTCCAACACGTCGTCCTTGAGCTGGAAGGCCATGCCGAGATACGTCCCATAATTTTTCAGGGACTCTTCGATTTCGGGAGATGACCCGGTAAGCACCGCGCCAAGCTGGGCGGCCGCGCTGAACAATATCGCCGTCTTGCGGGAGATGACATCCAGGTATCGTCCCTCATCGGTCGCTGGATTATTGCAATTGAGCAGTTGCAATACCTCGCCCTCGGCGATGGCCGTGGTGGTGCGCGACAGAATGTCCATCACTCGCATGTTCTGAACCCGCACCATCAGTTCGAACGAGCGCGAGTACAGATAATCCCCTACCAATACGCTCGCGGAATTGCCCCACAGGGCATTGGCCGAGTCCTGTCCTCTGCGCAACGCGGATTCGTCGACGACGTCATCGTGCAGCAGCGTTGCGGTGTGGATGAACTCGATGACTGCCGCCAGGGTGATATGGTGGTCACCCGGATAACTCAATGCCTTGGCCGAGAGTAAATGAAGCATCGGGCGCAGGCGCTTGCCCCCGCTGCCGACGATGTACTGCCCGATCTGATTGATGAGTACTACATCGGAATGCAGTTCGCGCAGGATCAAGCGATCGACCGCCGCCGCCTCGTCGTCGACGAGACGCCGGATACCGGCAAAAACCTCGCGGGAATTGCGAAGATCGGCGGACCCTGGATCGGAGACAGCTTGACTATTCATTGAGTTGTTATAGCGCGCCCGCCAACAAAAAAACCCATCCATGTTAGATACTTGTACGACATGTGTCAAGGTGCGCCGATGCGGCTTTCTGGCGCCGAGGTTGCATGGGTAATCGCATGCATATCAGTCGATGGCGGTGGCGGCGCATTCACCCAGAACTTTCGACAACAGGGCGATGCCCCGCTCGATCTTGTCCGGCGTCGCATGGCTGAAATTCAGCCGCAAGGCCGGATAGCGCTGCTCCGCAACCGGGAAAAACAGCTCTCCCGGCATGAATGCCACGTCATGGTTCAGCGCCACCTTGAGCGCGGCCAGGGTGTCTATGTTCTCGACCAGTCGCAGCCAGAAGAACAGACCGCCGGCCGGTGCAGACCATTCCGCCAGGCCGTTGAAATGTCGGTCCAGGGCAGCTTGCATCGTATCCCGGCGGTCGGCATAGACGCCGTTCATGTGCGCCATGTGCTTCCCGAAGTCGCTGGAGGCGAGGAAGCGCGTCAGCCAAGCCTGGCCGGTTCGGCCGGTGTGAAGATCGCTCGATTGCTTGAGGCGGACGAGCCAAGGGAACAAGGCGGGGGACGACGCGAGGTAGCCGACGCGCAATCCCGGAGCCGTAATCTTGGAAAAGCTGCCCAGATATATCCAGGGCGCCCGCTCGAGATATGCACAGACCGGCGTTCTGTCGCATGACGTATAGACCAGATCCCGATAGGGGTCGTCTTCCACCAGCGGAGTGCCGGTCTCATCCAGTACCGCCGCGACGGCGCGGCGCGCCCCATCGGTGTAACAGCATCCCGAGGGGTTTTGGAAGCTGGGGATGAGATACACGAAAGCGGGCCGGTGGCGGACGATGGCCGTTTTCAGCGCATCCGGATCGATGCCTTCGGCCTGCAAGGGCAGGCCGTGAAACTCCGCGCCATAGACCCGGAAGCATTGGAGCGCGGCCAGGTACGTCGGTGATTCCAGCAGCACCGGCGTTCCTTCGTCGATGAACAGTTTGCCGACCAGGTCGATACCCTGCTGGGAGCCTGTCGTTACCAGCACCTGTTCGACTTGGCACCGAAGCCCGAGGCCCGAAAGCCCCCGGGCAATCAGCTCCCGCAACGCCGGCTCCCCTTCGCTGGGACCGTATTGGCGGGAATCTGCGGCGCAGGCGCCGAAATCCAGCTCCGGCATCAGCTCTTCCGCCGGCAGGCCGCCGGCGAAAGAGATGACCCCGGGCCGCTGAGTGATCTGCAGGATGTCCCGGATGAGGGAGCTGGTAAGGCGTTCGGTTCGGCGGGAAAGTCGATGCGTCATGAGAATCCGGCGTGGTTGATCGAGCCAATTCGGCTGCGTGGTTCCGAAAAAATCCGAGCAAAGTTCGCCGCGGCCCCGGTCATGAGAAGAAGCCAAAGGCTGACAGCGTTTGCAAGTTCTTGACTATACAACATCAGGGCCACGCGTCCTTGCGTTGCGGGAACAAACGGAATTGCGGCGCCTTCCCCCTCGAACCGCAAAGCCGAGGGACATATGGCGGGAAAATTTGCAACGACTTGCGAACTAAACGTGGTCTTGATCGCGGAATTTGGTTAGTATTACCGCCCGATTACGGAAGACGAGGCCGTCAGGCGTCGGCTTCCGTTAGCGCCGCGTTGTAGCCGGGCAGGTACCGGCGGGTCGACGGGCAGAGGGATACGACGGCAGTCACCCGGCTCCAGACTCCACACAACGATAACTACGATACCCGAGGAGACTCAGTCGATATGAAAATTCAGAATGTCCTGTCCAAGTTCGCCGCTTTGCTGGTTGCCGGTTCCTTGAGCTTCGGCGCTTTCGCCGCGGAAGACGCCGCCGGCGTGAAGAAAGCCACCGAAGAAGCACTCAAGGCATCCCAGGAGGCGCTGGAACAGGCCAAGAGCGGCCAGAAGGATGCAGCCATCGCGAGCGCGAAGCTCTACCGTCAGAAGGCTAAGGAAATCACCGGCGCCGGTGCAGGCATTTCGCTGCAGAAGGCCATGGGGTATGCCAAGGAAGCCGCGACGGATCTCGAAGCCGGCAACAACGCCGCTGCTGTCGAGAAGCTGACCGACGTCGTGAACCGCATGACGGCGATCAACAACGAGACGAAGTAAGCTCGTTGCATTTCGCTGGCGGCTTGCCCGCCGGAAATGGAAGGCGGGGCGGAGACGCTCCGCCTTTTTTCATTCCATTCGCGGCCGTATTCCTGGCGCTTACGGCGCGTCCCGCACCCCGGCACCGGGCAGGTAGTCGGGCGTGCCGGCTTCCGGGTGGGTTTCCATGTAGGCGCGGAAACCGGCGAATACCGGCCAGGTGACCGTCTCCATGCCGCTCGCGGCCAACAAGCCGATGCCGGCAAAGGTGCGCTCCACCCAAGTCGGATGGGTTTTCATCTGGAAGTCCCTTTGCAGGGTCTCCTCATCGTCGGTCATCAAGGCATAAGTCAGGCGCGTATTGTGGAACGCCATGGGCTGAGCCGGCCGGTCCGGCGTCGCGGGCTCCGTGCCGCAGCCGGCCAGAAGGGACATCAGCGCTGAAACCGCCAATTTCGAAGGCTTTTCCACGATAGTCTTCGGTAAAGAAGCCGCAATGTTCGGAAGCCTACCATGGATGGCATGGCGAGGGGCAGGTGCCCGTCGCATTCCAATGATTGATTGAGAATACCAGTACATCCGGCAAATGCTCGGTAGAGGAGGGCTCGATGCACCTGCCGTTCCCTTCGAAGGGACTTTACGCGATCACGCCTGATCGGTTGCGGGGCGATGCGCTGCTTGCCGCCGTGGAACTCGCCGTCCTTGGGGGCGTCGCGGTGCTGCAATACCGGCCCAAGTCGGGATCGGCGAAAGATCACTTGGCCGAAGGGGGCCGGTTACTCAACGCCTGTCGCGCCGCGGGCATTCCTTTGATCATCAACGACAGTCCGCGGCTGGCGGCGGAGATAGGCGCGGACGGAGTGCACCTGGGCAAGGACGACGGCGGGGTGGCCGCAGCGCGGAGCGTAATCGGCACCCGGGCAATCGTCGGTGTTTCCTGTTATGACTCGCTGGATCGGGCGCTCCGTGCGGAAGTCGATGGGGCGGATTACGTCGCCTTCGGGGCGTTTTTCCCGTCGTCGACCAAACCCGGCGCTCCGCGTGCCCGGCTGGAGACTCTGCGGGAGGCGAGAACCCGCTTGAGCGTCCCCGTCGTCGCCATCGGCGGCATAGACGCCGCTAAGGCCGGTCAAGTCATTGGGGCCGGCGCGGACCTGGTCGCGGTCGTCGAGGCCGTGTTCGGGGCATCGGATGTCGCACGTGCGGCATCCGAACTGCGCAGCCTTTTTCACTCTCCGCCGAAACGGCGACCGCTCCGTGACGGCGGGTGAAACAACCGTTTTGTACGATCCCATTGTCCTCGGGATAGAACGGCGGCATCATATCCGGTTAACGCTTTAATCAACCGAAGGGTCGAGAATCGCCATGATCGCAAGCAATCCATCCCTCAACTCCCAGTCCGCGGCCAACACGGATACCGATCCGGAGGAAACCAGGGAGTGGCTGGACGCGCTTGCAGCCGTCATCGAAGCGGAAGGCGTCGAGCGGGCGCATTTCCTGATAGAAAAACTTGTCGACAAGGCGCGCCGCTCCGGTGCGAATCTGCCTTACAAGGCTCACACCGCCTACATCAATACTATTCCGCCGCACGCCGAGGTTCGCAGCCCGGGTGATGCCGGCATCGAACACCGCATCCGCTGCTACCTGCGCTGGAACGCCATGGCCATGGTGGTGCGGGCGAACCAGAAATCCACCGAGTATGGCGGGCACATTTCCAGCTTCGCCTCCTCGGCCACGCTCTACGATGTCGGCTTCAACCATTTCTTCCATGCCCCCGACCGCGACCACGGCGGCGACCTGGTGTTTTTCCAGGGCCATTCCGCGCCCGGCATCTATGCCAGGGCCTTCCTGGAGGGGCGGCTGACGGAAGAGCATCTGGACCGGTTCCGTGCCGAAGTGGGCGGCGGCGGGCTGTCTTCCTACCCGCATCCCTGGCTGATGCCGGATTTCTGGCAATTCCCCACCGTCTCCATGGGCCTCGGGCCGCTGATGGCGATCTATCAGGCGCGGTTCATGAAATACCTGGCCGACCGCAAGATCCTGCTGAATGCCGAGGGCCGCAAGGTCTGGTGCTTCTGCGGCGACGGCGAGATGGACGAGCCGGAATCGATGGGCGCCATCGGCCTCGCCGGCCGGGAAAAGCTGGACAACCTGATCTTCGTGGTCAACTGCAACCTGCAGCGCCTGGACGGGCCGGTGCGCGGCGACGGCAAGATCATCCAGGATCTGGAAGCCGAATTCCGCGGCGCCGGCTGGAACGTCATCAAGGTGATCTGGGGTTCGCATTGGGATGCGCTGCTGGCGCGCGACACCAAGGGCCTCCTGCAGCAGCGCATGGAGGAGGTGGTGGATGGCGAATACCAGACCTACAAGGCAAAGGACGGCGCCTATGTCCGCAAGCATTTCTTCGGCAAATATCCCGAGTTACTGGAGATGGTCGCCAACATGTCCGACGAGGACATCTGGCACCTGAACCGGGGCGGCCACGACCCGCACAAGGTGTACGCCGCCTACGCCGCCGCGGTGGCGCACAAAGGACAGCCGACGGTGATCCTGGCCAAGACCATCAAGGGCTACGGCATGGGCCGGGCCGGCGAAGGCCAGATGGGCGCGCATCAGCAGAAAAAGCTGGACGCGGACGCGCTCAAGGCTTTCCGCGACCGTTTCAACATCCCGATTCCGGACGACAAGGTGCATGAGGCACCTTATTACAAGCCGGCCGAGGACAGCCCCGAGATGGTCTATCTGCAGGAGCGCCGCAAGGCCCTGGGCGGTTACCTGCCGCAAAGGCGGAAGGAGGCTCCCCATCTGCAGGTGCCCGAGCTGAGCATCTTCGAGACGATGCTGAAAAGCTCGGAAGATCGCGAGATGTCCACCACCATGGTCTTCGTCCGCCTGCTCTCGTCCCTGTTGCGCGACAAGGAGCTGGGCCGCTACGTGGTGCCGATCGTCCCCGACGAGGCCCGCACTTTCGGCATGGAGGGTCTGTTCCGGCAATACAGCATCTATTCCTCGGTCGGCCAGCTCTACGAGCCGCAGGATGCCGATACCGTGATGTTCTACCGCGAGGACAAATCCGGCCAGATTCTGGAGGAGGGCATCTGCGAAGCCGGTGCGATGTGCGACTGGATCGCCGCCGGCACGGCGTTCAGCAACCACAACGTGCAGATGATCCCGTTCTACATCTACTACTCGATGTTCGGCTTCCAGCGCGTCGGCGACCTCATGTGGGCGGCGGGCGACATGCAGGCCCGCGGCTTCCTCATGGGCGGCACCGCCGGACGCACCACCCTGGCCGGCGAAGGTCTGCAGCACCAGGACGGCCACAGCCACCTGATCATGGGCGCCATCCCCAACTGCATCACCTACGATCCGACCTTCGCCTACGAGCTGGCGATCATCGTGCACGACGGTCTGCGCCGGATGTATCAGGAGGGCGAAAACGTCTTCTACTACATCACCGTGATGAACGAGAACTACACCCATCCCGCCCTGCCGGAAGGGGTCGAGGACGGCATCATCAAAGGCTTGTACAAGTTCCGCGATGCCGGCAAGGACGAGGCGGTGCAGCTCCTCGGCAGCGGCACCATTCTGCGCGAAGTCATCAAGGCCGCGGAGCTGCTGGAAGCCGATTGCGGCATCAAGGCCGGCATCTGGAGCGCCACCAGCTTCAACCAGTTGCGCCGCGACGGCCTGGAAGTTTCGCGCTGGAACCTGCTGCATCCGGAACAGCCGCGGAAAACCAGCTACGTCGAGCAATGCCTGGCCGCAACCAACGGCCCCGTCGTCGCGGCGACGGACTACGTCAAGGCCTATCCGGACCTGATCCGTGAGTTCGTGCCCCGGCGTTACACCGTGCTGGGCACCGACGGCTTCGGCCGCAGCGACCGCCGTTCGGCGTTGCGCCAGTTCTTCGAGGTGGACAGCCGCCATATCGCCTTCGCGGCCCTGAAGTCGCTGGCCGACGAAGGCGGAATCGAAAAATCCAAGCTGGCGGATGCGATGACCCGCTGGGGCATCGATCCAGACAAGACCAACCCCATCGGGTGCTGAGGAGGATAAGAACAACATGGCCCAAGAACAAACCGTCGTCGTCCCCGATATCGGCGATTTCAAGGACGTCGAAATCATCGAGGTACTGGTCAAGCCGGGCGACAAGGTCGCGGCGAACGATTCGCTGATCACCCTGGAGAGCGACAAGGCGGCGATGGAGATTCCCTCGCCCTATGCCGGCACCGTCGCCGAACTGCATGTGAGCATCGGCAGCAAGGTCAGCATGGGTACACCGATTCTGCTGTTGCGGGCCGATGAGGGCGCGGAAGCCTCTGCGGCGGCCGCCGCCCCCGCCGAACCGGTGCCAGCCCCCGTACCGGCGGTGGCCGAGCCTGCTCCCCCGCCGCCGGCCGCACCCGTGCCTTCCTCCACTCCTCCTGCGTCGACGCCGGTCACCGAGGAGGGCTCGGGGCTGGCCCATGCCAGCCCCGCGGTCCGCCGTTTCGCCCGCGAACTCGGCGTCGACGTGGCAAAAGTCCGCGGCACCGGCCCCAAGGGCCGCATCTTGAGAACGGACATCCAGACCTTCGTGAAGGATGCCGTGGCAAAGGCGGAACGGCCCGGCGCCGGCGGTTTCGCCTTACCGGAGATGCCGGAAATCGATTTCGCCCAGTTCGGCCCGATCGAACGCCAGCCGCTGTCGCGGATCCAGAAGCTCTCTGCGGCCAATCTCCACCGGACCTGGATCACGATCCCGCAAGTCACCCAGCACGATGAGGCCGACATCACCGAGCTGGAAGCCTTCCGCAATGCACTCAAAGCCGAATCCGCCAAGCGCGGCGTCAAGCTGACCCCGCTGCCGTTCATCATCAAGGCCGTGGTCGCCGCCCTGAAAGCCTTCCCGCGCTTCAACGCATCGCTTGCGCCCAACGGCGAAGAACTGATCCTGAAGAGCTACTGCCACATCGGGTTCGCGGTGGACACGCCGGACGGCCTGGTGGTGCCGGTGATCCGCGATGCCGACACCAAAGGCATCTGGGACATCGCCGCCGAACTTGCCGCCATCGGCGACAAGGCCCGCGGCAAGAAGCTGCGCACCGCCGACCTGCAGGGCGGCACCTTCACCGTTTCCAGCTTGGGCGGCATCGGCGGCACAGCCTTTACGCCCATCATCAACGCCCCCGAGGTCGCCATCCTGGGCGTCTCCAAGGCGCAGCTGCGGCCGGTGTCCCAAGACGGCCAGTTCGTCCCGCGGCTGATGCTGCCCTTGTCGTTGTCCTACGACCACCGCGTGATCGACGGCGCCGACGGCGTCCGCTTCGTCACCTATGTCAGCGGCCTGCTCGCCGATATGCGGCGCGTCCTGCTCTAACTGAAGAAGGATATTCCCGATGGCTGAACCCAAGACGATTCACGCCGAGGTCCTGGTGCTGGGCGGCGGGCCGGGCGGTTACACCGCCGCTTTCCGCGCGGCGGACCTGGGCAAGCAAGTGGTCCTGGTCGAGCGCTACCCGACCCTGGGCGGCGTCTGTCTCAACGTGGGCTGCATCCCGTCCAAGGCTTTGCTGCACACCGCACAGATCATCCACGAGGCCAAGGAGGCCAGCGAGTTCGGCATCCGCTTCGGCGCCCCGGAAATCGATCTGGACCAGATCCGCGGCTTCAAGGACAAGGTGGTCAAGACCCTGACCGGCGGGCTCGACGCCCTCGCCAAACAGCGCAAGGTGACCGTTGTGCAGGGCACCGGCCGCTTCGCCGGCGACCACAGCATGCAGGTGGAAACGGCCGAAGGCCCGGTCACCGTGAGCTTCGACCACGCCATCATCGCCGCCGGCTCGCGCGCGGTGAAGATTCCGGGCTTCCCCAACGACGATCCGCGTCTGATGGATTCCACCGACGCCCTGGCGCTGCGGGAAGTGCCCAAGCGCCTCCTGATCGTCGGCGGCGGCATCATCGGCCTGGAAATGGCCACGGTTTATCACGCTTTGGGCGCCGCTATCACCGTGGTGGAACTGATGGACCAGTTGATCCCCGGCTGCGATGCCGACCTGGTGCGTCCTCTGCATCAGCACATCAAGAAGCAGTACGAGAACATCTATCTCAAGACCCGCGTCACCCGGATCGAACCCGAAGCGGCCGGTCTCAAGGTGTTCTTCGAAGGCGAAGGCGTGCCCGAGTCCGATGTATTCGATCGGGTGCTGGTCGCGGTGGGGCGCACCCCGAACGGCGGTCTGATCGGTGCGGAAAACGCGGGCGTCCAGGTCGATGCCAAGGGCTTCATCCCCGTCGACGAGCGCCAGCGCACCAACGTCCCGCATATCTACGCCATCGGCGACATCGTCGGCAACCCCATGCTGGCCCACAAGGCCACCCACGAGGCCAAGGTTGCCGCCGAAGTCATCGCCGGTCACCCTTCGGCGTTCCAGGCTCTGACCATTCCGTCGGTGGCCTATACCGATCCGGAAGTCGCCTGGATGGGCGTCACCGAAACCCAGGCCAAAGCCCAGGGCATCGAATACGAAAAAGCTGTGTTCCCCTGGGCCGCGAGCGGGCGCGCCTTGGGCATCGGCCGCAAGGAAGGCGCCACCAAGCTGCTGTGCGACAAGGCCACCAAGCGGGTGATCGGCGCCGGCATCGTCGGCCCCCACGCGGGTGAGCTCATCGCCGAAGCCGTGCTGGCCCTGGAAATGGGCGCCGACGCCGAGGACATCGGCCTCACCGTCCACGCCCACCCGACCTTGTCGGAAACCTTCGCCTTCGCTGCGGAAATGATCGAAGGGACGATCACCGATCTCTATATCCGCAAGCGCTGAGCGAGCGGGCCGCGGTCGAAGAGAAGGCGAATTCCCTATTTTGTCCACAGTTGCATCAAAGTTGGGGATCAAGCTAACGATCATGGCGACCGGCCGCCCTGGATGATGACAAATCGGCAGGAAGGCCGATTGACAGGTCCCGTCCTTGGGACCTGCCCTCCGGGCCATGCTCCGCATGTTCAAATTTGCTCCCTGCAAATTGGTGCACGCCTTGCGCCCGAAGGGTGCGATACAGGGGGTATCGCATGAGCGCGACTGCCCGCCATGATCGTTTCCCTCACCCCGGCCCTCTCCCAAGGGGGGGACAAGCTACTGCGACTTTCACGGTAACGTAAGCGTAGCCACGCGGCGGTTACGAAAGGGCTACGCTAAATCTTTCGGTTTACCCGTTCGCTCCAGTAGCCGGGCTCTCGACGACAATGCATTACCGCGACGATCAGCACGTTATCCGGCTCGATGGAATACAACACCGCGTACGGGAAAACCCGCGTCAGGTAGCGCCTGATTTCGCCATCGAAAACCCGCCAACGCTCCGGCGTCTCGGTAATCTGCTATATCGCATGTTCGACGGCCGCCATAAAGCGGAGCTCCAGGCCTTCCTGGCAACTCGCGTAATACCGCGCTGCGTCCTCGTACTCTGCCAGCGCCTCCGGATGAAACTCCAGCCTCATCGGGCCAAGTTCCGCCGCACTCGCTCTAGCGCTTCGTCGCCCGGAATCGTCTGTACGCGGCCTGCCCGCACATCACCCAGGCGTCGCTGTGCCTCCGCCGTCCAAAGTTGGCGAATGTAGCCGTCCTCGGCAGGGTCCAGGCTTTCGACAAGACGATCCGCCAGCAAGGCCCGCGCTTCGCTTGGCAAAGCAAGCGCCTCCTCAGCGATTTGTTCAACAGTCAAGGTCATTGTTTCGTTTCCTCGTAGTTCAGCTTTTGGAAGGTCTGCCAGTTCCTTCTGGGCACGTTTCAGAATGACGATGGAAAGGTCCGTCAATGGTTCCTTCACTTCATCCGGGCGATGCGTCTTCGCTGGAACCGGTTGTCCCTCCGTCAGTGCAATAGCCTCCTTCAGCCCCTGCGCGATGCTCTCGAAGCCTTGAGGCAAAGTCTTCTTGGATTCGGGTGATGAAGGTACGGCTATTGCCCGAACCTTCGCGGCGGGTTCGGTGGATTACCCCGGAAGAGGCTAGGCGGCTGTTGGAAGAATTGCCGGCGCATCTCTCAGCTATGGCGCGTTTCAGCCTGGAAAGGGGTCTCCGTCGAGCGAATGTAACCGGCCTGCAATGGTCTCAAGTCGACCTCGTGCGGCGTTGCGCATGGATACATCCAGATCAGGCCAAGGCCCGGAAAGCCATCGCGGTTCCCCTGTCGAATGGTGCGGTGGTCGTGATACGGGAGCAGGAAGGAAAGCATCCTACTCACGTCTTCACCTATCAGGGAAAGCCCATCCAGGAGGTGAATACCAAGGCTTGGCGTAATGCGCTCAAGCGTGCCGGGATCGAGGATTTCCGCTGGCACGATCTGCGGCACACCTGGGCATCTTGGCACGTTCAAGCCGGCACGCCTCTGCATGCGCTCCAGGAGTTGGGCGGCTGGGAGACGGTCGATATGGTGCGGCGCTACGCTCATCTATCCAGTGAGCATCTGGCCGGCTACGTCGACAGGGTGTCCGGCCTTCGGGTTGTCGAGGGAGAAAAACCGGCTACGATTCGGCTACGCAAGTAATCGGGGAGCCGCGGAAAATTGCCTTAAGCTATTGAATTTATGGAGCTGGTGACAGGATTCGAACCCGCGACCGGCTGATTACAAAATTCCTGCCCCACAATTAACGGTGTTTTACGAAAGACGATATGGTTTACTTTACAATGACTTAGCGTGATCCCTTATTCCCGTTCGATTGCTCAGAATTGCTCGAAATTGCTATCGCAGGGTGCAAATAGGGTGAAAAGCTGAAGCCATCGGTCAATCAGCCGACGTCAGTGGGTCCATGGAAAGCATCAAATTCACCAAGCGCAGCATCGAGGCGCTGACCTTCTCCGGCGATGCCGTCTACGTCGCCGACACCGAAACCAAGGGGCTCATGGTTCGCGTCGGCAAGACGTCCAAAGTGTTCTACCTCCGGCGCAAGGTCGACGGAAAAACCGAACGCATCAAGGTCGGACCGTTTCCAGATACGACCGTCGAGCAGGCCCGCCGACGTGCCGCGGAGCTGAATGCCGCGATCGCTACCGGCAAGAACCCGGCCGAGCTGAAGCGGGAGTTGCGACGAGAAACGGTCTTCGCGGATTTCTGGAAGGAGTACATGGAGCGATATTCCAGAATCCACAAGCGGCCGGCATCCGTGCATGAGGACGAGAAGATTTACAACAAGCACCTGTGTAGAGGGCACCTCTAAAAATTCCCCCTTGCACCGTCCCTTTGAGAAAATACCGGCATAGCCCTGCCACTGAGACTGCCGCATGAACTTCCACCGCCAGCCCGGCTTGTTTGATCTCGACGAACGTGCCGCCCAACTCACCGCCTTGGGCGATCCTTTGGTCAAGCTCAAGGCGGAAATCGACTTTGAGGATTTTCGGGCCGATCTCAACCGGGTTCGCGAGAAGGAGCGCAAGAGTAATGCCGGGGCCAAACCCTTTGACGTGGTGCTGATGTTCAAGGTACTGATCCTGCAACATCTCTACAACCTCTCCGACGACGGACTGGAATATCAGATCCGCGATCGGCTGAGCTTCATGCGTTTTCTGGGGCTGCGGATGGAACACCGGGTGCCGGATGCCAAGACCGTGTGGGTGTTCCGCGAACGGCTGAAAGCCTTGGGTCTGGTCGAGGTGCTGTTTGGCCGTTTTAACGAGCAACTGGCGCGGCGGGGCTATGTGGCCAAAACCGGACAGATGATCGACGCGACCTTCATCGAAGCGCCGCGCCAGCGCAACAGCCGGGAAGAGAACGCCCGGATCAAGGCTGGAGAGATTCCCGAGGGCTGGGACGATGACGAGAACGCCCCCATGCGGCGGCAAAAGGACACGGAGGCCCGCTGGACCAAGAAGAACCACGAGACCCATTACGGCTACAAGAACCCCATCCACGCCGACGCGGCCACCAAGCTGATCCAGGACTACAGCGTCACGCCCGCCCACGTCCACGACAGCCAGGTTTTCGAAGACCTGCTGGATACGGAAACCACCGACGCCGAAGGCCATAAGCGCCCGGTGTATGCGGACAGCGCCTACCGCTCGGAAAAACACGAAGAACGCTTGGCCGACGAGGGGATGGCCAGCCAAATCCACGAAAAAGGCACGCGCGCCGCCCCGCTGACGGAAGAACAAACCGCGTCGAACCGCAACAAATCCAAGGTACGGGCGCGGGTGGAACACATCTTCGGCGCCCAGGCCGCCATGGATGGCCACCGGGTCCGGACCATCGGCCTGGAGCGAGCGCGGGTGAAGGTGGGCCTGCTGAACCTGGCTTACAACATGAAGCGTCTGGTGCAGTTGACGGCGAACGAAGTCAGAAGGCAGGCCCGCCGGGCGGCAAGCCCGGACGGGATCGGTCTGCCCGCTGTGGCCTGAAACGGGGGAAATACCCCCGCAACAGGCCTTTGCGGACCGGATCAACCCCGAATTTTGCCGTCCTGGGCGCCGGAAACCAGGATTTTTTCCGGTACGAACGAACTGGAGAGCATGGAATTCGGATTTTTAGAGGTTCCCTAAGCCGGCGAAGCCGGAACCAAACAGGTTAAAGTTACCGTGAAAGCCCCTGATGTTTGAGGCGAGCAGGGTCCTTCCGTCGCAACGGAAATCTGGGTGTTACGCAGGCCGAGGCGAGTTACGCCGCTGCGGGAGCGGCCTTGTGCCAGAGGCCGAATTTCTTCAGTGCCTTGATCCAGCGCGGAGCGTTCTTGGCCACACTGGCCGCCTCGTAATCGAACCCCGAATCGCGATATGGCAGGCGGCGGGTCAGGACGAAGAAGATGGTGCGAATCAGCTTGTGCGCCAGCGCGACGATGGCCTTCTTGTGGCCGCGGCGAATGACCAGGCCGTTGTATTCGGAGGCGAAGACGCTCCGGGTTCGCCGGGCGGCGTTGGCCGCTTCGCAGAGCAGGTAACGGACGATGGTGTTGCCCTTGCGCGTCTTGCCACTTTTGCGCTTGCCGGCCGACTCGTTGTTGCCGGGACACAGGGCGGCCCAGGAAGCCAGCCGGTCGGCCGAGCCGAAGCGGGACAGGTCGTCCCCGATCTCGATCAGGATCATGGCGGCGGCGATCTCGTCAATGCCCGGAATCGTTTGCAGCAACTGATGCGCCCAGGCGTAAGGTTCCATTGCGGCCAAGAGATAGGCATCCAGTTTCGCCAATTCGGCCTCGAGATAGCGGACATGGTTGCGCAGGGATTCGAGCAGCAGGCGATGCCGGGCCGAGAGGTCGCCGTCGAGGCTGGCCTCCAGGATTTCGCGCTTGCCCTTGAGACTGCCCAAGCCCAGGGTGGCCAACTCTTCCGGGGACTGGCCGGCAATGAGACCTTCGATCATCCGCTGGGCCGAGACGCCGTTGATGTCCGAGACCACGCCACCGAGCCTGATGCCGGCATCGTCCAGGAGTTTGTGCATCCGGTTCTTCTCGCCGGCCAATACCCCGGCGAGTTTCTTCCGGTAGCGCGAGACCAGGCGCAGTTCGCGCAGGTCCTTGGGGGGAATGAAGCTGCCGCGCACTAGGCCGAAGCGGCCGAGCTGGGCCAGCCATTCCGCATCGGCGATGTCGGTCTTGCGGCCGGGCACGTGCTTGACGTGGTGGGCATTGACCACCCAGGCAGCAATGCCGCCAGCCTCCAGATGCGCGAAGACGCTCTTCCAGTAGATGCCGGTGCTCTCCAGGATCGCCAACTCGACCTTGAAGGCAAGCAGCCAGGCGACCAATTCCTTCATGTCCCGCTTGAAGCCACCGAATTCGCGGGTGTGTTTCGTGATCGTGCCATCCTCGTTCTCGGTGAGCACGGTGACGACGTGCTTCATGCGGTGCACGTCGATGCCGGCAACGCGTTTGTGGAGTGCTTCCATCATCGTTCTCCCGTGGTTACAGTAAACGACGGGAGGCAGGCGGCAACTTCGACCGGAGATGCCTCATGCTAAACGACCACATGGGCCACTTTACCGTGCGTTCTGCCACAACCACTGGCGATACAGTCGGGGGTGCGAGCCGGTCGGAACGGGTCCGGTTAAACAACGGGGTAAGAACCGCCAAACGTTTTGCGACCTCTCGCCGCATGCCTCCCATCCCATATACTGCGCCAACTCGCGCCGGCTTTCATGCTCAGGGGTGAGCGGGACGATCATGACTGGTTATCGTAACGATCGCCGGATTTCGCGGAGGACGACTACGATGACTACCACGCTTGTGACTGATCGTTATCATGACCGATTACACGGTGTGCTGAATTGCTATGACCGCATCGTTATCACCGGCACGGTACCGGGAGCCTGTTATGCTCAAGGCATGACGGCGTTTCTCAACAGCCGACACATCCGGATCTTCGATTACGCCCGATTCGCCGAACCCTTGCGCGAACGCATCCGGACCCGAGCCCAGGAACTCGCCGCCCAACACTGCGCTAGGATCGAGCACATCAATAAAGCCCATATCCGCAAGGAAGACGTGGTGGCTCAGGTGCTGGCTCAACGCGGCGATCACCCCGGCCTGGTCCATGTCATCTCCGCCATGGAGGCCTGTCCTTCCTATGAACCCTGGCACGACAAACAGACCCATCAGACCTTCCTGAGGTCCACCACCGGCAAGTGCCTGCATTATTACTTCTATTTCCTGGATGCCGAACTGGGGCTTTGTTATCTGCGGGTCCCGACCTGGTGCCCGTTCAAACTGCAGTTCTACTGCAACGGCCATTCCTGGCTGGCGCGCCAACTCTCGACCGCTGGGATCGGCTTTGCCATGGCCGACAATGGCTTTATCCGCATCGACGATTTTCCTCGCGCTCAACAATTGGCCGACACCTTCAAACCTGATGATCTCCATCGAATCCTCGATCATTACGCCAACCTGTGCTGCCCGGTTCTCGATGTGTTCGAGCAGCGCTACCATTGGAGTCTGATGCAGGTGGAGTATTCCACCGACCTGGTGTTTCGCTCCCAAGCCACACTCGCGCCCTGGTATGAGCAGTTGGCTCGCCAGGCCGTGCTCGCCGTCAAAGCCGAACAGGTCTCCACCTTCCTCGGCAAAAAACTCTCCCCGCAACTCGCCCAAGAAATCGGCTCCCGGTTATCCACCCGGATCGAAGGAACCTGTATCAAACATCGGATGGGGAGCGTGTCCCTCAAACTCTACGACAAGGCGGGCCGTATCCTGCGACTGGAAACCACCGCCAACGATGTCACCTTCTTCCAGCACCACCGCAAAGTGGAACAGCGCGACGGCACCACCGTCCGCAAGCTCGCCCCGGTCAAGAAAACCATCTATAGCCTGATCGATCTGCGCGACATCCTGCTCGGCTGCAATCGACGCTATCTCGAATTTCTCTCCGCCCTCGACGATCACTCCAGCGGCCAGCGCGATCTGGACCGGTTGACGACCCAAAGGCACACTCCCCAACAGACCTTCAAGGGTTTCAACTTCTTCGACAAAACCGAACAGGCCCTGCTGCGCGCCCTACAACGACCTGAATTCAATATCCACGGTTTGCGCCGCGCCGATCTCCAACCCCATTTGCCGGCGAAATCACCCGCCGCGCTGTCACGGCAAATCCGGCGACTACGCGAGTTCGGATTGATCAAGCGCGTCACCGGCACCTACCGCTATTATCTGACGCGACTTGGACGAGCCGCCATCGCCACCTGCTGTAAACTCACCGAGTTCCTTATCGTCCCAACACTGGCAACCGCCCAAGTTTGATCAGATTCTGTAAAGACTTGGTTGATAAGTGACTAACGGAGTTCTCGATGTCCGCGATGTGCAGCAGGAGATGCTCGATGACTTGGTACGGCGAGCGGCAAGAAGCGGTCTCACCAACATCTCGCCAAAGCAAGGGAACGCTCGGCAGCTCCCATATCCCGATCGAACCTTTGACGCTGCCTACCTGATCGGGGTACTCGGAGAAATCCCGGATGCCGTTATGGCCCTCCGTGAACTTCGGCGGGTGCTAAAGCCCGATGGCCGGCTGGTCATCAGCGAGTTCTTCATCGATCCGGACTTTATCTCGCTTCCGGCTCTCCAGAAGAAGGCCAGAGATGAAGGGTTTGTATTCGAGCGGAGTGCCGGCCCAAGTTTTGCGTACTCTGCTGTGTTCCGGCTTATAGTTGCTTAACCAGGGCATGCAGTGACGGCCTACAGTGTCCGCTGCATTCCCGCTTTCAGCCATGCCTGATGCCGGGGTTATTAATGGCCCCTGTTTATGATTTAGTTCTCGAACAAATTGATGGGTGATAAGCCGTAACCACTGGAGTTATTTGTGACCCGTTGGGTTACATGGTACTCCACTCCTTCGTTTCCTAATTGCCTGAATTCGGAGAGGATACCTAGTCCGGCGGTGCAGGCACGAAAATTCCATTCTTCATGGCAACACACGAAGTGGCAAAGGAAATGATATGGCACATGAATCGAATCGGCATGAACCACGGCAGTCGAGGCTGCGTCATCGCCTCGCCCTGTGGGGGTTTTTGGGGATCGCGCTGTTTTTTCTCTGGACCGAGCACCGGGCACATTTGCTCGGCGTGCTTCCCTACCTCTTGCTGTTGGCCTGCCCGCTGATGCACCTCTTCATGCACGGCGGACATAGGTCTGGTCACGGTACAGGAACTCCCGACGAGAAGGAAAATCATCCGTGAGTCACGAAGCCGCCTACGGCCTGTGGGGATTGGTCATCATCAATTCCCTGGTCTTCATCCTGTTCGCCTTCAGTTTTTTCAAACCCCGTACGTCCCGCGACTGGCGTTCGTTCGGCGCCTTCGCCGCGTTCGTCGTCGCCCTGTTCACGGAGATGTACGGTTTTCCGCTCACCATTTACCTTTTATCCGGTTGGCTGACGCGGCGCTATCCGGGCCTCGATTTGTTTTCCCACGAAACCGGACACCTTTGGCATACCCTGCTCGGTTTCAAGGGAGATCCGCACTTCGACCCGCTGCACATCCTGAGCATGGTATTCATCGCCGGCGGATTCTGGCTGCTTTCGTCCGCCTGGCGAGTGCTGTACGAGGCGCAGCGGGGGCATGCTCTGGCGCTCACCGGACCCTATGCCCGCCTGCGTCATCCCCAATATACGGCCTTCGTTCTGATCATGACGGGGTTCCTGCTCCAGTGGCCGACCCTGCCCACCCTCGTCATGTTCCCCATCCTGGTCGTCATGTACGTGCGCTTGGCGAAACGGGAGGAGCAGGATATCCGGAACGAGTACGGCGATATTTATGAGCAGTATCGGCGAAAAACGCCTGCGTTTATCCCGCGAATGCGGACTCGGGCGCATGGCACTCGCCAAGACACCGGTTGGCGATAAAGGGGAATGTCGAACTCGGCCGTTCCGGCGGCGGGTTTCCCACCGCATGGATTGTCGCGAGGCAACTCCGGGCTCGCTGTTGGAATCTCGAAGATCAAGACATGAATAACGACCGGGAGGATTGAGCGATGATGGAAACGTGGACGTATCTGATCGTGCTGGCTTTACTGGTCGGCGTGGGCATTATGTGTGCCTTGCTAAGGCGCATCTGTTTCGTCGGTGCAAATCCGACCCGGCCAACTTTCGCTCCGGCCGGAAGCACTCGGGGCGGTTCGGGAGGTAACGAACGGGCTGAAGCACTCCGAGAAAAGGTCTCCTTGGGAGACCAGCGGGCCATGCGGGCCGTAACGCGAGTGAACACTGAGCAGGCCTCGAAATGCCGTTGTGGAAGCCGACCCACCATAATGCCGGGGAAGGCCGTTGTCTTTGGGGAAGAGAGCGAAACGGGCACCCAAAGATTCCACCGGGGTAGTGGTGGCAGCACGCATGGGAGAGATCAGATGGGCAACAAGGGAAGTCCCCGCGGGTTTCCGGCGGCACCGGGCAACGGCGATCCCGTGAGGGATAGAGCCGGCCTGCGGGGATGGCGGATGGGCGCGTAGTAGTGCTGAGGCCGGGTAATGCCGGAAGAGCGAAGGCGCCCTGTTTCGAAACGAGATGGGGAAAGTGACAAGAACCAGGGGATTGACGTGAGTCTAGCAACTTCGAGTAGTACGGTTCAGACGTTACAGACCTCATTGCAGGCGAAAGCCAAGGCAGAACCGGCTTTCCGCTTCTACAGCCTGTGGGACAAGGTCTGCCGGACCGATGTGCTGTGGGTGGCTTATCGGCGTTGCCGCGCCAATCGCGGTGCGCCGGGCTACGACGACATCAGTTTCCAACAGATCGAAGACCAAGGTGTGGACGGATGGCTGGAAAGATTGCGGCAGGAGTTGATGGCGGGCGAATACCGACCTCAGCCCCTGCTGCGCGTATGGATACCCAAGGCCCAGGGCGGACAGCGTCCTTTGGGCATACCGACGATCCGGGATCGCGTGGTACAGATGGCGATGCTGCTGGTGATCGGCCCGATCTTCGAAGCGGACCTGTTGCCGCGGCAGTATGGATTTCGGCCAGGCTTAGACGCCAAGATGGCGATCAGGATGACCCACTTCGGCATTGCCCAACGAGGGAAGCGGGAGGTGGTGGATGCGGACTTGTCCGACTATTTCAACACCATTCCGCATGGCGAACTGATGCGCTGCATCAGCCGGCGGATTGCCGATGGCACGGTGCTGTCGGTGATTCGACAATGGCTGAAAGTGCCTGTGGTCGAGCGCTGCGAAGGCAGCGAGAAACGGACCACAGAAGCTAAGGACAAGAACCGAGGCACGCCCCAAGGGGGGATTGTCTCACCCTTGCTGAGTAATCTGTACTTCCGGCGTTTTCTCCTGGCCTGGCAGAAGTTGGGCTTCGGCCAAAGGCTCCGGGCGGAAGTGGTGAATTACGCTGATGACCTGGTGATCCTCTGCCCGAACGGGCGGGGGGAAGCGGCCATGGAGGCCATGCGCCAGATCATGTCCCGGCTGGGACTCACGATCAACGAGAAGAAGACTCGGCTGGTCAAGCTACCGGGTGAGCACTTCGACTTTCTCGGTTACACATTCGGCGAGTTCCATGGCAAGGATGGGCGCCCTTACTGGGGAACCCGTCCGTCCAAGAAAGCGATCAAACGGCTAAAACAGGGTATCCACGACGCCACGTCGTCACGGTGGAACGCCACCACGGTCGAAAGCCGGGTTGCCGAAATCAACCCCATGCTGCGCGGCTGGGCGAACTACTTCAATCAAGGACCGGTCACGAAAATCTATCGAGACCTGCAAGGCTACACGGACCGACGACTGCGAATCTGGTTGATGCGCCGGAGCGGAAAAAAGGGAACGGGGTATCGCCAGTATCCCGACGAGTATCTCTACGAAACCTTGAGGCTCTACCAACTGCCGCTAAAGCGTACTGACCTGCTGAATGCGAAGGCCTGAGGGTCGAAAGAAAGCCGGATGCGGGAAAGCCGCACGTCCGGTTTGACGAGCGGGATGTGGAAACGGGGTGATGGCCAGGCTAATGAGGCACCGCCAGACGAAAGGGGCGGCAACAGATAGGCCGAGCCTTAGACCACCGCGCCACATCTCGACTCTACCCTCATGCGCGTGTTCCGCGGCTCGCTGAGGATGCGCGCGAGGCAGACGGGCCCGTTTGTCGATCCGGTCTGCGGAATGGCAGTCGAGTCGGGCAAGGGCTACGTTAAACGACACCAGGGCCGCGAATTTCACCTGTGCTCGGAAATCCGTCTGGCCAAATTCGAAGCGAACCCCGAACGGTTTTTCCCTGATCAGGCTGAGTCATGAGCTTCGTCATGCTTGGACTGAAGACCAACGCGAAGTCGCGTCTTTGAAACGAATCAGGAAGGACGGATCGACGTGAAAATCCACTGCGCTCGGGCCATGAGGGTCACGGTATGCCTCGGCTTGCTACTCTGGAATTCCGCGGGGGGCGAGGAACTCGCGAGAAGCACGAAGCCTCCTCCGCAAAGGGCACTCACCCTCGCGGCGGCAATCGACTTGGCAGTACGGGACAACCCGGGGCTCGCCGACATGCGGGCGCGCGCCGAGGCGCTGGCGGCCGTGCCTTCCCAGGAAGGCACGCTGCCCGATCCCCTGCTCAGCTTCAACGCCTTGAATCTCCCGACCGATACTTTCCGGCTCAACCAGGAGCCGATGACCCAACTGCAGGTCGGCATCCGTCAGGCGATTCCCTTTCCCGGCAAGCTCGCCCTGCGCGAGGAGGCGGCGGGCCACGAGGCGGAGGCGGCCACGGACAGCGTCGCCGAGACCCGCCTGCGGCTCATTCGGGACGTCAAGGCCAGTTGGTGGCAGCTCTATTATCTCGATCGGGCGCTGCAGATCGTGCGCAGCAATCAGGACTTGCTGCGCCAGTTTATCGACATCGCCACGACCAAGTACAAGGTCGGCCAGGGCCTGCAACAGGACGTGCTCTTGGCCCAGGTGGAACTGTCCCGGTTGCTGGACCTGGAAGTGCAACTGGTGGGCGCGCGGCGTAACGAGGCGGCGCGCCTCAATGCCCTGCTCAACCGCGCCGCGGACAGCGACGTGCCACTGCCGGGAGATGTGGATAGAGGACTGCCGGACGTATTCCCCGAGGCGAAACTGTACCCCGTGGCCGAAGCGGTGCGGCCGCTCCTCGCCGAACAGCGGAGCCGGATCGACGCCGCGCGTTCCCGCGTGGCGCTGGCGGAGAAGGACTATTATCCCAATTTCGAATTGGGGGCCGCCTACGGCTTTCGCAGCGGCAAGAACACGGATGGCAGCCAGCGAGCCGACTTCGCCACCTTCGGGCTCTCATTGAACCTGCCCGTCTATGCCGGCACCAAGCAGTCCAAGGCCGTGGACCAGCGCCATTCG
Source organism: Methylococcus sp. ANG (assembly GCF_040730495.1). NCBI lineage: Bacteria > Pseudomonadati > Pseudomonadota > Gammaproteobacteria > Methylococcales > Methylococcaceae > Methylococcus > Methylococcus sp. ANG. The sequence goes on along the minus strand of NZ_CP160399.1, from coordinate 2,502,959 downwards.
GAATTACTGGGCCGGACCTTCGCCCTGCAGGACACCTGGGCGCAGGTGCGCAAGGAGATCACGGCGGCGCGCGCCGACTACGAGCAGACCCGGCAGCAGGCCATCTTGTTCGACACCGGCATCATTCCCCAAGCCAGCCAAACCGTTGCGTCCATGCTTGCCGGCTATCAGGTCAACAAGGTGGATTTTCTGAATCTCGTGCAGGCTCAGATCACCCTTTACAACTACGAGATCCAGTACTGGAAGGTCGTTTCCGCCGCCAACCAGGCATTGGCGAGGCTGGCCGCCGCGGTGGGCGAGGAGGCGATCCATGAATAAGGGTATCTGGGTCGTGGGCATACTCGCCCTGCTGGTCGGTGCAGGCGGCGGCTACTGGTACGCCCAGCCAGGGGGAGAGCGCAGATGCCCTCGCTGCGTATTCCGGCCCAACGTGACCGCCGATTCCGTTTGATCGTGACCGCCCATGCCGGGTGAACGTGACCGGCGATTCCGTTTGATCGTGACCGATTTTGGCCTTCCGGCCGGAATCGGTGGTCACGATGCCGGAAATCGCGGTCACGTTCCCGGAATCACCTCAGCCGCGCTGGAATTTCTCAACCCCAACAGGCATAGAGCCGCCCTTTTACTTTCGAAGGGGGCGACATGCCGGCAAAGAGGAGTTCCATGCGACACATCACCGAGATTCTGCGCCTCAAGCACGAGGCGAAGCTCAGCCACGAGAAGATCGCCCGGGCGCTGGGCGTCTCCAAGGGCGTGGTCAGCAAGTACGTGAGCCTCGCCCAGGCGAAGGGCGTTGCTTGGCCGCTGCCCGGGGCGATGGACGAGGCGGCCCTGGAGCGGTTGCTGTTCCCCGCCCCCACGGCCCCGGCGCGCTTCGTGGAGCCGGACCTGCCGCGCCTTCACCACGAGCTCAAGCGCAAGGGGGTGACCCTGCAGCTGCTGTGGGCCGAGTACGTGGCGACCCACGGCGAGGCCGCTTACCGTTACAGCCAGTTCTGCCACCGTTACCGGCTCTGGCAGGGCCAGCAGCGGCGCAGCATGCGCCAGGTTCACCACGCCGGCGAGAAGCTCTTTCTCGACTACTGCGGCCCCACCGTTCCGGTGATCGACCCCGCCACCGGCGAGCTGCGCCAGGCGCAGGTGTTCGTCGCCGTGCTCGGCGCCTCCAGCTACACCTACGCCGAGGCCACCTGGACCCAGGCGCTGCCGGACTGGATCGCCTCCCATCAGCGCGCCCTGCGCTACTTCGGCGGCACCCCCGCGCTGTGGGTGCCGGACAACCTGCGCGCGGCGGTGAGCCAGCCCTGCCGCTACGCCCCCGAGCCCAACGCCACCTACGCCGAGCTGGCCCGCCACTACGGCGCCGCCATCCTGCCGGCGCGCCCTTACCAGCCGAAGGACAAGGCCAAGGTGGAGGTGGCCGTGCAAGTCGTGGAACGGTGGATTCTGGCCCGGCTGCGCCATCGCACCTTCCACTCCCTGGCGGCCCTCAACCAGGCCATACACGAGCTGCTGGAGTCACTCAACGGCCGCCCCTTCCAGCGCCAGCCCGACAGCCGCCGCGACCTGTTCGAGTCCCTCGACCGGCCGGCCCTCAAACCCCTGCCGCTGGTGCCTTACGAGTACGCCGAGTGGAAACAGGTCAAGCCCGGCATCGACTACCACGTCGAGTTCGGCGGTCGCCTCTACAGCGTGCCCCATGCGCTGGTCGGCCAGGTGCTGGAGCTGCGCGCCACCGCCACCAGCATCGAGGTGCTGCACCGGGGACACCGCGTCGCCGCGCACCCGCGCCAGGGCGCCGGCCGCTTCTCCACCCTCCCCGAGCACATGCCCAAGTCCCACCGCGAGCACCGCCAGTGGTCACCGGGGCGCTTCATGAACTGGGCCAAAGACATCGGCGTAGCGACGCTGCACGTGGTCGAACACCAGCTCAACAACCGGCCCCATCCCGAGCACGGCTACCGCGCCTGCCTGGGCCTGCTCAATCTCGCTCGGCGCTACAGCCGAGCGCGGCTGGAGGCGGCCTGTGCGCGGGCCTTGGCCATCCAATCACCGTCCTATCGCTCCGTCAGCTCCATCCTCGACAAGGGGCTCGACCGCCAGCCGCATGAGGCCCATGACGAGACCGCCGCGGCGCTGCCGGCCCACGGCAACGTGCGCGGTCCCGACTACTACAACTGAAACCCGTTACAACAGGAGACAAAACCATGCTCACCCAGCAAACCCTGGACAAGCTCCACACCCTGCGCCTCACCGGCATGCGCGAGGCCTTCGAACAACAGCTCGAACAGCCCGCCACCCACGATCTCTCCTTCGACGAGCGCTTCGCGCTGCTCGTCGACCGGGAGCTGCTCTACCGCGACAACCGCCGCCTCAGCCGTTTGCTCAAGGACGCCAAGCTGCGCCTTGCCGCCTGCATCGAGGATATCGACTATCGCCACCCCCGCGGCCTGCATCGTCCCCCAATGGCCGCGCTCGCCGAAGGCTCTTGGCTGCGCGCCCATCACAATCTCTGCCTCACCGGCCCCACCGGCACCGGCAAGACCTATCTCGCCTGCGCCCTCGGCAATCAGGCCTGCCGCCAGGGACTAGCCGTCCGTTACCTGCGCCTGCCTCGGCTGCTCGAACAGCTCGCCGTCGCCCGCGGCGACGGCTCCTATTCCCGGCTCATGAACCAGCTCGCCCGCACCGACCTGCTCATCCTCGACGACTGGGGCATCCAGCCGCTCACCGCCTCTCAGCGCAACGACCTCATGGAGTTGATCGAAGACCGCCACGGCCTGCGCTCCACCCTCATCGCCAGCCAGCTGCCGGTCGAGCACTGGCACGACTACCTCGGCGAGCCCACCCTCGCCGATGCCATCCTCGACCGCCTCCTGCACAACGCCCACCGGCTACCCCTGACCGGCGAGTCGATGCGCAAAACCACCGCCGGCTTGACCCAACGTGACCGGTCCAAGTAAAAAACCAACCTCCAGCGCGGCATGAGATCCCCGGCGGTCACGATCACCGGAATCAACGGTCACGTTCGCCGGAATGCGCAGGGTTCCCACCACCAGGCCCTTTTGGCAGTTTTGGCAGTGGGCAGAGTGCGCGATTTCAAAAATCAGCATGCCCACGCCTGGCGTCCGCTCGCCAATGGCGGATGGACAAGTCGCCCATCACCCGCACGTGGAGAATGTCGCCCCGTCGCCCGTGTCGCCCGGCACCCGGGGTGCGATTTCAAATCCAACCCCTCGCCCATCTGAGAATGTCGCCCAGCCATCGAGCTTTACCCCACCGGGGGAGAACCGGTCCAGCGGCCGCCATCGTCCAGATTGCAGAAGGTGCTCATCACCCCCAGAAGATGCCCACGTTTTTTGTTGGGCGCCTTCTGCATTTTTTGAGCACCTTCTGGGATGACCGAGCGGACGGCGTACCACCAGGATGCCCGGCTACGTCGGCAATGAGCATCGGATCCTCGACGTCACCATGGCGCACCGGATGGCGGATGAGGAGTTCGGGAGCGCTTTTCACCCCAGCTTTTCACCCTGGACGATGGATTTTCACCCTTGGGAGAGATGGCAATTTCTGCCGGAGGGTGCAAATAGGGTGAAAACGATTTCGAGATTTCCGCCGTCTTTCAGTAAGGCTTTGATTTTATGGAGCTGGTGACAGGATTCGAACCCGCGACCGGCTGATTACAAAATAGAAATCACGGGTTTTACGTACTTTTACCGACACGCACTAACCTTTACGATTCAATCGGATACGCCTACACTACCCACACCAAGACATACCGACATTTACCCAAAATGTAGCCCCGGTGTAGCCCCGGCGTAGCCCCGAGAGAAACGACATGGCGAATCCATTCACGAAACGCGGCATCGAAAGCCTGCCTTCTGCCCCGGCGGGAACCCGTACCACGATCCACGACCCGGCAACCCCTGGCTTGCAGCTCAGAGTGACCGATACCGGTGCGAAGTCGTTTTGCCTGATGCGGCGCATTGGCGGCAAGGTGGAGCGTGTCACGCTGGGCAGGTTCCCGGCAATGACCATCGAGCAGGCCCGCAAGATGGCGGCCGAGGTCAACGGGGCCGTAGCCAAAGGCCACAACCCGGCGGAAGTGAAGCGGGCGATCCGGCAAGAGCCGACATTCAGCGAAGCCCTGGAACACCTGATCCGGAACAAGCGGAACCGGGCCGGCCTGACATTGAGCCCGAAAACGATCCTGGACTATCGCAAGGTGGCGGGGCTGTATCTGCCCGGCATCCTGGGCGAGCGGCTTTCCAGTGTGACGGCTGAGCGCTTGCGGCGGATACACAAGGGCATCGAGTCCAAGGCCCAAGCCAACAACGTGAAGCGCATCGTGTCGAGCGTGTTCAACTACGCGGCCGAAGTCGGCATGACCGATGCGCCGAACCCGGCCGCCCGCATCAAGGAATACCTGATTCAGAGCCGCGAGCGGTTCATTCAGCCCGACGAGCTGCCGCGATTCTTCCAGGCCGTGGCCGAGTCGCCCTTGGGTGACTTCTTCCTTCTTGCGATCCTGACCGGGGCGCGGCGTTCGAATCTTCAGGCCATGCGCTGGCAGGACGTGAACCTTGAGCGGGCTGTTTGGACGATCCCCAAGACCAAGAACGGCCTACCGCAGACCATCCCCCTCCCGCCGGAAGCCGTGGCGATCCTGGAGCGACGGAAGGCCGAGGCGGTTCACAGGGAGACGTTCGTATTTCCAGGGCCGGGCAAAACCGGGCACCTGGTGGAGCCTAAGAGGGCATGGGATGCCATGCTCAAGGCGGCCGGCATCGAGAATCTACGCATTCACGATCTGCGCCGAACCCTGGGAAGCTGGCAGGCCCGCCAAGGGGCAAGCCTTGCCATCATCGGCAAGAGCCTGGGGCACAAGACCCACCAGGCCACGGCGATCTATGCCAGGCTGGACCTTGACCCTGTGCGCCAGTCCGTGGAATCCGCCACGGCGGCGATGTTCGAGGCCGGCGGGATCAAGGAGCCGGCGCAAATCATCCCGATTCGGCAGAAGGCGAGAGCATGAACTATCAGGACCGCATCACCATCGAGCCCGGCAAGCGGGGCGGAAAGCCTTGCATCCGGGGGTTACGGATCACCGTCTACGACGTGCTGGAGAATCTGGCGTCCGGCATGACGCAAGAGGAAATCCTTGACGACTTCCCGGAGCTGGAGCGTGATGACTTGCTGGCCTGCCTGAGCTTCGCGGCGGATCGGGAGCGCCATATCGAATCCCTCAAGGCCCTATGAAGCTGCTGCTGGATGAGAACCTTTCCCGGCGGCTCGTTCCCTTTCTCATCAACGATTACCCCGGCACCGAGCAAGTGGCGCTGCTGGGTATGGAGCGCGCCACGGACCGGGAAATCTGGGAATACGCCCGCGATCACGGCTACGTCATCGTCACTCGGGATTCCGACTACTACGAGCTGAGCACGCTTTACGGGCAACCGCCTAAGGTGATCTGGCTGCGCGCCGGTAACCAGACGAAAGCGGCGACCCTTGCGGCGCTGTTGAATCACCGGGCAGCCATCGAACAAGCCTTGCAGGCGGACGGGAAAGCCTGCATCGAGATTTACTGACAGTCTCCAAGGATCGGATAACATCGAGTTCAACCACGCCTAGCCCGGCCAGGCGACAAGCGGGACACCTTCACCCGCTGGCGTGGTTCCTATCTTGAAGGACTGCCTTTGAAGGAAGGCGAATGGACGACATACACGACGATTACATCTTCTCCGACCCTCGTTACAATCTTTGCAAGGCCGAATCAGACCCCGAGGCAGCGGTACAAATACTGACCGTAGCGGCTGAATATCTGAGGGAGTGCCAGGGCAAAGGGTTTCCCGCCGATCTGGCGGAATACCTTGCTCAAGCGTTCGAAGCGGCGGCGTCAGAAGACGGGGCGAAAAAGGGCCTTGCCACATTGGGCCGAAAGCTGAACTTAACAGCCGGACATAGGCGTAAAACAATTAACGCCGATTTGTTTGAAGTGGGTGAGGCTTTTCGATCTGAGCTTGATATTGGGAAGAAACAAGACGAGGCGAAGGAAACTGTTTCCAAGTCGTTAGGTATCTCAGAATCCACTGTTTTGCGCATGTGGAAGCAATACAAGGACGCGCTGGAGGAGCACGACCGAATATGCCGCGAAGAGTACGACCAATGACGCGGATCGCTAAAACAAGAATAGGAATAACGCAAACTCAAAAGCCACATGCCTTTTGAGTTTGCGGGCCATAAAACCATGCTATTGAATGTGTATCGCCCACCAACAACCATGAGGCGATACCATGACCCACCTTGTAAAAGGCGCGCCCTTCGACCTGGACGCGCTTCCCGATTCAACCCTCCTCAATGACGTCCAAGCCGCCGAAGCCGTGGGCGTTAAACCCACCACGCTGAGCGTCTGGCGCACCACCGGCCGCAACAACCTGCCGTACATCAAGTGCGGGCGGCTTGTCCGCTACAAGGCCGGAGACCTGAAAGAATGGCTGGCCCGGCATTCCCGCACCCATTCCGGCGAGGTGGCCGCATGAGCAGCGAATGCCTCAACCGATCGGCGTATCCGGTCAGCAAAATCAGTAACCTCCTCAAGGCCAAGTATGGCCTTGGGAATGTCCGCATTACCGAGGACGGCGCGATTTACGTATTCGCAGTACAGGCGAACGAGATCGCGCAGCGCTGGCTTCTTTTCGGAGACATGGGCGCGGCCGATACCGAGGCGCGGCTTGATGCGCTTGCAGCCGAGTACGGCGAGGAGGAGGCCGCATGATGCCAGCCTTCAACGACTACCCAGAAAAACCCGGCCGGCGGAGGACGCCGAAACGAAAGTGGAAACGTAAGAGACGACAAAGCCCGCGTGGCGGCGGGCTTCATCTGGGCGTTCTGAGCTTTGGGGACGGCTCAAGCGGAAGTCTAGGCCAGCCGTGGGCGGCAGGCAAGGAGGCGCGCCTATGCTGACCTCTGACCCCCTTGAGCAATTCCGCGACGCCATCCAGGCCGCCGGTCTGGAGCCACCGGACCACATCACACCCGGCAAGCTGCACCGCTTCCCCGGCGCTGGTAAACGCAACGGCGATGATGCCGGCTGGTGCAAGCTGTTCCCCGATGGCCGGGGCGGCGTGTTTGGCGACTGGTCGAGCGATCTTTCCGTCAACTGGATGGCTGGCCGATCCGGCGGCGACTGGACCGCCGAGGAACTGGCCGAGTTCAAGCGGCAAGTCGAGCAGGCCCGCAAGGAGCGCCAGGCTGACGAAGCCAAGCGCCGGAAGGATGCCGCACGCAAGGCGGGAAAGCTGGCCGCCGAGGCTGCCCCGGCCGCGGCCGATCACCCCTACCTGGTCCGTAAGAACATCGAGCCGGTTCCGGCGCTGCTGGAACTGCCGTTGGATCGGGTTAAGGCCATCCTGGGTTATGCGCCGGCATCGAGGGGTGAGGCGCTGGCCGGGCGCATCCTGATTGCCCCGGTCACCGTCGAAGGCGAGCTGTCCACCTGTGAGTTGATCGACGAGCAAGGCCGGAAGTCCGCCATTGCCGGAGGGCGGAAGGCCGGCGGCTGCTGGACGCCCGAGCCGATCCCGGAGGACGCCGAAATCATCGCCATCGGCGAAGGCATTGCGACGGTCCTATCCGTGCGGCAGGCCACCGGCTGGCCGGTACTGGCGGCGCTGTCGTCTGGAAACCTGGAAGCCGTGGCGCGGCAGATGCGGGAGCGCTACCCGGCGGCGCAGCTGGTCATTCTGGCCGATCTGGTTAAAGCGACCGGATGCCCCGACGAGCATGCGGCGGCAGCGGCGAGAGCCGTGGGCGGCGTGCTAGCGGTCCCGCAGTTCGGATACGAACGGGCACCAGGGCATACTGACTTCAACGACATGGCGACGGCGTGCGGGCTGGAATTCGTTCGGACATTGTTGAATTCAGGGGTTACCGAGGTTACCGGGGTTACGCCCACGGATGGCGCGGCTTCCAGCGGTAACCCCGAAAAATCGAATGAGGTTACCGGGGTTACCGCGACCGACAAGCCCACCATTCCCGACGAATACGATCGCCCGAAATTCGTGGCGCTGGACGACTGGACCAAACACGGAGGCCGACCGTATCGCCCCGGCGTGTGGCTGTTCGGTATCAAGGGAGGCAAGGACGACGGCCCGCAGATGCTGACCGAGCAATGGATATGTTCACCGCTGCACGTCGAGGCCATCACCCACGACGCGGCCGACGGCAATTTCGGCCTCTTGCTGCGGTTCAAGAATACCCTGGGCCGCTGGCGGGAATGGGCCATGCCGATGGAGTTGCTACGCGGATCGGGCGAGGAGCTGCGCGGCGAGCTGCTGGCGATGGGCGTGCGGATCGACCCCAGTTCCCACCGGCTTCTGGGGCAATACTTGCAGGCGGTAACCCCGAAGCGGCGCGTCACCTGCGCCTTGCAAACCGGCTGGTCTGGATCGTCGTTCGTGCTGCCGGACACCGTGATCGGCCAGGCGGCTTCCGGGGTGATCTTCCAATCCGGCGAGCGCGGGCACGACGAGTACACCACCGCCGGCACGCTGGACGGTTGGCAGGCCGAGATTGCCGGGCGGGCCGCCGGTAACCCCTTGCTGATGCTGGCGCTGTCCGCTGCTTTTGCCGGGCCGCTGCTGGCGAAGTGCAACGCCGAATCCGGCGGGCTGCACTTCGTTGGCGATTCGTCTACCGGAAAGACCACCTTGCTTGAGGCTGCCTGTTCCGTCTGGGGCGGGCCGAATTACCGCCGGAGCTGGCGCGCCACGGCGAACGGTATGGAAGGCGCGGCGGCGCTGTTCAATGATGGCCTGCTGGCGCTGGACGAAATCTCGGAATGCGATCCCCGAGAGGTGGGCGCAATCGTCTACGCCTTGGGTAACGGTCGGGGCAAACAGCGGGCCAGCCGGAGCGGCGGCGCGCGGGGCGTGGTCCGCTGGCGCTGCCTGGTCATGTCCAGCGGCGAGCGAACCATCGGCACCACGATGGCCGAGGGTGGGCACCGAGCCAAGGCGGGCCAGGGCGTGCGGTTGCTGGATGTTCCGGCAGCGCGGGAGTACGGCTGCTTCGACGATCTGCACGGCTACGAGTCCGGCGCGGCGCTGTCTGACGCCATCAAGCGGGCGGCGGCGGTTCACCATGGCCATGCCGGCCGCGCCTTCCTGGAACGGCTGACCCGAGACGACCGCGACTTCTGCGCCTTCCTGGAGCAAATCAAGGTAGCGCCGATCTGGGGCGATCCCGGCGAAGGCCAAGACAGGCGGGCGGTTGCGCGGTTCGCCTTGCTGGCGCTGGCCGGCGAGCTGGCGCGGGAGTACGGCGTCACTGGCCTGACGGAAGGCGCGGCGATTGAGGCGGCCGCCGAGGGATTCCGGCTATGGCGATCCGCGCGCGGCAGGGGTAACGACGAACGCCGGCAAGTGCTGGAGCAGGTTTCGGCGTTCATCGACCGCCATGGCGACGGCCGGTTTTCATCCGCCGATGGCGGTAATGATCCCTTGATCCGTGATCGGGCCGGCTGGTGGAAGGACGGGCCCGGCGGGCGAACCTATCTGTTCACGGCGGACGGGCTGCGCGAAGCGCTGAAGGGCTTCGACTTCAAGCAGGCGCTGGACGTGCTGGAGCAGGCTGGGGCGCTGCCGGCGGCCGGGGCGGATGGGAAGCGGGCGCGCGCCTACAAAATCGGTGGTCGCGTGGTGAAGCTATACCCGCTGGCTTCCGAAAAAGTGGGGGGCGACCATGAGCCTTGATGAGCTGTTATCCCGCCTGGAGTGGAAGGCCGCGAGCCAGGAGGTAACCCCGGTAACCCCAGCAAGAAATCAGGGGTTACCGCTGAAAGCCACGGATGGTGGGGCGGTAACCCTGGTAACCCCAGTAACCCCGAAAAAAATCGAAGCCGAGAGCAATGCACGAAACCGCCGGGCCGTGATCCGGTTCCGGCTGAAGGCGGGCCAGGGCGGCGGCGTTGCCGTCGGCGAGTGTTCCGCCGATGAACTGATGGGCGCTCTGCGGCAGCGGTACGGCCAGCGCTTAGGCTCATGCGAGGTGATCCGATGACCACACGAGCGAAGCGCCGAAAACAACGCCACGCCGATCTGCTGCGGCGAGGCCACAAGATCACCCTGGACCCGGTGGCATCCCGGCACTTGGACGCCATGACGGACCACGACCGCAAGGCGTTCGAGGATCACCCCGACCTTGCCGCGTTCGTCCGGCCGCCGTTTCCTTGCGAGCTGCCGGCCGTCGAGGTCAGCCGTACAAAATCGCCGCATGTGCGGTTGAGGAAATTTTTCTTCCGGTCGATCCGGCGCACAGGGGGTAAGCCATGCTGACGCCAGACCGCTTGCGGCGGCTACAGGGAGAGTTCCCGGAATGGCAGGCACGTATGCTGCCCGGCGGCGCTATCGCGGCCAGACCGCCACGGTACGCGGACTGGAGCGAATTCGGACGGCGGCTGGATGAGTTGGCAGCCTTGCCGATCTGGATACCCCCTGTGTTCCATGTGATCCAGCGACCCGCGAAGCCGAGGAAGTGCGGTAGCTGCCGATGGTTCGCCTTGAAGCCGGCACGGCGCTGGATGGCGCGTTGCCAGCTCCATGACTTCGACGTGACGGCCGGCCGGCGGCGATGCTGGCGGGCCGAGCACCCACCCACCGAAGGGCAGGAGTGAGCATGCCCACAACATCCGAAAAACCCACGCAACCCATTGAGGGCGAATTGATTACCGCCGACATGGGGGGGAGGTATCGGCGACGCCCCAGCTTGACCACGGCGCGAGGTATCCGCAAGGAGTTGGCGGCGCTGTACCTGGAGCACAGGCGCGGCGAAATCGACAACGACCACACCCGGACGGCCGGCTTCATCTTGCGTACCCTGCTGGAGTCGATCCGCACCGATGAACTTGAAGCACGCATTGAACAACTGGAGCAGGAGCAAAACCGATGAGTATCAAGAACCGCATAGCGAAACTGGAGGCTAAGCGCCGAGGCATATGCACGGAGTTCGACCGCGCACGGCTGGTGCTTGAGGGCATCCGGGACGATCCGCCGGAGCCTGGGGCGGTCATGCTTTCGTCGGGTGACGACATCGAGACTTGGCAGCTGGACGGGCGGCGCATCCGGGTTAAGGCGCTGCGCATCCGGTTCGTGAAGCCGGAGCCGATGCCAGGATGAGTAGGTGACCGGTTACGAAAAAGGCCCGCCATTGAGCGGGCTTTTTTTGTGGCCCCAAAGTGCCAAATTCCGTTCGAGCGTAGCCCCGGTGTAGCCCCGGAATTTTAGACACCCCGAGATATGGCAATAAGTTATTGAATTTATGGAGCTGGTGACAGGATTCGAACCCGCGACCGGCTGATTACAAATCAGCTGCTCTACCGACTGAGCTACACCAGCATGAGGACGGAGGCGATGCCTTGCAGGTGTCGCTGGGACGGGGCCTGCAGGGGGAGGTGATTATAACGCCCGGCTGAGCTATGGGAAACCGCGATGGCGCTTACCCGATTGCCGGCGTCTTGTCCGGAAATTCGCACAGGTCGGCGATGGGGCACTGCGGGCATTTGGGCTTGCGGGCGGTGCAGGTGTAGCGGCCGTGCAGGATGAGGAGGTGGTGGGCATCCTTCAGGAACTCGCGGGGGGTGTGTTTATCCAGCGCTTTTTCCACTGCCAGCACGGTTTTGCCCGGCGCCAGGCGGGTGCGGTTGGCGACGCGGAAGATGTGGGTGTCGACCGCGATGGTGTGCTGGCCGAAGGCGGTGTTGAGTATGACGTTGGCGGTCTTGCGGCCCACGCCGGGCAGGGCTTCCAAGGCTGCGCGGTCGCGCGGCACTTCGCCGCCGTGGCGCTCGATCAGCCGTTCGCAGAGGCCGATGATGTTCTTGGCCTTGCTGTTGAACAGGCCGATGGTCTTGATGTACTCGCGCAGGCCGTCTTCCCCCAGGGCCAGGATGGCCTCGGGGGTATTGGCGGCGGGGAAGAGCTTTTCGGTGGCCTTGTTGACGCCTTTGTCGGTGGCCTGGGCGGAAAGGACGACGGCGATCAGCAGCTCGAAAGGCGTGTCGTAGCGTAGTTCGGTGGTCGGTTCGGGGATGGCGGCGGCGAGGCGTTCGAAAATTTGCCGCCGCTTGCCGGCGTTCATGCTTTCCGCACGGCGGGCTCGAATGAGACTGGCTGCGGGGCTGCGGCCTGGGACCGCGCCTTGGCGCGGGCGTCGATCACGTTCTTCAGGGCGATGATGAGCCCCAGTCCGATGAAGGCGCCGGGCGGCAGGATGGCCAGCAGGAATCCGTCGTAGTCTTCGATGATCCGGAGGCTCCAGTTGCGAGCGGTCTCGCCGAACATCAGTTCGGCCCGGCTCAGCAGGGCGCCGGTGCCGACGATTTCGCGGAAGGCGCCGAGCGCGACCAGTGCCGCGGTGAACCCCAATCCCATGAACAGGCCGTCGAGGACGGCGCGATCGACCGTGTTCTTCGAGGCGAAGGCTTCGGCGCGGCCGATGATGGCGCAGTTGGTGACGATCAGCGGGATGAAGATGCCGAGGATCTTGTACAGGTCGTGGAAGAACGCGCTCATCAGCAACTCGATGACGGTGACGTTGGCGGCGATGACCAGCACGAATACCGGCAGGCGCACTTCCGTAGTGATGCGGTTGCGTACCAGCGAAACCACGCCGTTGGAGAATACCAGGGCGACGGTGGTGGCCAGCCCGAGGCCTAGGCTGTTGACCACGGTGCTGCTGACCGCGAGCAGCGGGCACAGGCCGAGCAGGGCGACCAGGGCCTGATTGTTGTGCCAGAGCCCATCCAGGGCGATCTTGCGGTAGGGGCCGAGGTTCACGGGGTCTCCTCCTGTTGCGGCGGGACGAACACGATTTCGCGGTTGTCGCGGAAGAATTGCAGCGTCTTGCGCACGGCTTTGACGACGGCGCGGGGTGTGATGGTGGCGCCGGTGAACTGGTCGAAGTCACCGCCGTCCTTCTTCACGCCCCAGCGTATCTCGGGCGGATCGAGTAGGGAAAGTCCTGCGAATTGGTGGATCCAGTCCGATTTGTTCTCGTCGATGGGGTCGCCGAGGCCGGGGGTTTCCTTGTGGCCCAGCACCCGCACGCCGGCCAGTTCGCCATCGTAGTGGACGGCGACCAGCAGGCGGATCGCACCGTTGTAGCCGTCCGGCGCGATGGGCGAGAGCACGGCGGTGACGGGTTTTCCGGCTTTGCGGGCGCGGTAGACCGGCAGCGGCTGGCTCGTGCCGAGCAGCGGGTCAGCGAGCTCGATGGCGTCTGCCAGCGGGTCGTTGTCGAAAGTCTCCGGCGGCACCAGCACTTCGATGGAGTGCAGCAGGGTGGCGCGCTCGTTGGCCTCGATCAGCGGTTCGGTGTGGCGGAAGACCGTGGACACCAGCCCGGTGCCGGCGACCGAAAACACGCCGAGGATGAAGCCGGCGACGATGACGGGGTGCTGTTTCAGGTGCATCCGGGATGCCCGTAAACCCTGGGGCGGGTGTAATGGTCGATGGTCGGGGCGGCCAGGTTGAGCAGCAGCACCGCGAAGGCCACGCCGTCCGGGTAACCACCCCACGAGCGGATCACGAATACCAGGCTGCCGATCAGCGCGCCATAGATCAGGCGTCCTTTCGGGGTGGTCGAGGCGGTCACGGGGTCGGTGGCGATGAAGAAGGCGCCGAGCATGGTGGCGCCGCCCAGCAGATGGAACAGCGGGGTCGGATAGGTCTCCGGCTCCAGCAGGAAGAAACCCAGGCTCAATGCGCCCAACGCGGCAAGGAAGCCCGCAGGGATCTGCCAGGCGATCAGCCCGCGGCGCAGCAGCCAGAGGCCACCGGCGAGGTAGCCCAGGTTCACCCACTGCCAGCCTTTGCCGGCGAGCGCGCCGAACAGGGCTCCGGACTGGATCTCGTCCATCGTCCGGCCCAGGCCGAGCTGGGTCTTGAGGGTGTCCAGCGGCGTCGCCATCGCCAGGGCGTCGAAGCTCGATCCGTCCGGCCCCGCGCGATGGACGATGGCGTTCCAGGCATCCAGCAGGCCCAGTGAGGCCGCTGCGAGGTCGGTCGGCGGCAGCCAGGCGGTCATCGCTTTCGGGAAGGAGATGAGCAAGACGGCATAGCCGACCATGGCCGGGTTGAACGGGTTGTAGCCCAGGCCGCCGTAGAGCTGCTTGCCGATGACGACGGCGAACAGGGTGCCGAAGACGGTGATCCACCAAGGCGCGATGGGCGGCAGCGATACCGCCAGCAGTGCCGCGGTCAGCACGGCGCTCCAGTCGGACAGGCCGGCGCGGCTGTGCCGGGCGCGCAGGCGCAGCATGGCGGATTCGGCCAGCAGGGCGATGGCGATCGCCAGCGCGAGGTTGATCAGCACGCCGGGGCCGAACTGCCAGAGCTGGGCGGCGACGCCGGGCGCCATGGCCAAGAGTACCCATTGCATGATGCGGCGGGTACTGGCGGTGGGTGCGAGATGGGGCGCGGGAGCGGTATTGAAGCGCATGGTCTAGTTCTCGGCCGGTTCCTGTGCCGGGGGAGATTCGTCAGGCGCGGCGTCCGTCGTTGGCGCGGATTCGGGCGGCCGCTTGCGGGCCTTGGCGCGGGCGATGGCGTCCTGGATCTCGGAAGTATCCGGCTTGGCCAGGGCGGTTTTCTTGCGTTGAGCGGCCTCGGCGCGTTCCTGCTTCTCGCGCTCCTTGCGGGCCTGCCGGGCCTCGAAGCGTTCCCGGGCATGGTCGGCCTTGGTGCGTTCGCGCTGCTTGGCGACGAGTTCGCTCTTGGCGGCGCGGAAATACTGCACCAGCGGAATGTGGCTGGGGCAGACGTAGTCGCAGCAGCCGCATTCGATGCAGTCGGCCAACTGGTATTCCTCGGCCCGCTGCAGATTGTCCGCGCGGCTGTACCAGTAGAGCTGCTGAGGCAGCAGGTTGATCGGGCAGGCCTCGGCGCAGGCGCCGCAGCGGATGCAGGGGAGGGCCTGTTTCGGGCCGGTGGTTTCGCCGCGCCCGGTCACCAGCACGCAGTTGGCGGCCTTGACCAGGGGCAGCGCGTCGGAGGGGAGGGATATGCCCATCATGGGGCCGCCCAGGATCAATCGCTCGGCCACGCCGGAATAGCCGCCGCTGTAGCGCACCAGATCGGCGATGGGGGTACCGATGCGGGTCAGCCAGTTGCCCGGATTCTTGATGCCCTTGCCGGTGACGGTGACGATGCGCTCGATCAGCGGTTCGCCCCGGCCCACCGCCTGGTACACCGCCGCCGCCGTGCCCACGTTCTGGCAGATCACGCCGGCATCGGCGGGGATGCCGCGGGTCGGCACTTCGCGCCCGGTGAGGATGCGGATGAGCTGCTTCTCGCCGCCGCTGGGATAGAGGGCCGGCACGGTGACGATGTCGATGTTCGAATAATCCCCGGCTTCTCGCGTTTCCCGCAGCGCCCGGATCGCTTCCGGCATGTCGTCCTCGATGCCGAGCAGGCATCGCTCCACCCCCAATACCCGCATCAGGATGCGCGCACCTTCCAGCACCTCGCGCGGGAAATTCCGCAGCAGGCTGTCGTCGCAGGTGATATAGGGTTCGCACTCTGCGCCGTTGAGGATCAGGGTGTCGATCGGTCGGTGGCCGGGATCGGTCTTGACCGCGGTCGAGAACGCCGCGCCGCCCAAGCCCACGATGCCCGCCTCGAAGATGACCCGGCGCAGTTCTTCCGGGGCAAGTTGGCCGTAATCGGGCCGCTCCTCGGGAGCTGGCGCGAGGTCTTCCCCGTCGGTGTCGATCACGATGGCCAGGTCGGTGAGGCCGGAAGGATGCGGCAGGGGGCGCGGCTCGATGGCGCTGACGATTCCTGAGCTGGAGGCATGGATCGGCGGATTCATCGGCCCGTCGCCGCGGGCGATGACCTGACCTTTGCGGACGTGGTCGCCGACCTGCACCACGCTTTGCGCGTTCTGCCCGCCGCGCTGCTGCAGCGGGAAGATCAGCCGCGGCGGCACCGGGGCCGTCGCCAGCGGAGCGAGGCTGGAATCTTCCTTGTGGGCGTCCAGATGGAGGCCGCCGTGGAATCGGTGTAGCGTGAACATCAGCGGGTTCCGTCGGGCTTGGGCCAGCGCCAGGTGCCGAGATTCTCCCGGACCGGCTCCAGCGCGATGCAATCGACCGGGCAGGGCGCTATGCAAAGTTCGCAGCCGGTGCATTCGGAGGCGATGACCGTGTGCATCAGCTTGGCCGCGCCGAGGATCGCGTCGACCGGGCAGGCCTGGATGCACAGGGTGCAGCCGATGCACTTGGTTTCGTCGATGACGGCGACGCTTTTCGGCTTCTCGGCGCCGTGTTCGTCGTTCAGCGGCTTGGGTTCGACCCCGAGCAGATCGGCCAGCGCCTGGACGCCGTCCTCGCCGCCCGGCGGGCACTGGTTGATGTCCGCCTCGCCCCGGGCGATGGCTTCGGCGTAAGGGCGGCAGCCGGGAAAACCGCACTGGCCGCACTGGGTCTGCGGCAGCAGGGCATCGATCTTCTCGGCCAGCGGATCGCCCTCCACCTTGAAGCGCCGCGAGGCGTAGCCCAGCAGCGCGCCGAACAGGGTGAACAAGACGCAGACCGCGAGAAACGCCAGCATCCCCACACCCCTTCAGCCTTTGACCAGGCCGGAGAAGCCCATGAAGGCGACGGACAGAAGACCCGCGGTTATCAGCGCGATGGCATTGCCGCGGAACGGCGCCGGCACGTCGGCGGCGTCGACCCGCTCCCGCAGGCCGGCGAACAGCACCAGCACCAGGGTGAAGCCGGCAGCGGCGCCGAAGCCGTACAGGAAAGATTCGACGAAATCGTGGCCGGCCTGGACGTTGAGCAGGGCCACGCCGAGCACGGCGCAGTTGGTGGTGATCAGCGGCAGGAATATCCCTAGCACCTGGTAAAGCAGTGGGCTGGTTTTCTTCACGACCATCTCGGTGAACTGGACCACCACGGCGATCACCACGATGAAGGCGATGGTGCGCAGGTATTGCAGCCCCATCGGCTCCAGCAGGAAATGGTTGACCAGGTAGCTGCTGACCGAGGACAACGTCAGCACGAAGGTCGTCGCCAGTCCCATGCCGATCGCCGTTTCCGATTTGCGCGAAACACCCATGAAGGGGCACAGCCCCAGGAACTTCACCAGGACGAAGTTGTTCACCAGGGTCGTGCTGACGAGGATCAACAGATAGTCTTTCATCTGAAGGGATGACGATGCGCCGGCGGGGGAACGGGAAATTATATAGTTGACCGCATTGCTCGGGAAATGGCCGTCAGCGCTTCTTCACATGGCGGATCATCCGCCGGCGCTTCTTGATCTGGCGCTCGGTAAGCTCGTTGCGGCGGCCCTGGAACGGGTTCTCGGCGCTTTTGAACACCAGCTTCAGTGGCACGCCCTGCAGCTTGAAAGCCTTGCGGAACTCGTTGCCGAGATAGCGCTTGTATGCGGCCGGCAGGTCCTCGGTCTGGTTGCCGTGGATCACGACGACCGGCGGGTTGTGGCCGCCCTGGTGGGCGTATTTGAGCTTGATGCGGCGGCCGCGGACCAGCGGAGGCTGGTGGGCGGTCAAACAGTCCTGGAGCACCTGGGTCAGGCGCGAGGCCGACAGATCCAGCATGGCGGACTGGTAGATCGGTTTGACCGCATCCATCAGCACGCCGACCCCGGTGCCGTGCAGGGCCGAGACGAAATATTTCTTGGCGAACTCGAGAAACGGCAGCTTGACGTCGATCTGGCGCTTGACCTTTTCGCGCTGGTCCGGGTCCAGCCCGTCCCATTTGTTGAAGCCGATCAGGAGGCCACGGCCGATTTCCAGTACCATCCCCAACAGGTTGGCGTCCTGGTCCGTGAGGCCCTCGCTGGCGTCCACCAGGTAGATCACTACGTGGGCCTTCTCGATGGCCTGGAAGCTCTTGATGACGCTGAATTTCTCCACGCCCTCGTTGACCCGGGCGCGGCGGCGGATGCCGGCGGTGTCGATCAGGGTATAACGCTCGCCGCGCCGCTCGAAGGGAATGTAGATGCTGTCGCGGGTGGTGCCGGGCTGGTCGTAGACGACCACCCGCTCCTCGCCCAGGATGCGGTTGACCAGGGTGGATTTGCCGACGTTGGGCCGGCCCACCACCGCGATGCGGATGCCGCCTTCGGCTTCCGTCTCCTCCGTTTCCTCGGCTTCCGGCAGCAGCGCTTCGACCCGCTCCAGCAGTGCCTGCACGCCGGTGCCGTGCGCCGCCGAAATGAGTTGCGGCTCGCCCAGTCCGAAGGCGTGGAATTCCGCACCGGCGATCAGCGCGTTGGTGCCGTCGATCTTGTTGGCTACCAGCAGCACCGGCTTGCTGATACGGCGGAGGCGCTCGGCGATGAGTTCGTCGCCTGCGGTCATGCCGGCGTGGACGTCGACCAGGAACAGGATGACGTCGGCCTCGTCGAGAACGTGGTCGACCTGCTTCATGGCCTTGTCGTCGATGCCCGCGGCCGCCTCGATGATGCCGCCGGTGTCGACCACGAAATAGTCGCGCTCGCCGCGCTGCACGCGGCCGTACTGGCGGTCCCGGGTCAGGCCGGGGTAGTCGGCCACCAGTGCGTCACGGCTCCGGGTCAGGTAGTTGAACAGGGTGGATTTGCCGACATTGGTGCGGCCGATCAGGGCGACGACGGGCAGCATGCTCAATCCACCGTGATCGCGGCCAGGGTGCCGTCAGTGGCGTAGACATAGACGATGTCTCCGTATACCACCGGAGGGTATTCGATGGGCTCGTCCGTGATCTGGACGCGTCCCACGATGCGTCCGTCCTCCTTGTTCAGCACGTGCACATAGCCTTCGAAATCGCCGACCACCAAGTAGTCCTTCACCAGGGCGGGCGCGGTCAGGCGGCGCTGGTGCAGCTCGGACTGCTTCCACTGGTCTTCGCCGCTCCGGATGGCGAGCTGCCAGAGATCGGCATTGGCGTCGGTGACGTACAGCTCTCTGCGGTCGGCCGTCATGCCGGCGGGAGAGGAAATGCTTTCGCGCTTCCACTGCACTTCCCCCGTGTTGAGTCCCAGCGAGGCGGTACCGCCCTGGTAGCCGGAGACGAACACCGAGTCGTTCCGCACCACTGGCGTGGCGCTGAGGTCGACCAGCCGTTCGATTTCGGAGCGGCCGTGCGGCAGGGAGACGTTGGCCTCCCAGTCCAGCCTGCCCTCCTTGAGCTGGACGGCGCTCACCTTGCCGCCCCCGAAACCGTCGATCACCAGGTCGCCGGCGATGATCGGAGCGCCCCGGCTGCGTATGGCCAGCGGCGGGGCATGGCGCTCGAAAGACCAGAGCGTGGCGCCGGATTTCCGGTCCAGGCCGGTCAGATGGCCGTTCGCACCGCGGACCACGACCACGTCGTCCGCGACGGCGGGGACGGAAAGGATCTCGCTGGCGAGCGTCGATTTCCAGATGAGCGCGCCGTCGGCCGCGTTCAGCACGATGATCGCCCCCTCCGCGGTGGCCAGGAACAGCTCGCCGTCGTCGAATACGGGGCCGGCGGACAGCTCCATTTCATGGTCGACCGACCACAGCTTCTCGCCGGTCAGGCGGTTGAAGGCCTGGACCGTGCCGTGCCGCTCCGCGGCGAACACACGGCCATCGTCCAGGGCGGGTCCGAGGTTGATGCTTTGGTCGTCGTAGCCGTTGCCGATCTCCGCCGTCCAGAGTTTGTCCGCCTTCACCTGCGGCGTGATTTCGGCCAGCGGCGCGGGCGGTTCGGCATTGTCCTTGCCGGTGAAGTAATCCTGGATTCCCTGGTAGGCGTTCTGGATGGCGTCCAGGCCGGCGCAGCCGGAAAGGGCGGCGAGCGAGGCGATGAGCAGTGCGCGGCGGATCATCGGGTGGCGGGCGTGCCGAGGTCGGTCAGCTTGAGTTCGAGCAGGGGCGAGGGCTGGCCTTCCCGGCGCGCCTTCAGATAGGCGGCGCGGGCTTCTTCGGGGCGGTTCATGGCGATATAAATGTCGCCCTTCAGCTCCTCGGCGAGCGCGGCGAATTCCGGGGCACCCTTGCCCGTTATGCTTTCCGCCAGTCTCAGCGCATCCTCCGTTTCGCCGAGCCCAAGCTGGACTTCGGCCAGCCGGAGCCGCGCGATCTGCAGGATCTTCTCGTCCTTGCCGGCCGCGATCAGCTGTTGCAGCAGCGTCTTGGCGCCGGCCAGATCGTCCGCTTCGACCTTGAGCCGCACCAGGAAAAGCTTGCCGTAAGTGGCATAGGCGGAGCCGGGGAACTGCTTGTCGATCCGTTCGCCCAACTGGATGGCGGCGTCGGCCTGCTTGTTCGCCACCGCATCGAGGAGCTGCTGGTACAGCGTTCCGCCGAGCATGGCTTTTTCGTCCTGGGAACGCTTCCAGGCGCCCCAGCCGACGATCACGGCAATCCCCAGCGCCACGCCCCAGACGACGGAGCTGGCGTTGGTTTTCCACCAGCGCTTGAGCGCCTCGAGGCGCTCTTCTTCGGTCAGATAAACTTCCATGGCAACCTCTTATTCAGATATGGACACAGGATTGGATGAGCCGTACCAGGTCGGCCTGCGCGACCGTTTGCTGGGCGCCGTCCGAGCGCAGGGGTTTCAGGCTGATGCTGTCGTCCCGCATTTCGTCCTCGCCCAGGATCAGGGCGAAGGCCGCCTCGCTCTTGTCGGCGCGCTTGAACTGGTTCTTGAAGCTGCCGCCGCCGCAATTGACCACGAGCCGGAGGCCGGGAAACGCGTCCCTCAGCATTTCCGCCAGCACGGCGCCGCGCCGCTCCGCGGCCGTGCCCGCCGCGATGAAATAGATATGCGGAGCGGTATCGGCGACGGCCTCGCCGGTCAGCTCGATCAGGCGCTCCAGCCCCAAGGCGAAGCCGATGGCGCTGGATTCGCGGCCGCCGAGCTGGGCCACCAGGCCGTCATAGCGGCCGCCGGCGCAGACGGTGCCCTGGGTGCCCAGTTCGTCCGTCACCCATTCGAACACCGTGTTGCAGTAGTAATCCAGGCCGCGTACCAGCCGCGGGTTGATCACGTACGGGATCTCGGCGGCATCGAGCAGCGCGGTCAGGCCTTCGAAGTGCGCACGCGAGGTCGCGCCCAGATAGTCGGCCAGCACCGGCGCTCCGGCGAGCAGATCCTTCATCTCCGGATTCTTGCTGTCGAGGACGCGCAGCGGATTGGTTTCCAGACGCCGCGCGCTGTCGGCATCCAGCGCGTCGTAATTCTCGCGCAGATAATCCACCAGAATCTGGCGGTAGGCCAGCCGTTCGTCGGGGGTGCCCAGGGAGTTCAGTTCCAGCCGCAGCTTGTGGGCTACCCCCAAGCGCTGCCAGAGCCGGCGGCTCATGAAGATCAGCTCCGCATCGATGTCCGGGCCGGGCATGCCGAAGACCTCGACGCCGACCTGGTGAAACTGGCGGTAACGCCCCTTCTGCGGGCGTTCGTGGCGGAACATGGGGCCGGCATACCACAGCCGATGGGTCTGGTTGTGCAGCAGGCCGTGCTCGAGGCAGGCGCGCAGGCACCCCGCGGTGCCTTCGGGGCGCAGGGTCAGCGAATCGCCGTTGCGGTCCTCGAAAACGTACATCTCCTTTTCGACGATGTCGGTGACTTCGCCGATGGATCGCTTGAACAGCTCGGTCTTTTCGACGATGGGCAGACGGATCTCGCGGTAGCCGTAGCAGGCCATGACGCCGCGGATCTGGTGTTCGACCTGCTGCCAGCGCGGCGTCATGTCCGGCAGGATGTCGTGCATGCCGCGGATGGCTTGGATTTTTTCGCTCATTGAGTCGATCTGTCTATCGGTGGGCAAACGCGGTCACGGCTTGCCGAACAGGCGCCGTGCTTGCACGGCTTCGCCGGAATCCGGGAAATCCGTGCCTATCCGGTCGGCCAGCCGCCGCGCTTCGGCGGCGTCGCCCAGGGCCAGTTCGGTCTGGACGCCGAGCCAGAGGGTTTCCGGCGTGTCTCCGGCGATGGCCTGGTAGCGCTGCAGGAAGGCGCGCGTGGACAGGTATTGCCGCGCTTCCAGGCTGACGTAGGCCATTTCCAGCAGCGCCGGAGGGTAGTTCGGACTCCTCTCCAGCGCCTGGCGCAGATACGGCTCGGCTTCCGCGGGCCGGCCCGCACGGCGCAGGCAGGCGCCGGCATTGGAGAGGGGAATCCAGGGCTGGGGGTACAGCGGAGTCGAGTACGCGACTTCGAATCTGGCCAAGGCGTCCTGGGTGTGCCCGGTGTTGCAGAGAAATCGCCCGTAATTGTTGAAGGCGCTGTAATTCTCCGGATTCAGCGACAAGGCTTCGCGGAAATGCCGGTCGGCTTCCTCGGTCTTGCCCAGCTTTTCGTACAGGATGGCCAGCGCATCGTGCGCATCGCTGTTGGCGGGGTCCAGCTCCACCGCATGCTTCAGGTCGTCCAGTGCCACCTCCAGTGCTCCCTGCGCCATGTAGCGGACGCCTTTCTGGACATAGACGTCCGCGGCGCTGAGTTCGCCATAGGGATCGTTGGCCGCGTGCGGCCTCCGTTCCGGGGCGGTGCAGGCGGCAACGGTTCCCAGCAACGCGCTCAAAGCCAGCCATCCTCTCATCGTCAATGCGCGGTGTGCAGGCGGAACTGGCGCCGGCTGCGGTCGTTGACCTTGCCCACCAATTGGCCGCAGGCCGCGTCGATGTCCCTGCCCCGGGTCTTCCGGGTGGTGGTGATGAGTCCGGCATCCTGGAGGGTCTGGGCGAAGCGGGCGATCGCCTCGGGGCGCGAGCAGCGGAACGCCGAGTTCGGGAACGGATTGAACGGGATCAGGTTGACCTTGGAGGGCACATGGCTCAGCAGACGGATCAGGGCGCGGGCATGTTCGGGACCGTCGTTCACGCCGTCCAGCATGACGTATTCGAAAGTGACTTTGCGGCGGTTCTCGGTACCGACATAGCGCTTGCAGGCGGCCAGCAGTTCCCTGATCGGATACTTTCGGTTGATCGGCACCAGTTCGTTGCGCAGCTCGTCGCTGGGCGCGTGCAGGGATACGGCCAGGCTGATGTCGCTGACCTCGGCCAGCCGGTCCAGCGCCGGCACGATGCCGGAGGTGCTGAGCGTGACCCGCCGTTTCGACAGGCCGTAGGTGAAGTCGTCCATCATCAGGCGGGTCGCGGCGACGACATTGCCGAAATTGAGCAGGGGCTCGCCCATCCCCATCAGCACCACGTTGCTAATGCGCTGTTCGTCGCCGAGACGGTGCTGCGCCACCCAGAGCTGGCCGATGATCTCGGCGGTGGTCAGGTTCCGGTTGAATCCCTGGCGGGCGGTGGAGCAGAACGAGCATTCGAGCGAGCAGCCCACCTGCGAGGACACGCACAGGGTGTTGCGCCCCTCGTCGGGGATCAGCACGGTCTCGACCCGGTTGACGGCGTCCACCTGCAGCACCCACTTGCGGGTGCCGTCGCCCGAGCGCTGCTCGAGCACCAGCTCGGGCGGCCGGATTTCGCTCACGGCTTCGAGCCGGCTGCGCAGCGCCTTGCTCAGGTTGGTCATCAGCGAAAAATCGGTGACGCCGCGCTGGTGGATCCACTGCAGCAATTGCGAAGCGCGGAACGGCTTCTCACCGATGCGGACGAAGAAGGCTTCCATGCCTTCCCGGTCCAGATCGAGCAGATTGACGCGGGCTGCCGTCTCAGCGGGTACGGGGGCAGAGTTCATCGCTCTCGAAGAAATAGGCGATCTCCTGGGCCGCCGTTTCCGGGCCGTCGGAGCCGTGCACCGCGTTTTCGTCGATGCTGACGGCGAAGTCGGCGCGGATGGTGCCGGGAGCGGCGTCCTTGGGATTGGTGGCGCCCATCAGGTCGCGGTTCTTGGCAATGGCATTCTCGCCTTCCAGCACCTGGATCATGACCGGGCCGCTGATCATGAACGACACCAGGTCGTTGAAGAACGGGCGCTCCCGGTGCACGGCATAGAAGCCTTCGGCCTCCTCGCGGGACAGTTGGGCCATCTTCGCGGCCACGATCTTGAGGCCGGCCTTCTCGAAGCGGGAATAAATCTCGCCAATGACGTTCTTGGCGACCGCGTCCGGCTTGATGATGGAAAGGGTGCGTTCTACCGCCATGGAATCTCCTTGCGTTCTCAGTGTTGATTGAAATCGTACAGGGGCTGGTCGCCCCTTCCGTTCGTGGCGATACCGCCAGGATGGAAAAATCCGTTGATTTTAACGGATTTTTGTAAGGTTTTGGAGTTTCGTGATTCGGTCGGCGCGATTTCAGACCGCGAAGCTTTCGCCGCAGCCGCAACTCGCGGTGGCCTTGGGGTTGTGGAAGCGGAAGGCCTCGTTCAGCCCTTCCCGCGCGTAGTCGATTTCGACGCCGTCGAGATAGGCCAGGTCCCCGGTTTTGACCACGACCTTGACGCCGTGCTGTTCGAAGACCGTGTCGTCCGCGGCGACTTCGTCGGCGTAATCCACGACGTAGGCATAGCCCGAGCATCCCGCCTGTCTGACGCCCAGGCGCAGTCCCACCCCATGCCCGCGGCGCTGGAGTTGCCTTGCGATCTGTACGGCGGCGTTTTCGGTCACTGTAACGGCCATGATGATGTCCTCAAGATGCGAGTGTGGGGTCTTGTTCTCAGGCCCGCAAATATCCTCCTGGTATTTCGGGCCGCCGCCCTGGCCGGTGCGTGCCCGGCCAGGGCTCACGCGGCTGATCGCCGCGCCGGGGCATCCCTGTCCCGGATTAACCAGGTCCAATTTATGGGCCGGGTTAACAGGATCGCGGGTCTGTACCGAGGATTCGACCGAGCACGGTCAGCAGTTGTTCCGCCTCCGCTTCGGTGTTGCCTCTGCCGAGGCTGATCCGTACCGCGCCGGTCGCCAGGGCCGGATCGACGCCCATGGCGAGCAGCACCGGGCTGGGTTCGCGCGCTCCGCTGGCGCACGCCGAGCCGCTGGAAACCGCAATGCCGTGCCGGTCCAGCAGCATGACGAGGGTCTCGCCGTCGTAGCCCGCCACGGCGAACTGCAGCGTGTTGGGCAGCCGTTCCGGGGTGCGGGCGAAGACCGTCGTGCCGGGCAGTTTTTCGATGCCCCGTTCCAACCGGTCCCGCAGGCGGCGAAGCCGCCGGCCATGCTCTTCCAGCTCCGCGGCGGCGAGTTCGGCGGCTTTGCCGAAGCCTACGATGGCGGCCACGTTTTCGGTGCCGCCGCGCAGGCCTTTTTCCTGCTCGCCGCCGTGGATGAGCGGTGTCAGCGGGACCGAAGGGGCGGCGATCAGGGCGCCGGTTCCCTTGGGGCCGTAAATCTTGTGTCCGGACAGCGACATCAGGTGGGCGCCGATCCGTGGGAAGCTCAAGGGGATTTTTCCCGCCGCCTGGACCGCGTCGCAATGGAGCCAGGCGCCGCTGTCCAAGGCGGCGATGCGGGCGACGTCCTGGATCACGCCGGTCTCGTTGTTGGCAAGCATCACCGAGACGATGTCGGGCGGATCTTCCGCGATTCCGGCAAGAACGGAATCTTCGATCAGGCCCTGGGCGTCCACCGCCAAGATTCGGCAGTCCCAGCCGTGCTTGGCCAGGAACCGCGCGGGTTCGGCGACCGAAGGGTGTTCGGTGGCGCCGATGCGGATGCGGCCGGGTTTCAGGCTCCAGGCCAGGCCCTTGATGGCGAGGTTGTTGGCTTCGCTGCCACCGCTGGTGAATATGACCTGGGCGGGCGCTGCGCCGGCCAGGGCGGCGACCTGGGCTCGGGCGGTTTCCACCGCGTCACGGGCGATGCGGCCCGGGCGGTGCAGGCTGGAGGGGTTGCCATGGCAGGATTTCAGGTAGGGCAGCATGGCCTCCAGCACCCGCTCGTCCAGGGGGGTGGTGGCGTTGTGATCGAAATAGATCATCCGGTCTTGGCCGGCTCCTGTCCCATCAGGAGTTCGACACGCCGCAGGCTCTGGCGGTCCTGCCGCTCGGCGACCTGCCGCACCGGCTGGCGGTTCAGCACTTCGCCCAGGCTGATGGAGGCGAGGTATTCGCGAATCTGTTCGCTCAGGCCCATCCACAGGTCGTGGGTCAGGCAGGGCTGGTTGTTCTGGCAGTTGGCCTTGCCGCCGCAGCGGGTGGAATCGATCGGCTCGTCAACGGCGGCGATGATTTCGGCGATGTTGATCTCGTTCGCGCAGCGGCTGAGCTGGTAGCCGCCGCCGGGGCCGCGGACGCCTTCCACCATGCCCGCCCGGCGCAGGCGGGAGAACAGTTGTTCGAGATAGGATAAGGATATATTCTGCCGCTTGGCGATATCGGTCAGCGTGACCGGATTCGTTTCGCTGTGATACGCAAGATCCAGCATGGCGGTGACCGCATAGCGGCCCTTCGTCGTCAGTCGCACGACATTTTTCCTCCCCAGTTGACGAAATTTCAGGATTCAGCCGATCAAGCGACGGTGGCCAGATATGCCCGAGCGATTTAGTAGATTATTCTGTGGTTTTTCCGCGCTCAATTCAACCGATCCGGGTATCGGCTCGAAAGTTTTTTCCGCTGGACGGTTCCGCGGCTCCACTGCGGGTCGATCGTACGCCGGGGCTTTTCGGCGTAGACAGCCCCAGCCGTTAATTGGACAATCAGAGACGGGACTCACAGAGTGAGGGAGGCGGAGTAAACGCAGATGGCCGATCATCACCACGCATCCGAGCTGGAGCACGGCGCCGCAGGCAGGAAGGCGGCTGCGATTGTGTTCATAGTCGGCATCACGGCGCTCATCGTCGCGCTGGATCGGTTTGGTGTGTTCGGTCCCGGCCACGAGGGCGGCGAGGAGCGGACGGAACAGGCCGCGGAGCAGACCGGCCGCCCGCTGCCGGAGCCTTCGGTTCGGGTGGACGAGGAAGCGCCAGCGGCCGGCGAAGGTGATGAAGCGCTGCTTCCCCTTTCCGTAACGGGCAATTATTCCGGCAGCGAAATCCGTACCGCCGGTTACAGCGAGGGCATGAGTTTTTCGCTGGAGATGTCCCTGGACCAGCGCGGCCGGGCGGTCTACGGGAATTATTCCAACAGCGCCGGCGATGCGGGAAATCTGAAGGGCTCGGTGGAGGGGGAGGTGTTTTCCGGGCGCACGGAATCGCTGATGCTGCCCGGCAATTTCTGCGATTTCGAGGCCGAAGCCAAGCAGGGTGGTGCGATCATCCAGGGCGAGTTCCGTTGCACCACGGGGCACCGGTCCAGGTTCACCCTCAAGCGCCGCTAGCGGACGCTCAGCGCCGGTGCGGCGGGAACAGGCGCGGGTTGCGGGCCACGAAGCGCCGCACCAGCCGGTCGGCGATGAGCGAGTCGCCGTTCTTGACGTAGTGATAGCCCATCCAGGCGGCCAGAAAAGCCCCTGCGGAGTCGACGATGAGGTCGGTCATGGTGTCGCGTGCCGACTTCTGCATGTTGAATCCGAAGCCCTGGTCCATCAGGAATTCGAAGATCTCCCACAAGGCGCCCACCGACATCGAATAACAGAATGCCGTGATCGCGACGTAGAACGGCGCCATTTTCACCCGATGGGTGCAGTGGAAGGCGTAAATCAGCAGGAAGCCCAGGAGTCCCATGACCAGCGCCGAAACGCTGTGCAGCAGCAGGTCCCACCACCAGAACCGTTCGTAGAACATCGCCACTTCGCCCAGGCCGAATGCCGCGTACAGGAACAGGCAGGTGAGGAAGGTGAACTCCACCGGCAACTGGACCTGGAACTGGCGGGCGATCATGGCGGGCAGGAAGGTCAGGGCGAGCACCGCGAGCGAAGTGAAGGCGACCAGCCATTGAGTCTCGTGCAGGGCGCCGATGAAGACGCCCAGGATCAGGGCCTGCAGGACCAGCGACAGCCAGATCTGCAGGCGGTCGGCCCAGTCTTCCGGGGCGAGCGCCGCCCGCAGGCGCGACGGTTTGCGGCGGCGCCGGTGTAGCGCTCCCATGGGGTCAGAGGGAGAGGATGTCCAGTCCGGCTCCGCGCTCCGGCGCCGCGTCCGCAGTGTCGCGGAGGGATTCGAGACCCGCGAAGTCGAACAGCTTGGCATCGGCGAGCTGCGAGGGGGCGACGTTCTGGAGCGCGGTGAACAGGGTTTCGACCCGGCCCGGATGGCGCTTTTCCCAATCCTTGAGCATGGCTTTCATGGCCTGGCGCTGGAGGTTTTCCTGCGAGCCGCACAGATTGCAGGGGATGATGGGGAAGGCGCGGATCCTGGCGTATTCGGCGATGTCTTCCTCCTTGCAATAGGCCAGCGGCCGGATCACGATGTGGCGGCGGTCGTCGCTGAGCAGCTTGGGCGGCATGGCTTTCAAGGTGCCGCCGTAGAACAGGTTCAGGAAGAACGTTTCCAGGATGTCGTCGCGATGGTGTCCCAGGGCGATCTTGGTGATGCCGTTGTCGGCCGCGTAGCGGTACAGCAGGCCGCGCCGCAGGCGGGAGCACAGTCCGCAGGTGGTCTTGCCTTCCGGGATGATGTTCTTGACGACGCTGTAGGTGTCCTGCTCGATGACGTGGAAGGGGATGTCCCGCTCCGACAGGTAGTTCGGCAGGACGTCGGCCGGAAACCCCGGCTGCTTCTGGTCCAGGTTGACCGCGATGAGGTCGAAGCTCACCGGCGCGTTGATCCGCAGTTTCAGTAGGATGTCCAGCAGGGTGAAGGAGTCCTTGCCTCCGGACAGGCAGACCATCACGCGGTCTCCCTCCCGGATCATCCCGTAGTCGGCGATGGCCTGTCCGGCGAGCCGCCGCAGCCGCTTTTGCAGCTTGTTGAACTCGTAGCGTTCCTTGGCGTAAAGAGAGGCTGCTGCGTTACCCGGCATGGCGTTGGAAGATCAGGGTCGCGTTGGTGCCCCCGAAACCGAAGCTGTTGGACATCACGGTATCGAGGTGGACCCCGTCGATTCGCTTGCGGGCGATGGGCACGCCTTCCGCGCCGGGGTCGAGGTTCCGTATGTTGGCGGAAGCGCTGATAAAGCCATGCTCGAGCATCAACAGGGAATAAATCGCCTCGTGCACGCCGGCGGCGCCCAATGCATGGCCGGTCAGGGATTTGGTGGAGCTCACCGGCGGAACATCATCGCCGAACACGGCCTTCATGGCCTCCAGTTCGCGGATGTCGCCTACCGGCGTGCTGGTGCCGTGGGCATTGACGTAGTCGACTTTCGCCGCGGACATGGTGGCCATCGCCTGCCGCATGCAGCGCACAGCGCCTTCGCCGGAAGGCTGCACCATGTCGTAGCCGTCGGAGGTGGCGCCGTAACCGGTGAGTTCCGCATAGATCCGGGCGCCGCGCGCCTTGGCGTGCTCCAGTTCCTCCATGACGAGGACGCCGCCGCCGCCGGAGATGACGAAGCCGTCGCGGTCCGCGTCGTAGGGCCGGGAGGCGCATTCCGGCGTGTCGTTGTACTTGGCCGACAGCGCGCCCATCGCGTCGAACAGCACGCTCATGGTCCAATGAATCTCTTCGCCTCCGCCGGCGAATACGATGTCCTGTTTGCCCAGTTGGATCTGTTCCGCGGCATTGCCGATGCAGTGGGCGCTGGTGGCGCAAGCCGAGCTGATCGAATAGTTGACGCCCTTGATCTGGAACGGCGTGGCCAGGCAGGCGGAGTTGGTGTTGGACATCGATCGCGGCACCATGTAAGGCCCGACCTTCTTGACGCCCTTTTCGCGGAAAGTGCTCCAGGCGGCCAGCATGTTGGAGGTCGACGGTCCGCCGGATCCCATGATCAGGCCGGTGCGCGGATCGGAAACCTCGCCGGTTTCGAGCCCCGCGTCGGCGATGGCTTCCTGCATGGCGAGATAGTTGAACGCGGCGCCGTCGCCCATGAAGCGGCGGACTTTGCGGTCGATGAGATCGTCGGGATTCAGCCGGATCGGGGCATAGACCTGGCTGCGGAAGCCGAGTTCGCCGTATTCCTCGGAGCGGCAGACGCCGGAGCGCCCGAGCCGCAGGGACTCGACGACCTCTGCTTTGTTGTTGCCGATGCTGGAAACGATGCCGATGCCGGTAACGACTACACGTCTCATGTCTGTGCTCCTTAGAAGTCGTCCGTGCTCGTGAAAAGACCGACTCGAAGGTCGTTGGCCTCATAGATGACCTTGCCGTCGCACTCCATCTCCGCGTCGGCGATACCCATGACCAGTTTGCGCAGGATCACCCGCTTGAGGTTGATGCGATAGGTCACGAGCCTGTGGTGCGGGAGGACCTGGCCGCGGAATTTGACCTCCCCGACGCCGAGTGCGCGGCCCCGCCCCTTGCCGCCGATCCAGCCCAGGTAGAATCCGACCATCTGCCACATGGCGTCCAGCCCCAGGCACCCCGGCATCACGGGGTCCGAGATGAAATGGCAATCGAAAAACCACAGTTCGGGTTTGACGTCCAGCTCGGCGACGATCATCCCCTTGTCGAAGGCGCCGCCCACCGAGTCGATGTGAGTGATGCGATCGAACATCAGCATGGGCGGGGCGGGCAGCTGGGCGTTGCCGGGCCCGAACATTTCACCTCGGGCGCATTGCAGCAACTCGTCCCACGTATAGCTGTTGTGTCTTGACATCGACTTTTCTTCTTATGGTTATGGTGGTCTGGGGAGGCAGAGAAATTTTTATATTATATCAAGAAAATACCGGTTCCAGGAATGGCGGTGTCGCTCGAGCGTCCGGGCTAGGAGTCTGTCGGACTTTCCGGTTCTGGTTCGAACCGGATTGGAGGGGCGGAAGTCCGCTGTTTCCGTTAACATAGCGGCCTATTCCGGATAGATCGCGACAAGGTGAGACCCGATGAGCCGCTTCATCCCCGTCAATCGCCACCAGCAGTATCTGCTACCGCCCTCGGTTGACGAATGGCTGCCAGCCAACCACCTGGCACGGTTCCTCGTCGAGGTCATCGATCAGCTGGATTTAAGTCGACTGACGAGCCGCTACTCGGGGCGCGGGTCGGCGGCGCACCATCCGTCGGTACTACTGGCCCTGCTGGTTTATGGTTATGCCACCGGGGTGTTCTCCAGCCGCAAGATTGAGCGGGCCACCTACGATTCGGTGGCCTTCCGCTTTCTGTCGGCGGAAACCCATCCCGATCATGACACCCTGGCCCACTTTCGCAAGACCTTTCTGGGGGAGCTGGAGGACCTGTTCGTTCAGGTCTTGAGCCTGGCGCAGGCGATGAAGCTGGTGAGGCTCGGGCAGATTTCCCTGGACGGGACCAAGATTAAGGCCAACGCCTCCAAGCACAAGGCCTTGTCTCATGGCCACATCGAGAAGTTGGAAGCGCAGTTGCGGGAGGAGGTGCAGGCCTTGTTGCAGAAGGCGGCGGAGGCCGACGGGGCGGAGGAGCCGGACGGCATCGACCTGCCAGAGGAGTTGGCGCGGCGGCAGGATCGGCTGAAGGCCCTGGCGGAGGCGAAGGCCAAGATCGTGGAGCGGGTCGCGGAGCGCGATGCCCGGGCGCAGCAGGACTATGAAGCCAAGGTAGCCCGTCGCGAAGGCCAGCGGCAGGCGGGCAAGAAGCCACGTGGGCAGGAGCCGAAGCCGCCGGAAACCGGGCCGAAGGCCAGCGACCAGATCAATCTGACCGACGAGGAATCCCGCATCATGCCGAGCCACGCGGGTTTCCTCCAGGGCTATAACAGCCAGGCTGCGGTGGATGTGGAGACGATGTTGATCGTCGCCACCACCGTCAGTCAGCAGACCAACGACAAGCAGCAGGTCGAACCGATGCTGGCCGAGATCGAGAAGCTGCCGGAAGCCTGGGGGAAGCCCGAAGCCCTGCTGGCCGACACGGGCTACTTCAGCGCCGGCAACGTGCACGCCTGCTGCGAACAGCAGATCGAACCGCTGATCGCGATGGGACGGGACAGCCATCACGTGCCGCTGGCGGAACGCCTGGCTCCGGATGCCCCGGAACCGGAAACCACCGATCCCGTGGAGAAGATGGCCTGGAAACTCAAAACGAAGGCAGGGAAGGCCCGCTACGCCAAGCGCAAATCCACGGTGGAGCCGGTGTTCGGCATCATCAAACAGGTCTTGGGATTCCGCCAGTTCTCTCTGCGCGGCTTGGAGGCAGTGGCCGGAGAATGGAAGCTGGTGGCGATGGCGTTCAATCTGAGGCGGATGCACGTGTTGGCGGCAGCGTGACAGGCTTCACGTAAAAACCAAGCGTTACACACCAATAGCGCCGCCATGGGGGAGGCGGGGCACATCTTGGTCTAGTTATCGACGCGAAACGCTGGTGACTACCCCGCCAATGCCCCCGAAAAATTCTCGATTCCAAGAATCCCGACCCGAGTAAATCCATAGTCCGACAGACTCCTAGCGGTAGAGGAGCACCGTTTCCCGCTCCTCGAGCCACGAGGTTTCGTCCGGGCGGGCGAGCGCGTCGAGGTCGGCCGGTGTTGCGGCGGGATCGTCCACCCAGAGGCGCAGCAGTTCCGAGCCGTTGATCAGGTCGATGGCGAGACGGTCGAATTCGTATTCGTAAGGGAAGTCCCGCCAGATCGGATAATCCGGTTGCAGCTCGCGCAGCGACTTGAACGCCAGCGCCATGAGCCGCCAGGGGCGGAAGCTCTCATGCCGGTAAGCGGCGGTTTCGGCGTGGATCTGGATGCCCGAGCACAGCCGGCCGGCATGCTTGTGGAATGTCGGCTCGAACCAGCAGTCCCGCAGGATGCAGCCGTCGAGCCAGTGGGGCGCCAGCGAGTGCATGGTGGTCATGAGTTTTCGCGCGTCGATGTCCGGCGCTCCGAACAGTTCTAGGGGGCGGGTGGTTCCCCGCCCCTCGGAGAGAGTCGTGCCTTCCAGCAGGACGGTCCCGGCATAGCAGCGCGCCATCGAAAGATTGGGGGCGTTCGGGCTGGGGTTCACCCAGGCGTATTCGCCCGCCGGCCAGCCGTAGCCGGGGTCCTCGGAGGGCCTCCATCCTTCCATGGCGACCACTTCCAGGTCCAGGTCGAGGCGCAGCGTGCGTACGAACCACTGGGCGAGTTCGCCCATCGTCAGGCCGTGGCGCATGGGAAGCGGGCCCGCGCCGACGAAGCTCTCCCATCCCTGCCGTAACCGCAGGCCTTCCACCGGTCGACCGGCCGGGTTGGGGCGGTCGAGTATCCATACCGCCTTGCCGCCGTCGGCGGCGGCTTCCAGGACGTAGCGCAGGGTGGTGATGAATGTGTAGATGCGGCAGCCGAGGTCCTGCAGATCGATCAGCAGCACATCGAAACTGTCCAGCATCGCTCGAGTCGGCCGGCGGGTTTCCCCATAGAGGCTGAACACCGGGATGCGGTGGCGGGGGTCGAGGAAGTCCGGGGATTCGACCATGTTGTCCTGTTTGTCGCCGCGCAAGCCGTGCTGGGGGCCGAAGGCCGCGGTCAGATCGATTCCGCCCGCCGCGGCGAGGGCGTCCAGCGTGTGGGTCAGGTCGCGGGTGACGGATGCGGGATGCGCCAGCACGGCGATCCGGCGGCCTTTCAATGGGGCGCGCAGCCCCGGGTCCTGCAGCAGGCGTTCGATGCCGAGCTTCATGCGATGTCCTGGTTTTTCAGTTGCTGTCTCGTTCCCGGGCGGTGTGCAAGCGTGAGTGCGAAGCTGTCCGGATGGTGGAAGTCGGGCGTTTCCGCCGGATGGCGGAGGGCCCAGTAGGAGAGCGCCCTCCCCGCGTCTTCGATGACTGCGCACAACGCGATCCGCAAGCTTGTATGGACACCGATGCCGGCGAGAAGTTCGGGGCTTAGGGTTGCGTCCAGCTCGAGCCGGCTTTCGGTCTGGCGGCGGGTCAGCGCGGGCTGCGGCCCTTGTCCGAATTCTTGCCCGTTGCGATAGCCGGAAAAAACGAATGCGGCCCACTCGCCCGATGGCGAAAAATTGAATTCAAGATACCGCGCGCCGTCGTCCGGCCTGAGGAAAGCTTCGAAGCAGGTATGCTCCCACAGGCCGCGGGTCCAGCGCCCGTGCGAGGGGGGAGGAAGGGAGAGTGCCGCCAGATCGCCTTCGAGCACGAAGCGCAGTTCGAGGGCGCCATCTGCTGGCCGGCGCACGCTCGCTTCGATCCGGTGGACCGGCGGACAGGATTGGGAGCGGTGGCAGACCAGGTCCGCGGTGCAAAAGCGGGAAGCCTTCATCGTGTGGGCTGCGTCAGTTTTCACCGGCCGGTTGCGTTTCTGCATCATCGGGAACGAAGCCTGGCGGAATGTGCGGCTGGCCGGAGTTTTCCTGGCGTCCTCGCATCAGCAGGGCGCGGATGCGTTCGGACAGCTCGTGCCGGGTCTTGGCCTTTTCGGCCTCGATTTTTTCCGACGCCGTCCGGGCAGCCTGTTCCTGGTAGAGCCGCCAGGTCTCGACGGTGAATTGGGACGCCAGAGTGCCCAGGAATACGCCGATCGCGATTTGCAGTACCAGTTTCATTGTGCTCGTTAAAGACGGAATCCGCGGGAATTGTTGCCAATCCGTTAATGCTACCGCGGGGAGGGGGGTCGTGAATATTTTTCCGGTGTGCTCCGCGGTGCTGGACGGTGTGGTGGTTTTCCCACAAAATAGTCGCACATGACGCATTTCACAGTCCGCCAGGCTCTGATGATCGATTTGCTGCCGATGCGCTTTCCCTCAGACCGGGGCGATTCGATCCGGAATTGGCATGGGCTTTCATCCGGGCAGGCTTCATCCCGGTTCCTCAGATATCCCGAGTACGGCAAGCCGCGATCTTGAACGCTCAATACGAGGAAAGCATCGGAGAGGTGCCCGGCGGGGTGGCGCAGCGCGCCCGCGCGGCCATGAAGCATCTGCTTTCGCTGCAGCGGCCTGCCGGTGACTGGGAAGGGGAAATGGTGTGGTGCACGATGATCCTCGCCCAGGCGGTGATCGTGCGCGCAGTCGTCGGGCGTCCCTATTCGGAACGGGAACGGGCGGAAATCGTCAAGCATTTCGAGGTTTCCCAGCTTCCCGACGGCGCCTGGGGCATGCATCCGGAAAGCCCGGGCTATGTCTTTTTCACCGCCTTGGCCTATGTCGCGTTGCGCCTTCTGGGTCTTCGGCCGGATACGCCTCTGCTCGTCAGAGCGCGAGCGTGGCTTCACGTTCGGCCGGAGGGCGTCAAGGCGGTTCCCACCTGGGGCAAGTTCTGGCTGGCGCTGCTCGGCCTGTACGGACGGGAAGGCGTCAACGCCGTGCCGCCGGAGCTGTTCCTCCTGCCGCGCTGGCTGCCTTTTCATCCGAGCCGGTTCTACTGCCATACGCGCCTGATCTATCTGGGCATCGCCTACCTTTCCGGGGGCCGGTTCGCCGCGTCCCTCCCGGAGCCGCTGCGGGATGCGCTAAGGGCGGAGCTGTATGCCGAGCCGTACGAGTCTATCGATTTTGGGGCTTACCGCCATGCCGTCGCCCGGACCGATCTCTATGTGCCGATCAGCCGCGTCCTGAGGCTGGTTTACGATCTCCTGGCGCGTTACGAGCATCGGCCCTGGAAGGCGCTGCGGCGGAGGGCGTTGGCCGTCTGCTTCGAGCAGATATTGAGAGAGCAGCGCTCCACGCGTTACCAGAGTATCTCCCCGGTCAGCGGCTTGCTGAACTGCCTGGCGATCTTCGCGCACGATCCGCGCCATCCCGATCTCGCGCCCAGCCTCGAAGGTGTCGAAGCCTGGCGCTGGGAGGACGAAGCCGAAGGGCTGCGCTATGTGGGCGCGCGTTCCAACTCCTGGGACACGGCTTTCGCCGTGCAGGCCTTGGCCGAACTGCCGCAGTTGGACGAGGAGGCGGAGCGCGCGCTGAACCGGGCTCAGGGTTTTCTCGACAAGGCGCAGATGACCGAGGAACTGGCCGATTACCGCGAGGCATGGCGCGATCCCGCGCTTGGGGGTTGGTGCTTTTCCGATGGCCGGCACCGCTGGCCGGTGAGCGATTGCGCGGCGGAGGCGGTGAGCGCCCTGTTTGCGCTGTACGAGCGCGGGGATGTCCGGATTGCGGCGCGCCTGGGAGCCGACCGCTTGCGTCTGGGCGTGGAATTCATCCTGTCCCGCCAGAACGCGGATGGCGGTTTCGGTACCTACGAGCGGCGGCGGGGCGGACGGCTGCTGGAGCTGGTCAACCCTTCCGAAATGTTCGGCCAATGCATGACCGAGCTGTCCTATATCGAGTGCACGGGATCTTCCCTCGGGGCATTGGCGCATTATTTACGGCATTATCCGGACCTTCCGGGAGGAAGGATCGCAACGGCGATCCGGAAAGCGGAGAGCTTCCTGAGAAGCCGGCAGCTCGACGACGGTTCGTTTCCGGGCTTCTGGGGCATCAACTACACCTATGCGGTGTTCCATGTGGTCAAGGGTTTGCGCATGGCCGGTGCCGAACCGGCGGACCCGGTTCTGCAATCGGCCGCCGGCTGGCTGCTAGCGAAGCAGCGGCCCGATGGTGGCTGGGGCGAACACTATTCGAGCTGTCTCGAAGGGCGCTACGTCGAAAGCGGGCGCAGCCAGACCGTGATGACCGCCTGGGCGCTGCTCGCGCTCATGGAGGTTTATCCGGCCGCGCACGAGGCCATCGAGCGAGGCATTGCCTGGCTGTCCTCTCAACAGCGGGACGACGGCGGCTGGCCCCGGCAAGGGGTGAACGGCGTGTTTTTCGGGGCAGCCATGCTGGACTATCGGCTCTATCATATTTATTTCCCGGTCTGGGCGCTGGCGCGCTACGTCCGGCTGGAAGGCGCGAAAGCTTCGCCGAGCGCTGGTTTGAACAACGCCGGTCCGGCCTATGCCGGAGCCGAAGGACATCATGACACGGGTTATCGCAGATGAGTTCGATTGAATTGGGGGAGTGGGACGTTCTGATCGCCGGCGGCAGCGTTGCCGGTTCCGCGGCCGCGGCAGCATTGTCGGGGCTGGGCTTGCGGGTCCTGATCGTCGAGCCCGATCCTGACCCCGGCCGCAGGTTGGCGGGTGAGCTGATCCATCCTCCCGGCATCGACGGGCTGCGCGAGCTCGGATTGATCCGGGACGATTCGCCACGGGGAAGCGTGGTCAACGGCTTTGCCATATTTCCCTTCAACGATGGCGAGGGCTCGCCTGCGACACTGCTGCCATACGGCGAGATCCATGGACGCCGGCGTTGCGGCCGCGTGATCGAGCACAGTCTGCTCAAGAGCCATCTGCTGAAGACGGTGCACGGTTTCGAGCGGGTCTCCGTCTGGCTCGGCGCCAGGGTGACGGGGATGGAGCACGAAGACGGCAAGGGCTATGTCGCCACCGTGACTCACGAAGGCGCCGACACGCGGGTGGAGGCTCGGCTGATCATCGGGGCGGACGGCCCGATGTCCCAGTTGCGGAAAATGGTCGGCATTTCCCACGTAACCCAGCGCTATTCCGGCATGATCGGTCTCGAGGTCGACGACGCCCATCTGCCGAACCCCGGCTACGGCAACATCTTTCTGAACCCGGCTGGCGTGTCCTATGCCTATGGCATCGGCGGCGGGCGGGCGCGGGTCATGTTCGAGGTGCTCAAAGGGGCGGATTCGAAGGAGTCCATCCGTGAGCATCTGCGTCTGTTCCCCGAGCCCTTCCGGGGCGACATCGAGGCGGTACTGGCCCAGGGCAAGCCCTTGGCGGCGGCGAACTACTGCATCGTTCCGGAGGCGAGCGTCAAGGCGAACGTCGCCCTGATCGGGGATGCGCGGGGCTGCTGCCATCCGCTGACCGCTTCCGGCATCACCGCTGCGGTCAAGGATGCCTTCGTCATGCGGGATGCCCTCCAGGCGACCGGACTGAACTTCGAGGCGGCGCTCAAGCGCTATTCGGTCCAGTGCGGCCGCTTGCAACTCACCCGCCGCACGTTGGCGGAAGAACTGCGCGAGGCGTTTCTGGCGCAGACGCCGGAAGCCGAGCTGCTCAGCCAGTGCATCTTTTCCTATTGGCGCAACAGCCCCAAGGGGCGGCAGGCATCCATGGCCCTGTTGTCGACCCTCGACAGCAGCATCTTCTCGCTGGCTTCGCAGTATGCCCTGGTGGGTCTCCAGGCTTTCCGCCTGCTGCCGCAGTGGCTGAGCGCCAAGACGGCGGGCGACTGGCTCCGCGGCGTGGCGCAGCTCGTTTCCAAGAGCCTCAAGTTCCAGCAGGACGCGCTGAGCCAAGCGCTGCGGGCGAAATGACTTCGGGCCGTTTTCGCAAGTCTACGCGGCGACCCGCGTAAACACGTCCGCCGGTGCCCGGAGCGCGGCCGCGAACTCTTCGTGGTGGTCGCGATGGCAGAGCCAGACACGGGTCTTTCCCGCCCGCAAAAAGCGTCCGAAGGCCTGATCGACCAGGCCTGAAGCCTGTGCGGCGCCGACGCTCGCTTCGACCGGCGGCAGCGGTGCGGATTTGATCAGCACGAGGTCACCGGCGCCGATTTTCCCGGCGAGCCACACGGCCAGGCTGTCCGAGGTCACTTCCCATCCCGGATTCACGGCGATGTCGTCGGGGTGGGGGAGCCATACCGCGGATTTTCCTCCCTCGAGCACCGTTCGCACCGCCGCCGGATCCCGGGCGGTTTCCAGGGCCGGCTCCAGTCCTTTCAGCATCAGGCCGTATTGTGCCATCGCCAGGATGGCCATGGCGTGAGCGGCCTCATCGCCGAAAGCTCGACGCTCCTGGGCCCGGCGCACCGTATCCGCGAATTCCCCGCCGCCGGGGACGATCGCTACCCCGGAACTTTTCAGGGTTCGCAGCCAGGGGACCAGCGTAGGGGAATCGCCAAGGCTGCCGCCGAGCTTAACGACCCACATGGTCGCCGGTACGGGCGATGCGGAAGCGCTCCAGAAGGTTCAGCAGTGCGGCGGCCTTGTCGAAGCATTCCTGGTATTCCGAGGCGGCCGAGGAGTCCGCCACGATGCCGCCGCCGGCCCAGAAGCGGATCGTGCTGTCCGACTGCACCAGGGTGCGGATGGCGATGTTGGTGTCCATGTTGCCGTCGAAGCCGAGATAGCCGATGGCGCCGCAATAGACGCCGCGCCGGTTGGGTTCGAGTTCCTCGATGATTTCCATGGAACGGATCTTGGGAGCCCCGGTGATCGAGCCGCCGGGAAAGCTGTCGCGCAGCAGGCTGATGGCGTCGTGGCCGGGCGCCAGCGTGCCGGTGACGGTGCTGACCAGATGATGGACGGTGGCGTAGCTTTCGACGTCGAAAAGCTTGGGTACCCGTACCGAGCCGGGCTGGCAATGTTTGCCGATGTCGTTGCGGAGCAGGTCCACGATCATCAGGTTCTCCGCCCGGTCCTTTTCGCTGTGCCGCAGGGCTTCCTCCTGGCGGCGATCCTCCAGCGGATCGGCGGAGCGCGGCCGGGTGCCCTTGATGGGCTTGGTCTCCACCCTGCCGTCGAGCACTCGCAGGAAGCGTTCCGGAGACGAACTGAGTATGCGTGCCTGCGGTCCGTTGATGAATGCGCTGAAAGGCGCCGGATTGGCCTGGCGCAGGGTCTGGTACAGCGTCCAGGCGTTGCCGCGGCAGGGCGCGGCGAAGCGCTGCGCCAGGTTCACCTGATAGCAGTCGCCTTCGCGGATGTAATGCTGGATGCGCTCGAAGGCGGCGACGTATTCCCGCCGGCTCATGTTCGCCCGCACCGGTGCCAGCACGTCGAAGCCGGTGCGCTGCCAGCCCAGCGTCTGGATCTGGCTGAACGACCGCACCAGATGCGGCCAGCGGGCGGAGGTGGCGGGCGAGCGGCCCTGGCTCACCAGCCAGCTGCGGCCTTGCAGATGGTCCACGACGACCGCCCAGTCGTAGATGCCGACGGCCATGTCCCCGATGTTTTCGGCATCGGCCGCGTGCTCCGGCAGTTTCTCCAGGCGCCGGCCCAGGTCGTAGCCGAAATAGCCCAAGGCGCCCCCGGCGAACGGCAGTTCGCCGAAAGGATTGGCGGTGGCGCCCAGTTCCCGCCGCAGGAGGGAAAACGGATCTTCCGGCGACAGGGCGACCTCGCCGCCCTGCCGGCGGATCTCGCTGATGTGGCCGCGGGTGACCAGCGTGGCGAGCGGGTCGGCGGCGATGATGTCATAGCGGCCGTGCCTGCAGTGCGGAAAGCCGCTGTCGAGGAATACCGCCCAGCGCCGGTCCGCCCACGGCCCGAACAGGGCGGCGCTGTCTTGGAAATAGGGAAGTTCGGCGATTCGGGGGGTCATGCTTTTTTCACGAGCGGGAACGCCAGGCAGGCCACGGCCGCCGCCGGCAGACAGTCGGAAACCGGGAGCGCCGTGACGGTGGCTGGGCGGGGAAGGATGTCGATCGCATCCAGATAATGCCGGCCCGAGCGTGCGGCGACGGCGCGAGCCAGGAAACGCCCCGCGCCGGCCCCGACCAGCGGGCTCTCCGCCGGCAGCAGGTTTCGGGAGAACTGCCGCTCGACCGCGCTGCCTATGCGCGAAAGCTGTCGCTCCCTTAAGCAAAGTGCCAAGTGTCGCCATTGCTCGGGGCTGCCGTCGTCCCGGTCTCGCCCCAGCAGCCGCGCAAGGCGCCGTTCGCTGCCTGCGACGCTCTTCTCGCCGCCGTCCGCCGCGGGCATCTGGTCGGTGTGTTCTGCGAGTTCGCCGGTGAGGCGATAGATGTCGGCGGTGGTCGCGAAGTGTTCCGCCATGAGGTTGACCCATTCTCCTTCGAAGGGAAGCTTGTCGGCCAGCGCCATGGCGGAGGTGCGCACGACGCCGGTGTAAATGAGTTCATCGTATCGCAATCTGTCATAATCGGTATAGCCTCGGCTATGGACCTCCCCACCGGCCAGTGCGATCAGATCGGTCGTCGTGCTGCCGATGTCGACGAGCAAGGCCGGCTGCCGCAGGCGGTTGGCGATGAGCGATGCGCTCGCCAGCCAGTTGGCCGATGCCACGTCGATCGCATGCGCAGGCCCGACGGCGTCGGCGCGGAGGAAGCCGGCACGTCCGGCGAAAACCATTATTCCTTCCGCGCCGAAACGCCGGAGCATCGTCGCAATCAGGGCCTGGACCCCCGCAGTGCGGTCCTCGAAATGGTCGGCCAGTTCGCCGGTCATCGTGACGGCGTGGCGGCAGGATGGGGGGATGCCGAGATCGCTCACGGCTTCGGAAAGGGCGCTTTCGAGCCTGTCCAGCCCCAGCCAGAGCGGGCAGGGGTATTGCCGGACGTCGGCGATGGCGCCGGTGTCCGTGAGGGCGACGGCCTTGAGGTGGGCCCCGCCGATGTCCCAGCCGACCAGTTCAACGCGCATCGGAGCGCTCCAGGTTCAGGGCAA
Source organism: Methylococcus sp. ANG (assembly GCF_040730495.1). Taxonomy (NCBI): domain Bacteria; kingdom Pseudomonadati; phylum Pseudomonadota; class Gammaproteobacteria; order Methylococcales; family Methylococcaceae; genus Methylococcus; species Methylococcus sp. ANG. Next base: position 2,461,799 of record NZ_CP160399.1, on the reverse strand, counting down.
CCGGCGTTCCCCGTTGAGTCCGGGGCGGCGGCAGGCGGCCGGTCCGGTGGAGTTCGAGCGTCATGGCGGCGGGATTTTCGCCGGTGGCCGCCTTCAGGCCGGCATAGGACGTGGTCAGCCGGGGGTTGATTTCGAGGATGACGGGGCCGCCGGCTGTCCGGATCAGGTCTATTCCCGCATAGCCCCAGAGTTCGGGCAGTGCGGCGGCCACGCCGCAGGCGAGCGTTTGCCAGCGGCCGTCCGGATCGTCCAGGGCATTGACGGTGCAGCCGCGGAGGGTGAATCCGTCGCCGGTTTTTTCCACGTGCTGGCGGTTGCAGCTCAGCAAACGGGCGCGGCCATCGGAAAACAGTGCGCTGAGGCTGAAGGAATCGCCTTCGAGCAGGGGTTGCGCGACCCAGCGTCCCGGCCCCGGGATGACAACGCATCCGGAACGGATGATCCTGGCGCCTGCGCAGCCGGCGCCGTCATCGGGCTTGACGACGAGGGCGGATGACGCATCGTCTTGCCGTGCCTGCCAGGGCGAAGTCGGTACGGCCGGCAGACGGTGGCGCTCCAGAGTCTTAGCCGTGGCGAGTTTGCTCGCCGCGACCGCGACGGCGCTCGCGGGACTGTTCAGCAGCGGGGTTGCCGTGCGCTCCACTTCCCGGCACAGCCGTTCGAGCACGCCGCCGGTTTCCGGAGCGATGGGCCAGACCGCGTCGCAGCGTCCGATGGCGTCCTGCCAAATCCGGTCGGGATCGTCTCCCGCCGCGATGGGCGTGGCCGTGACGCCGCGCGGCAGGCAACCGAAATCCAGGCGGTCGTCCCGGAGGATGAACGGCCTGACGCCCGGTATCTCGAGCAGGTCCTCGATCAGGGCGCGCAGCATGAGTTCGCCTTCGGCGGCAAGGCCCGGCGGCAGAGGTTCCCGCCGCAGGCCGCCGCCGGTGATGAATTCGAAAACCAATATGTCCATGCGCCCGATTTCTTAAGGAGGGGCGGACAACGCCATTGAATCAATGAAGATCATTCCCGTGCTCGATCTCATGCGGGGACTTGTCGTTCATGCCGTCAAAGGGCGACGCGAGAGCTACCAGCCGCTCAGCAGTCCCCTGTGCCGGGACGCCGATCCCTTTGCGGTGGTCGAAGCCTTCCTGAATCTCCATCCGTTCGACACCTTTTATATTGCCGATCTGGACGCCCTCATGGGCTTCGGCCGCCAGAACAGGCTCGTTGCAGCGCTGCGGACGGCGTTTCCCGGTGTCGTCTTTTGGCTGGATCAGGGGGTGCCCGAAGTGAACGATGCGGCGCGGGACGCCATCGTCCCGGTCATCGGCAGTGAATCGCTCCCGACGGTGGAGCGGCTGCAGCGAATTGCGGTTCACGATTGGATATTGTCGCTGGATTTTTTCGAGGGGGGGCTGAAAGGGTGTTCCGAAATCCTGGACAAGCCGCAGAGCTGGCCGGAGAGGGTGATCGTCATGACTCTGAACCGGGTCGGCAGTTTCGACGGTCCCGATCTGGGTCTCCTCGACCGTGTCCGTCAACTGGCGCCGGACAGGGCGCTGATCGTGGCGGGAGGAGTGCGCCACGGCGGAGACCTGGAGGCTCTGGAGAGCCGGGGTGTTCATGCCGTCCTGATGGCGAGCGCTTTGCATTCCGGATCGCTCGAATTGAGTCGGCTCGGCAGTGCAAGGTCCTGAAAAAGGAAAAGCGCCAAAAAACAGCGCTTTTCCCTTTGCCGTCGCGGGACCGGCGCCAAGGCGGCGGTCCCGGCCGCGCGCAATTAGTTGTGAGCTGCGAACGGATGAGCTTCGCTGCCCTTGCGAGCAACCACGTCGGCAGCCTTCGGCTCGCCGGCAACGGCGCGCTTGATGGACAGCTTGGTCGCTTCGTAGTTGTAATCCTGGATCTTGGCGTCGTCTTCGGCCAGCCAGTGGATGAATACGCCCACGCAGATGAACAGGTCGTCGGCTTCGTCGGCCGGAATGGTGCCGTCTTCCACGCAATCGGCAACGGCCATGGCGACACCGCGCTGCGCGGGTCCGAACATCTGCGTGGCCTGCTTGCCGTTCTTGATGGTGACTTTGTTGAACATGACGGTGTTCGGCTTGCACAGCAGGTTGGGTGCAACCACTGCCAGCAGGGAGGTGAAGCCGTCTTTGTTGTTGGTCAGGGTGTTGGCGAAAGCAGCTTCCGCTGCGCTGCCGCGGGGACCCATGATCAGGTCGATGTGAGCGATTTCGTTGCCGCCGCCGCACAGTGCTTCGCCGACCAACAACTTGTTTACTTTACCCATCTGAATTTCCTCTTGTGAAAAAAACGAAAAAAACTTTTTTAATAAGGACATGGTTACTTCCCCGGGAGAGGTTCTCGAGACCGAAGTTTCTCGCGGAGTGTCCGCATCGGTCCCACGTGTCCGAAGGTTTAACCCCGGCGTGTCCCGGCAAAAATCGCCTCCAGGCGCACGGCTAGCAGACCGGCGACCGTCAGGTCGGCAGTCGTGCCAGGGTTTATCCCGCACGTCTTGAAATCGGCATCCACGTCCCGTAGAAGCCCCAAAACCGATTCAGGTCGCGCGGTATAGGACAGCGTTTTCTCGATGAGCACCATCTTCTCCGATACCCACGGGGAGTAGCGGGGCCCGAATTTGCGTTCGATGTGGCTGTCCGGTATGCGTGCGAGCACGCCGGAAAACGCAGCCACCGCCGCCCAGCCTTCATTGTCCCATCGGGACAGCGCACTATGATAACGTGGAATTATGAAATCAAAAACATCCGTATAGTCGCAGGTGTATTGATAGGCAATGCGGTCCCGGCCGGCGGCCAGCCGCATCGCATCGCGCAGCGGGATGCTCGGCGGGGTGCGCACGTCATGCTCCGGGGCTTCACCCAGTCCGCCGGGTCGGGCCAGGCAGATGGCCCGGTAGACCCATTCGGCGTCTTCGACGGTAGTGGCATGCAGCACTCGCCCGAGGCTCTCCCGCAGCGTTTCCCCGGCCCGCCCGGCCCGGGCCGCTGCGATCAGTGGCGCGGCCAGCAGGACGATGCCCAGATTGGTGTTGCACTCCACGGCGTGCCGGGTGGCCTCGACCGCCCGGTAAATGCGTTCGCCCAGGCACGGTTCCGCCCGGCACAGCTCCGGCGCGCTGACCAGAGCGCTCCGCCGGAAATGTTCCACGGTCATGCCGTGGCCTTCGGAGTGCACGCTGACGTTGCCGGGCTTGAATGCCCCCAGCTCGGTCTCGCAGGCCCAGCGGTAGGCGGCTTCGAGTGATGCGGCGGAGACGGTCATTTCGCGGTGCAACGTGCGGATTCGTCGCGTTGGCAGCGGCCGAGAAAATCGTCCGCGAGCAGATCGGCGATGACGACTTCGCTGACGCTCTGAAGGCCCTTCCACGCCGGTACGCTGTTGACCTCCAGCACGGTGTACCGTCCGTGCTGGTCGCGGATGATGTCGATGCCGGCATAGGCGATGTCCAGCGTCCGGGCGGCATCTTCGGCCAGGCGGCACAGGAGGATGTCGTCGAGCCGGGCGGGTTCGCAGCGCGCGCCTTGTGCCACGTTGTTCAGCCAGGTCACGCCGCAGCGGCGCATCGCCGCCACGGTGCGCCCGCGGATGACGAAAACGCGCCAGTCGTGAGGGGCGTTCTCGTCGCAGCAGACGTAACGCTGGAGATAGTAGATCCCGTTGGCCGAGGCCAGGCTTGCCAAGTCTTCCGGGCGGTCGTGGCGTTGCAGGCCGGTGCCTTGGGAGCCGAACAGCGGCTTGGAAACGAGGCGATGCCCGGCCGCCAGTTCGCGGCGGGCGATTTCCATGGCGGCTTCGGGATCGCCGAGCACCCAGGTCGGCGGTGTCGGAATCCCGGCCCGCTGCAGCAGGAAGCTGGTCATACCCTTGTCCACGGTGCGTTCGATGGCCCGGGCATCGTTGTAGACGGGGACGCCGAGCAGGTTGAGCCCGTGCAGGATGTCGAGGTAGAAGGTCACCTGTTCCAGCGAGCCGCCGGGAATGCCCCGTACGAACACCCCCGCCGGCAGGTGTTCGGGGAAGCCTGACAGGCGGACCGGCAGCGCCGGGTCTTCCAGGTCCAGCCGGCAGCCGGTCAACGACACGTAGGCGCAGCCGAAACCGCGCGCGGCGAAAGCCTGTTTCAGCCGCGCCCCGTGCCAGCCGGGGTCGTCCGTGATGATGGCGATACGCCCCGGTTCAGCCACCGAACGAGCGCTCCAGGAGTTCCACGTCCACTTCCCCGGCATGGAAGCTGCGGCCGGAGTCCACGGTCGTGACGATCACGCCGGCCGGGCTGAACAGCATGGCATCGACCTTGAAGAAGTCGTATTTGTATTCCTTGAATACTTCGGCGAACGGCTTGCCGTAATCGCGCGAGACCGAGCTCGGCAGCTCGTTGGCCAGGGTTTCGGCGGCTTCGTCGCTGCCCTTGACGAACAGATGCACGCGTCCGCCGAACAGGATGGCGTCGTTGGTGCGGCCCATGGCCTTGATGAAGTTCGGGTGCGGCGGCGGGACCGGGGCGCAGCCGGTGCCGTCGATGATGTTCTCCAACGGGAAGTGGAGGGCATGCGCCTTGTGCAGGGCGACTTCGAGCACCCGTGCCACCACCTGCATGCCGCCCGCCAGGCTGCTGGTCGGCGTGAGGATGACGGTGAGATGAGAGGGATCCAGCTTGCAGGCGCGGGCGATCTTGTCGGTGACCTCGACCGGCGGGATCTTGTCGACTTCCATCACGATCGCCGTTTCGGTATGGCTGTCGCGGTAGTCCAGTTCCTTGTACAGCTCCTCCACCGGCTCTTCGTTGCCGTCCTTGATCTTGGTGGCCATGGCGCGCGCGGGTCCCGAGCCGAGGGCATAGAAGCCGTCCTTGCCTTCGCCATGCGAAAGGCTCCAGCCGGCGTATTGGCTGCCCAGACAGGCGATCACCGGGTTGGAAGTGTGGACGTTGACCATCAGCGGCCATTTGGTGAAGGTGTCGGTATGGGTGAGGGTGACGCGCCCGAGCCCGCCCATGCAGATTTCGCCGATGAGGCGGCCGGCTTCCAGGCTGCCCGGCACCCTGATGCCGGCGTCGATGATGGTGCAGCCGTTGGGCAGCCGGTCGATCTGGAGGCGCAGCTTGTCGGCATAGGTGATCAGGTATTTGACGATAGGCTGGCTGTGAGCATTGACGCTGACGCGATTCTGCATGATGGTCCTCTTGAAAATAGGGAGTTACGGGTCTCTCGCGGGTCGGGTGCCGGGCGCGCAGGTGGCCGCGAGCTCGCCTGCGGCGGTCATCGTTCGCATGAGGGAGGTTTTCCGCGCGGCGAGGCTCAGAAGCACTTCGCTTTCGTCCGCTCCTTCGGCCGTAATCGTGCACAGCGGTGCGCCTTTCTCGATGCTGCATCCTGGGCTGGGCCGGTCCCGGCACCACACTGGCCATTCTAGTGTCCCAGGAGGTTCCACGTCATGAGGGGCGTAGATGATTTGGAACGCGCGGGCCGGGAATGCGGGGAGGGCAAATTCGGGCAGCCCCTCGAGACAGGCGCGGATATGAAGCCCGGCCAGACCGGATGGGAACTCGTCGTCGTAAAGCGCCATGGTGGCGCTGGGGCGCGGATTGAGTTCGAGCACACGGATTCCGCCATCCTCGTCCGTCATGAAGTCGAGGCTGTTCAGGCCGCGCAACCGCAGGGCCGGGACGAGCCCGGCCACAATCCCACGCACGACCTCCCGCTGGGGCCCACTCAGCGATGTCCGGTTGATCGCTCCGGCAAACCGGAACGGCAGGTGCGGATCGGCTGCCGAGGTCCACAGGGTATTGAAACCGATGATTCTCGATTCCGCGCCATCGGCCAGAAACAAGGCCGACATGGGAGGCGTTTCCAGGCGACGCTGGAAGTATCCATCCGGCCTCGAGATTTCCGTATCGCGGGCGAAATTCACGGCGCCTCCACCCTCGCTGCCGCCATGCTTGACCAGCCAACCGCGAACGTCGCGGGGCGCGTCGAAGCGCGTTTCCGGGAAAGATATGCCCAGGCTGGAAAGGAGTGGAAAAAACAGGCGGGGCGTCTTTGCGAGGCGGACGGTTTCCGGGGCGTTGCCGGCGAGGACGCGTCCGCGGGCGAGGCATTCGATCACGCCGGGCAGGGAATCCAGGCCGCCACCGTAAAACGCGACGTCGGTGGGTTCCATCCGCTCGATGGCCGATCGCAGGGCGGAGGCGTCGAAGCCGCTCTTGCCGAGCGGCACGACCCGGCATTCGCGGCAGTGTTCCCGGGTGTCCAGGTCACCGAATCCGTCGATCGCGAACGGCGTCCATCCTCCCCGCTTCAGCGAGCGGCCGAGGGTGGAGGCGGATGCCGCGACCACCAGGGCGGAGCCGGCTTCCTGCATCTAGACGCTAGGCTTGGACGGGATCCGGCTCGGTGGCCGGTATCGCAAGCGTCACGTCGGCCCCCCGGTTGCGGGGCCGGGCGATCTTGAAATCGAGATACGCCGCGGTGTCCAGCGCGCCGGCCGCCGTCGTCAGCCGGCGCGCTTCCTGTTCGGAAGCGGCGAGACAAAAGCCCGTAGGCCCCCATGAGCTCTGGCCGACGCCCACCGCGCCTTGCGTCGCGAGCCAGTCGAGAGCGGCGGCGACGTCGGGGCTGGTGAAGCGCCCGCCTTGCGCGGGGGCGAAATAATCGCCCACGGATCGCTGGATTTCGGCGATGCCGGCGCCGAAGGTCTCGAGCCGGTTTTCCGCCAGGGCGGGCAGCGTCTGCATCAGGATCAGATGGCTCAGGCGGGCGGCCTCCTGCTCCGGGAACGGTGGCAAAGCCCGGAACGCGTCGATTTCCTGCTTGCCGTGGAGTCCTTGCCCCCGGGAGTCGAACACCAGGATGAAGCGCCAGTCCTCCGGCACCGGCAACCGGGCGATCACCGGCGGACTGACGGTCTCCGGGCCGCGCCCGCCGTCGACGATGAGTCCGCCCTGTTCGAACGATGCCAGGCCGATGCCCGATCTCGCGCCCCTTTCGATGCGCGAAGCGAGATCCCTGGGCGTGAGCGGCAGCCCATAGGCCCGGATGAGCGCGCTGCCCAAGGCAAGAGCCATTTGCGTGCCGGATCCCAGACCGACATGCTCCGGAATCGCGGATTCGATTTCGACCGTGGCCGAGCCCGGCAGGCTCAAGGCGGCTTCGAGCTTTTCCAGGATGGCCAGTGCTTTTTCCGCCGACGGTCCGACAGCGCGCGGCTCTCGGCTCGGCCAAAGACTCAGACGCGTCGATATGTCCTCGATCGCGACGCCGATGCTGCCGAATCTGCGCCCGAACGTGCCGGAGATGTCGATGAACCCGAGATGCAGGCGGGCGGGGGCGTGGACACGGACGCGGGGAGACGGTTTCGGCATGGCGTTCGGAGGGTGATGCAGGGGCGATATCTGCGCCGGTCGGAGGGCTTGGCCCGTTCGGTCGACACGGCGCGGCAAAAGGTCTCTAGCCTAGAGGAATGGGACCGTTTTGTCGATTGTTCGCTCCCGTTCGGCAGGTTGGGGGGTCAAGTTGAAAAACGGGTCTGGATTCCCTATTCTTGCCAGCCACGCGGATGGCTGCCTGTCCCCCGCCCACGATGACGGTGGACTCGGAACCACTTCAGACTCTCCATCAGAGCATATTAAGGAAAGGGCATGACCGACAACACCTCGGCCAAGGTCTGGGACAACGTTCCCAGTCCGTTCTGCGGTATCGCCTCCGACGACCTGAAAATCGAGGTTTCCGGCTCGAGCGTGCGGGTGCTGGCGAATGGCGATGCCGTCACGATTCCCGGTTTCGAGCAGCCCGTGACCGATACCGCTCCCCGTATTGCCGGCAAGCCGGCTTCCCTGGACGAAGCGGTGCGGCGGGCGGCGGCGATACTGAAGGATGCCAGGCTGCCGGTATTCAGCGGCTTCGGAACCGACGTTAACGATACTCGTGCCGCGCTCGCGCTGATCGACAAGGCCTGCGGCGTGTTCGATCAGGCCCGCGCCGGCGGCGGCGTCCGCAACCTGCTGGTGCTGGCCGATTCGGGTTGGATCGCGACGACGCTGGCCGAGGTGAAGAACCGGGTCGAAGTCCTCCTGGTTTTCGGCAGCGATGTCGAGGCCGCCTTCCCCCGCTTTTTCGAGCGCTTCGTCTGGAACAAGGAGACCCTGTTCGGGCAGGATCCCGCCAAGCGGGAAGTGATCTGTCTCGGCCGGGCTCCAACCGGCGATGCGGCTGTATCGCCCGACGGGCGTCGTCCGCAGGTGATCGAATGCGCCCCTCAACATCTGCCGGAGCTCGCCGCTGCGCTGTCGGCCCTTGCGCGGGGCGCATCGCTCCAGGCCGAATCGGTGGGCGGCGTGCCGGTCGAGGTGCTGCAGGGCGTCGTGGACCGGCTGAAGCGGTCGAGCTACAGCATCGTGACCTGGGTGGCGGGGCAGCTCGATTTCCCCCATGCCGATCTGACGGTGCAGCAGGTTTGCCAGACGGTGACCGCGCTCAACAAGGAAACCCGCGCCGCGGTCCTGCCTCTGGGCGGACAGGACGGCGACAGGACCGCCAGCCAGGTCTGCGCCTGGCTGACCGGCTATCCCACCCGGGTGAGTTTCGCCCGCGGCTTCCCCGAATACGACCCGTACCTCAACGATGCCGCCCGTTTGCTGCAGGAGGGTGAGGCCGATGCGCTGGTCTGGGTGTCGAGCCTCTCGGTGGCGCCGCCGCCGGCGGCAGAGGTGCCGACCGTGGTGATCGGCCGCTCCGGCATGCAGTTCGACAAGGAGCCGGAGGTGTTCATTCCCGTGGGTGTTCCGGGTATCGACCATGCCGGCCACATGTACCGCTGCGACAACGTCGTGGCCATGCCGCTCTATCCGCTGCGCGACTGCGGGCTGACGAGCGCTGCCGCCGTGCTGGCGGCGATCGAGCAGTCGCTCTAGCGCGCCTGCTTCCTTGGGAGACTCGAAATCATGCTGATCAAGCTTACGGGCGGCACCGTCTACGATCCGGCGAACGGCGTCAACGGCCAGGTGCGCAACCTTTTCATCCGCGACGGCAGGATCGTCCACTCACTGAACGGCGCCACGCCGGATCAGGAGTACGACCTGCGCGGCAAGGTGGTGTTGGCCGGCGCCATCGACATGCACACCCACATCGGCGGCGGCAAGGTGACCATCGCCCGCAACCTCCTGCCGGAAGACCACCGCGCCGACCCCGAGCCGCGCCGGGGCCTGATGCGGGCGGGCTGCGGCCATGCCGCGCCTTCGACCCTGACCACCGGTTACCGCTACGCCGAGATGGGCTACACCGCCGGTTTCGAACCCGCCGTGCTGCCGATCAACGCGCGCCAGGCGCACATGGAAATGGCCGATGTCCCATTACTGGACGTCGGCGGCTACGTGATGCTGGGGAGCGACGATTTCTTCCTGCGGCTCTTGTCCTCGGGCAGCGACCAGCAACTCATCAACGACTACGTCGCCTGGACGATCCGTTCCGCCAAGGCGATCGGCATCAAGGTCGTCAATCCCGGCGGCATCAGCGCCTTCAAGTTCAACCAGCGCATGCTCGATCTGGACGAAAAGCACGTGTACTACGGCGTGACGCCCCGGCAGATTCTGAAGTCGCTGGCGCGCGCCGTGCACGAGCTGGGCGTGCCGCATCCGCTGCACGTCCACGGCTGCAACCTCGGCGTGCCGGGCAACGTCGAGACCACGCTGAACACCATCAACGGCATCGAAGGCTTGCCGATGCACCTGACCCACATCCAGTTCCACAGCTACGGCGTCGAGGGCGACCGCAAGTTCTCCTCCGGCGCGGCGCGCATCGCCGAGGCCATCAACGCCAACAGGAACATCACGATCGACGTCGGGCAGATTCTGTTCGGCCAGACCGTCACGGCTTCGGGCGATTCGATGCGTCAGCATGCCAACGCGGGCCATGCCCACCCCGACAAATGGGTCTGCATGGACATCGAATGCGATGCCGGCTGCGGCGTGGTGCCGTTCAAATACCGTGACAAGAACTTCGTCAACGCGCTGCAGTGGTGTATCGGCCTGGAAACCTTCCTGCTGATCGACGATCCCTGGCGCGTGTTCCTGACCACGGACCATCCCAATGGCGCACCGTTCACCACCTATCCGCATCTGATCCGGCTGCTGATGGACAAGAGCTTCCGCAATGACATGCTGGCCACGGTCAATCCGGAAGCGGCGGCGCTGAGTACGCTTGGCTCGATCGACCGTGAATATTCCTTATATGAGATCGCCATCATGACCCGGGCCGGTGCGGCCAGGCTGCTGGGGCTGACCGACCGCGGCCATCTCGGGGCGGGTGCGGCGGCGGACATCACCGTCTACACCGACCAGGCCGACAAGGAAAAGATGTTCACCCGGCCGGATTACGTCTTCAAGGACGGCGAACTGGTCGTGCGCAACGGCGAGGTCGTCAAGGTCGTGTGGGGCAATCTGCACATCGTCCAGCCGGAATTCGACAGCGGCGTCGAGGCGCGGTTGCGCGATTACTTCGACCGCTACCACACCATGAAGCTCGACAATTTCGTCATCAACGATTGGGAAATCGAGGGCGATGGCCGCAGCAAGATCCTCGTCCATCCCTGCCATCAGGGGGCACGGTCATGATCATCAACGGCGTACACATCGACGAGACTTTCGCCGAGGCCTTCCCGATGCGCGCCACGCGCGTGATCGTCACGGCCCAGAATCTCAAATGGGCCCAGCACGCGGCCCAGGCCATGACGGGCTTCGCGACCTCGGTCATCGCCTGCGGCTGCGAAGCCGGCATCGAGCGGGAGCTCGATCCCGCCGAAACTCCGGATGGACGTCCTGGCGTATCGGCGCTGCTGTTCGCCATGGGCGGCAAGGGGCTGGCGAAGCAGCTCGAGACCCGGGCCGGGCAGTGCGTGCTGACCTCGCCCACCTCCGCGCTGTTCGCCGGTTTAGATGAAGGCGAACAGATTCCTTTGGGGAAGAATCTGCGTTATTTCGGCGACGGCTTCCAGATTTCCAAGCGGATCGGCGGCAAGCGCTATTGGCGCGTGCCGGTCATGGACGGCGAGTTCCTCTGCCAGGAAACCACCGGGATGATCAAGGCGGTCGGCGGCGGCAATTTCCTCATCCTGGCCGAATCGCAGCCCCAGGCGCTGGCGGCGTGCGAGGCGGCGATCGATGCCATGCGCAGGATACCCAACGTCATCATGCCGTTCCCCGGAGGCATCGTCCGTTCGGGTTCCAAGGTCGGCTCCAAGTACAAGACCTTGCCGGCATCGACCAACGACGCCTTCTGCCCGACCTTGAAGGGACAAACGCGGACGGAGCTGTCGCCGGAAATCGAGTCGGTGATGGAGATCGTGATCGACGGCTTGAGCGATGCCGATATCGCCAAGGCGATGCGCGCAGGCATCGAGGCAGCCTGCGGACTGGGTGCGGCCAACGGCATCCGGCGCATCAGCGCCGGCAACTACGGCGGCAAGCTCGGGCCGTTCCTGTTCCACCTCCGCGAAATCATGGCTTGAACGCCGTCCGGCCCCGGCCAACAAGGAATCGACTATGACTGCTTTGACCTTTACGCTGAAGTCGCCGCTGCAGCAGCGGCTCGACGTCTCTCCGCTCGTTCCGGACCTTCTGTTGGGCAAGTCGCAAAAGGAAGTCGCCGCGCTGACCCTGCAATACGGCAATCGCCGGATCGCCGCGGGGGAACTGTTCGCTGTCGAAGGAGACGATGCGGAGTCGGTCCGTATTTCCGGCTCGCCGAAACTCGACTTCGCCGGCAGGGGGATGACGCGGGGTTCCCTCATCATAGAAGGCGATGCCGGGGCTTATCTCGGCATGCACATGAAAGGAGGGCGTCTGTGCGTTTCAGGTTCGGCCGGCCTGTACGCGGCGTGCGAGCTCAAGGGCGGCATCGTCGAGATATCCGGAAACGCCGGCGACCTGCTCGGGGGCGCTCTTCCCGGCAACAAGAAGGGTATGTCGGAAGGTGTCGTGATCGTCCGTGGCGATGCCGGAGATCGTGTCGGCGACCACATGCGACGCGGCTCGATCCTGATCGAAGGCAATGCCGGGACGTATCTCGGGGCCCGGATGATGGCCGGCACGATCGCCGTACAGGGGCGCATCGGCGCCTGTGCCGGCTATGCCATGAAGCGCGGAACCCTGTTGCTATACGGTTCCCCGGCGGCCATCGGCGCCACCTTCAACGACTGCGGCCTGCATACCCTGGGTTTCCTGCCTTTGCTCCTCAAGGGTTACCAGGGTTTGAACACCTGCTTCTCCGACCCTCAGGCACGCCGGGCGCGCGTGCGGCGTTTGGCCGGAGACCTGTCGGTCCAGGGCAAGGGCGAAATCCTCCTGGTCGCTTGACCCTCGCGGTCCTGTCCGGCCGCGCCGGACTTCCAGGCGCCCTGTCGCAAGCCGCCAGGAGGCCCTGGCTCCCGCCAGTCCGGATGGCGGCGGGGCGTTTCGTCCCACGCCGCCCGTTACCTTTTCCCATCCATGGGCGCAGATTCATGAAGTTAGCTCACGGCGGCGAACCTGCGTCAAAATGCCGCAGATTTTTCTTGACAGCCTCGGGGCGGGTGATAGACTGCGACGCACCAAAAGGGCCGGGCAGCCTGAGGGCTGCGGTTCTGAGGGGTGGCAAGGATGCATGAACCAAGCAGGGAAGTGAGAGAAGATTCACCGGGCAATGCGCCGGTGTTTACATCGATATAACAGTTGGAGGTAAAAATGGCAGCAACAACCATTGGTGGTGCAGCCGCGGCCGAAGCGCCGATGCTGGACAAGAAGTGGCTCACATTCGCGTTGGCGATCTACACCGTGTTCTACATGTGGGTGCGCTGGTACGAAGGCGTCTACGGCTGGTCCGCCGGCCTGGACTCGTTCGCGCCGGAGTTCGAAACCTACTGGATGAACTTCCTGTACACCGAGATCGTCCTGGAAATCGTGACGGCTTCGATCCTGTGGGGTTACCTCTGGAAGACCCGCGACCGCAACCTGGCCGCGCTGACCCCGCGTGAAGAACTGCGCCGCAACTTCACCCACCTGACCTGGCTGGTGGCCTACGCCTGGGCCCTCTACTGGGGCGCTTCCTACTTCACCGAGCAGGACGGCACCTGGCATCAGACGATCGTGCGCGACACCGACTTCACCCCGTCGCACATCATCGAGTTCTATCTGAGCTACCCGATCTACATCATCACCGGCTTTGCGGCGTTCATCTATGCCAAGACGCGTCTGCCGTTCTTCGCGAAGGGCATTTCGCTGCCGTACCTGGTGCTGGTGGTGGGTCCGTTCATGATTCTGCCGAACGTGGGTCTGAACGAATGGGGCCACACCTTCTGGTTCATGGAAGAGCTGTTCGTGGCGCCGCTGCACTACGGCTTCGTGATCTTCGGCTGGCTGGCGCTGGCCGTCATGGGCACGCTGACCCAGACCTTCTACAGCTTCGCTCAGGGCGGACTGGGACAGTCCCTCTGTGAAGCCGTGGACGAAGGCTTGATCGCGAAATAAGGAACTGTCAGGCCGGCGGGCCGGTTTTTTGGGGTTCTGGCGACAGGCTCCGTGCCGGTCCGGCGGCCGGAAAGGACTCGCGGCGATGGGTGTCCGGGGTTTTCCCGGGCACCGTCGAAAATAAGAAACGACAAATTTGGAGGTAACTTTAATGAGTGCTGCGCAATCTGCGGTTCGTTCGCACGCCGAAGCGGTCCAGTTGTCCCGGACCATCGACTGGATGGCGTTGTTCGTGGTGTTCTTCGTGATCGTGGGCTCGTACCACATTCACGCCATGCTCACCATGGGCGACTGGGACTTCTGGTCGGACTGGAAAGACCGTCGACTGTGGGTCACCGTGACCCCGATCGTGCTGATCACCTTCCCGGCGGCCGTCCAATCCTACCTGTGGGAACGGTATCGTCTGCCCTGGGGCGCCACCGTCTGCGTACTCGGCCTGCTGCTGGGTGAGTGGATCAACCGCTACTTCAACTTCTGGGGCTGGACCTACTTCCCGATCAACTTCGTCTTCCCCGCCTCGCTGGTACCGGGCGCCATCATCCTGGACACCGTCCTGATGCTGTCGGGCAGCTACCTGTTCACCGCCATCGTCGGCGCCATGGGCTGGGGTCTGATCTTCTACCCGGGCAACTGGCCGATCATCGCGCCGCTGCACGTCCCGGTGGAATACAACGGCATGCTGATGTCGATCGCCGACATCCAGGGCTACAACTACGTCCGCACGGGCACCCCGGAATACATCCGCATGGTAGAGAAGGGCACCCTGCGTACCTTCGGTAAGGACGTCGCCCCGGTATCGGCATTCTTCTCCGCGTTCATGTCGATCCTGATCTACTTCATGTGGCACTTCATCGGTCGCTGGTTCTCCAACGAACGGTTCCTGCAGAGCACCTGATCCTGACAGATCGGGCCGACGCAAGACCCATGTGAAAGACCGCCGTCCGGCTTGGCGACAGGCCGGCGAGTGACCCAACAGCAAGAACTCGAAAGAGGAGAGATCATGAAAACAATAAAGGACCGGATTGCAAAATGGTCTGCAATCGGACTGCTGTCCGCCGTGGCAGCGACCAGTTTCTACGCCCCGAACGCCGCCGCCCACGGTGAGAAATCGCAGGCCGCGTTCATGCGTATGCGTACCATCCACTGGTACGACCTGAGCTGGTCGAAAGAGAAAGTCAAAGTCAACGAAACCGTGGAAATCAAAGGCAAGTTCCACGTGTTCGAAGGCTGGCCGGAGACGGTCGACGAACCGGATGTCGCGTTCCTCAACGTCGGCATGCCGGGCCCCGTGTTCGTCCGCAAGGAATCGTACATCGGGGGTCAGCTGGTGCCGCGTTCGGTACGTCTGGAAATCGGCAAGACCTACGACTTCCGGGTCGTCCTCAAAGCCCGGCGTCCGGGTGACTGGCACGTACACACCATGATGAACGTCCAGGGCGGTGGACCGATCATCGGCCCCGGCAAGTGGATCACCGTGGAAGGCTCCATGAGCGAATTCCGGAACCCCGTCACCACCCTGACCGGGCAGACGGTGGACCTGGAGAACTACAACGAAGGCAACACCTACTTCTGGCACGCCTTCTGGTACGCCATCGGCCTCGCCTGGATCGGCTACTGGTCGCGTCGTCCGATCTTCATCCCCCGTCTGCTGATGGTGGATGCGGGCCGTGGGGACGAACTGGTGTCCACCACCGACCGCAAGGTGGCGATGGGCTTCCTGGCCGCCACCATCCTGATCGTGGTCATGGCCATGTCCAGCGCCAACAGCAAGTACCCGATCACCATCCCGCTGCAGGCCGGTACCATGCGTGGCATGAAGCCGATCGACCTGCCGGCGCCGACGGTGGCGGTGAAAGTGGAAGACGCCACCTACCGGGTACCGGGCCGCGCCATGCGGATGAAGCTGACCGTGACCAACCACGGCAACAGCCCGATCCGGCTGGGTGAGTTCTACACCGCCTCGGTGCGTTTCCTGGATTCCAACGTCTACAAGGACACCACCGGCTATCCGGAAGACCTGCTGGCCGAAGACGGTCTGAGCGTCAGCGACAACAGCCCGCTGGCCCCGGGTGAGACCCGCACGGTCGACGTGACGGCGTCCGACGCGGCGTGGGAAGTGTATCGTCTGTCCGACATCATCTACGATCCGGACAGCCGTTTCGCCGGTCTGCTGTTCTTCTTCGACGCTGAAGGCAACCGTCAGATCGTGCAGATCGACGCACCGCTGATCCCGTCGTTCATGTAATCGTCCAAGGGGAGTCCTTCGGGACTCCCCTTCCGGCGGTGAAAGCAAAAACCCCCGGCCGGTGACGGTCGGGGGTTTTTGTTTGTCCAGGGGTTTTGGGCGTCAGGCTCAAAGCAAAGGCCCCGGATCACCGAGGCCTCGTGCCGCCGGGGGCTGCGGGGCCGCTGTCAGGCCTCGGCGCTTCGGGAAGCCTTCTTGCGCTCGTGTTCCTGCAAGAGTTTCTTGCGGATACGAATGGTCTGGGGGGTCACTTCCACGAGTTCATCGTCATCAATGAATTCTATCGCCTGCTCAAGACTGAACTTGATCGCGGGCGTCAGCAGGATGTTCTCGTCACTGCCGGCCGCCCGGATGTTGGTGAGCTGTTTGGCTTTCGTGGGGTTGACCACCAGATCGTTTCCCCGAGTATGCACGCCGACCACCATGCCTTCGTACACTTCGTCGCCATGCTCCACGAATAGACGTCCCCGTTCCTGGAGATTGAACAACGAGAATGCCAACGCCTTGCCCGCCGTGTTGGAAATCAGCGCCCCATTCGTTCTCTGTCCGATCGCTCCTTTCTTGATCGGTCCGTAGTGATCGAACACGTGATACAGCAGGCCGGTTCCGGATGTGGTGGTGAGGAACTCCGTCTGAAATCCGATGAGTCCGCGGGATGGGATGACGTACTCGAGACGCACACGTCCTTGACCATCCGGCACCATGTTCTGGAGGTCGCCCTTGCGCTCGCCGAGTTTTTCCATGACGGCGCCCTGATGTGCCTCCTCGAGTTCGATCGTCACGAATTCATAGGGCTCGCAAGGTTCTCCGTCGATTTCGCGGATGATGACCTCGGGTCTGGAAACGGCCAGCTCGTAACCTTCCCGCCGCATGTTTTCGATCAGAATGGAAAGATGCAGCTCGCCTCGGCCGGAAACCGCAAATTTATCGGGGTCTGCCGTGTCCTCCACCCGCAGCGCGACATTGTGGATCAGCTCCCGATTCAACCGGTCGCGAATCTGCCTTGACGTCAGAAACTTGCCTTCCCTTCCTGCGAAAGGCGAATTGTTTACCTGAAAAGGTCATGCTTACCGTGGGCTCGTCCACGGTGAGCGGGGGAAGCTGTTCGGCAAATCCAACCGCACAGAGCGTATCCGAAATCTCGAGCCCTTCGATACCGGTGAAAGCGATGATGTCGCCGGCGCTTGCCTCGTCTCTTTCTATGCGCTCCAGGCCATGGAACGCCAGGACCTGAAGAATGCGGGCGGCGCTTTGCCTGCCATCGCGTTTGATCAGCGTGACGGGGGTATTCCTTTTGACGGTGCCTCGGGTGATTCTTCCGATGCCGATGACCCCTACGTAGGAATTGTAATCGAGGCTGCTGACCTGCATCTGAAACGGGCCGTCGATATCCACGTCGGGCGGTGAGACGTGATTCACGATGGCTTCGAACAGCGGTTCCAGCGTCCCTCCGGTGATATCCGGGCTCAGCCCGGCATAGCCGTTCAACGCCGAGCAGTAGATGACCGGAAAGTCGAGCTGGGCTTCGGTGGCGCCGAGGCGGTCGAACAGGTCGAAGGTCTGGTCCAGCACCCAGTCGGGGCGGGCGCCGGGCCGGTCGATCTTGTTGATCACGACGATGGGATGCAATCCCATGGCGAAGGCCTTTTGAGTGACGAAGCGGGTTTGCGGCATGGGGCCGTCCACGGCGTCGACCAGAAGCAAAACCGAATCGACCATGGAAAGGACCCGCTCGACTTCACCGCCGAAGTCGGCATGGCCAGGAGTATCCACGATGTTGATACGGTAATCCCGCCACTTGATCGCGGTATTTTTCGCTAGGATGGTGATGCCTCGCTCTTTCTCGAGGTCGTTGGAGTCCATGACGCGCTCACCCACCCGCTCGTGAGCGGCGAAAGTGCCGCTTTGCTGGAGCAGTTTGTCTACCAGGGTGGTTTTGCCGTGGTCGACATGGGCGATGATCGCTATGTTACGTAACTTGTCTACCATGATTCTCAAAGGGGTCGTGTGGGAAAAAAGAAAGCACCCCGCTTCACGGTGAAGCGGGGTGCTTTTTGGAAAATTAGACCGCGATTCAGCTCAGCGGTTTCATGGGGGCCTACGGGCCGCCTTTAGCTTTGTTCCCAGGGGAGGCCGCGATAACGCCATCCTCCTCTCGAGCTGCGATGGCGGCTGTCATCCAGAGGGCCTTCGAAACCTTCGCATATATTGTACAGTTTCGAATAGCCGGCGGATGCTAGCTGCTCCGCGGCTTCCTGGGAGCGCTGGCCGCTTCTGCACAGGAGCAGGATCGGAGTCGTGCCGTCGGGGGCGAGCTGCTTGACCCCATCGAGGAAATCCGGATTGATTCGCCAGGTCGGCGCAAATTTCCACGGAACGTTGCATGCCCCCGGCGGGTGTCCGATCATGGCGAACTCGATGGGGTCGCGCACGTCGAGAAGAACGTGATCGGGATGGTCCAGTATTAACTGCCAGGCGGCAGCGGGGTCGATTTGCTCGATCATGAATCGGGTCTCTGGGCTATAAGAAAAGCTTCGTCACGTTGGCCGGCATCCGGTTTGCCCGTCAGCGCTTCATCCCGGTAATAACGGATCAGCAGCCCGTCAAAGAGCCGGATGAGTTCGTTGTCGCGCAGCAGAAAGCGGGGGTTGCCGGGGCCGGAACCGCTGGTCTTGGTTTCCACGAAAGTCTGATAGAACAACAAACCGCCAGGTTCGAGCGCGTCCGCGATGTCCCGCGCCAGCGTCCGCTCCAGGAATCTGGCGACGACGATCACGTCATAACGTTCGGCGGCCCAATGGCGTTCCATGACATCTGCGACGCGGGCGTTGATGGACAGCCCTTCCACGCACGCGGTATCGGTCAACGCCTCGATTCCCGCCTCCGAAATGTCGATGGCGTCCACCTCGAACCCGCGGCGGGCCAGAAAGACGGCATTGCCGCCGAGCCCGCAGGCGAGGTCCAGAGCTTTGCCGCCGGCCGGAAGGAGATGCTCATTCTCGGACAGTACCGTTGCAGCTCCAGGGAAGGGAGCCTTCCAGCCCCGATAGATCCGGTCCCATTTTTGCCGGGGCGTTTCAACGTCCATCGTCAGCTCCTCGAGGCATCCCCCTGGAACATCTGCTCGATGATCGGGATCACCTTCTTGTCGAGCAGGAACATGATGACATGATCCCCGTCCTCTATGACGGTGTCGTGATGGACTTGTATCACCTCTTGATCCCTGACCAGGGCACCCATGACCACGCCCGGCGGAATCGGAATGCGGTCTATCGGTATGCCGATCACCTTCGATTTTCCCGGAGTTCCGTGCGCGACGGCTTCGAGCGCTTCGGCGGCACCATGCCGCAGCGAATGGACCTGGACCACGTCGCCTTTGCGGATATGACGAAGGAGGGCGCCTATGGTGGATTGCTGCGGCGAAATGACCAGATCGATCTGGTTGGGATCGACGATGTCCGCGTAAGCGGCTTTGTTGACCAGGCTGATGACGCGCCGTGCACCCAGCCGCTTGGCCAGCATCGCGGAGAGGATGTTGGCTTCGTCGTCGTTGGTGATGGCGCAGAAGATGTCGGTGTTTTCGATGTTCTCACTCAGCAGCAGCTCCTTGTCGGAAGCGTCTCCCAGCAACACCACGGTATTGGTCAGGTCTCCCGCGATCTTCTTGGCGCGGTCGGCGTTCTTCTCGATGACCTTGACCTGATAACGGTGTTCCAACGCTTGCGCCACCCGCTTGCCGATATGTCCGCCCCCGGCGAACATGAGCCGCTTGTAGGGTTTGTCGAGCTCGCGCAGTTCACTCATCACGTCGCTGATCTCCTCGGACGAGGCCATGAAGAACACTTCGTCGCCGTGTTCTATCGTCTGCCGTCCATTCGGGATGATGGGGCGAGCATTGCGGAAAATGGCGGCGATCCGGGCATGGACGTTCGGCATGTGCTGATGAAGCTCGCGAATTTCCCGGCCGACCAAGGGTCCTCCCGTCAGCGCCCGGACCGATACCAGCCGGACCCGTCCTTCGGCGAAATCCAGAACCTGGGAGGCGCCTGGATATTGCAGCAACCGTTCGATCATCTGGGTGACGATCTGTTCGGGGCTGATGACCACGTCTATGGGCACGCCCTCCTTCGAGAATATCTCCGGATAGCTCAGATATTCGATGGCGCGCACCCGCGCGATCTTCTTGGGAATATTAAACAAGGTGTGCGAGATCTGGCAGGCCAGCATGTTGGTTTCATCGTCGCTGGTCACCGCGATGAGCATGTCGGTGTCGTCGGCGCCCGCGCGCTTCAGCACCGTGGGATGCGCCGCATTGCCCTGGACGGTGCCGATGTCGAAGCGGTCGTGCAGCTCCCGCAGGACACTGGTCTGTTTGTCCACGACTACGATGTCGTTGTCCTCGCTGCAAAGGCTGGCCAGTACGCTCGAGCCGACCTGGCCGGCACCCAGGATGATGATCTTCATGTGAAACTGTTGGATTTGCCTGCTTAGCGCTTGTCTTTGAACTTGATGCCCAACGCGTTGAGCTTCCGGTATAGATGCGTACGTTCCAGGCCGATGGCCTGGGACAGCCGGGCGACGCTGCCGCCGTACTTGTCCAGATGGTATTCGAGATAAGTCTTCTCGAAGCGTTCGCGGGCTTCCTTCAGCGGTAGCTCGAAAAAGTCGGACTTGCCTTCCGCTTTCAGCGTGTCGGTCGTGCCGCCGAGTATGGATTTGACCTCATCCAGCGAGACGTCTTCGCCGCTGCCCAGAATCAAGAGCCGCTGGACCAGGTTTTTCAGCTCCCGGATGTTGCCGTTCCAGACGTAGTGACGCAAAAAGTTCTGTACCGAGACCGGAAAACGCCGGAACGGGAGCTTTTCCCGGCTGACGAAATAGTCCACGTAAAACCGGAGCAATTCAGGCACGTCCTCGCTGTGCTCCCGAAGCGGCGGAATTTTGAGCGTCACGGCGTTCAGCAAATAAAACAGCTCCCGGCGGAAAAGTCCGGCGCGGACTGCGTCGTCCAGGGGCACATGCGTCGATGCGACCAGACGGAAATCCGTGTGGATGGGTTCGGTGCCGCCGACGCGGTAAAACGCACCGGTCTCCAGCGCTCCCAGGAGGCGCACCTGGGTTTCCGGCTCGAGATCGGAGACGTCCTCGAGAAAAAGCGTGCCTCCACGGGCCTGTTCCAGCAGCCCCCTCCGGATCTTGCCGTTGTTTTCGCTGCCGAAGAATTCGATGGCGGACGCCGCGGGCGAAATGGTGCCGGCGGCGACCTCCAGGAAAGGCCCGGAGCGGCGTGAGCTGTGGGTATGCAGGTAACGTGCGGCGGTCTCCTTGCCGCTGCCGGCCTCTCCGACCAGCAGGACACGTGCGTCATGCTGCGCGAGGCGTTTGATCTGCTCCCGCAGCAGCTCCATCGAAGCGCTCTTGCCGACCAGTTCCACCGGCGCCGTTTCGGCCGCGCGTCTCACCCCCGCGGTTTCGCGTGTCAGCCGGACCGACTCCAGCGCCCGCTCCACGGTGATCAGGAGTTTCGCCATCGAGATGGGCTTTTCCAGTACGTCGTGGGCGCCCAGGCGGGTGGCTTCTATGGCGGTTTCCACCGTGGCGTGGCCGGACATCATGATGACGGGGCAGTCTATCGCTCCGCTTTCCAGCCATTCCCGGAGCAGCGAAATGCCGTCCTCGTCCGGCATCCAGATATCCAGCAGGACCAGGTCCGGCCGATGTTCCCGGACGGCCTGGCGGGCGGCGGCCCCGTTTTCGGCGCCTACCACCGTGTAGCCTTCGTCGGTGAGGATGTCCTGCACCAGTCCGCGGATGTCGGGCTCGTCATCGACGACCAATATGCAGCCTTGATTCATGATCTCGCTCCAGAGCTCCCGCCATTCGCTTCGGCTCGCATGTCTGTTTCTGGGATCGGGAACCGGATGATGAAGCCGGCGCCCTGCTGGTGCCCGTTTTCCACGCGGATGGTCCCGCCGTGTTCCTCGATGATTTTCTTGACGATCGCAAGTCCCAGGCCGGTGCCCTTGGTCTTGGTGGTGACGTAGGGTTCGAAAATCCGATCCACCTGGTCCTTCGGAATGCCGGGCCCGTTGTCCCGGACCGTCAGTTGCACGAAGGTCTCTCCCTGGTCGACCGTCTTGCTAAGAACAAAGCACATATTACCTTGTGTGGACGGTGCCAGGGCTTCCTGGGAATTCTTGATGAGATTGTGCAGGACCTGTCGCAGCTGCAGCGGGTCGGCGGAAATCCTGGGCAGGTTCGGTTCTTCGTCGATTTCGAACGCGATGCCGGATTGCGGCGGGTACAACGCCACCACCTCTTCCACGATTTCGGCCAGCGCAACCCGCCGGAGCTGGATGGTCGAAGATCTCGCGTATTCGGCGAAGGCATTGACCATGGCTTTCAGGGCCTCGACCTGATGCACGATGGTGCGGGTCGAACGGTCCAGGACTTCCGCGTCGCGGGCATCGAGCCGGCTGGCAAGCTTGTGATGCAGGCGTTCGGCGGAGAGCTGGATCGGCGTGAGCGGATTCTTGATCTCGTGGGCAAGGCGCCGGGCGACCTCGCTCCACGCCGCTTGGCGCTGGGCAAAGATGAGTGCCGTGATGTCGTCGAATACCACCACGGCGCCGAGTTTTTCGCCGCTGCCATTGAACAGCGGGGTGCCATGGCAGTACAGTTCACGCCGGCCCATGGGGCCGAGGAAGGATATCTCGTCCTGCCAGGTGCCGGCGCCCTTTTCCAGCCAGCGTTCGATACGGTCCAGCGGCTCGGCGAGATAGGGATGTTCGGCTTTGAGCTGGCTGACGGGGAGGCCCAGGTAGTAGTGGGCGGGAACGTGCAGAATGTCGTCCACGGCACGGTTCGCGGTGAGGAGCCGCGAGGCGTTGTCGAAGCTGAGCACGCCGGACGAGAGATTGGACAGCACGGTTTCGAGGTAGGTGCGCTGGCGCTCGACTTCGAGCCGCGACAGCCGGGCCTCTTCGCTGGCCTGGGCGAGTTTTTCGGTCATCGTGTTGAACGACTCGACCAGGAAGCCGAGTTCGTCTTTCGCCCGCACCGCGAGGCGCTGGCCGTAGCGGCCCTCGGCGACCGCGCGCGTGCCCTGGGCCAGCCGCCGCACCGGCGCGACGATTCGGCGGATGCTCACGAACGCTACCCAGATGGCTGCCAGGAGGCTGAGCAGCAGCACCAGCGACAGTGTGAGAATGAATGTGTGCTTGAGGGAACTGCGGAGGAAGCCGAGTTCCTTGTAGTGCACATAGGCCGATTCGACGGTGCTGGCAAGCTGGGATATCCGCAGCGGTACGGGGAACACGGCTTGCAGGAAAAGGGGGTCGTCGGAGGGGATGGCCACGACGGCACGGATCTGCAGATTGCCGTCCTGGTTGGGTTCCAGGCGGATATAGGACTTGCCTTGCTTCACCCGGAGCAGAACCCCGGCATCCGGCAGATCGGGGAGGATGAAGCCGAGCTGAGAGCCGCCGGCCGCGATGATCCGCCCTTGCCTGGAAAACACCGTGAATTCGCCTTCCCCCACCTCGTCCCGGAGTTCGGTCAGGCGCAATGGATATTCCATGATCGGGACAAGCTGCAACTTGGCTGCCGCCTGTTCGGTCTGGTGCAGCATGGTGCGCATCCGCTCGTCGAGTGCTGCCTGCCCCAACTCCAGCGCATCCTCCATGGCCTGGTCGATGCGGACGTCGAACCAACTGTCGATGCTTTGTTTGAGGAACTGCATGGAGTAGTAGAACACGATGGATGCCGGCGCCAGGCTGAGCAGGACGAAGAGAAACGCCATGCGGGCCGTCAGATGGGAGCCGGCCGCCCGCTTGGCGAGCTGCCGGAGGAGTCCGTACACATTGACGACGACCAGCGTCAGCAGCAGGATCGAACCGACCGAGTTGATGAGGACCAGCAGCGAGTACATGCTGCCGAGCTGCGGCGAACTCTGCGTGGCGGAGCTCATCAGGTGCAGCGAGGCGACAATGGCCGTGAACAGCGCGATCACGACCAGGCTGAGCGGCAGGCGGATTCTCAGTTTGCGAATGACCATCGGAACCAGGGGCTGTTCAGATGCCACTGGGGGGAGAGATAGGCCGTGGGGCGCAACGGCAGGGGGAGCGATTCGATGTCCAGCGTCACCGAGAGGGAGGCGCGATATTCGCCGTCGACCAGCGTTCTAGGGGCTTCGACCGGCAGGTTTCTTATCCTGCCCAGTTCCTCCAGGAGAGTGCGCAGACTGGCGAAGTTCTCGGTCACGCCGGATTCCGCCACCGTCAGTTGATAGGCGCGAGCCAGAGGGTGAAAACGTATGGTCCGCCGATGGTTTTCGGAGATCATGGTCTCATCCCACCACCAAGGCCTGACCCGCTTCACCCGAAGACGCATGACCAGGGTCAAGGGGACGCCGTTGTGCATGGCTTCGATGGCGGTGTCGCTGAAATGGTAGTCGATGTCGGCATCGAGTCCCCAGGAGCGGTCCTCGTGCCGGAACAGCTCGGCGCGGCGCACGGTGAACCCCGCTTCGGCGTTCCAGCCCGCGATGGGGGCGAGGAGGCAGAAGAGGGCCAGCCAGCCGGCAAACCTGTTCATCCCGTCTTGCGCAAACGGGCATAGAAGAAGCCGTCCATGCCGGACTCCCCCGTGAGAATCTGGCGTCCATGGCGCAAGGGGATGCCCCAGTCCGCGGTCAGCGGCAGTTCGGCCGCATCGCCGCGGGTCTCCAGAAAGCGGCGTATCTGCAGTTCGTTCTCGGCACGGATGACCGAACAGGTGGCGTAGACGAGGATGCCGCCCGGTTTGAGCAGGGGCCAGGCGGCGTCGAGGATGGCTGCCTGCAGCTCATTCAGTGTGTCGAGATCGCGCGCCTGCCGTAGCAGCTTGATGTCGGGGTGGCGCCGGATGACCCCGGTCGCCGAACAGGGCGCATCGAGCAGGATACGGTCGAAGGGCCGGCCGTCCCACCATGCTTCCGGCGCGCGGGCGTCGCCGGTGACCACGGTGGCGGACAGTCTTTCCCGCTCCAGGTTTTCGCGGATACGCGCGCACCGTTCGGCATCGATGTCCACCGCGACGGCTTCGACGCTTCCCCGGCAGAGTTCGAGCATGTGCAGCGTCTTTCCGCCGGGGGCGGCGCACAGGTCCAGAATCCTTTCGCCCGGTTCGGCGCCCACCAGCGGCGCCGCCAGCTGGGCGGCTTCGTCCTGGACCGACACCCGCCCGTCGGTGAAACCCGGCAATGCTTCGATCGGGACCGGCGATTCGAGGGTCAGCCCCCAGGGCGAATGGAGGCAGGGGCGGGCGGCGATGCCGGCTTCGGCCAGCCGCGCGAGGTAGCCTGCGCGGTCCTCCATGAGGGGGTTGACGCGGATCGTCATCGGCGGCGGCAGGTTGTTCTGCTGCACGAGAGTTTCCCACCGCTCGGGCCAGTCGGCGGCGAGCCGGTCGCGCAACCAGGCGGGATGGGCGTCCCGGCTCGCGGGGTCCTGCAGGGCCCGGTTTTCCAGTTCCTCCTTGCGCCGCAGATAGTTCCTCAGAATGGCGTTGAGCAAGGGTTTCGCCCAGCTTTTCCGGCCGGCCGCCTCGACCGTTTCCGAAACCGCGGCATGAGGTTTGACGTTCATACTGCGCAACTGGTGGAGGCCGATCAGAGCGAGCAGCCGGACTTCCGGGTCGCGGATCGGCTTGGTCGCGAGTTTGCCGAGCAGGAAGTCCAGCGGCTCGAAGGCGCGAAGTACGCCGTAGCACAGCGATTGCACGAATGCCCGGTCCCGGGCGTCCGGCAATGAGGGAAGGCGTCTTCCCAGCGCCCAGGTCAGCGAATGGCGGTCGACGACGACATCATGAAGCGCCGCGGCAGCCAGCGTGCGGGTTTTAGTCGTCATGTCCCCAGCCGTTTTCCGTCCATCGCATGAGCGTTGAGGAAATCCGCGGCGCTCATCCGCCGCTTCCCTGGGGCCTGGATTTCAAGGATTCGCAAAGTGCCCCGCCCGCAGGCCACGTCGAGGTTTTTCGCGGACGCGGCGACGGTGCCGGGCTGGGCGTCCGGCGGGGTATCCAGAGCTTGCGCCGACCAGATCCGCAGTGCCGTTCCAGCCAGCGTCGTTTCCGCCACCGGCCAGGGATTGAACGCGCGCACCCGGCGGCAGATATGGGGCGCATCCTGCCGCCAGTCGATGCGGGCCTCGGATTTTTCGATCTTCTCGGCGTAGGTGACCAGGCTCTCGTCCTGGACTTCACCGGGCAGGCTGCCGGCCGCCAGGCCGGGCAGCAGCTCGATCAGCAGTTCGGCCCCGAGGCCGGCGAGGCGGTCATGCAAGGCGGCGGCGGTATCGTCGCCGCCGATCGGACAGCTCCGCTTACCGAGCATCGGGCCGGCGTCCAGGCGCGGCTCGATGCGCATGAGGGTGACGCCGGTTTCCCGATCGCCGGCGAGGATGGCCCGCTGGATCGGGGCCGCGCCGCGCCAGCGGGGGAGCAGGGATGCGTGGATGTTGACGCAGCCGAGCCGCGGAACGGCCAGGATGGGCGTCGGCAGGATCAGGCCGTAGGCCACCACGACCATCAGGTCCGGCGCCAGGTCGCGCAGCCGTTCGAGTTCCTCCGGCCCTTTCAGGGATTCCGGCTGGAACACGGGGAGGTCGTGGTCGGCCGCGAGTTGCTTGACCGGGCTGGCCGCGATTTTGCGGCCGCGGCCGGCCGGCCGGTCGGGCTGAGTGTAGACGGCGCACGGTGGGTTGCCCGATGCGATCAGGGCGCGCAAGGCAGGGACGGCGAACTCTGGGGTGCCGGCGAATACGATTCTCATGAAGCCGTTGCTGCGGTTGGGCGGATGCGGCGGCTCTGCCGCAGTCGGGTGATCAGCGTTTTCCGCTCCGGCTTCGGGCGGTCAAACGGCCGCCGCGGCACGTGGCGCCTTGTTGATTTCCTTCAGGCGCCGCTCCTTCTGGAGTTTCTTGCGGGCCATCTGGCGTTTCAGGGCGGAAAGGTGGTCGAGGAAGAGCTTGCCCTGCAGGTGGTCCATCTCGTGCTGGATGCAGACGGCCAACAGCCCCTCCGCCGACATCTCGAAGAATTCGCCGTTGCGGTCCTGGGCGCGGATGCTGACCGACTCCGCCCGGCACACTTTTTCGAAAATCCCGGGCACCGACAGGCAGCCTTCCTCCATCTCCCCGTTCCCGTTCTTTTCGAGCAGCTCCGGGTTGATCAGGCAAAGCGGCGCGTTTTTTTCCTCGGAAACGTCGATGACGAGGATGCGCTTGTGCACGTTGACCTGGGTGGCCGCCAGGCCGACACCGGGCGCCGCGTACATGGTCTCGAACATGTCGTCGACGGTCCGGCGCAGGGCGTCGTCGAACACTTCGACGGGCGCGGCTTTCTTGCGCAAACGTTCGTCAGGAAATTCGAGAATGGATAGAATGGTCACGGTGGCCTCTTCCGCCGGGCGCGCGGGAAACAATAGCTGCTCAAGCATGGAGAATTCTAACGAATTCCGCCGGGAGAATGAATCTAAAGCCTGATGCAGCGGGAAACGCATCGTCTGTGAACGGTAAGACAAGCAAACTTCACTCCAGTTTCCTCGCGATGCCACGAGAATGCCCATGAGCGCCAAGTTCGCAACCGGCTTGGCGCTGCTCTTCGCCTGTGCGCGGATCTTGGCGGCCGAGGTCGCCCTCAATCCGGACCCTCCGGAGCGCTACCTGGTGCAGGCGAACGATACCCTCTGGGACGTCGCCTCCCGTTTTCTGCGGAATCCGGCACAGTGGTCGCAGGTGTGGTACCGGAACCCGGCGTTGGGTAACCCCGGCCAGATCTACCCGGGCGACGTGCTCGTGCTGCGCCGGGGGGGCGGCGGGCCCAGGATCGAGCTCGAGACCGCCCCGGCCGTCCCGTTGAGCCCCGTCATCCGGGTGACGCCGCTGGTGCGGGAGATCCCGGTCATTCCGGCGGACGCCATCCGGGCATTCCTGACCCGGCCCAGAGTCCTGGACAGCGCCGACGCCGACACCCTCCCTTACATCGTCGGGTTTCCGGACGAACACATCTCCGGCGGCGCCGGTTACGGCATCTATGCGCGAGGGGTCAAAGCGGCCAAGGGCGGCGTTCTGGCGGTCGTGCGTCCCGGCCCCGCCTATCGCGACGGGGTGACCGAAGAGGTGCTCGGCCATGAAGCCTTGTATATCGGGGACGCCCAGGTCCGCAGCGCCGGCGAGCCGTCGGAGCTTCTCCTGGTCCGGGCCGAGCGGGAGGCCGTGATCGGTGACCGCCTGCTGGCCGTCGAACCGCAAGAGCTTACGACTTCGTACACGCTTCACGCTCCGGAGAAGCCGGTCTCCGGCAGGATCATCGGTGTGCTCGACGGCGTGACCCAGATCGGGCAATACCAGGTGATCGTCCTGGACCGGGGCGGCAGGGACGGCCTGGAGGTCGGGCACGTGCTCGACATCTACCGTGAAGCCGACACGATCAAAGACTACGTCGCCGGCGGTTTCGGCAACGTCGTCGAGACGCCGCCGGACTGGTCGGGTTCGCTGGTGGTCTTCCGGCCCTTCGATCGCGTCAGTTATGCGCTTGTAATGAAGGCCGTCAGGGCGATGCACATCGGTGACACCGTCAGGTCTCCGTGATGTCCGGCCGATGACGGACGCCGCTTTGCGCTATTGGCTGGCCCTGGCGCGGCTACCCGGTGTCGGGCCGCGCCGCGCGGCGTCGCTGCTGGACCGGTTCGGCTCGGCCAGCGCGGTGTTCGCACAGCCGCGGGAGGCCTACGAGGGGCTGCGCTTGAGCGGGGATGCGCTGCACCGCCTGATGCGCCCCCGA
Organism: Methylococcus sp. ANG; assembly: GCF_040730495.1. Taxonomy (NCBI): domain Bacteria; kingdom Pseudomonadati; phylum Pseudomonadota; class Gammaproteobacteria; order Methylococcales; family Methylococcaceae; genus Methylococcus; species Methylococcus sp. ANG. The sequence goes on along the minus strand of NZ_CP160399.1, from coordinate 2,433,222 downwards.
TGGGAGGACGTCGAGGCGGATCTCGCCTGGCTGTCGCAGCCGGGACATGGTTGCCTCACGCTGCACGACCACGAATATCCTTCCTTGTTGCGCGAGATCGTCGATCCGCCGGTGGTGCTTTTCACGAGCGGGGATGCGGCCGTGCTGCGGAGCAAGCAGATCGCCATCGTCGGCAGCCGCAACCCCACGGCGACGGGGGAGCGGACGGCAAGACGGTTTGCCGCGGCCTTGTCTCGAGCCGGGTTGACGGTCACCAGCGGCCTGGCTTCGGGGATAGACGCCGCCGGACATGAGGGGGCACTGGAGGCCGGAGGCCCGACCGTCGCCGTGTTCGGATGCGGGCCGGACCGCATCTATCCGCCCCGGCACCAGACCCTGGCCGACGCCATCGCCGCCAGCGGCGGGGTGCTGGTGTCCGAGTTTCCGCCCGGCACTCCGCCGAGCCGGGAGGGGTTCCCGCGCCGCAACCGCATCATCAGCGGCCTCAGCCTCGGCGTCCTGGTGGTCGAGGCGGCGCTGAAATCGGGTTCGCTCATCACCGCGCGCCAGGCGATGGAACAGGGGCGCGAGGTCTTCGCCATTCCCGGTTCGATCCTCGATCCCCTGGCTCGGGGCTGCAATGCCCTGATCCGCGAGGGCGCCAAACTGGTGGAATCGGTGCCGGACATCCTCGAGGAGCTCGGCGCGTTGGCGGGTTTCGTGGATCGCCAGGGAGTTTCTCCCGCCGTCCCGCCGGCGGACGCGGAGGCCGCGCGGATTCTGGCGCATATTGCCTATGCGCCGACGTCCGTGGATACTCTAGTCGCGGCAACAGGTTATACAGCGAACCTCATCGCCTCGAAACTCGTCCTGCTCGAGATGGAGGGCCATGTGGCGGCTGCGCCGGGCGGCGGATACTGCCGTGTAAAGTAGGGAGCGTCCCGACGTTCCCCCACTCGAGAGGGCCAATGAAAGAAAACGTGTTTGATGTGTTGATCTACCTGTTCGAAAACTATCTGGACCGCGATGCGGAGCAGGCGCCGGATCCCGACGAGATGCGGACCGAGCTGCTGGAAGCGGGTTTTCCGCAGCAGGAGATCAATCGGGCGTTCGACTGGCTGGAGACGCTGGGCGCCCAACAGCCGATGCGTGCCGCCTCCCTCCCGGCTTTCCGTATCTTTTCGTCGGAAGAGCTGGCCAAGCTGGATGTGGAATGCCGCGGTTTCCTGATGTTTCTGGAGCAGAGCGGCATCCTGACCGCGGCGAGCAGGGAAATGGTCATCGATCGCCTCATGGCTTTGAACGAGGAACCCATCTCGCTCGAAAATCTGAAATGGGTCGTCTTGATGGTGCTGTTCAGCCAGCCCAGCGAGGAAGTCGCGTTCGCGCGCATGGAAAATCTCGTTTATGAAAGTTTTCCCGGCTATATCCACTAGAGCCCGGGTGGCAGCTCCGGCCGGGACTGCAGGCGCGAAGCCGCGGCCCGCCCCCAGAGCCGTCGCCTGAGGCAGGTCTCATTCATTCATGGCTCAACACCTCGTCATCGTCGAATCGCCGGCCAAAGCCCGGACGATCGAAAAATATCTCGGCAAGTCTTTCCAGGTCTATGCCTCCTACGGGCATGTGAGGGACCTGATCCCCAAGGAAGGCGCGGTCGATCCCGACCACGACTTTTCGATGAAGTACGAAATCATCGAGAAGAACAAGAAGCACGTGCAGGCGATTTCCAAGGCCATGGAAAAAGCCGATGCGCTGTACCTGGCGACTGACCCCGACCGCGAGGGCGAGGCGATTTCCTGGCATCTTTACGAACTGCTGAAGGAGCAGCAGGTCCTCGACAGCAAGCCGGTGCACCGCGTGGTGTTTCACGAAATCACCAAGCGCGCAATCACCGAAGCCGTCGAAAACCCCAAAGCGCTCTCGGCCGATTTGATCCATGCCCAGCAGGCCCGACGGGCGCTCGATTACCTGGTCGGTTTCAAGCTTTCTCCCCTGCTGTGGAAGAAGATCCGCCGCGGGTTGTCGGCGGGCCGTGTGCAAAGCCCGGCCTTGCGGATGATCGTGGAGCGCGAACTCGAGATCGAGCGCTTCGAGGTCCAGGAGTATTGGACGATCGAGGCGGCGATCCAATCCGAGACCTGCGCGCTTTCGGCCCGCCTGACCCATCTGGCCGGCAAGAAGCTGGAGCAGTTCAGCATCGCCAACGAAGAGCAGGCGCAAGCCGCTCGGCAGAGCTTGCTGGAGCAGGCCCGCGGCAAATTGCGGGTGGTCAAGGTCGAAGAGAAGGAGCGCAAGCGCAATCCGGCAGCGCCCTTCACGACCTCGACTCTGCAGCAGGAAGCCGCCAGGAAGCTGGGCTTCACCACCCGCCGGACCATGACGGTGGCGCAGCAGCTCTACGAAGGCATCGACCTCGGCGGCGAGGCGGTCGGGCTCATCACCTACATGCGTACCGATTCGGTGAACCTCGCCCAAGAGGCCATCCAGGAATTGCGTGCGCTGATCGAGTCCCGCTACGGCAAGGACAACGTGCCGGAGCAGCCGCGCATGTACAAGACCAAGAGCAAGAATGCCCAGGAGGCGCACGAGGCGATCCGTCCGACCTCGGCGTTCCGCAGCCCGGAGTCGGTCAAGGCTCACCTGACGCCCGACCAGTTCAAGCTCTACAGCCTGATCTGGAAGCGCAGCGTGGCCTGCCAGATGATCCATGCGACCTTGAACACCGTCACGGTCGATTTCGCCTGCGGCAGTACCGACAACCTGTTCCGCGCCACCGGTTCGACCGTGATCCATCCGGGCTTCATGTCGGTGTACCGGGAAGGACGGGACGACGTGCCGGAGGAAAGCGACGAAATCTATCTGCCCAAACTGGCGGAGGGGCAGGAGGTCGACCTGAGGGACGTGATCCCCTCGCAGCATTTCACCGAGCCGCCGCCGCGCTACACCGAGGCCAGCCTGGTCAAGGCGCTGGAAGAGTACGGCATCGGCCGGCCGTCGACCTACGCGACCATCATTTCGACGCTGCAGCAGCGGCATTACGTCGAGCTGGAGAATAAGCGCTTCCATCCCACCGATCTGGGGCGGGTGGTGAACAAGTTCCTGACGGAGCATTTCAACCGTTACGTCGACTACAACTTCACCGCCGATCTCGAAGACGATCTGGATGCGGTGTCGCGGGGCGAGAAGGACTGGATTCCGCTGATGCGGGAATTCTGGGGCCCCTTCCATACCCTGATCGGTGAGAAGGACGAAAGCCTGAAACGGGCCGACGTGACGCATGAGGCGATCGACGAGAAATGCCCGGAATGCGGGAGTCCGCTTTCGATCCGGCTGGGGCGCAACGGCCGGTTCATCGGCTGCACCAACTATCCCCAGTGCAAGTACACGCGGAATCTGGCCGGCAAGGAATCGGAGCAGGCCGAGCCCGATGTCGTGGAAGGGCGGCAGTGCCCCAAGTGCAACTCGCCGCTGGTCATCAAGACCGGCCGCTACGGCCGTTTCATAGGCTGCAGCGGCTATCCCGCCTGCCGCCACATCGAGCCGCTGGAGAAGCCCACCGATACCGGCGTGACCTGCCCGGAGTGCGGCCAGGGCACCTTGATCAAGCGCAAGTCCCGCTTCGGCAAGCTGTTCTATTCCTGCTCGACCTATCCCAAATGCAGCTATGCGGTGTGGAATCCCCCGATCGCCGAGGCCTGCCCCGCCTGCCAGTGGCCGGTGCTCACCCTGAAGACCACCAAGCGCCGCGGCACCGAGAAAGTCTGTCCGCGCAAGGAGTGCGGTTATGCGGCGCCGTACGAAGGTGAGCCGCTGACCGATTCCGCCGCCTGAGCGTCGGTTCGGCGCGCGTGGCTTGGGTTTCCGGGTTCCGTGTCGGCCTTGCCGCGGACGCCCTGCGCCGGGGCCGGATAGTGGCCTATCCCACCGAGGCGGTCTACGGGCTGGGATGCGATCCCTTCAACGAAGACGCCGTTCGCCGGCTGCTGGCGCTCAAGCGCCGCAGCGAGACCAAGGGCCTGATCCTGATCGCGGCGGACGTGGAAGCCGTCGAAGCCCTGGTCGACCTCCCCCGCGTCCCGCGCAGCGACGAAGTGCGCGCGGGCTGGCCCGGGCCCATGACCTGGCTGATCCCGGCTCGCCCCGGCATTCCCGACTGGCTGCGCGGTGCCCATGATTCCCTGGCGGTCCGGGTCACCGCCCATCCCGTGGCGGCCGCCCTGTGCCGCGCCTTCGGCGGCGCGATCGTCTCGACCAGCGCCAATCTGTCCGGACACCGGCCCGCTCGAACCCCCGTGCGGCTGTGGTGCCAGTTTTCCCGGCAGGCGATCCATTTCCTGCCCGGCCGCCTCGGCGGCGCCGTTCGTCCCACCGCCATCTTCGACGCAATGAGCGGGCAGCGCATCCGCTGAAGCGGCGCGTGTCGCAAATCCGACAAAGGCGGGCCCAGTCCGCTTCTATGTGGGAGAACCACCCTGCGGAGATGCCGCCGGCAGGCCCCCCGGAGCCGATAAACCCTCGGGAAACCGCGGTCTTCCGGGCTCCCTGTGCACCCGCCGAGGCGATGGAACGCTGTTTGCTGGGAATCGTCAAACGATCCCGGAATGTGAGGAGCCCCCCATGCTCGAAATTGCCATTGTCGGAGGCGGCCTGTGCGGCCTGGCGCTCGCGCAGGGCCTGCAGGCCAGGCGGTGCGACTTTGTCCTGTTCGAGGCGCGCGGCCGGTTGGGCGGACGCATCCTGTCGGTGCATAGCGAAAAGGCCGGGATGGTGCTGGACCTCGGGCCCACCTGGTTCTGGCCGGAAATCCAGCCGCGCATGCTCAAGCTGGTGACCGATCTCGGATTGCGCAGCTTTCCCCAGCACGATACGGGCGAAGTCCTGTACCTGACCGACCACGACAAGGCGCCGGACACGCTGAGCCGGCCCGGTCTGCACGGCGGCGCCCACCGCCTCGAAGGCGGAATGGCGAGCCTGGTGGAGGCGTTGAGCCGGAGCCTTGCTCCCGGCGCATTGAGGCTCGGCCATGAGCTGACCGCCGTGACCGACCGCGGCGATCACGTGGAACTGAGCTTCGCCCACGGCGCGGAAAACATCGTCGTCGCGGCGCGGCGCGCGGTGCTGGCGTTGCCGCCGCGCCTGGTCGAGGAACGTGTTCGCTTCGAACCGGCCCTGGAAGGCAAGGTACTCGAAGCCCTGGGCGACACCTACACCTGGATGGCCGACCAGGCCAAGGCGCTGGTCGCCTACGACAAACCCTTCTGGCGCGAGGTCGGCCAGTCGGGAAATGCCTTCGTCCAGCATGAACATGTGGTTCTCGGCGAGATCTTCGATGCCTGCGACACGAATGGCGAGCGGGCCGCCCTGGGCGGCTTCTTCGCGCTATCTCCGGAGGCGCGGGCCGCGTTGCTGCCAGGCATGCCGATGCTGGTCTCCAGCCAGCTGGTGCAGGTCTTCGGCGTCGCGGCGGAGCGGGGCGAGGCGCGCTTTCAGGATTGGGCGGCGGAGCCCTATACCTGCAGCCGGAGGGATCAGGTGCCGCCGGACAATCACCCGGAATATGGCCATCCGCTGCTGCGGCGGCCGCAATGGGGCGGGCGGCTGCATTTCGGCGGTTCGGAGACCGCGAGCTACGGCGGCGGCTACCTCGAAGGCGCCCTCGAGGCGGCTGCCCGGCTCCAAAGGGCGCTCATCGTGGATCGGCCCCCGGTCGTGCCGGGTGTCGCGCGGAACGAGCAAGGCATCGCCGGCTTCGGCGAGTGGGTGGCCGCTCGGCGTGGGGGCGTTCTCGAACGCTACAAGCGATTGCTCCACCAGAATCTGGCGAGCCAGCGCACCGAGCAGCTTACCCAGCGGGCCGTGCTCGGCGTCATGGAACAGGTCTACAGCGAAGCCTTGGCAAGGCTCGGCGAGCTTTCCTTCGATCCCCCCGCCGGGAGCATCGAAGCCGGAGTCGCGGCGCTGGCGCAAGACCTGCTGGCCCCCTTCGTCGGCTTCAACAAGTTCCTGCTCGACGAGGCGATCGCGTTCAACGGCAGTTCCTGCGCGCTGTCCAATTTCCCGTCCGAGCACCGGCCTTCGTCCGAATATCTGGAAACCACGGCTCGCGACCTGGCCGCCGCCTGGCGCGAGTTCGCCTACAACGTCAACGCCCTTCTGGCGGGCCGCCTGGCCGTGCGGGCGGCGGCGTGACGAAAGCGCGCAGCTTCACAGGAGCACTCGATGCTTGAATTGGACGTAAGACTGAGCCGGGGCCATTTCGATCTGTCCGCCCGGCTCGCCATAGACAGCCCGATGACCGCGTGTTTCGGACCGCCGGGCGCCGGCAAGAGCACGCTGTTGGGCATGATCGCCGGGGTCGTGAGCCCGCATCGGGGCTGGATCCGGCTGGGCGACGAGACGGTTTTCGACAGCCGCCAGGGCGTGCGCGTGCCCGCCGCCCGCCGCCGGGTCGGCCTCGTGCGTTTCGACCCGGCCAGCCATCCAAGGCAGACGGTGGGCGAGCTGCTCCGGGACACGCACCGGAATTCGGTTCGGACCGGCGCCTTCGGATTCGCCGAGGTGGTCGACCTCCTGGAACTGGAACCTGTGCTCGAAAGCGGCGTTCAAGCCTTGTCGGCTGGCGACAGGCAGCGGGTCGCGTTGGCCCACGCGCTGATTCCGTCCCCGCGCCTGCTGCTGCTCGACGATCAGCTCGAAGTTTCGGGCGTCTCCAACTCGGCCCTGCTGCCCTATCTCACGCGGGTCCGCGATGAGCTGAACGTCCCCGTCATTTACGTCAGCCATTCGCTGGGCGAAGTATTACAGCTCACCAACCGCATGGTGCTGATGGTCAACGGCCGCGTCCTGGGGGTCGGGGATCCGCATGAAATCATCACCGACAAAATCCTTTCCACCGTCTCGGCCCTGCAGGGCATAGAGAGCGTGCTCCCCGTGACCGTGCTGGGCCATGAGGCCGAGAATGGCTGCACCATCGCCTACTACCACGGCACCGAGCTGGTGCTGCCGATGGCCGCGCATCTGGCGCCGGGCGATTCCACCCACGTCTCCATCCGCTCCAGCGACATCGCGCTGTCGAAGCAGTACCTGCGGGGAACGTCGATCCAGAATCAGATCAAGGGGCGGGTGTGCGCGGTCATCCGTACACCGGGGCATGCCGTGGTACAAATCGACTGCGGCGTCACCCTGCTGGCGGGCATCTCCCTGAAAGCGCTCCACGACATGGCTTTGCAGGAAGGAGACACGGTCTATTGCCTGATCAAGGTGCATGCGTTCTCCTACGTGGGCAACCCGTCACGGGACCGGTGTCCCGCGGATAGCGTGGAAGTACCAGCCATCCATTGAAGAATCGAGCTAATTCCCAAGGCAGACATCGATGAGTACCTATATCAAAACCACGCAGGACGGCCGCAAGGTCGAAGTCATCGGACTGGCCGTTTGCCTCGACGGCCACAAGGAAGCCACCCGCCTGGTTTCCGTCAGCGAGCACCCCAACCGGGACGCCATCCTGGCGGCGATGCCGTCGGCTACCCACATGGCGGGCCGGCTGCCGCTCACGGCGGAAGAGGCCGCCGCCGCCCAGGCGGCTTTGGATGCGGCGCGGGAGGCCTATGCGCGCAGCCCCAAAGGGCTTTCGGAACGCATTCGCGCGGTTCAGAACCAAGCCTTGGCCAACCGCGACGGCTGACCCGGCCGCGTTCGCGGATGACGAATCCTTACGAAATCTACGACCTGCTGCAGGACTATGCCGGTGCCCCGGTGCCGGTGGGCGCAGTAGCTATCGGCCTGGTCTGGACGCTTTGCGAAGCCGATGCCGTCGGGCTCTCGATGAGCCCGGGCGTTCAGACCCGTACGCTTCCCTGGGCCGGCACGCTGCGCGGCAAGACCTTGTCCGAACTGGCCGCCTGGGTGCGGGAGTTCGATCCGTACCGGGCCACGGTCGGCATGGCGGCGGTCAACGCCGGCATCGGCCGGCTCGGCCTGCTCCCGGACGGGGAGACGCTGGCGCCCAAAGCCGGCGCGAACAACAACCTTGCCGTGTTCGAACACTTCCTTGCCGAAATGCGCGGCAAGCGGGTCGTGGTGATCGGCCGTTACCCCGGACTGGACCGGTTCGCCGAAACCCACGCCCTCGAACTGACGGTCCTGGAGCGTCGGCCCGGTCCCGAAGACCTACCGGATTCCGCCTGCGAGTACCTGCTTCCGGAAGCGGACTGGGTATTCCTCACCGCCACGTCGATTCCGAACAAGACCTTTCCGCGTCTCGCCACCCTGGCGCGCGATGCCGCCACGGTGTTGATGGGACCCACCGCCCCCTGGTTGCCGGAACTCCGGCATTTCGGCATCGACTATCTGGCCGGCGTGGAGATCGCCGATCCCGGCACCCTGAAGGATACCGTGTGCGAGGGCGGCGGCGTGCGGATTTTCGACGCCGGGGTGCGCTACCGGATCGCGCCCATCGGCATGGAAGCCAGCAAGGCATGGGCGCGCCGCATGATCGCCGCGGCGGTGGCGGAGCGGGAGCGCCTCAAGCAGGACATGGAGGCATGGTATGGCCGGGGCGGCTCCATGCGTTTTCCGGAGTACGCGCAACTGGAAGCGGTCGACCGCCGCCTGTCGCGTCTCGACACCTGCTTCAAGCGGCTCTGGGACGCCTCGCCCGATCCGCTGCCGGAACGGTTTTCCGGCGTCTCCCGCTGATCCGGCGCCAATGGCCGGCGGTCATCGGACGCCCCAATAACCCTGCTGTTTGACGGGTTTTGCCGGGACAGTACAATGCGGTCGGAATCAAATCTTTCTGGAGACGGTCTCGATGGTTGCTGAAGTCAGAGTTTCGCCCGAACACCATGCGGATCCTCCGGCCCGGTTCGACGGCCATCTGCTGGACAAGCTCTGCAAGGAGACTTTGGCGTCTTCCGGCGACGCCGGCCTGCTGGACCGGCTGCGCCAGGCCTATCCAGGGTATCCGCTGCACCTTGCCCGGCTGGGACACGAGTGGTACCGCCTGGGCGGCATCGTCAAGGCGAACGGCGTGAGGATCGCGGCGGACATCGGCGAGTGGGCGGAGCGCTCCTACATCGAATGCGGTCAGAATTTCAACACGCTGCTCGCGTACTGCGAGGAAGGCGGCTTCCTGGCTACCCAACACACCGGCGTCACCCTCTATATCGTCGCCCAGACTGGGTCCCGCGCGGAGGATTTCGTCCAGATCGAAGTGGACCGGACCCAGGAAACCGCGGACCGCTACCTGATCGACGCCGAAAATCCGCCGGACGACCTGGAAGGGCTGATCGATCCCATCGAGCCGGTCGAAGTCGAGCCTTTCGCGGTGGGCGCCGCCCGCTACACCTACCGCCGCAAGACCGAGGTGGCCCTGTTCATGCGCGAACTGGGGCGCCATCGTGCGGACCGCCACCCCGCCCAGCGTTTCATGGACGACTGGAACGACAGCAGCGCAGGCCAGCAAAGAGCCTTCTGCGAGGACTGGAGCCTGCGTCTGTTCCAGCACATCGGCCGCCATGGTGAGCAGATCATGAACGTCGAGATCGTCCACAACCGCACCCGCGAAGTGCCGCGCCTGGAAGGGCCGGACGGCAAGAAAGGCAAGGCCCTGGCGGCGCTTCTCAACCGCTTCGATGCGCAGGCGGGCTACCCCTTCGCCTGGTACTTCCACATGCTCAAGGGGCTGGTTTCGCCGCATGTGGGCGAAGCGGTGCAGCGCGACCTGTCCAAGGACTATGCCTATCTGCCCGACCGCGACGCCGCCGTGCTGAAGCGGTGGGCCGCGGCGCCTTACTGTTTGTGAGCCGGGGCCCGCTCGTCGGAGCGGCCCGGTAGGCTTGCCCGCGGAGGTGCGGCGGATGTTCCGCCCGCATTGGGCGGCGGTCCGGACCTGTGGTAGAAAGCGCGGGAGGAAATCCGAAACGCAGGCAGACGAGAATGAAATCCCTCCCGCATTGGGTGCGCATGCCGTGGTTCAAGGCGCTCGCGGTGGTGCTGGCGCTGACCGGGTTGTACGCGGTGCTGGGGTTCGTCCTGCTGCCCCGGCTGGCCGAACGTTTTGCTCCGGAGCTGGCTGCCAGGTACCTCAAACGGCACCTGTCGATTGCCGAAGTCCGCTTCGATCCGTTCCGCTTCAGCCTCGACCTGCAGGGTTTCGCGCTCGACGAGGTTTCGGGCGAGCCCCTGCTGAGCTTCGCCCGCCTTTCGCTCAATCTCGACCCGGTCGGCTTGCTGGACAACACCTTGACGTTTTCCGAGGCTCTGGTCGAAAAGCCTTCGGTCGACCTGGTGGTCGACGCGGAGGGGCGGCTGAATCTCGCAAAGCTCGCGGACGAGTTGCCCGAATCGGCGGAACCGGGGAAGCGGGACGGCCAGCCCCTGGCGGTGACCTTCAAACATCTCTCGATGGTGGGCGGCAAAGTCAGGTTCGCCGACCGGTCGAGGACGGCGCCTTTCGAGGAGACGTTCGATTCCATCGATCTCGAAGTCGCCGATCTTTCCACCTTGCCCGAGGTCCAGGGAACCCACCACGTGACCGCGAAATTCCGTGAGCGCGGCATCCTGGACTGGCGGGGCGGGATTTCGATCAATCCGCCCTATTCCGAAGGCGACTTGCGAGTCGGAAATGTCCCCCTTGCGGCCCTCTGGCCTTTCGTGAAGGAACGGATCGCTCTGGCCGAACCGGGAGGGGAGCTGGGGGCCGTCGCGCATTACAGGCTGGCCGAAGGGCCTGCCGGACTCGATCTGAGCGTGAGCGGCCTGACCGCGGAAATCGAAAGTTTGAAGCTGATTCCGGAGGGAGGTTCCGAACCGATCCTGACCCTGGCCCGCCTCGAAGCGAGGGATGCCGGATTCGACCCGGCAAACCGCCTGGTCCGCGTGCCGAAGTTCGAAATCCGGGAAGGCCGCTTGCGCGCGGCCGTCGACGAAGCCGGCGAAATCGACTGGCTGAAACTGTCGAGGCCGGATGCACCGGCCGCCGCCCCTCCCGTTTCGAAGGATCAGCCGGAGCCGCCGTGGCGGGTCGAGGTCGGTGCTTTCAGTATGGCCAAGATCGGCGTCGATTATGCCGATGCCAGCCGGCGTGCTCCGGTCTGCCTCGGCGTCGGCGCGCTCGAGCTTTCGTTTGCCGCCGCCATGGAGGTCGGGGCGGAGGATTTGAAGGCGGCGATAAGCCGCCTGGCAATCCGGATGGACAACATCGCGCTGACCGCGGCCGGCGCCTCGGGGCAGCGGGAAGACCTGGCGACGCTGGAATCGCTCACGGTCGAGGACGGAAATCTGGACCTGGCCAAACGCGAAATCGCCATCGGCCGGATCGCCCTGAAAGGCGGCGGCACCCGCATCGTCCGCGAGGCGGCGGGCGGCATCCTCCCGGCGGAGGCGCTGGCGCCCAAGGCCAGCGCGGGCCGTCCTCCGGAGCCGCCGGAGGCGGGGGCATGGCGCTACGCCTTGCAGCAGTTCGTCCTCGAGGATTTCGGCGTGGCAATGGCCGACCGGACTTTCGTCCCGGCGATCGCTTACGACCTGGACAGGCTGCGGCTGAGCTTGGGGCCGGTCGCCAGCGGCGCGGTTACGCCCATGACGTTCGACGCGGCATTCGCGGTCAGGCAGGGCGGGGAGTTCAAGGCGTCGGGTTCGCTGTCCCAAAGCCTGGACCAGGCCGATGGCGAGGTCCGGTTGGAGCGGATCGATCTCAAGTCCCTGCATCCCCTGGTGGCCCGCTTCTCCCGCCTGCGGCTCGAAAGCGGGGATTTGTCGGCGCAGCTCGAATTCGGCTACCGGCAGGATTCCGGCACGGCCTTGAAGGCCAAGGGCGATCTGAGCGTGGGCGGGCTGCTCTTGAAAGAGACCGCCAGCGGCAAGCGGTTCCTGTCGTGGAAGAATCTGTCCGCGGAAGCGCTCGACTTCGGACTGGCGGAAGGGCGGCTGGCGGTCAAACAGGTGCGCATCGCCGAGCCGGGCTGGAATATGGAGATCTTCGAGGACCGCTCGACCAACATCGAGAGGATTTTCGCCGGCGACCGGCCGCCCGGCGCGGCACCGAAAGCCGTCGAGGGCCGGCGCCGGACGGAAAAGTCCAAGCCGTTGCTCGTGACGGTGGAAGCCGTTCGTGTCGAGAAGGGCGACATCGATTTCAGCGACATGTCGCTCGTCCTCCCCTTCGCCACCCGTATCCATGATTTCTTCGGTACGGCGGCGGGCCTTTCGACCCGGCCCGAGGCGCGGACGATGCTCCAATTCCACGGGCAGGTCGACCGCTACGGCGCGGTCAACGTCTACGGTCAGTTGAGCCCCCTGGCGCCGAAACATTTCGGCGACGTCAGCGTGGCGTTCCGCAATGTGGACATGCCGTCTCTGTCACCCTACAGCGCGACCTTTGCCGGCCGGGAAATCACCTCGGGCAAGCTCAACCTGGACATCCGTTACCAGATCGACGACGGCCGGCTGAGGAACGACAACAGGATCGTGCTGGAACGGTTCGCGCTGGGCGAGCGGATCGAGAGCCCCAAGGCGGTCTCGCTGCCGCTCGACCTGGCGGTCGCGCTGCTGACCGACGGCGACGGCAAGATCGAGGTATCGGTTCCCGTCGAGGGCGATCTCGGCAATCCCAGGTTCGATTATGGAAAAGTGATCTGGGAGGCTTTCGTCAACGTGATCACCAGGACGGTGACCGCGCCGTTCAGGGCCTTGGGCGGGCTGTTCGGGGGCAACGGCGAAGAGATGGGGGGCGTGTTGTTCGAGCCCGGCAGGGCCGACATCGGGCCGCCCGAGCTGGAGAAGCTCCACAAGGTCATGGTCGCTTTGGCCCAGCGTCCTCGGCTCAGCCTGGAGGTGCGGGGCGGCGTCGATCCGGACCTGGACGGGCGTGCGCTGAAATCCTTGCAGGTACGGCGGGCACTCGCTGCGAAGCTGGGTTTCCGGTGGTCGCCGGAGGAGGAGCCGGGGCCGGTTCCGTTCGACAGTGCCGCCAGCCAGTCGGCGCTCGAGGAGCTGGCCGACGAGCGCGGCGGTCCGAACGCAGTGGATAAGCTTCAGGCCGCTTTCGAAAAGAAGGAAGGCAGAAAGGTCGGGCGCATCGGCCGCGTTTCCGCCCTGGTGGGCCGCCCCAGTCCGGATTCGGCGTTCTATCGGGCGTTGTTCGAGCATCTGGTCGAAACCGCGCCGCTGGCTGCCCAGGATCTGGAGGCTTTGGCCGGCCGCCGTGCCCAGGCGGTGGCCGTAGAGTTGACGCGGCGGGGCGCACTGGACCCTGGCCGCGTCAAAGTCGGCGATACCACGTCCGGCGATGTCAGGGACCGGCGGATCGTCACCACGCTGGACCTGAGACCGGCGGGGGGCTGACTTCTCCCGCGCGATATCAGTGCGGGAACGAGGGGAGCATGCGACGCCAGGCGATGGAATCGCCCGCGAAATTTGGGTACTCTCCGATTGGCAATGGCCCCGCCCCCTTGTGCTCATCAAAGGTGGCGGGGCCGCAACGCCGAGGTGACGCTGCATGACGATACCGCTGATCGAGGTTCGCCCTCCGGTTTCCGCCGGGGGAAGGTGTGGCAGCCGGCCACTCGCCATCGTACTCCTGCTCGGCGGCCTGTTCGCTCTCGCGACGGTGCCCCTCGGCTGCGCTCTTGCCCAGCCGGACGACTACGCGGCGGCCCGCGGACGCATGGTCGAGCTGCAGCTCAAGGGGGCCGGGCGCGACATCAGTGATCCGGGGGTGCTCAAGGCGATGGCCGAGGTGCCTCGGCACGAATTCGTGCCCCAGCCGCTGCGGGAATACGCCTACAGCGACAGCCCGCTGCCCATCGGCTTCGGACAGACGATTTCCCAGCCCTACATCGTCGCCTTCATGACCGAGCGGCTCGAGCCCAAGCCCTCCGACAAGGTGCTGGAAATCGGGACCGGATCGGGTTACCAGGCGGCCGTGCTGTCGAAGCTGGTGGCGGAGGTTTACACCATCGAGATCGTCGAGCCGCTGGGGCAAAGGGCCAAGGCCGACCTTCAGCGCCTGGGCTTCGGCAACGTGAGGGTCCGGATCGGAGACGGCTACCGGGGCTGGCCGGAAGCCGCGCCTTTCGATGCGATCATCCTGACCAGCGCTGTGAGCGACGTGCCGGAGCCTCTCATCGGACAGCTCAAGGAGGGCGGCCGGATGATCGCGCCGCTCGGCCCGTCGTATTACCAGGATCTGTATCTGCTGAAAAAGCAGGGCGGAAAACTGGAACGGCGGGCGGTCCTTCCGGTCCGGTTCGTCCCCATGACCGGCGAGGTCTTGAGGGGGACGAAGCCGTGATGCGGCATTGAGCGTCGACGATGCAGGAAGTACGCCGATTCGGCCTGCCTTCCGCCACCTTGCTGGTAGTGGCCAGCATGGTCGGTTCCGGCGTTTTCACGACCGGCGGCTTCCTGCTGGAAGCGTTGCGATCGCCCTGGCTGGTCTTGCTGGCCTGGCTGGCCGGCGGAGCGATCGCCGCCTGCGGCGCCCTGAGTTACGGCGCGCTGGCGCAGCGTTTTCCGGAATCGGGGGGAGAATACCTGTTCCTGTCCCGTACCCTGCATCCCGCCGCCGGCAATGTCGCCGGCTGGGTGTCCCTGGTGGTGGGTTTTTCCGCGCCCATGGCTGCCGCCGCTTACGGTTTCGGCGAGTACCTGGCGCCCTGGACGCCCTGGCATGCGCCTCAACTGACCGGAACACTGCTGCTGGCCGCCTTCGCCTTGCTCCACGGCGCGCACGGCCCGGTGGGTACCGGGGTGCAGAACTTCGCCGTCGCGTTCAAGCTCGTGCTCATCACGGGCTTCGTTGTGCTGGCCTGGCCGCGGCTGGCCATCGCGCCGCTTGCCACCGGATCGAGCGAGGGCGCCGGCTTCGGCGCCTTCTTTTCCTCGCTCATCTGGGTCTCGTTCAGTTATTCCGGCTGGAACGCCGCCGTCTACCTCGGCGGCGAAGTGCGCGATCCCGAACGCAGCCTGCCGCGGGCGCTGCTGCTGGGCACCGGCCTGGTCACCGTGCTCTATCTGGCGCTGAACACCGCGTTCATGTTTTCCGCCGCTCCCGAGGCACTGGCGGGCAAGGCGGACATCGGCCGTGCCGCGGCGCTCGCGCTGGGCGGCCCCGTCTGGGGGGATTTTCTGACCCTGCTGGTGGCTTTCGCCCTGTCCCTCTCTGTTTCGGCCATGATGATGGCCGGTCCCCGCGTCAGCGCGTGCATGGCGCGGGACGGGTATCTCCCGCCCTGGTTGTCGCTGCATGAAGACGGCGCGCCCAAACGGGCGACGTTCCTGCAATGCGCCCTGTCTTTGGCGCTGCTATGGAGCGCGGGCTTCAAGGATTTGCTGACCTACACCGGCTTTACCCTCGGGTTGAGCACCGCGGCGACGGTCTTCGGCCTGATCCGGCTGCGGCTCAAGGAGGGTGATGCCTGCCCGGTCATCGGCTGGCCGTGGGCGCCGCTGGTCTACCTGCTGGCGGTCCTCGCCATGACCGCCGCCGCCTTGGTCCGCCAGCCCCAGGCTGCTTTTTGGGGGCTTGCCACGCTGCCGGCGGTTTGGGCGCTTTGGCGCATGGGCGCCATCTGGTCCGGAAACGCCCGCACCGGCTCCGGTTGACGGACTTCCCGGGTAAAATGGCGGCACCGAAACCAAAAATCGCGCAGCCGTCGCCGAAAGACATGCCAAGAAAGACCAACCCCGATCCCAGCAAACTCGACCGCATCGTCGCCGAAGCCCGCCGTAGCCAGGCGGAGCGGGAGCGCGGCTACCGCGAGCGGGCGCTCAAGATGTACCCCTGGGTTTGCGGACGCTGCGCCCGCGAATTCAACCACAAGAATCTGCGGGAACTCACGGTACATCACCGCGACCACAATCACGACAACAATCCGGCCGACGGCAGCAACTGGGAGTTGTTGTGCCTGTACTGTCACGACAACGAGCACCAGCGCTACCTCAGCGCCGACATGACCGGCAAGGTCGAGGCCGGGGCACGGCAGGCTACCACGCTGACCCACAATGCCTTCGCCGGCCTGGCCGATCTGCTGAAGGCGAAAAAGTAAACCATGACGGTGGAAAACGAGGCGCGGCTGGTCGACATCGAAACCAAGCTCGCTTATCTGGAGGACACCGTTCTCGCCTTGAACGAAGTGCTCGCTCGGCAGCAGAAACAGATCGATCGGCTCGAATCCAAAATCCGGCTGGTGGTCGAGCGCGTGCAGCAGATGTCGGCGCTGGCCGAGCCGGCTGCTCCGGCGGCGGACGAAAAGCCGCCTCATTATTGAGCCAGGCCCCAGACGGGACGGGAGCACTGTAGCGCCGGGACCGGTAGAGGCGAAGCCGCATTCCGCGAATGCACCGCGTGCCGGAAAGGCGAGCCATGAAGAATCAGGAAGATCACCCATGCCCTTGACCCTCCCTCAACTCGAACGCCACCTCTTCAAAGCCGCCGACATCCTGCGCGGCAAGATGGACGCCTCCGAGTTCAAGGAATACATCTTCGGGATGCTGTTCTTGAAGCGCTGTTCCGACGTGTTCGACCAGCGCCGCGAGGAGGTAATCCGCCTCGAAACGAGCGCCGGCAAGACCGAGGCCGAAGCGCGGCTCGCCGCCGAAAACCCCCGCTGGTACAAAACCGAGGGCACCTTCTGGGTGCCGCCCCAGTCGCGCTATGAGACCCTGGTCAACGACGCCCACCACAACGTCGGCGACTATCTGAACAAGGCGCTCACCGGCATCGAGACGGCCAACACCAGCCTGTACGACGTGCTGGAGCACATCGACTTTACCCGCAAGGTCGGTCAGAGCAAGATCCCCGACATCAAGCTGCGCCAGCTCATCACCCACTTCGGCACCTACCGCCTGCGCAACGAGGACTTCGAGTTCCCCGACCTGCTGGGCGCCGCCTACGAATACCTGATCGGCGAGTTCGCCGACTCGGCCGGCAAGAAGGGCGGCGAGTTCTACACACCGCGTTCCGTGGTGCGGATGATGGCGCGGCTGATCAAGCCGACGCTGGCCCACGACATCTACGACCCCTGCTGCGGCTCCGGCGGCATGCTGATCGCGGCCAAGGAGTACATCGACGAGCACGGCGAGGACGGCCGCAAGGCCAACCTCTTCGGGCAGGAGTTCAACGGCACCTGTGGTCCATCGCCAAGATGAACATGCTGCTGCACGGCATCAGCACCGCCGACCTGCAGAACGAGGACACCCTGGCCGATCCGCAGCACGTCGAAGGCGGGGAGCTGATGCGCTTCGACCGCGTGCTCACCAACCCGCCCTTCTCCATCAACTGGGGCAACACCGAGAAAAACGCCGTCGGCACGCCCGCCTGGGCACCAAGGTTCCCCGAACGCTTCCGCTACGGCCAGGTGCCGCTGGGCGCCAAGAAGGCCGACCTGATGTTCCTGCAGCACATGCTGGCCGTCACGCGCGACGGCGGCATGGTCGCCACCGTCATGCCGCACGGCGTGCTGTTCCGGGGCGGCGAGGAAAAGACCATCCGCGCCGGCATCATCGACGCCGACCTGCTCGAAGCCGTGATCGGCGTCGCGCCCAACCTGTTCTACGGCACCGGCATCCCCGCCTGCATCCTGGTGCTGCGCCAGCAGGTGCAGAACGGCGCCAATCGCGTCAGCGGCAAGCCGCCGGAGCGGCAGAACAAGGTGCTGTTCATCAACGCCGACCGCGAGTTCTTCGAAGGCCGGGCGCAGAACCATCTGCTGCCCGAGCACATCGAGAAGATCGTCACCACCTTCGACGAATTCAAGGCCGTGCCAGGTTTCTCCGCCATCGTGGACAACGCCACCCTGAAGGCCAACGACTACAACCTCAACCTCCGCCGCTACGCCGACAACGCCCCGCCGCCCGAGCCGCACGACGTGCGCGCCCACCTGGTGGGCGGCGTGCCCAAGGCCGAGGTCGATGCGAAGGCCGCGCTGTTTGCCGCGCATGGCCTGAACCCGCTGGACCTGTTCATCGTTCGCCCTGAGCCTGTCGAAGGGCAAGCCGGGCTTCGACAAGCTCAGCCCGAACGGCAGTATTACGATTTCAAACCCGAACTGTCCCGGCGCCAGGACCTCAAGCCCGCCATCGAAGGCAATGCCGGGCTGGTTGCCAAGGAGACCGCCGTCCGCGCCGCCTTCGAGGACTGGTGGCGGCAGCACGGCGCGCGCATCACGGCGCTGGCGGGGCAGATGGACAACGCCGCCAGCCTCGTCGCTCTACGCAACGACCTGCTGGCCAGCTTCAGCGAATCGCTCGAAGCCATCGGCCTGCTCGACCCCTTCCAGGTGCGCGG
This sequence comes from Methylococcus sp. ANG, assembly GCF_040730495.1. Lineage (NCBI taxonomy): Bacteria > Pseudomonadati > Pseudomonadota > Gammaproteobacteria > Methylococcales > Methylococcaceae > Methylococcus > Methylococcus sp. ANG. Next base: position 2,414,954 of record NZ_CP160399.1, on the reverse strand, counting down.
CATCGTCGGCGGCTTCTGGTACCAGACCAAGTACGACTTCCTCACCTTGCAAGCGCGCGGCGCCAAGGGCGTGGCCGACGCCTGGCGCACCAGCATCGTCACCGCGCTGGAGGACAAGGTTGCCAAGGAAAGCCCGCTGGAGCACAAGCTGGTCAAGTTCCTGATGAGCGACTTCGTCGAGGCCATCACCGAGCTGGAGGCGAAGAAGGCCGAGCTGGACAGCCAGATCAAGGCGGCCAGTCCCAAGGATGCCGACGCCGAGGAAAGCGAAGCCGCGGAGGCCGCGGACGAGGACGCCGACGACGAAACCGCGGTGGACGAAGCCCAGATCAAGGCCTGGAAGAAGGAGCTCGCCGCCGTCAAGAAGCAGCTCAAGGCCAAGAAGGAGAGCTTCGCCGTCCACATCACCCGCGAGGTCGACGGCCTCACGCCCGAAGCCGCCGCCGACCTGCTGCTGACCATCCTGCACGACGACATGCGCGCCATCGTCGAGCGCTACATCGCCGCCCAGCGCAAGGCCATCGTCGCCGCCTTCGAGAACTGGTGGGACAAGTACCGGGTGACGCTGACCGAGATCGAAGGCAAGCGGGATGCGGCGGCGCGGGCGCTGCAAGGGTTCTTGAAGGGCTTGGGGTATGTCTGACGTCGATTGGATAGAATGCCAAGTAAGAGACCTAATTGAACGGCACTTCTGCGGCCCGAGTCCTGATTGCGAGGAGCGTCCGATTTTTGAAGATAACGAGTGGGGCGTCCTAAAGACAACCGCAATTACTTGGGCTGGATGGGATGAAACTGCGCACAAGGTGCTACCTAAGGCTTTCTGGAATCAGCCCCAACTAGTGTTTAATTGCGTAAATTAGCGATAGTATTGCGCAGCTGGGAGCCTTTGACTTCCCGCTCGCGCCATCCTTCCCTCCGTTCCTGTGGGTAACGGAGACATGATATTACAGTCGCTTAATAATGCAATTAGACACTAGTACGCCCAGACCTTGATGCAGTTAATTCGCGATTCGTTGGCCAATACCTGGCCGGACCAATTGCACAAACCTACATTAGCAAACTGAACGATGCGGGCGCAAAAGCGGGCCTGAACCTGCCAACGATCCGGGGCTTGGTGACGGCAAAGCCGCTTCGTGCTGAACAGGCTCTGATTGCCACGCGCTTAGACGAGATCGACAACCGCATAGTGAACGCGACGACCGAGTCCGCCAAGCTGCGAGAGATCAAGGCCGGCCTCATGGACGACCTACTCACCGGCCGCGTCCGCGTCACGCCCTTGCTGAAGAGCGCCACCGCATGACCCACCCGCTGCCGCCCGCCGAATCGCTGACGGTCGAGTTCAAGAGCGACCGCAAGCGCCTGTCCGACGCTGAACTGGTCGAGGCGGTGGTCTGCCTGGCCAATGCCGAGGGCGGCGAGTTGTGGCTGGGCGTGGAAGACGACGGCACGCCCACCGGCCTGCACCCCGAGCATGCGCTGCTGGCCGGGCTGCCGGGCCTCGTTGCCGCGCGCACCTCGCCCGCCGTGGCGGTGCAGGTGCAGGCGGTCGAGGTGGGCGGTGTGCGGGTGGCGCGCATTGCGGTGCCCAAGGGGGCGACCGAGGTGGCCACGGCATCCGGCGTGTATTTGCGGCGTCGCATCCGGCATGATGGCCGGCCGGAATGCGTGCCCATGTTGCCGCACGACCGCGCCAGTCGGCTCGCGCATCTGGGCCTGGTGGACGCTTCGGCCCAGGCGGTGGCTGGCGCCACGCTGGCAGACTTCGACCCATTGGAGCGCGAGCGGCTGCGCCAGACCGTGCAGCAATACGGCGGAGACCGGGTGCTGCTGGAGTTGGATGACGATGCGCTGGACGGCGCGCTGGGCTTCACCGCGCGCCAGCCCGACGGCAGCCGCGTGCCCACGCTGTGCGGCTTGCTATTGGTGGGGCGCGAGTCGGCCCTGCGCGAGCTGGTGGCCACGCACGAGCTGGCTTTCCAGGTGCTGGAACGCGAAGCGGTGCGCTTCAACGAATTCAGGCGCTTTCCGCTGCTCAAGGCGCTGGACTGGCTGGAAACCAACTTCCGCCCCTACAACCCCGAGGAGGAGTTGCAGGTGGGGCTGTTCCGCGTGCCGGTCCCGATGGTGGACATGGCGGCCTTCCGCGAGGCCGTGGCCAACGCGCTGATCCACCGCGATTACCACCGCCTGGGCGCTGTGCGTGTGCGGCTGGACGATCAGGGCCTGACCATCAGCAACCCCGGCGGTCTGGTGGAAGGCGTGACCCTGGCCAACTTGCTGACCACCGAGCCGCGCCCGCGCAACCGCGCGCTGGCCGATGCGATGAAGCGCATCGGCGTGGTCGAGCGCTCGGGCCGGGGTGTGGACACGATCTACCGCGGCATGCTCAAGTTCGGCCGCCCGGCGCCGGATTACTCGCGCACCGATGCGCACAACGTGGTGGTGCGCCTGCCCACCGAGCCGGCCGATCTGGATTTCCGCCGTCTGGTGGTGGAGGAGGAGCGGCGGCGAGGCGGCGACCTGCCCATCGACAGCCTGATCGCACTGGCGGCGGTGCGGGAACTCAAGCGGGTGACGGCGGAAGAGCTGGCTGGGCGCATCCAGCGCGATGCCGCCAGCGCCAAGCGCACGCTGGAGGCGCTGACCGAGGCGGGCCTGGTGGAAGCCCACGGCAGCACGCGGGGACGCAGCTACACCCTTTCAGCGGCCGTCTACCGGGTGGCGGGTGACAAGGCGGGCTACACCCGGCAGGCTGGCTTCGCGCCGATCCAGAACGAACAAATGGTGCTGAGTTACGTCCGCCAGCACGGCCAGATCCGGCGCGCCGAGGTGATGGATCTTTGCCATTTGAGCGAGGGTCAAGCCAAGGAATTGATCCGCAAGCTGAAGGAGCGAGGCGCTTTGATCCAGCATGGCGAGCGGCGAGCTGCGTATTACACGGCTGGTTCTTGATCGAGGACAGGGGGCTGCGCTATGGCGGTTTTTGGATGGTTTTGGATGGTTTTGGATGCATTCCGCCAAATGCCCAGCCGGAGGGCGCTCTGATGGGCTGGGAACTCGAAGACGTCGAAAAGCCTTTCGTCGCCCAGTTGCAGGCGCTGGGCTGGGCTCACACCGAAGGCAACCTCGACACCCCGGCGCTCACCGGCCGCAGCAGCTTCTCCGAGGTGATCCAGGAGGGCGTGCTGCGCGAGCGTCTGCGCGCCCTGAACCCCGGCCCCGATGGCCAGCCGTGGCTGGACGATGCGCGGCTGTCGGAAGCCGTGGCCGCCATCACCCGGCTGGGCACGCACAAGCTGATGGAGGCCAACCGGAAGGCCACCGAGACCTTGATCCGCGGCCTGACCGTCGAGGGCCTGCCCGGTTGGGATGGCGGGCGTGGCCAAACGATACGCTACATCGACTGGGACACGCCGGCGAACAACCGCTTCACGGTCGTCAACCAATACCGCGTGGATTGCCCGCCCGGCTTCAACAGCGCCAAGGCGTTCATCGTGCCCGATCTGGTGCTGCTGGTGAACGGCATCCCGCTGGTGGTGGCGGAATGTAAGAGCCCGTCCATCCCCGAGCCGCTGGCCGAGGCCGTCGACCAACTGCGCCGCTACAGCAACCAGCGCAAGGCCGCCTTCGAAATCGACGACAACGAAGGCAACGAGGCGCTGTTCGCCACCAACCAGTTGCTGGTGGCCACCAGTTTCGACGAGGCGCGGGTGGGCAGCGTGGGCTCGGCTTTCGAGCACTTTGCCCAGTGGAAAACGGTGGTCGGCCCCGATGGCACCGGCAGCGAGATCGAGGTGGCCGAACGCTTAAGCAAGCCCAGCCTGTCGGAGCAGGAGCGCCTGATCGCCGGCATGCTGACGCCGGTGCACCTGCTGGATGTGGTGAAGCACTTCCTGCTGTTCATGCAGGTGGGCGGCCAGACCATCAAGTCGGTGTGCCGGTACCAGCAGTACCGGGCGGTGAACCGCGCCATCGCCCGCTCAAGACCGGCCAAACCCGCCTTCAGCACGGCGAGCACGATCAGCGCGGCGGCATCATCTGGCACACCCAGGGCTCGGGCAAATCACTCACGATGGTGTTCCTGGTGCGCAAGATGCGTGCGGAGGCGCAACTGCGGCGCTTCAAGGTCATCGTCGTCACCGATCGCAAGGACCTGCAGACCCAGCTCTCCGTCACCGCCACGCTCACCGGCGAGGTGGTGGAAGTGGCGGACAGCACGGCCGGCGTGAAAGCGCTGGCTCGGCGCAAGGGGCCGGGGCTGATCTTCGCCACCATCCAGAAATACCGCGACAGCGACACGGCGGGCGATGCGCCGCTGACGGTGGACGACTTGCCGAAAGCGAAAGAGCCGAAAGCCGGCTACAAGGCCGGCGAGGCTACTTCCAATGGCGCGTTTGCCAAGGCAAACGCTTTCGAGGTGCTGAACGAGGACGACGGCATCCTCGTGCTGGTGGACGAGGCGCACCGCACCCAGGCGGGCGACCTGCACGCCAACCTGCTGGCCGGCTTGCCCAACTGCGCGCGCATCGGCTTCACCGGCACGCCGATCATCATGGCCGAGAAAGACCGCCTGCAACGACAGGTGCCGCGCAAGGCGTTTGTCGGTGGCGAGGGCTTTCTTTACCTCGGGCGCAGCCACCGGCTGAAGCTGGTTGACGCGCAGGACGCGCCCCTCAAGCTGGCCGGCGGGCGCTTCTGCCTGCGCCATGATGCCTTGCCCGGTGCGCGCGAGCACTTCATCCGGTGGTACAGCGAGCGCGCCAAGGCTTGGCTGTCGAGCCGCGTGGCCGACTACCAGAGCCGGATGGAGGTGAGACCGGCCGGCGTGAAAGTGCAGGACCTGGGCTACCGCTGGGGCTCGTGTGGCAAGGGCGACTGGCTGTACTTCCACTGGAAGGCGATCTTGCTGCCGGCGCGTATCGCCGAGTACGTGGTGGTGCACGAGATCGCCCATCTGCACGAGCCGCACCACACCCCGGCGTTCTGGCGGAGAGTGGAGCGCACGATGCCGGATTACGCCCAGCGCAAGGCCTGGCTGGCCGAGCACGGAATCGACGTCGAAGGAATCTGAAACCGGTTTTGCCTCGCGATTTCCTTCCCCGGATAGAGGCCATCGATGTGCGCGCGCCGGAGATCGTTCGGTCCGGCCGTCAGAGCCATTGCCGCTCGGCTTCGGCGCGCAGCCGGCCCCACAACGCGCCCGGCGGCAGGTCGAACAGAGAGTAGGCGCGGGCCTTGAGTCCCGGCAGGGCGCGCGCGGCAGCCGCCATGCACTGCGCGCTGAGCGCCAGTTCCGAAACGCGGGCCTCGAACAGCAGCATCTGGTGGGCCGTGCGTGCCGCCGTGCCGTAACGCTTGAGCAGGATGCCCTGTCCCTCGTCCTCCAGGGCGGAAACGTCGTCCACCTGGAATACCAGCGTTTCCTCCCCCAGGAACAGCGGATCGCCGCGGAGCGCCGCTTCCACCCGCTCGAACCCGGCACCCTCGTCCAGCTCCACGTACAGATAGCGCTGCTGTTTGCCGCCGGGGACGTGCAGCTCGGTGCACAGCGCATCCTTCACGCCCGGTACGGCTCGGGCCACCGTGGAATGGTGGAGGCTGGTTCCGGCCGGCCGGTGGGTCGTCTCGGTGTCCCCTTTCGGGGTGAGCAGGGCGAAGAGGCCGCGGAACAGCGACAGCGCGCCGGGTTCCCAGCCGGCGCCGACGATGGCCGGAGTTTCGTAAAGGGCGGCCATGCGCCCCATCTCTTCCTTGTGTTCCGCGAGTTCCCGGCCCTCGAAGCGCGCGCATTCCACCACCGGGATGCCTTGCTGCAGCAGTTCGCGGGACACCTCCCGCACCTGGGCGAGCGGCACGCAGACCAGAGCGGCGTCGACCGTTCCGAGTTCGCTGACGTGGGTCACCGCCGGCCAGGCCGAGAAACGTGAGGGCAGGGGTACCGCCACCGTTTGCTGACGCCGGACGAAACCGGCCGGCACGAAATGATCGTCCAGCGCCAGAACCTCGGCGCAGGCCCGCCCCAGCCGGCCGAACCCAACGACGGCCACCCGCATCGTCTGCGGCATGGCGTGGCGGGTCACCAGCGGACCGCGTAGTTCATGACCTCGATATTCTTCTTGAAGATTTCGAGGGCGAAAGGCTGAGCGAGTTCGTAGAGATCCAGGATGGAATAGTCGATTCCCGGCCGCGCGCCTCCCTTCTTCAGGCTTTCTTCCACGTTCCTGGCCATGACCAGCAGCAGGTCGTCCAGATTTTCCGGGGCTACGGTTTCGATGTCTCGCAATAGCTGGTCGCTCATGGCGGTTCCCCCTCAAAACGGAGCGTCATCAGGATTCGCAGACCGGCGTTCATCCGATCAGGTGGTGCTTCCCTTCGACCAGCACCGAACTGGCCTGCGGTCCTTCGTCGCCCATTTCCTCGGCGAAGCGTACCGGTTCGCCGATGGTCAGCCTGTCGAAGTCCGAATTCACCACGCTGTGCCGGTGAAAATAGATTTCCCGTCCATCCGGTGTCTCGATGATGCCGTAGTCCTCAGCCGGGATCAGCCGGGAAATCCGGCCGTGCGCCTGTACCTCGTGCGCCTTGACCTGGGAGCGCCGGCGCCGTCCCAGGTCTTCCAACTGCCTGCGCGCCGCATCGAAGGCGTCGCGGATCGCGACGTAGGCGTCCTCGTGGGCATGATCGAGTCCCGGGTCCCGGCTGACGGCCAGTTCATGGCCGGGCACGGTGAGATCGATCCGCACGTGGTAGACATTTCCTTGATGGTGATGCCTGTGGGACGCCTCGACCATGACCCGGCAGCTCATGATCCCGTCGTAGAACGAATCCAGCTTCCCGACCCGCTCCAGGATGTTCCGCTCCATCGCTTCGGACGGCGACATGTTTCGAAACGTGATCTGCGGCGAAAGTTTCATCTCTCCCCCCCACTCATTTCGGTTTGATATCCAACGATAGACCTTTTCGGTCCGCGTCGATAGGGCCGGTATTCTCAAGTCCGGGTCGCGCTTCCCCGAGGTGCCTGGGGCTGTTTCATCAGGGCCAGCACGTATTCCACCGCACGCTGCGGCGCCTTGATTCCATGGCGGAGACGCAGTTGGCGGATTGCCTCTTCCGCCGTCGCCGGGAGGGGCTCCATGGCAGCGATGAAACCGCTCAGGTCTTCGGTGAGCGCCCAGGGATAGACGAGCCAGCGCCAGGAGACGATCCGCCGGCCGTAGTAGTCCGGCACGACAAGGGAAACCTTCTTGTGATGAAGCACCGCAACCCTGACCTCCCGAGGTTTGCAGCATCGAAGCTGCTCCAGGGCCAGTTGGAGGGTGTCGCCGGTGTCGCTGCAATCGTCGGCCAGCAGCACCCTGAGGCCGTGAACGTTCACGGGAGGAGGCGAATAACAGCGCGCCTTTTCGGTTTTTCGAGCCCCCGCCTCGTAGTGGCCGATACGGATGCTTTGCAGGTCGTACAGCCCCAAGGCATCGCACAGAAGCCGCGCCGGCACGTAGCCGCCTCTGGCGATGGCCACCACGACGTCGGGCCGGTAGCCGGAGGCGCGGATGTTCTCGGCCACGCGCAGGGACAGCCGGCTCACCTGGCTCCAGGTCACCAACTCGCAATGCATGGAGGGATCGCTCATGGCCGGTGAAGCTCGCTCGGCAGTTCCGGTCGCCGGAAGATTCATCGAGTGCAATCGGCCGGCTGGGCCGCTCGAAGCGGAGCGGATGCCGCGGTGCCGCTGTTTCCGGCCTGGCTGCCCTCAGCGGCTCCAGGACACCCGCAGGAGCGCATCCTCGTCGGTGTAGCGCGAATCCAGCTCGCCCTGGTAAGCATGCCGCAGCGCCTCCCCGACGCCATGCGCGAGATGCGTGTCCGTAAAGGTGATGACGGTGCGGTCTTCCCCTTCCTCGATGGCCATGATCCGCTCGAGCGGATGCTCCGCCCGGGCGGCGGCTTCGGTGTTGCGGACGAGGTTGAGAATTTCCGGACGGTGGGCGCCGAAGAAAGACCCGCTCAGCGTCAACTCGCCGGCCGGTACCTGATCGCGTATCCGCTGGCATGCGGGACAGAGATGCCGTTCGGCGTCCCGCGCAGCCTCGCCCCACTGCCAGCGTCCCTGATGGAAGACGGCGCCGCATTCGGGACACACCGTCGGTTCCGGCCATTTGCCCCGGGCGCGGTAGGGATCGTGCACATGCTCTTCGAACATGCTGTCCCTGCGCGGCTGGTGGGCGGGGTCGAGTCGTTTGCCGGGTCCTGTCATGGGTCACCTCGCATGGCTCAATGGGCATCGGTCCGGGGCTCATCATCGGCCCGCCTTGCCCGCCCGTCAAGCTTCGCCGTGCCGGAATGCGCGGCCGCACCCCGCCGGACCGCCGCTCGTTAGCTTATCTCATCGATCCACGCCATCTGGATTGCCTCCAGGATTTTCTCGTTGCATTTGTCGGCGCTGTCGGCGAAGCCGTCCAGCGCCGTGATCCATGCCAGCAGATCGGTGAAGCGGACGTATCGCGGGTCGACGTCCGAGTGCTGGTCGGCGAGGGCGGCGGCAATGTCGTAGGTGTCGTTCCATTTCATGGGGCGGTCCCGAAGTTTCGGAAGAAGCGATGCCATTGATCGAGCAAATTCGCGGCCAAGCGCCGTTATCCCGCGAAAATCCGGGACGGCGGCCGACCGGATTTGTAGTAAAGGTGACAAAGCCCCACGAAACGGAGGGTCATGTGCAATTTCCGACAAGCCGGGGTTCGTCGGCCGGCGCTTACGGCGCCGCAATTACCCACGGTTGGCGGGGTAAGGGCCGCCGTTCGCCATTGGCATGCGTTATGCCTCAGCCAAGCTGAAACCCTCGAGGAAGCCTTAAGAGTGAACGACTACCTGATGCTGCTGCTCGGCACGGCCCTGGTCAACAACGTGGTGCTGGTCAAGTTCCTGGGGCTGTGCCCTTTCATGGGCGTGTCCAGGAAGCTCGATTCGGCCATCGGCATGGGCTTTGCGACGACCTTCGTGTTGACCCTGACCGCGGTGGCGAGCTGGCTCATCGAACATTTCATACTGATGCCCCTGGGCATCGGCTTCCTTCGCATCCTTTCGTTCATCCTGGTGATCGCGGCCGTGGTCCAGTTCACCGAGATGGTGGTGAAGAAGACCAGCCCGGTCCTGTACCAGGTGCTGGGCATTTTCCTGCCGCTGATCACCACCAACTGCGCGGTGCTGGGGGTTGCGCTGCTGAACATCCAGCAGGAATACGATTTTCTTCACAGCGCACTGTTCGGTTTCGGCTCGGCGCTGGGATTCACCCTGGTCATGGTGATTTTCGCCGGCATCCGGGAGCGGCTGGCCCTGATGAGCGTGCCCGAGGCTTTCACCGGCCCGCCCATCGCCTTCATCACGGCGGGCATCCTGTCCCTGGCATTCATGGGTTTCGCGGGTTTGGCCACGCATTGAACCAGATACCTGAAGGAGAGCATATGTACATTCTGTTCGCCATCATCAGCCTGACCGGCATGGGGCTCGCGCTGGGGTTTCTGCTCGGTGCCGCGGCGCGTTATCTGAAAGTGGAAGAAAACCCGCTGATCGACGAGATCGAGGCGATGATGCCGGGGTCGCAGTGCGGCCAGTGCGGCTATCCCGGCTGCCGCCCGGCGGCCGAGGCGCTGGTGGCGGGCGAGGCGCCGGCGACCCTGTGTCCGCCGGGCGGGCGGGCGCTGGCCGAGCAACTGGCCAACAAGCTGTCGATCGATCTGGATCTGTCCGAGGTGGAGGATCAGGTGCCGATGGTGGCGCGGGTGGACGAATCCACCTGCATCGGCTGCGCCCGTTGCTACAAGGTGTGTCCGACCGACGCCCTGGTGGGCGCGCCCAAGCAGATCCATGCCGTGATTTCCGACGCCTGCACCGCTTGCGGCAAGTGCGTGGACGTCTGCCCGACCGAATGCCTGCGGCTCCACCCCATCAAGGTGACGCTGCGCAACTGGCGCTGGCCCAGTCCGGACACGGTCACGGCGAAGGCGGCTTGACCATGGCGGCCTTCAGCTTCCTCTCGTTCGGAGCCTCCGGCAAGATTCGCGGCGGCGTCCATCCCGAGCCGCGCAAGGAATCCACTTCCGACCGGCCCATCGAAACCGCGTTCCCGCTGCCGAAGCGGCTCTATCTGTCCCTGCAGCAGCATGCCGGCCAGCCCGCCGAACCCGTGGTCCGGGTGGGCGACGAGGTGCTCAAGGGCCAACTGCTGGCGGCGGGGCAGGGCACGATTTCGGCACCGGTGCATGCGCCGACTTCGGGTGTCGTGACGGACATCCTGGAGTATCCCGCGCCTCATCCGTCCGCCCTGCCGACGCCGACCCTGCTGCTCGAACCCGACGGGGAGGACCGCTGGATCGAGATACGAGGGGTCGCCGATCCGTTCAGTCTGTCGCCGGAGGAAATCAGCGCCCGCGTCGGTGCGGCCGGTGTGGTGGGCATGGGCGGGGCGGCATTCCCTTCCGCCGTCAAACTGAACCTGGGACGCAAGACCAAGATTCAGACCCTGCTGATCAACGGCGGCGAGTGCGAGCCTTATCTCACCTGCGATGACCGGCTGATGCGCGAGCGCGCGGCGGACATCGTCGACGGCATCCTCATCATGCTGCACGGGCTGGAGTGCAACAAGGCCATCGTAGGCATCGAGGACAACAAGCCCGAAGCCTATGCCGCGATGAACGAAGCGGCGGCGCCGCACGGCGGCAAGGTGGAGGTGCGGCAGGTGCCCTCGCTTTATCCGATGGGCTGGGACAAGCAGCTCATCCGCTATTTCACCGGCAAGGAGGTGCCGGCCGGCGGCCGCTCCGCCGACGTCGGCGTCCTGATGCACAACGTCGCCACGGCCTATGCGGTGCAGCAGGCGGTGCGCCACGGCAGGCCGCTGGTCAGCCGCGTCGTCACGGTCAGCGGTTCGGCGGTGAGCGCGCCGCGCAACGTCGAAGCACCGATCGGCACCCTGCTGGCGGATCTGCTGGCCTTCTGCGGCCATCGTCCGGACGATACCGCGAGCTACGTCATGGGCGGCCCCATGATGGGCGATTCGCTGCCGCACCCCAGGGTGCCTCTGGTCAAGGGCACCTGCGGCATCCTGGCGCTGTCGCCGCAGGAGGTGGCGGCATCCGACGCCAAGGCCTGCATCCGCTGCTCGCGCTGCGTGAGCGCCTGCCCCGCCGGCCTCCTGCCGCTGGAGATGATGACGCGGATCCGGGCCGGACAGTTGGAATCCGCGCTCGGCTACGGCCTGAAGGACTGCATCGGCTGCGGCTCCTGCTCCTACGTCTGCCCCTCGGAAATTCCGCTGGTGCACTATTTCAAATACGCCAGCGGCGAACTCGTGGCGCGCGAACAGACGAAGCACCGGACCGAGCAGACCAAGCGCCTGGCGGAGGAACGGCAGGCGCGGTTCGATCGTCAGAAACGCGAACAGGCGGCGCTGGCCGCCCAGCGCAAGGCCCAGGCGCAGCAGCGCAAGGCGGAGGAGGCCGCATGAGCCTGTCGATATCGAGCGCGCCCTTCACCCGCTCGGACAGCCAGGTCCAGGGGATCATGGCGGCGGTGATGCTGGCCCTGGTGCCGGCCACCGTATTCGGTTTGGTGATCTTCGGCTGGCCGGCGTTTTTCCTGTGGGCGGTGACCCTGCTCTCGGCCCTGGTGTTCGAGGCGGGCTGTCTCGCGCTGGCTGGCAAACCGGTCAAGGCGGTCCTGCTGGACGGCTCCGCCCTGTTGAGCGGCTGGCTGCTGGCGATGACGCTGCCGCCCTGGGCGCCGTGGTGGATCGGCGTGGTCGGTGCCGGCTTGGGCGTCGTGGTCGGCAAGCAGGTGTTCGGCGGTCTCGGCCAGAACCCGTTCAATCCGGCCATGCTGGCGCGGGTCGCCCTGCTGGTGGCGTTTCCGCTGGAAATGACCACCTGGGCGCTGCCTTCGCTGCCGTTTTCCTCGTCTGCGCCGGGGCTGTTCGACAGCCTGGCGATCACCTTCGCCGGCGCCCCGGCGGTGGATGGCATGACGGGGCCCACCCTGATCGGCAACTGGAAGACGGAACTTTCGCAGGGGCGGGGCTTGAGCGAATCGCTGGTTTCCGGCCATTACAACGTGGTGACGTCGATTCTCGGCTGGAAGGCGGGCAGCCTGGGCGAGACCTCGTCCCTGCTGGTGGCTTTGGGGGGGCTCTGGCTGCTGAAAAAAAAGATCATCACTTGGCATATTCCCGTGTCCTTGCTGGCGACGCTGGCGCTGCTGGCCAGCGTGTTCGCCTGGATCGACGGCGAACGCTATGCCGGTCCGGTCTTCCATCTCACTTCCGGCGCCGTGATGCTCGCGGCGTTCTTCATCGCCACCGACTACGTCACTTCGCCCAGCAGCCCCGCCGGGCAACTCGTATTCGGCGCGGGCTGCGGCCTGTTCATCTTCGTCATCCGCACCTGGGGCGCTTACCCGGAAGGCGCGGGGTTCTCGGTGCTGCTGATGAACGCGCTGACGCCCGTCATCGACCATTACGTGCGGCCGCGCATCTACGGCCGCGACCTCAAGGGCCGGCCGCTGGATCTGCCGGGAGGACGGCGATGAACAGCATGGCGCCTGAAAACCTGCGGGCGGAGGCCGCCGGCCGGTGGGAGCGGCTGCGGCGGCGGTTCGACGACCTGGAGACTCTGCGCCAGCGGCTGGACTACCAGACCTGGCTGCTGGCCGCCGCCGGCCTGGTGGCCAGCCTGTTGCTGGGCCTGGGCGATCTGGCGACTCGGGGGCCCATCGAGCAGCGCCAGGCCGAGGACATGCGGGCGACGCTGGAGCAGGTGCTGCCACCCGATCTGCATGACAACGACCTGCTGCGCGATGTGAAAACGGTGTCCGACACCGGCTTGGGCGAGACTCGGGTGTATCTGGCGCGCAAGAACGGCGAGGTCACCGCGGTCGCCTTCAAGTTGTCCGCCACCGGCGGCTATTCCGGCCCGATCGCCCTGGTGATAGGCCTGAAGGCCGACGGTACGGTGCTCGGGGTCCGCGTGGTGGCCCATGCCGAAACGCCGGGGCTGGGCGACAAGATCGAAACCGCCAAGTCGGAGTGGATTCTGTCCTTTTCAGGCCGTTCGCTGGACAACACCTCGGACGAACGCTGGCGGGTCAAGAAGGACGGCGGCGATTTCGACCAGTTCGCCGGCGCCACCATCACCCCGCGCGCCGTGGTGGGCGGGGTGTTCAAGGGCCTGCAGTTCTTCCGGCGGCACCGGACCGAACTGGTGCCGCCCGCAACAGGAGGTCAACGATGAATCCGGAGTTTCGCAAAATCACCCGCGACGGCCTGTGGGACAACAACATCGTCTTCAGCCAGAGCATCGGCCTGTGTCCGCTCCTGGCCGTCACCGGCACCGCGACCAACGGTCTCGGCATGGGACTGGCCACACTGGCGGTCATGGTCGTGTGCAACGTCCTGGTTTCCTGGGTACGCGTGCTGATTCCCCCGGAGATACGCATCCCGGTGTTCGTGGCGCTGATCGCCATGGTGGTGACGCTGGTGGACATGATGATGAACGCCTGGCTGCACGAGATGCACAAGGTGCTGGGCCTGTTCATCCCGCTGATCGTGACCAACTGCGCCATCCTGGGCCGGGTCGAGGCCTATGCTTCCCGCCATCCGGTGGCGCATGCGGCGATGGACGGGCTAATGATGGGACTGGGTTTCACCCTGGCCCTGGTGGTGCTGGGCGCGGCCCGCGAAGCGCTCGGCGCCGGTACCCTGTTCGCCAGCGCGCGTCTGCTGATGGGCGACTCCTTCGCCTGGCTGGAAACGACGTTCATCCACGACTACCGGGGATTCCTGCTGATGGCTCTGCCGCCGGGCGGATTCCTGATGCTCGGCTTCCTCCTGGCGGGAAAGAAACTGATCGACAAGCGTCTGGCCGCCCGCCAGCGCCGGTTGATCGCGGTGGGCGAAACGCTGGTGGAGACTTGAGGGAGGCGGCATGAACGTGGGGGTGTGCTATGCGGATTCCGACCGCCAGCTCTGGCTCCGGATGGAGATGCCGGATGAGAGCACGGTTGAACAGGCCATCCGCTACTCGGGCATTCTGGAACGGTTTCCGGAAATCGACCTGGGCGTCCAGAAAGTCGGCATCTTCGGCAAGCTGGTGAAACTGGACGCGCCGGTGAAGGAAGGCGACCGCATCGAGATCTATCGTGCGATCACCGCCGATCCCAAGACGGTGCGGCGCCGCAAGATCGCTTCCGACGACGATGATGACGACGACGATTGATGCCGACACCCGGCGCCGGGGCGAAGCCGTCTGCGCAAGGCTCCTGGACGAAATCGAGAAGTTGGGCATCGCGCCCGGCCGGCTTGCGCGGCTGCCCGCCTATGACCAGGCCGAGTTCGAATCCAGCAAAGACCCTTACAGCGGCGAGGAGACCCTCTGCGGCCATTGGCGCGACGCCCGCGGCCACAGCATCGGGCAGATGAAATTCCATGGCGACGGCTCGTTTTATGCCGAGTTCGACGTGGTCCTTCCGCACCCCACCGATCCGCGCTGGTTCGTGGAGGGCGTAACGGCCTGGGGCCGGGACGATGCGATCAAGAGCGAGGCGAAGCTGCTGGAGACTCTGGGGGAGTGAAAAGCGTGCGAGTCATCGCACAAGAAGGGGGGCCAAGAAAAACAAAGAAGGGGGTCAGGTCTTGCATATGGCAAGAAGGGGGTCAGGCAAGAAGGGGGTCAGGTCTTGCATATGAGCATGATGTTTTGCAAGACCTGACCCCTGCGTGCTCTCTTCTCGATAGCCTTCGCCTCGTAATCATTCAGAAACGATCCTCACGGCGATTTGAAAGTCCCGTGAGGACTTTGTGATCACGCGCCCGGCATAGTGGCTCCGCGTCCGCCAAACCTGTTTCGGCAAGGCGACGTATTTGCCCAAGCCACTTCAAATCAGGAGTATCTGTCATGCGAAACACCCGTAACACCTCCCTTCCCTCAACCCCTTTCCACTCTCTGACCGGCGCGCTGTTGCTCGCCGGTTTGGGCCTCCTGTCTTCCAATGTCTATGCAACGGAGAACGAAGGCGGCCGCGACCTATTTATCCGCAGCGCCGTGGAAAACCCTACGGAAGATACCGTGAACCTGCCCCTCTATCGCGGCCGCAGCCAGGGGCAGACGGTCTGGTATGTGGTGCTGGACGCCTCGACCGGCACGGCGGCGGAAAAATACGGTGTCAACCGTGCCGACAAGCTGAAAAATGCCAGAGGCACGGCCGCGGTGCAGAAGGTCCGCCTCGTAGATGGCCTGATCGAGTTTCCGGCGACGGTGGATTTCAGACCGGAGCGCCTGGTGGTCCCCGGCCCATCTGGTTTTCCTCCTCTAGCCGTGCAGCCGGGCGCGGTCGGTCAACCCGGTTACAGCCCTTTGATTGAATTGCCGGATGGCACCATTCTCAATGCGCCGCATCTGGCCAACGATTCAGGGCAAGCGGACAAGGTGGTCGCGCTCGACACCGGGGCTCGCAGCGTGACGTACAAAGAAACGGAAGGGTATGCGAACGGCAAGGAGGTCTATTACGTCTCCACCGATGCCTCGGGCTTTACCGCCGCGGCGCTGGAAGGGGTGACTTTCGCGCCGCAGCTGGACGCCGCACCGTTCTTGGGCGGCGACGGCAGCAAATCCGCCCGCGCCGCGCTGGCCGCCTTCGTCAACGGCCAGACCGGCGCCGACAACCC
Organism: Methylococcus sp. ANG; assembly: GCF_040730495.1. Taxonomy (NCBI): domain Bacteria; kingdom Pseudomonadati; phylum Pseudomonadota; class Gammaproteobacteria; order Methylococcales; family Methylococcaceae; genus Methylococcus; species Methylococcus sp. ANG. The sequence goes on along the minus strand of NZ_CP160399.1, from coordinate 2,399,245 downwards.
GGAACGTCAGGGGCTCAACTCGGCCCTGCTGGATGGTCTCGACCCGCTCAACGTGATCGCCTGGACGCCGAATCAGGGTCGTTACAGCCCGCTTTGGGACGTGCATCTCGCCATGTGGAGCGATGCCGCCGTGACCGATGGGCTGAACGTGATGCAGGAGGACTTCGGCGACATCCTCGGGCTGGCCCGGAAGGGTCTGGTGACCGCACCCGGTGGCGCGAAGTTCGGTCCGGCGGGCTTCATCGTCAACTGCCCGGTGGTCAGCCGGGTCAGGTGAGGCTCGGCCGCCTCGTTCGATCGCCGCCGGGTCGTCCGGCGGCGGTCTTTTCCTTCGTGGTGGTCACGGCGATTTGATGAGGCCATGAGGATTTCGCGATTTCCCGCCCCGCATAATTCTCCCCGCCCTTTCGATAATTGCAAAGAGGGGGGCAGGTCTTGCATAAGAGCATGATGTTTTGCAAGACCTGACCCCTTCGTGTGCGCACGTGACCCCTTCGTGTGTGACCCCTTCGTGTGCGTGCTGAAGGTAAATCGGTTACCGTGAAAGCTCCTGATGTTTGAGGCGAGCAGGGTCCTTCCGCCGAAACGGAAATCTGGGTGTTACGCTGGCCGAGGCGAGTTACGCCGCCGCGGGAGCGGCCTTATGCCAGAGGCCGAACTTCTTCCAGAGAAAGGGGGTCAGGTCTTGCATATGAGCATGATGTTCTGTAAGACCTGACCCCTTCGTGTGAGCATGACCCCTTCGTGCGCTTGAATGGATCATTCCAAATCAATCAGTTGCCGGGGGTTTCTTGAGAGTCTGTCTTAGCCGAGAGTCGCTCGTCCTGCCATCCCCCTCCAAACGCCCGATACAGCGAAACCAGCGAAACCAGCGATGCGGTCCGGGCTTTGACGTTTTGATCCAGGGCCGAGAGTCTGCCGCTTTTGGCATCGAGCACCGAAAGGTAGTCGCCGGCCCCCCGTTCATACAGCGCCTCGGCCGAGCGCCGGGCCTGTTCCGCCGCGGCTTCCGCCTGCAGCAGGCGGGCGTGGCGTTCGCTGGCGGTGCGATGGGCTAGATAGGCGTTTTCGACGTCCTCCAGCGCGAGCAGGAAGGTCTTTTCGTAATTCGCCGCCACCTCGTCGAGCCTTGCATCGGCGGCCGCGATCTGCGAGCGGATGCGCCCCGCATTGAAGACCGGTGCGGTCAGGCCCGAGCCGAGCGCATAGACGCTTTCCGCGAGGCTGGGAAAACCGCCGACCGCCAGGGCGCCGAAGCCGCCGCTGGCCGACAGCACCAGTTTCGGCAGCAGGTCGGCGCGGGCCGCCCCCAGGCTGGCCGCGGCGGCGAGGACTTCGGCCTGGGCCTGGCGGAGGTCGGGCCGCTGCACGAGCAGGCTCGACGGCAGCAGTTGGGGAATGGAGGGGGCCGAGGCCGGCAACGGACGGGAGGCGGCCAGCCTGGCTTGCAGCGCCTGCGGTGGTTGGCCGGTCAGGATGCTCAGGCGGTGGATCAAGCGGACGGCGGTTTCGTTCAGCGCCGGCAGGGCCGCTTCCGCGCTTTGCAACAGCGCTTCCTGGCCGGCGACGCCGGCTTCATTGGCGAGGCCGGCACGGTAGAAGGCCTTCAAGGCTTTCAGCCGCTCGCGCTGCACCGCGAGATTGTCTTCGAATATGGCCGTCTGCCGCTGCACTCCGCGCAGTTCCAGGTAGTTCGTCGCCACCTGCGCCAGGAGGCCGACCTGGGCCGCGTGCAGCGTTTCTTCCACGCCCAGCGCCTGGGCCGCCGCCGCTTCGGCTTCCAGGTGGCGCTGGCCGAACAGGTCCAGCTCCCAGCGCGCGGAGAGGCCGCCGGTGACCATGTCGGCGGTGGGCGTGATCAGTTGGTATCCCTGCGAGCCGGGCACGGCGATGATGCGGTCGATCCGTTTTTCGCGTCCGCCGGAGGTGAAGAAATCGATGCTGGGATAAAGCGCGGATTCCGCGACGACCACCATCGCCGCGGCCTCCCGGACCCGGGCCTGGGCACCCCGGAGGTCCTGGTTGGCGGCCAGCGCGCGGTCGATCAGGCCGTCCAGAACCGGGTCATCGAATTTCTTCCACCAGTCTTTCAGGGCCGCAGGGTCGGATACCGGCGCCGCCGGCGCCTGAGCCCAGTTTTCGGGCACGGCCGGGGCCGGGGGGGGATCGACCCGGGTCGGCGTGCAGCCGTACAGCAGGCTTGCGGCCAGCGCGCCGGCCAGCACCTTACGGAACGGTTTCATGCGCGCCCTCCTTGACGCGCCCCCTTCGGGCGCCCTCCGGCTGTCCAAATTCGCTCCCGACGAATTTGTCATGCGGCCTCCTCGCGCCGGCCGACCCTGAACCAGGCCGCGTAGAGCGCCGGCAGGAAGAACACCGTGAGCAGGGTGGCGACGGTGAGACCGCCCATGATGGCGATCGCCTGCGGAGCGAAGAAGTCGTTGGTGGACAGAGGGATCATGGCGAGGATCGCGGCCGCCGCCGTGAGCATGATCGGCCGGAAGCGGCGGACCGTGGACTCGATGATGGCGCGGCGGGTGTCGAGGCCGGCTTTTTCGTCCTGCTCGATCTGGTCCACCAGGATGACCGAATTGCGCATGATCATGCCGGCCAGGGCGATGATGCCGAGCAGCGCCACGAATCCGAACGGCGCCCGGAACAGCAGGAGGGCGAAGGCGGCGCCGATCACGCCCAGGGGCGCCGTGACAAACACCAGGAAGGTCCGGGACAGATTCTGCAATTGCAGCATCAACAGCAGCAGCGTGGCAACGATAACCAAGGGAATCCAGACCAGGATGGATTTCTGCGCGGTCCAGGCGTCCTCCCTGGCGGCGCCGGTTTCGACGAAATAGCCGGGCGGCAGCTCGTCCAGGATGGGTTTGAGCGCCGGTTCTATCTCCGCCGCCACGTCGGGTGCCAGCATGCCGTCGGTCACGTCGGCGCGCACCGAGATCGCCGGGAAGCGGTTGCGTCGCCAGCGCACGCCGTCCTCGAACACGGTTTCGAACCGCACCAGTTGGGACAGCGGTACCGGGTTGCCGCTGCCGGCAGGCACGGCGAGGTCGGGCAGGCCGCCGGCGTCCGTCCGCAACCGGGGCTGGGCGCGCCAGACGATGTCGATGAGCTTGTCGTCTTCGCGGAGCTGTCCCACCGTCACGCCGCTGTAGTAAGCCTGCAGGGCTCGGGCGAGAGACGCGGTGCTGACGCCCAGCGTCCGTGCCTTGTCCTGGTCCAGCGCCAGCCGCAGCGAGGGAATGCGCTCGTGCCAGTCGTCGTTCACGTCCACGGTATGGGGATTGGCGCGCATGACCGCCGCCACCCGGTCGGCGACGCCGCGGACGACGGCCGGGTCTTCGCCGAACACCCGGAATACCACGGGATAGTCCATCGGCGGGCCGACGTTCAGCCGCATGGCGCGCCCGCGCACTTCCGGAAAATCGGCGGCCAGTGCCTCGCGGACCCGCCGCATCACCCGTTCACGGGCGCCGTTGTCGCCCGTCATCACCACGAATTCGGCCAGATTGGCATTGGCGAGCTGCTGCACGATGAGCAGGAAAAAGCGTGGGCTGCCGCCGCCGATATAGGTGGCGTAATTCAGCACATCCGGGTCTTTGGCCAGAACCGCCTCCATCCGCTTGGCCGCGGCTTCGGTCTGGGCGAAGCTGCTTCCCTCGGGCAGCCACAGGTCGATCACGACTTCCGGCCGGTTCGACAGCGGGAAAAACTGCTCCGGCACCCGGCTCAAGGCCGCGATGCCGACGGCGAACAGCGTGGCCGTCGCCAGGATCACCTTGCCGCGGTGCTCGACGCAGGCCGACACCCATCCCCGCAGGCGGTTGTAGAAGGGTGTGTCGTAGAGTTCGTGGGCGAAGCCGGCTCCGGCGCCTTTCGGTCGGAGCGCCATGAATCCCAGGTAAGGCGTGAAGATCACCGCGCCGAACCAGGACAACAGCAGCGAGAGCCCCACCACCTGGAAGATCGCTTGCGTGTATTCGCCGGCCTGTGAACGGGCCAGGCCCACCGGCAGGAAGCCGGCGATGGTGATCAGGGTGCCGGTGAGCATCGGAAAGGCGGTGGCGCGGTAGGCGAAGGTCGCGGCCCGCATCCGGTCCCAGCCTTCCTCGAGCTTCCGGGCCATCATCTCGATGGCGATCATGGCATCGTCCACCAGCAGGCCCAGCGCCAGGATCAGCGCGCCCAGGGAGATGCGGTGCAGGGCGATGCCGGCCAGCAGCATGCCGAGCAGGGTGGCGGCCAGTACCAGGGGCACCGTCAGCGCGACGACCGCACCCGCCCGCAGCCCCAGACTTAGAAAGCTGACCAGGAGCACCGCCGCCAGGGCTTCGAAGAAAGTGCGCTTGAATTCGCCGATGGAGCGTCGGACGACCTGTGCCTGGTCGGCGATCTTTTCCACCTCGATGCCCACCGGCAGCTCGCTTTCGATGCGCTTCAGCGTGGCGTCCAGGGCTTTTCCCAGCGCCAGCACGTCGCCTTTCCTGTTCATGGCGATGCCCAGCCCGATCACGTCCTTGCCGTTGAAACGCATCCGGAATTCCGGCGGGTCGGCGTAGCCGCGCTTGACTTCGGCGAAGTCACCGACCCGGAAGGTCCGGCCGCCGACGCGCACCGCGAGATTCGCCACGTTTTCCACCGAGTCGAAGGCCCCGCTGATCCGGATCGGTAGATCGCCCGCGGCGGTGTTCACCGTTCCCGCCGGCGCCATGGCGTTCTGGGCCTGCAGGGCGGCGGCGACCTCCGTGGCGTCCAGTCCCAGCCGGGCCATCTTCTTGTCGGAAAACTCGATGTAGATTTTTTCGTCCTGGGCACCGATGAGATCGGCCTTTTCCACGTCCTTGACCCGCAGTATCTGCTGACGGGCGGCGTCGACCTGATCCTTGAGCCGGGCGTAATCGAAGCCTTCACCGGAAAAGGCGTAAACCAGGCTGTAGGTGTCGCCGAATTCGTCGTTGAAGAAGGGGCCGACGATGCCCTGCGGCAGCGTCATCCGGATGTCGCCGATTTTCTTGCGGACCTGGTACCAGATGTCGGCGACCTCTTCCGGCGAGGTCTCCTCGCGGGGCACCACGAAGATCAGCGATTCTCCCGGCTTGGAGTAGCTGCGCAGGTGGTCGAGGTCCGGGAGTTCCTGGAGCTTTCTTTCCAGGCGGTCGGTGATCTGCTGCTCCACCTCGCGCGCCGTCGCGCCCGGATACAGCGTCTTCACCACCATCAGGCGGAAGGTGAATTCCGGATCCTCCCGCTGTTCCAGGCGGAAATAGGCGAAAAGCCCGCCCAGCAGGATGAGGGCCATGAGGAAGCCGGTAAAGGCGCGGTGTTCAAGCGCCCATTGGCTCAGGTTGAAATCTTTCATGGCCGGCGGCCGGCCGGGTCGGGGAGGATGCGCACTTTCTGGCCTTCGGCCAGGCGCTGCACGCCGGCAGTCACCACGATCTGGCCGGGCATCAGTCCTTCGACGGAGACGCGCTCCGCGCTCAAGACCCCGCTCAGCCGGACGGGCACCGACCTGACCGTGAGCCGCGCCTCGTCCACCAGCCAGACGCGTGGAGGTTCGGGCTGTTGCTGGGGGCTGAACACGGCCGAGAGCGGGATCGCCGCTCCCTCCGCCGGCCCGGCTGCGTCGATCCAGAGGGTCGCGGTCATGCCGAGGCGGGCGGTGTCCTGGCCTTCCAGCAGGGTCGCCCGGACCCGGTAGGTCCGGCTCGCCGGATCGGCCGCCGCGGCGATCTCGCGGATGCGCGCCTTGAGCCGCCGCCCGTCGGCCCAAAGCGTCACCGCCGCCTCCTGCCCCGGATGGATCCGTCCGACGCGATGCTCGGGAATGTCGACGCTGACCTCCTGTTCGTCGAACCGGGCCAGCGTGAGCACCGGCTGGCCGGCGGCGAGCACCTGGCCGGTTTCCGCCGAGACCGCGGTCACCACTCCGTCCCGGTCGGCACGCAGCTCGGTGTAGTCCACCTGGTTGGCCGCTTGGCCGAGCTGGGCTTCGAGCGCGGCCACGCGCTCCTTCGCGGCGGTGAAAGCGGTGCGGCGGCGATCGAATTCGGGAGGGCTGACGACGCGCTGGTCCAGAAGTTCACGGTATCGCTGAAGGTCTTCGCGGGTGAACTCCAGGTCCGCCCGGGCGGAGACCAACTGGGCCTTGACGGTTTGCATGGCCAGCTTGTAGTCGGCGGCGTCCAGGCTGGCCAGCAACTGGCCTTTCCGGACCCTGTCCCCCAGTTCGACCGGGCGGGAAGCCAGCTTTCCGGCGACCCGGAAGGACAAGGCGGTCTCGTGGCGGGCCTTGATTTCGCCGGCGAAGCTCATGGCGGCGGAATCCGTTTCCGCGCCGACCCGGAAGGTGACGACCGGCCGGGTCTGGTCCGGTCCCCCGCGGCTGTCGGAGCAGGCCGCGAGAGTCGACAGAATCGCGAGGAGGATGAAAGTTCCCGGTTTCCGCGGAATCGTGTCGTATGTCATGGAGGGTTCCCTGGCCCGGGCAGCCGAGGCGGGGAAGCAGGGGCTTCCGCGGGCGTAAAGTCCTGAAGGTTGGGCGGCGGCGTGACCCGCAAGGCGGGCGATGCATTTCATAACGCTTTTTCCCTGTTCATGGCAAGGGGGAAATCAAACGGGAAAACACCGGCCGAATGCCTGAAGCAGCCCCGGAGCGCCCCTGAAGCGTATTTTCCGGCGCAGCAGTGCCCCGACGAGGTTGACTTCTCCCGCGAGGAAGCCGAGCCAGGTCTTGCCGTCCGCCGTGAGCCGGAAATCGGGCCGGCCGTGGAGGCCCTCCCGGACCTCGAGCGTCCGGTCGCGGATCACGACGGTGGCGTCGAGCGTTTCCTCACCGGTGAACCTGAAATGGTAGGTCGCACGAAGGCCCGTGGCCCGGCCGCGCTGAAACACCAGCGGCAGTCCGCTCAGGAAGGTCCGTACCGAGGCGGGCCGGAGCGTGTTCCGCACCCGTTTGGCGGACTTATGCGGAAACCGGCGGCGGACGTGGTCTTCCGCGTCGGAACCGGCGACCACGTACACCGTTTCGGATTTGTCCTGCAGCGGGCGCATCACGTCGGCGATGAAGCGTTTCCGATCCTCCAGAAACGGGCGGACCACGTCTTCCCCCGCCGGGCACACCGACAGGCAATAGGCCGCCTTGTAGTTCGCCCCGAAGGAGAGGCTCTGCCACAGGGACACCGATTCGGCATCGGAGACCTTTTTCCGGTAACGCGACACGCTTGTGCTGGCGGCGACCGTTTCGGCCCAGTCGGCGAAGCCTCCCATGAACTCCCGGTAGTTGTGGGTGTAACAGGCGGAAAAATCGAAATGGCCGTCCGCCCCGATCGCTCCCGTCGGGCAGGCGCCGACGCAAAGTTTGCATTCCAGACAGGGATTGTAGTCGATGGGGCGGGATTCATGGTCGACCGTGGCATCCAGGACCACCGTGCCGAGCAGGATGAAGCTGCCGAAGACGGGATGAATGACGTTCCGGTGCAGGCCCATCCGGCCCAGTCCCGCGGCTTCGGCCACCGGCTTGTGGGAGATCAGCCACATCCTGGCCGGCCACCGGTCTGCTTCCATGGGGAATCCGACGGCGGTGTTGGCGGCGCGGACGCCGTGCCGCTCCAATGTCTGGACGATCCGCCGGCCGGTCTCGTTGACCGCATCCGCCGACTGGTGGAATTCGAGATTGGCGACGGAACGGGCGGGTGCCCGGATGTTTTCGCGGTTCATGCGGCAGACGAAACTCAGCAGGGTTTTCGCATAGGGAAAGGCCCGCAGGATGTCGTCCCGCTGCGGCGCCATTTCGGCGCGTTCCATCCCGACGAATCCGACATCCTCGGCGCCGGCCTCCAGGGCAATCTTGCCGAGCCAGGCGGCCTCGAGCGCCGGTGTGTCCTTCGCCTGTACCGGAGGCTTATCCAGCAGGCGTCTTACCGTGGGATGGTTTTGCAGACCTTTCGCATGGGTGTGGTTCATGGCTGTCGACCTCCGCCGTCGAGCCGGCGTAAAAAGTGTAGATACACATAACTGGCGAAAAAAATTTCACCGCGCCAAGGCGGCTTCGACCAGCGTCGCCATGTTATCCCTCAAGGATTGCAACCGGTCGGGCCCGAGTTTCGCCATCAGCCGGGCCTGGGCTTGCTGCCAAAGCGGGTAGGCCTGCCGAAGGACGGCGAGGCCTTGCTCCGTTATTGCGACCCGTCTGGTCCGGCGGTCCGCACCCGGAGCCACGGCGACGAGTCCTTGCTTTTCCAGCACGTTCAGGTTGCGGGTCAGTGTCGTCCGATCCATCACAGCCATTTCGGCCAGCCGGGTCACCGTCACCGGCCCGGCCATCTTCGCCGCAACCAGGAGGGAAAACTGCGTGCCCCGAATACCGGCGGGACGCAAGGCGTCGTCATAGTGCTGGCCGACCGCGCGCATGGCCTTGCGCAGGTTGAATCCCGTGCAGTCCGCGCACATCTGGTAGTCCGGTTCGTACTCGGCAGGGGGCTCGGAGGGAAGCAAGGTCGCACCGTTCTATCACTGGTAGGAAGGAGTATATGCACCTATTGTCTTCTGTCAATGCCGATGCGGGGCGAGGATGGCGGCAGGGCGCAGGCCGCCGCAAAAAAATACAGGACGGATGAGCCGTCCTGCCCAAAACGATGGGGATTGAGGAAGTCCGTTTATTGGCCGGGGGACGCGGCGTCCCCTGGCTTTGGGGGGGGTACTACCTGCCGCAGTCGTAAGCCTTGGCTGTCGCGACACCGTTGAATACTCCGGACGACCTGAGGTCGCCCCAGACGATGTGGCTCGCGCCGATCTGGGCGGCCTCCCTTTCGGCGGATGCCTTGGCCTGGGGCTGCCAGCTCCCGAAGTTCTTGCCGTATCCCGAAGAACCCGTGACGTTTTTCAAGAACCGGCAGCTCTTGACGTCGCTTTCGGTGACGATATCGGGTTTGGCGTGGGCCTGCCCGGCCAGGAGGCCCATGGTCAGCGCGATGCCCAAGGTAGTTGTCGTTATGGTTTTGGTAAGCATGGAGCGTTCCTCTTGGACGGGATCTTGGCGTCACTGTAGATCGCATCAAAGAGGTGCACAAAATCTATATGCACCAATGATGTGCGCAAGATCATATTACGTATCGTCTCAAAACGAAACCTCTGGCTTATTCTTTTTTCAATTCGTCGCGGATGTCTTTATACTTTAGGCGTGGAAAGCCTTCCGTTCCTGGATGGCCGTACGGGTCTGATTAGACGGGCGTTTGGGTGGTAGGCGCTCTATAATGGGGCGTCGCCTCAGTTTTGGGCGCGCCCGCCCGGGCGGCTGGTGCTGGGCGGGAGCGATTGAAAGTGTCAGCCTTGGGCCGCGGCGAGTTCCGCGTCCAGTGCCGGCACCGGGCCGAATTTGACCGTAATGCGCCGTTCGCAGCCGGCGCCGAGTTCTTTCAGCAGCCTGAGCGTGCCGGTCGAGCGGCCGTCGGGCGCATGGAGCAGCGTGACGCGGCGGTCGGCGTTTATGCGAACCTTCAGTGCTTGGAGAAGAAGACTTCGGCGCGCTGCTTGAGTTCCTCGGCCGGCACGTCCTCGATGTGGGTGGCGATCCACCAGATGTTGCCCGATGCGTCGCGTACGCCGCCGTGGCGGTCCCCGTAGAACTGGTTGGCGGGCGGCGAGATCGAGGCCGCCCCCGCGTCGAGCGCGCGCTGGTAGGCGGCGTCGGAGTCGGGGACATAGAGATAGATCGCGCCGGGCATGGGCTGCCACTCGCCTCTCGCTTCGCTCAGCATGATCACGGAGTCGCCGACCCGCATTTCGGCATGGCCGACGGTGCCGTCCGGCCGCATGATCCGTTCCCATTCCTTCGCGTCGAAGGCGGTTTTCATGAACTCGATCAATTCGGCGGCGCCCCGAACCACCAGATAAGGGATGACGGTGTGATAACCGTCGGGGATTGCTTTAGCCATGTCTTGCCTCCTGTGCTCGCGACCTAGGGCGGATTTCAGCCGGACGCTGCCTGACGGACAGGCATACCGAATTCTAAGCGTAATCGCAGTTTTGCAGATAGGCCAACATCCCGGTCACGGTCAGGCCCAGTCCAGCGCCTTCGCCCGCACGAGTGTGCCGCCCAGCCTTCCCTCGGCGAGCGCCTTCGCAAGCGCTCCATACCAGCCGATCACGGAGCCGCACCAATCCGGACCGTACGTATCCACGATCCAGTCGCGCTCGCGTGCGAATCGGCTAAGGAGGTCCTCGTACCAGCCTGCAAACCGCAGGGTCCAGTCCTCCCGGGTCTGCAGCTTCCAGCCGGCCGCGGCCAGGGTATCGGCCACCGTTTCGAATTCGATCGGATGACCGATCTCGGAACCGAGTTCGGGTGGCGGGGGCTGGCCCGCGGGCCGGGTATAGTCGACGAGGAGCAGGATGCCCCCCGGACGCGCGGCCGCCTTCATTCGGCGCAGTGCCTCCGCCTGGTCGGGGAAGGCGTACAGGGCCGTGAACAGGTAGATCAGATCGAATCGGTCGAACTGTGCCGGCTCCATGCGGCAGGCGTCCTGCTGCATAAACCGGACTTCGGGATAACGCTCCCTGGCGTAATCGATCGACGCGGCGTCGATGTCCACTCCGGTCACCTCGCCCCAGCCGTGGCGCTGAAACCAATCGGCGGTACCGCCGCGCCCGCAACCGACATCCAGGAGGCGGTGGATCCCATCGCGCGGCAGTCCTTCGACCGCGGCGAGAATGGCGTCCTCTTCGCCGGGGTGGGCGTAGTCCGCGCCCCTGGCGCGCGCCAGGATGGCCTTGCCGGTGGGGGAGTTCATTCGGAAATCCATTCGTGCTCCTCGGCGGGGTGTTGGCTGCGGCGATTATATCGCCCGTGTTCGAAGCTGGACCTCGGAGGGCGCGTGGTTTAGTTTGCTAAGATCGAACGCTCCCGAACGGGAGCAGGGCAAAAGGGACGGATGAACGTGAATACCTATCATCGTCATTACAGCGAGATTCTCGAAACCCTCAAGACCTGCTTCCCTGCGCCGGTGTCCAATCCGGTCATGGACGGCTACTTCGTGCACACGCTGTCCTGTTTCCTGGACCGGGTGGACGATCTCAAGTCGGCCTCGCCCATCCTGGGCTCGACGCTGGACGGCGATTATTCCGCCCAGCGCGCCTTGCCGATGCCGGAGCGGATGAGTTCGATCGAGCAGATTACCGCGATGTTGGCGGACTATTGCCGTGGCATGGTGGTATGGGCTCATCCCAACGCCCAGGCCAACGTGATTCCGCCTCCCACCATCGCCAGCATCACCGCCTTCATCGCCAGTGCCATCTACAATCCGAACATCATCTGGGACGAATATTCGGCACGCTTCGCCGAAGCCGAAATCGAGGCGGTGGCCATGCTGGCGGATCTGGTGGGCTACGAGCGGGAGCATGCCGGCGGGGTGTTCACCTTCGGCGGCACCGGCACGATACTCTACGGCCTGAAGCTGGCACTGGAGAAAATTTCGGGCGGTCGTGCGATGCGGGAAGGCGTCCGCAAACCGTACAAGGTACTGGCTTCGGGGGTGTCGCACTATTCCCGGGTGAACGTCGCCGGCTGGCTGGGGCTCGGCAGCGAGAATCTGGTCACCGTGCCCACCACGCTGCAGAACGAGATGTCGCTGACGCATCTGGAAAGCGAGTTGCGGCGGCGGTTCGACGCCGGCGAGGAAGTGGCGGCGATCATCGCCACCCTCGGCACCACCGACGCGTTCGGCATCGACGACCTCGCCGCGATCGCCGATCTGCGGGATGTGCTGGCGGAGGAATACCGCCTGCCGTATCGGCCACACCTCCATGCGGACGCGGTGATCGGCTGGCCGTGGTCGGTGTTCAAGGACTACGACTTCGAGCTGAATCCCTTGGGATTCCATGCCCGTACCCTGCGCTCGCTGCAGGATTCGGTGGAGCGCATCGGCTTCCTGCACCGCGCCGACAGCATCGGGCTGGACTTCCATAAGACCGGCTATGCGCCCTACGTGTCCAGCGCCGTGCTGGTGAAGAACCGCGAGGACCTCGCGCTGCTGAGCCGCGATCCGGCGCAGATGCCTTATCTCTACCAGTTCGGCCATTACCATCCGGGGCTGTTCACGCTGGAATGCTCGCGCTCCGGGGCCGGTGCGCTCGCCGCCCTCGCCAATCTCCGGCTGCTCGGCAAGGAGGGCTACCGGGTCATCCTCGGCCACAGCGTGGAAATGTCGGAACGCCTGCGCGAGCTGCTGGAGGAGCTGGATTTCGTCCATATCCTGAACGGCTGCAATTTCGGCCCGGTCACGCTGTTCCGGCTCTACCCGCCAGGGACCGACGCGGCGGCGGCCTACCATCGCGAGCTGACCGATCCGGGATTCGCCGACGTGCTGGAGCGCCACAACCGTTTCAACCGCGAAATCTTCGACCGGATGCATGCCAAGGCGGTGAAGGGCGAGGGCGTGCTGCTGTCCTGGACCGACGCCTATCGCGATGCCGGGCGCGGCAATGGCCGTATTGCCGCCATCAAATCCTTCATCATGAGCCCCTGGACCGACCGACGGGCGATCGACCGGGTGGTGGACCAGGTATGGCGGGCGTGGGAGGCCTGTGGGCCGGGTTTTTCGGCCTGAATGGCCGGACAGGGCCTAGGGGCTTATGCTCGTTCCGCCCGCGGTATATCATAGGCACTTCAACCGCCAAGACACGATTCATTCCCCCTCCCCCATGAACAGGCGAACCGCTGAGGTCGAGCGCTATACCCTGGAAACGCAGATACGGGTCCAGATCGACCTGGATGGTACCGGCAAGGGCAAACTCCGGAGCGGCGTGCCTTTTCTCGACCACATGCTCGACCAGGTGGCGCGGCACGGCTGCATGGACCTGGAAGTCGAAGCGAAGGGCGATCTGCACATCGACGCCCACCATACGGTGGAAGACGTCGGAATCGCGCTCGGCCAAGCCCTCGCCAAGGCGCTGGGCGACAAGCGAGGCATCCACCGCTACGGCCACGCCTACGTCCCCCTGGATGAGGCGCTGTCCCGCGTGGTGATCGATTTTTCCGGGCGTCCCGGCCTGTTCTACGAAGTCGATTTTCCCCGAGACCGCATCGGCGATTTCGAGGTGGACCTCTTCGTCGAGTTTTTCCGCGGATTCGTGAACCATGCCCAGGCGACGCTGCACATCGACAACCTCAAGGGGCAGAACGCCCATCACGTCGCCGAGACGATCTTCAAGGCGTTCGGGCGCGCGGTGCGCGCGGCCGTCGAACGCGATGCGAGGGCCGCCGGGGTCCTCCCCTCGACCAAAGGCCTGCTCTAAGCCCGATCCCTGATCTATCCTTCCTTACTTTTGACAGAACCTGAGCTTATGTCTTCGGTGGCGGTCATCGATTACGGCATGGGGAATCTCCACTCCATCGCCAAAGCGCTCCAGCATGCGGACGCAAACGCCGTTGTTGCGGTCACCTCCGACCCGGCCGCGATACTCGCGAGCGATCGCGTGGTGTTCCCCGGCGTGGGAGCCATGCGCGACTGCATGGCCCACGTCGCCGAACGGGGGCTGGAGCCGGTGATCCGCCGCGCCGCCGCCGAGAAGCCGTTCCTCGGCATCTGTCTGGGCATGCAGGCGCTGCTTGAAGAGAGCGAGGAGAACGGCGGCACCCGCAGCCTCGGCCTCATTCCCGGCCGGGTGCTGCGGTTCCCGGAAGGGCTCACCGATGCCCGCGGCGAGCCGCTCAAGATTCCGCACATGGGCTGGAACCGGGTGCAATTCAGCGACCCGTCCCATCCGCTCTGGGCCGGCATCCCTGCGGAGAGCTGGTTCTATTTCGTGCACAGCTATTATGCGGCGCCCGCCGATCCGGCCGACGTCGCCGCGACCAGCGACTATCCCGGCCCGTTCGCGGCCGCCGTGGCGCGGGGCAATGTTTTCGCGGTGCAGTTCCATCCCGAAAAAAGCCAGGCCGCCGGCTTGCGCCTGCTGGCCAATTTCCTCCGGTGGGAACCTTAGGACATCCCGTTGAAAAACCCGTTACTGAGGGCGTTGAGGGCCTTACGTTTATGCTGCTGATACCGGCTATCGACTTGAAAGACGGCAAATGCGTCCGCCTCCGGCAGGGCCGCATGGAAGACGATACGGTGTTTTCCGACGATCCGGTGGCGGTGGCCGGCCGGTGGGTCGCCGCTGGCGCCAGGCGCCTCCATCTGGTGGACCTGGACGGCGCCTTCGCCGGCAAGCCGCGCAATGCCGAGACCATCCATGCCATCCGGGAGACCTACCCCGACATCGAGATCCAGGTCGGCGGCGGCATCCGCGACGAGGAGACCATCCAGGGCTATCTGAACGCCGGGGTCGATTTCGTCATCATCGGCACCAAGGCCGTCAGCGCGCCGCATTTCGTGAGCGACGTCACCGCCGAATTCCCCAACCATATCATCATCGGGCTGGACGCCCGCGACGGCAAAGTCGCCATCGACGGCTGGTCCAAGCTCTCGCACCACGACGTGATCGATCTGGCGCAGAAGTTCGAGGAAGATGGGGTGGAGGCGATCATCTACACCGACATCAGCCGCGACGGCATGATGGGCGGCGTGAACATCGAGGCCACCTCCCGGCTGGCGCGCGCCATCCACATCCCCGTGATCGCCTCCGGCGGCATCACCACCATTGATGACATCAGGGCGCTGGGCGGGATCGTCGGCGACGGCGTGATCGGCGCCATCACCGGTCGGGCGATCTACGAAGGCACGCTGGATTTCGCCGAAGGCCTCAAGCTGGCGGAAACCTTCTAGTGTTTAATTGCGTAAATTAGCGATAGTATTGCGCAGCTGGGAGCCTTTGACTTCCCGCTTGCGCCAGACGAATGGGGCGGCCTTGTCGTTGTAGGCGGCGATGAAATCGTTGATCGCCTGCGCCAGTTGGTCGATGCTGTTGAAACTGGCCCCACGTAAGGCCTTGCGGGTCATGATGCCAAACCAGATTTCCACTTGGTTCAACCAACTGGCTGAAGTGGGCGTGAAGTGAAAGTGCACGTTGGGATGGGCGGCCAACCAGTCATCGTTCTTCTTGTGAGTGCAATAGTTGTCGAGAATCACATGAATTTCCCGATCAGCCGGAACATCGGCGACCACCTCATCGAGAAAGGCCTGAAAGTCAGGACGCTTCTTGGTCGTGGTGGTTTTGGACTGAATGGTACCGGTCGCCACATTCAAGGCCGCAAAAAGATTGATCGTGCCATGGCGCTTATAGGTGCTTTTCAATCCACGAACCAGCTTGCCGCTGCTGGTAAAGACGAAACCGCTGGCCCTTTCCAGCGCCTGAATGGAAGGCTTTTCATCAACGGAAATGACCAACGCATTTTGCGGCGGATTCAGGTACAGCCCGATAATGTCGGCCGACTTGATGGCAAACTGAGGGTCCGTGCTGACGCACCACGAGCGATGCCGCTGGAGTTGGATGCCTTCTTTGCGCAACAGACGCCAGACGGCATCATCGGAAACCCCCAAGGCTTTCGACAACGACCCGCCATCCCACGTCGCCTGTCCGGCCGGCGGCGGCTGTTCAATCTGCGCAAGCAATCGATTGCGCAACTCGGACGGCGGGTACCGCGGAGGCTTGCCCGGTCTTTTTCGATCACGCAGTCCTTTCAACCCTTCAGCCGCAAAGCGTCTGCGCCAGATACCCACCGTGCCGGGCCGGATGCCCAACTCAGCAGCAATCTCGTCATTGCGCTTGCCCGCCAGGCAGCCCATGACAATCTTGGCGCGCTCGACCAGACGAGCCTCCTCGGTGCGGCTATTGCTCAAACGCTCCAACTCACGCCGATCTTGGTCCGTACAACTCACCGATATGGCAACTCGCGCCATCCTTCCCTCCGTTCCTGTGGGTAACGGAGACATGATATTACAGTCGCTTAATAATGCAATTAGACACTAGAATGCTGGCTAAGCGCATCATTCCCTGCCTCGACGTCGACAACGGCCGCGTCGTCAAAGGCGTCCGCTTCGTCGACATCCGCGACGCCGGCGATCCAGTCGAGATCGCCCGCCGCTACGACCGGGAAGGCGCGGACGAACTGGCCTTTCTCGACATCACCGCCAGTTCCGACAACCGCGAAACCATGGTGCACGTGGTCGAGCAGGTGGCTGGCGAGGTATTCATCCCGCTGACGGTGGGGGGCGGCATCCGCACGCTGGACGACATCCGCCGCATGCTCAACGCCGGGGCCGACAAGGTCAGCATCAACACCGCCGCGGTGTTCAATCCCGAATTCGTGCGCGACGCCGCCGAGCGTTTCGGGTCGCAGTGCATCGTGGTGGCCATCGACGCCAAGCAGGTGAGCCCTCACCCTGCCCTCTCCCAAGGGGAGAGGGTAAGTCAAAGGTGGGAAATCTTCACCCATGGCGGCCGGAAGCCGACCGGGCTGGACGCCGTGCAATGGGCGCGACGCATGGTCGAGCTGGGCGCCGGCGAAATCCTCCTGACCAGCATGGACCGTGACGGCACCCGCGCCGGCTTCGACCTGGGGCTGACCCGGGCGATCAGCGACGCGGTCAGCGTGCCGGTCATCGCCTCCGGCGGCGTGGGCAATCTCCAGCATCTGGCAGACGGCATCCTGCAGGGCCGGGCCGATGCCGTGCTCGCCGCCAGCATCTTCCATTTCGCCGAGTACAGCGTCGGCCAGGCCAAGGATTTCTTGGCCGCCCAGGGCATCGAGGTGCGGCGGTGAGCGCCTGGCTCGACGAGATACGCTGGACCGCCGACGGCCTGGTGCCGGTGGTGGCGCAGGAGGCCGGGACCGGCCAGGTGCTGATGGTGGCCTGGATGAACCGCGAGGCTCTGGCCCTGACCGCCGAGGAAGGCTATGCGGTGTACTGGTCGCGCTCGCGCGGCCGGCTGTGGCGCAAGGGCGAGGAGTCCGGCCATCGCCAGAAGGTGCTGGAAATCCGCCTCGACTGCGACGAGGACGTGGTGCTGCTCAAGGTCGAACAGGCCGGCGGCATCGCCTGCCATACCGGCCGCCACCACTGCTTCTACCGGGTGCTGAAGGACGGCCGCTGGGAGACGGTCGAGCCGGTGCTGAAGTCGCCCGATTCGATCTACGGAGCCTGAGCGATGGACGTCCTGAACCAGTTGGCGGAAATCCTGGAACAGCGCAAGACCGAAGCGCCCGACACGAGCTATGTGGCGAGCCTGTACGCCAAGGGGCTCGACACCATCCTCAAGAAGATCGGCGAGGAAGCGACCGAAACCGTGATCGCCGCCAAGGACGGGGAACGCGACAAGATCGTCTACGAAATGGCCGACCTGTGGTTTCACTGCTGCGTTCTGCTCGCCCAACAGGGACTCGCACCGGACGACGTGCTGCGGGAGCTGGCCCGGCGCTTCGGCATGTCGGGCCTGGAAGAGAAGGCTTCGCGCAAACCCGGCTAACCGGCCCACAGCCTGGCCGACACGGCGCCGCCCACGCCCGCGGCGACCAGGAAACCCGTCAGCCAGGCCAGCCCTAACCACAAATGGCGCCGGGCCAGGTGATCCTGGGACAGCGCCGAGATCAGGAACCTCGATCCATTGCGCGGCTTCCGCAGCACGTTGAGCTCGACCGAGTGGACCGCCGTGCCCCGGCGCTGCAAGACCTCGTTGCGGGCCGCTTCCCGCGCCGTCTCCCATTCCTCCAGGTCGATGTCGCCGTCCTTGTTCGCGTCGAAGCGCCGCAGCAACGTGGCTTTGTCCCGTTTCCAGGCCGCCAGCAGGTCTCGCGTCTCCTCCTCCGGGGAGCAATCGCCGCCGCCGATGCCGGCGAACTGGCCGGAAACGAAAAGCCATTCGCCTTCGGGGATGCGGGACTCGGTATAGCGGTAGGGACCGGCCGGGAGCAGGACGTCCCAGAGACTTCGGCGCCCGCGCGGCAGGCCGCCGGGCCGAGGGTAGAGGCCGCGCCAGCTCAGGCGGATGGGCGGCAGCACCTCGGCGTCCTCCGGATCGACGACGCAGCGGCCGGTTTCATCCTCGATTTCGAAGATGGCGGTGCTGGTGCCCTCGTCGAGGGTTTGCCAGTCCGAGTCACCGTTTTCCCGGTCTTTGCGTTCCAGCGTGTAGCGGTACCAGATGCAGCGCTTTCCGCTCAGCGGCGCGACGATGGGTTCACCCGGCATCATTCGGGCACGCCCTTCCAGCTCGACGTAGCCCTGGGCCGCCGAACGTATGCGCGAAGTCGGACGGTCGGTGATCGCCCGGCCATGGCTCAGATGGCTGAAGCTCCGCCACAGGCACAAGGCCGCTGCGGCGGCGCACAGCCACGTCAGCAGCCAGATTTCGCGCTCCCCGGCCGCCGCGAGCCAGTCGGACGCCCCCATCAGCCGAACAGGGCGCGCAGGTCCGGGTTGCTGATGTCGGTATCCGAGAATTCCAGCAGCTCGAATGGCTTGAAGCCGAACAGCCGGGCAACGATGACGTCGGGGAACTGGTCGAGCCGGACGTTGTTGGCGTTGACGTGGTCGTTGTAGAACTCGCGGCGGTCGGCGATCGAACTTTCCAGTTCGGTGATGCGCCGCTCCAGCGCCCGGAACGACTGGTCCGCCTTGAGCTCCGGGTAGTTCTCCGCCACGGCGAACAGGCTCATGAGCCCCTGCCGCAGTTCGCCTTCGGCGGAGCCCAGGGCCCGGACGTCGTGATGTTCGCGCGCCGCGGAAACGCCGCTGCGGGCCTGGATCACCCGTTCCAGCGTCTCCTTTTCGTGCTTCATGTACTGCTTGCAGGTTTCCACCAGCTTGGGCAACTCGTCGTGCCGTTGGGCCAGGAGCACGTCGATGTTGGCCCAGGCTTTTACGGTATCATGCTTGAGTTGCACGAGACGGTTATAGATCAGGATCACGTACAGGGCGATCAGGATCAGCACCCCGAAAAATATGAAACCGGCGATGGGCATGGCGACTCTCCTCCTGCGTGGGGCCTAGTATAGCGGCCGGCGGCCATCGCCAGAACGCCGACCGGCAGAGAGGAAAGATGGCGATTCAGACCTACAATGGCATCCACCCCACACTGGGCCAGAACGTATTCGTTGCGGAAAGCGCCTTCGTCGCGGGCGACGTGAGCCTGGGTGACGACGTGTCGATCTGGCCCAGCGTAGTTGCCCGCGGCGACGTCCACCGCATCGAAATCGGCCCCGCCACCAACATCCAGGACGGCAGCGTGCTGCACGTCACCCAGCCCAGTGGTTTCAACGAGGCCGGCTTCCCGCTGATCGTCGGCGCCGGTGTCACCGTCGGCCACCGCGCGGTGCTGCACGGCTGCACCATCGGCGACCTGTGCCTGATCGGCATCGGCGCGATCGTCATGGACGGTGCGGTCATCGAGGACCACGTCATGGTCGGCGCCGGCACCCTGGTGCCGCCGGGCAAGCGCCTGGAAAGCGGCTACCTCTACGTCGGATCGCCCGCCAAACAGGCGCGGCCCCTGAAGGACTCCGAACTCGAATTCCTCGTCCATTCCCGCGATGGGTATGTGAAATTGAAGAACCAGTATTTGCGCGATCTCGGCGCCGCCTGACGGGGTGCCGCGTGACGGGCCGGCGCGAGAGGCTATCGTTCAGGCGGCGACGCGCTGAACCTTGGGGGCGGGTCGCTGGCGGGCTTGCCACAAATCGTAATCCGCCTGCATACGCACCCAGGTCTCCGCCGTGGGACCGTTGATCCACGCTTCGAGCCGCAACGCCATGTCGGCGGAAATCGCGGCTTTGCCGTGCAGTACGCGGGACAGCGCTACCCGCGAAACGCCGAGCTGACGCGCGGCCTCCGTCACGCTCAAGCCCAGTTCCGGGAGAACGTCTTCTTTCAGAATTGCCCCTGGATGGGGCGGGTTATGCATCGCCATGGTGGCGCCTCTTTCAGTGATAGTCCTGGTAATCGACCAGAACTGCGTCTTCGCCTTCAAAGTGGTACGTAAGGCATTGGAACAAAATAACTCTTCCAAATACTGAGGGGTTTGTTTTAAAGTTGCGGTATGGAACATGCCGCAATCAAGAAGCGCTTTGAGAAACTCGATCGGTACCTGGACGAGCGTCTGCGGCGCTTGGTTGCCGGGGCGGAGGCGCTGGCGATTGGCCGAGGCGGAATCTCGGCCGTGTCACGGGAAACCGGTTTAGAACCTGTCTTGAAAAACAAAACGTAGTAAAGTCAATGGTCCCTGGACCTGACGAGCGAAGCCATTGAGTTATCCGAGTGATTTGAAAGAGCACGAATGGGCGCGGATAGAGCGCTACTTTCAGCCCAATGATCGGCGAGGCAGCGGGTGTAAGCATTCGCGAAAACGCATCGTCGATGCCATTCTGTACTTGGTGAAAACGGGTGCCCAGTGGCGGCAGTTGCCCAACGACTTTCCTCCGTGGAAAACGGTGTACGACCATTTCAGCCGCTGGAACAAAAACGGCGTTTGGGAACGCGCGCTGGACGACTTGAATCGGCAACGGCGAAAAAAAACGGCAGAGCGCCCTGTCCCCGCTACGGCATCATTGATTCGCAAAGCGTCAAAACCCAGTACGACAGCGAAGAGCGTGGCATCGACGGCGGCAAAAAAGTGAAAGGCCGCAAACGCCATATCGTGGTCGATGTCTTGGGCAATCTGTTGCACGTCCAGGTTCATGCCGCCAACCTTCACGATACGGTGGGGGCTTGCGAGGTGCTGCGTCGAGCCGCGGAAAAGCATCCCGGTCTACAGGCCTTTTCCGGCGACGCCGGGTATCGCGGCACCGCCGTTCGGTTTGTCGACGAGACCTTGGGGTTGACGCTGCATATTTCCGAGAAGATCAAAGATGGCTTCGCAGTCCTGCCCAAGCGCTGGGTGGTCGAGCGCACCTTCGCTTGGCTCGGGTCGTTCCGCCGACTCGCCAAGGATGTCGAAATCCTCACCGCCACTGCCGAAAACATGATTCGCATCGCCATGCTCAAGCTGACTCTTGCTAAATGTGCTTAAACTTTTACCAGACAGGTTCTTATGTCGAGAGGCGATTCGTCAAGGCTGCCAAGAGTTGGAACAACAGAATGCCTTGCCTCAGGGCCGTATTCGCCGGAAGGGGGCAGGCCGGAAACGGACGGTTGACCAGGACTCCACCCTGAAGGCCGATTTGGAGCGATTGATTGATCCGGTGACGCGCGGGGATCCGGAATCCCCGTTGCGTTGGACGTGTAAGAGCACGCGGCAATTGGCCGAAGCCCTCACTGAGATGGGGCACCGAACCAGCCATCGGATGGTGGGCGAACTGCTCCGCGCGCTGGGCTATAGCCTGCAAGGTAATCGAAAAACCTTGGAGGGCGGTTCGCATCCGGATCGCAATGCCCAGTTCGAGCATATCTACACCCAGGTGAAGCAGTTCCAAGGGCGGGGCGATCCGGTCATCTCGGTGGACACCAAGAAGAAGGAACTGGTCGGGAATTTCAAGCAACAGGGCCTGGAATGGCGCCCCGAAGGGCAGCCGGAAGCCGTTCGGGTGTATGATTTTCAAGACCCCGAACTGGGGAAGGTGGCACCGTATGGCATTTACGATCCGACGTTGAATATCGGCTGGGTCAATGTCGGGACGGATCACGACACCGCGCAATTCGCGGTGGAAAGTATTCGCCGCTGGTGGCACTCCATGGGCGCACCGTGTTATCCGAAGGCACGGCACTTGTTGATTACGGCCGATGGCGGTGGGAGCAATGGCTCGCGTGTGCGCTTATGGAAGCGGGAGCTTCAGGCATTAGCCACCGAGTTAGGACTGGCCATCACGGTGTGTCACTTCCCGCCGGGAACCAGCAAATGGAACCAGATTGAGCATCGCCTATTTTCCTTTATCACGATGAATTGGCGCGGTCGTCCGCTCATCAGTCACGAGGTCGTGGTGAATTTGATTGCCTCGACGACCAATCGCAAAGGCTTGCGGGTCTATTGCGAACTGGACGATAGCGAATATCCCAAAGGGATCAAGGTCACCGACGCGGAAATGGACGGCCTCAAAATACAGCGCCATGCCTTCCATGGCGAATGGAATTATACGATCCTGCCGTAGCATTCATATGGCAGATTTATTTTGTTCCAATGCCTAAGCCGCCAATTTCCCGAGACCTTGACTGCCCACAAGCCGGCCATGCCTCCCTTGAGCGGGTGCAGGCGCCATCCGGGGAGGTCCATTTCCTCCGCCGCTTTCGCCGCATTCAACACGGCCAGTTGGCGGGTGAGCTTGTTTGCATGCTCTGCCTGAATGCCGGCCTTGGAGCCTGTCTCGAAGAAAGCTTGAAGCCCCTTGTGCCGGAAGTCCTTGATCATCGGACAACTGTATAGCGTGCCGATACATTCGGCAATGGCTGGGTCATGTGTAGGGGTCAGGTCTTGCAAAGAAATACATTCCAATATACTCTGCCCCAATGGCAAGACCATTACGTATAGAACTGTCCGGCGGTCTGTATCACGTCACGTCACGCGGCGACCAGCGCGAGGATATCTATCTGTCCGATGATGACAGGAAAGCATGGCTGGCGTTGTTAGGTGAGGTCTGCCGACGCTTTAACTGGGTCTGCCATGCATATTGCCAGATGACCAATCATTATCATCTGCTGGTCGAGACCCTGGAGGGCAATCTTGCCCAAGGTATGCGGCAACTCAATGGGGTTTATACGCAGTTTGTGAACCGGACACATGGGCGTGTTGGTCATGTATTCCAGGGACGCTACAAGTCGATCATGGTAGAAAAAGATAGTTATCTGCTGGAGCTGGCGCGCTACGTGGTACTCAACCCGGTGCGGGCCGGTATGGTAAGCGATGCCGGGGATTGGGCCTGGAGCAGTTACCCGGCAATGATAGGTGCGGCTCCGTCGCCATCCTGGTTGCAAATGGATTGGATTCTTGGGCGGTTTGGCCAGCAACGGGATAGGGCGCGCGCCGGATATGTGGATTTCGTTCGTGCAGGCGTCGGGTTGCCCAGCGTTTGGGATAATTTGCAAGGCCAGATTTATCTCGGCAGCGCAGCATTTGTTTCCCGCATGCAATCGCTACTGCCATCGGATGAGGTTTTGAATGAGATTCCACGCATACAGCAGCGGCCCATTGCAAAGCCACTGGCACATTATATCGAAGAATTTTCTGATGATCCTCGTACGGGCATGGCCTTAGCTTATCTTTCCGGCAATTACTCAATGAAAGCTATCGCCGAGATATTCGGCGTGCATTACGCTACAGTCAGTCGAGCGGTCAAAGCGTATGAAACTAAGGGGTTATGCGGTTATGCAAGACCTGACCCTGAGTTACTCAAACAGCGTCGCGTTTTCAGCCGAGGAGTTGGCGTTGCTCAAGGATTCGGTAGTGACCCACAATCACCCGGTGGTAACGTCGTTTTCCATCGAGGATGTCGCTCTGCTGATAAGATTCGATTTGGCAGAATTGCGGGCGGTCGATGTTCAATGGACGTACGTGCTCGTCAGGGTCGGGTCTCCATTGACGGACGCAGAAAAGCAGGCACTGATTACGCATGCTGAAGAACTGGAGGCCGCAGGATGGGGGGATGCGTTGAAGAAGCTGCGATCTGGAGAGATTGATCAGGCCGCATTTAATGACAATCTCTACCATTGGATTTGGGGCGGACTCAACGATAGCAACAGGTTGTCCTATAGGCGGGAGGCTCGATAGGTTGTGAGTGCAAACGGCGATTTCGTTCTGGATGGGTGGGATTTTTTCCATCCGTACTCCCCTATTTGCCTATTCTGCAAGCATAAGTCCATGACGCCGAAACACACGTGCTCGGCGTTTCCAAATGGCATCCCCCGTGAAATATGGCTAGGCGAGAATGACCACACGACGCCCTATCCGGATGATCAAGGTATTCGATTCGAGCGGGCAGAGACCTGATGGCCGGTACGTTCATTCAAGTCGATGACGAGAACGCCAGGAAAGCCCTGGCGGAGCTGGCGCGCCTGATCGGCAATCCGGAGCCCGCGCTCCATGACATCGGTGCTTATCTGGAGCGGTCCCACGACGAACGCTTCGCCGCGGGGGAAGCGCCGGATGGCTCAAAGTGGGCGCCGCTGTCAGAGTCCTACCGGGCCATCAAGCCACAGCACCAGGACAAGGTGCTGGTGCTCGAGGGGCATCTGCGCAATTCCCTTCACTACCAAGTTGAGGACGACGGCCTGCTGTTCGGTACCGACAGGATCTACGGGGCCGCTCATCAGTTCGGTGCGGCGATGGGCGAGTTCGGAAGGTACTACCAGCTGTCGCGCTTGAAGTACGACAAGAACGACTTCAGGCGCCATGCCGGCTCAAAGAAAGGACATCCGATTCCGTGGGGAGACATCCCTGCGAGGCCGTTTGTCGGCTTGTCCGATGCCGACCGGGAAGAGATCGCCGCGATTCTTGAGGAGCACATTCAGGCCGCGATTGGCTGATTTGTGTTGTTGCGTCGTGTGAAACGTTTTTTCGTTTTGACGTTCCGTTTCTTCCTTCTTTATCCCTGTTCTTCCCGTTTATCTCACACATTCCCGTTCATTTATCTCACTCCCCTTCACCGAAGATCGGGCAGTGAGCTTCCACTATGTGAAAGGCGTGTATGAGAAAGGCGGCGCTCGTATCAACAAGCCGGAAGCCAAGGCGCTGGTAGCTGACCTGGTCGGGCGGTTGAAGTCGTCGGGGTTTCGCCAGTCCGGCCTTACCATCGGTGTCGTCACTTTCAACTCCGAACAG
Source organism: Methylococcus sp. ANG (assembly GCF_040730495.1). NCBI lineage: Bacteria > Pseudomonadati > Pseudomonadota > Gammaproteobacteria > Methylococcales > Methylococcaceae > Methylococcus > Methylococcus sp. ANG. The sequence continues at coordinate 2,374,552 of NZ_CP160399.1, read as the reverse complement.
CAAGCCCTCATCGAGGACCTGCTGGACGAGGAGCGTCGCAAGAACCCGTCCATCGAGCCCTATTTCGCGGAAATCGAGCTGGAACCGGTGTTCGTCAAGAACCTGGAAAGCGTCCAGGGCGACGAGCGCGACATCATGTATTTCTCCATCACCTACGGTCCGGACTTGCACGGCGCCGTATCCATGAACTTCGGCCCCTTGAACCGCGACGGCGGCGAGCGGCGGCTGAATGTGGCCATCACCCGCGCCCGTCACGAACTGCGGGTGTTCTCGACCCTCAAGGCCGAACAGATGGACTTGGTGCGCACCCAGGCAGCGGGCGTGCGCGACCTCAAGCATTTCCTCGAATTCGCCGAGCGCGGCCCACGGGCTCTGGCGGAAGCGACACATGGCAGCCGCGGCGACTTCGACAGCCCGTTCGAGCAGGCAGTGGCCCACGCACTTTCCCGCGAAGGCTGGGAACTGCACACCCAGGTCGGCGCTTCCGCTTTCCGCGTGGACTTGGCCGTTGTCCATCCCGACGCGCCCGGCAACTACTTGACCGGCATCGAGTGCGACGGCGCCACCTACCACCGTTCCGCCACCGCCCGCGACCGCGACAAGCTGCGCGAGCAGGTGCTGCGCGGCCTCGGCTGGGAAATCCTGCGCGTCTGGTCGACTGATTGGTGGATCGACGCGGAAGGCACGCTGCAAAAACTGGATTCGAGCTTGCGCGCCCTGCTGGAAACCAGCCGCGCCCAACGCGCGGAGGAAGCCGCGCGGCAAGCGGCGCGCTCGGCCGAGGCAGCGGTTGCCGAGGCCGATGCGGCCGACCAAGTGATCGTTACGGCCATGGATGAAACATACGCCCGGAATGCGGCCGAAATCCCGAGGTCGGCGGCAGCGGTCTTCGTGGAGGCGGACCCGGCTTCCGCCGTCGACCGCGTCGATCCGGAAGCCTTTTACGATCCCGCTTACGAACCCATTCTGGCCCGCATGATCGCCCACGTGGTCGAAGTCGAGGGCCCGGTCTTGGACACCGTCCTCGCCCGGCGCATCGCCAGAACCCACGGCTGGCAGCGCACCGGCTCCCGCATCCAGGAACGGGTAGATGCCGTGGCCGCCAAAGTTCACCGCACCACGCAGGAGGATGTCGGAACGTTCTATTGGCCGGCGGACAAAAGCTCCAAAATGCCCTTTGCCTTTCGTCGAGCGGCAGACGAATCTGTTCGGACAGTAGACGAAATCTGTATGCCGGAGTTGGTTGCGCTGGCGCGGGAGGTTATGGCTGGCGGTAAAGTCGGCGACGAGGTCCTTTTGATTATGGCACGCGAGCTGGGCTTACAGCGGCTGCGGGCGGCGAGTCGAAGGAGGTTTGAAAATGCGATGCAACAAGCAGAGGGTTAGAGATGGCTATTGGTATGTGCGCACTCCACGAATTTTTACTACTGCTCGCCCCGTCCGGCCGGGGCCGATCAACGGCATGGGAAGCTTGGCCGCGGGTGTCGCCGGCCATGGTGATGATACTGGGGCGTCCCGGCTTCGTGGGAACAGATGAAGCCGGTGGCGACCGCTCAGCAAACGGCTGGTAGGGGCAACACACCCTCGACCAGGAAGGTTTCGAGCTCGAAACCTCGAATCTGCCTCGCCTCTCCCAAGAACGCCACTTGTTCCCCCGAGGTTTCCGCGAGCCAGTTCTGGCATTCGACCGGCCGCTGGCTGGCCAGCGCAGCGGGCTCGAACAAGGCGACGTTGATTCCCCCTGCCGGATCCCGTGCCGACACGTACTCGAACGCCTGAACACCGGCTTCTCTCATCGTGCTTCCCAGGTCTTGGGTGGCCGCATAGTGCCCGGGGTCGGTCAGCGCCGCATGCCAGGCGTCGAAGGGCGGATTTTGCAGTTTCAAACCCCTGTCGCAGGCGTAGCGTGCGCTGAACACAGTGTGCTGGGTGACGATGGGGGCTTGAGGCAGCGTTTCCATGCCTTGCCAGAATACGAATCGGTAGTAGGCAACTTCCGCCAGCATCGTGTCGACAGTGGCCGAACCATAGAACAGGCTGGGTTCGTGCCGCCGGCCAAAGCGAGAGCCATGGCGCAGGGGCGGGTAGCGGAAAGGTGTCGTGAGCAGGTAATGGAAATCCCCGGCTGTTTCCGGCGCTGAGGGCTTGGAGGTCTCCAGGAGTTCTTCCAGCAAGGCCTGTTCTTCCAGCGAAGACACGATCCGATAGGTCGCCACCTGTTCCTGGCTTTCGACCATCCGGTAGAGACAACCGTGGAGCGGGTCAAAGGGCGCCTGGCCGCGGCATGTGGCCCATATCGAGCTCAAACCTTCCCTCGCATGGCGTCGAGGTATTCCACGATGCCTACCAGGCCTTGAACGCTGCGGATCTGTTCCGCCGGAATACCGCCGGTGTGCCGATTGCGGGTCTTTATCCAGTGCGCCATCTGCGCTTCATTGCCCCCCATCAGCGCAAACAGGGACCGGTAAATCCGGATCAGCAACAGCGCCAATTCCCCGGACTTGCTGGCCGGGTCGATGCCATTGCGGCTGATCGAGCTCCGGTTGCGAGCGATCGTGGCCTCCAGTACCGACTGGCTCAGTCCAAGTTTCCTGCCAGCCTCGAGAAAGGCGTGTCCCAAAACGGATGAGGGCTCTGGCTTGGCCTTGGCTACGGTATTCATGCTCTTTCCTCCGCGTTATCGTGCGTATGCAACGAATATATCATATGAATTGCGTATGCAGCGATCGGAGTGGATCATTGAGGTAAGCCCCTGGCTTTGCCGGCGGATCAGCACGCAAAATGAGGGCGCGCCGGGCTTTCGGATGTGACGCGGCCGTTTGCATCCGACGTCCGAGGCGGAAGCCAACTACAAGGAGAACACCATGCCTTACCTGAAAATCCAGATGAGCCGTGAGCTCGAACCCGGGAAGTCGAAAGCGCTGCTGGCTGCGGCTTCCCAAAGAATGGCCAGCGAACTGGGCAAGCCGGAACGTTATGTGATGGTGGAGCTTACCTCGAATCCGGCCATGCTTTTCGCCGGCACGGACGAGCCGGCGGCTTTCGTGGAACTGAAGAGCATCGGCCTCCCCGCCGGCAAGACCAAGGCCTTGTCCCAGGTCTTGTGTTCGCTGCTGCAGGATTCCGCTGGAATAGCGCCGGCGCGCGTCTATATCGAGTTTACCGATGCCGCCGGGGGTTTCTGGGGATGGAATAGCTCCACCTTTTGACGGGGTAGGAGGCGTACCCGGGCGGGGTTTTCTTCGAGTGTTGCTCCGCTCGATCACTTCGCGGCTCGCCGCTCGGCTTCGAGGGTCTCGATCACCGGCCGCGTTTCCGGGCGCACGCCGCGCCAGAGCAGGAAGGCTTCGGCGGCCTGTTCCACCAGCATGCCGATGCCGTCGGCGCTGACGACCGCATGCTTTTCCCGGCCCCACCGCGCGAAGGGCGTGGGCTCGGATGCATAGGCCAAGTCGTAGCAACTGCCGCCGGGGGCGAGCGCGTCGGCGGGGAGCGGCGGGAGTTCGCCGCTCAGGCTGGCGGCGGTGGCGTTGAGGATCAGGTCGAAGCGGTGCCCGGCCAGTGCAGCGAAGCCGCAGCCTTCGACTGGGCCCAGGTCGCCGAATTCCGCAGCCAGGGTTTCCGCCGTGGCGACGGTGCGGTTGGCGATGACCAGCCGGGCCGGCCGCTCCGCCAACAGGGGCGCCAGGATTCCCCGCGTCGCGCCGCCGGCGCCGAGTATCAGGATTCTCGCGCCCGCCAGGTTCAGCCCGAGGTTGTCCCGCAGGTCGCGGAGCAGGCCGATGCCGTCGGTGTTGTCGCCGAAGACCGAGCCGTCGTCCCGCAAGGCCAGCGTGTTGACGGCGCGCGCCCGCTCCGCCCGCTCGCTGCGGCTGTCCGCCAGCCGCCAGGCGAGTTCCTTGAGCGGGACGGTGCAGTTGAGGCCGCGGCCGCCGCCGTCGAAGAACTCGCGGACTTGGGATTCGAACCGTTCGGGCGGCACGTCCTCGGCGGTGTAGATCAGGTCCTGGCCGGTCTGGGCGGCGAACAGGGCGTGGATGCGGGGCGACTGACTGTGCTTGATCGGGTGCCCGAACACCGCGTATCGGTCGGGCCGGGTCATTTCAGCCAGGTCGCCACGTCCTTGGCGAAATAGGTGAGGATGCCGTCGGCGCCGGCCCGCTTGAAGGCCAGCAGTGATTCCAGGACGACCGCGCGCTCGTCCAGCCAGCCGTTCTGCGCCGCGGCCTTCAGCATGGCGTACTCGCCGCTGACCTGGTAGGCGTAGGTGGGTACCCCGAAGCGCTCCTTCACCCGCCGCACGATGTCCAGGTAGGGCATGCCGGGCTTGACCATGACCATGTCCGCGCCTTCCTGCAGGTCCAGTTCGACTTCCCTAAGCGCTTCGTCGCCGTTGGCGGGGTCCATCTGGTAGCTGTATTTGTTGCCGCCACCGAGGTTTGCGGCCGAGCCCACCGCGTCGCGGAACGGGCCGTAGAAGCTGGAGGCGTACTTCGCCGAGTAGGCGAGGATGCGGGTGTTGACGAAGCCCTCGGCCTCGAGGGCCTGCCGGATGGCGCCGATGCGGCCGTCCATCATGTCGGAAGGGGCGACGACGTCGGCACCGGCGGCGGCGTGGGACAGCGCCTGTCTCACCAGGGCTTCCACCGTCTTGTCGTTGACCACGTAGCCGGCCTCGTCGATCAGGCCGTCCTGGCCATGCGAGGTGAAGGGGTCCAGGGCGACGTCGGTGACGACGCCGAGTTCGGGCAGCCGGGCCTTCAGTATCCTGACGGCGCGCTGGGCCAAGCCTTCCGGGTTCCAGGCTTCGCTGGCCTCCAGATCCTTCTTGTCCGGGTCGATCACGGGAAACAGGGCGACCGCCGGGACGCCCAGCTCGAAAGCGGCGGTTGCCTCGTCCAGCAGGAGGTCCAGGCTGAGGCGCTCCACGCCGGGCATCGATGCGACCGGTTCGCGGAGCTTGCTGCCTTCGGTGACGAACAGGGGATAAATCAGGTCGTCCACCGTCAGCCGGTTTTCCCGCATCAGGCGGCGGCTGAAGTCGTCCTTGCGCATGCGGCGCGGGCGGATGGAAGGGAAACGTCCGGGTCGGGTCTCGAGCATGTCCATTAACTGGGTAGTTTCCGAATCGAATGGTATAGTGTACTGAAGGCCCGCACGCTATGATACCGCGTGCTTCTCGCCTCCGTTTTCCCTAATTCCCTCAGGAGTCTTTCATGAATGTCAAGGCCGTATTGCGTTACGCGAGTTGCTTGCAATTCGTGCTACTGCTATGCGGGGTGTCTGCGGCGTCGGCCTATGCCGAGCAACTCTCGCCTCCGCAGCAAGTGATCCAGCAGACGTCGAACCAGCTCCAGAGCTCGCTGCAAAAGCCCGAATACAAGGAGGACTTCCGCAAGGCGACCGAACTGGTCGAGCGCATCATCGATCCGCATGTGGATTTCGAGCGGGTCTCCATCCTGGTTCTCGGAAAATTCTGGAAGACCGCCACGCCGGATCAGAGAGACCGGTTCAAGAAGGAGTTCAGGACGCTCCTGGTCCGGACCTATACCACGGCGTTTACCGAGTATTCCAACTGGAACATCCGCTATCTGCCAGTGCAGGAGGGCACCGATCCCGGCAAGACGATGGTCCGGACCGAAGTCCTGCAGGAAGGCGCGCAGCCGGTCGCGGTCAACTACCGCATGGTCCTGACCGGCGGCGAGTGGAAGGTCTACGATGTGCTGATCGAAGGCATCAGCCTGCTGCAGAACTATCGCACCAGCTTCACCAATCAGGTCGCGCAGACGGGCCTGGAACCGCTGATCAAGGACCTGGTAAAGCGCAATGCCAACGCGTTCAAGGAACCGCTGGCTCACAAGGAATCATGATTCCAGCCATTCCCGCGGTTTCAGATAGTTGAGATAGAGGTTTTCCTCGGCACTGCCTTGCTCCGGCCTCCAGTTGTAACGCCAATGGGCGACCGGGGGCAGTGACATGAGGATGGATTCGGTTCTCCCCCCCGACTGGAGCCCGAACAGGGTTCCGCGATCGTAAACCAGGTTGAATTCGACGTAGCGTCCGCGCCGGTAAAGCTGGAACTCCCGCTCCCGCTCCCCATAAGGTATCGCCTTCCGCCGCTGGACGATCGGGAGGTAAGCCTTCGGGTAATGGTCGCCCACGCTGCGCAGGAAGGCGAAGCTGCGCTCGAATCCCCATTCGTTCAGGTCGTCGAAGAACAGGCCGCCCACGCCGCGGGTCTCGTTGCGATGCTTCAGGAAGAAATACTCGTCACACCAGCGCTTGAACCGGGGGTAGACGTCCTCCCCGAACGGCAGGCAGGCGTCCCGGGCCGTCCTGTGCCATTGGATCACGTCCTCCTCGAACGGGTAGTAAGGCGTCAGGTCGAAGCCGCCGCCGAACCACCAGATCGGCGCCTCCCCTTCCTTCTCGGCGAGGAAGAACCGCACATTGGCGTGCGAGGTGGGCACGTAAGGATTCAGCGGATGGATGACCAGCGACACGCCGGTCGCCTGGAAGCTGCGGCCGGCCAGTTCCGGCCGGTGTGCCGTCGCCGAGACCGGCAGGCTGGCGCCCAGGACATGCGAGAAATTGACGCCGCCCTGCTCGAAGGTGTCTCCGCCGCTCAGGACGCGGGTCCGGCCGCCGCCGCCGGAGGCGTGCTCCCAGCGGTCCTCGCCGAAGCGGGCGCGCGGTTCTTCGCCTTCCAGGGTATCGCAGATGCGGTCCTGAAGATCGAGCAGATAGGTCTTGACGGCTTCGATGTCGGGTCCGGCCATGCCTTGATTCCTCCGTGGGGTGGTTCCGCTCGGCGCGGCGCCGAGGTTTGGGCGGATTCTAGCACGGCCGGCCGGGTGCTCCGGGCGGAGGGGGCGTGAGCGATCGCGATCTGTTTTCCGGGCTGCTGGCTCCCCGGTTTTGTCCGGGCTGGGCGGAGCTTCTTCTGCCCAGGATCGAGGCCCGTCTTCAGGACGGGCGCCACGGCGATTGGCCGGGCTGGCTCGCGCTCCTGCGGGAGCTGCCGAATGTCGCTCCCACGCTGCTGGACTTCGCAGCGGATGCGGTGACGGTGGGGGCGGAGACGGATTGCGATGGCGCCACCCGCCGGTCCATCGAAACCGCTCTGCGCCGGCTCCACCCCTGGCGCAAAGGGCCTTACGCGATTCACGGCATCCTCATCGACACCGAATGGCGCTCGGATCTGAAGTGGCGGCGGCTGGCGGGAGCCATCGCGCCGCTCGCGGGGCGGCGGGTGCTCGACGTCGGCTGTGGCAACGGCTATCACGCCTGGCGCATGCTGGGGGCGGGAGCGAAGTCCGTGATCGGTATCGATCCCACCCTGCTCAGCGTGGCGCAGTTCCTAGCCGTGCGGCATTTCGCGGGAGACTGGCCGGTCGCCGTGCTGCCTTTGGGAATTGAGGACTTTCCGTCCGGGACCTGCGCCTTCGACACGGTGTTCTCGATGGGAGTGCTGTATCACCGCCGCTCGCCGTTCGACCATCTGGCGGAATTGAAAGGCTGTCTGCGGCCGGGCGGGGAACTGGTACTGGAAACCTTGGTCATCGAAGGCGAGGCGGGCCAGGTGCTGGTGCCCGAGGGGCGCTATGCGCAGATGCGCAACGTCTGGTTCATTCCGTCGCCGCCGACGTTGTCGTCCTGGCTGGCGCGCGCCGGCTTTCGCCGTGCCCGGCTGATCGATGTTTCCCCCACTACGATCAGGGAACAGCGCTCGACCGGCTGGATGCGGTTCCAGTCGCTGGCGGACTTCCTCGATCCGGACGATCCGTCCCGCACGGTCGAAGGCCATCCCGCGCCGCGGCGGGCGATCTTTCTGGCCGAGGCGCCCTGAGTCCGGCCGGGCAGCGCACTTCCTCCCGCAGTGGAATCTCCGGATAATGGCAGCCCGTGACTTAGAACGCTTCATCCGCCGATGGCCGTGGTTCCCCTGACGCGCTTCGTCCTGTTGCTGTTCCCTGTGCTGCTGTCGGGCTGCGCGAGCACGCCCGAGGTGAAGCAGAGCGCGCCGGCTGCTGCCAATGGCCATGTCGTTCCCTATGCGCTGAGTCTGCAAGGGGCACCGTATGTGTGGGGCGGAGCCTCGCCGGCGCGTGGATTCGACTGCAGCGGTTTCGTCCAGCACGTCTACCAGCGGCATGGCGTCGACCTGCCGCGCACCGCCCGCGAGATGGCGAGCAAGCTGCCGGAGGTGCCCAAGCATTGCCGCCTGCCCGGCGACCTCCTGTTTTTCCGGACCGACGGACGCTCGTATTCCCACGTCGGCATCTACATCGGCAATGAATCCTTCGTCCATGCCTCCAGCAGCCATTCCGGCGTCAAGATTTCCAGCCTGAACAAGCCGTACTGGCTGAGCCGCTTCCTGGGCGTGCGGCGGCCGCATTCCCGATACCGGTTGCCGGACGATACCGTGGCCGCCGCCAATCACCGCCATCGAACCCAACGGAGATGACATCCATGAAAGCCATCGTCATGACCAAGCCCGGCACGGCTGCCGAAGCGCTGGAACTGCGCGATCTGCCCGAGCCGGCGCTGGCGGCGCCGACCCAGATCAAGGTCCGGCTCAGGGCGGCCGGGGTCAATCCCATCGACACCAAGGTCCGCCGCCGCGGGCTGTTCTACGACGATGCCCTGCCGGCGGTACTCGGCTGCGACGGCGCCGGCGAAGTCGTCGAAACTGGGGCCGAGGTCGACCGCTTCCGGATCGGCGACCGGGTCTGGTTCTGCAACGGCGGACTCGGCGCGGAGCAGGGCAACTATGCCGAATACACGGTGCTGGACCAGCGCTGGGCGGCGCCCATACCGGCATCGCTCGATTTCATCCGTGCGGCGGCCGGTCCCCTGGTGCTGATCACGGCCTGGGGCGCTTTGTACGACCGGGGACGGCTGCAGCCCGGCCAGACCGCGCTGGTCCATGCCGCGGCCGGCGGCGTCGGCCACGTCGCGGTGCAACTGGCAAAGCTGCGGGGGGCGCGGGTGATCGCCACCGTGGGATCTCCCGAGAAGGCTGCACTGGCCAAGCGCTGGGGAGCCGATGAAACCATCGATTACCGGACTCAGGATTTCGTCGCCGAGGTCAACGCCCTGACCGGCGGCCGGGGCGCCGATCTGGTGCTGGACACGGTCGGTCCCGAGGTGTTCCGCCGCAGCATCGAATGTACCGCCCACTTCGGCGATCTGGTGACCCTGCTCGATACCGGCGATACGTCCCTCGCCGAAGCGCGGATGCGCAACCTCAGGATCGGCTTCGAACTGATGCTGGTGCCGATGCTGCGCAAGCTGGACGCGGCGCGGGACCATCACGTGGAAATCCTCCGCGCCTGCGGCGAATGGATCGATGCCGGCAAGCTCGAGCTGTATGTCGGTGGCGTCCATCCGCTGGAACAGGCCGCCCGGGCGCATGAAATCATCGAGGCAGGACACGCCACCGGCAAGCTGGTGCTGCGTATCGACTGAGCGGCGAATACGGCTTCGACACGGATGGCGACGCTGGCCAGCGCGGCGTGGGCGGAGGCGCCTGCCGACGTCGAAGTCTTCGTACGGCCGGGGTGCCCGCATTGCGAGGAAGCCGAAGCCTTTCTGGAGGCGCTCGCCCGCGAGCGTCCCGCCCTGCGTGTCCTGATCCGCGACGTCGTCCAGGACCGGCGCGCCCTGGCCCGGCTGCAGGCGCCGGCAGCCGAACACCATGAACCTCCCCGGTTCCCTCGTTTCTGGTGCGGGGACACTGGTTCGTCGGCTATTCCGGTGAATCCGGCGATGGGCAGCGGATCGCTGCACTGCGGGGTGGTGCCGGGCCGGCCGGTAGCTGCGCAGCCGAAGCAGACCTACGGCCGCGGGGTGTCGCTCTCCCTTCCCGCCTCCGCCAAGCCGGGCTTCTATGCCTGCATGCGGAAAACCTCTGGGACGCCATTGTCGGCGCCGTCGTGCTCGCCGTCCTGGTTCAGTGGCTCGAACTCCTTTGCACCTCCGGGTTCCCGGCCCCGTACACCCGGATCCTGACCCTGCGGCAGTTGGGTGGCGCCGAATACTATGTCTATCTCCTGGGTAGGGCTGGGGCTGTACTTGATCGGCATGCCGCGGTAACGATGGGCCGTCTGGTCGCAAGGGTTTGGCACGCGGGAAAATCCATGTCCAAGATGCAAACCGAAACCTGTGTCGGCGACCGCCTCATCGCCAGGCAAGCTGGGGACACGTTGGTGCTGGAGCGGCGCGAAGCCGTCGAACGACGCCTGCTTGCGCGTTTCGCCCAGATCCCTCGCGAAGAAGACCTCGCCGCTGAATTGATTGCCGATCGGCGGGTCGAGACCGGGCGGGAAGAACCGCCGTGAGCGTGGTGCTCGACGCCTCGGCCCCTACGCCGTGCAGCAATGCTTGAATTTCCTCCCGCTGCCGCAGGGGCAGCCCGATGTCGTGCCGGTCATGGGCTCAGAGCAATCCCCGCTCGGCAAAGGAATAAGGTAGGCCGTCGCCGATGATGAAATGGTCGAGCACGCGGATGTCGACCAGTCCCAGCGCCTGCTTCAGCCTTTGCGTGAGCATGCGGTCGGCCTCGCTGGGTTCGCAGATGCCGGAGGGGTGGTTGTGGGCGAAGATCATGGCCGCGGCGTTCTCGGCGAGCGCCTGTTTGACCACTTCGCGAGGGTACACCGAGGCCCCGTCGATGGTGCCGCGGAACAGCTCCTCCGCGCGGATCACCCGGTGCTGGTTGTCCAGGAACAGCCCGACGAACACCTCGTAAGGTTTGCCCTTCAGCCAGTTGGAGAGGTATTGCCGCGTCAGCTCGGGGCTGGTGAGCGCATCCTCGCGCTTCAGGCATTCTTCGAAATGGCGCCGCGCGAGTTCGAGCACGGCTTGAATCTGTGTGTATTTCGCGGTGCCCAGGCCGGCCGATTTGACGAAACGCTGGTGGTCCGCCTTGAGCAGGGCGGACAGCGAGCCGAACTCCAGGAGCAGGTCGCGCGCGAGGTCGACCGCGCTTTTGCCGGCGATGCCGGTACGCAGAAAAATGGCCAGCAATTCGGCGTCGGACAGCGCGGCGGGGCCGAGCTTCAGCAGCCGTTCGCGCGGGCGTTCGTCGGCGGGCCAGTCGGTGATGGGCATGATCTTAGCGTCCTTCCGTGTCGGGTCGTTTCAAGCATAGAAGGGCTGGACTAAACTTGCCATAATGTCGCCCCGTGTGACCCTTCCTTAGATTCCATCCTTGGCTGACCTCCACCACAAGCGCATTGTTCTCGGCGTGACCGGCGGCATTGCGGCCTATAAGGCCGCAGAGGTCACCCGTCGCCTGCGCCAGGCCGGTGCCGAGGTGCGGGTGGCGATGACGCCGGCGGCCTGCCGGTTCGTCCAGCCTTTGACCTTCGAGGCCCTGTCCGGCCATCCGGTCGCCCACGACATGTTCATGCCCGGTGCCGAGTCGGCGATGGGGCACATCCAGTTGTCCCGCTGGGCGGACGCCATCCTGGTCGCACCGGCTTCGGCGGATTTCATGGCCCGGATCAGCCTGGGGCTGGCCGACGACCTGCTGGCCACCCTGTGCCTGGCCGCGGAAGTGCCGCTGTTTCTGGCGCCGGCGATGAACCGCGCGATGTGGCTGCATCCGGCGACCCGCTCCCACGCCGCCGCCTTGGCCGGGCGGGGAGTTGCCCTGTTGGGGCCGGACGAAGGCGATCAGGCGTGCGGCGAGACGGGGCCGGGCCGGATGCGGGAGCCGGCGCGGCTCGTCCCCGACCTTGCCGACGCGCTGGCGGCGGAGGGCCTTCTTTCGGGCCTCAGGGTGTTGGTCAGCGCGGGTCCTACCCGCGAGCCCATCGACCCGGTACGTTTCATCGGCAACCGCAGCTCGGGAAAAATGGGCTACGCCCTGGCCGCCGCGGCGCGGAATGCCGGCGCGGACGTCACGCTGGTCAGCGGGCCGGTGGCGCTCGATGCGCCGGCCGGCGTGGAAACCGTGCGGGTGGACACCGCCGCCGAGATGTACGCGGCGGTAATGGCCCGGACCGGCGGCGCGGACATCTACATCGGCACCGCCGCCGTGGCGGATTACACGCCCGCGCGGGTGGCGGACGCCAAGATCAAGAAACACGGCGAGCAGTTGGAGCTGACCCTGAACCGGACCCCGGACATCCTCCGTTCCGTCGCGGCTTTGCCGGACAAGCCGTTCGTCGTGGGATTCGCCGCCGAGACCGGCGAGGTCGAGGCCCACGCCCGCGCCAAGCTGGAGGCCAAGGGCGCCGATCTGGTGGCCGCCAACGAGGTCGGCCGTGGGGCGCCGGGCGGTTTCGAGCGGGACGAAAATGCCCTGTTCGTGTGCTGGCGCGGCGGCGAGTGCCATTTGCCGCTGGCCGGCAAGACCGAGATTGCCCGCCGACTGATTCGATTGATAGCCGAACGCTACTATGCCGAAAATACAGATCAGGATCCTTGATCCCCGCCTCGGCAACGAAATCCCATTGCCGCACTACGCCACGCCGGGCGCCGCCGGGCTCGACCTCCGGGCCTGCCTCGACGCACCGATGGTGCTGCGGCCGGGCGAGACGGAGTTGATCCCGACCGGCTTCGCCATCCATATCGGCGACCCGGACTTGGCGGCCGTGCTGTTGCCGCGCTCGGGACTGGGCCACAAGCACGGCATCGTGCTGGGCAATCTGGTGGGCCTGATCGATTCCGATTACCAGGGCCAGGTGCTGGTATCCTGCTGGAACCGGGGCTCGGAAGCCTTCGAAATCGCCGTCGGCGAGCGCATCGCCCAGATGGTGTTCGTGCCGGTGGCCCAGGTCGCCTTCGAGCAGGTCGAAGCGTTCGCCGAAAGCCGGCGGGCCGAGGGCGGATTCGGCCATACCGGCCGGCATTAGCCGTGCCCTCGCTGAGTCTCCGCCGGCTCCTTTGGTCGGTCGGCCTGGCGTCGATGCTGGCGGTCGCCGCGACCGCTGCCGGTCTCGTGGGGGCCGAGCGGCACCGCACCGAAGTTTCCAGCCGGCAGGCGATGGCGGCCGCGGCGGATGCCGCGGCATTCAATGTGCGCGACCGTCTGGGCTGGTCCTTCCGCGCCCTGAGCGGCATGGCGGGCGACGCGCGGCTGGCCGAGGCGCTGGCGTCCGGCGATCCGGCCGGCATCGCGGCGGAGGAGGGCAGGCTCACCGGCGCCCTGCCGGGTTCGCTCCTCGTGCGCCTGATACCGAATCACAGCGACCTGCTGGATACCGCCCGCGCGCCGGCGATGGGATACGCCGACCTCGAGGCGATCCGCGATGCCCGGCACGGCCAGTCCTTGCCCGCCATGCACGCGGCCAACAGCCCGAATGTCCACATTGCGCTTGCCGTGCCGCTTGCCGAAGGGCGAGGGGTGCTGCTGGCCAGTTTGTCCCCGGATATCCTGCTCGATGCCATGCGCTCGGTTCCGATGCCTTTCGGCGCCGCGCTGGAGCTCCGGCAGGGCGAGCTTCCCCTGGTTTTCACCGGCGACCGCGCCCGCCGGGCCGAGCCGCCGGACGGAGACGCATCGGTGCTGGGCAGCCGCGGCTGGCGGATCGTCTACTGGCGTCCGGCGCAGGACCAGTCCCCTGCGTGGTGGGCTTTCGCGGCCGGCGGACCGGCGCTGCTGCTGATCCTGGCGGTGCTGCTCTGGACGGGCTTTGTGCTGGCGAAGGCGATGAATCACGATACGGCGCTGGTGTTGGCGCTGGTCCCCGCGGTGCCGTCGGGGATCCCGCGCATCACCGGCCGCGCGCGGCTCAGGGAAATGCAGGACTTGCTCGAAGGACTGAGGGCGCTTGGCACGCCGGTGCCGGAGGAAATCGAGGTACGGCCCCCCTCGCCGGAAGAAGCCCCTTTGCTCCGGCCGGCGCTCACCGATGATCAGAACGAGGAGAAGATTCACATGCACACCCAACCGGTTCCGCCCATTGCCTCCACCCTGTTCCGGGCCTACGACATCCGCGGGATCGTCGGCGACACGCTGACACCGGAAGCGGCCCAGGCGATAGGCCGGGCCATCGGCAGCGAAGCGCTCGACCGTGGCGAACGGCGGGTCGTCGTCGCCCGCGACGGGCGGCTGAGCAGTCCCGCGCTCTGCGCCGCCCTGGCGGAGGGGCTACGCGAGGCCGGCTGCCAAGTCACCGATCTGGGGTTGGCGCCCACGCCTGTGCTGTACTTCGGCACCCAGGTGCTGGCGGGTCGTTCCGGCGTCATGGTGACCGGCAGCCACAATCCCGCGAATTACAACGGCTTCAAGATCGTATTGGGGGGGCAGACGCTGGCCGGCGAAGATATCCAGGCGCTGCGGTGCCGCATCGAATCGGGGAATTTTCATAGCGGGGAAGGGCGGATCGAGCGCCGCGATCTGCTGCCCGACTACCACTTGGCGATCGTGGAAGACATGCAGGTCGGCAGGCAATTCAAGGTCGTGGTCGATTGCGGCAACGGCGTGGCGGCGGTGGCGGCGCCGCAGATCCTCCGGGCGCTGGATTGCGAGGTGATCGAATTGTTCTGCACGGTCGACGGCAATTTTCCCAATCATCACCCCGATCCAAGCAAGCCGGAGAACCTGGCGCTGCTGATCGGAACGGTGAAGCGGGAAGGCGCGGACATTGGCGTCGCCTTCGACGGCGACGGCGACCGGCTCGGCGTGGTCGACTCGGCCGGCAACATCATCTGGCCGGACCGGCAGATGATGCTGTTCGCCGCCGACGTGCTGTCCCGCGAGCCCGGCGCCGACATCATCTACGACGTCAAATGCACCCGCCACCTCGCCGGCTACATTTTGCGCCACGGCGGCCGCCCGCTGATGTGGAAGACCGGCCATTCCCTGATCAAGGCCAAGATGAAGGAAACCGGTGCCCTGCTGGCGGGGGAGATGAGCGGCCACTTCTTCTTCAAGGAGCGCTGGTACGGTTTCGACGACGGTATCTACGCCTGCGCCCGGATGGTGGAGATCCTGTCCGCCGATTCCCGCCCCACCGCCGAAGTGTTCGCGGAGCTGCCGGACAGTGTGAACACGCCCGAACTCGGCGTGCGGCTGCAGGAGGGCGAGAACCTCGCCTTCGTGGAAAAAATGCGCGCCCTGGCCGATTTCGACGATGGCCGTATCACCGACATCGACGGCCTGCGGGTCGATTTCGCCGACGGCTGGGGGCTGGTGCGCGCCTCCAACACCACGCCCTCCCTGGTGATCCGCTTCGAAGCCGATACCGCCGAAGGGCTCGCCCGAATCCAGCAGCGCTTCCGGGAGCTGCTGCTGAAGGTGCGGCCCGGTCTCGAGCTGCCTTTCTAGACACACTGACACACCGGTTTGCCCATGAAACAACAGGAACCCCTGGAAACCTCCTTCGCCAATCGGATCGCCCATGTCCTGACCGAAGCGTTGCCTTATATCCGGCGCTTCAAGGGCAAGACCATCGTCGTCAAATATGGCGGCAACGCCATGATCGACGAGCGCCTGAAGAACAGCTTCGCCCGCGACGTCGTGCTGCTGAAACTGGTCGGCATCAACCCGGTGGTGGTGCACGGCGGCGGGCCGCAGATCGGCAATCTGCTCCAGCGTTTGGGGAAAACCAGCGAATTCGTGCAAGGCATGCGGGTCACCGACGCCGAAACCATGGACGTGGTGGAGATGGTGCTGGGCGGTCTGGTGAACAAGGAAATCGTCAACCTCATCAACCGCCAGGGCGGCGCCGCGGTGGGCTTGAGCGGCAAGGACGGCAACCTGATCCGGGCGCGCAAGATCCGCATGTCCCAGCCGCAGTCCGACGCGCCGGAACTCATCGATCTCGGCCACGTCGGCGAAGTCGCCAGCATCGATCCGGCCGTGGTGGACATGGTGGTCAACAGCGACTTCATCCCGGTGATCGCCCCGATCGGCGTCGGCGAGGATGGCTGCTCCTACAACATCAATGCCGACCTGGTCGCCGGCAAGATGGCCGAAGTGCTCAAGGCCGAGAAGCTGATCCTCCTCACCAACACCCAGGGCATCCTGGGCAAGGACGGTGCACTGCTGACCGGCTTGTCGCTCAGGGAGGTCGACGCCCTGATCGAGGACGGCACCATAAGCGGCGGCATGATCCCGAAAGTACGTTGCGCGATGGATGCGCTGCGCGGCGGCGTCAACAGCGCCCACATCATCGACGGCCGCGTCGACCACGCCGTGCTGCTGGAGCTGTTCACCGACCAGGGCATCGGCACCCTGCTACTGCGGCGTTGAGCAGCCGGACGGGCTTCGTCCGCGCAGATGCAGTTCCGGCGGGATCGCGCCGGGCGTTTTACGTGACCTTTGACTCAAGGAGTCGTGTCATGACAATCGGCCGTTCGCGCCACGACAAATCCTCTCTCGGCCTCATGCTGTTCGCCGGGGTCCTGGCGGTGTCTCACGTTCCCGCATCCTTTGCGGCTCCCGATCCGGCCCAGGCAAGGACGGCGCTGCATCGGATGGGTGTGGAGTATTCCGAACAGCAGTTCGCCAAATCCGCCGGCGCCGGCGACAAGACGGCCGTCGAGCTCTTCCTTGACGCGGGCATGGATGTGAACGCCGGCGGCGGTGCGGCGATCGGTCTGGCCGCGGGCCGGGGACAGCTCGAAATCGTCAAGCTGTTGCTTGCAAGAGGCGCGAAGCCGACATCCAACGCCTTGCAGTTCGCCCGCACGCGCGGCCACGCCGAGATCGCAAAGCTCCTGACGGACGCCGGCGCCATGGAATGAACCTCGTCCGCGGACGCGCCTTCGGTTTCGGCGCACCGCTCGCCGCCGGTCATCCGTGGGTGGCCGACTTCGACCACAGCGTGCAGACCAGCACGCCGGCGATGATGAGCCCCATGCCGGCGATGGCGGGGCGATCCAGCGCCTGGCCGTGGAGAATCCAGGCGATGAGCGAGACCAGCACGATGCCGAGAGCCGACCAGATCGCGTAGGAGATGCCCACCGGAATCTTGTCGACGGTGAGCGAGAGGAAATAGAAGGCGACCGCATACCCCACGATAACGGTCGCCGAGGGCCAGAATCGGGTGAAGCCCTCCGTGGACTTCAGCGCCGAGGTGCCGATGACCTCGCCGATTATCGCGATCATCAGATAGATCCATGGCATAGCTGCTCCCCAGAGCGGATGGAAAAGGCCGCAATGATACTCGCCCCCTCCCGAGCCGGTCTGCGGATCCCGGCAATTTGCCCGACGCGGCCTTCACCCTGGCCGCAAGGCAATACGGCAAGACCGGTGGGCGCCCAGCCCGCGGTCAACTGAGGTTCAATCGCACCGCCCCCCTCGTGCCCGCCGGGATATCCGGGATTGAACCTTCGCCATTCAGTGCTCCCACCATACGTAGATCTACTTAGGTAGCGGTTCGTATTGGCGCCGGGGCGGTGCCGGTATTAAAAGACCTGAGAGGATGGGCAGGTGATCCTTCTGTTCGTCGGACCAGCGGTCCGTCCCCCCGGCAGACATACAGGAGAAACCGAGATGAACGGTTTGAAGATCGATCGGGTTCTGGTGGGCGAGGCTCTGGTCGGCGAAGGCAACGAACTGGCGCATATCGATCTCATCATGGGACCCCGCGGGAGCGCCGCGGAGCTGGCCTTCTGTACCACCCTCACCAATCAGAAGCGCGGCGACAACGCCTTGCTCGCGCTGGTCGCGCCCAACCTGATGGCGAAGCCGGCCACGGTGATGTTCAACAAGGTGGAAATCAAGAACGAAAAGCAGGCGACCCAGATGTTCGGACCTGCGGAACGCGGCGTTGCCAAGGCGGTCGTGGATTCGGTCAAGGACGGTATCATCCCGAAGGCGGAGGCCGAGCAGATATTCATTTGCGTCGGCGTGTTCATCCACTGGGACGCCCAGGACAACGCAAAGATCCAGGACTGGAACTACCAGGCGACCAAGCTGGCGATCGCCCGAGCGGTGGGAGGCAAGCCGGGCATCGAAGAAGTCATCGCGCAGGAGGACGTCGTACACCATCCCCTTGCAGCACATGACTAACGATCATGGCGACCAGCCGCCCTGGATGATGAAAGTAACTGCCCGCCATGATCGTTCCCCCCACCGCGGCCCAGTCATGCCAGGCTGTCCTGCCCGGCGCCCTTCGGGTCAATGCCCAAATCGGCAGGAAAGCCGATTTGCACGCGGAGCGCCCGAAGAGGCGGATAGGGATGTGCCGCATAAAATCTGCTCCTGGCGGATTTGTGTGCGTCCGTGAGGACGCTTTGTTAGCGACTTCATCCCGGCGAAAGAGCGCGGGACTGGCCATCGGAGGCATCGCCGGCACCCTGGCGGGTCGGGTGGCGCCCGCCCTGCCGACCGGCATGATAGGGCTGGACGTGGAGCATTCCCGGCTCAAGAATTATCAGGGCGCGGTCGAAAAAGGCGGGCTCCTGCTGATGGTGGACGTGCCGCGCGATCGGGTGGAAGAGATTCATCAACGGGTCCAGAAGCATCATCCGGAAGCCGAATTCGAGGGCGCCGAGCCAACGATTCCGGCGTTTCCCTGACACGGCCGGCCGGGTTTCCGGCGGCAAGGAGGACGTATGAAAATGACATCGGCCATTCATGTCTGGCTGGCAGTGATCGCGTGGGTGGTGAGCGGTTCCGCGGCGTCGGCGGCTCCCCGTTCCGGCAGTTGCTGGGTGGACATTTACAAGGGGCCGGACTATACGGGTACCAAGATCAGGGTATTCGGTCCGGCGGAGTTGGCGAACCTGAAAAATCTCGAGGGTGCCGACTGGAACGATGCGATCGAAAGCCTGGAAGTCGGGCCGGGCGCGGAGGTCAGCGTCTACGGCAACGAGAACTTCGTCCTTCCCTCCGGGCCGGTTTACCACGAGCAGGAAATCCGGAGCTGGGGAGGCGAGGACGAGAATTACCGCAGCCAGGTTGCGACTTTTACCGCCGGGCACAAGGTGCATCACCTCGGTGAATACGGTCTCCACGACCAGGTCAGCGCCCTGAAAGTCCGCTGCACGAACTAACGCTTCCAGGCTGCCGATGAAATGAGCACCAAGCCTGTCGCTTCAACCGATTGGGTCGGGTTCTGCGAGGAGTTCAGCCGCCAGCACCGGGGATGGCTGGTGACGACCAGCATCAGGGACAAACCGCTGGCGGCTGAGAACAATGTGGCCGATGCCGCGGAAGAGCGTTGCGTCGTGCGCGACGTGCGATTCCGGGGCCTGTCCTTCGAGCCGAAGGACGGCAGCCTGTCGGTGTCGCTGGGGGAAGGGGCGCTGCAGATCACTCAATCGATCGCGGAGGTGGCCGCGATCGGATTGCTGGAGGCGGGACAAGGCGTCCATGCGGGCCTGCGCATTGACAGCGCCGGCCATGGTGCCATGATACTGAGGTTCCGTGCACCGGCCTCGCCGGATAGCCTGGACGGACCTTTTGCACCTTGGCTCTGATCAAGTTTTTTCAGATGCGGAGAGCGATCATGCACAGCTACAAATACCTGGTGGTCGGCGGCGGCATGACGGCGGATGCGGCGATCCAGGGCATACGCGAGCTCGATCCGCAGGGCTCGATCGGCCTCATCGGCGCGGAACCGCATCTTCCGTATAAGCGGCCGCTGCTGTCCAAGGGACTCTGGCTGGGCAAGTCCTTCGACCAGATATGGTACGGCACCGAAACCCGGGGAATCAGCGCATTTCTGGGGCGGACCGCGACCCGTCTCGACTTGGCGGAAAAGTCCGTCGCCGACGATGAAGGTACCCTCTACGGATTCGAGAAGCTGCTTCTGGCCACGGGCGGCCGGCCGCGCCGTTTTCCGTTCGGGGGCGACGATATCCTGTATTTCCGCACCGTCGACGACTACCTCCGGCTGCGGACGCTGACCGAGACGGGGCGGAAGTTCGCCGTCATCGGCGGCGGCTTCATCGGTTCGGAGATCGCCGCCGCCCTGGCGTCGATCGGCAAGGAAGTCGTGATGATCTTCCCGGAAGACTGCATCGGCGGCCGGGTGTTTCCGGGAAACCTTTGCCGGTTTCTCAACGGGTATTACCGGGACCAGGGCGTCGAACTGGTGAGCGGCCGGACAGTCACCGGCCTGGTTCGGGAGGGCGATAAGATCCGCCTCGCGCTCGGCGAGACCGGTGAAGAAGCCATCGTGGTGGACGGCGTCGTCGCCGGGATCGGGATCGAACCCGAGACACGGCTTGCCGAGGCGGCCGGGCTCCCGGTGGAGCGTGGCATCGTCGTCAACGAGTTTCTGCAGGCCGGCCACACGGACGTCTATGCCGCCGGCGATGCCGTCTCCTTTTACAGCCCGGCCCTGGGCCGCCGGATGCACGTGGAGCACGAGGATAACGCCCGAACCATGGGGCGGCTGGCCGGGCGCAACATGGCCGGCGAAGCGAAACCCTACCGGCATCTGCCCTACTTCTACTCCGATCTGTTCGAGCTGGGTTATGAAGCGGTGGGGGAACTGGATTCGAGGCTGGAGACCGTGGAGGACTGGTCCGAGCCTTACCGCAAGGGAGTGGTCTACTATCTGGTCCAGGGGCGCGTGCGCGGCGTGCTGTTGTGGAACGTCTGGGACCGGGTGGAAGCCGCCCGCGCGCTGATCGAGGAGCCCGGCCCTTTTGGGGCGGGAGAACTGGCAGGAAGGCTGTGACAAGGAGGACGCGTGGAGTAGGGAGTTTTTTGACCTGACGAAGAGGTGAGGCATCATGGCAGCAACCGTATTGTCCCGAACCACCAAACCCGTTCGCTACGAGGAGGCGGAGACCGTGCCACCGCCGCCCGACCCCGACATGCTGCGCGCGCTGATCGCGGAAGCGGCGTATTTGAGGGCCGAAAAGCGCGGTTTCGTAGGAGGCAGCGAGCTGGAAGACTGGCTGGAGGCGGAGAAGGAAGTGCTGGAAATGCAGGAGAGGCTTTCGATCCCGACGCCCGATTGAGGGCTCAATCGGTTTCGAGCAGGAGGGCTATCCGTACCAGTTCCGCCAAAGTTTCGGCGCGCATTTTCCTCATCACGTTGGCACGGTAGATTTCGACGGTCCGATGGCTGATGCCGAGGGATTTCGCCGTGTCCTTGGACGAATAGCCCTTGACGGTGCAATGCAGCACCTGCTTCTCCCGCTTGCTGAGGCGGGCATACTGCGATGCGGCTTCCGCTTGCCTGCGCCGGTGCTCGCAGGTCCTCAAATCCAGCGCAATGGCTTCCCGCAGCCGGTTCATGAAACCCGCATTCTCGAACGGCTTTTCGATGAAGTCGAAGGCACCGCTCCGGAAGGCCTCCGCCACGGCCGGTACGTCGCCTTTCCCGCTGATGAAAATGATCGGTGTCCGTATGCCTTTGTCTGTCAATGTCTTCTGCAGTTCCAGGCCGGAGATTTCCGGGAGCCGCAGGTCGAGGAGGATACAGCCGTGGGTATCGGGCGTGCAGTAATCCAGAAAGTCCTTCTCGGTGGCGAAGCAGCGCGCCGGCAGGCCCTCGGATTCGACCAGGATTTTCAGCGCGTCGCGCACCGCCGGCTGGCCGTCGACGATATGGACCAGGGGTTCGGTCCTGCCGTGCAGCGGGTTGTTGCGGATGTTTAGGCTCGTTGGCATAAACAAGACTCCGTGCTGGCAGGTAACGGTTGTTTGACCTGCCGCAAGAGGAAAATACTCCGTCTTCCGGCAATTATCCAGCACGGATCAGGCTGAACGGGGTGGCCGGTCTGGAAAGCGGTAAACGCTTGCCTCGGTGACCACGGCGTCCAGCGGGACGTCCCACGGTTGGGCATCCAGCCGCTCGAGCTTCTGGCCTTCGAAAGCGAGGCCGATCAGACGGGGTTTTATGGACGCAGGTTCATCGCGCCGGAATGCGAAGGTGCGGTCGTAATAGCCGCCGCCCATGCCGAGGCGGTTACCCTGCGGATCGAACGCCACCAGGGGCACGAATACGAGATCGAGTTCCCTGGCGTCGGCGATCGTCCCTTCGTCGACAGCGGGTTCGGGAATGCCGTAGCGGTTCGGATGCAATGTGGCCGGGCCGGCATACGGTCCGAACCAGAGCATGCGTTGCCGCAGAATGGGGATGAAGGCGGTGCGGCCGCGTTCGCGGAGGTAATCGAACAGCGCCGTCGTATCGACCTCGCCGTCATTGGAAAGATAGGCCGCTATCCGGCCATCGGCGTCGAGCCAGCCCGAGCCGATGCAATGGCCGGCTATCAGCAGGCTGTTCCGGTGGATGTCGAAAGGAGACTGGGCGTGCCGCCACTCGCGGATTCGGGTCCGGATCTCGGCAGGTGTGGTCATGGAAACCGCGCGAGAAAGAGTATTCCCCGTTTGCGCCGTAGCATGCTTTCGCCCTTGAACCAAACGGTTCAGGTGGGACCAGAGGATGCCGAATCAGGCTTTCCGCCCGGAGCGGACTTGCGCACATCGAGCATCCGGAAGTCCCGGGGTTTTAGATTAGGCTCAAAGAGTAACCCAGCACGCTTCGAGCGTTACAGGGAATACTGGCGGCTATCTTACCCGATAAATGGCGCAGGTGAGAGACTTGACGCGCCCGAAAAATCCCGTTCCCGGCCCTCAGCCGTTCCAGCCGCCGCCGGAGCCGAGCGAACTCATGGCATGCTGACTGGCGAGGCTCTGGTTCAGCAGCCGGATTTCGTGCTGGGCCTGGACCAGTTCGTGGGCGATGTTCAAGGCCGCCATGATCGCGATGCGCTCGGTGCCGATCACCCGGCCGGTTTCGCGGATCTTGCGCATTCTCTCGTCGAGGAAACGGGCGGCGATCAGCAGATCGTGCTGCTCATCTTCGGCGCAGCCGATGGGATATTCCTTGCCGAGAAGCTGCACTTTGATGGGGCGATGTTCGCTCATGGCGGGTATTTCCTGGAGATGGGGAAGAATCAGAGGGTTGCGGGACGGCCGGCCAGAGTTTGGGTACCGGCCTTGCCTCGAGGGGTGGTAGCATAATGAAATATCCGCAAGTTCGACAAGTCACCTCCATGCACGAGAGTCCCTCCTACGAGGACATCCAGGCGATATTCCTCAACCACCACGTTCCTGGCAGCGCCGCCGAAGCCCACGGCACGCTGGCGGGCCTGCTGTGCGTCGACGGGCGGCTGGATTGCGGGCAATGGCTGAGCACCGTGTTCGGCAAAGACAAGGCGGGGCTGGATCCGGACGAGCGGGCGTCCTGCGAAAACCTGTGCAACCGGACGCGCGAGCAACTGGATGCCTTCGACTTCAGCTTCGAATTGTGCCTGCCGGACGACGCCCACCCGATGACCGACCGCGCCCGCGCCCTGGGCGAATGGTGCCAGGGATTCCTCTACGGTCTGGGTTACAAACTCGGCGGCAGCGACTGGCCCGGCGAATGCACCGAGGTGCTCGACGACATCCTCCAGCTATCCCGTCTCGACGCCGAGCATGCGGATGAAACCGACGAAGAGGCCTATGCCGAACTGACCGAATTCGTACGGGCCGGCGTACAGCTCGTCCGCAGCGAATTCGAGCAGAACGCCGCTCCCCAGCTTCACTGAGTCCTTCCATGTTGCCTCTGTCCGAATTCCAGCAGCGGCGCCGCCGCCTGCTCAAGCGCATGAAGAAACGGAGCGTCGCCCTGATCGCCGGCGCGCCCGCCGCGGTGCGCAACCGCGACGTGGAGTTCCCCTACCGCCAGGACAGCGACTTCGCCTATCTCACCGGCTTCGCCGAGCCCGAGTCGCTGGCGGTATTCATTCCGGGCCGGAAAGAGGGCGAGTTCGTGCTGTTCTGCCGTGAATTCGACGCCAAGATGGCCGTCTGGGTGGGGCGCAGCGCCGGGCTCGAGGGCGCCCGCGAGGTATTCGGAGCGGATGAGGCCCATCCGATCACCGAGCTCGACGCGGTGCTGCCGGGCCTTTTGGAAAACCACGAAACCGTGTACTACCCGATCGGGCATCAGTCCGAATTCGACGCCCAGGTGATGCGGGCGATCAACAACATCCGCAGCCGGGCGCGCAGCGGGGTTGGCGTGCCGGAACAGTTCGTCTCGCTCGACAAGCTCCTGCACGAGCTGCGGCTGTTCAAGTCGGAGCACGAGATCGCCCTGATGCGGCGGGCCGCCGAAGTCTCCGCCGAGGCGCACAAGCGGGCCATGCAGGCCTGCCGTCCCGGCCTGTGCGAGTACCAGATCGAGGCGGAAATCCTGCACGAATTCACCCGCCACGGCATGCGTTCGCCCGCCTATCCCAGCATCGTCGCCGGCGGCAACAACGCCTGCACGCTGCACTACACCGCCAACGACGCGGTGCTGCGCGACGGCGATCTGCTGCTGATCGACGCCGGCGCCGAGCATGATCATTACGCCGCCGACATCACCCGGACCTTCCCGGTCAACGGCCGATTCAGCGAAGCCCAGCGTGTCCTGTACGAACTGGTGCTGGAGGCGCAGTTGGCGGCGATAGCCGAGGTCAGGCCGGGCAAGCGCTGGAGCGACCCGCACGCCGCCGCGGTGCGGGTGCTGACGAAAGGCCTCATCGACCTCGGGCTGCTCGACGGCAAGCCGGCCAGGCTCATCAAGAGCGAGGCCTACAAGAAGTTCTACATGCACCGGACCGGCCATTGGCTCGGCATGGACGTCCACGACGTGGGCGACTACAAGGCCGGCGGCGACTGGCGCAAGCTGGAGCCCGGCATGGTGCTCACGGTCGAGCCGGGACTCTACGTGCCGGCGGATTGCGAGGAGGCCGATCCGCGGTTCCGGGGCATCGGCATCCGCATCGAGGACGATGTCGTCGTCACCGAAGCGGGCTGCGAAATCCTCTCTTCCGGCGTGCCCAAGACGGTCGCCGAGATCGAAGCGCTGATGCGGTCATGAAATCTGTCGACTACGACGTCCTCATCATCGGCGGCGGCCTGGCCGGCGGCAGCCTGGCCTTGGCCTTGGCCGGTTCGCCCCTCAAGGTGGCCGTGGTGGAGAGCAGCACCGAATCCGAACGCCAGGCGGCTCCCGCCGGCGCGCGCGCCCTGGCGCTGGCCCGCGGCACCGCCCGTATCCTCGAGGCTCTGGGGGTTTGGACCTCGGTCGAGCCGAAAGCCACGCCGATCCGCGACATCCACGTTTCGGACCGGGGCCATTTCGGCAAGACCCGACTCAGCGCCGAACGCGAAGGCGTCGCAGCTTTAGGGTATGTGGTTACCGCGCGCGATGTCGAGGATGCGGTGGCCGGCGCCCTGCACGCCGGAGCGGTCGAGCTGATCCAGCCCGCCCGCCTGATCGGGCTGCGGGCCGGGCCGGACTCGGTCCACGTCAGCCTCAAGCGCGGCGACGAAACCCTGATGCCGTCCGCCCGTCTCGTCGTCGGCGCCGACGGCAGCGATTCCACCGTCCGCCGGCTGCTGGAAATCCCCCAGATCGTCCGCGAATACGGACAGACGGCCCTGGTGTTCGAGGTCGCCACCGAGCTCGACCACCGCAACGTCGCCTACGAGCGCTTCACCGTCTCCGGCCCGCTGGCCGTTCTGCCGCTCGGGCGGCGGCGCTGCTCCATCGTATGGACGCTGGCGCCGTCCGACGCCGAGGAGCTGCGCGCCGTGTCCGAAGGAGAATTCCTGGCCCGTCTGCAGGATGCCTTCGGCTACTGGCTGGGGGCGCTGGGTCCGGTCGGTCCGCGCCAGACCTTCCCGCTCAAGCTGATCCGCGCCGGCCGCATGGCCGATGACCGGGTGGTGCTGATCGGCAACGCCATGCACCAGCTCCATCCGGTGGCGGGGCAGGGCTTCAACCTGGGGCTGCGCGACGCCGCCCAGCTCGCCGAGCGCCTGATCGTGAAACAGGGTTTCGGTGAGGACATCGGCGACCCGGCCTTCCTCCACGGCTATGCCGAGGCCCGCCAGCGTGACCTCCGCAGCACCGTCGCCTTCACCGACAGCCTGATCCGGCTATTTTCCAGCGATTTCCCGCCTCTCGCGCTGATTCGCAATATCGGTCTGCTCGCGCTCGATTGCCTGCCACCGGCCAAACACTTGCTGGCCCGCCACGCCATGGGTCTGGCCGAGCGCCTGCCCCGTTTTCGCTGATCTTTTCCGTTTCCCTCGCTTGGGAAAAAAGGTTGACCCGGCCCCGCTTTGCCGGTATTAAAAGAGCGGGCGCTCGGCGCCCGATTTGCTTTTGTCAATCCAGACTCACGAGATGGGTTGTTTCCTCGGGATGACGGTTCGCCGCTTGCGGGCGGCTTCCATGCGAGGCCCATCTCCCAACCAGAACAGGGATAAGGAGTGGCTTGCATGCGAATTGGAATACCGAAGGAAATATTCCCCGGGGAGCGCCGGGTAGCGACCACACCGGAGGTGGCCGAGAAGATAAAGAAGCTGGGATTCGAGGTCGCGGTCGAGTCGGGCGCCGGGGACGCGGCGAATTTCTCCGACGACACCTTCAGGGAAGCCGGCGTTGCCGTCGTCGAAAACGCGTCCGACCTGTGGGCCGGTTCCGACATCGTCCTCAAGGTGCGCGCGCCTTCCTTCGCCGAAGTCGAACTGATGAAGGAAGGCGGGTGCCTGATCAGTTTCATCTGGCCGGCCCAGAACCCGGAGCTGATGGACAAGCTGGCCGCCACCGGCGGAACCGTGCTGGCCATGGACAGCGTGCCGCGGATCTCCAGGGCGCAGAAACTCGACGCCCTGAGCTCCATGGCGAACATCGCCGGCTACCGTGCGGTGATCGAAGCGGCCCATCATTTCGGCCGCTTTTTTTGTGGCCAGGTGACGGCGGCCGGCAAGGTGCCGCCGGCCAAGGTCTTCGTCATCGGCGCCGGCGTGGCGGGGCTTGCCGCGATCGGCGCCGCCAGCGGGTTGGGCGCCATCGTCCGGGCCAACGACACCCGGCCGGAAGTGAAGGACCAGGTCAAGTCCATGGGCGCCGAGTTCGTCGAGGTGGAATACCAGGAGGAGGGCACTGGCGTCGGCGGCTATGCCAAGATCATGAGTGAAGGCTATCAGAAGGCTCAGGCCGAGATGATCGCCCGCCAGGCCATGGACGTCGACGTCATCGTCACCACCGCCCTGATTCCCGGCAAGCCCGCGCCCAAGCTGATCACCGCCGGCATGGTCAAGTCCATGAAGCCGGGCAGCGTGATCGTCGACATGGCGGCCGAACAGGGCGGTAACTGCGAACTGACCGTTCCCGGCGAGGTCGTGGTGCGCCACGACGTCACCATCATCGGCTATACCGACCTGCCCAGCCGGCTGGCCCGCCAGTCCAGCACGCTCTACGCCACCAACCTGCTGCGTCTGCTCGAAGAGCTGTGCCCGCAGAAGGACGGCAACGCCGTGGTCGACATGGACGACGAAGTGATCCGCGGTGCGACGGTGATCAAGGACGGGACCATCACCTGGCCACCGCCGCCGCCCAAGATCAGCGCGGCGGCTCCGCAGATGGCCACGGCCGCGCCGCCGGTCGTGGTCGAAAAGAAGCCGCTGCTGCCGGCCTGGGCCCGAACCGGCCTCGGCATCGGTATCGGCGCATCGATCTTCTACCTGATCGGGGCCAACGCCCCGGCTGACTTCATGGAACATTTCACCGTGTTCGTGCTCGCCTGCTTCGTCGGCTATATGGTGATCTGGAACGTGACGCCCGCGCTGCACACGCCCTTGATGAGCGTCACCAACGCCATCTCCAGCATCATCGCGATCGGCGCGCTGATCCAGATCTCCTCGCCCGGCACGCTGATCCTGGCGCTGGCAGGGTTGGCCGTCGCCCTGACGGCGGTCAACATGGCGGGCGGATTCTGGGTGACCCAGCGCATGCTGCGCATGTTCAGAAGATAACTAAGGACGGGAGAAGATCATGTCTGAAGGTTTGGTTACGGTCGCGTACATCGGCGCGACCATCCTGTTCATCCTCAGCCTGGGCGGGCTGAGCCATCCGGAAACCGCGCGGCGGGGCAATTTCTACGGCATCGCCGGCATGGCCATCGCCATCCTGGCGACGCTGCTGGGACCGAAGGTCACGAGCTACGTGCCGATCCTGATCGCCATGCTGGTCGGCGGCAGTGTCGGCGTATATGCCGCGATCAAGGTCAAGATGACCGAGATGCCGGAACTGGTCGCGCTCATGCACAGCCTGGTCGGCCTCGCGGCAGCCCTGGTCGGTTTCGCCAACTACTTCGATCCGAGCGCACACTTCGCCGGCGTCGAGAAGACCATCCACGAATCGGAGATCTACATCGGGATCCTGATCGGCGCCGTGACCTTTTCCGGGTCGGTCATCGCCTTCGGCAAGCTGTCGGGCAAGATCAGCGGCAAGCCGATGCTGATACCGGGGCGCCACTGGCTCAACCTGGGGCTATTGATCGCCGTCCTCGTGGTCGGCAAGCAGTTTCTCGACGCCGATTCGACCACGACCGGCATCGTGCCGCTGGGTATCATGACGGGGATCGCCCTGCTGTTCGGCATCCACATGGTCATGGCGATCGGCGGCGCCGACATGCCCGTGGTCGTGTCCATGCTCAACAGCTATTCGGGGTGGGCGGCCTCGGCCACGGGCTTCATGCTGTCGAACGACCTCCTCATCGTCACCGGCGCGCTGGTGGGCTCTTCCGGCGCGATCCTGTCCTACATCATGTGCCGCGCCATGAACCGCCACTTCCTGTCGGTCATCGCCGGCGGCTTCGGCACCGAGGGCGGCACCGCCGCGGCGGGCGCCAAGCCGGAGGGCGAGGTGCAGCCGATCAACGCCGAGGAAACCGCGGAGCTGCTGCGCGGCGCCCGCAACGTGGTCCTGGTGCCGGGCTACGGCATGGCCGTGGCCCAGGCCCAGCACACGGTGTATGAAATCACCAAGCACCTGCGGGACAAGGGCGTCAACGTGCGTTTCGCCATCCATCCGGTGGCCGGCCGCATGCCGGGGCACATGAACGTGTTGCTGGCCGAAG
This sequence comes from Methylococcus sp. ANG, assembly GCF_040730495.1. Classification (NCBI taxonomy): domain Bacteria; kingdom Pseudomonadati; phylum Pseudomonadota; class Gammaproteobacteria; order Methylococcales; family Methylococcaceae; genus Methylococcus; species Methylococcus sp. ANG. Next base: position 2,345,719 of record NZ_CP160399.1, on the reverse strand, counting down.
CCAAGGTGCCTTACGACATCGTGCTGGAAATGGACGAGATCAACGAGGACTTCCCGGAGACCGACGTGGCGATGGTCATCGGCGCCAACGACATCGTCAATCCGGGTGCCCAGGAAGACCCCAACAGCCCCATAGCCGGCATGCCGGTGCTGGAGGTCTGGAAGGCGGGCACTTCCATCGTCATGAAGCGTTCCATGGCGTCCGGCTATGCCGGCGTCGACAATCCGCTGTTCTACAAGGAAAACAACCGCATGCTGTTCGGCGACGCCAAGAAAATGCTGGACGAAGTCCTGCAGCACCTGAGGGGATGAGCGGAAATCCGCGGGGCGGGAACTCCCGTCCCGCGCTCCTGACGACGAGGGTCATCATGTGAACGCCAGTCTCTACGAACACGATTTTTTCGGCTGGACTCTGCAACAGTCCGAACTGCTCAAAGCCGGCCGCTTCTCCGAACTGGATACCGAGCATCTCTGCGAGGAAATCGAGGCCATGGGTCGCAGCGCACGGCTGCAACTGACCCGGCGCCTCGAGGTGCTGCTGACGCATTTGCTGAAATGGGGCCACCAGCCAGAGTTTCACGGGCAGCGCTGGGAGTCGGCCATCCTCGACCAGCGCAGGCGCATCGCCAAGCTGATCGACGCCAACCCGAGCCTGAAGCCCGCTCTCCACGTCTGTTTTCTCGAAACCTACGACAACGCCCGTTTCAGCGCCATGATGGAGACGGGGCTGACGCTGGAAGCCTTCCCGGCGCAGCCACCCTTCGATCTCGTGGAGGTGCTGGATCCGGATTATCTGCCCGAGTGAGTGCTCGGAGCGGCTTCGTCATGGTGTGTGTTGCGAGTTCCCCTGTCCGGGCCTATAGTCGAGTCGCTTGAGGCTACCAACACAAAAAATCCAGCCTCACGCGAAAGGTCAACGCCGGCCGATGGATGCACGAGCGCCGATATCGTGAGATTCAGCAGAGGAGACTCAGCCGTGTTCAGGAAAATCCCGTTCCTTATCGTTTTCCTTGTACTTTCGGGTTCATTGACGATGTCCTCGCCGGCCCGCGCGGCCGAGCCGAACGGACTCTACACGCCGCACGGTCCCACGTCCGTCAAATTGAACGCTCCCCATGTCGCCAAGGCCTCGCTCACCAGTCCGGACGTGGCCGTTTTGAACGCCTTGCTCAAGCTCGGCTTGCCCATGCAGTTCTCCCCGGCGGTCAATGGGCAGGACAACTTCCTAATGACGATCAACAACCCGCTCGACAGCGGCAAGCCCATTCATTTGCACGGCGTCTGGTCGGATGCTCACCTCGTCCAAGTTCCAGGTCGACATCGACTTCCAGGCGCTGATCGCTGCGGTCCAACAGCGCGGCGGCAGCGTGACGATCACCCGCAATTCATTCGCGGGGAAGGTCTTGGATAACGGCAACCTCAAGGGCGCCTATAATCTGGGCCTGATCATTTCCCTCTCCGGAATCAACATGAGTCTCAAGGCTTCCGGTACCTATCTCGCAACCCCGCTACTGCTGGCGGCCACGCGGGCGGAAGGATCGGAACCGGCTGAAGAGGATTCGACGGCTTCCGCCAACGCCATTGCTCTGGAGCGGTTCGTTCTCGATGTCCTCGAAAAGAGCCCGCAATAGAGGGGCCTTCGAGAACACATCCTCCCGTATACCCCGGCCTGGCCCGCACGATTCGTTTTTTGATCCGGACCAGTCCTGACTAGTCGCGCGGGTTCGAAAGTGATGAAAATACCGGCCTCGCCCTGGCGCGGCGCCAGAGGGTTCCCGTTGTCCCTGTTCGCCTCGGCAGCGGGTCGCGCCACGATCGTCGACCCGTTCAGCGGACGCAGCGAGGCCTGCGAGATTCTGCGCACCGGCAGGCCCGCAACCACCCGGATCGTCGGCCTCGCGGATACCGGCATCACCATCAACCAGAACCCCGTGGCCGAATTCGTGCTGGAAGTGCGGCCGGACCAGGGTCCGCCGTTCGACGCGAAAACCAAGGCCCTCATCTCCCGTCTGGAAGTTCCCCTGGCCCAGCCGGGCCGCACGGTTCCGGTCGAGTACGATCCGCGGCGGCCCGAGCGGGTGGCGCTGGAACTGTGGGATTGCGACTGAACGAAGGGGCGAGGCGGATCGGGTCCGGCGGGCGCCGTCATCAGCCGGTGGCCGGGAACCGCCCGAATTCCTCAGCTTTTTGAAATCTCAAGGAGAGTGCATGAATCGCCGGATTTCCCTTTTAGAACCTGTCTTGAAAAGTCTATTCAAGCGAAGTCAATCAGTTGAAATCAGGAAAAGTCTCCGCTCAGGTAGGGTGGATAAGCGTAGCGCATCCACCGCAACGCCGACTCGAAGAGCAGCGGAGCCGAATTTGGCGGATGCGCTGCCGCTTATCCGCCCTACGATCCCCCATTTTCTTTTTCAAGACAGACTCTTACTTCTGGTTTGCTTAAGTGTGGCGCTCGGCGGTTGCGGAGCGGACCGCTCCCGCAAATTGCTCGGCGGCGTGGAGGTCCGCAACGAACAGCTCGGCGCGGTCAAACCCGGCGAAGGGCCGAGGACGGTGTATGTCGCCGATTTCGCGCTGGATGCCGAAAACATCCAGGGCGATCCCGGCGTCAGAGGCTTGCTGCCCGGCCGGTCGCAATCGCAACGCCAGGGGCTGCTGGATGGGCTCGGCCAGCGCCTGAGGAAACCCTTCGGCCCCGGCAGTCCCGACGACCAAGCCCGGGAAATCGTCGACACCATGGCGGCCGCGCTGGTGAAGAGCCTGTCGGACAAGGGGCTCCCGGCACAGCGCATCGCCTCCACCACTGGCGCGCTGCCGCGCGACGGCTGGCTGGTGCAGGGCATGTTCACCGAGGTCGACGAAGGCAGCCGGCTCAAGCGCGCCGTGATCGGTTTCGGAGCCGGGGCGACCTCCATGGACGTGCAGGTCGGCGTGAGCGATCTCGCCGGCAAGGACCCGCGCCAGCCCTTCATCGTGTTCGGCACGGTGAAGGACCCCGGCAAGATGCCGGGCGCGGTCGTGACCATGAACCCCTACGTCGCCGCGGCCAAGTTCGTGATGGAGAAAAATGCGACCGGCAAGGACATCGAAAAGACCGCGGAACAGATCGTAGACGAAATCCTGAAATACCGGCAGAAGTTCGAAGACGAGGCGCGGGCCAACCGGGCCGCGCGCTAAAAACTCCTTCGCTGCCCGTCAGTTGAATCCGCAGGCCCCGGCGCCGCAGCAGGGCGCACCGCTCTGGCAAGGGGGCGCTTCCGGATTTTTGAGGGCGCCGGAGCGGACGATGCCGCCGCCGGTGATCAGCTTCCTGACCGGTGTATCGGGCGGGGTATCGCCCACAGCCAGCCCAGCGCGCTCGCACACTTCGCCCCAGGTCGCCAGGCGATCGTTCATCGGATGGCTGACTTCCACGACCCGGTCGTTCGCTTCACAAAAATAATCGTATTTCGGCACGGCGTTTTCCTTCCTGCATTCCAAGGATGCGGCATTTATAGGGGCGGACGACGGAAAACTCAATCCGTCCGCGCCTTGCCCGGCGTATCATCTCCTCATCGTGATGGAGTGGCTGAAATGAACACCAAGACTGACGCGTTCCGCCTTTCGCCGGGCGATGCCTTGATCGTGGTCCACGTGCAGAACGACTTCCTGCCGGGCGGCAGCCTCGCCGTCCCCGGGGGCGACGAGGTGATACCGGTGCTGAATCAACACATCGCGCGCTTCGTCCGGGAAGGGCTGCCCGTCATCGCCACGCGTGACTGGCATCCGCCGGACCATTGCTCGTTCCACGCCCAGGGCGGGCCGTGGCCGCCGCACTGCGTGGCCGGCAGCCAGGGGGCGGAGTTCGCGGCCGGCCTCGCCTTGCCCGAGGACGTTCCCATCGTATCCCAGGCGACATGGCCGGATAAGGAGGCCTATTCCAGTTTCGAAGGCACGGACCTCGCCTACCTCCTGCAGGAAATCGGCGTTCGCCGCTTGTTCATCGGCGGCCTCGCGACCGACTACTGCGTGCTGCATACGGTGCTCGACGGTCGTCGCCTCGGTTTCGAAGTCGTCGTGTTGGAAGACGCAGTGCGCGCCGTCGACGTCGAGCCCGAAGACGGCAGCCGCGCCCTGGCCCGGATGCGAGAGGAAGGCGCAGAGTTCGCCGGATGCAAGGATTTCGCATGAGTCTGCCGGTCGACAGCGTACTGCTCACCGATCTCTATCAATTGACGATGCTGCAGGGCTATCACGCCCAGCGCATGAACGAGACCGCGGTATTCGAATTCTTCGTGCGCAAGCTGCCCGGCGGAGCCGAGCCCAAGCGCAACTTCCTGGTCGCGGCCGGGCTGGAACAGGCGCTGGATTTTCTGGAAGGCATGCGGTTCCGGCCCGACGAGGTCGAGTGGCTGCGCGCCACCGGGCGGTTCGCGCCGGATTTCGTCGACGCCCTGGCCGCACTGCGCTTCACCGGCGACGTCGATGCCATGCCCGAAGGCACGGTGTTCTTTCCCGGCGAACCGATATTGCGGGTGACGGCGCCCCTTCCCGAGGCGCAACTGGCCGAAACCCGGCTCATCAACCTGCTGCATTTCCAGACCCTCATCGCCTCCAAGGCGGCGCGCATGACCCTGGCCGCGCCGGGCCGGCTGCTGGTCGATTTCGGCCTGCGCCGCGCCCACGGCGCCGAAGCGGGACTCCTGGCGGCCCGCGCCGCCTGCCTCGCCGGCTTCTCCGGCACCTCCGACGTGCTCGCCGGCCGGCTTTGGGACATCCCGCTGTACGGCACCATGGCCCATTCCTTCATCCAGGCCCACGACGACGAACTCACCGCCTTCGAGCATTTCGCCCTGGCCCAGCCGGACAACCTGGTGCTGCTGATCGACACCTACGACACCGAAGCCGCGGCGGAAAAGCTCACCCCCCTGGCCGAACGCCTGGCCGCCAAAGGAATCCGCATCCAGGGCGTGCGCCTCGACAGCGGCAACCTGGCCGAGCACGCCCGCCGGGTCCGGAGCATCCTCGACCGCGGCGGCCTCGGTCAAGTCAGCATCTTCGCCAGCGGCAGCCTCGATGAATATCTCCTGGCCAGGCACACCGCGGAAGCCGTGCCGATCGACGGCTACGGCATCGGCACCCGCATGGACACCTCGTCCGACGCACCCTATCTCGACTGCGCCTACAAGCTCCAGGAATACGCCGGCATCCCCCGGCGCAAGCGTTCCGAAGGCAAGGCGACCTGGCCCGGCCGGAAACAGGTTTACCGCTATTACGACGGCGAGGGGAAAATGCAGCGGGACAGCCTGACGTTGGTCGACGACGCGCAGCCGGGGGAGCCCCTGCTGCGCCCGGTGATGCGCAGCGGCCGGCGGCTCGGACCGAGCCCGCCGCTGCAGACCCTTCGGTCCCATGCGATCGAACAGCTCGGGCGCCTGCCGGAAGCGTTACGCCGGCTGTCACCGGCGCCGGCTCATCCGGTCGAGATCGCCGCGCGATTGAAGGCTTTGGTTCAAGCGATGGATGGCTGTTAGGTACTTTAGAACCCAGACAGCGATCTCGCGCGCAACCCCTTCAATCCGTATCCGGTCCCTGCAGATGGCATTCCACGTCCATGCGTTCATGCAGGACGCGTACGATCTCGATGCAGCCGGCGTTAAGCAAGCGGTAGAAGACAATGTGCCGGCCGACTCTAAGCTTGCGGTAGCCGGGGCGAACGGCTCCGCAGTCCCCGCCTTTGAAGGGATCAGCCGCCGGTTCGTGGAAAGCGCCGTCCAGCGATGCGAGATAGCGGTTTCGCTGTTCGCGTCCCCAGGTATCGGCGGTATGGCGTCCGATGGACTTCAAGTCAGCCTTGGCTTTGTTCGTGAGGACGAAGCGCGGCATCAGGAAACGTTTTCCCGGTCGAGCTCCTCGATCAGGCCTTCAAGGGAATAATCCGCCCTTCCGCTATCCTCCCCATCCTTCAGGGCGCGCGCCAAAGCTTCGAGCCGTGTTTCCCTCTCTTCGAGCACCCTCAGTCCTGCCCGGATGACTTCGCTCGCGGAAGCAAAACGCCCTTTGGTGATCTGCTGGGCGATGAACTGATCAAAATGCTGGCCCAAGGTGACGCTGGTGTTCTTGTGCATGTGTCATGACCTCCACATCCGTAATATATACCAATAAATATTGATTATTGGTATGGCAAAGGTTGCCATGGTATTCAGCCAGTCGCAAGCCGCTCATGCCATGGAAAAGGATCGTATGTGCTGACGCAAGGAAGCGCATCGTTCGAGTATAGCGCGAGCGATGCGCCTCTCTTCGTTCGGCACATCCAACGAAGATGTCTCACCCGCCATCCAAATCCACCTTGACCGCCGGCAGCGAGGCGAGCAGCTTCACCAACTCGGCCAGGCGTCGGGTATGGGTTTTCTCGAACAGGCGGCGGACCTGGGTGCGCACCGTGCTGAGCGACACGCCGCTATCGGCCGCGTACTCGCCGGGGCTCAAGCCCCGGACCAGCGCCCCGGCCAAGCGTGCCTCCGCCGGGTCGGACACCAGCAGCAGAACCAGCGGCGTTTGCCAGGCGCGAGCGGGCCGACAGCGGCACCGTCGACAGATGCAGGTCCGGCCGCTCCCCGCCGCGCGGCAGCCGCATCCCGCCGCCTTTGCCCGCGGCGGCATCGCGCAGCAGGGTGCTCAACGCCGCTTGGCTGCGCGGGAGGGTATGGACCAGCCTGCCGTTCCGTACCGACAGCCCCATCTTGTTTCTCAGCAATGCTTCCGCCGCCGCATTGGCGAAGCGGACCGCGCCGGTTCCGTCCGCGATCAGCACCGGGAAATCCAGCGTATCCAGGGCCCGCAGGCCGCCGTCCAGTTTCAGGCGCAGGTCTTCGGACTTGAGATAAAGCCGGGTTAGCGAGGATTTGGCAAAGAATAACTTCCCGAAATTGACAGCCGTCGTTCCGGCATGGACTCACGGCAGGCCATCCTGCCTGCCGCCCTTCGGGTAAATGCACAAATCGGCAGGAAAGCCGATTGACAGGTCCCGTCCCTGGGATCTGCCCTCCGGGCCATGCTCCGCATGTTCAAATTTGCTCCCTGCAAATTTGTGCACGCGTAGCGCCCGAAGGGGGCGGCATAGGGATGTGCCGCATAAAATCCGCTCCCGGCGGATTTGTGCCGGGACCCAGGTTCCAGGGATGGCATGGCCCGGGAACATCCCTGTAGCCTGGATGCCGGCACTCGCCAGAGCGCGTATGCGAATCCTTGCCGGCATGACGGTGCTTTGAACGAAAATGTCGTTCGGCCATATCCGTAGCTCGTAGGATTAGGACACTGCTCCCGCTTCGGTTTCGCTCAGTGCAAGGCTCAGGGCACCAAGCCTGCCGACATCAGTCCTGAGCGCAGTGTCCTGAGTACAGCCGATAGGGGTTGAGTACAAATGTCAAGCGGCGTGTCCTACATGGCTGTCATGTGCCAGGTCAACCACTGCCTTGAGCATCTTTACGTCGAAAGTGGCCGGGCCGCGGTACTCGACCAAGAGATTGGCGGCTCTTTGATCGATGCCGTTCAGTGCAAGCATTTGCTGCCGGCTCATCGCCTGAATACGCTCTTCCAGCGCTTCTCGAACGTCACACATCAGATGCCCTTCACCGAAATCCGCGTCCCAGTACTCAACGTGCAGCGAATACTCTTTTAAGATCTCGTCGATAGTCTTCTGAGATGTCTTGGTCATAAACCCGGTCTCCTAAAATGCGGTGATTATCTTCGAACGATTTCGCGTCAGAATTGGCAGGATACGAAGTAATCAGCGTCCCATTTTTACTTAGTAGCACGACCCATCGCCCGGTGTCCAACGCCGCTTTTGCCGAAATCAACCGCCTGTCGCAGGGCTCCGCAATCGTAAGAGTTCGCGCCGCCGCCAGAACGCCGAAGGTTTTTTTCCAAGTAGCCGGCTTCGTCCTCGACCGATCCCTCGCGCAAGCGTTTTTCCAGGTGCCGCTGACGATTTCGATCGCTATTCCATAACCCGCGGAATACTTCGAGATGGCTGCTTCCGGCCTCCCTGGCTGCTTCTGCTCTTCGCGCTACTGCGTCTATGACGCGGTCGGCAACCTTCCTCATGGATGCCAGTTATCACCTACCCGCCTGAGCCGGTAAAGGAGGTCGGCATTGCTGTTGACCACATTCTCTCTGTCTTCGCGGGTTGGGACTCGCGGGAACCGTCTTTTTCTGGTTCCGCCGGAATGATCGAACCCGGTCAGGGCAAACCCGCCCGTATCCCTCCATACATCGCGGCACCGGGGACGCCGAGGATGTAGGTGTCGGAGGTCTGGTTGTTGGTGATGTTTTCGCCGCGGACGTAAAGGGAGAGACGGGGGTCGACGATGTAGTTCAGCGTCATGTTGATGAGCAGGGCGTCGCCTATGCGGATGTTGCGGCCATCGGAGTAGCTCGCGCCGCGGTAGATGGCTTCGCTCCAGAGGCGCAGGGGCCAGGCCTGGCCGCGCCATTCGGTCCAGAAGCGGCCGATGTTGTCGGGGCGGTGCGGCAGCGGGGCGCCGGTGTCCAGGTTTTCGTTCGAGCTCAAGGTGTAGTCGATGCCGCTGCTGAATTGCGCGTTCCAGGCCGTGGCGCCTTGCATTTCCAGGCCCATGATGCGGGTGCGGGGAATGTTTTCCGAGCGGTAGAGGCCGATCGGCAGCCGGGCCAGGATGATCAGATCGTCGAAGCGGTTGTAGTAGCCGGTCAGGGAAAGCTGGGTCGAGCCGGTGACGTCCCAGTTGAATCCCGCCTGGCCGCTGGCGCCATGCTCGGGGCGCAGCGTGGGGTTGCCGATGAAGGGCGTGAGCAGCTCGGGGAAACCGGGCAGGCGGTAACCGATGCCGCCGTCCGCGAAGACGGCGAATTCGGGCAGTATCCGGTACTGACTGCCGGCGTGGAAGGTGGTGTGGACGCCGTACTGTTCGTAGCTGTCGGTACGGAAGCCGACCACGCCCGAGTAGCGGTCGGACTTCACTTCCAGGCGCCCGACGGCGGCGCCGGTGGCGCGCTGGCCGCGGTACCGTCCATCCGGCGTGGAGCCGTCCTCGTACCAGCCTTCGCCGCCCCAGGTCAGGCGCCAGGTGCCGGTATCCGGCGTGATCCACTGGTGCAGGTTCTCCCAGCGCGCCAGATAGGTGTGGGCGAGCATGCCGGTCTCGACGGTGCCGGAGCGGACCGTCTTCTGCTGCTGGGTGAAGCCGAACTGAAGCCCGCTCTGCCAATGATCATGGAGTGCGACGCGGCTGCGGTTCTGCGCCAGCCAGGTTTCCTGGTCGATGAAGGCGTTGGGGTCGTCCACGAAATCGAGGACGTGCTCCGGTGTAAGGACGTACTTGCCGTAGCCGCTGTGGGAGTCGGAATACACCAGGCTGCTCTCGGTTTCCCCCACATCGCCCAGTTTGGCGCTGCCGCGCAGGGTGGCGAGGCTGGCGTTGGCCGGTTTGCGGTAGCCGTCCCCGAATTGCGGATTGACATAGGGCGTGCCGTCGAAGAAATCGTCCCGGCTGTAGGTGCCGCTGATCCGGCCGTGGTCGCCGGCCCAGCTTCCGGCCACGGTATCGCGCAGAGCGCCGAAACTGCCGCCTTCGATGTGGGCCGAACCGGTGGTGGCGAGCAGGTCGCGGGTCGACAGCCGGATCAGTCCGCCCAGGGCATGGCTGCCGTAGAGCACGGCGCCGGAACCGCGGATCATCTCTGTATTCTCGAAGGCTTCCGCCGGCATCCCCGCGAGGTTGAACTGGCCGGTGTTGCTGATCGGCAGCGGGATGCCGTCGATCTGGATCAGGCCGTAGCCGCTGGCGCCGCGCAAGGTGAGGGAGGCCACCCCGCCTGCAGGCACCGTGAGCATGTTGAGGCTGGGAAAGCCCTGCAGCGTCTCTTCCAGCCCCCGTTTGCCGGAGCGGATCAGCGCCTGGTTGTCGAGGGCGGTGACGGCGTGGTCGTCGGTCTGGTGGCCGAAGGGATAGCTCAGGGTGCCGGACACCACCAGCGGGCTCAGGTGGACGATGGATTTCTGCTCGTCTTCCTTGAGCGTTTGCTCATTGGCCGTGGCCGACAGGCTTGCCATGGCCGTCAGCAAGCCGATGACTCCAGCCCGCAAGCTCATAGAGCGATTCTCCTTTCTTGTAGTTGTAAGTGGAATGCCTCGCCGCTCGGATCGCGCCGGCATATGGGGCCGAAGTCTATGCCGACCTGTTGAGAACCTCAATCTGCGCGCGGGATGGCGCCGATCCGCGGCACTGTGGGGCGGACCTTTCGGCTCCCGCTTCGGCTTCGCTCAGCGCAAGGATCAGGACTGATGCCCGTACCCTTTATCACAAATCACCGAAGAAATCATCATCCATTTGGATGATGTGCGGGAGGAAACCGAGGTGGTAGCTTGGCTGCCGTACGGGCCGGCGCTTCGCGAGCGCCGCACCGGCCCGGCCAGGAACGACAAAGATCGGGTGGAACCCGGCAATGAACGAGAAAACGCCATGAACGGAGAGATGAACATGCCTTCTTTCAAGCCTTCGTGCTTCGCGGCCTCGGTCGTATCCCCGCTGCTGAGGGCGCGGCGGGCCATTTCCGAAGCGAGCAATCCGCAAACTTCCCGGGCCTTACTATGAACGCCGCTCATTTTCTTGACACGTCGCCGGGTGCTCCGGCCCCACACGGCCGCTGTACCGAAGACGGTACTTTCGGTGAGGAGCAACACGCGGGTATGGGCCGTGTCGCCGCCCCCGGCGCCATTGCGGGCGTGTGCCGCGACTTCGACATGGCGCGTGGAGCGCATCCCTACGCCGCGGTAAGCTTCGGGCCGGATGGCGCGCTGTACGGGACGACCTGGCGCGGCGGCAGCGCCGACCGCGGCACGGTGTTCCGGCTCGGCCTGGATGGCGCCTTCCGCGTGCTGCACGACTTCGACGGGGCGCACGGTTCGAATCCGTATGCCGCTCCGGCCTTCGGCCCCGACGGGACGCTCTACGGCACCACCGTGAACGGCGGCGAATCGGACCAGGGTACGGTCTACCGGATCGATTCCGCCGGTCGCTTCGGTATCCTGCACGACTTCGAGCGCATGCACGGGGCGAACCACTACGCGCCCGTCAAGCTGGGACCGGACGGCGCCTTGTACGGCGCGGCCTGGACCGGCGCCCATGCGGGTCACGGCACCGTGTACCGGATCCATCCCGACGGCGGCTTCGACGTCCTGCATCATTTCGACGGAACCGCCGGCGCCAACCCTTACGGCGCTCCGGCATTCGCGCCGGACGGAACCCTCTACGGCACCGCCTGGAGCGGCGGCGGCCTGGGGGCCGGTCTGGTGTACCGGATCGACCCGGGCGGCCGTTTCGGCGTAGTGCACACTTTCGACCTCAAGCGCGGCGCCAGTCCGTACGCCGGACTGGTTGCCGGTCCGGACGGCGCGTTCTACGGCACCACCGTCGGCGGCGGGCGTTCGAACGCCGGCACGATCTACCGTCTCCTCCCCGACGGCCGTTTCGGCGTTTTGCACCACTTCGACGGGAAGGAGGGGGCCCAGCCCTTCGCCGCCGTGGCGTTCGGAAAAGGGGGACTTTACGGCACCACTCGCGGAGGCGGCCGAGCGGGCGCCGGGACCGTGTACCGCATCGGCCCGGACGGCCGTTTTGGCATCCTGCACGAATTCGATGGGGCTCAAGGGGCGTATCCCTACGCCGGCATCACCCTCGGCCCGGATGACACGCTCTACGGCACCACCGCTAACGGCGGCGGCTCCAGCATCGGCACGGTGTACCGGATCGACCCGGCCAACGGTTTCAGCGTGCTGCACGATTTCGAGCGGAGCCCCGGCATCTATCCGGGCCTCGCTGCGATTTTTGGGTTGTAGTGGCGGATCGCCTGCCGGCTCCGCCCACCGGTGGTAGCTCCGATTAGCGCAGCGTAATCGGAGGGAATGCTGTAGGGCGATGCCAAAGGCGATCCGCCAACCAATCCCCCAAGCCACACGATTTGTGGGCTTGGCCAGCATGCGTGTTGTTTCGGGATGGCGGAACCCGGAGAAGCCGGTTCCGCCCTACGGCGGATGCCGAAGGGCGATCCGCCAACGGCGTCCGGATGAGGCGCGCGCCTTTTTCGGATTGAAGGAACGGCGGGAAAAATAGTGTAATAGGTTCCGGTTCGGATCAGTGGCTGGCCGGTCAGGCGCTTTCGAGCCATTCGGGCAAATCGGGCGTCTCATGCGGAAGGCCTTATGAGCGGGAAAGATTCAAAGCCGGAAACCGTGCACACCGAAGGCCGGTGCGGCCCGGATTACGATGAGCTGGTTCAGGCCATTTACGAGTCAGCCCTGGATCCGGAGAGCTGGCAGAAAACGCTCGATCAGTTGCGCATCCACCTCGATGCGAGCGCGTTCAATCTGATCGGTTTCAAGCTGACCGACTACGCCAACCCGTTCCTGCTCAGCTACAACATCCCAAGCGATTACGGCAAGAACTACCAGGCTTACTGGGGCGAGCGCGACATCTGGGTTCAGGCGGCACGCGACAAGAGCCTGGCCGAGGGCGGCCACACGCTCGCCGGCGGCATGCTGGTGGAGCGGCGGGAGCTGGTCCGGAGCGCGTTCTACAACGACTGGCTGGTGAACCAGAACATCGGCGATGTGCTTTGCAGCAATTTATGGGATGCGGAGTCCGATACGCCGCATGTCGTGCTCTGCTTCTTCCGCGGCGTCGGCTCGGAGGGTTTCGAGGAGGCAGACCGCCTGAGGCTGCAAAGCATCTCCAGGCACCTCAACCGGGCTTTCCGGATCGCTTTCCGGTTGGGTGTGCTGGAGCGCGGCGGCGTTCTCAAGGAGTCGGTGATCGCCGGGTTCAGCCATGCCGTTTTCGTGCTCGACGCCGGATGCAGGGTTCTGCATTGCAATCCGGCCGCCGAGCGGCTGCTGGATTCCCGGCCGGCGGCGATCAAGATCCGCCATGGCCGGGTCATCGCGCTCGGCACGCGCGCCTGCCCCGACTTCGACGAAGCCCTGAGTCTGGCGGATCAGGGCCGGCATGCGCGAGTCGCCTTCACCCTTGCCAAACCGGGGGAGGCGGGCGAAACGCTCAGTGCCCTGGTCGCCCCGCTGGGCGAAGTCTCCGTGCTGGGGCTGCCGTCGCTGCATGCGCGCTATCTGCTGGTGATCGAGAATTGCCGCGGGATCAACGAGGACGCGCTGCGGTCGTTCTGCGGGCTGTTTCAACTGACCGCGGCGGAGCAGTCCGTGCTGCTCGGGCTGATGGATGAAGCGACGCCCGAGGCGATCGCGGCGACCCTGCGCGTGAGCGTCGCCACGGTCCGCTCCCACATCCAGCATATCCGCCAGAAAACCGGCGTCCGCCGCCTCGCCGAACTGGTCCGCATGGCGCTGGCCGCCAGCCGTGCGCCGTGATCCCGGCTTCCGGGGCCGATTCCCGCTCGTTTTCAGAATCGCTTGGGCAGGCCGGCCTGTTTGAGCACGGCGTTTGCCGTATGGCGCGACTTGATCTTTTGGTCAACGGTGAAGTGGGTGCTAGTCTGGGGAGAAAACCAGATGTCGTGATCGCCTTTTCCTCCCCGGACGAAGTGACAGCCTGCTTCGAGCAATATCCGTTTGAGTTCAGGTGTGAAACTATTGCCCATCAGTGCATGGCCCGGTGCGCCACCGAAAATTTGCGGGCCAGAAGTTCGAATGGCACTTCAGGGCCTTCTGGATAGCTGTTCGCATCAAGCAGTTCTGGGACCAGGCTTTCCAATTTCGATGACAAGGCTTCCAGTGTTTCGGCTTCTGTGGCGAGGCCTGCTACGTCGTCGGACGTCGCTACCCAGACTTCCGCCTCGTCGTCCCATTCGGCCCGAATAAAAAGGATCTTGCGCATGTTTTGCTCCTGTTCAGCAGATCGGCTGCTGGTTCATTCTAAGCCGGGAGTCTCCTCATGTGTTCGATCGCAAGGAAATCGTTTCAATCGCCCCAAATGCTCCGTCTGCGCCAGCAGCGCCGGCAGCACGATCATGCTGCACAAGAGCGTGGCGAAGATGCCGATGCTCAGCATGATCCCCATGCTGGCCATGCCGAGATGGGGCGACACCGCGAGGTTGCCGAAGCCGCTGATGTTGGTGAGCGCGCTCAGCACGACGGCCAGGGCGGTGCTGGTGTGCAGGAGGATGCCGTCCTTCGGCGGTGCGGTGCGGAAGCGGTGGACCATGTGGATGCAGTTGTCCACCCCCATGCCGAAGACCAGCGGCAGGGCGATGATGTTGGCGAAGTTGAAGGGAACCTTCGCCAGCGCCATGGCCGCCCCCGTCAGCAGGGAAGCCAGCAGCAGCGGCAGCAGGACCAGCAGCACGTCGATCTTTTTCTCCATGGTCAGGAACAGGATCACGGTGATCGCCACGATGGCGTAGGCGAAGGCCTGCAGGAAGGCCGTCACCACGGCGTCGCTGGATTCGAGGAACAGCACCGGCACCCCGGTGGCATGCGGCACCACCTGCCGGACCTGGTCCACGAACCGGCGCATGGCTTGCGGGTCGTGGAGGTCCTCTTTCGGCCGGATTTCGACCCGCTGGACGCCATCCTTGGTGATCCAGCGGGAGCGGAAGTCGTCCGGCAGGTCGCCGATGCCGACCCGGCGGGCTTTCAGCGCGTCGGCCAGCCGGGCGAGCCGGCTGCCGAGCCCGCCCACCAGGGCCTGCGATACCCGCGCCACGGTTTCGGTGCGGGCCTCGCCCTGCGTGGACTGGATGCGTTCGGCCAGCCGGGCCTGCTGTGCGGCGAGGCGGAAGCCGGCCGGCGCGTCGGCGGCGTCGGGGTGGGCCGAGAGGTGAGCCGTGAGGGTCGCCAGGAACCGGAGCACGGCTGCGGCCTCCTCGTCGGGCGCGGGTCGCGGCTTGGTGTCGCCCGATGCCGGCTGCGGCCCCAGGGTCAGTGCCATCTGGTCGATCAGGTCCAGTTTTTCGTCCTGGTCTTCCGGCACGAAATCCTCGAGCGTCAGGACCTTGTCCACGACCGGCAGGCTTTCCAGCCGCTGTTTCATGGCCGCCGCTTCTCCGCCGTCCCTGGCCAGCGCCGCCAGGAACCACGGTGAATCGGAGCCGTCGGCCAGCAGTTCGCGGAAGGTCCGGACCGACTCGGCGGTGGGGTCCTGGAGGTTGAGCGGATTCTGGTCGAAGCGCGCCGACTTCAGTTGTACGAAGGCGAGGGCGGCGACGATGGCCGCGGTGATCAGAACGCTCCGCGAATGGCGCAGCGGAAACGTCAGGAGATTCCGCTGCCAGCGCGGCGGCTCCGTGTGTCCGGCATGGGGGCCGAGGTAACGGGAAGGACGCCGCAGGCCGAGGAAAGCCGGGAGGATGGCGAGCGTCACCAGCAGACTGATGAACATGCCGGCGCCGGAAATGATCCCCAGCTCGGCGACGCCCCGATAGCTGGTCGGCACGAAGCAGAAAAAGCCCACGGCGGTGGTGAGTGTGCCGATTTCCAGCGATCCGCCGACGTGGCGGACGGCGCGTTTCAGCGCACTGCGGTGGCTGTGCGAGCGGCAGGCCAGCTCGCGGTAACGCAGGCTCAGATAAATGGCGTAATCGGCGCCGATGCCGATGTACATCACGGAGAAGGCGACCGAGATCAGATTGAGCTGGCCGAGCGCCACGGCGGCGAAGGCGGCGGTGAAGATCAGCCCGAGCACCAGTCCGATCTGCACGGTCAGCACCAGCCACGGCGACCGCAACCCGACCAGCATGACCAGGCTGACCCCCAGGAACGAGCCGAGGCTCGCCATCTGGGCGCCGATGCTGGCGCTCTTGAGCTCGTCCACGGACAGGGCGGCGGCACCGGTGAGCCGCATGGTCACGCCGCTTTCCTCCAGGCGCAGTTCCTTGCCGGTCTGGCGGATCGCCGCCATCAGGTTTTCGCCGGGCGCCAGCGAGCTGTATTCGATCCGCGGCATGACCTCCAGCAGCACGCGCCTGTCGGCGGGCTTGGCGTCCTCGCCGGCCATCAGTTCGATCCAGGACAGGGGCGTCCCGGAGCCGTCCAGATGGCCGCCGAGCGCCGAGGCGATCCGGTCGAACACGGTGGCGAAATCGATGTCCTTGTCCTCCCCGGTGCGCAAGGCCCGCTCCAGGAGCGAGAACACGCCGCGCAGGCTCCGGTCGGCGGACACCTCCGCCAGGAATGGCTGCACCTTGGCCAGGTGATCGGACAGTTTTTCCAGGTCCGCGTCGTCGTCGAACAGCAGGCCGTTCTCGCGGAAGAATCCGCTTTCCGGCGAATAGAACACCCATTCGAATTGGGCGGAATCCTCGCGCAGCCGGTGATAGAGTCTGGCCGCCGCGTCCCGCGCCTGGTCCGGCGTCGGGGCGTCGAGGACGATGACGATGGAATCGCGGAACTGCGGGAAGGCCCTTTCGTAGGCCAGCTTGTCCTGGCGCCACGGCAGTTCGTCCGACAGGACGTTGCCGGGGTAGGTGTTGATGCGGAGGTTGTGGATCGTGTAGTTTACGGCGGCCGCGGCGGCGAGGATCGAAATAAGGATCACCGCCACGGCGTGGCGCATCGAAAAATAGAACCAGACGGACAACAGGCGGTCGATGCGGGTCCGCAGGCGTATTTTTCGCGTGATCAAAACGTGCCTCCTTTTTATATTTCTGGACGGTCGGGCTACGAGAATCTGATAATGAAACGCTGCGCGAGGCGTTTTGAATGTGGGTATCCGAACCCACGGTCGGGTTACTTTCTTTTGTACGGACAAAAGAAAGTAACCAAAGAAAAACCGCCCGGAGACCGCGAAATCCCTTGCGCTTCTCGCTTTCGGCGAGGGTCCATCGAAGGGGCTCCTGCCCCTCGATGGACGAGCCGCCTCCCCGCGGCTCCCCTTCGGGCCATTCTCGCCGAAAGCTGCGATGCTCAGCGCGGTCTGACGGGAAGAAAATCAAGAGCCGAGTCGGCCACGCTTCGCGTAGCCTTTGAACAGATTCTCCTTATCTATATAGCGCAAGCGTTCCGCCGTCGATTTGGCGGGCGGTTGAAGTCGTATTTCACATCGGCTTACTCTTGCCGCCGGGAAAGGCGGCTCCACGGCCTTGCTTCTTCTTATCATCTTCCGTGTCCTACAATCTTCCGATACCACCCGAGCTTCTGATCCGCGGTCTGACCATGGCTTCCCTGGGAGGGCTGCTGCTGGCGGTCGGCCTGCGGCTCGAAGTCGCAGCGGTCGCCACGGCCATCCGGGGCTGCCGGTGGTCCGTCGTTCTGCCGCTCAATTTCATCGCGGTTCCGCTGCTGGCATACGGCCTGGCGCGTGGCTTCGCGCTTCCTCCGGAATATGCGGCCGGGATGCTCTTGCTGGCGGCCGCACCCTTCGCCCCGGTCGTGCCGGTCTTCGTGAAAATGGCGCGGGGCGATCTGGCGCTCGCGGCCGGGCTGACCGCGATTTTTCCCCTGTTCGCCATTTTTCTCACGCCGCTGGCTTTCGATGCCGGTTTCACGGCCCTGGGTGGCGCTGCCACGCTCCGGTTCAGCTATCTGAATCTTCTGACCGTGCTGTCCTGCACCGTCAGCATGCCGCTCATCGCGGGCATGGCACTCAGATTCGGACTGCCCGGGCTGGCCGGCCGCCTCCTCCGGCCTCTGGATATCCTGGCGGAAACGGCGGGAGCGGTGTCGCTGGCGTTCGTGACCTGGGTCGAGTCCGCCACGCTTTTCGCCACCGGCTGGAAACCTCTCATGGCATTCGTTCTGGCGGGGGAGCTATCGTTCTGTCTGGGCTATGCCTTCGGCGGGCCGGGCTCACAGGGCCGGCGAGTGATCGCATTCGGCACAGCCAACCGCAACATCGCCCTGGCCATCCTCATCTCCGTGGAGAGCTTCGCCGGCACGCAGGTGGTGGCGGTGGTGGTGGCCAACGGTCTTGCGCTGATTCTCCTCGGCCTCCTGCACGCCGCGTATTACCGCTTGCTTGCTGGAAGCCGGGGACTGGCGGTGCCCGCCCGGACCAAGCGCCTTCCTTAGGTTTTTCGCCTTCCGGCCTTGGAGGGAGGCCGCCTCGCCGTCCAGGCCGTAGCTTTCGAGCACCGGACCCAGTTCCTCGCGTATCCACTGTTTCGACAGGCCGAATTCTTCCAGTGAATAGCGATGGGTGCTCTGGAATGCGCGCTGCCGCTCGGTGAATTCCCGCAGCGCCGCTCGGTAGGATCCGGCCATGTTCCAGCCGAAATGGCGGTAAAGGGCGGCGATCGTGCGGCCCGGATCGGCCCGGAGATCGCGGTAGTCGATGGCGTAAAAATTGGCGGGTTCCACTCGCGCGCGGAACCGGTGCAGATGCCGGTACCACTCGGCTGCCAGGGCGGCGTAGGCTTTCGACTCGCCCCCGTCTTTCTCGATTTCCGGCGAATGGGCCTGCCAGACCGGAACGAACAGGCTGACGTGGGAGGGGATGGCTTCGTCCGGGTGGCGAACGATGGTGATGAAGCGGGCGTCGGGAAACTCCTCTGCGATCGACTCGATGGCGCCCGAAGCATGGGTCGACTTGACCAGCAGGATGCGCCCGCCGCCGTTGGCGTAAACGTGGCGCTGCATGCAGGAGCGGTAGTAGGCCATCAGCTTGCGGCGGGATGCCGGCGGAAGGGCATCGGGAAAACCCACCTCCCAAAGCGGCTCCACGAACGGAAACAGCATGAAGATCGCTTCGGAAGCGAAGGCGTAGAGGAACAGCGCCTGGTCTTCCTCCGGCTGGTCCAGCCGCATCCGGTGCATCTCGTCCCAGCCGCCGAACCATTTCCGCTCGCACCATTGCATCAGGCGCCGGATCATGCCGCCGCATTGGACGTCGATCCGGGCCAGACCGTTGAAGACGGCCTGAAAGCAGATGCTCGGAAAGATGGTCTGGTACATCTTCCAGTGCACGAAACGCTGCTCATCCGCGCAGAGCACGCGCTGCAGGAAGGAGGTCCCGCTCCGGGGCGGGGCGATCACGAATACCGGCCGTTCGACACCGGTTTTTCTGAAGCCGGGAAAGAAGACGTGGTCCAGCAGGCGGCCGAGCAACACGAAAGCCACGAATGCGAGATAGAGGGCTGAAAAGAGCAGTACGTAAAACCAGCGCCTGAGGCGGAACGGCCGCTGGAACAACGCCAGGCGCAGGGCTTTCAGAAAGCCGCGGTAATTGAAGAACATGGGGCTGCCACTGTGAGAGGTTTTGGTGGGTGCGCGCCTGGATTCGCGGCCAGCCCGGTCCGCGTGATCCACGCCAATGGGCGCGTCCGAGTTCTGTTCGAAAGGGCCTAGGAGCGGCGTGCGAGTCCGGCGTTATCGGCAGGATATCGCAAGGCCTTCTCACGCGGATCGGATCGGCGATCGCCGAATTCACTCGGCGCCGCGCCGATCCGCCGGCCCGGGCGGAATGAATGAGAAGAAATGTGGGATGACAATTGTTCGGGTGTTCTCATTATTTTTTCTTCATCGGCAGGGTTTCTGTCGGCGGGCACTCATGGAAGCGGCCTGATCCGTGCTCAGCCGTATGTGGTGAGAGTACTTTACTAGAACTTCGGCCATTTTTCGCTCTCGAATAATCTCGGTCTGAGAACCTGTCTTGAAAAATCTATTCAGAACCTGTCTTGAAAAACAAAACGTAGTAAAGTCAATGGTCCCTGGACCTGACGAGCGAAGCCATTGAGTTATCCGAGTGATTTGAAAGAGCACGAATGGGCGCGGATAGAGCGCTACTTTCAGCCCAATGATCGGCGAGGCAGCGGGTGTAAGCATTCGCGAAAACGCATCGTCGATGCCATTCTGTACTTGGTGAAAACGGGTGCCCAGTGGCGGCAGTTGCCCAACGACTTTCCTCCGTGGAAAACGGTGTACGACCATTTCAGCCGCTGGAACAAAAACGGCGTTTGGGAACGCGCGCTGGACGACTTGAATCGGCAACGGCGAAAAAAAACGGCAGAGCGCCCTGTCCCCGCTACGGCATCATTGATTCGCAAAGCGTCAAAACCCAGTACGACAGCGAAGAGCGTGGCATCGACGGCGGCAAAAAAGTGAAAGGCCGCAAACGCCATATCGTGGTCGATGTCTTGGGCAATCTGTTGCACGTCCAGGTTCATGCCGCCAACCTTCACGATACGGTGGGGGCTTGCGAGGTGCTGCGTCGAGCCGCGGAAAAGCATCCCGGTCTACAGGCCTTTTCCGGCGACGCCGGGTATCGCGGCACCGCCGTTCGGTTTGTCGACGAGACCTTGGGGTTGACGCTGCATATTTCCGAGAAGATCAAAGATGGCTTCGCAGTCCTGCCCAAGCGCTGGGTGGTCGAGCGCACCTTCGCTTGGCTCGGGTCGTTCCGCCGACTCGCCAAGGATGTCGAAATCCTCACCGCCACTGCCGAAAACATGATTCGCATCGCCATGCTCAAGCTGACTCTTGCTAAATGTGCTTAAACTTTTACCAGACAGGTTCTCAAGCAAAGTCAATCAGTTGAAATCAGGAAAATTCTCCGCTCAAGTAGGGTGGATAAGCGATAGCGCATCCACCTCCGCGCCGACTCGAAGAGCAGCGGAGCTGACTCGGAGAGCAGCGGAGCTGACTCGGAGAGCAGCGGAGCTGAATTTGGCGGATGCGCTGCCGCTTATCCGCCCGACGATCCTCCATTTTCTTTTTCAAGACAGACTCTGAGAGCCGATCCGCCCGGTTTCGCATCTCGACGGCCGGCTCAGGCCGTCAGGCTGGCGAACAGCATGGGCAGCCGTTCGGGCAGGCGCTGCACGCGGTCCACCACCGTATAGCGGTTGGGGCCGAAAATCCGGGAGACGTAGTCGTCGGCTTCCGGGTCTAGCGTCAGGCAGTAGGTCATGATGCCCGAAGAGGCCAACTCCTCGACCGCCTTTCGGGTGTCGAAGCGGAGATACTGCGGGTCGCGCTCGTCGATGTCGGCGGGTTCGCCGTCGCTGACCAGGAGCAGCAGTTTCTTCTGTTGCGGCTGGTGTCCAAGATGGTGCGCCGCATGCCGCATGGCGGCGCCCATGCGGGTGGAAAGCCCGCCCTTCATCCCGGCGAGGCGGGACTTGGCCTGGTCGTCGAAGGGCTGGTCGAAGTCCTTGAAGCGGTAGTACTGCACGTCGTGGCGGCCGTCGGAGGCGAAGCCGTGGATGGCGAAGGGATCGCCGATGCCGTCGATGGCCCAGGCCAGCAGGGTGCAGGCCTCGCGCGCCAGTTGGATGACCGGCCGGTCGCTGCCGGGCGGGGTCTCGTTGGTGGATTCCGACAAATCGAGCAGCAGCAATACCGCGAGGTCGCGGGTCTTGCGGACGGTGCGGATGTTGATGCGGGGGTCGGGCATCTCGCCCAGGCGGATGTCGATCATGGCCCGGATCGCGGCGTTCAGGTCGATCTCGTCGCCGTCCTCCCGCCGCCGCTGGCGGATCACGCCCTGCGGCTGCAGGGCATCGATGATATGCTTGAGGCGGCTGGCGATGGGCTTGTATTCGAGCAGTATCCGCTCGATCAGGGCCGGGTCCTCCTTGGCCTGACGCCGCTCCAGCACGGTGGCCCAGTTGGGGCGGTGCAACTGGACCTGGTAGTCCCATTCGGGGTAGTGGTAGGGGTCGCTGACGGGCTCCTTGCCTTCCAGTTCGTTGATGGTGCAGCCTTCCTGATCGAGATAGAACGGCGTTTCCAGGGTCCAGACCTCCTGGGCGTCGTCGCCGGCCAGCTCGCAATCGATCTCGTCGAGCATCTCCATCAAGGACACCTTCCTGCGCACCTGGCGCTGGCTGGCGGCGATGTAGTCGGCCTCGGCCCATTCGGTTTCGCCGAAGGTCCAGAGGAAGCGGTTGTCGTCCCGGTAGGGCACGCCGAAGCTCTCCAGGAGGCGCAGCGAGGGCAGTCCCCACCGATCCTTGATGCGGTTGGAGAGGGTGACGCCCAAGCCCCAGCTCAGCCGGTTGTCGGCCGGATCCTTGGCCAGCGCGGCATGGAAGGATTCGCGCATCTCGGCCACGATCGGATCGTCGGTCCGTATCCGTTCGTCGAGCAGGGCGTGAGCCAGCCGTTCCAGCCAGAGCAGCATCGGGTCGACGTTGCGTTCGCCGCCGAGGGCGGTTTCGAACAGAGGCGCCCAGAGCTGTTTGAGTCCCGGGAATTCGCGGACCGCCAGCGCCTCCACGCGGGCGTCCTCGAACAGCCCGATCAGGAACATCTGCACCGGCGTCAGTTGCTCCGCGGACAGCGGGCGGGTGGTGTAAGCCAGGTGGGCAGCGGCATGGGCGGCGGTTGCCCGATAGAGTTCCTTGCCCGGCACCGGGCCGAAGTCGTCGTACGCATCGGGTACGAAGATCACCCCGTGTTCGATGTACGGTTTGTAGCCTTCGCGCGTCTCGAAATCGCCGGAGGTCGGGCGCAGGTAGAAATCGCGGCCCCACAGTGCGCGCAGATAGAAGTTCAGCTTGCGCTGGGTGTCGACGAACAGGGTGCCGCGCCGCTCCTGCTGCATCACCGCGAGGCTGTCGGCGGTCTCCAGCGCGAAGTATTTGGCCAGGGTTTCGAAGTCGCGGGCATGGGCCTGGGCGCCCCACAGCGCCCAGCGCCGCAGGCCCCCCAGGGTCAGTTTGTCGAACAGCGGGTCGAGGTGATCCAGCATCGGCCTAAGGCCCCGGGGCGCCTTGGCCGAAAGCTGATGGACCAGCCCGAGGTACTGCCGTAGCAGTTCGGCGTCGCCCAGCCGCCTGGCCGCGGTCGGCAGGCTGTCGAACAGCCGCTCGATCACCGCCCCGCTGACCATGGACGCCAGTTTCATCACGCCGGTGACGACGTCCGGGATCACCTCGTCGCCGACTTCCTTGCACACCAGCGGCATCTGCTGGACATAGCCCAGCACCAATCCGGCGCCGCGCCCGAGTTCGGAAAGCGCCCGCGCCCCTTCGATGTAGTTCTTGAGGGCGCCCGGCGACATGACCCGCGCGGCTTCGTGAAAGCTCGCCCCCAGTGTGTCCTTGACGTGGGGATCGAGCCGTTCGAGATGTTCCTGGTAGTCGCTCAAGTTCAAGCTCATGGCGCCGTCGACCATTTAATTGCAGAGAAGCCTAGTTTATCGCAAGGATTGGCGGCCTTCGCCGCGGCGCAATGAGGAAAAAAAGGAGCGGACTCGCGTCCGCTCCCTTGGCTTGACGCTTCAAGTGCCGACGTTACAGGCCGAGGTCGGTGACGAAGCGGTTGGTGTAACCCCAGGCCGGCACGCTGGGGACCGAGCTGCAGATCGGCGAGGCCGAGCTCTGGCTGCACGGCGTGTCGCGGTCGACCGACCAGAAGTGGATGCCGGCGATGCCGTTGGCGAGCGCCCATTGCACCATGGTGCCGGTGTCCTGCAGCGAGAACAGTTCATCGGCGACATCGTTCACGCCGATCATCGGTGTGAGCTCGATCCGCTCGTAGGGGATGCCGTATTTGGCCGTCAGATTCTTGGCCGCCTGGATGGCGGTCTGACCCATGTCGCACTTGCCGTTCACGACCACGCAGTTGCCGGCGTTGGCCGTGCCGTAGTCCATGACCATCAGGTTGATGGTGTAGTTGGCGACACCGTATTGCTGCACCGCCTTGACCACGTTGTACCCGGTGACGTTCAGGTCGCCGTAGGGGTTCGACGTGGCGGTCCCGTTGGACGATCCCAGCGTGGCCACCGTGAAGCTGAAGCGCAGGTTGGGGTAGTCCGACTGCACCGCGGCCACCTGCCGGACCAGGCTGGCGATGGCGGCCTGGCTCTGGCCGGCTTCGATGTCGAAGTCGATGCCCACCAGGCGGCTCGAGGCATAGCGGTTGATGAAGGCCCGCATACCCGTTTCGCTCGAACAGGTGAAAGCGCCCGCCGCACCGCCGGTGGAGACGACGTAGTCTATTCCGGCGTCGACGAAGGCTTGCAGGTTGGCCTGGACCAGGGCATCGGGCTGGATGCCGGCCCAGTTCTCGCTGCCGCATTCGCCGGTCGCGAAGGCCCAGGTCACCGCGGGTACCTTGGCCGGCAGCACGCTGAGGAGCGGCGACAGCGTGCCGGTCACCGCGGTCGACATGACGTTGGTGTTCCAGTTCATCGAGATCGTCACGTCCTTGTAGGGGCTGAACAGCAGCCCGCCGGCGCCTCCGGTCGGCGGGGTGGTCGGTGCCGGCGTCGGACTCGGCGTCGCCGAGGCGACCGGAGTCGGGGCCGGGGTGGCCGTCGGATTCGGCGTCGGGTTCGAATTCGGCACCGAGGGTGCGAACAGCACCGTCACCGTGGAATCCGCAGCGGCTGCCTTCTGCAGGTTGGCCGGCGAACCGCCGTTGAAGCCGCTTGCCGCCACGTCGCCGGGTGCCAGGGCCGCCGCCCAGGATTTCGGCGTGAGCGTCGCGGTGCCGTCGCTGGCGATGCTGACCGAAAAGTTCCACGGTCCGCTCTTGAACACGTCCTGGGCAGTGGCTGCATCGGGGAATTTCAGCGGTGCCTGCCAGCCGTTGGCGCCGGCTTGCAGTGTGCTAGACGACAGGTTTTTCACCGCGACGTTGCCACTGTAACCGCCGTCCCACGAACTGCTGATGGAAAACAGCACTTCCAGTTTCGGGCTGGCTGCCGGGGCCGGTGTGGCCGAAGGCGCCGGTGTCGGCGTGGCCGATCCGCCGCCCGGGTAGCCGGCTTTCAGGTTGGCCAGGGTCTGCTGGGCCGACTGGGACGTCATGGCCGAGATCACGCAGGGCTGGCCGTTGAATTTGCAGTTGGCCAGATCGACGGAGGTGTCGAACGCGCCATTGGCGTTGAAGCCGATGTCCAGCACGCTGTTTGCGGCCACCTCGCCGCTCCAGGAGGGCGACGTGAGGGTGAACGTGCCGGTCCCGGCATCGAAAGCGGCATCGGCGTTCCAGAAGGAAGATACCTGTGCCTGCCGGCCGAGGCCGGCCGACTGGAACGTCAGCGTCCAGCCGCCGCTGACGGCGTCTGGCACCCAGATTTGCAGGGCGCCGGTGTAGCCGGCCCAGGAATCGCTCGCGGTGCCCCAGGACGAGGAGGCACTGATGATGGCATTGGGAACCGGTGCGGGCAGTGTGGCGGCCCGCGCCGTGGTTCCCTCCCCCAAGGCGGCCAGCAGGGCCAGCCCGGATAGGGGGGCAAGAAATCTTGTGTTCATTTGCTCAACTCCTTCTTGGATTTTCCAAGTTCGATGACGCCGGATGGCCATTGCGGCGGCGATAGAACTATAAAAAGCAAATAGTCCCCGTGGAAAACGCATGTAAATGGCATTAACCACACCCGTATGACATGCGTCGGGCGGAATGGTTGCGCTCGATGACGGTTTTTGCCGTGTCGCTGAAGAAATGTAGTGAAGAACGGAGAGAGAGGAGCGAATCCGCCGGTGCGGAGCGGCACGGGTGTTTGGGCCGCGGGAGGGCAGGGCAGGCGCCCTGCCTCTAGCGGGTCAGAAAAACGTCGCTACGGCGGCATCCAGCGTATCGCGCATATCCGGGTCGTCGGTGAGCGGGCGGACCAGGGTCATCATGCAGGCCGCCCTGGGGTCGATGCCCTTGGCGATCAGGTGGCCGGCGTAGACCAGCAACCGGGTCGAGATGCCTTCGTCCAGACCGTGGCCCTTGAGGTTGCGGGCGCGATGGGCGATCTGCACCAGTTTTTCGGCGATCTTGGGATCGACGCCGGTTTCGTGTGATACCACGTCCACCTCGACAGCGGTTTCGGGGTAACCGAAGTCCAGCGCGCCGAAGCGCTGCTTGGTCGATTGCTTGAGGTCCTTCAGCAGGTTCTGGTAACCGGGATTGTAGGAAATTACCAACTGGAAATCCGGGTGCGCATGCACCAGCTCGCCCTTCTTGTCCAACGGCAGGGTGCGGCGGTGGTCGGTCAGCGGGTGGATGACCACGGTGGTGTCCTGGCGGGCCTCCACGACTTCGTCGAGATAGCAGATGGCGCCGATGCGGGCGGCCAGGGTCAGCGGACCGTCCTGCCACCGGGTCCCGGATGCGTCGAGCAAGAAGCGGCCCACCAGGTCCGAGGCCGTCATGTCCTCGTTGCAGGCCACGGTGATCAGCGGGCGCTTCAGCTTCCAGGCCATGTATTCCACGAACCGGGTCTTGCCGCAGCCGGTCGGCCCTTTCAGCATCACCGGCATGCGCGCGGCGTAGGCGGCTTCGAACAGCGCCACTTCATCGCCGGTGGGGCGGTAATAGGGTTGTTCCTCGATCAGGTACTGGTCCGCGGTTTGTGCGGTCATCGATGCATGCTCCTTCTGGGGGAAATCGACTGTGCAGATTACCCCGAATTCCGAATCGGAGTAAGAGTAAGGATAAGCTGGAGCGAGGGGGCGGCTGACGCGTTCAAATTCCTGTCAGAAGGATGTCCAGCGCGGCGAGGACGGTTTCCCGCGCTTGGCGCAAATCGCCGATTTTGAGCGGGAGTCGTTTTCTGGGGACGCCTGTCAGTTCCGGCGTCACCAGCACCAGGGGCCGGCCTTCGAATTCCAACACCGGCATCAGGCCGCGGACCGGAGGCACGTCGACTTCGGCGGGATCGTAGAGGGGGATGAGAACGGTCGTTTTCAAGACGGCCAAGAGGTCGCTCTGTATCTCCAGCAGATACGGAATTCGTTGGTTCGTGTGCGGGTCCGGGTTGGGATAGACATCGAATTGAGCCATCAGAAACTGCGCCAGCCGTCACCGAATACTCCGGTTTCCTCGATGCGCCGATTGTAGGCTTCGATGGCGCTGAGATTTTCCGCAAGCCACTGCTCTTGTTTTCGGGCTCTGACCAGTTCGGCCAGATGGGTTTCGAAGGTTTGCGAAAGATTGATGTTCAGGGCTTTGGCTTCGCGCAACAGCTCGGCGTTGGCCGAGAGATTGACGGCTTTCTTGGCGGCGGTGGGGGAAGGCATGGCGTGTCTCTTGCGCGTGGTTTGTGCGCAGAAATTATGCGCACTATTGTCCGCGGGCGCAATTGCCTGAAAAAAAGCCCCTGCCCGGTTTCCCGTGCAGGGGCTATTCACTGTGGGCTTGCGTGCCGGAGGGGAATCAGACCGACGGCCCCCGGTAGATCACCATGGCCGCGCCCTGGCTCTGCTTGAAGTTATCGTAGCCGACCAGGCGGACGTGGTTGTGCGGATGCGCTTTGTGGCAGGCTTCGGCCTCGGCCAGGATCGCATCGACGTCGGTTTCGCCGAACATCGGCAGCTTCCACATGTACCAGTAATGATCGAACGCGTTCTCCGGCTCGGTGTGCTCCACGGCCGGGTTCCAGCCGCGGCTGACGATGTATTCCACCTGACGGCGGATCTTCGCCGGGTCCATCGGCGGCAGGTAGGAGAAGGTCTCGAACTTGCGCGAGCCGCTGTCGGACAGGCTGGATTTGTAGTCTTGCATTTCGCTCATGGTATTTCCCGAATCCTCTTGAAGCTTACCGGTGGGCCACGTCGAGCTTGTCGACGGTGTCGAACTCGAACTTGATTTCCTTCCAGGTCTCCATCGCGGCCTTGAGTTCCGGGCTGCTCTTGGCGGCTTCGGTCAGGATTTCCTTGCCCTCCTTCTCGAGCTGGCGGCCTTCGTTGCGGGCTTCCACACAGGCTTCCAGCGCCACGCGGTTGGCCGCGGCGCCGGCCGCGTTGCCCCAGGGATGGCCCAGGGTGCCGCCGCCGAACTGGAACACCGCGTCGTCGCCGAAGATCGAAAGCAGCGCCGGCATGTGCCAGACGTGGATGCCGCCGGAGGCGACCGCGAATGCGCCGGGCATGGAGCCCCATTCCTGGTCGAAGAAGATGCCGCGGCTGCGGTCTTCCTTGATGTGCTTTTCCCGCAGCAGGTCGATCCAGCCCAGTGTCGACTGGCGGTCGCCTTCCAGCTTGCCCACCACGGTGCCGGTGTGCAGATGGTCGCCGCCGGACAGGCGCAACATCTTGGTGAAGACGCGGAAGTGGATGCCGTGGTTGGGGTTGCGGTCCATCACGGCGTGCATGGCGCGGTGGATGTGCAGCAGCATGCCGTTGTTGCGGCACCAGTTGGCGAGGCCGGTGTTGGCGCAGAAGCCGCCGGTGATGAAGTCGTGCATGATGATGGGCGCGCCGATCTCCTTGGCGTATTCCGCACGCTTGTACATCTCTTCCGGGGTCGGCGCGGTCACGTTCAGGTAATGGCCCTTGCGCTCGCCGGTTTCGGCCTCGGCTTTCTCGATCGCCTCCATGACGAAGTCGAAACGCTGGCGCCAACGCATGAACGGCTGGCTGTTGACGTTCTCGTCGTCCTTGGTGAAGTCGAGGCCGCCGCGCAGGCACTCGTAGACGGCTCGGCCGTAGTTCTTGGCCGACAGGCCCAGCTTGGGCTTGATGGTGCAGCCGAGCAGCGGACGGCCGTACTTGTTCATGATGTCGCGCTCGACCTGGATGCCGTGGGGCGGGCCGCCGCAGGTCATCACATAGGCGATGGGGAAGCGCACGTCTTCCAGGCGCAGGCCGCGCACGGCCTTGAATCCGAAGACGTTGCCCACCAGCGAGGTGAACACGTTGACGACGGAGCCTTCTTCGAACAGGTCGATCGGATAGGCGATGAAGGCGTAGAACTGTTCGTCCTGGCCGGGCACGTCCTCGATCCGGTAGGCGCGGCCCTTGTAGTAATCGAGGTCGGTCAGGAGGTCGGTCCAGACGGTGGTCCAGGTGCCGGTCGAGGATTCCGCGGCCACGGCGGCGGCGGCTTCTTCGCGCGGCACGCCGGGTTGCGGGGTGATCTTGAAGACCGCCAGAAGATCGGTGTCGGCGGGGGTGTAGTTCGGGTCCCAGTAGGTTTCGCGGTATTCCTTGACGCCCGCGTTATAAGTTTTGACAGCCATGGTTTTCTCCTACTCGTTTAACGTGAAAGCGGCAGCAACCTTGCTCACCCTCTCCCTCTGGGAGAGGGTCGGGGTGAGGGGAACGATCATGGCGGGCAGTTACTTTCATCATCCAGGGCGGCTGGTCGCCATGATCGTTAGCAGAGCGCTGTGGCAATGAACCGCCGTTCCCTAGCCGGCATCGGGCCGATCCCTTTTCGCGAGGCACTATAAGCGCTGGCATCCATAAACGGAACTAAATTGTCATAATAACGACAATAAGCGCACGTTATGCTAAAAGACCCGCAGTGCCGGGTGAGGGCAGATAGCATAATCCATCCGGTCCCATCGCTCCAAACCCGGCTTGCGACCCTCCGTGCGCGGGGAAGCCCCGGCCGCGGCGAATCAGTCGTCCGCGGCGCCGTTCCGGTTGCGGTCGCCGATGTGTTTCCACCGGTAGAGCGCCAAGCCCGAACCGATGACGAACAGCCCGCCGACCAGCAAGGATTCGTACTGGCGCAGATCCTCGATCATGCCGGCGACGGCTTTCCCGAACACCAGCCCCAGCCCCGTCGTTGTCACCGCCCAGACCGCCACCGCGATGACGTTGACCGTGAGATAGCGGGCCGGCGAGAAGCGGCTCATGCCGATCAGGATCGGCGTCACCACCCGCAGGCCGTAGAA
Source organism: Methylococcus sp. ANG (assembly GCF_040730495.1). Lineage (NCBI taxonomy): Bacteria > Pseudomonadati > Pseudomonadota > Gammaproteobacteria > Methylococcales > Methylococcaceae > Methylococcus > Methylococcus sp. ANG. The sequence goes on along the minus strand of NZ_CP160399.1, from coordinate 2,316,237 downwards.
GAACCGGAAGCCGAAGATGAAGTAGGAATGGTAGCGGTGGAACAGGGTCGACGCCCTTTCCACCGCCGGCGTCAGCGAGGGGAAGCGGCGCAGCAGCGCGTCTCCGTGCTTATAGCCCAGCCAGAAATACCCCTGGTCCGCTGCGAGCGTCACGGCGAAGGCCACCATGACGATATGGAGGAACGAAAAGTAGCCGCGGCCCACCAGGAAGCCCGCGATCAGCAGGACGGTCTCGCCCTCCAGGAGCAGCCCGACGATGAGGGCCGGGAAGCCGTATTCGGTGATCAGCGATTCCAAAGACATACGGGCGTATCCGCCTGGTGGCTGAAACGATCGAATTCTAGATGGCCAAGGTTAAGGCTGCGTGTAATGGGCCGCGGTGAATGCGAGGCCGCGGACACGATTTATAATGTCCGCCCCGAACGAACAGCCAGCCTATGCCAAACGCATGAATGCCAATCCTCAATCCCAGGCGGCGCCGGTGTCCGCTGCGCAGCGGGATCTCCAGCGGCTCCGGACTTATCTCAACGCCCAGATCATCGGCCAGAGCGACCTGGTCGACGCCATGCTCATCGCCCTGCTGGCGGACGGCCACATGTTGGTCGAAGGCGCGCCGGGGCTGGCGAAGACCCGGGCGATCCACGTCTTGAGCCGCGGCGTGGAAGCCGATTTCCAGCGTATCCAGTTCACTCCCGACCTGCTGCCGGCGGACCTGACCGGCACCGAAATCTACCGGCCCCAGGACGGCTCGTTCCATTTCCAGCCGGGTCCGCTGTTCCACAACCTGGTGCTGGCCGACGAGATCAACCGTTCCCCGGCCAAGGTGCAATCCGCGCTGCTCGAAGCCATGGCGGAACGGCAGATCACCGTGGGCCGCAAAACCTATCCGCTGCCGGGTTTGTTCCTGGTGATGGCCACCCAGAACCCGATCGAGCAGGAGGGCACCTATCCCTTGCCGGAGGCGCAGCTCGACCGGTTCCTGATGTACGTGCGCATCGGCTATCCCAGCGCGGACCAGGAGAAGACCATCCTCCACCTGGTGCGCGGGGAGGCCCGCCAGCCGGAGCGCAAGGCCGCCGATGCGATGGCGCCGGTGAACCAGCAGACGCTGTTCGCCGCGCGGGAGGAAGTGCTCGGCGTCTACATGACCGAGGCGCTGGAGGATTACCTGCTGCAGATCATTCTGGCCACGCGCGAGCCGGCCCGCTACGGCGACTCCCTGGCGCGCTGGATACTCTACGGCGCCAGCCCGCGCGCCACGCTGGCGCTGGACCGTTGCGCCCGCGCCCGCGCCTGGCTCGACGGCCGCGACTTCGTGACGCCCGACGACATTCAGGCCCTGGCGCCGTCCATCCTGCGCCATCGGCTGATCCTGAGCTATGAGGCGGAGGCCGAAGGGGTCTCCACCGACCAGGTCGTGAAGGACCTGCTGCGGCGGGTCGCCGTGCCTTAACCCTGAGTTTCCGTATCCGTTTCATGCAGACCTATCAGAAAGACTTCATCGATTTCGTCCTCGGCTGCGAGGTGCTCCGCTTCGGCGATTTCACCCTCAAATCCGGACGGCAGAGCCCTTACTTCTTCAATGCCGGATTGTTCAACACCGGTGCCCGGCTCGGCCGGCTGGGCGAGTTCTACGCCCAGACCCTGACTGCGGGCGGCGTCCGGGCCGACGTGCTGTACGGCCCCGCCTACAAAGGCATCCCCCTGGTCGCCGCCACCGCCATCGCCCTGGCCAGGGCCAGCGGCGAAGAAATTCCCTACGCCTTCAACCGCAAGGAAGCGAAGGACCACGGCGAAGGCGGCACCCTGGTGGGCGCGCCGCTGCAGGGCGAAGTGCTGATCGTCGACGACGTGATCACCGCCGGCACCTCGGTGCGGGAGTCGATCGAGATCATTCGCGGGGCCGGCGCCAGGCCTTGCGGCGTGCTGATCGCGTTGGACCGGGAAGAGGTCGGTCAGTCCGGAAAATCCGCCGTGCAGGAGGTTCAGGACAGCTTGGGAATTCCGGTCCACGCCATCGTCGGTTTCCGCCACCTGATCGATTACCTGCGCGGCTCGGGCCGGGCCGGGGAGCTCGTGGCGCTGGAGGCCTACCGCAGCCGCTACGGCACCGCCTGAACCCATGGCCGCTTCGGCGCATTCCGTCGCCTGTGCCGGAACAGCGCTTCCCGCGCGGGTGACGGGCCTGGCGCTGTGCGCATTGCTCGCCATGCCTTGGCTCGCATCGGCGGCCACCTACAAATGGGTGGATGAAGAGGGGCGCGCCCACTATTCGGACAGCGTTCCTCCCGAACGGAGCCGGCAGAAGCATTTCCGCCTCGACGGTCAGGGACGCCAGGTCGAGATCATCGAGGGCGCCAAGAGCCCGGAGACCCTCAAAAGGGAACGGGCGCTCCGGCATCTTCGGGCGGAAACGGCACGTCTCGTCGAAGAGCAGCGCAACCGCGACGGCGCGCTGCTGCGAACCTATGTCAGCGAAGAGGACATGCGGCTGGCTCTGAACGACCAGATCACCCGGAGCGACGCATCCGTCCACATCCTGGAAAAATACCGGGCACGGCACGCGGACATCCTCCGGACCCAGGAAAAGCGCGCCGCCGACATGGAACGCCAGGGCCAGGCCGTCGCGGCGCAAGTCCTGAAGGCGATCGAGGACGAGCGCCGCCGGATCGCGGATTACGAAGACAAAATCCGCGTCCTGGAAGACAAGAAACGCATCATCGCCGACCGTTTCGGCCGCGACATCGAGCGTTTCCGCTCGCTCAGGGCGGAACAGGCGCGCGCCAGCCATGGCGCCCTCGGCGAGGTGTTCGCGGGCGACGGCGGCAGCGGCGTGCTCAGCGCGGTGGCCTGCTCCGCCGAGGCGGTCTGCGCCAAGGCCTGGGCGCTGGCGCGCAGCTACGTGCTCGGCAAGACCGATACGCCGTTGGCGATGGACACCGAACGCCTGGTGTACACTTCGGTTCCGCTGTCGGACCAGGAAATCGCCCTGACCCTGGCGCGCATCGCAGGACCGGAAGAAGAAACGGTTTTCCTCGACATCCGCTGCCGCCAGTCGAGCCTCGGCCGCGAGCTGTGCACGAGTCCCCGCGTGCAGGAAATCCGCGCGGGCTTCCGCGCCAGCGTCGAGGCGGGAATGGGGGCCGTTCCCTGAAGGAAAAGCCCCGCGGTTCTGGACCGGGCTTTAACCGCTTGGCAAACTTGCCGTCCGAAAGCGGACGGCTCGATCCCGGCGTTCCGGGCATCGCCCCAGCTCACAAAAAAAAAGTCTATTGGAGGATCGCTCATGGCAAGACCACTCATTCAGTTGGCCCTGGATTCGCTGGATCGCAACCAGACCCTCGAACTTGCGCGCCTCACGGCGCCTTACGTCGACATCTTCGAGATCGGCACGCCCTGCATCAAGCACAACGGCATCGAAATCGTCCGCGAGCTCAAGCGTCGTCATCCGGACCGGCTCATTCTGGTCGATCTCAAGACCATGGACGCCGGCGAATACGAGGCCGCGCCGTTCTATGCCGCGGGCGCAGACATCTGCACCGTGCTCGGGGTGTCGGGACCGGCGACCATCGCCGGCGTGGTCAAGGCGGCTCAGGCGCATAACGCGGAAGTCCAGGTCGATCTCATCAACGTGCCGGACAAGGCCGCTTGCGCGCGAGAGGCTGCCAGGCTCGGTGCGCAGATCATCGGCGTGCACACCGGTCTCGATGCCCAGGCCCAAGGCCAGACGCCGTTCGCCGATCTCGAGAGCATCGCCCGCCTGAAGCTGCCGGTCAGGATCTCCGTGGCCGGCGGCATCAATCAGAATACCGCCTCGCGGGTCGCCAAGGCGGGTGCGGACATCGTCGTGGTCGGCGCGGCGATTTACGGGGCGCCCTGTCCCGTCACCGCCGCCCGCACGATCCGCGAGCTGCTGGACGGCGCCCACCACAAGTTCATCGTGTCGAAGATCGGCGGCGTGCTCGGCGCGACCGACAAGACCCACGAGGCGCGCCTGACCGGCCTGCTCGAACGTTCCCGCCGCATCTTCGTCGCCGGCGCCGGGCGTTCGGGGCTGGTCGGCCGTTTCTTCGCCATGCGCCTGATGCACGGCGGCTATCAGGCCTACCTCGTCGGCGAGATCGTGACGCCCAGCATCCAGAAGGGCGATCTCCTGATCGTGATCTCCGGTTCGGGCGAAACCGAAACCATGATCGCCTACACCAAGAAGGCCAAGGAACAGGGGGCCAACATCGCGCTGATTTCCACCCGCGACAAGTCCACGATCGGCGACATGGCGGACATGGTGTTCCGGATCGGCACGCCCGAGCAGTACGGCAAGGTGGTCGGCATGCCGATGGGCACTACCTTCGAGCTTTCCACCCTGGTGCTGCTCGAAGCCACCATCTCCCACATTATCCATACCAAGAAGATCCCGGAAGAGCAGATGCGGACGCGTCACGCCAATCTGGAATAGGTCTTGGGATTGGGGCATCCAGCCGCGATTCGACGGGGGGCCGGCTTTCACACCGGCCCCCCGTCGTTCGGGCAGGAAATCACCCATTGACTGACACTTCAGGGGGGCGAGTGTCGCCATAGCCTTCGGGCGGTGCTAACGTGTACTTGCCAGCCAAGCTTTTTCGCGTTTCACAGCGTGGTAATAGGAGGTACGCAATGAACTCCGAAGCTGATCCGATCGTCGGCAACTGGTACCGGCATCTGGACAAGGGGCAGTCGTTTACTGTCGTCGCCATCGACGACGACGCCCGCACCGTCGAAATCCAGCATTTCGACGGCGACCTGGAAGAGATCGACCTCGACACCTGGTACCTGCTTCCGATCGAACTCATCGAAGAACCCGAAAACTGGAGCGGCCCGATGGACGTCGCCGAGCTGGACGATCTCGGCGGCACCGAGATTACCGACACGCGCCCCGAGGACTGGTCGGAACCGCTGGAAGAAGTGGTCAAACAGGAAGAGCGGCCGGCGGAAGAGATTTCGGAAGAAGCCGGGGAAGAAGAAGCCCTGTTCGAGGAAGAAGGGCCCGAGACGATACCGCTGGAGGCCGAGCCGGCGGCGGAAACGCCCGAAAAAACCGAGGAAGAGGAGCGGGCGAAGGGAGGCGGAACCGCCTATTCGGAAGACGAATAGCCTGCGGCTTCCCAACTTGGGCTCGATCGCGCTCTTGCTCCTGCGCTGAGAGGAACCGAACCGAACTCGAGAAACACCGCCGTGAAACCGGTCTTCCATGCCGCCCTGGTGAACGGCCCCTGTGGGGACCCGGCGGTCTACGTGGATTTCCTATTCGAGAAGCGCGCGGTATTGTTCGATCTCGGCGATATATGCGCGTTGCCGGTCCGCAAGATTCTGCGCCTGAGCGATGTGTTCGTATCCCATGCCCACATGGATCACTTCTTCGGATTCGACTGGCTGCTACGGCTGTGCCTGGGGCGCGATCTCCGCATCCGCATGTTCGGGCCGGTGGGTTTCCTGGCCCAGGTCGAGCACAAACTCTCGGCTTATACCTGGAATCTGGTGGGAACCTACGCCACCGATTTCTCCCTCGAAGTGACCGAGGTGCTGACCGAAACCCTCGGGCGCAGGGCATCGTTTCGCTGCCGCACCGCCTTTCGCCGGGAGGCGGAAACCGAATTTCCGATAGAAAATCTCCGGCTGCTGGACGAGCTCAATCTGGCGGTCGAATTTGCGGTCCTGGACCACGCAACGCCGTGCCTCGCGTTCGCCCTGCGGGAAAAACGCCACCTCAACGTGTGGAAAAACCGCCTGGCGGAACGCGGCCTGGAGCCGGGCGCCTGGGTGCGCGACCTCAAGCACGCCTTGCTGACGGGGCAGCACGAAGACACGCCGATCCGGGCGATGAGGCGTGACGGAGGCTGTTTAGGGGAGGCGGACTATCGCCTGGGGGAACTGGCCCGATCCATCGTGCATGTCTCGGCAGGGCAGAAAGCGGCCTACGTCACCGACGCCGTCTATCACGAGGAGAACGCAGGGCGCATAGTGGCACTGGCATCGGGTGCCGACCAGTTCTTCATCGAGGCGGTGTTCGGCGACGAACTCAAGGAGCGCGCGGCCCGGAAGTACCACCTCACCGCCCGCCAGGCCGGAACCATCGCACGTAGGGCCGGCGTCAAATTCCCCACGCCGTTTCATTTTTCGCCGATCTACCAGGGGCGGGAGTTCGAGCTGGAGCGGGAGTTCTGGCAAGCTTTCCACACGGCTGAGCCAGTGGCGGACTCCAAATTTACTTGACTAGGGCGAGTCGGAGCTGGCTGAGGAGCGCGAAGTTGCCCGCAACAGGCTCTTCAATGCCACATCTGGGCCAACTAAATAACCATGCGCCTTCGTAAATATCGGAAGGCCACGAAGCCAGTTAGTGCCAGGCTAAATGGGATGCTGAGTATGGCCGTGATTCGTTTGATCGAAAATCTTGCGCTAGAGTCGACGCCTACGCTAAGTGGTATTTTCAGTTTGTCTTCTTCTGAGGTTGAGTCTGCGCCACCTCTAATCAAGTAAATGGAGTAATACCCATTCTTGTTAAGTTCAAAATTCGATTCGATGATGCCTTTGGAATAAATTGTGGGTGGTACTGTCACCACCGTGCGTTGCTCCTTTGGGCTCCCTGCGTCTTCACTGCTGTCTGCGGACTGCTGCTCGGTGACTCTGATTACAATGGGGGATTTTCTGAGTTCGTTACCAACCAGGTCGGCTGTAAAAAATATCTTGCCTGGTGCTGGTATGTCATTGCAGTAAGACTGAAACAGCTCCCTTGTTATTCTTGCATCCCCTGATTGACCGGACGGTTGGACATGCAAGCTGAAATAAACCGAGAAAAAATCTGTGGCCCCGAGGCAGCCGACCCTGGCGTTTGTAATCTGCTGGGAGGGATTGTTGTTGTAGCCTGGACTGGTGCAAGCAGTTATTAGCGCCGTGCAAGCTATCAGAGCATAAAAGGGGAATTCTGGCCGAAAAGCTTTCATGGCATGCCTCGTTGGCCTGTATAAGGGGGACATAGGCCGGTAGAGCAATAAACCCCGCGATTTTGCAAAGCTTCATAACGAAGCTAAGAGACTCGATAGGGTTGGCTGCCTGTTTCGAGCAAAATGGTGCGCTCGGCATGAGCCGCCGTCAAGCGGTGTTGGGGGCACCGAAAAGAACGGTGCCTGGAGAATGAGCCGGCGGAATTCAAGGGTGCGGACCAAAGGCTGTCCCTGGTGATCGCCATCCTGAGAGCGTCCTGTGATGGTATCTTCACGACACGAAAGCCGGATTCTGAAAGTGGTTTCAGAGCCGAGCTTCGCCGCTCTCCAATTTCTTTTCGGACTATTGGCAGCGGGAGGTTTCAAAACGTCCGTTGCCCATTTGCCGCAGATCGGCGCCGAATTTCGTTTGCGGTGTGGCGTTATGTCATCCGTCTCGCCTGATTCTGGTGCAGCAGGTCGAGGGTGAAATAATCGAGGCTCACCGTCCTAGAAGTACGACCGGTTGATCAAGAAGTGTGCGCCGATGCTGGCGAAATAGCCCAGCAGGATCACCGGTCCCCATTTCAGGTGGGCGCCGAAGGAGTAGTAACCCTTGGTTTGGCCGAGCAAGCCGACCCCGGCGGCCGAGCCGATGGCGAGGAGGCTGCCTCCCACGCCGGCGGTGAGGGTCACCAGCAGCCATTGGCCCTGCGAGATGTGCGGGTCCATGGAGAGTACCGCCAGCATGATGGTGCCGTTGTCGATGAATGCCGAGGCGATGCCGACGAGGATGTTGGCAAAGGTGGTCCGGTCCGGATCGGCGTAGAGGAATTCGGAGATGTATTCCAGATAGCCGATGAAGCTCAGCCCGCCCATGCTCAACATCACGCCGTAGAAGAACAGCAAGGTGTCCCATTCCAGCCGGGACACTTTCTTGAAGATGTCGAACTCGTCCGCCTCCCCGATCGGTTCGTCCTGAGCGACGAGTTCGTCCGGGTCCGGGGTTTTGGGCGCAGTCTTCTTCTGCAGGTAGAAGCTGTAGAACTTCAGGTAGGTCAGCCCCGCCATCATGCCGGCGGCGGGAGGCAGATGCAGAAAGTTCTCGAAGCCTACCGCGGTGACGATGGTCAGCAGGAACAGCACGATGATGGGGCGCCCGCCGGTCTTGATCGGAATCCTTTTATCTACCGCGGCCGGCCGCTGGCGGGGGAGGAACAGGAACATGCAGGCCGCGGGCAGGGCAAAATTGACGATTGACGGAATCAGGAGATGGAAGAAATCCACGAAGGGCACTTTGCCGTTCTGCCAGATCAGCAGGGTGGTGATGTCGCCAAACGGGCTGAAAGATCCGCCGGCGTTGGCCGCAACGACGATGTTGATGCAGGAAAGCGTGACGAAGCGCGGACAGTCCTTGCCCAGCGCCATGACGACGGCGCCCATCAGGAGCGCCGTGGTCAGGTTGTTGCATACCGAGGAAATCATGAAGGCGAGGATGCCGGTCAGCCAGAACAGTTGCCGGTAACTGTATCCCTTGCCCAGCAGCCAGCAGCGCAAGGCCTCGAACACGTCGAGGTCTTCCATGGCATTGAGGTAGGTCATCGACACCAGGATGAACAGCAAGAGTTCCGCATAGGTCAGCAGCGAAGCGCGGAACGCCTCACCGGCCTGCTCCGGCATTCCGCCGCCCACGTAAACCGCCGCGACCAGGCCCCAGATCACGCTGGCGGCGAACACCATCGGCTTGGACTTCCGAAGTTCCGTCACCTCTTCGGCCATGGCGAGGAAATAGGCGAGGAAGAAGATCAGCACGGCAAGGTAGCCGGCCCAGTGCCGGGTCAGGTCCAAGGGGCCCACCGGGCCGTGATCGCCCGCAAGACAAAGCTTCGGCGCGCCGATGAAAAGGACGCATGCCGCCAGAACTGGAAACAGTATGCGCGTCAGGGGAAGCTCACGCAGATGGCGCCGTTGGGACAGGGAGAGGGACAGCATTCGGATTCCTGTTTGAAAGGCCTGGGGCACGCCGACCGGCCTGCGTCCGCAGTCGAAGATATCGATGAATTCGCGAGGCGGAGAACCAGGAACGGCGGCCGCTTCGGGGTCGGGGCTGGCGTTTGCTTTCCGCGTCAGAAGTGTTTTTCGTAAGGGGCATCGCCCTGTTTCAACATGACATTCGCACGGAACAGCGCGGCGAGCAGGGTTCCGACCAGCACCGAGGAGAGGTCCATCCCCAGGCCCAATAGGAAGGTATGATGGCGGAAGGAGTCTCCCAGCATGGGTTTCAGGACCAGATAGAGCCAGACGACGAAGCCGGCGTAATAGACGATTACGCCGCCAGCGGCCCAGGTGACCGGGGGCAGCTTCAGCCGCAGGGCGGTGCGGTAGAACCAGTAGGCAACGAAAAGGACGGCTATGGCGCCGATCATGCCAGTTGTTTCTCTCTCACGACAAAGGACGCTGCATCTTATATCAGAGTGGCGGCCTTGGGGTAAGCCTTGTCGGCCGATGTTCCCTGATTCCACAGCGCCGGCACGTCATTCAGGGAGGCCAGATGCAGCCGGGCGAAGCGCCGTTCGCGGGAGCTGGCCGGCCGCCGGCCGTTGACCAGCACGGCGAAGGTTCCTGCAAGGGCGGCGGATTCGATGCCCGCTTCCGAGTCCTCCAGCGCCAGACATTGGCCGGGCGCCAAACCCAAGTGGCGGGCGGCTTCGAGGTACAGGTCCGGCGCGGGTTTGCCCTGGGCGACCTGATCGCGGGTGACGATGAGCGGGAAGAGGCTCGCCATTCCCGACCGCTCCAGGCAGATGCCGGCGAAGCGGGCTTCGCTATTGGTCGCCAGTGCGTAAGGCAGGTTCCGTTCGCGGAAAAACCTCAACAGACTCTCCAGGCCGGGCATAGGAGCGATGCCATGGGCCTCCACGTGCCGGTGCCAGATTCGGGTGGCGATCTCGTCGAAGCGGCCGATATCGAGTCGCGGGCCGGCGTAGTCGCCGATCCGCTGCTTGACCGCATCGGCATGGCAGCCGAACAGCGATTGGCAGAAGGCTTCGTCGAGTTCGATCCCCAGCTCGGTGGCGGCGCCGCGCCAGGCGGCGACATAGGTCGCTTCGGTGTCGATCGCGAGGCCGTCCATGTCCAGGATGGCCGCACGCAGGCCGGCGATGGCGGAATCAGAGTGTGTCATCGTGAAGGACCCGGATGTATTCGCCGGGGGCTTCCCGGCTGCTGCCCACGATCAGGCGTTCGGTGCCGTCGGGAAGCGCTTCGATCAGGCCGGAGGCCTCGATCCTTTCCCCGGTCCGCGCCTGTCCGACATAGGTATGGGTGAAGCTCAGAATTTCGCCGATTCGGGGGTGATCGGTCCGGTAGCGGGCGGGGGATTCGAATGCCCGCCGGTCGTCGGTCACCGTGGCGCGCAAAATCATGGGGCCGCGCTTGGCGGCGGGTTGAACAGGGTCCAGGGGGCGAGGAAGAACCAGCGTCAGGTCGAATTTGGTGCCTTCGATCAAGCCGGCATTGAATTTTCGCCGCTCATGCCAGAGATAGTCCTCGAAGCCGAGCGTGCAGCCGCGGCGCTCGTAAGCCTCCCGCCAGTCCGCTTCTCCCGGCGCGCTCAGCCGACCGTCCGCCGTCGCTTTCGCCACCACGGCGCGCGCGGCGTCGAAGGTGCTCGGGTCGTAGACGACCAGGTCGATGTCGGAGGCCGGGGTCTGGGCGCCGATCAGGAGCGATCCGGTGAGGCCGAATTCCGCCAGGTTCAGCTCTTCCGCGGCGAAAAGCCCGAGCAGCCGGCAGGTCTTGGCTTCGAGGGAGCTGCAGGGCTGGCCTGTGAAGAGGGTTCGGACCCGGTCGCGGGGGCGGATGTGCCTGGCGACGCATTCGACCGGCACCGCCGGCAGCACGGCGTCCAGCCGACGTGAAAGGCGCAGATAATCCGGATGGTGTTCCTGCAGGAAGGCCGCGGCTTCCGCCGTGCCCAGCTTGCGCAGCCGGCCGTCGTCGGTCGGGACGTAGCGCAGGGTGCAGAGCAGCCGATCGTCTTCGGGGTTGCCGTCGACGATTGCGAAATGAAGTCCTTCCGCCGTCTGGATGAAGTCCTTCGGCAGAAAATCGGGTTCAGAAGCCATCGGGATACAGTGCGGCGGAGCCGTCCAGGTCGCCAGTGTCGCGGTAGCTCAGCGGCTCGCGCTCGGGAAAGTTGAGCCGGCCGTCGAAGACTCGGCCGACGGCCACCACGTGATCGCCGCTGGCCAGGGTCCCGGCGAGCCGGCACTGGAACCAGGCGATTGCATCCGCCAGCAAGGGAACGCCGCCTTGGCCGGCTGTCCACGCGATGTCGGCCAGCTTGTCGCTGTCGGCCGGTCGGGCGAAGTGCCCCGCCCATTCCGGCCGGTCTGCCGGCACCACGTTGATGCTGAAAAAACCGCCGGCCATCAGTTTCCGATAAGACTTGCAGACGGGGTTGATGCTGAGCGCTAGCATGGGCGGATCGAACGAGGTCTGCATCACCCAGGCCGCGGTAAAGGCATTGGGCCCTTCGGCGTCGGCGACGCCGATCGCATAGACGCCGTGGCTGATGCTTCGGAACAGCCGGGCCATTTCGAGGTTCATCGCGTTCGCCCCATCCGCGGATCAGGCACTAAAATACGCTCTTCGTTTCCCGCTACGGAGCCGAGCGTGCCCAAGCTCACCCATTTCAACACTGCCGGCGACGCCCACATGGTGGACGTCGGCGGCAAGCCCCGCACCACCCGCACGGCGGTGGCCGAGGGGTACATCGCCATGCTGCCCGAGACCTTGCGGCTCATCATGGCGGGCGGGCACAAGAAGGGCGATGTGCTCGGCATCGCCCGCATCGCCGGCATCATGGGCGCCAAGCGGACCGCGGACCTGATTCCCCTTTGCCATCCCATTCCGATCACCCATGTCGATCTCGCGCTGGAGCCTCAGCCGGAGGCCAGCCGCATTCGCTGCCAGACGACGGTCCAGACCGTCGGCCAGACCGGCGTGGAGATGGAGGCGCTGACCGCCACCCAGGTCGCCCTGCTGACCATCTACGACATGTGCAAGGCAGTCGACCGCGGCATGAGCATCGAGTCGGTGCGCCTGTTGGAGAAGATCGGCGGCAAGTCCGGTCATTGGCAGCACGACTCCGGCGAGGCGCGCTCCAGCACCACATAGCTGTAGGGCCAGGGGAAATCCGGATCGTCCCGGATATCTTCGCGGCCGATTTCGCGCCAGTCGCTGGCGGCGAATTCCGGAAAGAAGGTGTCGCCGGCGTAGTCGTGATGGATCAGGGTCAGATAGAGTTTCTTGGCCTGCGGCAGCAGGACTTGGTACACGGCGCTGCCGCCGATGACCATGAGTTCCGCAGCTCCGGCGCATACCGCCGCCAGTTCGCCGAGATCGTGCACCACGGTGCAGCCGGGGGCGGAAAAATCAACCGAGCGGGTCAGCACGATGTTCTGGCGTCCGGGCAAGGGGCGGCCGATGGATTCGTGGGTCTTGCGCCCCATGAGGATGGGCTTGCCCAGGGTCAGGGCGCGGAAGCGCTTGAGATCGGCGGACAAATGCCAGGGCATGGCGTTGTTCGCGCCGATGACCCGATTCTGCGCCATGGCGACGATGATCGAGATGTCCGGTAATCCCGTCACACGGCCACCTCGGCCTTGATGTGCGGATGGGCCTGATAGCCTTCGACGATGAAATCCCCGTAGCGGTAGTCGAACAGGCTGTCCGGCTTGCGGGCGAATTTCAGCGCCGGCGGCGCGAAGGGCTCGCGCTCGAGTTGCAGCTGCGCTTGCTCCAGGTGGTTCCGGTACAGGTGCACGTCGCCGCCGCACCAGATCAGTTCGCCCGGCGCGAGGCCGGCCTGCTGGGCCAGCATCGAGGCGAGCAGGGCATAGCCGGCGATGTTGAATGGCAGCCCCAGGAACACGTCCACCGAGCGCATCTGGAACATCAGCGACAGCTTTCCTTCCGTCACATAGCACTGGAAAGCATAGTGGCACGGCGGCAGCGCCATGGCTTCGACGTCGGCCGGATTCCAGGCGCTCACCAGCAGGCGGCGAGAGTCGGGATTCCGGCGCAGTTGCGCCACCAGCCCGGCGAGCTGGTCGACGGCGCTGCCGTCCGGCTTGGCCCAATGGCGCCATTGGTGCCCGTACACGGGACCCAGTTCGCCGTTTTCATCCGCCCATTCGTTCCAGATCGAGACGCCGTTCTGCTGCAGGTAGCGGACATTCGTGCTGCCCGAGACGAACCAAAGCAGTTCGTGAACGATCGAGGGGAGATGCAGCTTCTTGGTGGTGACGAGGGGCAGCCCCGCGCCGAGATCGAACCGCATCATGCGTCCGAACACGCTCAGGGTGCCGGTGCCGGTCCGGTCCTCTTTGGCGCTGCCGTGCTCGAGGATGTCGCGCAGCAGGTCGAGATAGGGGCGCATGGCACGTTCAGGCGGAGCGGCGGGCGTAGGCGGCGGCCAGCAGGACGATGCCGAACAGGATCATCGGCAGGCACAGGATCTGCCCCATGGTCAGCCAGCCGAAGGCGAGATAGCCGAGTTGCACATCCGGCAGCCGGACGAATTCGACGGCGAAGCGGAATGCGCCGTAGCCCAGCAGGAACATGCCGCTTACCGCCATTCGCGGCGGCGAGCGCAGGCTGAACCATTGCAGGATGACCAACAGGACCAGCCCTTCCAGAAAGGCTTCGTAAAGCTGAGACGGGTGGCGCGGGACGTCGCCGCCATTGGGGAAGATCATCGCCCACGGCACGTCGCTGGGCTTGCCCCAGAGCTCGCCGTTGATGAAGTTGCCGATGCGCCCGGCCAAGAGGCCGATAGGCACGTAAGGGGCGAGAAAGTCGGCAACGTCGAAAAACCGGATGCCCTGGGATCGGCCGTAGACATACATGGCGATCAGCACGCCGATCAGGCCGCCATGAAAGGCCATGCCGCCCTCCCATACGCGGAACAGCATCAGCGGGTCACGTAGAAAGCCGGAAAAGTTGTAGAACAGCGCATAGCCGACCCGTCCGCCGACGACCACGCCGATGGCGGCGTAGAACACCAGATCCTCGACCTGGGCCGGGGTGAACAGCGGTTTCGCGCTCCGGCGCACCCGCCGCCGCGCCAGTATCCAGGTGGCGGCGATGCCGATGACGTACATCAGTCCATACCAGTGGACCTTGAGCGGGCCGATGGCGACGGCGACGGGATCGATGGCGGGGTAAGTGAGCATCTTGTGTTCAGGTCTGTCAGGTGCCGCATGCGGCGCAGCATTGACTCACCATTATGCCACTATCAATCGTAGTGAATCAGCTCGCGCGGGAGAGACGGCTCCCGACCGGCTGCCAGATCGCTGAGGAACTTCCAGATCGTGTCGGCCGAAGGCGGGCAGCCGGGCAGGAAATAATCGACCTTCACGACCTCGTGGATCGGATGCACCTTATTAAGGAGCAGCGGCAGTTCGATGTCGTTGGGTATTTGCGGATTCTCGACGCCGATGCCGTTGAGATACGACTCGTCCAGGCACTCCTCGAGCGCGATGTGGTTGCGCAGCGCAGGCAGGCCGCCGTTGATGGCGCAGGCGCCGACGGCGACCAGGATCCGGCAATGCTTGCGGAACTCGCGAAGCGTGTGGACGTTCTCCGCGTTGCACAAGCCGCCCTCGATCAGGCCCAGATCGACTTTGTCGCCGCAGTGCTTGATGTCGGTCAGCGGCGAGCGGTCGAAGCTGGCGACCTCCGCCAGGGCCAAAATCCGTTCGTCGATGTCGAGGAGCGACATGTGGCAGCCGAAGCAGCCGGCTAGGGAAGTCGTGGCGACGGTGAGTTTTTCAGTCATGGCGGCTCTCCACGATCGGCTCCTCGCGTTCCAGGCTTTCTTCGGCGAGTGTGTGTCTGTCGTAGATGCGTTCTCCGATCGGCACTTCGAAGCCGCGTCGTTTCACCAGGATGGCTCCCACCGGGCAGACCTGTGCGGCCTTGTCGGTGGCGGCGATGGACGTGTCCGCGAGCTTGCCCGAAGGCGAATTCACGATCAGATGGGAGTCGATGCCGCGTCCGCCGATGGCGAACACGTTCTTGCCGTCCACGTCGCGGCTGGCGCGCACGCACAGCTCGCAGAAGATGCAGCGGTCGCGGTCGAGCAGGATGTCGGGATGCGAGCCGTCCAGCTCCCGCGCGGGATAGAAGAAGGGGAAATGGGCGTCGACCATGCCGAGGAAATAGGCGGCCGCCTGCAACTGGCAGTTGCCGCTCTTCTCGCAGGACGGGCACAGATGATTGCCCTCCACGAATAGCAATTGGGTGATGGTGCGGCGCAGTTCGTTCAGCTCGGCTGTATCGTTGAGCACATCCTGGCCGTCCGCCGCCGGAAAGGTGCAGGCCGAGCAATTACGGCCGTTGACCTTCACCGTGCACAGTTTGCAGCTTCCGTGCGGCTCGAATTCGGGGTTGTGGCAGAGGTGGGGGATATAGACGCCGGCCGCGGTGGCGGCTTCCATGAGGGTCTGGCCTTCGGTGTAGGGAATGGGTTTGCCGTCGATCTGGATGGAGGGTTTCGTCATGGCGCTCTCTTTACATATATAAGACGGGCGGAGTGTCCTTAGGTTTGCGTCAGGTGGGCATTCTCATCGTCCCGGCCGCTCAGGCGCCGGGCGATGGCGAGCGCTCCGTCCAGATCGAAGCCCGGTTCGAAGTCGATCGTTTTGAGCCGCTTCTGGTACAGCTCGGGGTAGCGTTCCAAGGTGCTGAGGATGGGGTTAGCGGCAGTCTGGCCTAGCCCGCAATGGCTGGTGCTCCGCACGAACCGTCCCAGTCGGGAAAGTTCAGCCAGATCGCCCGCCGCGCCGTGGCCGTCGCCGATCTTGTCCAGCAGGTTTTTCAGAAGCGAGGTGCCGACCCGGCAAGGCGTGCAGAAGCCGCAGCTTTCGTGGGCGAAAAAGTGGGTGAAGTTGCGGGCGATCTCCAGCACGTCCCGGGTCCGGTCGAACACGATGAACGAACCGCCGGTGGCGAGGTCTTCGAAGGCCAGTTTGCGGCCGAACTCCCTGTCGGAGATGAAAATTCCGGAAGGGCCGCCGATTTGGACCCCTAAGGTGTCGTCTGCGCCACAGTCGTCGAGTATCCGCGAAATGGTGACTCCGAACGGATACTCGTAGATTCCGGGCCGGCTACAGTCGCCGCAGATGCTCAGAAGCTTGGTGCCCTTGGATTTCTCGGTGCCGACCGAGGCGAACCACTCGCCGCCGCGCAGGGTGATGGCGGCGGCCGCAAAG